>CAVSSK010000031.1:0-113140 GCA_963730395.1 uncultured Acidimicrobiaceae bacterium | reverse complement strand
CCGAGATACTGAGCCGGCCGTGGTGGGCACGCCGGCCCGGCGAACTGGGGGATCCTGGCTTTGCTGGCTATCGGGACTGATCGTGCGGTGAGACACACACTGCTACTGGCGGTTAGTCCAGTTGTATTCGGCCCTTCCTAAGAAGGATGGGGGAGGCGAGACGCGAAGATGCGGGCGATCTCGGGATCCAGATGCAAATCGTGGCCTCGACCTGCGTAGATCTTGATTGTGGCGCCCTCCAGCGTGTCGGCAATAGCGCGACCGGCGGAAGAGGGAACATGGGATCGTCATCACCATGGAGCACCTGAGTCGGTATGACCACGCGAGCGAGGTCTTGTGCGCGATCCACGCCGAAGACTTGCGGGCCCAGCCTGACGTGAGGGCACGATGGATTCTGCCCCCGCTCAACCCATCACCGCGCCCTTAGCTCCCATTCGGCAGAATCGAAGCGGAACGAGCGACCGCAAAGAAGCCTCCATTGCTCAAGTAGATGTCTCACCTGGTCGTCAGGATCAGGCGGCGTGGGCTGGGCCAGCAGTGCAAAGGGCTGCGCACCCCGCTCACCGCGGTCGGCCTTGATCCTCGACGCATAGCCGGTGGACAGAAGTGCCAGCGAGCGCACCCGATTGGGGGCGAACAGTGCGAGCAGTTGGGCGATGCACCCGCCCATCGAGAACCCGACAACGTCGTGGCTTTCACGTCGAAAGCATCGAGTACGGCTAGGCAATCGGCGACCAGGTCGTCAATGCCGTAGGCGTGGTCCCGGAAGCGCGCCCACGTCGAGAGGACGATGTCACGCCAATCGAATCGAACGATCGACCGGTGGGTGTCCAAGAAGGGGGCGAGGAACGGCTGTTCCCAGGTCGTCGCCTGCATGGCTGCTCCGGTCAGGAGAAGGACGGCAGGATGATCCACGTTGCCGATTCGTTCTGCCCATAGCTGGCGCCGGCCCACCGGCACGCGCCTCCGCTCGTTCATGTCCCCAGTGAGTGCAGCTCGACCAGAAGGCCGTCGGGATCACGAAGCTCGATGAAGTGACCAAAGCCTGGGAGCCGCTTCACGCCGGAGTGCGGGACTCCGGCCACGCTGAGGTGCTCACGAATGCCTCCAGATCGTCGGTGGTCGCCAACACGAACGAGATGTGGTCGAGGCCGGGGCGCAAGGGATCGAATCGCTCCATGGTTCGGTGACTGTGCTCCTGGAGACAAAGGGCGGTCCTTCCAGCCAGCAGCATGGCCTCTCGGCCCACGAAGGCCGTACCCTCGTACGGCTCGGCCAGTACGGCGAGACCCAGAATGTCTCGGTAGAAGCCGAGGCTGGCCTCCAGTTCGCCAATCGAGAGCGAGATGTGGGTGAAGCCCTTGACGGCTGGAGCGGCCACGTCGCGATTACGCTAGGGTGGTCGCCGGGGCGGCTAGCGCAGAATGCCGGATACCGCTCGGGAACTGCTTTGCCCACAAGCCCCGAAGTGATGGCATGCCGCAAGGTGGCACCCACTCCTGATGCGTTAGGGGACGGTCGGTGAGCCCTCAAGTTGTTCGGTCAGGAGCTCGAGCGAGCTGTGCAGCTGCGCGAACCGACGTGGCCCGAGGATCTCCTCGATCTGCAGCTGAGCCGCCCCCGCCGCGGCGTAAATGGTCTCTCCGAGCTGCCGTCCCTTGGCGGTAAGTCGGATTACACGAGCCCGACCGTCGACCGAATCGGCGACACGCACTAAGTACCCGTGTCCTTCCAGGTGCCCGAGCAGGTCGTTGACCGACTGTTTCGTGATCCCCACACGATCTGCGAGCTGACTGGGACGTACTCCCTCGAGGCCGGATAGCGCCGAGCGCGACATGCGCTGCGCTTAGATCGTCGAATCCTGCCGCCAGGACACCCGCATACAGCTGGTCACGAACCCACTGCCAAACCACACGCAGCATGGCGCCGACGTACGGACTTCGTTCGTGGTCGATGCGGCCCCAGGAGTCGCTTGACATAGGTCGTAAGGTTATCATACGATCTAGATCGTAAGGATGCCTGACGACACGACCTGCAACGCGGTTGTGAATAGGAGGTGGCCGAGGTGACCACTGCAATTGTTGATTCCCCCGATAACGCAGATGCGCAAGCATGGTGGTTCCTCGACACTCTGGTCGTCGAGCACCGTCGTGCCTCTGAAATGGAGACCGTCGTGCTCGAGATGACCTTGCCCGTGGGCTCGGCGCCCCCACTGCACGTCCACGACGACCTTGATGACACCTGGTACATCCTCGAGGGCGAGATGGTCGTGCGCTGCGGCGACGACGAATTGGTCATCGGCGCGGGGCACTGGGTCTCCATGCCACGTGGCGTTCCCCACACGTTCTGGGTGGTGGGTGATCACGAAGCGCGGATTCTCCTCGTGCACGACAATGCCAGCTTCCGTGACTTGATTCGCGAGCTGAGCAGTCCCGCGCGGGCGCACGTGGTTCCGACCCAGCCGCACTTTCCGCCGATGGATGAATTGGCGCGTATTGCCGCCTCGCACGACCTCAGGCCAATTGGGCCGCCGATGAGCGTCGAAGAAAGCGACGCGGTAAGGGCCGCTGTCGTCTGAAGCGTCATCGTGCGAAGGAGGTAGAGCGGTGCAGGTGCAAGCACTCGGCCATGTCGTCCTCAAGGTTCGCGATCTGCAACTAGCCGAAGTCTTCTACTCGGGCACCTTGGGCATGAGAGTCGTGTTGAGAATCGAAGATCCACGGATGACGTTCTTCACCCTCGAGACGCCAGGGAACCATCGTGACTTCGCCCTGATGGAGATCGATGCAGTCGCGTCAACACCGGCTGACGACGTCACCGGCCTCGCTCATGTGGCATTCAAGATCGGCAGCTCAGCTGAAGAGCTCCGCCTCGCACGGAGCGTGCTCGAGACGGAGAGAACCCGAACCCCAGTTCTCTACGAGGTCGAGCGGAGGTTCACACGGAGTCTTCACGTCCTCGATCCGGACGGGAACGAGATCGAGCTGTACGTCGACGTCTCAGACACCTGATCCGTTTTGCGCCGTTCTTGGGCTCGCACCATCCCCGCTTCGGTGGTGAACACGGCTGGCATGGTTCGTATCGACTCGTGACCCAGCTCCCGCGCCCCTGTCCCGGCGATCGGGGACAGTCAGGTTGACGGCTAAAGGCCTAGAGGGTCGGGGCGAATCTGGGCCAAGTGCCGTCGGATCCGAAGCACTTTGGGCTCAGTACTCGCCCTTGATCACGAAGTACGAGCCGCGGATCGTCCCGGCCAGCTTCGACTTCTGTCGCGCGAACTTGAACGAGCCAAGCTCGGCGGGGACCTCCATCCCTTCAGAGAGCTTGAACCCGACCGCTCGCTTCTTCGGGCCGTCGAGCGTGTACACGACGTTGATCGAGAGCCCGTTCTCGTAGAACACGTAGGGCCATCGGATGTTCTCGACCTCGAGGTTCGCTGCCTCAAGCGGAGGCGAAGCGACGACGATGTCGCGCTCCTCTTTGAGGATGCGGTGCACCCAATCGATGGTCTTCTTGGCTTTGGCGGCCGGTTCGACTGTGAACACGTGGTCGTATTTGTTCTTGAAGTAGCGAGCCTCGTTGCCCGCAGGCCAGCCAGCGCAGCCGCCACCGGCGACGACTCCAGGCCGATCGTGGAGACGTTGACGAAGTCCACTGCGTAGCTCATAGCGGCGCCATTGTACGTTGGCATGGGTGCCCTCGACCGACGCCGAACATAGAAATCTATTGTTGAAGCGGCACCAGTCGCCCATGTCGGATGGCTACTTGATCGAGACTTATCCACACGCCCCGTTGTGCCGTTCGAGGCGCGTGCAACTCTGGCAAGCGGCCCACGGAATTGATGCTGCTTTGAGGGTGCTGTGTTACAGGAACCGCACCCTGCCGGCCTCCGGCCGGCCTATCGGGCCAGGCCCATGGGACAGATCCGCCAGTAGGAATTTGCGTAATCAGGCCCTCCGACACCAACTTCAACTGAGTACATTGCTTAGCGCGGGGTCGTCGTCTGCCGTAAGCGTTCGTAGGGCGTCTGCCCCAGCGAGCCATGGGGCCGAGCGTAGTTGTAGAAGTCCTGCCACTCCTGGAACTTCTGATTGAAGACCCCGCCGCTCGCCGTCCGTGGTGCCGCCCGAGAATCCCCCAGGGGAAACTGAAACGTCCCCGGCCCCGCCGGTGACGGCAGTGATCTTGGTGGGAACAACGGTGACGTGCGATGGCCCCCGACCGGTGCCGTTGCCCTGGCCGATCTTCACGACAGCGCCGCTGACGAAGCCGGTCCCGGTGATGGTGATGGTGGTGCCTCCCGAGATCGGGCCCGAGTTCGGGCTCACGGCAGAGACGTGGGGACGAACCGGAGTTACCCGCACGGGTGCCCCCCGAGGTGATCACGAACAAGGTCCAAGTACCGGCCTTGGCCCCCCCGCCGGTGACGGCAGTGATCTTGGTTGGGGAAACAACGGTGACGCTGGTGGCGGCGATGGCCCCCGATCCGGCGCCATTGCCCTGACCGATCATCACTTTAGCACCGGCGACGAAGCCGGTCCCGGTGATGGTGATGGTGGTGCCTCCCGAGATCGGGCCCGCGTTCGGGCTCACGGCAGACACCGTGGGGACGACCGCGGCCGCCGTGTAGGTGAAGTAGGCACCCGGAGTTACCCGCACTGGTGCCCCCCGAGGTGATCACGAACAAAGTCCAAGTACCGGCCTTGGCCCCCCCGCCGGTGACGGCAGTGATCTTGGTCGGGGAAACAACGGTGACGCTGGTGGCGGCGATGGCCCCCGACCCGGCGCCACTGCCCTGACCAATCACCACTTTGGCACCGGCGACGAAGCCGGTCCCGGTGATGGTGATGGTGGTGCCTCCCGAGATCGGGCCGTTGTTAGGGATGACGGCCGAAACCGTCGGCACGCCAGCCACTTCGACCGACCCGATGGTGCACGAGCCGTGGACGCCCGCCCCGCGGGCGATGCCGCGCTGGTCGGTGCTCACCCCGGTGCCGCTGCAGACCGCAGAGGGGATCGCCCCGACGGCGGGGCTGGCGGCCGCCGGCTCCTCGGTCTGGGTCGGCCCACCGTTGTTGGCCAGCGAGCCGAGCTGCGGGTTGTGTCCGATGATGTCGGTCGCGGCCGGCGAGCCGCAGTTCGTGTTGTCGATCAGGTTGTACCCCCCCGACGTGAGCGTTCCGGGCCCGGTGACGAGGCAGTTCGTGGCGGCACCGCCGGAGGCGGAGCCGTTGGCGACGATGCTGTCGGCCAAGGTCAGCTTCGAGGCGTCGATGGTCTCAATGTTCCCTGCCCCGGCATTGTTGGTGGCCGTGTTGGCGGAGATGGTGTCGAACTTGAGGGCCGTCGTCACCGTCGGCGCCGTGCAGCCCGCGCCGTAGTACCCGCCCCCGTTGACCGCGGTGTTCGCCGTGATGGTGTCGTTGGTCAGCGTGATGGCGTTGCAGGTCATTGGAGGGGCGAAGGCCTCGATCCCGCCGCCGTCGCTCGTCGCCAGGGTGCCGGCGCTGTTGCCGCTGATGGTCGACGAAGCGATGGTCAGCGGCTGAACGGTTCCCGCGTCGTCGAAGAACCCGCCACCCGCCTCGGTCACGTGGTTCCCGGACACGGTCTCGTTGGTGAAAGTGGCCAGGTCCCCCGTTCGCGTCGGGAAGCTTCCCGGCGCAAGCTCGACGCCGCCACCTTCGTAGGCGCGGTTGTTAGAGATGCTGCCTCCGCTGAAGCTGGCCGTGCTCGGGGTGCCGTTGTTCAACAGGTAGACCCCTCCGCCCTGCCCGGTGGTCGCAGTGGTGCTGGTCGAGTTGTTGTCGATGGAGCCCCCCGAGAACGTCGTGCTGTCCCCCGACCCGTCGTCCTGCACATAGATGCCGCCGGCGTTGATGGACGAGGTATTCGAATTCACGGACACGCCGGTGAAGTGGACAGAGCCGTGGCCGTTGTTTTGGTCGTAGATGCCACCCCCGTTGCTCAGCGAGGAATTGCCGCTCGCCGAGCCCCCGGTCATGGTGACGGTGCCCCCACCCGCACCGTCGTTCGACACGTACATCCCGCCGCCGGCGTCGCCCGACGAGTTGTTGTTTGCGGTGACGTTGGTCAACGTCACCGGGTTGTTGCTGGTTGCGGATTGGTTCCCCACGTACAGTCCGCCGCCATCTACCGCCGATGTGTTATTGCTGACGTCGACGTTGCTGAGGCTCGCCGAGTCCCCTGGGTTGAGCATCCGAGATGTTGATCCCCCCGCCGCCGCCGGTAAAGGTGCTGTGGTTGCCGTCCACCGAGCCACCCGAGATGACGTTGGTCCCGCTCAGCATGGTGACCCCACCGCCGGAAGAGGCACTGTTGGCGGTGATCGTGTCGTCGGTCAGGGTCGCGGCCACGCCATCGAGGTAGACGCCGCCACCGGAGCTCGATGAAGCATTGCCCGTGACGGTCGAATCCGTCAGGTTCAGTGTCCCGTCGTTGAGGATCCCCCCGCCGCCGGGACTACCGGTGCTGAGGCCGTTCTCCACGGTGATGCCCGAGATGTCAGCGGTCGTGCCAGTGCCCACCTGCAGGACGCGGTTGGTGGCCGGACCATTCTGCAACTGGAGGATGGCGAGGGTCTGGCCGGCGCCGTTGATGGTCACGGTATGGCCACTGTCGTTGAGCACCAGTGACCCGTTGGCATTGAGGACCGAGTAGAGATGGTTGGAGCTGGCATTATGCGCGACCGTGCTCGCGTCGGGCAGGGAGATGGTCGCATCGCTGGCCGATGCGTTCGCCGCCGTGATGGCGGCGCGCAGCGAACAGTCACCACCCGGCGCGCAGTTGAACGGCCCCAGCCCGTCGCCGGCGTCGGTGACCGTGATGAGCGTGGCAGCTCCCGCCGGTGCTCCTCCGAGGACCACGGCCCCGAGACCGGCACCCACGGTTGCTCCCACCAACACCAGACCCGTGATGAAACGCCCGAACTTCGCCATACGAGTTTTCTCCTCGCTGCGATCCGGCCCTGCCACGGAACGGTCCGTCGAAACCGCCCGCTGGGAGGACGTTAGCGTGCGTCAGGGAGTGGTTCCCAGGTGGCGGCAACTGGTTGACCGTCAACGGGTGTGACCTCCCGAAAGCGGCCTAGGCATGAACAGCCAGGCCGAGAGTCGGCGGGCGAAGCTGGCCCTGGAGGTGTCCAGCTATGGGCCACTCATCCACGAGTTGCGCCCGCGCCTCGGCCTTCGCCCATGCCCACACGCTGTGGCGGAACGGCTGGTCTTCCACCGCTATCTTCTACCGTGTGAGGCGAGGGGACCGGAAGGCATGATCCGGAAGGGTCGGTCCCATACGCTCAGGCACGGTGATGATCCAGGACTGCCGTTCGGCGCTCCACGGAGCACGGCGTCGTCCTGGTGCCATACAACCCCCACCCATTTGGAATCGCAGGCCCGAAGCATGATCCAGTGCCTGGTGAAGAATCTGGTTACCGACGGAAGGAAGAGGTCGGTGTTGGCTCGAACGTTTCGTTTCTTCATCAAGCCGAACGATGGCAGCAATCCTTTAGGCCGTCGTCTCCCTTCTCCCAGGCACCGCTTCGGTCATGCATCGGCCGTCGCCATCGCATGTGTGGGCGTCTTCGCAGGCTGCTGCATCACAACAGCCCTGAGTTCCGGCGCAGATGCGGTCAACACCGCTCACCATGCCGCGCAGGCCCACGTTTCCTTCACCCCCAGCCCGTCCCCGGCCTACGCGAATGATGCGGCGGACCCGGACCTCTTGTACTCGGGTGGCACGTATTACGCGTTCACCACGGGGACCACACTGGGCAACTTCCTTCAAGCGCTGACCGACACCACGGGCACTCCCGCTTCGGGCTGGCAGCCCTTCACGGGCGGGAGCGGGCTCGAGCGCGTTGCCGCACCCGCCCGCATGGGAGACGGTCAACAGCCAGACCTCGCCCGGCGTCTTCTTCTACGGCGGGCACTGGGTCATGTTCTACGACGCCTCGGTCAGCCCCTTCCCCCAAGATTCGCGGCACAGCTGCCTCTCGGTGGCAACGGCGACGACGCTCAGCCCTCCCGTATTCACGGACAACTCGACGGGCCCGCTCTATTGCGGGACGCCCGGCGTTGGGGTGCTCGATCCGAGCCCCTTCGTCGACCCCAGCAACGGTCTCGCCTACCTCTTGTGGAAGTCCAATGACGGCGGCGGCTCCGCGGCGCCGTCGCAGATCTGGTCGGCCCAATTGAGCGCCGACGGAACCAGCATCGTCGGGACCCCCACCGTCCTGCTGACCGTCGACCAGCCGGCACTGCCGTGGGAGACGACGACGGACGACCCCCAAATGGTCTTCGCTTCTGGTGCCTACGACCTGCTGTTCTCCGGTGGCGCGTTCACGTCGACCAGCTACAACGAAGCTCTCACCACATGCGCCGGTCCCCTCGGCCCCTGCGCCCAGCCGGCGGGCCCCTTCCTCGTCACGTACGGCACCGCCTACGGTCCGGGAGGCGGTTCGCTCTTCGAGGACGCCAACGGGAACTGGTGGCTCGGGTACTCGGCCTGGTCGGCGCCGTGCACCTCCTACGGAGGGAGCTGCAACGCGGTGCGGGAGCTCTACACGGCCCCCATCGGTCTCAGCACCTTTCTCTCGGTTCCGTGCAGCCCGCCGACCGGCACACCGACCGGTTACCGCCTCGCAGCCAGCGACGGGGGGATCTTCCCTTATGGCAACCAACCCTTCTGCGGGTCGACCGGGAGCATCCACATCAACGAGCCGGTCGTGGGGATCGCCAACACGGCCGACGCCGGCGGATACTGGACGGTCGCTCGCGACGGGGGCATCTTCTCGTTCGGCGACGCCTCGTTCTACGGCTCAACGGGCTCCATCCACCTGAACCAGCCCATCGTCGGCATGGCGGCCACGCCCGACGCAAAGGGCTACTGGCTGGTGGCCTCCGACGGGGGCATCTTCTCCTACGGCGACGCCACCTTCCACGGCTCAACGGGCTCCATCCGACTGAACCAGCCCATCGTCGGCATGGCGGCCACGCCCGGCGGAAAGGGCTACTGGCTGGCGGCCTCCGACGGGGGCATCTTCTCCTACGGCGACGCCACCTTCGACGGCTCAACGGGATCGCTGCACCTCAACAAGCCAATCGTCGGTATGGCGGCCACGTCCGACGGAAAGGGCTACTGGCTGGTGGCCTCCGACGGGGGCATCTTCTCCTATGGGGACGCCACCTTCTACGGCTCAACGGGCTCCATCCGACTGAACCAGCCCATCGTCGGCATGGCGGCCACGCCCGACGGAAAGGGCTACTGGCTGGTGGCCTCCGACGGGGGCATCTTCTCCTATGGGGACGCCGCGTTCTACGGCTCGACCGGATCGATACACCTCAACGCCCCCATCGTGGGGATGAGTGGACCGTGACGAGTTCCCAGACGGCCGTTAGACAGAACCGTCACGCTTGAGTGCGCGCAACGGCACCGACCGGCGAATAGGTCAACGTCTACCTTCGACCCTTGAACACACGCGGGCCTCGCCTCGACCGTGGCGCAGCCAGGCTCATCAGGGTGGCAGGTGATCCGCAGGTCCATGGTCTCCCCGTAGATGGCTGCACGCTGCTCGGGTGTTGCATTGGCCAGCGAACGCAGCACCTAGCGCTGCGAGGTCACCATCGCCCGAATCTCCGCCTCACTGAGCGGCTGAGCGACCGAGGCGGCCGAGGCCAGCTCACGCTCCGCAGCGAGCCGGTCGGCCTCCACCTCCTTGATCGACCCGGCCACAACGGCAGGGTTGGCACCCGCCTCCAGAGCGGAGCGATACTTCGGTCAGCCGGGCGTCGCAGTCCTTGACGGCCCGGCGTGCAGCCTCGGCCCGTGCGAGCGCTCCGTCGTCAGGCTCCTGCGCCGCTGCCGGTGCTGCCACGGTGCCGTCGAGGTACTTTGGGTCGAACACGCTCAGCAGCCACTCATCGACCCAGCCCAGCACGTCGGCCTCATGCAGGTAAAACGGTGCCGCTGCCGACCGCCGAGGGGATCGCCCCGAGGCCGGGCCGGCCGCCGCTGGCTCCTCGGTCTGGGTCGGCCCACCGTCGTTCGCGAGCGAGCTGCGGGGTTGTGTCCGATGATTTCGGTCGCCGCCGTCGTGCCCGTACGCCTCCCTTGTCGAAAAAGATCTCCGAATGGGGGCCGCTGGGCCCCGCGTCGCCCATGGCCCAGAAGTTGTCCTCGTCGCCCATGCGCTGGATCCGCTCGGGCCGTACGCCGGCCTTGTCGATCCAGAGCTGGGCGGCTTCGTCGTCGGTCTCGTGGACGGTCACCCAGAGGCGTTCGCCGTCGAGGCCGAAGACCTCGGTGAGGAGCTGCCTGGCGGTCGGACCCGGCTCAGGTTGACGACATCCCCACGATTGGCTTGTTCAGCCGGATGGAGCCCGTCGACCCGAAGAACGGCGCGTCGCCGTAGGTGAAGATGCCGCCGTCGGCCGCCACCAGCCAGTAGCCGTTGCCGTCGGAGGTGGCGGCCATGCCCACGACGGGCTGGTTCAGGCGGAGGGAGCCGGCGGAGCCGAAGAAGCCGGCGCTCCCGTAGTCGAAGATGCCGCCGTCGGCCGCCACCAGCCAGTAGCCGTTGCCGCCGGGGCCGGCCGCCATGCCGACGACCGGCGAGTTCAGGACCAGCGAGCCGGTCGAGCCGTGGAAGACGGCGTCGCCGTAGCTGAAGATCCCGCCGTCGGAGGCCACCAGCCAGTAGCCGCCACCGTCCGGGGTGGCGGCCATGCCCACGATGGGCTTGTTCAGGCGCATGCTCCCGGCGGAGCCGTGGAAGACGGCGTCGCCGAAGCTGAAGATGCCGCCGTCGGAGGCCACCAGCCAGTATCCGCCCCCATTGGCCGTCGACGCCATGCCCACGATCGGCTTGTTGAGCTGCCGCCCGCCCATGGAGCCGAAGAACTTCGCATCCCCGTAGCTGAAGATGCCGCCGTCGGAGGCCACCAGCCAGTAGCCACCCGCGTCCGGGGTGGCGGCCATGCCCACGACGGGCGCGTTGAGGTGCAGGCTGCCCGTGCTGCCCAAGAAGGTGGCGTTGCCGTAGTCGAAGATGCCGCCGTCGGAGGCGACGAAGCGATAGCCGTTGTGAGCCACTTCGACCGACCCGATGGTGCACGAGCCGTGGACGCCCGCCCCGCGGGCGACGCCGCGCTGGTCGGTGCTCACCCCGGTGCCGCTGCAGACCGCAGAGGGGATCGCCCCGACGGCGGGGCTGGCGGCCGCCGGCTCCTCGGTCTGGGTCGGCCCACCGTTGTTGGCCAGCGAGCCGAGCTGCGGGTTGTGTCCGATGATGTCGGTCGCGGCCGGCGAGCCGCAGTTCGTGTTGTCGATCAGGTTGTACCCCCCCGACGTGAGCGTTCCGGGCCCGGTGACGAGGCAGTTCGTGGCGGCACCGCCGGAGGCGGAGCCGTTGGCGACGATGCTGTCGGCCAAGGTCAGCTTCGAGGCGTCGATGGTCTCAATGTTCCCCGCCCCGGCATTGTTGGTGGCCGTGTTGGCGGAGATGGTGTCGAACTTGAGGGCCGTCGTCACCGTCGGCGCCGTGCAGCCCGCGCCGTAGTACCCGCCCCCGTTGACCGCGGTGTTCGCCGTGATGGTGTCGTTGGTCAGCGTGATGGCGTTGCAGGTCATTGGAGGGGCGAAGGCCTCGATCCCGCCGCCGTCGCTCGTGGCCAGGGTTCCGGCGCTGTTGCCGCTGATGGTCGACGAAGCGATGGTCAGCGGCTGAACGGTTCCCGCGTCGTCGAAGAACCCGCCACCCGCCTCGGTCACGTTGTTCCCGGACACGGTCTCGTTGGTGAAAGTGGCCAGGTCCCCCGTTCGCGTCGGGAAGCTTCCCGGCGCAAGCTCGACGCCGCCACCTTCGTAGGCGCGGTTGTTAGAGATGCTGCCTCCGCTGAAGCTGGCCGTGCTCGGGGTGCCGTTGTTCAACAGGTAGACCCCTCCGCCCTGCCCGCTGGTCGCAGTGGTGCTGGTCGAGTTGTTGTCGATGGAGCCCCCCGAGAACGTCGTGCTGTCCCCCGACCCGTCGTCCTGCACATAGATGCCGCCGGCGTTGATGGACGAGTGTATTCGAATTCACGGACACGCCGGTGAAGTGGACAGAGCCGTGGCCGTTGTTTTGGTCGTAGATGCCACCCCCGTTGCTCAGCGAGGAATTGCCGCTCGCCGAGCCCCCGGTCATGGTGACGGTGCCCCCACCCGCACCGTCGTTGGATACGTACATCCCGCCGCCGGCGTCGCCCGACGAGTTGTTGTTTGCGGTGACGTTGGTCAACGTCACCGGGTTGTTGCTGGTTGCGGATTGGTTCCCCACGTACAGTCCGCCGCCATCTACCGCCGATGTGTTATTGCTGACGTCGACGTTGCTGAGACTCGCCGAGTCCCCTGGGTTGAGCATCCGAGATGTCGATCCCACCGCCGCCGCCGGTAAAGGTGCTGTGGTTTCCGTCCACCGAGCCACCCGAGATGACGTTGGTCCCGCTCAGCATGGTGACCCCACCGCCGGAAGAGGCACTGTTGGCGGTGATCGTGTCGTCGGTCAGGGTCGCGGCCACGCCATCGAGGTAGACGCCGCCACCGGAGCTACTTGAAGCATTGCCCGTGACGGTCGAATCCGTCAGGTTCAGTGTCCCGTCGTTGAGGATCCCCCCGCCGCCGGGACTACCGGTGCTGAGGCCGTTCTCCACGGTGATGCCCGAGATGTCAGCGGTCGTGCCAGTGCCCACCTGCAGGACGCGGTTGGTGGCCGGACCATTCTGCAACTGGAGGATGGCGAGGGTCTGGCCGGCGCCGTTGATGGTCACGGTATGGCCACTGTCGTTGAGCACCAGTGACCCGTTGGCATTGAGGACCGAGTAGAGATGGTTGGAGCTGGCATTGTGCGCGACCGTGCTCGCGTCGGGCAGGGAGATGGTCGCATCGCTGGCCGATGCGTTGGCCGCCGTGATGGCGGCGCGCAGCGAACAGTCACCACCCGGCGCGCAGTTGAACGGCCCCAGCCCGTCGCCGGCGTCGGTGACCGTGATGAGCGTGGCAGCTCCCGCCGGTGCTCCTCCGAGGACCACGGCCCCGAGACCGGCACCCACGGTTGCTCCCACCAACACCAGACCCGTGATGAAACGCCCGAACTTCGCCATACGATGTTCCTCCTCGCTTCGGCCCGGCCCTGCCAGGGACCAGCTCGTTCGAAACCGCCGGCTGCGGGGGAGGACGTTAGCGTGCGTCAGGGAGTGGTTCCCAGGTGGCGGCAACTGGTTGACCGTCAACGGGTGTGACCTCCCGAAAGCGGCCTAGGCATGAACGGCCAGGCCGAGAGTCGGCGGGCGAAGCTGGCCCTGGAGGTGTCCAGTCTTATGGGCCACTCATCCACGAGTTGCGCCCGCGCCTCGGCCTTCGCCCATGCCCACACGCTGTGGCGGAACGATGGCCTGCTGAGCCGGGGTGCGTCGTTTGAGGCCCGTTCTCGGGCGACCGAGCTGGTCAATGTGTTCCGTTCGATCTCCCTCCATACAGAATCGACGTTCGTGGTCTGCCTGGGTGGTTGCTCGAGATCGACCAAATGGAGGAGGATCTTGGTGCCCTTCCAGCGCCGCCCAATGGCGATGTCGAAGAGCTTCGAGCACCTTCGACCCGGGTTACCATCGATGATGGTACGCAGTGTCTCCGAGATTGCTGGGCGGGTTCGGGGAGGGTAATGAGGTCTGAGGAAATCCGGGCCAGCGGCCAGCTGGCGACGCGGACGCTGGCTGACACTGTGTCGCACGTCGAGCAGGTGCATCGCGCTGTCGCAGGCAGGACTTTCGCATTGACTGCTCCGGTCAGCCTCCCCGCCCGAGTCATACACGACGTCATCGCCAGCGGCGTCTACACCTTGATCCGAGAGACGGGCCTGGCTGCCGGCCTAGTCGCCAGCCAACTTGTCGGCGCTGCCGGGGGTTCAGTTTCTCCGGCCGGGTCGACTCCCCGGAGCAACCTGGCGTTGGCAGTGCTGAATGCGACCCTGGGAGATGAGCTTGCCGACCAGGGCAGCCCATTGGCGATCGCGATGGCTGTTCGATGTGTTCGAGCAGACGTCGTGCCCCGGCGCGCGTCGCTCGAAGTCGCATTCCCCGAGGCGACGCCGAAGGTAGCAGTCTTCCTTCATGGCTTGGGCGAAAACGAGGAGTCGTGGAGGCTGCACGCGGATCGCCATGGCTTGGGCACCGAGTCCACCTATGGTTCACGCCTCGCTGAAGACTTCGGTTACACCCCCGTGTATCTGCGCTACAACACCGGCCTCCACATCTCCGAGAACGGTCAGTACCTCACTTCACTCCTTGATGATGTCGTGGCAGCCTGGCCCACTCCGGTGACCGAGCTGATCCTCGTAGGTCATTCGATGGGTGGTCTGGTGTCCCGCAGCGCGTGCCACTACGCGCATCAGGTGAACCATTCGTGGGTATCGAAGCTGCGACACGTCTTCTACCTAGGCACTCCACATCTGGGGGCGGGCCTTGAGCAGTGGGTGAGCCGTCTCAGCGGTGTGTTCGGCAAGCTCGATGAGAGTCGGCCGCTGGCTTCGATCCTCGACAGGCGAAGCGCCGGAATCAAGGATCTGAGTGCCGGCTATCTGCTCGACGATCATTGGCGCAATGAAGGCCTCGGGTCGAAGCGCGAAACCGATGATGTTCCTCTCATCCCTTGGGCCAATCACTACGCGATCAGCGCCACCGTGACAACAAGCCTTGACCACCCGCTCGGTCGATGGATGGGCGACTTTCTCGTCCAGCCCGACAGTGCTCGCGGCCAATCCCGTGATGGCGGGCACATGCCCTTCCCTGTCGAGCACACGCGCCACTTCGGGGGGCTCCACCACTTCAATCTCCTCAATCATCCTTCTATCTATGAGGCACTGCGTGAGTGGCTCGGTCCCATATCCGACGCAGGGTCCGAGAGTGAATCCGTTCTGATCCCGTTGTAGGACGCGTCGCAGCGACCGACAGGTGTGGTGCGATTAGTGTCACGGTGCCGACTCGAACAGAACGTGATCGTTGTGCCAGAGACACGAAATGTTCTCAGGGCAGCTGGACCCGTTGTGGGTGGGTCCGAGTGGCCGAATGTAGGCAGCCTCCGCGTGGGACCCCTTGGGTTGTAAGACGCAGACCGCAGACCTGACACGTATGGTGGTGGAGCAAACTTTCTGATTTCGATTGGGTGAGGGCATGGGTTGTCGAAATCGAAGCGATTCCTCGTGTCAGCGCAGGGAAGGGGACAGTGCGGCAGCTTCCACGTGACGGCCGTGATGACTACACGCACGATGCCGCTGCGGCGCGGCGCCGAGTGGTGAGTGCGGAGACGGGCGCGCCGCTTGATCACGTCGCCGCCTTCTCATTCGATCCGGGTGTCCTTCCCGGGAACATGGAGGGCTTCAGCGGCGTGGCGCAGGTGCCGCTGGGTTTTGCCGGTCCACTGCTCATCCATGGCGAGCACGCATCCGGGGAGTATTTCGTGCCTCTGGCAACCACCGAGGGTACTTTGGTCGCCAGCTACGGCCGGGGGATGCGTCTCACTCGCGCGGCGGGTGGCGTCACGGCTACGGTCATTGACGACGCCATGCAGCGGGCACCGGTGTTCGTATTTGAAGACGCCCGAGCTGCTCGCAACTTCGGTCAATGGGTTGATGAGAGCTTCGCCATCATCAAGACCAAGGCCGACGAATCGTCCCGGTTTGGAAATCTTCGCGACATCGAGCAATACGCTCTGGGCCCGATGCGCTGGCTCCGCTTCAACTTCACTACTGGCGACGCCGCCGGCCAGAATATGGTGACGCAGTCAGTCCATGAGGTGTGTAAGTGGATGATAGATCAGAAACCTCGCGGACTCACGGATTTCGCCCTCGCCGCCAATCTGGATACTGACAAGAAGCATTCCAGCTTGAACAACCTTCACACCCGCGGCAAACGGGTGGTGGCCGAGACGACCCTGCCGGCTGCGCTGATCGAAGAGGTGATGCACACGAGCGCCAAAGACCTCTATCGGCTGCGCCAGCTGTCGAACATGGGCACCCTACTCGCCGGTTCGATCAGCAACGGCGCCCACTACGCGAATGCAATCGCAGCCATCTTCGTCGCCTGCGGTCAGGACGTCGCGAACGTGGCCGAGTCGTCGGCTGGCTTCAGCTTTAGTGAGCTGCGCCCCGACGGGAGCTACTACGTCTCGGTCACGATCCCTTCTCTCGTGGTCGCCACCATTGGTGGCGGGACTGGCCTCCCGACGCAGCGCGAGTGCCTCGAGGTACTCGGCTGCTATGGCCAAGAGCGTGTACTGGCGTTTGCCGAAATTGTGGCGGCGACCGTGCTGTGCGGTGAGCTCTCACTCGCTTCGGCGATCGCAGCCGATGAGTGGGTGTCGAGTCATGAGACCTACGGTCGAAACCGACCCCCGTCGGAATGACCTCTATGTTGTCCGCCGAGTCAACAAGCCACATGGACTTCGATGTCCTCGTCGTCGGGTCGGGCTTCGGAGGATCAGTCACTGCGCTGCGATTGACCGAGAAGCGCTATCGCGTCTGCGTCGTCGAGGCTGGCCGGCGCTTCGCAGACGATGAGTTCGCCGAGACCTCATGGGACGTGCGGCGGTTCTTGTGGGCACCGATGGTGAAGTGCTTCGGCATCCAACGCATCCACCTACTGAAGGACGTCATCGTCCTGGCGGGGGCCGGCGTCGGCGGAGGCTCGCTCGTCTACGCAAACACGCTCTACGAGCCAAAATCCGACGCGTTCTACCGCGACCCCCAGTGGGCGCACATCACCGACTGGCGCAACGAGCTCGCTCCGTTCTACGACCTTGCCAAGCGCATGCTCGGGGTCGTCACCAATCCGACGATGACGCCGTCAGATGTCGCCCTGCGCACTGTCGCTGAGGAAATGGGAGTCGGCGACTCCTTCGGCATGGCCCCCGTCGGCGTGTTCTTCGGCCGAGACGGGCGCAAGGAGCCAGGCGAAGAGGTTGCCGACCCCTTCTTCGGTGGCGTCGGGCCGGTCCGGCGCGGCTGCATTGAGTGCGGCCAGTGCATGACCGGTTGCCGGAACAACGCCAAGAACACCCTCGTCAAGAACTACCTGTACCTGGCCGAACAGGCCGGCGCTCAGATCCTCCCCCTCACCACTGTCGAGAAGGTGCGCCCGCGCGCAGGCGGTGGCTACGACGTCAGCACCAAAACCACGGGCTCATGGATGGCCCGACGCACCGGAGCAACCATCACCGCCGAGCAGGTCGTCTTTGCAGCCGGGACCTGGGGCACCCAGCAGCTCCTGCACCGCCTCAGGGCCGACGGGGTCCTACCGAGGATCTCTGACCGGCTCGGCGTCCTCACCCGCACCAACTCGGAGTCCCTTTGCGGCGCCATGACCAGCCCATGGAGCAAGGACAGGCCCGACTTCACCACAGGTGTGGCGATCACGTCGTCGATCCACCCCGACGAGCGGACCCACATCGAACCGGTTCGCTACGGCAAGGGCTCCAACGCCATGGGCATCCTCGCGACGGTCATGACCGACGGCGGTGGACGCATCCCCCGATGGCTGCGATGGATCAGTCAAGTCCTGCGGCACCCCGGCCACCTGGCGTCCCTGGTGTTCGGCCTCAATCACTGGTCGGAGCTCGCCATCATCGGCCTCGTCATGCAGACCAACGACAACTCTCTGACCGTCAGTGCGAAGCCGCGCCGGTTCGGGCGTCACCGACTGACGTCCCGCCAGGGTCACGGCCTGCCGAACCCGACCTGGATCCCCGTAGCGAACGAGACCATGCGCAGACTGGCGAAGAACATCGGCGGCCATCCCTTCGGCAGCATCGGCGAGATCATCGATGTCCCGATGACCGCTCACTTCCTGGGTGGTTGCACCATTGGTGACGGCCCCGAGACCGGAGTCATCGATCCTTACCACCGCCTCTATGGGTATCCGGGACTGCACGTGGTAGATGGGTCAGCGGTGACCGCTAACATCGGCGTCAATCCCGCCTTGACCATCACTGCACAAGCCGAGCGTGCCATGTCGATGTGGCCCAACCGTGGTGAAGTCGACCCGAGGCCGGCGATGAACGAGCCGTACAGGCCCATACCGCCAGTGTTGCCAACGTTCACGGCGGTCCCCGATGGTGCCCCGGCAGCCATCCGCTGCTACGGAAGTGGTGACCGGCGCGAGCACTAACCCCAATTTGCGGCACCCGTAGCACACCGGATGCGAAAGCCGGACATAAGTTCGAAGACTCTCCGAGGCCACTGGCGCTCAAATCGCCCCATGCACACATTGTCGAAATGTCAGCCCCGTGGGCTTCTCAACCCGCCGCCTTCTCGAGCTCAGTAAATGCCGCTGACGTCGCGTCGGCAAGCCTCCAAGGATCCTCCACGATCTCGGGGCATACGACGAAGCCGAAGTCGATGTGGTCGAGATAGCTGAGCACGGTGATGTTGAGCCCGCCACCATCGAGCAAGGGTCCAATCGGGTAGCTGGCCACGAGCCGCGCGCCACCGATGTAAAGCGGGAGCGGCGGGCCTTGGACGTTGGAGACGATGAGGTTGAAGATCGGCGGGTGACGGTCGGCCAGACGGAGCCGGCTGTAAGCCCGGACTCCAGCGGCGAGGAGTCCGGGTGGGGCGATATCGGCCAGGTCGAGGATGAGGTCATCGCCGAGCGCGTGCTGCATCACCTTTGCGCTCTGAGTCGAGGTTTGGATAGCTCGAAGCCGTTCGACCGGATCATCGAGTTGCGTGGGCAGGGCAGAGCCCATCACGGCGGTGGCGTTGCCCCACACACCCCCGGATGCATCGCCCCCGTCGTTGACATGCACGGCGACAGGTATCTGCGCGATCAGCGGCTTGCTGGGTAGCTCGCCGCGATCGGCCAAATAATGACGTAACGCGCCGGTGCAGATGCCGAGTACCACGTCGTTCACCGTCACCGAGAAGGCGTTCTTGATCGCCTTCACCCCGGAGAGAGAGACCGAGCAGTAGGCGAACCCGCGATGTGCGGTGATGGAGTGGTTGAGCGACGTACGCGGCGCCTGGAAGGGCAAGGTGATCGCCAGCCACTCCGGGGAGGCGCGAAGTTGTAGCATCCTCAACGCCGAGCGACCGAGGTGGACAGAAGTACGGGCGGCCCGCAGCGGGGTGCCCGCCAGCCTGGGCACCGCCCGCAGCGCCATCTCCCATCCAGGCGGGATTCGTTCGCCCTGAAGTACCGGTGTGTCGGGCCGGTGAAGGGGGGCTCCGGGGTCAAGGTCGTAAAACACCTCGTACAAGCGGGCGCCCCGGACTCCGTCCGCCAGGCAGTGGTGCATCTTCGTCAGCAGAGCCACGCGGCCATCCTCGAGGCCCTCGATGAACCAGATCTCCCAGAGGGGGCGACCCCGTTCGAGCTTGTAGGCCAGCAGATCGCCGACCAACGCACCGAGCTCACGGGGGCCGCCCGGGGCTGGGACGCCGACGCGGCGGATCTGGCGGCTGAGATCGAGGTGCAGGTCATCCACCCAAGCGGGGCGGTCGAGGCCAAAGGGAACCTCAACCAATCTGCGCAAGAACGGGCCAAGCAGGCCTGCCCTGGCCTCGACCAGCGCGCGCAGCCGATTCACATCGAAGCCGCCAGGGGCGGTCGAAGGGTCGAGTACAGCCAGTGTGCCCAAGTGCATGTGCCAATTCGGTGTTTCGCCGTAGACGAAACTGGCGTCCGCACCACTGAGCCGCTGCATCTGACACCCCCAAACACCCACAGCGATCGTACGCCGGCGTCAGGCTTCCAGCTAGCGCCGAAGGTCCCAAACATCGGAGGCTCTGATCTCGTCGGTGTCGGAAACGACATTTGGCCTGTCTCCTCTGGCCTGGCACTTGATTGCTCGAGTCCCCAGGGAAAGTGCCCTACGGAAATGGTGGATGACGGTCAAACGGCAGTGGTCCCGAGACGGGTGCAGGTCCGAACTGCAAGGGCGACTTGGGACTGTTCGGCCCTATCTGGGCACGAACTGCCGAGCGGGCGGCCAGAGCTTCAACGGTGAGGACAATGCTTAGGTCCTGCAAGTCGCGTGAAAGCCCTGTTCTAGGTTCAAGGCCACCCTGAGCTGTACCCATCGCTTGAACATTGCCGGCGTACTCAGGGGGTCGATCGGTCCGCCGACACTTACTGAACTCCCTGTTAAGAGGTTCGTATCGGTGATTCCCTATTCCTCGAACCTGTGGAATCGGATAAATCCGCAGTTTTTGCATGCAAATGCCACTGCGAAGAGGACGGAGCTTTCAAGCCCGAGTTCATCCGGGCTGTGGCGCAGCAGCTCATCCGGGACGCTATCGGGAACCGTGTCGGAGGGAGCGTACTGAAGGTGTACAAGGGCGTAGGTAGATAGACCTAGCCATTCTTCATCTGTGTTCCCACAAAATGGGCAGTTGCGGTTTATGACCCTGTAGTCGGCCTCGCGTAGGGCTCGCTCAAGCGTCTGTGCATTTATCGTCACCGCGCCTCCCCAGGCTCGACAGTCGGAGTGTCTACTCCCAGGAACGGTACTGCCTCAGATTGTGGAGCCGCGCAGGACGGGCATGTGCGACGAAAGGGGAATGCAGTTGATCCCTCGTGGCACAGCCCCTCAGCAGTAGGTGATGTAGTCGGGGGACCACATGACGGCGGCCACGGCGTCATCTATGGCGTCGTCGCTGTCGTCGCCTCCGGGGATGGCGCTGGCGCCGCTGGCACAGAGCTCACGGGCGACCGCCACCGCGATGCGGCGCGAGATCGGACGCAGGTCGCCCAACGCGGGGTAAAGGGCACCCTGTTCGAGGCGGTGGTCGGCGACGAGGGCGGCCAGCGTGCGCGCCGCCACCAAGAAGACCATGTCGGGGATCCGACTGGCCTGGGCAGCGATAGCGCCGAGGCCGACACCGGGGAAGATGAACATGTTGTTGGCCTGGCCGAACACGTGGAGGCGCCCATCGCGCTCGATCGGTGCGAAGGGACTACCCGTCGCCACGAGCGCCCGGCCCCCGGTCCAGTCAAAGACGTCGCCTGGGGTGGCTTCGCAGCTGGACGTCGGGTTCGAGAGCGGGAAGACGATGGGTGCCGCGGTGGCCGCAGCCATCGCGCGCAGAGCCGTCTCGGTGAAGGCGCCGGCCACGCCGCTCGTGCCGAGCAAGATGGTGGGTGCCACCTTGCTCACGACATCTTCAAGGCTGAAGTACGTCCCGGACCGGGGTGGGCCACTACCAGGAGGCACAAAGCCGTAATGGCAAAGGCCCTCGGCGCTCATGGCGAAGCGCTCCTTGTCGGGGTCGACGTGGGTGCGGCCAGAAAAGACCAAACCGCCCGAATCGAGCATCACGATGGAGTGGTCGAGCGCCTCGGGTCGGGACCCTTCAGCAACCATGGCGGCGTGGACGAGTCTGGCAATCCCCTGGCTGGCTGCCCCCGCCCCCAAGAAGACGAGGCGTTGGGAACTGACGCGCTCGCCCCGGAACCGCAGCGCGGCAAGGATGCCGGCCACGACGACCGCCGCGGTCCCTTGGATGTCGTCGTTGAAGCTCGGGAGGCGCTCGCGGTAGAGGTCCAAGAGGCGCAGGGCGTTGTGTTGCTTGAAATCCTCCCATTGCAAGAGTGCGTCGGGGAAGACCTCGGTCACCGCGGTGACAAAGGCCTCGATGAAGGCGTCATAGGCCGGGCCCCGTAAGCGAGGGGACCGGTAGCCAAGGTAGAGCGGGTCATTCAAAAGTCCTTGATTGTCGGTCCCGCAGTCGAGGGAGACCGCTAGGGTCAGCCGGGGGTGGATGCCCGCCCCGGCGGTGTAGAGGGCGAGCTTGCCGATGGGGATCCCCATGCCACCCGCCCCCTGGTCGCCCAGCCCGAGGATCCGCTCGTTGTCGGTGGCCACGATGAGCCGGACCCCCGGAGTGGCCGCGTTGGCGAGCAGTTCGGGGATCCGGTCGATGTCGTCGGGGGTGATCCAGCAGCCTCGGGTGCGCCGCACCACGTGGCTGAACTCCCGGCAGGCATGGCCGACCGTCGGGGTATAGATGATGGGTGCGAGCTCTTCCAGGTGGTCGACGAGCAGGCGGTAGAAGAGCGTCTCGTTGCGGTCCTGCAAAGAGGTGAGGCCGATGTAGCGCTCGACGTCATCGGTCTTGCGCCGCAGGTGTTCGAGTTCGAGGCCAACCTGCTCGTCCATGGTGAGCACCCGCGAGGGCAAAAGTCCCGAGAGTCCGAGGGCAGAGCGCTCGACCTGGGAAAAAGCGGAGTCCTTGTTGAGACCGGGGTGGGCGAGGAGAGCCTTGCCGCGGGGAGTCTCCGGAGGGGCAAGAGAACCGGCCGTCGGGGGACCGGCTTGCCCAGCGGAGTGGGGTGGAGGAAGGGACAGGGAGTTCGTCATAGTCGGCCACCCCTAGTGTGCCCGTTCCTTGGGTGTGCCCGGTCAAGGAGGCCGCACCGCCCCCGAACCGTCCTCACCCCGCCTGGTCTCCTGCCATTCCAGGGCTTGGCTGAGAGCACCGGTCATCGCCGGGGAGACGAGCCTGATCGAACGTGTCCAGCGCGTACACCACGACCGGGACCTGCCCATTGCGCCCGGTCCCTGAGGCAGGGATCTCGGGCCGGCGTCCCGCTCCTGCCCGCCCATCGTGGCCAACGTCCTATCGGGGACCCGGGGGCTCGTCACCATTTGTCGTGGGCGCTGGTGGAACGGCAAGCCTAGACGTGAGCCAGAGAACCCAATCTTGGGACACCAGACCGGCAGGGTTCTATGCGGCGACCGCCCGTTGGTCTTCCAGGCTGGTGTGCTCAAAGTTAGAGTCCCCACTCCGACACCCCGTTTGACCCGGGAGAATCAACATGTTGGTCGCGACCAACATGTGTGAGGATCCCGGCCGTGGAACCTTCGTGGAATAGAGAGATCTAAAGGGGGGTGATGTGCACGACTTCGGCGCCCGATGCCGGGGTCCGCGTGTCAGTGGTAACACCACTGCGAGGGTCAGCAGGGCAGGGGCTAGGTCGTAGTGGGTACTCCTCCCACGATGTTGCTTACGTGAACATTGATGCCAGGCAGGGAGTTCTCAAACGGCGCATTGCCGAAGGCGAAGAGCCCTCCGTCCTTACCGACAAGCCAGTAGCCGGCCCCGCCGGGAACCGGCACGATCGAGGCGATGTTGCTGACGTTGACGTTGAGGCCGGGCAAGGTACCGAAGGACTTCGCGTCGCCGAAGGGGAACACATTGCCGTTGGCGCTGACGATCCAGTAGCCCCCACCCGTCGGTGTTCCGGCCATGGCCACGATCGGTGATGCGCTCGAGCCATTCACCCCGCCGTGGTACAGGGCGTCGCCCAGGCTGTACACGTACCCGGTGGACGAAACCAGCCAGTAGCCACCATTATCGACAGTCGGGACGATGCCGATGATGTTGCTGACGTGGATACCAAGCCCGGGCAACGAGTTCTCGAAGGGCGCGTCGCCAAAGGAGAAGACCCCGCCGTCAGAGCCCACGAGGAAGTAGCCCTTGTCGTCGTTCGTGGAGACGATGCCGACGATGTTGGTGACGTGGACACCAATGCCGGGCAACGAGTTCTCGAAGGGCGCGTCGCCGAAGGAGAAGACCCCGCCATCAGAAGCGACCAAGAAGTAGCCGAGGTAGTTGCTGGTCGGCACGATGCCGACAACCGGCAAGTTGGGGTGGACGCCAAGGCCCGGTAGCGATCCGAAGAAGCCGCTGGCCTGGCCCTGCGGGAACACGAAGACGCCGCCGTCGGTGCCGACCAGGTCATAGCCGGGGATGACCGGCGTGATCGTGACCTCGGCAGGGAGCCCCCCGCTGTTGGTCGAGATCTTGATGGCGCTGGCCGTGCTCTCGGTGAAGTTCGAGCCGCCCCCACCGCCCCCACCCGAGACGTTCGTCCCGGACGCACAGTCGCTCGCGCCGCCGCCGCCGCCGCCGTTCCAACCGCCGCCACCGCCGCCGCCGTTCCAGGAGCTGCCCGTATTGGCGGCGGAACCGTTGCCACCCTGTCCGGGCGATCCAGATGTGCTGTGGGGCGGAAGCCCGGCGCAATCGGACGAGTCCGCACCTGCAGCCCCCCCAGCCCCACTGAACGCGCCGGGGGCCCCGGCACCGCCGGCACCTGTGAACGCACCGGCACCGCCCGCTCCGGCGCCATTACCCGACGCACCGGAGGAGCCACCCGCTCCGCCCGGCATAGTCGCCGAGCCCTCGCCGCCTCCCCCCCGCCGCCGGCGACGACGAGACGCGGGTCGGTGGCCGGATTGGCGGTAAGGGTGCAACCCGGGGCCGACGCCGAACATGTGCGCATATCCGAGGAGCCCCCACCAGCGCCAGCGAAGTCCGATCCGCCCCCACCACCGATACCACCGCTGAGGGACTGGGCGTTGTTGCCGACCTCGGCGTAAAAGGTCGTGGTCCCCGTGGGCACGGGGATGGTGGCCTTCACCACGGCACCCAGCCCCGGAGCTGCGGGCGGAAAAGTGCCGTTCTGGACAGTCGATCCGCTTGCGCCGACCACGGTCACGTTCAAGGCGGTCGCTCCTGCAGGTACTGAGTAGGCATGCTCGCCCGCGGTGGTATACGTAGTCGTCGGCTGGACGGCTCCCGCCGGCAGTGGTGACGAGAGGGCGATGCCGACACCGGAGAGAGCGATAGCGGCCCCAACGACCATATGGCGGCGACAACCTGACGCGGTGTGAGCCAGTCGACGAATCATGAGGCCTCCTGAGAACTAGACCGAGGGACTGCTCGAGTCGTCGGTCGCGGGAGACTAGCGACGGGCTGGCTCTACGTCAACGGGTTTGCAGTACCTGTCGAGGAATGTCAACTTCGTACGGTGTGCAATAGGAGAGAGACTCCTGAACGTCCGTACTCTGCGTGCTCTGCGCTGGCTTTGCTTGGCGGGGGCGCCGCGGGCCTCAACCCCCGGGCGATAGCAAAACTTCGTCTATGGCCACTACCCGGCAGCGATCGGGGCGACCCCCGGTATTTACATTTTCGACACGCGGTTGCAAACCACATGCGGAAGGAGCCCCGTGCTGAGGCAGGTCGCGGAGGGTGTGTTGATCCACCAGAGCGAGTTCATGCAGAGCAACGCCGTTGTCGTACAGGGTCGGGCTGGCGTGTTGCTCATCGACCCCGGGGTCCTCGACTCCGAAATCGCCTGCCTCGCGAACGACCTGTACCAGTTGGGTCAGCCCGTGGTGACAGGGTTTTCGACGCATCCTCATTGGGATCACCTGCTCTGGGACGACAGGCTGGGCGCGGCGCCCCGTTATGGCACGCCGCGCTGCGCGGCCAATGCCCGAGATCAGCTGTCGGAAGGGGTTGCGCAGGTCGTGCAGGCAGCCGGCATCCCCGACCAGGTACCGCTGGACCTGCTCGGCCTCATTACCGGCTTGCCCGCCGAGATGGCGCAGATTCCTTGGGATGGCCCTCAAGTCCGAATTCTCGAGCATCAAGCGCATGCCAGGGGCCATGCGGCGCTGTTGATTGAGGAAGGCGGGGTTCTCGTCGCCGGCGACATGCTCTCTGATGTCTTGATTCCGTTGCTCGACTTGAACGACACCGCTGACCCGATCGAGGACTACCTTGCCGGGTTGCGGCTGCTCGAGGGCGTGGCGGGCGACGTCGATGTCTTCGTCCCCGGCCACGGGTCCATCGGCGCAGTTGATCAGGTACGCGCGCGGATCGACCAGGACCGGGCGTACGTACACGCCCTGCGTGATGCCGGTTTTGTCAGCGACCCGCGCCTTTCGGCCACGTACGGCAAGGATTGGCTGCCTGGCGTGCATGAACGGCAACTCCGGGGCCTCGCCGAAAATAGCGAGCGCGATGGGACGCCCGGCTAGCAATCCCCTTTCGGACCGTCATTCGGGACATCGGTGCCCCAAAAATCGGACGGTCGGGGCTCCAGAGGCGCCCCGTTGTTCGCACGGTGGCCGCCCAGCCCGGCAACTGGGTCACCCCCCAGGCTGCGGGCGCAGCGTCTGCAACTATTCGATCGGATAGGAAGTAACGCCCCATTGGAGGGCCAGCGCGGTAACCCAGTTTGCCGCGTCTTCGGGATCTCCCGGAGGCGATTCAACGACCACCAGCTCGTCCACCCCGAGCTCGGACAGTATGGCAATGTCCTCGGGTGAGCCGTCTCGCAGCGACACAGCGATCTCCAACGAAGTTGGGTCTCTACCCCTCTGTTGACAACGGCGCGTCAGGGCCTCAATCCGCTCGGGTATCTCATCAACGGAGAGGTAGAAGCCATACCAGCCGTCGCCGTAAGCGGCAATGCGGTCAAGTGCGGCATCGCTGTTTCCCCCCAGGACCACCGGTATCCGTCGATCTCGAAAGGGCTTCGGGTAACAACGGACTCCCTGAAAGTTGACGAACTCTCCCTCGTAGGAGCAGTGGTCGTCGGACCATAACGTGCGCATGACTTCCACATACTCCCGATTTCGTCGTGCTCGCCCACGAAAGGGAATGCCGAGCGCGGCGAATTCCTCAGATGACCATCCGATGCCGACGCCGAGTACAAACCGGCCGCCTGAAATTACGTCAAGGCTTGCAGCCTGCTTGGCGACGAGGATCGGATTGTGCTCCGGCAACAACAGGATTCCCGTGGCGATACGAATCCGCGAAGTCAGGGCGGCGGCGTAGGTCAACGTTACGAGCGGATCCAGCCAGTCCGCGTCTGACGGGACGGCGATCCGTCCGTCGGGGGCATACGGGTACGGCGAGTCAGGTCGATCCACCATGACAACGTGTTCCCCAGACCAGAGTGTCGAGAATCCTGCGGCATCGGCGACCCGAGCGACAGCCCCGATCACCGCTGGATCTGCCCCGGAATCGATGCCGAGAGCGTGGAGTCCGACGCGCACTCCCAGATTGTTGCAAAAACAGATGGGTGCGGATAGAGCGAGAAAGTCAATCGGCAATTGGCCGGGCTAGGCCCCGTGCCGGCCTTGTGCTTTGAAGGGTATGGTCCTCACAGCGCTTCCGCGGCTTCGGGCTGATCTTCGATGCGATCACCGCTATCGCCACATTGTTCGCAGATGACTTCACATTCTTGTTCGTCTTCAAGGGTTGACTCCCACGTCCCATTGGACTGCTTCCTCCAACCACCTCGAAGAGGTCGGGCGTAGGGGTAATGTCCGCTATCTGGTTTCGGAGGATCGTCGGCTATGTCCATTGGTTCTTTGAGCCACCAGTCGGGTAGAAATGCATTCAGACCTTCCATCCCTCCGCCGACTACCAATGGACGTACCTCCCGATCGATCCGGAACGAGCCTAAGTTCTCGGCTCCCGCAGATCCGGGTTCCCACGCTGGCAATCCATAGGGACAACATCTCGGCCTCGTTGCTTGAGGTCGGGGGCCGGGCGGTACCTGGCCGAGCACATCGCTGGTGCCCAGTATGTCGAACTGCGCGGCGATGACCAGTTCAAGTGATCCGCCGCCGATCACCGAAGATCACTCCGAAGCCAACCGCCAGCGAGTGGCTCCTCCCGGGTCGGCTATCAAGAGCGCGGTAGCAAGGTGTGCCGTGATGCGGTAGATCGCCCACGGGGGAGGTCCAGCAGATGGTGCGCTGTACTCAGCGGTGAGGGCAACTCCGGACGCATCCACGTGTGCCGGCCATCCCTGTGCTCTCCATTGCTCCGCCATGGTTGCAACCACTGCCGAGTCGGTCGCCTTCTCTGCCGCGCCCTCTATGACGAGGTCGAACTCACGGGTGGCGAGGCTCAGTGTGCAGCGCGGATCGCGTGCGAGGTTTCTTCCCTTGCGCGTCCGCTCTCCTGTTTCAAACCAGAAGGCTCCATCGGACCAGAGCGCACCGACGCCTGTCACATGTGGGCTCCCGTCACGGTTGATCGTCGCCAACCAGCTCGTGTGTCGATCAGGTCCCCCCGTCCCAGGAGCTTGGCTAAACCCTCGCTCGAGGCGGTCTTCGATGATGGCCCAGTCGATGGTTGGCAGTCCATAGAGGTCCGCAAGATTTGTCGTCTCCATCATGGTGACCAATCGTAGGGTGGACCATCGTGGCCCCGCATGCGTAACCGGCAGTCCCCGGCGGACGGGGGCAGTCGGTGACCGGGACGATGGGATGCGTGTCCTGGGGCACCCGTGGGAGGGGTTATCAGGCGTATGTGGGTCGCGATGCGCGTGCGTTGGGGCCCGAGCACGGACTCTCTCGTTCACTACGCCATCGGCTTGGCGTACTCGACGTCGCCTTTCCGGCACCGGCCTTCAACCACGAAGGCATCGGCGAAGCGAGGAGGCGAGCTGTCGCAACCAGCCGGGCCACACTGGGCGACGTTCCAGTCGACTGGGACGATGCAGGCCGTGATCGCCCCGTGATCATTCGATACGCCATCGGTGAACTCGGAGCGCTCGCAGAAGGTCGAGCGCTCCATTGAATGATCCGACTCGGCCTCAACACGGACCGGTCACGGACCGCGTCAAATGCTGCCCCAACAACCCACCGAACAGGCCCGAGAGCGCGGCACCTATGTACGAACTGCCCACCCTCTCCGGCAAGGAGACACCCCGGATCGAGCGATCCGCTAGCTCGGATGCTGGGCTTCGAACTCGCTCACCCGTGCCCGCATCAACGTCTTCAGGAGCTCAGTAGGCAGCTCCCGCTTGTAGGGCAACTTGATGAAGCCTTCGCCGAACTCGTAGCCGGCGGCCTCAACCACACTCTTCTGGCCGGCGAAGAACTCCGGAGAGAATCGAAGTGAGCAGTGCTGCTTGAAGTTCTGAAGCATCCACTGGTTCGTGTTCTCTCCGCGGACGTAGACCGGAAGGTTCCACTTGAGTACTTCTCGTGCCCCCGGGTCGACTTGCACACTCAGCGCTCGGAGCGCCTCCAGGTGCGGTCGCTGCACGTCGTCAAGCTGCGCGAAGAAATCATCGACACTTGATCTCTTCGGCATCGGCATGGGTTCAAACCTATCCCACTAAGGCAGAGGCGTCCCACCGTCAAAGTATACGGCGCACCCGACGTGGGCGAACTCTCAGAGAGGTTGAGCCGGTTCGACATGGATGTGAAAACCTTGGCCCGTGAACGACCATGAACCGAAACGTCCTGACTACATGCACGGCTGGAGATGGGAGGATCCTCGTTGGCGAGAATGGTCGGGGAACGACGCTGCAAAGATCCTCCGTGAGGCCCTCCGGCGGGCCGTCGACATCCGAGACGCCAACGCGCAAGGAATCGGACTCGGGGCACGACCCCTAATCCTGGTGGACGTTTTGAATGCCCTGAGCGCGTCACTAAAGGTAGACGGATCGGACATATGGGATGGATCTGACCTATGGAATGCTCCTCGTTTCACGGAGAACGATGCCGAGGCTGCGTTCTGGAAGCGCCATAACCAAACGTAGGGGCTGTCGTGTGCCGACGGCATGGGATACCCAATGCCCGCTCGGCATGGGCATGTGCCGGTCGGATCGAAAGGCGGGAGACTGCTACACGGCAGACGCAGCCGTGACGGGAGGAGCGGTCAGGACCGCTGCGCCGTCGACTGGGCGTGGACCGTGTCGTGGATGAGCATGAACCGCATCGACCAGTACCCAGGTCGCGGCTCGGGAAGTTCGTGCCGGGACCGGAAGAACCCGGCCAACGTCACGGTGGCTGAGGCAAGCCAGATGATCACCCCAATGGCCAGGACCCACGGTGTGGATCCCAACGACATCACGATGAGGCCCGCGATCGCGACGGTCAACCCGACGTACCCCACTCGGAGGGCCCAGACGGCCATCCTCCAGTGTCCGTTGTATTGCAACTCCGGCGGCGGCTCGTCCATGCCGGGATTGTTCCACGATGGCGCGCTCTCCCTCCGAGCGAACGGGATACCCACAACCCGCCCAAATCGGTATGTCAGCCACAGTGCCGAGGAGGCTGTCGGAACAGGTCGCTGTCGGCGCAGGTCACCTGGCCTGGCTTCGGAGGTCCGCTTGTTCAGTCCGAGTCTGCGCTGACTTCAGCCCCAAACTCGTCGTGCTCGGGTGCGCGAGTTGATCCCTGCTCTCATGGTCACGATCCTGCCGTGAGTGTTGCTTCGTCCTGCCGGACAGCAGCGCCGGTGATGTTGCGAGCCATCCCGCCAAAAATCACTCCGTGGAAAGGCGCGATGATGCGCCAGTAGAGATGCCCAGCTAGGCCACGCGGCTCGAAGATGGCACGCTGGTGGTAGATGGCACCGCCGTTGGCGGATGGCTCTGAGCTGAGCTCCAGCCAGCCACGGCCGGGGAGGCGCATCTCGGCCCGGAGGCGAAGCGAGCGGGGTCGGTCGAGCCGCTCGACCCGCCACCAGTCGAGGGCTTCGCCGACATGCAGGCGCCGGGGATCGCGGCGTCCACGTCGCAACCCGACCCCACCGAGGACCCGGTCGGCCCAGCCTCGCACCGACCACGCGAGCGGGAACGAGTACCAGCCGTGCTCGCCGCCGATCGACTCGATGTCATCCCAGAGCGCTGTCGGGCTGGCTGGCGTCTCCTGCTCGCGACGGTCTTCGTAGACGGTGCCTCCGCTCCACTCCGGGTCACTCGGTATGGGGTCCGAGGGGGCCCTCGGGGCAGATGCATCGGACCATCGGGTTGGCACGTCGGCGTTTCGGATGTGGGCAAGGGCCAGCTCGACAGCCCGCTCATAGTGGGTGAGACCATCCACTGGGTCGGGGATGACATCTGCAATGGCCCGGTCGTGGCACACCACCTCGTAGACCAGCGATTCGATGAGGGGGAGTGCGATTGCCCTGGGCACCGGCGTCACGAGATTGACCCACTGGCCTGACAGCCATGGGGTGAGAACCGGTACCGGGACAACTATCCGATGGGGCAGCTCGGCCACCACGGCGTATCGACGCATCATCTCCAGATAGGTCAGCACGTCGGGACCGCCGATGTCATAGGCGCCGTGCACGTCGGGGGGGAGGGCGGCGGCATGCACCAGGTAATGCAGCACGTCGCGGACGGCGATGGGCTGCACTCGGTTGTGGACCCAACGAGGGGTCACCATGACAGGGAGCCGCTCCGTGAGATAGCGCAACATCTCGAAGCTCGCCGAACCCGACCCGATGATCACCGCCGCTTGCAGGACCGTTGTGGGGACCGCGACCTCGAGAAACACGCGACCCACCTCGGCCCGAGATGCGAGGTGGGGTGAGAGGTGAGTGTCGTCAGGGACGATGCCGCCGAGGTAGACAAGGCGGCCGGCACCGGCGCTCAGAACCGCTGACGCAATCGTGTGGGCGGCCGCCCGGTCAACCTCGACGAAGTCGGGACGAGTCAGTGAATGGACGAGGTAGTACACGACGTCGCCAGCGCGCAGAACCTGACCGAAGGAAGCCGGCTCGGTCACATCGCCGAGTCGTATCTCAACCTGTTCCCGCCACGGGACGTCCTCAAGCTTGTCCGGTGACCGTGCCATCACGAGCACCTCGTGGCCGGCCTTGAGCAGTTCGGGTACAAGCCGGCCGCCGATGTACCCCGTGGCACCGACTACGACACAACGAGTCGATGTCACCATGCGCTTGACCCTAACGGGCTCGCATAGAGCTCACGAACGGAGGCAGTACCTTGGCTAGCCAGGCAGTGACGAGCAGACGATCGATCACACCACGACGAAGCTGAAACTCTCGGCGCCGGGTGCTCTTCCTTGGTGCCACTGACTTCGTTACACCAAAGACGGCCAGAGTGGGGGAGGGGCGCTCAGGCAGTGTCCGGTGCTGGTGTGCTCTCGGCTGAAGTCCTCCCTCCCACACCGCGTGTTAGGAACCTTCTGATCCGAATCACGCTTTGCAAACGTCGTCGAAAGGCGATGGTGCGATAGCGAGTTCTCATACCGGTCCGTGGCTCGATACCAGCTTCGGCCCATTTTCGATAGTGGTCCGCCCGACTCCATAACTGGCACAGTGGTCATGGAGGCCGAGCTCTTCGTCACCGTGGGAACTGTGTCGACTTGTGTTCCGATGCCGGACTCCGATAACGGTCGGTTCATTCCCAGTGGCAGAGTTATCTATCGTGTGAGTAAGGAACTTTGGCTGACATTCGGGTACGACCCGAGAAATCGGTTACCGACTTTGGACGCGCGAGGCACGACTCAGCTGTCGACGGTGCCTCTTGGGCCGGTGTAGGCATGTGCCGGCGCAGTCCGCACCCCGTGCCGCCTGGGCGTGCGGCGGGTTCCCCTGGACTCGTCGCATTGGGAGCGGCGCGCGTTCGCCACGTGCGATCCGCCAACAACCGCCAGTTGATTCGTTCGCCAACTCCAATGAGTGAGACGGGAGTCGCCCGATCTCACGCGCCGGTGTAACTCGCAATGTAAGGGAGTCGCCAAGTGGTGGCTACTGCCGAAAGTAACGATTCAGCCCAAGAGTGGCGAAAGGTGACCTTCGGTTCTACTGGGAGAATGCCGCTGTGTCGGCGCGCGGCGCGTCGCAACGAACGAACAATGGTCGATGCCATTGCAATGCCACTAAATCAGAGGCAGCCGACGACCATCCCGAAAGCATCGCTCAGCGCGAAACACTGGTGAGAGGTCGTCGATTCCGTCAACGATCGTCGCTTCAGTCGGCTTTCGATCAGTGAATCTCCAGAGTGGCGCAAAAGTGTCCGCCGTCTTCAGTGGACCGCTTCGACGGGCGACAGCGCCGGTGTTTTGGCTCGTAAGCTCGAGGCGCATATCTGCTGCCTCGAGGATCTTCAGCGGTGAAAGCCAGATCACGTCCTGAGCCCCGTCGAGCTGGACGTACTTGTCCATAAACTTCTGCATGGACGTCTGATCCGTGAAGAAGTAAACGCGCTGATTCAAGAGGTGAATCCATTCACTGCCGTCTGGTCCGTTGTCGAGGATGGATCTCAGATCCTTGCGGGCGAACAATGGGCCCTGGTCCCTCAGGATCACATCTTCACCGCGCACTTGCAGGTGAACGGACTCTCGCCGAGGTGTCGACAGCAGCCCTTGGCGCTCCTCCTCACTCAGATCAGCCTCCAAGATCAACTGCTCGGCCGTTCGGAACCCGTGCCTGGTGATCCGCTCCCAGACGCCAACGGGACCGACGTGACAGACCACCTTGCAACGATTGAGAAACTGCTCTGGCGTCATCGGAGTGAACAATCGCACATCTGCGAGCGAAGTTCCTGTCGAGGACGTCGGTCATCCCGAGTGGGCAGGCAAGGCACACAACCTCGAGCCTCAGAGAATCCGGGTCAGACGAATCCCCTCGTTCGGGAGGTTGGGACTCCTCCGCACCTCGGGGACAGCCCCGTGCAGGCTTGCTCCGAGTGAGTCCGGCCGGCCCATTCAGGGTTTTGGGGGCCGCTCCGAGATACCACCTCGGATCCACGTTCACGTCGTGGTGGTGGTCGGGACGGTGGTCGTGGTGGTGGCCGTGGTCGTCGTAACCGGGATGGTCGTCGTTGTCCTGGGCACGGTTGTCGTGGTCGTCGTTCGAGGAACCGTCGTCGTCGTAGCCGGTGCGGTTGTACTCGTTGTTGTGGTGGGAGGCGCGGACGTCGTCGTTGGATGCGTGGTGCGTCGTCGTCGTCGCTGGCGGTCGAGTCGTTGTCGTCGTACTCAGGATCGTGGCGAGCGGTGGTGGTGCGCTTGATGGTGACGTAGCCACCGGCGGTCTGCTCAGCGTGGCCAGGAGTGCGCTGCTCGGCAACGATGGGATCCGCGTACGAGATGATGCATTACGGCCCAACGGGGGCTGGGTCGTGGTTATCGTGGCAACTACCTTCGCTGTGGTCGTAGTACTACTCGTCACCGTGGTGGGCACCATCCTGGTGACCTTCGCACGCTGGACAGAAAGCGTCGGCGGCACAGTGTCCGACGCAGCGAAAGCCCACACCAGCACGCCGGTAACCGCAAGCGCCGCGACGACGAGTACCACACGAGGCTGCCAGACCCCGTCTCGGTAGTAGGGAGTAACTCTCACGTTTCCTCTTCGCCGTGGAGCGTGCCCCCATTGGATGCCTCCACAGTGCCGTCCAAGCGCGGGCTGATGTAGAAGTCGAAGTGTTCCAACCGGGCCCGACGCCATCTTCAAAAGGCGTAGACGCGGCATCACGATGCAACCGCTTGGGAATGGGCCGTCATCGAGATTTGAAGCACGCCCACACGATGCGGGCTCGCCGTCAATCCAGGGCAAGGGCGAGCGATTGGTCGGCAAGAGCTGCACATCACCTTTCCCGCGATCCATCGTCTTCGTGGCGTCGACGCTCTCGGCCGTTCCATTGGCCAATAGGGCCTCGCCGGCGGCCGTGTGGGGCAGGATGCGGGCTTCTTCCGCACGACGGACGAAGATAGTCCCTTCCAGGCTGAAGGCGCCCTGCCGAGGGGTGTCATGCAACTGGGGTCACCAACCGACCCCCGGCCGACCTCTCGTCCCAGCTCCAGGGGCCGAAATGTTCGCCGGCCGGGGCAAGCGCAATCTGGCCCTTCCGGACCAGTGGTGAACTGGAGAAATGCCTGCGACCGGTGGTCGGGCCTTCGTCGGGGTACTGCCAGCCGCCGTGCCCGGCTCGAGGACTGCTGCAACGGCGGGCTGAGCTGAGAGACGCCGTTGCCCCTTGGCGGCAGAATCGGTGCATGCTCACTCGATCTTCTGGATATCTCTCGCTCCGCCCGGGCACCGCACCCCCTGCGGTGGAGGGCCTGCAGTCAGATGGATACGCCGTTCTCGATGCCATCTTCGAGGGAGAAGAGCTCGCAGCGCTCCGCACCGATGTCGAACGGGTTTTCGAGGAATATCCGCCAGACGAGCGAGGGGATCCGCCCGCACAATCCGCTTCATTTCGGCACGAGATGCTCAATCGGAGCAGCCTCGTCCAGTGGGCAATCGGCAACCTCCGGATCCTCGAGGTCGTGGAGCCCCTCTTGGGAGAGGACTGCCACGTGATCGCCAACACGGCGTGGCGACAAGCATCTGGCGACAACCAGCATCTCGGCCGCTTCTGGCACATCGACAGCGGACCACACGTCCCCCGTGACCCGAGCGTTCCTTGGGATCCGAGGATCCCGTATCCGGTTTTCGCTATCGCGGCTCACATCTACCTGTGGGATTGCCCGATTGAGGCTGGACCGACAGGGCTGATCCCGGGAAGCCACATGTCCGGACAAGCCCCTCCCATGGAGCGGCTCGCCGACGACCATCTGCAGTGGGAGGGCCGCAGCGCTATGCCGATCGTGGCTCGGGCGGGTGACGTTGCCCTCTTCGTCTCGGACGTTTGGCACAGACGTTTGCCCCCTCGAACCGGGGATCCCGGCCGGATGTTTATCCAGTGCCACTACGGGCGCCGCGATCTTGCCCAGCGAATCCGGCCGACGTCCGAGGTGAACCAGCTATCCGAGGACGCGGTCGCCCGCGCCCGGTCACGCCGAGAAAGGACGCTCGTCGGGCTCCACCCCCTGGGGTTCTACGACGGCTGACCTACGGGGGCGCTGACGGCACTTCATCGTCAGGCGGGTCGTCCGAGGATGGCACGTCAGTGTGCCGTGGGGAACCTGACTCACCAAGCTTCCCGGGGACCTCCCCGCCGCCGAGCACGCGTGCTTCCATCCCGACAAGGTTTGGCGTCCAGGGTGATGGGCCGGATCTTCGAAGCGTCAATAGCAGACGGCGAGCCAAGTCGTCGGTGTGCCGGCGAGCACCGGTTCCCGACGCTGTGCGAAGGCGCGATTCGGCCGGCGCCCCGGGGGAATTGGGGGGAAGGGCGCCGGCCGTCTCGCTTGGGTGAGACCCTAAACGGGTTGCCTGAGCCGCGGCTGTGCGGAGAGTTACGAACCGATTTCATCTAGAAGGTCTTCCCGCGAATTGAACTCCCAGCCGAAGCGAGCCGTGAACGCTGGACTGCTCTGTCGGTTCGTACGTGACCGACCGGGCGACTGTGTGACCGAATTGTGGCGACACCGTGACGGGCGCATGGCGCGATTCGCACACGGTCCGGTGCTGGGTCCAGAGTGGCCGTCGCACCCTTTGGAGATCCAGAACACATTCCTAACCCGGTGACCATCGTGACCACCATGGAAAGAGAACCGATCACACAGAACTGGCTCATGAGGGCGGCAGCCACCCTGCGACGAGTGGCGAACGCCAAGACCCGCTTCTCAGCATCGATGAGCGTGAACCGAGTCACCATGTTGGCGGCTGCCGACGAGCTCGAGACCGCCACGAGAGAGGCGACGGCGTGGGTGGTGGGACATCCCTGTCCTGATGCGGAGCTGGGCGGTTGCGTCACTCTCATGTTGAACACATGCGCTGCGGTCGCGCTCACCGCGCAGCGGGCCCTGACCCATCCCTCGGGCAATATCGAAGCGGCGTTCGGGCGCCTGGGCGATCTCCTGGCGACGTTCGATCTCCACTCTCAGGCGCTCGGAGCGTGCTAGCGAAGGACGCTCTAGAAACTTCGCCCTCGCGCGCTGCTCGGCAGGCTCGGCGGCGTGTTGCGGGCAGGCTCCCGCAACGACTGCGACCCTGCTCGTCCCGTCCGCTGACCCAAGCCGCTCCGGCTCCCGCGACCGTGAGTGGCGTGTCGCTGCCTGGACTGGACCGTTCGAGGCACCGACCCGACGACCGCCTGAACACCGCCATCAGACCGCCCGCTCGATTGGGTCAGTGCCATGACCGCATGGATCCAAGCCTGAAATGAAACTTCAGCCTCACCTGTGGACAACCTGTGAGAGATTCATCTATGTTTCCCCACTTGAAACGGCAGTCGCAGCAGGGAGGTCGGTCCGAATGCGCGAGTTTCACCACCCCACGATTAGACGGCATGGCGAGTGTTGGATGCTCGATTGCCCAGAGTGTCAACGGGACGCACGGGCGAGGCAGTACGGGCACGAGGAACTGCCGATTGGGATCGGAATGCCTCTGGATTCCCGGCTGACGGCCGAGATGTTGCAGGAAAACCACGCCGGCCACTGGTCCAGCGCCAGCTGGCCTCGTTAGGTCACCGGCTCGGCTCCACCGGCCTGTGATGGTGGACCGGTGCAGGATCAGGCCCGGCGACGGTGACGTGCTGATGAGAGAGAACTCAGATCCGGCGACGGATCACCGGATTGAAATCGTGACAACGTCTGGACAACACTTGCCCAGACCACGGACGGCACGGATCGGACGGTCCATGGTGAGATGCCATGAACCGAGGTGCGCCGGCGGAAGTTGTGCGCAGGGCTGGAAATAGCCTTGAAGCCGACCGGATAGCCTCATCGAACTGCGAACAAAGTGTCGGGAGATGTGATGAGGCTCGCCAGGGCGAGAGTTCAGAACTATAGGAGCATCAAGGACACCGGCTGGTTCGAGGTCGAACCGGGCAAGACGATACTGGTCGGCGCCAACGAAGCGGGGAAGACAGCGCTCATGCGGGCACTGGAGCACCTTCGACCTGGTCCTCTCGTCAAACCGCTGGTGCCGTTGCGTGACTTTCCAAGGTCTGAGCTCCAGCAAATCCAACGGGGCACCGTGGACCCCAAGGAAGTCGTCGTGGTGGAAGCCGAGTACGAGCTCGATGTGGCAGATCGGGCGGCTGTGAGCGAGATCTCTCCACACTTCGAGAGTTGTGAGTATTGGTGTTCGAAGACTCTCGACAATCAGTCTCATCACAATTTGCGCAATGAGCCGGAACGACCGACGGTCGGACGGTACAAGGATGAGTTTCGGCGTCTGGCCGCGCATGCGGATCAACGGGTAGCCGTACCAGCGAAGGGAGCTGCTCCTCCTAAACCGAGTGAATCGCTCAACGCCATTCTTGGCGGTGTGTCGGATCGGTCGTTCGTTTCTGTCGCACAGGCAACCGATCTCGAGGAATGGCTTGATGCCACGGCAGTTCACGTTGACGGAACGGACGAGGCAGAGTCCCAGCGATTGGCGGCGCTCCGAGACCTCGTGGCCCTGGTGGTAGCCCGAGAAGAGGTGCTGGAGTTACTCAGCGATCGGCAACCCACCATGGTGTATTACTCCACCTACACCCGGGTCAAGCCGTCCATACATTTGAGGCACTTCGCCGACACGCTGGAGGCCGGTGCTATCGACCCAGCGGACTCCTACAACTTCGGCAATGCATGCTTGCTTCAGCTTCTGGGGTTTTCAGCCCGCCAGTTGTCGGATCTGGGGAACGTGCCCGAGCCAGGGGCCAACGACGTGGAGGGATTACAGCGCCTCAAGGACCAACTTGACGACCGCTCGTATCGGCTGAACGCGGCATCGATCGAGTTGACCGACAGGGTCAGCGAGGTCTGGCAACCCTCAGATGTCGAGGCGGCGAGTGGGGCAGCGTCCAATTCCGACTACACGGTACGCATCGTTGCCGATCAGCAATACCTCAAGGTCGTGGTGGAGGATTCTCTTGGCGTGAACGTGGAACTCGACCAAAGGTCTGAGGGGTTCCAGTGGCTGGTTTCATTCTTCATTGTGTTCTTCGCCCAAGCGGCGGGGACCCACGTGAATGCCATTCTGTTGCTTGACGAGCCTGGGCTCAGCCTTCATGGCCTTAAACAGCGGGAATTTCGCCGGACTCTGTCGAAGCTTGCCGAAAGCAATCAACTGCTGTTCACGACGCACTCCCCCTTCCTCGTCGGACCCGATGAACTCGACATTGTCCGAGTGGTCGAGATGGTCGACCGGACCGTCGGAACGGTTGTGCATTCGGATGTCATCGCAGATGACCCCGCGTCCCTCCTGCCTTTGCAAGAGGCGCTCGGCTACGACATCGCCCAGAGTCTCTTCGCTCAGCAGCGCAATCTGGTCCTGGAGGGCCTGACCGACTACTGGTATGTGGAGGCGGTGGCCGAGTTGTTCCGCGACGCCGGACTGACTGAACTGAACCCCGAGATCGCACTGTTTCCAGCGAGCAGCGCCGGCAAGGTCGTGTACTTCGCCACAATCCTCCACGCTCACCACCTCAAGGTCGCAGCGCTTCTCGATTCGGACGCTGCAGGCGACAACGCGGCCAACCAGGAGATCCTCGTACGGATGCTGGGCCAGAAGGGGATTCTCCGTACCAAGGATGCATACGCCGGCCCTGTGGCTGAGCCGGAAATCGAGGACCTCCTGAGGGAGACGCTGGTGGAGGTTGGGAAGTCAGAATGTGGCTGGGACGTGTCGGAGGCGGCTTCGAGCCAACCGATGCGAGCAATCGCGAGCATCTTCGCTGCGGAGGTAGGAACTGATTTCTCGAAGTACCGCCTTGCGAAGGGGTTCCTTCGTTGGAGCCGGATCCACGCCGCCACTGACCTCACCGACTACGAGCGATTGCAATGGGCCACCCTTCTACAGGCGATCAATCAGGCGCTCGGATGATGGGAGGCGGGGGAGCCGTCTTCTGGGCTCGGTGAGAACGAGCGGCGGCGACGGAACTGTTCGTGCCTCTTGTGGCCCCGAGCTCGGCGGAGGCCCAGCCATCACGAGTCCGGACGCCCGCTCGGCGGGGTTCGGGTACGCAGGGGTCTATCGGAGCTCAGGGTCCAACACAGCTGACCTCATCCCGTCCGACGCGCCGCGGGCGCGCTGCAGGGTGTGCCCGGAGGCGTGCCCACCGATGGCCAGGGAGAACCGCAGGAGCACACCTTGCCGGAGAGACGGGGGCGTGATGCACACTGGGCCGTAGCCCGGCCAGGGTCGCCCCCTTCATTCGCTCCGGGACGCTTGTTGTGAGGACGTTGTGCGATGCAGGGTTCGAACGGCTCTATGGGGGACCGGAATTGCTCGCCAGAATCACGGGAGGACCGGCATCCAGATCGCCAAATTGGCGGGGCTTGGATGTCTTTTGGGCAACACCCAATTCAATCATGGTGAACATAGAAATGACAGCGCCGCAGTGGCGCATCAAGGCAACGGTGGCCCTCTACCCGGTGACGTGCGCCAAGAATCAGCTTGCCGCATCGCTGAGGGTGAACGAAGGCACCATGCTGGCCGCGGCAGACGAACTGGAGGCGGCCACCCGGGACGCCAAGGCATGGTTCGCGGAGAACGTCTGCCCAGATTTGGTACTCGAGACGCGCGTCGCCTGGATGCTGAACACATGCGCCGAAGTCGCACTCACGGCGAAGTGGGTCGTGACCGATTCCTCTGCCGACACTGCGGGGGTAATCGACCGCCTCGGCGACCTGCTCGCGATCATCGACATCTACTCGCAGACGCTCGACAACTGGTAGCCGCTGGGTTCCGTTAGGAGCGCAGCTTCAGTCGTTCCGTCCCAGTTCAGGTTGAGTGGCGAGGCAGTCGATCCTGACCAGCACGAAACTGCTACCTTGCGCCGATGGGAGGGCCGGCGACGAGATTCGGTCGGTACAGCCTCGGGTTCACGGCGCGAGGGTTCTTGGTCGTCATCTGCGTGACGTGCGCGCTTGCTTCGTACGGTGGGTCAGGCGCATCGACGGACGCTGAGTCGCCCAGCCGATCTCATGACGCGAACTCGTGGCCGATGTACGGGCACGACCTCTCCGGTACCCGATGGAACAGGACCGAGACTGAGATCGACCCCTCGTCGGTCGCCAGCCTCGTCCCTTCGTGGACCCAGTCCGGGTTGATCGGCGTCACGGGGACGCCGGTGGTCGCCAGCGGCTTGGCCTACTTCGGTGACTGGAAAGGACAGGTCCACGCCGTGAAAGCGAGCTCGGGCCAGCCGCTGTGGACGTCACCGCTCCCCGGTGGAGCGGTGGTTGGATCACCTGTCATCGACGGGGCGCTCCTTCTCGTCGGGATCGGCAGGACGCTGTACGCGCTCGACCGTCGCAGTGGTGGCGTCGTCTGGCAGGCGGTCACGAATGCCAATCCGTATTCGCAGATCAATGCGTCACCGGTGGTGGTCGGAGATCTCGTGTTCCAGGGGACCGCCCAATTCGAGGAGGTCGTCGGAAAGGCGCCCTTCAGCTTCAGAGGATCCATCGGAGCCTTCAACGTGTCGACCGGCGAGTTGGTCTGGAACTTCTACACGACACCCAACAACGCCACGAGCGGGGCCGGAGAGGGAATCTGGTCCACGCCCGGGGTCGACACCAGGCTTGGGCTCCTCTATGTCGGTACGGGGCAGAATTTGGACAGCCCGAGCGGGCCGCTCGCGGACTCACTCCTGGCGATCCATTACAAGACGGGCAAACTGGCATGGTCGCGTCAGTTCAACCACCCAGACGTCTTCAGCACGGCCGATTTCTCGGGGAAGGATGCCGACATCGGCGCCTCTCCGAACCTCTGGGTCGCGCGTGGACGTGCCCTCGTCGGGGTCGGGAGCAAGAACGGTACGTACTACGCCATGGACCGCAAGAGCGGCCGGCTTGTCTGGGAAGCGCACCTCGCCCCCGGCAGCACGTTCGGAGGTGTTCTCGCCTCGGCAGCCGTCGTCGGCGACCGGATCATCGCCTCGTCGAACATCGGAGACCCGGCTTCCAATGCCACCACGAACACCTCGGTGGTCGACGCGCTCAACGCTGCAACGGGCCATGTGGAATGGACCCGTCACTTCGCGGGCAACGTCTTCGGGCCGGTCAGCGCGGTGGCGGGGGCAGCCTTTGTCGGGACTGACAAGGGCTCGATGACGGCGCTCGACGTCTCCAACGGCAAGACCCTGTGGGCATACCGCGCGCCCGACAAGGTGGGCGGTGGCGCCTCGATCGTAGCCGGCCGGGTGCTGTGGGGGTACGGGTTCACGTTGTTCAGCGGAGCCGGCCAGGGTGGCGTCATCAGCTTTTCGATCAGCGCGTCCGGACGCGTCCAGAACGAGCGGGGCGGGTCCGTGACGTCCCTTACGGTCGGGGGATAGGAGTGGGCGCATCCTGTCGTGTGTGGCGCCGGACCCTGGCAATCCTGGGCGCCACTGCGATGGTGCTGGCCTTGGCCACATTGGGCGGCGTCAGCGGTCCGGCGGCCGCAACCCAGAGCTCCAGCGCCAACCCGGACTCGCCCGCCACCGTCCGGGCCGCTCCCTCGCAGGGCTGTACGAACCGTCATCCAACACCTCTGAGCAATGTGCCGCAGACGATCGTCTCGGGAGGCATGGCCCGCACCTATGAGCTGACTGTTCCCGCCTCCTACACCGGGAAGACCCCCTATGCCCTCGTATTCGGGCTGCACCCACTCTCGGTCAGCTACCAATTCATGCCGTCGGAGGTCGGATTCACGACGTACCAGAAGAAGTACCACTTCATCGGCGTCGCTCCTTCCGGGCTCACCGTGCCAGCGCCGTTCTGGGACGCCGCTCCGTCGACGCCGAACTACGACGTCAATTTCATCTCGGAACTGATGACGCATCTCGAAGCGACCCTGTGCATCGACACGTCCAGGGTGTTCTCGACGGGCATCTCAAACGGCGCCCAACTGTCCTCGCTGCTCGGGTGCCGCCTCTCCCGTCGTATAGCCGCCATCGCCCCCGTCGAAGGCGTGGAGTACCTGGCCCCCTGCACGGGCCGGCCCGAACCGATCTTGGCGTTTCACGGCACGGCCGACCCCGTTCTCCCCTATACCGGCGGCGGACTCAACGCGACCACGATCGCCAAGCTCTATGCCTGGCACGGCGTGATACCACCCGACATGCCGGCGCCGCTCGGGATCGACGCGTCCATGAAGTTGTGGGCGAGGCACAACGGGTGCAAACCGAGACCAGTCCAGGTTCGTATCGCCTTCGACGTCCAGCGCAGGACCTGGACTGGGTGCAAGGCCGCGACGGTGCTCTACATCATTGATGGTGGTGGGCACGGATGGCCGGGAAAGCCCGTCCCGTCCATGGAGAAGCAATTCGGGCACGACACGACGTCGGTTGACGCGTCAGCGCTGCTGTTCTCCTTCTTCTTCGACCGCACGGGGGGCTGAGCCGTCCGTTCGCCGCCCGCAATTGGCGGTCGGTCCTTCGACCGAAGAATGACGATGGAAGGGCACATCCACGGTGAGAGTCCGACTCTCTTGCCCGACGCCGAGTTGGACTTTGCCCTGGTCTCAATCCAAGCCACCGAGCGCCTCGGCAGCGCGTCGTGCAACCCCTCCGTAACCGAGATCGGTTGCAACTCCGTGGGCACTCTTGAGGAGTTGCTGCGCCCGCTGTGTGTCACCTGGCATCCCTCGCTTCGTCAGCAACTGACCCCACGAGAGATCGGTTCGAGCCGCAAAGAATTTGGCGTCGACCCGCGCGCAAAAGGACGAAGATTGGGCGAAGTACGCCTCCGCGTCGTCGTACCGCCCGAGGATGGTGGCGAGACCGCCGAGGTAGTAGCTGACCGGCGCCAAAGCGGAACCCCCCGTGGCGGGCAACTGATCGACCCACGGCTCGAGCCGGATGAAGAGTGGTCCCGCATAACGTGGATCTCCACATTGAATGGCGGCGTCGGCGAAATCGACCATGCCGGTAAGCCAGATCTGATCTTGCGGGAGATCGAAGTTGGCCTCGGCGAATTGCTCCAAAAGGCGGAGGGCATCGTCGAACCGATCTCCCTCGACGTACGCCTTTGCGAGCAACGAACCGAACAGCCAGCGGGAGATGTCAGGGGCCTCGGCCGCCATCTGTTCGATGAGCGGAGCCAGGTCATTCATCGTGCCGCGTTGTCCGCTGACGATGATGAATTGTGCGCCGAAGATGGTTTCGGCGTCGGGCTGGCCGGACTCCTGGCCGATACGTAACGCCTCGTTGGCCAGTGCCTCTGCCTTTTCGGTATCGCCCGCTATCTGTGCCGGCACGGCGCTCAGAAAGGCATGATCCCAAGTGAAGATCGGTTGATTGAGCTGCTGGGCCATGGAGCCGTGGATTGCAATGCAGCGGAGCATCTCTTCGATGTCCCCGGCTCGGGCGGCCGCCTCGGCGCGCCATTGAGCCGCCCAGAACAGCTGAACAGGGTCACCCACACGCTCCGCGAGCTGCAAGGAATGGGCGGTTCGAATCAGCGATATCTCGAGCAGGGACGGCACCTGGAGCGCGATCTGTACGTGGTTGAGCACTCGGACGAGAACGGCGTCGTCGCCGAGGGATTGCGCGATGGCAATTGCCTCGTCGGCCAGAAGCTGGCGCCGCTCGAGTGTGCTGCCGTGGGCCAGTTCTGAGCACAACGTGGCCAACACGAGTGCCCGATCGGCGCTTTCCGTTGAGAGCGCTTCCGCCGCCGCCTCCAGCATCTCGACCTTTTCGGCATCGATCGCACCGACTGCGCTGTAGAAGCCACGGTCATTGGCGAGGGCAGCTTTGACCAGACGGTCCGTGGCACCCAGATCGGCCGCACGGCGGGAAGCGCTGAGAAGGGTGTCGCGATAATCGGGGTCACCGATCTGCCGCTGTGCCGTGCCCAATCCGGTGGCCAGGTCGATGGCCAGCACGGGATCCATGTCCGGCACCTTGCTGCAGAGTTCGAGGGCATTCGCATAGTGACGCACGGCGTCCGCCGGAGCCAGCGCGTCGAGCGCCGAGTCACCCGCTTGGCGTAAATAGTCCAGGGCCTTCACGAGGTCGATCGGCTGGTCAGCCCCGAGCCAGTGTCGAGCCAGTTCACCGACCCGCGGGCCAGGGCGGTCCCCGCATATGTCCTCGAGTGCTTCTGCAACACGTCGGTGGGCCCTGGCCCGGCGGCTCGGACCGAGGTCTTCATAGAGCGTGTGTTGAATCAGGGCATGAACGAAGACGAATCGCCCCTGCGCGTCGATGACTTCACGTACCAAGGCGGCGTGGGAAGCGGCATCGAGGATGTCGAGGAGGTCGTCCTGCGACCTCTCCGTCGCCCTGGAGAGAAGTTCGAGGTCGAAGTCCCGCCCGATGACGGCCGCCAACGACAGTACCCTCCCTGCCTCGGGGCCGAACCGCCCGACCCGCGCCCCGATCACTTCACGTACGCTGCTGGGGAGCGTCATCTGCTCGAGGGAATGATCGGTCACCCACCGGCCGGTCACGTCCTGATAGATGAACCCCGTCTCGGACAGGTGTCGCAGTAGTTCGCTGACGAAGAACGGATTGCCGTCGGTGTCGCGGTACACCGCATGGGCGAGGGTGATTGCTGCGTCATCGAGGGTGTAGCCGGCGATGGCCTCCATGAAGGCCACCACGCCGGAGTCATCCAGCCCGGCCAGCTCAATGCGCGACACGCGATCCATTCGGCGGAGGGCCGCCAACGTGTCGAGCAGTGGATGGGTCTGTGACAGTTCACTGTCCCGGTAGGTCCCGATTATGAGCACTTGCATCGGCACGGCGGTCGCCATGATGTGGCGGAGCAGCAATAGGCTGCCCTCGTCGGCCCATTGCAGGTCGTCGAGGACAAGAACGACCGGTTGGTCCTGTGACAGCAGGGCCAGGAGGCCAATGACCGCGGCGAAGAGCAGAAACCGCTCGGAATCCGCGTCGGTAGCCTTCGTTGGGGGGAGATCCGGTATCCGGCTGGCAAGTGCTGGCAACAGCCGAGCCAGTTCGGAGCCGTGCATAGCGACGTGAGTCAGGAGCGCCTCCTCGGGCGCGTGCGCGACGAAGTGACCGAGCGCCTCGACAAAGAGCTGATATGGGGTCGCCAGGTCCTGCTCACAATGTCCGAACAGCACGCAGGATCCGCCGTCGAAAGCGGCACGGGATGCCTCGGCCACCAATGTGGTCTTGCCCTGGCCGGCCTCGCCTGAAATGAGAAGCGCCCTGAGGGCTTCGCTGTCCGCGATCGCCTTCACGGCGTCGCCGATGAGCGACAGCTCGACCTGCCGGCCGATCACACCCGAACCGGGGCGGGCGGGCAAGCGACCCGGGAGGGGGATCGTCGTGCCAGGACCTCCGCCTCCCAAGGGCTCCCAGAGAACCTCGACACATTCGACCGGGTCGGGCAGGCCCTTCAGGGTTCTCGCCCCGAGGTCCCGGTACCGATGGCGGCTACGGCGACCGGCAGTGAGCCGAACGATGTCGGCGGCAAGGATCTGTCCACCCTCGCAGAGGGCGCATAATCGGGCGGCCTCGATGACCGGGTCACCCCAGTAGTCATCGTCCTCGGGTACGACCTCGCCGCCACTGAGGCCGATCCGCAGCCCGACCGGCGGGTGTCGCCCGTCGCGATTGTCGTAATCCACGGCTTGCTGCATGGCGACGGCGCACCCCAGCGCAGCCGACGCCGAACCGAAGACCACCATCACGCCATCGCCCAAGTTCTTCACCTCGGTGCCGTCGGCCTCGGTCAACGCCTGGCGCAGGATTGCAAAATGTCGCCGACGCAACTCGTCGGCTTCTTCGGGTGATTGGAGGTGGGCCAGCTGCGTCGAACCGACAACGTCCGAGAAGAGAATCACCAGGTTCTCTGCCTTCACGGCAACCCCCATTCCCGACGCATGACCCCAACGGTAGGCCAACCGGGCTAGAGCCGCCTGCGCCGCGGGGCCGGTCCCACCAAGATCTGCCAGGTGGGGCAGCCACGGACAAGAGTTTGTCCTCAGCTGAATCACGCTGCCGCCAGTTTCGACTGGAGGCGGCGCCGAGCGCTGACAAAGGTCCCTGCGGGAAGGTGGCCAGAGGCTCGATGGATGGCGAGGGGCGGTGACGCTCCTAGAGAACACCGCCCCTCAGTGAGGATGCTGACAGCGCGTCCGCTGCCACAACAGAGCCGATCGAACCGAACCGGCACAACCACCCGACAACACTCGTCCGGTCGCTCCTGAGCCGGGAGGTCGGATCGGCATGAATATGTTGCGACGTTGTGCGACCCATAGTCCGAATGGCTCTGTGGGGGATCGGATGATCTCGCAAGAATCGCTTAGGCATGAATGTGGAAGGAACAGCGCAGCATTGGCTCATAAGGGCGTCGACCGCCCTGCACCCCGTGACGGCTGCTGAGCGCCGATTCTCAGCGTCGCTGAAGGCGAACGAAATCAGGATCCTGGCAGCGGCGGACGAGCTGGGCGCGGCCACCAGAGATGCCGCCGCCTGGATGACGGCCAATCCCTGCCCGGATCCAGAGCTCGCCGGGCGAGTCACCCTGATGCTGGACACGTGCGCCGAGGTTGCACTCACCGCCCAGCGGGCGATCGCCGACCCCTCCGCCGATACCGGAGCGACTCTTGACCGCCTCGGAGACCTCGTCAGGATCATCGACTTCCAGTCCCGAGCGCTCGACGACTGGTAGATCCTCGGCGCCGTCACTTGCCGCGCTGACCAGGACAAGAGAATCCGGCGCCTGGTAGCGGCGGTGCCATTCCCGCCATGACCTGAACATGCAAGACGCCGGGAGTGGATGCCCCACTCCGGCGCTCGGACTTGTCAGTCGTGGCGCGGTGTCGGGGCCGGGAGAAGTGCATGGCCTGCGCCACGTTCCGTACGGGCTCGATCGACAGCGAGGGGCGGTGACAGCGACATGTGTGTCCCCGACCGGGTCACCGCCCCTCAATGCCGATCCTGACGAAGCCGCCGGGGGCGAAATAGAGCCGATCGAACTGAACGAGCACAACGTCCGGACAACTGCGGGATGTTGGCAACAGGCAAGCGGCCCGTCATGGGTGAACCAGGATCAAGGGCGACGCCGGAGGTCAGAGTCTGGCCGCGACCCAACCCCTGCCGAAGCAAAGGTTGGAATCGCCACCCCAAGTGCTCCGAACCCCCCTGAGCGCCGGAAAGTGTGTCATGCACGGCCCGGCGGCGGGGGTCGCCCCGGGGCCACCAACCCGCCATGCCGGTGCCCGGGCTCATGTGCGGCACGGACGGGTGCTGGGTAGCTTGGGTGCAGTCACCGGTAGGGGAGGAGGGCGCCATGGATGAGTCGGTTCGCCAACACAAATTCGTGCTCGAGGAGTCGGAGATGCCGACGACCTGGTACAACCTCGTGCCCGACCTGGCGAGCCCCCCGCCGCCGGCCCTGCATCCCGGCACGCTCGAGCCGGCGGGCCCCGACGACTTCGCTCCGCTGTTCCCCATGGATCTCATCCTCCAAGAGGTCTCGATGGACCGGTACATCGAGATCCCGGGGGCCGTCCTCGACGTCTACCGCCAGTGGAGACCGAGCCCACTCTTCCGGGCCCACCGCCTTGAGCGGGCCCTCGATACCCCGGCTCGCATCTACTACAAGTACGAGGGGGTCAGCCCGGCCGGGAGTCACAAGCCCAACACGGCAGTGCCCCAGGCCTACTACAACGCCAAGGCCGGCATCCGGAAGTTGACGACGGAGACCGGGGCGGGCCAGTGGGGCTCGGCGCTGGCGTTTGCCTGTGCCTTGTTCGGCCTCGAATGCGAAGTGTGGCAGGTGGGGGCGAGCTACGACCAGAAGCCCTACCGGCGCCTGATGATGGAGACGTTCGGCGCCACGGTCCACCGTTCCCCGTCGGACCTGACCGAGTCGGGCCGCAAGTATCTGGCGGAGAACCCCCGTCACACTGGCTCGCTGGGCATCGCCATCTCCGAGGCGGTCGAGGTGGCGGCCCAGGACCCGGAGATCCGGTACTCGCTGGGGAGCGTGCTCAACCATGTGCTGCTCCACCAGACCATCATCGGGGAGGAGGCCCTGCTCCAGCTGGCGAAGGCCGGTGAGGCAGCGCCCGATGTGATCGTTGGGTGCACCGGAGGCGGTTCGAACTTCGCCGGACTCTCCTTCCCCTTCCTGCGCGAGAAGCTGGCCGGGAAGATGTCGCCGACGATCCGGGCGGTCGAGCCGGCCTCGTGCCCGTCGCTCACGCGGGGTGTCTACGCCTACGACTTCGGTGACTCGGCCGGCATGACGCCCTTGATCAAGATGCACACCCTCGGTCACGACTTCGTGCCTGATCCCATCCATGCCGGGGGGCTCCGATACCACGGTATGTCGCCGCTGCTGAGCCACGTCTACGAGCTCGGCCTGATCGAGGCGATCGCCGTGCCGCAAATGGAGTGTTTTGCTGCGGGCATCGAGTTTGCCCGCCACGAGGGCATCGTGCCCGCACCCGAGCCGACGCACGCCGTCGCCGCCGCCGTGCGCGAAGCCATCCGGGCCAAGGAGACGGGAGAGGAGACTGTGATCCTGACCGCGTTGTGCGGACACGGCCACTTCGACCTTGCGGCGTACGACGACTACCTGAACGGGCGGATGGTCGACGAGGACGTCACCGACGAACGCCTGGCCGCCGGGCTCGCCACCATGCCAACGGTGGGCTGACGCGCCTGACGGCCCCAGCAGGGTTGGCCATTGCCCCACGGTGCTGTATCCGATGTTGCGCGACCTCTGACAAAGTGAGCTGATCAAGCGGGCCGGGTCTTTTGATGCCGACCGCCCACAGCACAAGGACTTGGAGCCGAGCATGACCGATCGCGTAGGACCCTCCCGAAACGACATGGCTGACCTGCTCGGGGGCCGGCCGGGCTGGCGCCTCGAGCCAAGGTCGACACCCGGTGCCTCGCCCCTGTGGTGCTTCGTGTTCGGGGGCAAGATCGAGTTCTCGGTGACGGCAGAGGGCGGATCGATCCACCTCTACGTGATGGAGACAGACGAGGAGATCGTGTTCAAGGACGCGGGCGAGCTCACGACGTGGCTGAGAACCCACAGGGCCGAGGCGCTGCAAGACCCCGCGCCGCCCTCTGCGAGCGGCAAGTCGCGGTTTCGCAAGTTCTTCGAGTGGAGCTGACGTTGATCGTGTCGTGACGACGGTGGCCTGCCGAGCACATCCGACGCGAGGCATCCAGGATCGGCGCATCACGAGAGTCGTCGAAGGCCATATCGTCTCTCGACATGCCGCGTCGGCCAGTCATCCGGTACAGACGCGACTACGAGTTCCCGGTCCCGCCGGCGGATCTGTGGGACGCCATCGAAGAGGTCGACCAGTTCGAGGGCTGGTGGCCCTGGCTGGAGGAATTCCGCCTGGAGGGTGACACGTTGGCCACCGGAGCCGTGCTCCACGGTGTCGTCGCCCCGCCACTGCCGTACCGGATGCGAATTCAGGTCGAGCTCACGGAATGCGAGCGGCCACACCGCATGGATGCCCTGGTGCACGGCGACCTGGAGGGGGAGGCGCGCCTTGTCCTCCGACCCGAGGGTGTCGGCTCGAACGTCGAGGTGTCGTGGACGGTCGAGATGATGCAACGCCCGATGCGGATGGCCAGCCGCGTGGCGCATCCCGTCCTGCAGTTCGGTCATGATCGAGTTGTCGAGATCACGGTCGCCGGATTCCGCAGGCGACTCGGCTCCGCCCGTTAACCCAAGCGGGCGACGGCGAGTGCGGCCGCCAGCAGCACGATTGCCCACGACATCATTTGCAGCGCTCCCTCGAGGGGTGCGAGCAGGCTCTGCTGGTCGATCGGAAAGGCCCCTCCGTCACGGAGCGTCACGGAGCCCTCGACCGCGGCGACGCGGCGCCTGATGAGGCGGGCCGGCGTGCTCAGCCGGCGTTGCGCCGCCGAAAGGGCGAAAGCTCCCGCGGCAGCCAACAGCGGGGCGACGGCCAGGCGTCCTGTCTGAGCCACGTAGGCGACCAGCACCGGAAAGGACCCCCAGGCGAGGGCGAAGCCCGCGTCGGTGTGGACGAACCCGCCGAACAGCTCCAAGTTGTACGCCAGTACCAGGAGAGGGCCGAGCACCAGGAACGGGATCAGCACCCAACCCACTCTGGCCAGTCCGACAATGCCCAGACCGACCGCGCCAGCGAGGCCTGCGACGGTCACGCCGACCAGCACTCCCGTCGGGATCTTGGTGCCCAGCGGCCGACCGTGCAGTTCGTCGAGCGCGTGGGCTGCCAACCCGACCGCGCATAGAAACGCAAGGAGGGTGCCAACCAACCTCGACACGCTGACTTGGGGCGCCAGGCAGGCTCCGATCACCACATAGGACAAGTGCCACGCGGTGTAGGGAGGGTGAAGGAGGGTCCACCAGTCCCGCCATCCGCCGGGTCGGGCCGCATAGAACGCTGGACGGCTCTCGGTGCCCTCCGGGGAGCCGGAGGCTGCAAGAGGGGGCGACTCCGCTCCCGGCTGGCTCAGGGCGAGCCGCCGGTTTGTCACTCATCGCTGCGGGTGCCCCACATGACGAGACCCCCGCCGAGGCTCATGATGCGTACTCCCACATCTTCGAAGCCCGCTTGGCGCCATGCTTGCTCGGTCCACGACAACGGATACTTCCGGTAGTGACCCGAGATGTTGGGCCCGAGGAATCGCCCCACTCGGAGCCATTCACGCCCGCCGGTGACCAACCCACCGACAGGCAAGACGAGCCGGGTGTACAACCACCACATCATGCGCCAGAAGCGATTTGGCGGAAGAAAGAACTCGAGGCTGGCCACCGTTGCTCCCGGTTTGACGACCCGGGCGAGCTCGCGGAGCGTCGCTGCTGGATCGTCGACGTATCGCAGGAGGTACGTGAAGGTGAGCGCGTCAAAGGTCCGGTCGGGAAAGGGGAGTTGTTCACCGCGGCCCGCGACCAACTGAACCCGTGCACCCTGGTCGGCGGCGTCGATGTTGCGACTGCCCTGGGCCAACATCTCCATTGTCAGGTCCACCCCGATCACATCCCCGCGTGTTCGATCGGCGAGTTGCAACGCGACACCGGCAGTTCCAGATGCAACATCGAGGATCAGATCAGGCGCAGAAGGAGCGATGTGGTCGATCATTGCCCGTCGCCATCGACCGTTCTGGCCCATGGAGAGGACCTCGGCAAGCCGGTCGTATCGTTCGGGCAGAGGCGTGAACAGCTGCTGGGCGAACCGGTTCCGGTCGCCGGCGACAAACGGCAGCATGGCTCCTCCTCTGATGAGAAGATCTCACTGTAGATCCCGGCAACGAAAGAGGACGGTGTGGGGTCGTCACACTATGACGTCATCGTTGTGGGTGGTGGCCCGGCGGGCAGCATCGCAGCCCTCGTGTTGGCTCGGGGCGGGGCCCGTGTTGCCTTGGTCGACAAGGCTGCGTTCCCTCGTGACAAGGCGTGCGGCGACATCGTCGGTCCCCGCGGCCTCCAGGTGCTGACCGAGCTCGGAGTGTCCAGGCCGGAGGGACGCGACATCGGCGAGATCTCCGTCGTCGGCCCGACGGGTCGCCGGACGCGGCTGCCGTGCGGCGAAGGACTCACCTACCCTGACCACGGCACCGCGGTCACGCGGACGGTCTTCGACTCCATGCTGCACGACGAAGCGGTTGCTGCGGGTGCCGACCCGGTGCAGGGGCGAGCCGTCGAGCCACTGGAAGATGAGGGGCGGTTCGGCGGGTACCGACTGAGCACCGGACACGATCTCCGCGGTGACTTCCTGGTCGGGGCGGACGGCGCCACCAGCCGGGTGGCCGCCGACGCTGCGATGGTCGATGCGAAGCGGGTGTTATGGGGTTTCGCCATCCGGACGTACACGCCTGAGGTCGTGGACGTCCCGGCCATCGTGTTCTGGGAGCCGTCACCGTGGCGGGCCTTTCCCGGCTATGGGTGGGTCTTCCCCGGGCCGAGCGGGAGCTCCAACGTGGGCCTCGGTCTCGGGACCGTCGGGGACCGGAGGGAGGGAGCGAAGGTCCAACAGCTCCTTCCGCACTTCTTCGAGCACCTCCGGGATGTCGGGCTGTTGGCCGGCCCTCCGAACTCGGGAGATTCGCGGCGGCTCGGTGGTTGGCTCAAGATGGGCGTCATCGGCACCACACCGGCCGCCGGGCGCGTGCTCCTCGTCGGCGACGCGGCAGGTCTCGTCAACCCGGTACAGGGCGAGGGGATCTCCCAGGCGATGGGAAGCGGCCGCTCTGCAGCCGAGGCCCTGCTGGGCGACCCCGGGCGAGCGGCCTCGCGCTACCGGGCCGCCCTGGCGGCCGATCATCTGCCGTACCACCGGATCACGGCGGCGGCGCAGTCGTGGCTGGTCGGCCGACCTCGGGCCGTCGCCGCACTGTCCCGGCTGCTGATGACGCTGGCCCGGAGTGATGCCATCGCCGGTGGCTGGTCCCTCTTCTGGAACGAGCTGCTCGACGGTGCACCCCTGAATCGGCACCAGTCTGTCGCAGCTGCAGCGACCCGAGTGGGGGAGCTGATGACCGCGCGCACCCCCACGGCGCGGTGGTTCGATGCCGTGTTCAAGGCCAATGCGGCTGTGCGCCCGAGGCGCCCTGAGTCCACAGAGGGGGCTCAGAGGCGAGGAGGCCGACGCCCGGAGACCGAGCTCATGGGAGGTCAGCCCCTGCCCGACAAGAGCTGACCGCCACGACTTGGAGGAATGGATCTCCGCCGCGCCAGGAGAGCTGCCGATCCCAACAAGAACAGCACGACCGCAAAGAAAAAGGAATTCCCGGCGACGAGTTGCCATGGGTTGAGGTGGAGATCCGAAACGCTCACGTACGGCACCCACCAGATGGGCGCGATCCAGAACAGGACGGCAGTCCCGATCGCCAGTGGCACTCCGAAGCGGGGTCTGTCCTCGCCGAGTCCCAGCCACAAGATGGCGGGTATCACCCACACCATGTGATGGACCCAGGAGATGGGGGAGACGAGGAGACCGGTGGCAGCGCAGATCAGCAGGCCCAACATCGGGGATGACCGACGGTGTGCCAGCGCAGCCAGCCACAGTCCTCCGGCTGCGACCGTGGCGAGCACCGGCAGCAGCGTCAGGTTGCTCACGAGGCCGTGGTGGAGCCGCTCGACCGCGGCCATCAGGTTCTGGTCGCCGACGTAGGACAGATTGCCGGCGCGTCCTGGTTTGAACAGGGCGTGTGTCCAGTAGGCCCTGGATGAGGACGGTGAGAGCAGGAAGGTCCCTAGCTCGCACGCCACGAAGGTCACGGCACAGGTGACCGCGCCACGGGTACGACGGGTCAGGATCAGGTAGGGAACGAAGAAGATCGGAGTCAGCTTGACGGCGGCCGCCAACCCGGTCGCCACGCCGAGTGGTGCTTGCCGCGATCCGATTCGACGCTGACTGAGGAGGTCCCACATGACGAGAAGCGTCACCACGAGGTTGACCTGGCCGAAGTCGACGGTGATGACCACGGGGTTGAGAAGCAGGGCAGGAAGGCTCAACAGGAAACCGAGGCGCAGCGCAGTCTTCCCGTCCATTTCGGGCTTGACGATGCGCAGGGTCAGGACGAGCAGAGCGATCAGAGCGGCCAGATTGCCGATGGTCCACACGGTCTGGACGGAGTGGACGGTGCTGAACACCCTCTGCCATGGTGCGAAGAGCAGAGCTGCAAAGGGTGGGTAGGTGAAGAGGAGCTCGGTGTTCGGCAGGGCCAACGAGTAGAGGTGGGGCGTGAAGATGTACCGGCCGCCGAGGCGAAGGTAGACCCCGAGGTCGACCTCATAGGTGCCGAGCGCCAGGAAGAGCCCGTAGCCCAATGCGGCGCCGAGGGAGACCAGCGCCGGTCCCCAACCGGTGATCCAGCGAGGCAGGCGTCCGGGACGAGCGAAGTCCGGGGGGCCACCCTCGAGGGGTTGGTCGACGGTTGTCATCGAAGCGCACTCGGGTAGAGGGGTCCATGCGTTCCGAGGAGAGGCGGAGGCACCGACGCATGCTAGGTCGGGGTCTCCTGAGGGCCACGACCAGTGGCCAGCGACTGCGGCGGTCTCGCGAACTTCGAAGCGGGAGTGCGCGGATCAGCCCGAAGGAACGGTGAGCGGCGGAACCGTCGTGCTCGGCACGGCGATCGGCGCTCCACCGACGGATCCACTCGAGCCCGGCGAAGTCGGGGCAACGTTCCCCGCACCCTGTACAAAGCGATCGGGGAGGTCAGCGTGAGCGTGGACGGTGAAAGAACCTTTCGTCACGCTCGCACCGGCAATTGCCAGCGAGCCCCAGATCTTGCTGGTGCGATCGACGGCCTGGCCATCAGCCGTGGACCCACTGCGGGCCTCCTGAAGCTTGGTCAATGCCGCCCTGGGCTCGGCGCCGACCCAGGGCGCACCGGCAGGTCATGGCCGCAGAGGACGGTTTCCGGCGACCGGCACGGTCGTGCCTGCCCACGTCATGCACAATTGTGCGAGCACGTACGAGCCGGTCCCGATATCGTCGGGCCTGTCGACGGCGATTCGACGTACTTTGAACACACTTGGCGCAGGCGGGTCCACCTGAGAGACCGGGCATATTCGACATCGAGAGCCATCTGCCTTCCCCGAAATGATGGGATGGGGGGGTGGTGCGCAGGCCGAGCAGCGAGAGGAGCGTGACCAGGATGAAGAAGTGGCTCGTGGCCTTCATTGCCACCGTCACGTGCGTGGTCTCGCTCGGCCTCCTTGCTGCACCGGTGGGGGCAGCCAGCACCTCCACGACGACCGTCATCGACAACGCCACAGGAGTGGTCACCGGGGGCACCTTCACCTTCACGGCAACGGTGGCAAGTGCTGCCGGGACCCCGACGGGTGCGCTCACCTGGACGGTCACCGACCCCGTCGGGCACGCGGTCACCTGCGCCGACTCGACGCTCGACGGAGCAGGCCAGGCCACCTGCACGATCGCCGGCGCTATCGCTGGCACCTACTCGGCCACGGCAAACTACGTCGGCGATACCAACTACGACCCCAGCTCGGGCTCGGACACCACCGCCACCGTGGGCAAAGCAGTCTCCACGACCACGGTCAGCGACGACTCCGCGGGGAAGGTGACTGGGGACACATTGCAGTTCACCGCTACCGTGACCGGTCCCGGCGGCGCTCCGGCGGGCACGGTCGCCTGGACCGGGGTCACGTGCAGCTCGACCACGCCGCTCACCGCCGGGGTGGCCACCTGCTCGATCCTCAACGCCCAGGCGAGCATCGCCTACAACGCCACGGCCAACTTCACCGACACCGACGGCAACTACAACGACTCGAGCAACAGCGACGCCCCGGTCTCGCCGGCCAAAGCCCCCTCGACCACCACGCTCACGAACAACGCTGGCTCGGTCTCGAGCGGCGGCACCTTGGTCTTCACGGCCACCGTCACCGGCCCCGGGGGGACTCCGGTGGGCACCGTCACCTGGACCGGCTCGGCGTGCACCGCCTCGCCCCTCAGCGCCGGAGTAGCGACATGCTCCATCAGCAACGCCCAGGCCGGCACCCCCTACAACGAGACGGCCACCTTTACCGACACCGACGGCAACTACAACGACTCGAACTACGTTGACAGCCCGGTTTCGCTGGCCCTGGCCAACCAGGCGCCCCTGGTCGTCACCTCCACCGCCGGAACATACGGCACGGCGCTCACGCTCACCACGAGCGGGGGATCGGGTACCGGGGCCGTCAGCTACACCGTGGTCAACGGCACCGCATTGGGCTGTGCCGTCGTCTTGACGGACCAGCTCACCTCGACTTCGGCGGGCACCTGCCTCGTCACCGCCACCAAGGCCGCAGACGCGAGCTACAACGCCACCTCTTCAGCCCAGACCGCCGTCACCTTGGCCTTGGCCCCCTCGACGACCGCGGTCACGGACAACTCGGGCTCGGTCGTGACGGGGGGCACCCTGACCTTCACCGCCACCGTGACCGGCTCCGGCGGCGCTCCGACGGGCACGGTCGCCTGGACCGGGGTCACGTGCAACTCGACCACGCCGCTCACCTTGGGGCTGGCCACCTGCTCGATCCTCAACGCCCAGGCGAGCATCGCCTACGGCGCCACGGCCACCTTCACCGACACCGACGGCAACCACAGCGGCAGTGCGGCCTCAGCCACCGCCAACGTGGGGAAGGCCACCCCGAGCGCACCGACCATCACGAACCTGCCTGGCAGCGGGACGTTCGGCGGGGGCTTCACGGCCGGCGTCTTTACCGCCAACGGTGACGGGACCCTTTCGGTCACCTCGAGCACACCCGCCGTGTGCACCACCAGCGGCGTCACGGTCAGCTACGTCGGCGTCGGCATCTGCTCCCTGAACGCCCAGGTGGCGGCTGGGCCCAACTACACAGCGGCTTCGGGCGGCGCGCAGTCGTTCAACATCGGCCGGGCCAATGCGACGACACCGGTCATCACCAACATCCCGTCGCCCGCCAACGAGTTCGCGGGCTTCACGGTCAACCTGGCGACGACAGGCGACGGCACGATGTCGGTCACGTCCAACACGACGGCAGTCTGCAGCGTCGACCCGAACGGGATCACGGTCTCCTTCGTGGGCTTCGGCACCTGCTCGCTGACGCCCAGCGTCGCGCAGGGCCCGAACCACTTCGGCGCCACGGGGAACCCCCAGGCGTTCACGGTGAAGGCGGCCTCCCACGGCTACTGGCTGGTGGGCTCTGACGGCGGCATCTTCTCGTTCGGCACGGCCACGTTCTTCGGCTCGACTGGGAGCATCCATCTGCAGCGTCCGGTGGTGGGGATCACGCCGACCTCCACCCGGAACGGGTATTGGCTCGTCGCCTCCGACGGAGGGATCTTCAGTTTCGGCGACTCGTCGTTCTACGGCTCCATTCCCGGCGTCGGGCTGAACCCCGCCGGCTCCGGCCTGCCGAACAGCCTGAACGCGCCCATCGTCGGCATGGTGCCCACCCTCACCGGCCGCGGCTACTTCATGGTCGCCTCGGACGGCGGGGTGTTCAGCTTCGGCGACGCCCGGTTCGAGGGTTCATGTCCCGGCATCGGAGGCTGCTCGAGCCCTGCGGTCACCGTGATTCCGGACCACTCGGGGAACGGCTACTGGGTGGTGACCACGAGCGGCGGCGTCTACGCCTTTGGCGATGCGCCGTTCTATGGGTCGGGCCCGCTCGTGGCCGTGCCCGTGGTCGACGCCGTGGCCACCCCGAGCGGGAACGGCTACTGGCTGCTCTACGCCAACGGCGCCGTGGCCGCCTTCGGAGCCGCCACCGCTTTGGGTGGCCCGATCGGCTACGTGAATTCCTTCAATCCCGCCACCGCCATCTTCCGGACTGCGGACGGTTTCGGCTACTGGGTCGCCGCTGCCCGGGGGGACGTCTTCGGGTACGGCTCTGCGCCCTACCTCGGCGGCATGGCGGCGGCCGGCTTGAACGGCGAGATCATCGCCGCCTTCGGCTTCTAGATCAGGCGCCGAGCGCCTCGTCCTCCCGTTCCGGCAGCTCGGCGACGACCCGGTCGACGAGGGTCCGGACGCTGCTGCCGGTCTCGGACGACGCGCGGCGGAGGAGGTCACCCACGTAGGCGACCAGGTTGACCACGTCCGCCCTGGGTGAGCGGCCGACCAGCGGGACCGGCTCGGTGGCGGCGTCCAGCCCGCATGTCTCGATGATGAGCCCCCGCATCTCCATCAGCATGCCCCGCGCCTCCATGAGCGAGGTCCCGCTCCTGCGCAGCCATACGGAAATGCCCAGCTCAAGGGACAGATCACCGCTGAAGGGGTCCACCGGGCCCAGCTCCGCCAGCCCGCCCAGGAGGGCGGCACCGAAGCCCCGGTGGTCGGCAGTGATCATGCAGAAAGTGTGCCGAATGGCTGTCACAAGGTGGTGGACCGGCTCTGGGCTGGTAATTTGTTCGGCGTGCCACGCACGATCTGGAAGGGGGCCCTGAGCTTCGGCCTGGTCAACATCCCCGTGGGCCTCTACCCGGCCACGTCGGACAAGAGCATCCACTTCAACCAATTCGAGGAGGGGACGTCCGACCGGATCCGCTACAAGAAGGTGAACGAGCGGACCGGCAATGAAGTCTCGCAGGACCGCATCGTGCGCGGGTTCGATCTCGGTGGCGGAGAGTATGTCGTCCTCAGCGACGAGGAGCTCGAGCAGGCCGAGCCCAAGAAGTCGCGTCAGATCGAGATCTCCGACTTCGTCGGGCTGGCCGACATCGACCCGGTCTACTTCCGCTCGAGCTACTACCTGGCCCCCGAGGGTGCCGGGGCCGACAAGGCGTACGCACTGCTGCGCCAGGCGATGGCAGAAGCCCGCCGGATCGGCATCGCCACCCTCGTGATGCGGAACAAGGAGTACCTGGTCGCGATCCGGCCCGAGGAGGACGCGCTGGCCCTGCACACCATGTACTTCTCCGACGAGGTGCGCGCACCGGGCCGCGAGTTCTCCGTGCCCGATACCGGGGACGTGACCGCCCGTGAGCTGTCCATGGCGCAGTTGCTCATCGAGTCGATGGAGAGCGACTGGGACCCGGAGCGCTACCACGACACGCACCGCGAGAAGGTCGAGGCGCTGATCGACGAGAAGCGCAGTGGCCACGAGATCGTGATCCAGGAGGAGCCGGAGGCTCCGGCCAAGGTGGTCGACCTGATGGAGGCCCTCAACGCCAGCATCGCCGCCGCCGCCAAGACCGGGAACAAGAGCGGCTCCTCCAAGCCGGCCGCCAAGCGCGCGCCGGCGCGACGTGCCGCTCCGGCGACCAAGAAGGCGGCGAAGAAGGCGGCCAAGCAGCCCGCCCGCGCCAAGGCGGCACCCCGCCGGAAGGCCTCCTGAGCCTTTGTGCGTGGACCGGGCCGTCCGGCCTGGTCGGTGAGTTCCCCGTTCGCGGTCTATTGCGCAGAATGACGTGATACCGCACGATATCCGTCTCGACAGCGTGGTCTGATTCGTTTTCCAGCTCCTCAGCCGCAGATCGTGGTGTGATGCACCTCATCGAGCCCCGCTCGGGAAGGGAGTCCATGTGGCCATCGCGCAGGTCAGGGTTCCAGAGGCAAGGATCCCCGAATGGATGGGCTTCGACGGTCTCGTCCAGCTGATCTCGGTGGACGGCCAGCGCACGGTGGGGTGCCCGTACCGCGAGATCGTGGCCGACGTGGGCGGCGAGCAGCTGCGCGATCTGTACCGGGACATGGCGGTCGTCCGCCGCATCGACGCCGAGGCCATGGCCCTGCAGCGTCAGGGCGAGCTCGGGCTGTGGGCCCCGTTGCTCGGCCAGGAGGCGGCCCAGGTGGGCTCCGCCCGTGCGCTGCAGCCGGACGACTTCGTGTTCCCCAGCTACCGCGAGCACGGCGTCGCGTACTGCCGCGGCGTGGACCCCGTGTCGATGCTGCGGCTCTGGCGCGGCACGGCGCACTCCGGCTGGGACCCCGCCGCCTTCGGCATCGCCACGCCGGCGATCATCGTCGGCGCGCAGGCGCTCCACGCCACCGGGTACGCGTTGGGCATCACCCTCGACGGCGCTCCGTCGGCCGCCGTGGCCTACTTCGGGGACGGCGCCTCGAGCGAGGGTGACGTCGCCGAGGCCTTCGGCTTCGCCGCCAGCTACATGGTGCCCGTCGTCTTCGTCTGCCAGAACAACCAGTGGGCCATCTCCGAGCCCGTCCGGCTGCAGTCGCACGCCTCCATCGCCCAACGCGGTGAGGGCTACGGCATCCCCGGCATCCAGGTGGACGGCAACGACGTGCTCGCCGTCCTCGCCGCCACGCGGCTCGCCCTGGCCCGGGCCTATGCGGGCCAGGGGCCGACGCTCATCGAGGCCGTGACCTACCGCCTGGGCCCCCACACGACGTCCGACGACCCCCGCCGCTACCGTTCACACGCCGAGGAGGAGGAGTGGCGGGCCAAGGACCCACTGCTTCGGCTGCGTGCCCTGCTCCTCGCCGAGGGTCTGGCCGACGACGGCTTCGACGCCGCGGTGGGCACCGCCGCAGAGGAGGCCGCGGCGGCCCTCCGGCGCGGCTGTCTGGCCCTCGCCGACCCGGGTCCGGACGCACTGTTCGCACATGTCTACGCCGGCCCGCATCCCCTGCTCGAGGAGGAGCGGGCCGCCTATGCCGCCTACCTGGCCACGTTGGACCCGGAGGCGTGATGGCGACCATGTCGTTGGGCAAGGCCCTCAACGTCGGGCTGCGCCAGGCGATGGAGCGCGACCCCAAGGTCGTGCTGATGGGGGAGGACATCGGGAAGCTCGGCGGCGTCTTCCGGGTCACCGAGGGCCTGCAGCGGGACTTCGGCGAGCGCCGCGTCATCGACACCCCGCTCGCCGAGTCGGGCGTGATCGGCACCGCCGTCGGGTTGGCCATGCGGGGTTACCGTCCGGTGTGCGAGATCCAGTTCGACGGTTTCGTGTACCCGGCCTTCGACCAGATCGTGTCGCAGGTGGCGAAGTTGCGCTACCGCAACGAGGGCCGGGTGGCCATGCCGATCACCATCCGGGTGCCCTACGGCGGGGGGATCGGCGCCGTCGAGCACCACTCGGAGTCGCCGGAGGCCTACTTCACCCACACGGCCGGACTGCGCGTCGTGACGCCCAGCAGTGCCAGCGACGGGCACCAGATGATCCAGCAGGCGATCGCGTCGGATGACCCGGTCGTGTTCTTCGAGCCCAAGCGGCGGTACTGGGAGAAGGGTGAGGTGGACGACGCCCCGGCAAGGGCGGCGATGCCGCTGCACCAGGCCCGGGTCGTCGTCGAGGGGAGCGACGCGACGGTGGCCGCCTACGGCCCGATGGTGGCCACCGCTCTCGATGCGGCCCGGATCGGCGAGTCGGAGGGAACCTCCATCGAGGTGATCGACCTGCGATCGCTGTCGCCGATCGACTTCGACACGGTCGAGGCGTCGGTCCGCAAGACCGGCCGTCTGGTGGTGGCTCACGAAGCGTCCGTCTTCTGCGGGCTCGGGGCCGAGATCGCAGCCCGCGTGTCCGAGCGCTGCTTCTACCACCTCGAGTCGCCCGTGCGCCGGGTCGGCGGCTTCGCGACGCCGTACCCGCCGTCGCGGATGGAGCGGCATTTCCTCCCCGACGCCGACCGCATCCTCCACGAGGTGGACCGGTGCCTGGAGGCGTGAGCGGCATCCGGCAGTTTCTGTTGCCCGACCTCGGCGAGGGGTTGACCGAGGCCGAGATCGTGGCCTGGCACGTGGCCGCCGGTGACGAGGTGGCCCTGAACCAGGTCCTGGTGGACGTCGAGACCGAGAAGGCGGTCGTGGAGCTCCCCAGCCCCTACGCCGGGACGGTGGTCGAGGTCCTGGCGGGCGAGGGGCACACCGTCGGCGTCGGTTCCCCCCTCATCGCCATCGCCACCGCGGGGGAGGGTGGCGGCGCCCCGGAGAAGGTCCCCACGCTCGTCGGCTACGGCCCCACGGCGGCGCCGCCCAGCCGGCGCCGCCGGAACGGGCACCGCCGTGCGGACCGCGGCGCCCGGACGGCTCCGCCCCCGGGATCGCGGCCGCTGGCCGCGCCACCCGTCCGCTTCATGGCGCGCCAGCGCGGCGTCGACCTGGCGGATGTGACCGGCCACGGCCCCGAGGGCCTCATCACCCGCGAGGACCTCGCGGCACACCTGGCCGGCGTCGTCGCGCCCGCCGACCCTCGGATGGGCGAGGGTGGCGAGACCCGGGCGCCTGTGCGGGGCGTCCAGAAGCACATGGCCGAGGCCATGGTCCGCAGCGTGGCCACGGCGCCGCAGGCGTGCGTGTTCCTGACGCTCGATGCGACGGCGACCACGCAGCTCGTCGAGCGGCTGCGGGCCAACCGGCACTTCGAGGGAGTACACGTCACGCCACTCGCCGTCGTGGCCCGGGCCATGGTGCTCGCCCTGCGGGGTGCCCCGGCGCTGAACTCGTCGTGGGACGAGTCGTCGGCCGAGGTGGTGACGAAGCACTACGTCCACCTCGGCGTCGCCGTGGCGGGCCCCCTGGGCCTCGTCGTGCCGAACGTCAAGGACGCACAGGACATGACGCTCCGGGAGCTGGCCGCGGCACTGGCCGACCTGACGGCGCGGGCCCGGGCGGCGCGTTGCACGCCGGCCGAGCTCAGCGGCGGCACCATCACCCTGACCAACGTCGGCGTCTTCGGGGTGGACGCCGGAGTGCCGATCCTCAACCCGGGTGAGGCAGCCATCCTCGCCCTGGGCGCGCTGCAGCGGCGTCCCTGGGAGTTCGAGGGGGAGGTCGCGCTGCGCGAGGTGGTGACCCTCAGCCTCGCCTTCGATCACCGGCTCGTCGACGGCCAGGCGGCGTCCCGCTACCTGACGGCGGTCGGCGAGATCCTGACCGACCCGACCAATCTCATCGCCCTGGCCTGAGCGCGAGCCGTCACCCGGCCGCGGCGAGGAGGCGCTGCAGTCCCTCTCGCAGCGTGCGCAGCTGGCTCTCCAGCTCTTGGAGCTCGCGCACCAGCCGCATGGCCTCCTCGCGGTCCAGGGCCGGTGCGCCGGGCCGGAGCATCGCCAGCGAGCGGCGCAGCGACTCCAGCTCGTACTGGCGCTCCATGACGCTACGAACATATGTTCGTCCCGTCGCCGTGGCAAGCGGGCGCAGCCGGTCGTGACGCGACCACGCCGGCGGGCGGAACGGCCCCTTTGGCGGGCCGCCGGTTTGAGATGCCGCCTCCCGGGGTAGGCCGGGCATCGCGGGTGGGAGCGCGCCCGCAGGCTGGAGGCCGCGATGAGGACCGTCCGGGACGTCATGCGGAGGGACATCGAGGTGCTCAGGACCACGGAGTCGGTGGCCGACGCGGCATGCTTCCTCGCCACCCGCGACGAGGAGTCCGTACCCATCTGCCTCTCCGACGGGAGCCTGGCCGGGACCGTCAGCAGCCGCGACATCGTGGCCAAGGTGATCGCCAAGGGCCGTGATCCGCGCCAGGTCCTCCTGTCCGAGCTGGCCGAGGCGGACGACGTGCTGGGGCTCGACGTCGACGCGCCGGTCGACGAGGCCGTCTCGATCATGCGCCGCCACCAGCGGGCCCGGCTGCCCGTCCTCGAGGGTGACCGGGTGGTCGGCCTGGTGGCCCAGCGTGACATCGCGCGCTCGCTGTCCTTCCGCCCCTTCTGGGACGAGTCCTGAGCGCTGCTGGAATCGGGCCTGCGGCTCGGGCGAGAATACGGCGGTGAGCACATCCGACGCATCCCTCTGGACCGGGGACCTGGCCCGGCGGGTGGCGCGCCGCCGGGCCGAACTGGGCAAGAGCGTCGAGGAGGTGGCCTCCGCGGTGGGTGTCGATCCCGGCTACCTGCACTACTTCGAGGCGAGCCCGGGGGTGCGCCTCAGCACCGGCACCATGCTGCTGCTGGCCCTCGCACTCGAGTGCACGCCCGAAGAGCTCTACGGGGCGAGGGTGGACCGGCCGCCGGGACGAGGCCGTGCCGGCCGGCATCCCGAGCTGAGTGAGCTCACGGCGCAGCAGTGCGCGGCGCACCTGCAGGCCGGGGGCGTCGGGCGCGTCGTCCTCGTCACGGACCGGGGCCCGGTCGCCCACCCCTTGAACTTCGCGATGAGCGAGGGCGACGTGGTCGTCAGCACGACCGTCGAGCACGCGGCACGACTCGAGGCCCAGCCCAAGGTGAGCTTCCAGATCGACCGCGTGGACGAGTCGATGGGGGAGGGCTGGAGCGTCCTGGTGACGGGGTCGGCACGCCGCGTCGACGAACCGGACGAGGTGCTCTCCCTGGCCGGCCTGGGGTTGGCGCCGTGGGCCGGTGGCCCGCGCCACGCGTTGGTCCGCATCCGCCCCGACGAGACGACGGGGCGGGTCATCGCCCAGGCGGTGGCGCCGACTTAGGAGTCGGCGGTCATGTGCGCCAGCAGGCGCGCGTAGTCGATGAGGTGGCGGTCGCTCAGGAAGTGGATGCGCACGTGGCGCCGCGCCCGGCGGCCCATGGACGCCATGCCGCTGGGGTCGGCCAGCACGCCGGCCAGCGTCTCGCCGAAGGCGTCGAGGTCGCGGGGATCCCCGAGGAGGATGCCGGCGCCCGGGGGGATCTGGCCGACGATGCCGCCCACCGCGGAGGCGATGACGGGGCGGGATTTCCACATGGCCTCGGTCACGGTGAGCCCGAAGCCTTCCTGCAGGCTCTTCTGCACCACGACGCTGGCGTGGCGCTGGGCCGCGTTGACCATGACCGCGTTGGCCACCGGGTCGTCCATGGGCAGGGTGACCAGGCGGATGGCGTCGCGCTGTCGCCGGGGGAGCGACTCCCAGGCGGCGACGCATTCGGCGAGGACCCGGGCACCCTCGGGGTCGTCGGTGACGCCGTCGACAGCCGGGCCGATGAGGGCAAGCCGCGCGTCGGTCCGACCGGCGAGGTGGTCGGCGAAGCCGCGCAGGACACCCTCCATGTCCTTCAGGTGGTCCCAACGCGAGACCTGCACGACCAGGGGGTCGCCGGCCGAGAACGGCGCGCCGCCCAGGACCGCCGGCGACCCGCCGTCCGGGTCGCCTTCGAGCAAGCCGATCCCTGCGAGGACTGTCAGGACTCGCTCCGGGCGCATGGGTCGGTTCTTGGCGGCCAGCGGGTCGATGGAGGGCTGGATGATCCACACGTCGGCACCGGCCAGCCAGGGCGGCACGAAGGCCGCGTGGGAGAAGACGAAGGTCCGGCACTCGGCCAGGTGGGGCTGCAGGAAGTCCCAGGCCTCCTCGGTGAAGGAGTTGGCGTGGTCCGATCCGATGTGGCACCGCCAGGCGGTCCGCACGCCGTACGCGATGAGATGGTGGGCCATGCCGGCCGTCTGGGGGTCGTGCAGGAAGACGACGTCGTCGCGTTGGATCCTGCCGTCGAGTGCCTCCACGTTGGCCCTGAGGACGGCGGTGTAGTGCTCGGCCTCGCGCGGACCCAGGTGCCCGCTGTCGCCGGGCACGCCGTGGAGCCGGTTGTGCAGGCGCTTCGTGATGGCGAAGAACTCGGGGTCGCCGTCGATCACCACCCATCGCGTGTCGACCCCGACGTCCTCGGCGTAGCCGCAGAGGAGTTTGAGCATCTCGGCCACGCCCCCCCCGTGCGCGGTGGAGCTGATGTTCCAGACCCGTGCCCCATCCAGCGGCTGCATCGCCGTGACCGCCGCCTCCCGCAGCGCAGCGAACCGCGCCGGTCCGATGAGGCGGCCGAGCCGTTCGACGGAGTGCAGCGGCACCTCCACGTCCTGAGGGTCGGCCACGGCGCCATCTTGGCCCACGGGCCCGGTACGGCGGGGGACGGCTGCGGTCAGCTCAGGCCGGTGGCGCGCCGGACCGAGGACGCCACGGCGCCTGCGTCGTCCGCGGTGACGACCAGGCGGGCGTACTCAGCCCCGTGCAGCTCGACCACGACGGCCGGTCCCTTTCCGTGCACCGCGGCGAAGTCCTTGCCGAAGGCGCCCCGGCGGGTCCCGACGGCGATCACGTCGGGGAGGCCGGTGCCGGGGGCCCGGATGCCGCGCAGCTCGGCCCAGGGGTCCTCCACCACGCGGACAGCCGAGACGGAGGAGAGCGGGACGCGGATGTCGCCGTGGAACCCCTCGGCCTTCTCCATCCCGTGCAGGTGGAGCACGAGCTCGCCATCCTCGACGCGCAGGTCGGCCACGGCGGGTCAGTCTAGGGAGGGCGGTTAGCCTCGGCGCCGATGTGGCCACCGCCGTCGAAAGGGACCTGGGTCGTCGACCTCGACGGCGTGATCTGGCTCCTGGGCCGGCCCATCCCGGGTGCCGACGAAGCCGTGGCCCGCTTGCGCAGTGCGGGGGTCCGGGTGCTGTTCGCGACCAACAACTCCGCTCCGACCCGGGCCGAGCTGCACAAGCGCCTCGCGCACTGCGGCATCACCGCCGAGGACGCCGACCTCGTCAGCTCCGCCGACGTGGCTGCCGGCCTGCTCGCCCCAGGCTCCTCGGCCGTCGTGCTCGGCGACGACGGCGTGCTGGAGGCGCTGGCCGGCCGCGGCGTCACGGTCGTGCCCGAGGCCCCCGCCGACGCGGTCGTGGTCGGGTGGACGCGGACGTTCACTTTCGAGGGAGTGGCGCGGGCGGCGGCGGCGGTGCGGGACGGCGCGCGCCTCGTCGGGACCAACGACGACCCGACGTATCCCACTCCCCAGGGCCTCCTGCCCGGCGCCGGCTCGCTGTTGGCGGCTGTGTCCACGGCCGCCGAGACGGCCCCCGAGGTGGCGGGCAAGCCCCACCGGCCCACCGTGGAGGCCATCACCGCCCGGGTGCCGGCGGGCGAGCTCAGGGTCATGGTGGGGGACCGCCCGGCCACCGACGGCGCCCTGGCCGCCCAGCTCGGCATCCCGTTCGCCCTCGTCCTCTCGGGGGTGACCCGGGAGGGCGAGGTGCCGGACGACGCCGGCGCCGCCATCGTCACGCCGGACCTGGCCACCCTTGTCCGGCGGACCCTGGAGGAGAGGTGAAAGGGGGTGCTTGCTCTCAGCTAGCACTTGAGATACTCTTGTTGCATGGCTAGCAATGAGCGCATCCGCAAGTACCTCGACGCTGGGACCGTCCTCGGGCAGGTCAGCCGTGGCCGGGCCGAGGAGATCGTGCGAGAGTTGGTGAACGCCGGAGACATCCAGCGCAGCCAGGCACAGGAGTGGGTGGACAACTTGGTGGACCGGAGCCGGAAGACCAGCGAGCAGCTCCTCGAGCTGGTGCGCCACGAGGTGGCCACCCAGCTGGACAAGATCGACGGGAAGTCGCTCGAGACCATCGCCAACCAGGTGGCCGAGATCCTGAAGAAGTCGGCCGAGGCCGGCCGCAGCGCCACCAAGGACGTCACCAAACAGGCCGGGAAGGTCACCAAGCAGGCCGGCCAGACCGCCGGGAAGGTCACCAAGCAGGCCGGCCAGACCGCCGGGAAGGTCACCAAGCAGGCCGGAAAGACGGCCGAAGGCGTGCGCAGCGAGGTCGGCAAGACTGCGACGAGGGCGCGGGCAGCCGCAACGAAGGTGGCACCGACCCGGCGCCACAGGCGCAAGACGGCCACCGAGAAGGCGCCAGCCAAGAAGTCGGCCGAGCACAAGGAGTCGGCCAAGAAGTCGGCCAAGAAGACCTCCGACAAGAAGTCGACCTCGACCGACAAGTCCGTCAAGAAGGCCGCCAGCTGAGCGCCGGCGCCCGCCGCCGGCTCGACACCGAGCTCGTGCGACGGGGCCTCTTCCCCAGTCGGCACGAGGCCCAGGCGGCGATCGCCGCCGGCAGCATCCTCGTCTCGGGCGCCCCCGCCGACAAGGCGGCCCGCCTGGTCGCACCCGACGAACCGGTGGTCGTGCTCGGGCCGCCGCTCGCCCTTCGTGAGCCGTGGCGGCCTGAAGCTCGACGCGGCGCTCTCCCGGTTCGGAGTCCCGGTCACCGGGCGCCGTGCCCTCGATGCCGGCGCGTCCACCGGTGGCTTCACCGACTGCCTGCTGCAGCGCGGCGCCGCCCACGTGTACGCCGTCGACGTCGGCCACGGCCAGCTCCACCCCGTCCTGCGGGCCGACCCCCGCGTCGAGCGTCCTCGAGCACACGAACGCGCGGACGCTCACGCCGGCCGAGCTACGCACGGCGGATCCCGCCTACGAACCGTGCCCGCTCGTCGTGACCGACGTCTCCTTCATCTCACTCCGCAGCGTCGTGCCCGCCCTGACCGGGCCGGTGTCGGCACCCGGTGCGGACCTGGTCCTCCTGGTCAAGCCCCAGTTCGAGGCCGGCCGGGCTGCGGTCTCGCGGGGCAAGGGCGTGGTGCGTGACCCGGCCGTCTGGCTCGGTGCGCTCGAGGGCGTGGTGTCCGCCCTCCATGACGCGAAAACCGGCATCATGGGGGCGATGGCCTCCCCGCTGACCGGCGCCGCCGGCAACGTCGAATTCCTGCTGCACGGCCGCAAGGGCGCGCCGGGCCGCGATGCGGACGAATCCGCCGCCCTGCTCTCCGCCGCCGTGTCGGAGGCGGAGGGACACCTGACCGCGGCCGACCCGGCCGGCTGAGCCGCGCTCGCCCGATGGCGACGGTCACCTTCCTGGTCCACCCGGACCGCCCCGACGCGCTGGCGCTGGCCACCGAGACGGCCGCCTGGCTGCAGGAGCGGGGGCACCTGGCGCGCATCCTGCGTTTCAGTGGCCCGGACCGGGTGAGCGAAGCCGGTGTCGAGCTGGACCTCGGTGCGGTGAACCTGGCCGGGAGCATCGTCGCCGTCAGCATGGGCGGCGACGGCACCTTCTTGCGCGTGGTGCGCCTGGCGGCCGCGGAGGACGTGCCGGTCCTCGGCGTCAATTTCGGGCGCCTGGGCTACCTGCCCGATCTCGTGCCCGAGCAGGTGCGCGGCGCCCTCAACAAGGTGCTCGACGGGACGGCGGCCATCGAGGCGCGCTGCGCGCTGGAGGTGTGCATCTCGGACCGTTCGATTGGCGATGACGTCTCGTCCCTGCTCGCTCTGAACGAGGTGGTGATCGAGAAGATCGACTTCGGCCACACCGTGCGCCTGGCGACGACGGTCGACGGTGAGGAGGCCCTGACCTACTCGGCTGACGGGCTCATCATCGCCACGCCCACCGGCTCCACCGCCTACAACCTCTCGGCCGGCGGTCCGATCCTGGCGCCGACCCTGCGCGCCATGGTCGTGACACCGGTGGCGCCGCACTTCTCCCTCGACCGCAGCCTCGTCCTCGACGACACACAAGAGGTCAAGGTGGAGGTGGTCCCGGACCGCACCGGGGCGCTCGTGATCGACGGTCAGGACGTCGGGCGCCTGAAGCCCGGGGCCACGGTCACCTGCACCGTGGCGGTGCGGCCGGTGCGGGTCGTCCGCAACGAGCCGCACACCTTCGGCACCATCCTGCGCTTCCGGCTCCTGGCCCACCGGGACGAGTGAGGCCGTGCTGACCGACCTGCACGTCCGCGACCTGGGCGTCATCGAGGACCTGACGATCGAGTTCGGCCCCGGCATGACCGCCCTCACCGGCGAGACGGGGGCCGGCAAGACGCTCGTCGTCGAGGCCCTCCAATTGGTGCTCGGGGGGCGGGCCAACCCGGGCATGGTGCGCGCCGGCGCCGCCGAGGCGCTCGTCGAGGCCCGCTTCGTCCTGGGGGAGGACGAGGAGGCTCGCGAGGTGGTGCTGGCCCGCTCGGTGCCCGCCGAAGGGAGGTCGCGAGCCTGGGTCGACGGCCGTATGGCGCCTCTCGGCTCGCTGGGGGAGACAGCGTCCGAGCTGGTCGAGATCCATGGGCAGCACGAGCATCGTGCCCTCGTGGCGGCCACCGCCCAGCGCAACGTGCTCGATGCCTTCGCCGGCACCGATCTCGGCCGCGTGCGCGCCCTGCGCAGCCGGCTGCGCGCGCTCGACGATGCGCTCGGCGGGCTGGGGGGCGACGACCAGCAACGCGCACGCGAAGCCGACGTCCTGCGGTATCAGGTGGCCGAGATCGCAGCGGCCCATCTCGAGGACCCCGACGAGGAGGTGGCGCTCCGCCTCGAGGAGGACCGTCTGGCCGATGCAGGGGCGTACCGAGAAGCCGCGGCCGGGGCGGTGGAGCTGGTGGACCCGGCCGCGAACGAGGGCGGCGTTCTCGACCTGCTGGGGCGAGCTGCCGCCGAGCTTGCCGGTCGCGAGACGTTCGACCCCTACCGAGAGCGCCTGGCCGCGGCCGCCATCGAGCTGTCCGACGTGGCCCGATCGCTGCGAGACGAGCTCGAAGGATGGGAGGACGACCCGCAGCGTCTGGGCGACGTCCAGGAGCGCCGGCGGCTGCTGGCGGAGCTGCGGCGCAAGTACGGCCAGGACCTGGCGGCCGTGATGGCGTACGGTCGCCAGGCGGTGGCGCGGCTGGCGGCCCTGGAGGACGCCGAGGGCGAGGCCGCCCGGCTGCAAGCCGAGCACGAACGGCGGCGGGGCGAGCTGGCGGAGGCGGAGGCAGCGGTCCGCTCTGTGCGCGCCCACTCGGCCGGGGAGTTCGGCCGGCTCGTCGGCGAGCGCCTGGCGGGGTTGGCGATGGCTGGGGCCCGCTTGGAGGTGCGGGTGGCTTCCGAGCGGACCGGCGAGCCGGTCGAGCTGATGCTCGGGGCCAACCTCGGCGAGCCGGTGCAGTCGTTGGCGCGGGCGGCGTCGGGCGGTGAGCTGGCACGCGCCATGCTGGCCATCCGCTTGGTCGGACTGGGCGGCCCGCAGACGATGGTCTTCGACGAGGTCGACGCGGGCGTCGGCGGTGCCGCCGCCCTCGCCCTGGGGGAGGCCCTCCATGAGGTGGCGGGGGATCGCCAGGTGCTGGTGGTGACCCACCTGGCCCAAGTTGCCTCGCGCGCCGACGCGCAGATCAGTGTGGTCAAGCGGGAGTCACGGGGCCGCACGGTGACCACGGCGACCGCGGTGGAAGGTGAGGACCGCGTCACCGAACTGTCACGGATGCTCTCGGGACATCCCGACAGCGAAGCTGCCCGGGCCCACGCCCGCGAGCTCCTCGGGGCGGGCAGCTCGCGGCCCTGAACGACCCTCACGTCGGCGCAACCGCCGGCCTGGCATCGGGCCCGGGTCCGCGACGCCGAAGGCGCCGTTCGATTATCGTGGTCGAGTGCACCGATCACGCGACCTGATGCTCCGCGTGCCCAAGGCGGCGTGAGCAAGTTCATCTTCGTCACCGGCGGTGTCTCGAGCTCGCTCGGGAAGGGTCTCACCGCCTCCTCGCTCGGCCGGCTCCTCAAATGCCGTGGGCTGCGGGTGACGATGTGCAAGCTCGACCCCTACATCAACGTCGACCCCGGCACCATGAACCCGGGTGAGCACGGCGAGGTGTTCGTCACCGAGGACGGGGGCGAGACCGACCTCGACCTCGGGCACTACGAGCGGTTCATCGACGAGAACCTGTCCAAGCGCTCGAACACGACCACTGGCGGCATCTACCGATCGGTGATCGAGAAGGAGCGCCGCGGCGATTTCCTGGGCCGCACCGTGCAGGTGATCCCGCACGTGACCGACGAGATCAAGGACCGCATCCGGCGCCTGGCCGACGAGGATGTCGACGTCGTCATCGTCGAGATCGGGGGCACGGTCGGCGACATCGAGATCGTGCCCTTCATCGAAGCCATACGGCAATTCCGGCGGGACATCGGCCGCGACAACGTGTGCTATGTCCACCTGACTCTCGTGCCCTACCTGGTGTCGGGGGAGCAGAAGACGAAGCCGACACAGCACTCCGTGACCGAGCTGCGCAGCCGCGGTATCCAACCCGACGTCATCGTGTGCCGCAGCGACAAGCCGATATCGGAGAGCTTGAAGCGCAAGATCTCGCTGCAGTGCGACGTCGCCATCGACGCCGTCATCTCCGCCGTGGACGCACCCAGCATCTACGAGATCCCCCTCGTGCTCCACGAGCAAGGGCTGGACACCTACGTGTGCCGGACGCTCGGCATCGAGGAGGCGTCCCATCAGATCGACATCTCCGAATGGGAGTCGCTCGTCGGGCGGGTCGAGTCGCTGGCGCGCCGAGTCAAGGTCGGGATCGTCGGTAAGTACGTCAACATGCCGGACGCCTACATGTCCGTCGTCGAGGCGCTGCGGCACGCAGGCTTCCACCACGGCGCCGAGATCCAGCTGGACTGGATCGACGCCGAGCTCGTCCCCGGCCTCCTCGGCACGGACCGACTGCGTGGGCTCGACGCGATCGTCATCCCCGGCGGCTTCGGTGAGCGTGGGATCGAGGGCATGATCGCCGCCGCGGGGTACAGCCGCGACAACGGCATCCCGTGCCTCGGTCTGTGCCTCGGCCTGCACGTCATGGTGATCTCGGTGGCCCGCGACAAGGCGGGGCTGGAGAAGGCGAACTCGCGTGAGTTCGACAGTCTGTCGCCCCACATGGTCATCGACCTGATGCCCGATCAGACCGAGGTGACCGAGAAGGGTGGCACCATGCGGCTGGGCTCGTATCAGGCGGTGCTGCTGCCCGAGTCCAAGGTGGCCAGGGCGTACGGCACGCTGGGTGTCACCGAGCGGCACCGGCACCGGTTCGAGTTCAACAACCGCTACAAGTCGAAGCTCGAGGCCGTCGGACTGGTGTGCTCGGGCAGCTCGCCCGACGGGCGACTGGTGGAGTTCGTGGAGCTCGAGGATCATCCGTACTGGGTGGCCACGCAGGCCCATCCCGAGTTCAAGAGCCGGCCCGACCGAGCCCACCCGCTGTTCCGCGAGCTGGTCGCCGCCGCGCTGGAGCGGGCCGAAGGACGCGAGCCACACCTGCTCGATCTCGACGCCGTCACCTAGGAGCGTGCCGGGTTTCCGCCGTGTCTCGGAGGAGGTGCTCCTCCAGGCGTGGCTGTTCCGGGTCGACCGCTTCCACCTGCTGGACCCCGAGGGCAATCCTTTCGACCGCTACGTTGTCCGCCACCCCGGGGCGGTGACCGTCGTCCCCGTGCACGACGACGGCAGCGTGACCCTGGTCCGCCAGTACCGGGCGGCGGTCGACGCCATGGTGCTCGAGATCCCCGCCGGGACCCGGGACAAGGCGGACGAGCCACTCGAGGCGACCGCCCGGCGGGAGCTGGCCGAGGAGGCCGGGCTCGAGGCGGCACGCTGGGAACTACTGATCGGCACCTGGAACACCCCCGGCGTGAGCGACCAGCACACCACCATCTTCCTGGCCACCGAGCTCTCACCGTGCGCGAGCCGGCCCGAAGGGATCGAGGAGCAGTACCTGACGGTGGAGACGGTGCGCCTGGCCGACCTGGAGAACCTGGTGGCGGACGGCTCCTTGAGGGACGAGACGACGGTGCTCGGTCTCTCCATGGCCCGCCAGCGACTGGCCGAGACGGGCCGCTTGCCATGAGGGCGGCCCTGTCCCGCGGTGCCGAGGAGTTCTTGTCCTGGCTCGAGGTCGAGCGCGGGAGGTCGCCCCGCACCCTGGAGGCCTACCGGCGGGACCTGACGTCCTATCAGGAGGACCTGGAGGAAGGCGGCGGTCCCGCCATCGACGCCGCATCCTCTGCCGACGTGGCGGCGCACCTCGCCACGCTGCGCCGGACACACGGCGCCGCATCGGTCGCCCGGGCGCACTCGAGCATCCGCGGCTTCCATCGTTTCCTCGTGGAGGAGGGGCTGCGCGGCGACGACCCCACCCTCGACCTGCCGACGATCTCCGTGACGGACCTCCTGCCCAAGGCGCTGAGCGAGGAGGAGACGGAGCGGCTCCTCGGTTCGGTCGTCGGCACCGGCCCCGTCGTCCTGCGCGACCGTGCGCTCCTCGAGGTGCTCTACGGCACGGGCGCCCGGGTGAGTGAGGTCGTGGGGTTGAACCTGGGGGACGTGGCCGGGGCGTTGGAGGCCACACAGCTGCCGCTCGTCCGGGTCCTCGGCAAGGGCGACAAGGAACGGGTCGTCCCCCTCGGCAGTCTGGCCTGCGCCGCGCTGGCCGACTGGCTCTCGGGCCAGGGACGCCCCCTCCTCGAACCGAAGCGGTGGCGCCGCCGTAGCGACGCCGAAGCCGTCTTCCTCAATGCCCGTGGTGGGCGCCTGTCCCGGGTCGGGGCGTTCGGGGTGGTCAAGAAGTACGCCGCCCGGGTCGGCCTGGAGGACAAGGTCAGCCCTCACGTCCTGCGGCACTCCTGCGCCACCCACATGCTGGGCCGGGGGGCGGACGTGCGGGTCGTCCAGGAGCTCCTGGGTCATGCCTCCATCGCCACCACCCAGCGCTACACCAAGGTGTCACCCGAGCACCTCCGCCGGGCCTACGAGGGGGCCCACCCGCGAGCGGGAACAAAGGGGGGGAGGGACCGCGTAGCATGAGCCCATGCCGAACGAGGCCCCCACGGCGGAGACCGCCGACATCGATTTTGCTGCGCTCCTGCGTGACGAGCAGGCGGGGCTCCAGGCCCAGCTGAAGGAGCTCGGCTTCGCGGACCAGGGCAGTGGCCTCAACTACGACTCCAACTTCGCCGACTCCAGCCAGGTGACGGCGGAGCGAGGCGAGGCCGAGCGATTGGCGTCCGAGCTGCGCGAGGCCCTCGAGGAGGTGGAGGCCGCCATCGAGCGCCTCCGCGACGGCACCTACGGGGTCTGCGAGGTGTGCGGGAAGCCGATCGGCGCGGCCCGTCTCGAGGCCATGCCCGCAGCGCGACTCTGCATCGCCGACGCCGCCAAGCACTAGGTGCGCTCGCCCGGGGCCTCCTCGGGGAGGAGACCGATCGACCAGCGGACGAAACGCGCCCTGTGGATCCTGGCCGGCGCCATCCTGCTGGTGGCGCTCGTTGCGCACCACAACATCACCAAGACCGAGATAATCGTCTTTTGTGTGATCGTGCCCTCCATCATCTTGCACGAGGTGTCACACGGCTGGGTGGCCAACGCGTTCGGAGACGACACGGCCAAGCGAGCGGGGCGGCTCACCTTGAACCCCGTGGTGCATGTCGACCCCGTGGGGACGCTGATCGTCCCCGCGCTCCTCTCCCTGGCGTCCGCCGGCGTCTTCGGATGGGCCAAACCAGTCCCCGTCAACACGGCACGGTTGCGCAGTCCGCGTAACCAGGGTGTGCTGGTCGCCCTGGCCGGACCCGCGGTGAACGCCGTCCTCGCGGCCATATTCGCGGTCGTGTTCATCAAGGTGATCCGTCCCGGGCTCCCGGCCGTCGGGACGTTCTCGACCGGTGCCGAGATCGTCTTCTACGCGGGCCTGGTCAACGTGTGGCTCTGCATCTTCAACCTGATTCCCATTCCGCCACTCGACGGTTCCGTCCTCTTCGAGCGGCTGCTGCCGGCGCGTTACTGGCCGACCTATCTCCGCTATCGCCAGTACACCATGCCGATCCTGATGGGGCTCGTGATTCTGAACTTCTTCCTGTATCCCCATGGGCCCATCACGTGGCTGTTCGATCGCCTCTTCAGCTGGTGGACCGGCGTGCTGGGCATCAGCTTGGCGTAGCAGGCAGCAGCCCCATCGCGTCGGCCGCCCGGGCATACGTGGCCCGCGCCACGTCGTGGGCGCCGGCGGCACCGCGCGCCAGCACCTCGTCGACGTAGGGCAGGTCGCTCTCGAGCTCCGCCCGCCGCTCACGCACCGGCCGCAGCAGTTCGCACAGTGCCGCCGCCACGTCGTTCTTGAGGTCGCCGTAGCGTTCGTAGCCCGTGGCCACCTCCACCGGCGTGCGGCCGGTCGCGGCGGCCAGCAGCTCGAGCAGGTTGGCCAGGCCCGGCTTCGCGGCGCGGTCGTAGCGCATCTCGCCGTCCGTGTCGGTGACGGCCTTGCGCACCTTCCTCGTGATCTCCTGGTCCGAGTCGAGGAGTCCGATTGTGCCCAGGGGTGAATCGACCGATTTCGACATCTTGCGTTCGGGGTGCTGCAGGTCCATGACCCGGGCCCCCGTGCCCGCGATGGCGGCCTCGGGGACGGTGAAGGTCGCCCCGTAGCGGTTGTTGAACCGGACCGCGACCTCCCGCGCCAGCTCCAGGTGCTGGCGCTGGTCGTCGCCCACCGGCACCGCCGCCGCGTCGTAGAGGAGGATGTCGGCCGCCATCAGGACGGGGTAGGTGAAGAGGCCGACCCGGACGGCCTCCTGGCCCTGGCCCTTGTCCTTGAACTGGGTCATGCGCCGGAGCTCGCCCATCGTCGCGGTGCACTCGAGCAGCCAGGTCAGCCGGGTGTGCTCGGGCACGTGGCTCTGGATGAACAGGGTGCAGCGGTCCGGGTCGAGCCCGATGGCGAGCAGGTTGAGGGCCGCATCGAGCGTGTTGGCCCGGATGGCCACCGGGTCGATGTCCGAGGTCAGTGCGTGGAGGTCGACGACGCAGTAGAAGGCGTCGTAACCGTCCTGGAAGGACACCCAGTGCCGAAGGGCCCCGAGGTAGTTCCCCAAGGTGAAATTGCCCGAGGGCGCGATACCGGAAAGGACCCTGTTCATGGGGCGCCATGGTAGGGCGCACCGGCGCCGCACCCGGCGGGTCGATTCCGGGGTGCGCGGACGGGCCCGGCTGGTTCGGTAACGTCAACGGGTGGCCTACGCGGTCTCTACTCCTGCCTTCGAGGGCCCCATCGACCTGTTGCTGCACCTGGTGTCGTCGCACGAGGTCGATGTCCTCGACATCCCCCTGTTGCCGGTGGTCGACGGGTTCGTCCGTGTCCTCTCCGAGGATCGCGCCCTGATCGACTTCAACCAGCTCTCGGAGTTCCTTCTGGTCGCCGCCATCCTGATCGAGCTCAAGTCGCAGAAGCTCCTGCCCGGACGCGAGGCGGTCGACGACGACGAGGACCTGGTGGGTTGGGAGGAACGGGATCTCCTGCTGGCCCGGCTGCTCGAGTGCCGGGCCTACGCCGCTGCCGCCGATGTCTTCGTCGCACTGGCGGAGCAGGCCTCTCGTTCGGTGCCCCGCGAGGTGGGGCTCGACGACGATTTCGTCGTCCACGCCCCTGACCTGCTGGCCGGGATCACCCCGGAGGACCTGGCGCAGGCCTATCTGCACGGATCGGCCGAGCGACCGGTTCCCCGGGTCGACCTCTCGCACGTGACCGTGGACACGGTCTCGGTGTCCGAAGCGGTCGCCGAGTTGATCGCCTTGCCCGAATCGACCCGGGCCGCCTCCTTCCGCGCGCTGGTGCACGACTGCCGGACCCGCATCGAGGTGATCGTGCGTTTCCTGGCGCTCCTCGAGCTGTGCAAGATGGGTCGGGTGTCGCTCGGGCAGGGGGAGACCTTCGGCGACCTGCGCATCTCGTGGCTGGGCGGCGACGAACTGGCCGGAGTGGCGAGCGGCCGCGGGCTCGCCGAGCTGGCGGGCTATCAGATCGACGACTACGAAGGGTGAGGGGCTGAGTCCTGTGGAGCACGCCGAGCTGAACCGCACAATCGAGGCCATCCTCCTGGTGGCGGTGGAGCCCCTGCCGCCCCAGCTGTTGGCCGAGCTCCTGGAGGAGCCCGTCGAACGAGTTGATGAGGCACTGGACGAGCTGGCCCAGTCCTACGAGCGCGAGCAGCGGGGCTTCGTGCTGGCCCGCATCGCCGGCGGCGCCCGACTCCAGACTCATCCCGACCTGGCGCCCTACGTGGAGCGGTTCGCCAACCGGGAGGTCTCGCACCGGCTGTCGACCGCCGCCCTCGAGACGCTGGCCATCGTCGCCTACCGCCAGCCCGTGTCCCGGGGCCAGATCTCCGCCCTGCGGGGCGTGAACGTCGACGGCGTCACCAGGTTGTTGGAGCAGCGGGGCTACATCGCGGTCGTGGGCCACGCCGAGGGACCGGGCCAGCCGGCGCTGTTCGGCACGACCGACCTCTTCCTCGAGCGGCTCGGACTCGACTCACTCGACCAGCTCCCCGCTGTGGAGGACTTCCTGCCCGGGCCCGAGGTCGCCAGCGAGTTCGAGCGCGACCTGCAGTCGGCGCTGGGGCTCGGCGTCGAGGCGGCCTCCGACGACACCTGAGGCAGCCGAGGGCGAGCGTCTCCAGAAGGTCCTGGCGCGGGCGGGGATCGGATCGAGGCGAGCCTGCGAGGACCTGATATCGGCGGGGCGGGTCAGCGTCGACGGTGAGGTTGCCACCCTGGGACGCCGGATCGATCCGGCGACGGCTCGGGTCGAGCTCGATGGGGCGCTGGTGCCGGTCGCACCGGATCTCGTCTACTACCTGCTGAACAAACCGGCGGACGTGATCACGACGTCGGCCGACCCCCAGGGCCGCCCGACGGTCGTCTCGCTGGTGCCCGCGGAGCCCCGCGTGTTCCCTGTCGGCCGGCTCGACCGCCAGACCGAGGGGCTCCTGATCCTGACCAACGACGGGGCACTCTCACAGCTGCTGACGCACCCCTCGTACGGGGTCGCCAAGGAGTATGTCGCCGAGGTGGCCGGCGGCACGCCCGCACCCGGCGCCCTGCGGGCCTTGCGGCAGGGAGTGGAGCTCGACGACGGGCCGACGGCGCCGGCTGAGGTGGGCGTGCTGGCGCCGGGCGTGTTGCGCCTCGTCATCCACGAGGGTCGCAACCGCCAGGTGCGCCGGATGTGCGATGCCGTCGGCCATCCGGTGCAGCGCCTGGTGCGCACCCGCATCGGCCCCGTGCGTGACACGAATCTGCCTCCAGGGCGCTGGCGGCCCCTGCGCGCCGAGGAGGTCCGCGCACTGGCCGCCTCGGCCGGCCCGGCCCTACGGGAACGACGGGTCGGGCTCCACGAGGTCCCCACCAGCGAGGGCGGTGAAGCGGACCGGTAGAGTGACCCGCCATGGCACCCGCTCTCACGGTCAGGGGTCTGCGCGGGGCCACGACGGTCGATGCCGACACCGTGGCCCAGGTCACCGAACGCTCCCAGGAGCTGATCCTCGAGATCATGGCCCGCAACGAGTTGGTCGAGGACGACATCGTCAGCCTCATCTTCACCGCCACGGCCGACGTGACGAGCACCTTCCCGGCCACCGCCATCCGCGAGATCGGCTTCGGCGCCGTGCCGCTGCTCTGCGCGGCGGAGATCGCAGTGCCTGGCTCCATGCCCTTGTGCATCAGGGTGCTCCTCCACGTGCACACCACCAAGTCCCGCCACGAGATCCACCACGTCTACCTCCACGGCGCCCAAGGGCTCCGCGATGACCTCCCCGACTGAGGGCGGGTCGCGCCCGAGAGCGCTCGTGGTCGGAACGGGACTGATCGGTGGGTCGATCGCCCTCGGGCTGCGACGGCGCGGCTGGTGTGTGTCCGGGCTCGATGCGGACGAGAGCCACATGCGCGAGGCACTCGAGCGCGGGGTGATCGAGGCGGCGGGCGACGACCCCGGCGCCGAGGTCGTCTTCGTGGCCACCCCGGCCACCGCCGTGGCCGAAGTGGCCCGTCGCTTCCTGCGCGAGGAGGGGCGCCGCCCCGATCTGGTGGTGACCGACGTGAGCGGGGTCAAGACGGCCATCGTGGAGGAGGCGGACCATCCGCGCTTCATCGGGGGGCACCCCATGGCGGGTTCCGAGCAGATCGGCCTCCACGGAGCCGACCCCGACCTCTTCGAGGGAGCCGTGTGGGTGCTCACCCCGACCGCGGCGACGGACCTCGGGGCCTTCGACCGGTTGAAGAGCGTCGTGATGAGCCTGGGCGCCGACGTGCTCGTGCTCTCCGCCTCGGACCACGACCGGCTGGTGGCGATGGTGTCTCACGTGCCGCACCTCGTGGCCGCCACGCTCATGAACGCTGCCAGTGCCGGAGCCGAGCAGGACGCCGCCCTGCTGCGTCTGGCCGCCGGCGGGTTCCGCGACATGACCCGTGTCGCGGCCGGTCACCCCGGCATCTGGCCGGACATCTGCGCGGAGAATGCATCCCCCATCGTGGAGGCGCTCGATGCGCTGGTGAGCGACCTGACCGCCATGCGGGACCGCGTCGCCACCCAGGACCGCGAGGCGCTGCTCGGCGTCCTCCAGAAGGCGAGCGCGGCCCGGCGCAACCTCCCGGCCCGGGTCGTTCGCCCCGATCACCTCGCCGAGCTGCGGATCCCGGTCCCCGACCGGGCGGGCGTGCTGGCCGAGATCACGTCGCTCGCCGCTGACGCCGGCATCGGCATCTACGACATCGAGATCGCACACTCGGCCGAAGGCCCGCGGGGCGTGCTCATCCTGGTCATCGACGGCGCCGACGCCGAGACGCTGACCGCGGCCATCGAGGCGCGCGGCTACCGGTGCCGGGCCGAGCATCTGTCGTGAGCGCCCCACGGATCCTCGTCGTGCACGGCGGTGTGCCGTGCCGGGGCACGGTGCGCACGCCCGGAGAGAAGTCGATCTCTCACCGCTCCGTGCTCCTCGGCGCGCTGGCCGAGGGGACATCGGTCATCCACGGGTTGTCGGACGGCGCCGACGTCGCCGCGTCCATGGCGGCCGTCGAGGCGATGGGCGTCTCCGTGGAGCGCCAGCCCGACGGGAGCGTCGCGCTCCACGGCGGCCGTGGGCGACTGCACGCGGCGGCGGGACCACTCGACTGCGGCAACTCCGGGACCTCCATGCGGCTCCTGGCCGGCCTCGTCGCGGGCTTCGGCTGGGAGACCGGGCTGGTGGGCGACGAGTCGCTCTCCGGCCGCCCCATGGATCGCGTGGCCGAGCCGCTGACGCTGATGGGGGCGCAGGTGCACGGTCGCGGGGAGCGCTGCCTGCCCCCCCTGCGAGTGCGGGGCGGCGGGCTGCGCGGCGTCGACTGGACCGCCAAGGTGGCCAGCGCCCAGGTGAAGTCGGCCATCCTCCTGGCCGGGCTCTCGGCGAGCGGCACCACCGTGGTGCGCGAGCCCGTGACGACCCGCACCCACACCGAGGAGATGCTGGCCGAGGCGGGGGCCGACATCACCGTCGAGCCGTGGGGCGAGGGTCGCGTCGTGCGCGTCCGGGCCTCCAGTCTGAAGCCAGTCGAGCGGACCGTGCCCGGTGACCCCTCGGCGGCGGCCTTCTTCGTCGTGGCGGGGTGCGTCGTCGCCGACAGCGACGTGGCCGTGGTGGAGGTGTACAACGGTCCGGCGCGTCTCGGCTACGTCTCGGTGCTCCAGCGCATGGGTGCCGCCCTCACGGTCGAGCCCGACGGCCACGCAACGGCCACCATCGGGGCACGATGGGGCCCGCTGCGTGCCACCGAAGTCCGAGCCACCGAGATCCCCTCGCTCGACGAGGTCCCCGTCTTGGCCGTGGCGGCGGCCGTCGCCGAGGGGACCACCGTGTTCTCCGACGTGGGCGAGTTACGCGTGAAGGAGGTCGACCGGCTGGCCGCAGTGGTGGACATGGTGCAGGCCTTCGGCGCCACCGCCACGGTCGAAGGCGACACGCTCTCCGTCACCGGCGTCGGTGGATCGCTACGGGGCGCCCGCTTCGACAGTCGGGGTGACCACCGGATGGCCATGGCGGGGGCGGTGGCCGCCCTGGCGGCGCGGCCCGGCCAGCGCAGCCTCATCACCGGATTCGACGCCGTCGAGACCAGCTATCCCGGCTTCGCCGACGACCTGGAGCGGGTGGCCGACGGGGGCGATGCCCGGCCACGCCCCCTCCTGGTGGCGATCGACGGTCCCGCTGGAGCCGGGAAGTCCACCGTCTCGACCGCCGTGGCGGATCGGCTGGGAGTCGACCGCCTCGACACCGGGGCGATGTACCGGGCCGTGGCCGCTCTCGCCCTCGAGCGCGGCACCGCACCGGACGACAGCGCCGCCGTGTCGGCGCTCGCCGCCGGCTCGAGCATCGAGGTGGGGGAGCGGGTCACCATCGACGGGCTCGACGTCACGGCCGTCATCCGATCCCCCGAGGTCGGCCGCGCCGTCTCCATCGTGGCCGCCAACCCGGAGGTCCGGCGCCATCTGGTCCAACGCCAGCGGGCCTGGGCGGATGCACACGGCGGGGGAGTGGTCGAGGGACGGGACATCGGCTCCGTGGTGTTCCCGCACGCCCAGGTGAAGGTCTACCTCACGGCCTCCGCCGAGGAGCGGGCTCGGCGTCGCAACGACGAGTCACCCGGAGGCGTGGCCCGACGTGACCGGATCGACTCGACCCGCGACGCGTCGCCGCTGCGCGAGGCCGAGGACGCCCACCGCCTCGATACGACGGGCCGCAGCGTGCAGGATGTGGTCGAGGAGGTGCTGTCGTGGCTGTGAGCACACCGGACCCGGCGCCCGAGGCCGGGGGCGAGACCGGGGGAGCTGTGGCGCCGGGCCGCCACCAGGCCTTCGAGGTGGACCCCAGGCGAACCCCGCTGTACCGGGTCGAACGCGCCATCTTCGTCACGGCGCTGTGGTCCTGGTTCCGCCCCAAGGTGATCGGCAAGGAGCACGTGCCCGAGACGGGCCCCGTGATCCTGGCTCCGGTGCACCGTTCGTTCGCGGACTTCGGGTTCGCCGCCTTCTGCACCGAGCGCAAGCTCTTCTTCATGACGAAGGACGAGATGTGGGAGAACAAGTGGCTGGGCAGGCTCCTGCTCACCGTCGGGGCATTCCCCGTGCATCGCGAGTCGGCCGACCGCGAGGCCCTTCAGCGCGCCGAGGAGGTCCTTCGGAAGGGCCAGGCGCTCGTGCTGTTCCCGGAGGGGACCAGGCGGGAGGGCCCGGTGATCGAGGACCTCATGGAGGGGGCGGCCTTCCTCGCGGCGCGCACGGGTGCGCCCATCGTGCCCGTCGGCATCGGGGGGACCGACCTGGCCATGCCCAAGGGCAGTGCCATCCCCAAGCCCCGCACCATTCAGGTTGTGATCGGCCCCGCCATCCCGGCGCCCCCCCGCACCGGCGGTGGGCGTGTGTCTCGCTCCGCCGTGCACGCGGCGACGCAGAGACTCGTCCCGGAGCTCCAGGCGGTCTACGACGAAGCCAAGGCCAGGACGGGGCGCTATTGAGCGCCCCCGGCGGCTACTCGGCGGCCGGGAGCTCGGGCTCGGACAGCAGGGCCCGATAGTGGGCCGAACGTGACAGCAGCATGTCGGCCGTCCGCTGGTCGTACTCGGCCGCTCGCTTGAGGGCCTGGCGGAGGTCGTCCTCGTCCCTCAGGACGTGGACGGAGCGGGACCGGACGGTTCCGCCCGCCGGCGACGCCGGGGTGCCACGGTGGGATCGCTTCCTCATGAGAGCCTCGCAATCGTGACGTGTGGATGGTGCCTCCTCACCATTGTCGTCCTTGTCGGGGCTGACTTGAGCGCGGCCCCGGAGGGCCCACCACGGACCGTCGGCGTCTCCGGCGACGGTGCGGCCTAGGAGTGCCGCGGCTCCTTGCGCACCTTCCACCACGTCTCGATCACGACCCGTCCGTAGCGGACACCGAAGAGCCAGTTCTTGCCCTTCTTGGTCGTCCCCGACGCCCGGGGCAGCCACACGGTGGGGCGCTCGGTGACGCGCCAGCCGCGCTTCATCGCGATGATGAGCAGCTCCGCCGTCTGGTACTGGGGCTGGACCAGTCGGTGCGCCACATCGTCGAGCATGCTGACGCGGAGCGCCCGGTACCCGTTGGAGGTGTCGGTGAGCTTGGTGTGGCCCATGGCGCTCATGAGCCACGAGAAGACGCGCACGCCCGCCTTGCGGAAGCGGTCCGTCGTGGTGTCTCGGCCCAGGACCCGCGAGGCGACGACGAAGTCCGCTTCGTCGTCCACCAGAGGCTGCAGCATGACCGGGATCTCCGCAGGATCGTTCTGCCCGTCAGCGTCGAGCGTCACGACGTACTGGGCTCCCAGCTCTATGCACAGCGAGTACCCGACGCGCAGGGCGTAGCCATGCCCGAGGTTCTCGCTCAACACGAACGTCACTGCACCCGAATCCTGGGCGACCTGGTCGGTCTTGTCGCTCCCGCCGTCGACGACCACGAGAGTAGTCACGGCGAGGCCGCACGCTTCGGTCGGCATCGCCGCCAGCACCGCACCGATGTTGGCCTCCTCCTCGTAGGCACAGACCAGGCCGACGGCGGGGGAGAGCTTCACGTCGGGATGACGCTGGTCGAACTCGCGGCGCGACTCCTCGATGACGCGGCGCGCCCGGTCCGGATCGGTGCGGATACTGGCGCTCGAAGTGGCGCCGCCCAGGGCGCTCAAAACGCCCGAGGCGTGGCGAAGACCTGGCGGACGAGGGGCTCGAAGTGTGAGAGCGGCTTGGTCGGGTAGTCGGGGTCGAAGCTCGTCTGGTCCCACTCGTCGGCGAATTGCTCGGCCAACCCGTACCAGGAGGCGCCGACGTACTGGTCCCGAGCGTTCGGGTCTTGTCCGAGGTACTCGTAGTAGTGCTTCCCTTGGAAGTCCTGATGGGCCCGGATCATGTGGTACGTGTCGTCGTTCACATAGGCGCGGAGGATCTCCGCCGCGATGCGGGGATGGTTCATGACCGACACGGCCTTGCCGATGTCGTGGCACAGCGAGGCCACGACCACCTCGTCGGAGGCCCCGGCCTCCTCGGCGCGGGTCGCCGTCTGCAGCGAGTGCACCAACTGGTCCACCTCGAAGCCGTCCGTGATGTCCTCGAGCGACGCCAGCATGGCGAGCACGCGGTCGGCAACTCGGGGCTGATGCTCAATCGACTCGACGATGATGTGCTGCCACTGCTCTGCCGTCGACTGGTCCATGCGGGTGAACGTCATGCCACAATCATCGCGCCGGGCGCATCAGGAGGCCAGCAGGTCCAGTACGTCGGCTGCGGATACGGCACGGTCCTCTGCGGCGGGATCCGTTCGCCCGGGTGTCGGGCGACCCGCGAGGAGTCCCAGCGTGGAGCCCACGGTGCGGAGCAGCTCCCGGAGCTCGGGCGGGGGCGGGAAATACTCGTCCTCCGTCGTCACGGTGACCTCCGTGACCCCGTCCCTCGGTGCGAGGCGAGCGATGACCTCGTCGACCAGGGCCTCGGGCGCCGAGGCTCCGGCCGTCACACCCACCGTGCCGCTGAGGTCCGTGGGCAGCTCGTCGGCCTCGTTGACCCGGAGGACCCTGGGGCAACCCCCCGCCTTGGCGACCTTCTCGAGTGCCACGGTGTTCGAGGAGTTGGCGGATCCGATCACGACGACGGCGTCAGACTCGGAGGCGATGGCCTTCAGGGCGGCCTGGCGGTTCGTGGTGGCGAAGCACAGGTCGCTCCGATTGGGCATCCAAAGGTCCGGAAAGCGGCGACGGGCCGCCTCCATGAGGCCGCGCCACTCGTCGTGACTGAGCGTCGTCTGGGCCAGCAGGGCGACGGGCGTCCCGTCAGCCGCCAGGCCCTCGAGCGCCTCGAGGTCCGATTCCCTCTCGAGGAGGCGAACCGACTGGGGCGCGACGGCCATAGTGCCGACCGCCTCCTCGTGCCCGGCGTGCCCGACGTAGAGGACCGTGTAGCCCTTTCGGCTCCGCACCTTGAGCTCGTGGTGCACCTTCGTGACCAGCGGGCAGACGGCGTCGACGACGACCCCGCCCCGGGCCCGGGCCGCCTCGACGACCTCGGGAGCCGAGCCGTGGGCACTCAGCATGAGGGGCGCCCCGGGAGGCACATCGGCCACGTCGTCGACGAAGACGACACCCTGGTCCCGGAACCGCTCGACCACATGCCGGTTGTGCACGATCTCGTGGTAGCAGTACACCGGCGGCTCGAAGACCCGGACCATCCAGGCCAGAGCCTTGATCGCCTTCTCGACCCCGGCACAGAACCCCCGTGGCTCGGCCAGCATCACGCGATCGACTCCGGGCACAAAGTCCAGGTTACCGGCAGTAACCTGGGGTCCATGTCAGCTCCCACGGTGACTTCGGTCACCGCGGCGTCGCCGGCAGCCCGGGCCGGACTGGCCACGGGCGACGAGCTCTTGAGCATCGATGGGCAGGAGCCGCGCGACGTCATCGATTTCCAACGCCTCACCGACGCGGCCGACCTCAGCGTCCTCGTTCGCCGCGCCGGCGCGCCGCTGCCCCGGCTCGTGCGCGTCGACAAGGCTGAGGGAGAGCCTTTCGGCGTCGAGGTGTCCTCTGCGGTGTTCGACCGCATCCGCACCTGCGACAACCACTGCGCGTTCTGCTTTATCTACCAGCTGCCCAAGGGAATGCGTCGAAGTCTCTACCTCAAGGACGACGACTACCGCCTGTCGTTTCTCTACGGGAACTTCACGACGCTCACCCGTTTCACGGAGCTCGATGCCGAGCGCGTCCTCACCGAGCGACTCGGCCCACTGTTCGTGTCCATTCACACGACCGATCCCGAGCTCCGGGCGCACATGCTGCGCAACCAGAAGGGCGCCACAAGCCTGCGCTGGTTGCAGGTGCTCCTCGACGGTGGCATCGAAGTGCACGGCCAGGTCGTCGTCTGCCCGGGTGTCAACGACGGCGCCGCGTTGGAGGACACGCTGGCCGGGATCCTGGATCTCTATCCATCGCTGGCAAGCGTTGGTGCCGTGCCGCTCGGTCTCAGCCGGTACTCCAACGAACCCGAGATGCGGCCGCACACCGAGGAGGAGGCAGTACGCGTCCTCGACACGGTCCACGAATGGCAGCGGTTGTTCCGGCGGGCGCTCGGGCACCGCATGGTCTTTGCCGCAGACGAGTACTACTTACTGGCGGGACGTGAACTTCCGCCGGCCCGTCACTACGAAGGTTTCCCGCAGCACGAGAACGGCATAGGAATGGCCCGTTCCTTCGCCGAGTCCTTCGCCCGGCCCGCGGCAGGAGGTCCGGGGGGCGTGCGCCACGGATTCTTCGCCTCGGTCGACGCCGCACCGGCCGAGGGCTACCGAGCGCCGCGTCTGCCGACCGAGGCTGTGGGGAACGACGCTCGGCCCGTGACCGTGCTGACCGGTACGTACGGTGCCCGCGTGCTCGGGCCCCTGGTGGACTCCCACCTCCGCGACGACATCGAGGTGCGGGTGGTGTCGAATGAATTCTTCGGGGGGAATATCGGAGTGGCGGGCCTGCTCACGGGTGAGGACGTGGCCAAATCGCTGGTAGGTGTCCCCGGGCCGTCGCGCTGCTTGCTGCCCGACGCCTGCCTGAACGAAGGCCGCTTCCTCGACGGGCTCACGCTGGCCGACCTACCCCGACCGGTCGAAGTGGTGCCGGCCGACGGCCGCTCGCTGCGCGTGGCGCTCGACGGCACGACCTTCCGGCCGGCGTGCTCGGCATGAACCTGCCCATGGTGGTTGTCGCAGGTCGACCCAACGTCGGAAAGTCCTCACTGGTGAACCGCATCGTCGGGGCCCGCGCCGCGGTGGTCGAGGAGGAGCAGGGCGTCACCCGCGACCGCAAGGTGCTCACGGCCGAATGGTCGGGAGTCCCCTTCTCCGTCATGGACACCGGCGGGTGGTTGGCGGGCGGCGACGCCCTGGAGGCCAAGGTGAGCCAACAGGCCGAACGTGCGCTGGCGGAGGCGGATGTCGTGCTGATGGTGGTCGACGTCACGACCGGGGTGACGGAGGAGGACCTGGCGGCGGCCAAGGTGATCAGGCGGGCCGGACCCCCCGTGCGCCTGGTCGTGAACAAGGTCGACGACGCCAACCGGGAGGCACCGACCTGGGAGTTCGTCGCGCTCGGCCTCGGGGATCCGTTCCCGGTCAGCGCGCTGCACGGCCGAGGGACGGGCGATCTTCTCGATGAGGTGGTCGGCCTGCTGCCCCTGCCCGAGTCCGCAGGGGGAGAGGAGGAACAGCTCGGCTCCGATACCGGTCCGCTGCCCCCGGGCGGACAGCCGGGCACGCCGCGGGTCGCCATCATCGGCCGCCCCAACGTCGGGAAGTCGACCCTGTTCAACCACCTCCTCGGTGAGGAGCGCTCCATCGTGCACGACATGCCGGGCACGACGCGTGACGCCATCGACACGGTGGTGGAGACTCCGGACGGCCCAGTGTGCTTCATCGACACCGCCGGCCTCCGTCGCCCGTCCAAGACCGACCGTGGCACCGAGCAGCACTCGACGCTCCGGGCCCTGCGTGCCCTGGAGCGGGCCGACGTCGCCATCCTGGTCATCGACGCCACCATCGGCGCGTCGCACCAGGATCAGCGCTTGGCCGAGCGCATCGGTGTCTCGGGTTGTCCCGCCATCGTCGCCCTCAACAAGTGGGACCAGGTGCCGACCGAGGGGCGCGACGACGTCTTGGCCGGCGTCGGAGACCGGTTGGCGTTCCTGGGGTCGGCACCCGTACTCAAGATGTCGGCGCTCACGGGCAAGGGGGTGCACCGGATCCTCCCCGCGCTCCGCGACTCCGTCGAGGCGTATCACCAGCGGGTGCCGACCGGCACCCTCAACCGCGCCGTGCAGGAACTACAGGCCCGCCAATCGGCGCCCCGGGCCCGGATCCGCTACATCGTGCAGGGAGCAATAGACCCTCCGACCTTCACCCTCTTCACCAACGGCCGTCTGCCCCCTACATATCTTCGCTACATCGAGCGCGGCCTGCGCGAGAAATTCGAATTCGGGGCGACGCCCATGAAATTGCGCGTACGCATCGGCGGCAAGTGAGGAGCGGCTGCTCCTGATGGCCTGGTGCGAGGAGTGCGACGCACTCGTCGAAGACGAGGATCTGGGCGAGGAGGGCGAGTGCCCGACCTGTGGCACGATCCTGGCCGATCAGGAGCGTCAGCCGATCCCGTGGTACTTCAAGATGATGCTGGTCGCCAGCGTGATCTACCTCGGCTACCGGGGCTACCAGGGCGTCACCTGGATCGCCGCCCACGTGTAGGGTCACCCGCCATGCCCGTCTACGAACTCGATGGTGTCGCACCGAGGATCGACACCGACGCCTTCGTCCATCCCGACGCCGTCCTCATAGGGAACGTCGTGATCGGCGCCGAATCGAGCGTGTGGCCCCATGCGGTCCTGCGCGGCGACTTCGGCAACATCACCGTCGGGTCGGGTTCTTCAATTCAGGACGGCACCGTCATTCACGCCGGTCCAGGCTTTCCCACGATCATCGGAAACGGGTGTGTCATCGGACATCTCACCCACCTCGAGGGCTGCGTGCTCGAGGACGAATCTCTGGCCGGCTCTGGAAGCGTGGTGCTGCACTGGGCCCGTATTGGACACGGCGCCACGGTCGGTGCCAACGCAGTGGTGCCGAACAACATGGTCGTGCCTCCCGGCGCGCTTGCGCTCGGTGTGCCGGCGAAGATACTCGAGGGCAGGTCGGACCTCCACATGAACCGGCTCTCCGCCGCCGAGTATGTGGCCAACGGCAAGCGGTACCGGGCCACGATGCGGCGGGTCGACTGACCGCCTGCTCAATTACCTCCTCGGCTTCGCTCCACCGGTGAGCTTGGCCGGGAAGACGTCGGTGCCGAAGGGGACGAGACCCTTGGCGGCCGCGTAGCCGATGTGTCCCTCCCCGTCGACGCCTCCGGTGGTCAAGCCGAGCATGTCCTCGTAGCTGCGCAGCGCCGAGTAATGGTTGTAGGAGCCCGTGGTGTCGGTCGAGCCCGGCGTGACGTACTTGGCGTTGAGCAGCAGGGCGCCAACCTGGCCGCCCCCGGGGGCGGCACCGTCCGTCGTCGCACCCGCGTTGCCGGGGGCGGCGGTGTTGGGCCCCGGAAGCTCGTGGCAGCAGGCTGTTGCTGCGCCCGCGGCACCGGCGACATCGGCCTCGTCGAACGTGACGACCACGAGCATGTCGCCGTGCTTGTACGCGGGCGAGCCGAGAATGAGGGGCATCCAGGCCCGCAGGAAGTCATCAGCCCCGATGAGGCCGCCCGCTTGGCCGCCCGCGCTGTTCTGCCCCGCACAGGTCCCGTCGTGGCCGTCGTTGCACAGGTTGGGCGTGATGAAGCCGAAGCGCGGCGTGGTCGTCTCGCTCCGGAGGTCCTGCGCCAGATGGCCGGTTGGCGACGGGGTGCCGTTGGCGGCGAGTGTCCCGAGTGGGACCACATTCGCGTCGCACTCCGCTGCGTTGTCGATCACAGAGTGGAACCAGACGAACGGGTTGTGACGGGAGGTGTACTGGTCGGCCGGTGTGGCCACCTCGGCCGTATCCGTGGCGCCGATGGCCGGGTGCCCGCAGTCGGTGCCACCGCTGGGGTCCACCGTGCCGCCGTCGCGGGTCGGCGTGTTGCCCATGTCCTGTTCGTAGGCTCGCCAGGCTGCCACATGCGATGTCGAGTTGGGCGGGTACTTGGCGTCGAGCTGAGCGGCGATGGTCGGGACGGATGTGGGGTAGACACAACCCTGGCCGTCCACCTGCCCCGGATTGGCGGCCTGGTTGGCGTCAGGCGTCCCGGGGGTCACGTCGGCGAACGCAAAACCGTTGTCCGCGCAGTCCGCCTGCGTGTCAGGCGTGGGGGCCTGGCCGGAGACCTGGGCGATGTAGTTGTCGAGGCTCACGTGACCGGTCGCGTAATAATTCTGGAGCAGCTCGCCCTTCGGGCGCAGCGAGCCGTTCAGATAGGTGGCGGGGGACACGGGACTGAATGTCGCCGCATAGCCCTCGTTCTCGAGCTCGATCACCAGGATGTGGTTGATCTTCCCGGGCGGGAGGGCCGCACGGGCGACACCCGGGGCGGGCTTTGCTCCGGCCGGGGACGCGGCCAGCAGGGCCAGGAGCGCGCCACAGGCGGCCAGGATTGTGAGGACGCGCAGCCGCGCGGCCAGGTGCAGGTGCAGAGTGGTTGAGGACACGGCGGGGGAGCGTAGCCGCAGCGGCCGCCGATACACCGGCAGGAAGGTCGCCTATTCGCGGGTGAAGCCGGCGATGTCCCGGGCAGTGTCGCGGCTGATGTCAGGGCAGGCGATGGCGAAGATCTCGGTCCCGTGGATCGTCCCCATCATCTGGCGACAGCGGGCCTCGACACCGGCTGAGAGGAGCAGCCGGTAGAAGTTGATCCCCTCGTCTCGCAAGGGGTCGCATTCGTTGACGTTGATCACGGTCGGCGGGAACCCGGTGACGTCGTCCACGCTGGCGAACGAGGGCCAGGCCAGCGGGTTCCGTTCGTTGAACGCCTCGATGCCGTAGCCCATCCGGCCGCGGTTGTTATGGAGGTGCAGCAGGATGCCCTCGTTCTCGACAGACGAGGGGCACTCCGGGGTCGGCCACTGTCCGGCAATGTAGGGACACAATGCGTAGAGCCCCTTTATCAGCGCGAGTTCCCCATCGCGCTTGAGCTTGAGCCCCGTGGCCAGTGTGAGGTTGCCGCCTCCGCTCTCGCCTGCGACGACGATCCTTGAGGGGTCGATCCCCAGATCGCCCGCGTGGGCGACGATCCAGTGGAGTCCCGAGACACAGTCGTTGAGCCCGGCCGGGAAGGGCTCCACCTCGGATGCCGACGAGGCGACGATGCAGTTGCGGAAGTCGACCATGACGACGGCGACCCCGTTGGAGGCGATGTGCTTCCCCCAGCCCCGGTACATCCCGTCGAAGCACGACATCGTGGCCATGCCGCCGCCGTGGATGTAATACACGCAAGCCAACGGCACATCGGATTCGGGTCGGATGATCTGGAGATTGACTGCGTTGCCGTCGGGCTGGGAGACGAAATGCGTGCTGGTCACCTCGAGTCCTTCCGAGGGTGCGGCCTCGTCGCACAGGTCTTGGAAGATGCGGAAGGCCTCCCGCCCGGCGGCAGCCTCGGGGGTGTTCGCCTCCGCGAGCAGCTCCTCTCTGTTCTGCACGTCCGAGAGGGTGATATCGGGGATCACCTCGAGGATGCCGCGGAGACGAGGGTCCAGGCGGTCGTCAGCTGCGATGTCGAGTGCCATGTGCCCATTCGAGCACATGTCGCAGCGTCAAGCGGAGGACCTCCGGCGGTGTCCGCCGCACACGATGAAACGCCCTTCCTCCCTTTGCTCGACCCGGCTAGGCTGTGGGCACGTTCTACGGCCACGGTTCCTCCATCGCCATTGTGGTCTTTTTCGCCCTGTTCGCGGTGCGGGCGCTGTCCACTCAGCGACGCCGCCGGGGTCAGCAAAGGAGCTCAGCTCCCACGAGCTCGTTCAGCGACCCCACGTTTCCAACTCCAGCACCTGGTGCCGTCGACGCTCCGCCCGGCCAGGTCACATTTACCGGGATCGCTCCCGGTTGGCTGACCGACCCCTCTGGCCGACATGAGCAACGGTATTGGTCGGGGTCTGAGTGGACGGAGCACGTTACCGACGGAGGTGTCCCGGGCACCGACCCACCTCCACGCACCTCTGGTCGCGAGGCCTCCGCATAGTCTTCGGACCCGGGCGTGAGGAGCCCATGCGACTGGAGGCCTAAGGGGCCCTGTTGTGCAACGCTCTCGGCATGAGTTTGGATTACGCCGCTGATCAGTTCTTCGCCGCGGTTCGGTCATTGGCTAGCTCCGAAGATCCATTACATACCAGGCTGCAGACCGCATGGGACGAGTCTGTGCAGCTTGTGTGGGAGAAGCCATGTCTCACGCCGGAGCTTCTGGCTCGGTTCAAGGCGCTCTGGGACCGATACACCGACAAGACCGCAGCTGCCCGCAGCACGAAGCTTCGAACACTGACAGCGTCAGAGGCCGTCGGCGCGATCGACGACCTACTTGCGCTTGCATTTGACACGTCAGTCACAGCGGCTCAAGCTCCCGCTGACATCAGGCTTGCGACACTTGCAGACCTTGCGTAGCGACTCCGGCGCGAACTGGGACATCCTCGGCTCACTGGTGACGGGCTGAACCAAATATGAACCACCGAGTCGCGTCAATCCCGACCGTCCACCCTTCCGCGGCAATCAGGGACTCGAGTTGGTCGGGCTCGTACATCACTTTGATCACCCTGTATTGCGATCCGTCGCCGAGAGTGCGGAGGTGCAGATCCATCCCGTACTCAACGACGTAGGGGTCCTTGAATGATGAGTCAGGCATCGGATCGTCCCTGTTGTCGATGAGGAATACGCGCCCCGACGGGGAAAGGCATGAACGGACCAAGGTCCAGAAGTCGCCGAATCGGTTTCTCGGCACATGGGAGAGCCAGAAAGAGAAGAAGACAACGTCGTAGGAGGAGTCCGGCTGCCACTCGAAGATGTCCGCCACGTCATAGCGCACATCTGGTCGTCCCACCCTCTTCCGGTTCAGAGCAAGAACCTCTGGCGAACTGTCCACAACTGTGAGCCGGTCTGCCGTTTCCGCCAGGCGCTGGGTCCACCAACCGGTCCCGCCTGCCAGTTCCAACACGTTGCCGGTGGGTCCGAAGGCGTCCAAAGCAGCATCTAGCGTCGCGACCTGACGCTGCCACTCGAGGAGCTGCTCCTCTCCTCGGTCATAGCGACCGCGTCGCTGCCACCACTCGTCATACTCCGGAGCCCGCGCCCGATAGAACGAGCGTTGCTCGGCCAACAAGTCATCGTCGTCCACGGCCACAGCTTCGCACCCGTCGCTGTGTTCTCACACCGCGAACACAGCTGACCCAGGTCCGTTGAACGCGGCACCCGGGGGTTGCTAGGACCAAGTATCGGTTATCTGCGACGAACCTTGCCCAGGTTCTAATGTCTGGATGCCGGTGGGGTGCGTGGTGGTCTAGGCCGGGTCCCGACCGAGCCCCAGCGGAAGCCGGCCACGGCGGCCCACTCCTCGGGAGTGGCTTCCTGCCACACCCAGAACGACGCGCCGAGAGCGCCGGCCCGCCGGCCTGCGCTCAAGAATTCTGCGATCTCTGCTTCGGACGGGGAAACGGTCCGACCGCCGACACTGGCCAAGTTGAAGGCCTGTCCGATGACGTGCACCGGTCGGAGCGTCGAGAGGCGAGCGACGTCGAGCGTGGCGTCGGTGCCGGGATCGGTGCATTCCCAGTACACCATGGGGGCGAAGGCGTCGACGTAGGCCGCCATCGCCTGGTAGGGGTAGCCACCGTCCCAGTTGGCGTCGGTCGGAGGGTAGACGGTAGCCACGACCAGCCGACTGCCGGCGGCCTGCCGAACCAGCTCGAGGTACACGGCCGCCCGCTGGGCGCTCAGCATGACACCCTCGGTCGTCTCCTCGATGTCGGCGCTGTATCCGTCAACCTCCTGGCCGTCGGGGGAGCGCCAGTCGAGGATCGCCGCGGTCCACTGGGCGTCGCCGACGGGGTCCCACAGGTACGGGAAACCCCATGCGATCACGGCCAGGCCGTGGGCATGGGCGACGGGCACGAGCGAGTCGAGCTCCTCGGCGCCGTAGAAGCCGTTCATCGAGTCACCCACCCGGACCCACAGCTGGTGTAGCCCCGCCGAAACGGCCTGCTGCACGATCTCGTCAGCGTCGCCACCGTCAGTACTGTCCCACTCCCAGATCCACATGCCCTTCCCGGTGAGCGCCGCGACGTGTGAGGTCCACGGCGCCGGCGCCCTCACCGGCGGAAGTGATGTGACGAGGGCCGTTGGGTGCCACGGCGGGGGTGATGGCGGGAGCGGGGGGTGGGGGGGCACCGGGCACCCGGCGAGCGCGACCTCGCCGGACGCAGTTGGCACCGTCGTGGTGGTCGGCGCGGGCGATCCGGCCGGATGCGCCCGCCGTCCTCTCGGGCGCGGGGAAGCGAGTGCCGGTCGCAGATGACGAGAGGACGCCGAGATGGCGACACGCCCCGAGCCACTCGAGGTCGGGAGAGGAGGCGAACCCGACGTCCCGGCGCTCGTCGCCACGGCGGTTACTGCGGTGGCGACGAGCGCGACCGAGGCGACGGTCCACCAACGCCTGATCCGGCCGGACAAGAGCACGTTCCATTGTCGCGGTCCACCCGATCAGGCGCTTGGCAGCCCCGGACCGGCAACGCTTCCAAGGTCCATGGGTACAGCAAGGTACGGACCAAGTGCCTCAGCGACCCGACGGAACGGTGGTCAGGACCTTTACGCGAGACCTTCGTCGGGACCGAGGCTCCGACTGGTTCTGATTCCGGGTCAGTGGACGGGCAGAGACGCAATCCAAGTAGCGGAGATCGTCGCCGGGATGGCGAGAGCTGGGTCATAGTGCGGGTGCGTAGGTTGCGCCGCACTCGGTCGTGCCGTCGCCGTCAGACCCATCGCGAGTAGGCACAAAACTCCGCACAGGACCACAACCGACCTTCTCGTCACACTGATCCCAAAAGGCTATGGCAAGGCGGGGCCAGGCGACCCACTGCCCCGGAACGCCGGCTCTGCAGCAGTCATGGCCTCGCGGAACCGACCTTGGCGCGCAGGACGGAAGGGTCAAAGGCCCTTTCTGACCGTTCGCTCCAAAATTCCCAGCGTGGCGCGCAGGGCCGACTCGGGCACGATCGGGAAGCGTTCCTTGAAGTCATCGCCCACCTTCGACCAGTCGTAGTAGGACGTCACATTGGTGACACCGTCCTCACCGGAACCCAGGCGGTAACCGTAGAAGTGCGCAACGGGAATATCGGGCCCGAGATCCCACGCGATCTCCTTGTCTCGCTCAAAGAGAATGATGTGCACGGTCACGTCGTACTTGCCAAGCGGGACGTCATTGAGCGCCTCGCGATCCATGTGGATGACGAACGTGTCTCCCACCTTCTCCGCTGGCTCGCCGGTGAAGTCCTGCAGCATCCCAGAGGCGTCGATGGCCACATGGCCAGCCGGACTACGCAGGATGTCGAAGATCGAGGTGGGCGGAGCCGGGATAGGCCGCGTGACCTCGATTCGGTCGGGCAGGAAGACGGTATCGGGCATGTGAGACTCCTTAGGACGAGTGGGCCTCGGAGGCCACCCTCGATCTGGTCGATCCGACCAGCATCGCGCGCCAAGGCCGCGGCCCGCTGCCTATACCCTAGCCGGCTGCGGGCCTTATCTCGCCCCTTGAACTCATCTGGAAGCGGCGTCGTACGCGAACCTCTTTCGTGGTTTGGGCAGCGCATGCCGAGATAGCGTTCTACAAGCGGAGAACCGGTCTGTCGAGCCCGCGATCTTGGGTGTGGAAGCCTCGCCCAGCACGCAGACGATGCCGCGGGCTGCCATAGACGCTGCTGGCTGGAAGCGGGCACATCTGTTCTGGAAGTCGGAGGGCGGTCCGATGGCAATCTTGCTCGCAACAGTGCCCCGAGCGCATGGAAAGCCTCTTTGCTGTATCGGACGTACGCGGTCGGCGGTGGCGCACAGCCCGACGACCCCGTGCCCCAGACGATCGTCGGGCGTCAGACCGCCCTGATGCCGTCACCGGGACCCAAGCCGAGTGCGCCGAGGACGAAGGAGACGAACACTCAGTAGGCGATCGAAGCGAAGAGGATTCGATGCTTGGTCACCGGCTGGCCGCCAGCGAGCCGGGCGGTGCCGACGACGATCACCGGGTTGATCAGCTTCGCTCCGAGCGTGAACCAAGTATCCGAGCCGCTGGTGATCCAATTCGCCGGATGCCGCATCACCTCGCTCTGACGCATCCTTGCGAGTCTCGTCTCCACCCGTTTGCCATGCCCTTCCGCGATCCAGCTGCTCCACTCGCGGTTGAGCCACGAGCAGCTTGCAACATTGTGATCGTCACCACGACCGAGGCACCGACGAAGACGAGGAAGGGGTTGAATATCGCCGCAAGGGTGATGATGACGATTAGGAAGGCCAGCGCATCGAAAACTGCGTAGGCAGCAACCAACGAGCCGATGAGTGCTGTGCGGTCACGGTCGCTGGAGGCGCCAGACAGTTGGGCATGCTGCTGCCCCATGGAGTGCGAATCGTATCTCAGCCGCTCGCGATCGCAGTTGATGAGGGTGTCCCGCTGCCGGGAGGGGACGCAGCTCGTCGGCACAGAATCGAGTCACGAGAGCCAGTCAAGCTGACCACAGCCCCGAGAAGTGCTGCGCTGAATGGGGCTAGCCTTGGGCTGGTGTTCGACCTACAGATAGCCGAAGTGGATGGCCTTGTTCGGGCTGTCAGGCGAAGCCTGTCGCCTGGTTCGGGCTGCAATGCGGCCACGGGAGCGGACGTTTGCAGAGCGTTTGCAAAATGTCCCTTCTGCAGCTCGCCTTCGAGGTGGTGAGAGACTAAAAGCGCAGGTCATAACACATGCGGGCTGTGGCGCAGCTTGGTTAGCGCGCTTGACTGGGGGTCAAGAGGTCCCGGGTTCAAATCCCGGCAGCCCGACTAGAGCGATGTCTCAAAGACATCGTAGAGCTGGCATTCGGCCACGTCGGTGGCTTCAGGGGATCCGCTGGTAGTCGACGGTCGGATCCAACGTCAGGTGTGCCGCAGTGGCGAGCGGTCGATGCCGAGGATCCCCACGTCAAGGCCGGCCACGAGCAAGATGACCCGCCAGCCCGCATAGGGCAGCCGATCCCGATGTGGTGCAGCTTGCCCTTGTAGCGCAGCGTCACCGACCCCGAGGTGTCCACCTTGTCGCGGCGGATCCGATAGCCCGCGGCTTCAATGCGCGGGCCGGTCGGGCCCGCCTTCTCCCGGGTGCTCCGGGCCTCGAGCGGGGTGCGACGCCTGAGGCTGCGGTGGGGCCGCTCGGTGTTGTAGCAGTCGACTGAACCGTCCTGGGTCTGATGGAGACTCGGGCTATTGGATTCCAACCAGTTGCTGGTCGGTCTTGTTGGCAGCATAAGCCGCCTCGAATTCAGCCGGCGGCACGTAGCTGAGGTACTCGTGCAGTCTCTGCGTGTTGTACCAGTGGACCCACGCGAGTGTGGCCAGCTCTACGTCGTCGACGTTGCGCCAGGGCCCTTGCCCTGGCCCGCGGATGAGTTCGCTCTTGTAGGCGGCGTTGACGGTCTCGGCCAATGCATTGTCGTACGCGTCGCCCACGCTCCCGATGGAGGGGACGGCTCCGAGTTCGTCGAGGTGCTCGCCATAGCGAATTGATGTGAATTGCGACCCGGCATCGGAGTGTGACACCAGCCCCTCGAGGAAGGTGCCCCGCCTCCAGCGCGCCATCTCCAAGGCGTCGAGGACCATGTCGGCTCGCATGTGGCTCGCCACCCGCCAGCCGACGATCATCTGGGAGAAGGCATCAGTGATGAAGTCCGCGTAGGCGAAGCCCGACCAGGTCGCCATATAGGTCAGGTCGCTCACCCACAAGGCGTTCGGGCGCTCGGCGGAAAAGACCCGCTTGACCAGATCGGGGTGCCGCTCAGCGGCCGGGTCAGCCTTGGTGGTCTTGCGCTTCTTGCCCCGGCGCAGCCCCTCGATGTCGGCGCGGCCCATCAGGCGGGCCACCTGGTCACGTCCGACGTCATGGCCGGCCCGCCGCGCCGCCTTCCAGAGCTTGGGCACCCCATAGACCCTGAAGTTCGCCTCCCAGATCGCCACCAACAGCGGGATCCGCGCCGCGTCGCGGCCGGTCCCGGGCCGAGGGCGCCCGGGACCTCGCCGCGTAGTGCGTACTCGGGGCCACCTGCAGATCCCTGCAGATGGGCTCGACCCCGAGCTCGTCACGGTTGGTGTCGATGAAGTCGACGATCACTGCCACGGGCGGTCGAGCTCCGCCTGGGCGAAATACGCCGACGCCCGGCGCAGGATCTCGTTGGACCGCTTGAGCTCACGGTTCTCCTTCTCGAGCTCGGCGATCCGCTTGCGCTCCTCGGTGGTCGTCCCAGGTCGGTCACCGGCGTCGATCTGGGTCTGCTTCACCCAGTTGCGCAGCGATTCGGTTCCGACCCCGAGCTGCTCGGAGATCCGGGTGATGGCCCTCGTGTCGTTCGGATCTGCCGCCCGGGCTTCGAGCACCATCCGCACCACCCGCTCTCTCAGCTCAGGCGGGTACCGCTTCTGTGGGTCTGCCATGTCTCCATCCTCGCTTCCAAGGTATGGAGTCTCCAAGAAACCCAGGACGGTTCAGGATGGCACGGCCGTTCCGGATCGGAGCGACGGGCGGTCTGGGTTGTTCTAGCAACCCGGACCAATCACCCCACCTCGGAGACGGGACGCGCCGTCTGTCAATGTGCGGCTGGAAGGTCTCGGTCGACGACGTCTTGCAACGTCACGGGATTCCAAGTCAGGCCGAACCCACCAGCACTCCCGAAGCTATTTGGGACCAGCAGTCAAGCGGTGGGCCCTCAGAGAAGTATCAATGTATTGGGACTCCCTCCGGTCCAGGCTGCAGCATCGCCCCGACTGTTCCCAGTGCCCCGGTTGCCGTCGATCTAGGGTCGGCTGTCTGATCGATCTGGAGGAACCAAATGGACCGCGAGCAACTCAGGGCGACTCAGGCAGTGAATCGAGGATCTCTCATCGCAATAATCGGCGGCGAATCCTGACCAGGACACGCCTCAGCTCGATCAACATTCGTTTCGTCAGTAGCTGAACGTGGTGGCTCCCTCGCCGATCCACTCCCAGAGCTGCACGGTTCCACCGAGTTGGGCATTGTCGATGAGTTGGGTCTGGTCGAGCGCCTTGGCGTTGAAGCAGATGGGGCACACCATGAGAGTGCCGCCCGCCTTGGTGTATCGATCGAGCAGATCAGCAAGTGGCGGACATCCGTCGCAGGCGACACCAATCGCCAAACCGTCGAGCGCAAGTCGCACGGCCTCCTTGGTGAGGAACATCACCGTCGGTCGGCCCTGCTCGGCCGCTCCGACCGCCACCAGGAAGGCGACGGTCACCTTCTCGGGATCCTCGAGACCCGTGGTGAGGCTGATGGCGGCTTTGCTCGGCATGGCTGATCGCTTCTCCTTCAATTGGTCGGTAGTGACCATCATCGAAGTTCGGAGGCGATGCGACTAGTTCAGATACTGAAGTGAGGCCTATCCTGGGCGGCGTGAACGGTTACGGCCAGTTCTGCCCGGTGTCCAAGGCTGCAGAGGTCATCTGCCAACGGTGGACGCCGCTCATCCTGCGGGAGATGCTGGTCGGCAGCACTCGCTTCAACGAGATCCGCCGAGGCGTGCCCACCTGCTCGCCTGCACTCCTGTCCAAACGGCTCAAGGAGCTGGAGGCCGCCGGCGTCATCGAGCGCAATTCCTCTGGCGCCGGCACGTCCTACAACCTGACCGAGGCCGGATGGGAGTTGTTCCCCCTCATCCAGGGACTCGGAGAGTGGGGCCAGCGGTGGGTGCGCAGCGACTACCGGCCCGACGACCTCGACCCCGGACTGTTGCTCTGGGATGTCCGGCGGTTCCTGACCCCAGGAGGGTTCAGGACGGATCGGGTGGTCGTCCAGCTCACGTTCCCGACAATGCCCGCCAAGTGCCGATACTTCTGGATCGTCGTCGACAAACACGACGTGGACCTGTGCCTCATCGACCCTGGATTCGAGGTCGACGTGACTATCGAGGCCGACCTACGCACTCTGACTGAGGTGTGGATGGGCGATGCTCGTTTCGTCGACGGCCTCGCCGACGGACGCATCACGATGCACGGACCGACGGAGCTCACTCGACGGATTCCGAAGTGGTTCGGCCAGCACCCGATCCTGGCCGGTGTCGCCCGCGGTACCTAATCATAGGCAGGCTCTTCGATTTCCTTGCTGGAGTCCTCCAGGCCTCCGGTGGTTCTGGCTGTAGTAAGCCCCGCCCTCGCCTCCCCGAATGTGCGGGGCGCCCGATCCCGGCGATGATGTGGAACGGCCTGTCAACCTCCCGCGCGAAGGTCCTTCTCACTGTCTTTTGACCGCGACGCACCAGAGGTGCGGCGCCTGATTGTTCCTGAGCAGTCGGTGGGGCCCCGATGTCAACACGGAGCGCCCGGAACCCGAAGGGTGAGGACGAACGGTGTTGACGCTGGGGTGGAGGCTGCTACTCGTCTCCCCGTGCGGATGGCGGTGGTGGTCGAGCGAGCCATCGACGACGCGCCGGAGCGCAGTGGATCGGAGAACCGCCACGATGATGTACGCGAGTCGGAATCGCAGAAGAGCCATTCGCAGGTGGTTGCCTCTGAATAGGGGCGTCCGTGACACCCTCACAAAGAGCGAGGTGGGCGTAACGCCGGCGAGGATCGGATCTGCTGCGGCGGTGCTCCGGCGCGTCGTGGAGGGCTCGGTCAGACGCGGCGCCGATCGCGCGCTGACCGACGGGAAGATCACGGCGTCAGACCTCGGCCACCATCTCGGCCCAGAGGAACCCGGCGAGCTCGCGGGCGATGGCGGCGGCCACGACCGAGCGCACGTTCTTGTGGGCAGCGAGTTGGCGGAAGCGCCGGGAAAGACGGACCTGCGCGGCCCACGAGCGGGCCACGGTCTCGGGCGGCACATCTACTTGACGCTCTCTGATGCCGGCGCCGACATTCGGGCTGTGCTGGTAGGCCCAGGCCGCTTCACAGAGCTGGCCCCGCAGGTGGGCATTGCCGGCCCGGGTGATCGAGCCCCGACGCTGGGTGAGACCAGTCGAGTTCTCCCCGGGCACGAGGCCGGTGAAGCTCATGAAGGGTCTTGCCCTCGGGAAACGGCGCCAGTCGAACACCTCGGCGGCCAGACACAGCGCACCGATTCTGGTCACGCCCCGATAGGCGGCCAAGCGTTGCACTTGGTGACCGAAGGGATCCTGTGTGCACCACGGCACGAGATCGGCCTCGACCGACTCGAGTGCGGTGTCTCGCAGCTTCACGGTGGCCAGGTAATGCGAGTAGGTCGTCGCGATTGCCGGATCGTCGAAGGACAAGGTGGCGAGCCAGCGTCGATGGCGTTCGGTCCACGGTGATCCTCCTCGCCACACCACGCTGTGACGAAGCAGGAACCCGCTCAACCGGTTGCGGGCCCGGGTGAGGTCCTGGACCATGTCACCGCGTGTGCGACACAGATCGCGCACGCCTTCTTGGGCGGGCGTCGGGATGGCGATCGGGGTGAGCTCGCCGGCCCGGTGCAACCCCGCCAGTCGACGAGCATCCCTGCGGTCGGTCTTCACCCGATCGCCCGAGCCCTTCGGGATGAGAGAAGGGGCCACCACGTCGCAGCGCACCCCCATCGAAGTCAGCAGGCGTTGGAGGTCATAGCCGGTGGGGCCCGCTTCGTAGCAGGCCCAGATCCCCTTGGGCTTGCCCAGCCGTTTGACCAGGCGCCGGACTGAGTCGGTGTCGTGGAAGATCTTGTCGACCTCGGCGGTATCACGATCGGGGGAGAGCACCGCGACGGCGATCGAGTCCTTCGCTACGTCCATCCCCAGGTGGACGAAACCTCGGTGGGCAATACTGGACACGGCTGGCTCCTTCCTTCCGTATGTCGGCTCCGTTCACCGCACAAGTGAATGATCCACGTAAATGCGGATGCCGGAGGAGCCGGCCGTTCCATACTGAATAGGGGGCAGGCCGATCTACTTGGGAGGTAGTGATCCAGCGAAGGCCATGCCTCGCTTGAGCCAATGCTCAAGGTCCTCATCCTCCGAGATTCCATCCTCCGACACGAAGACCATGCCGCGCATCGAGCGGCCCGTGAAGTCCATTTCCCGCGCATGAGGGAGTGCCAGGGCCTCGGGGTAATAGTCAGGGCCGACTCGCACCATAAGTTCGCTTCCGACGACTCCGAAACTCATGTTGCCTTGCAACATGAAGCAGAGTCCCCCGAACATCTTGCGTTCAGACAATCCTGCGGTTGTGCCCACAAGGTCTCGTACTCGCTCCGCCAATCCCTCATCGAAGGCCATGTGCAAACGCTAATCCCAGGGCTGGACGAATCAGAAGGGTGACTTGGAAGGGGCTAGTGATCGCTGCGATCGGCGACGTAGGAATTGAGCTTGTCGAAGGCCATAATCCATCCGGTCGCTCCAGGAGAGTCGCTCGGGATGCCCGAATGGGTCATTACCATCTTGGTGCGCCCGTCGACGCCTTCGAGCTCCACGCTGACCTCAGTGGTCGTCGGGTGCCCCTCAGGCATTCCCATGGCTGAGGGCTCTACCACGTTGCCATGTTCATCCGCCATGGATTCGGTGTAGACGAGTCGCTCGTTCTCGACCACCTCGCGGTAATCGCCGGTGAACCACATTTGCATCGGACCATTCGGGGATTGCATCTCCATGCACACCAGACGGGTGCCGCCCACGCGTACGTCCATCTTCGCAACCGGGATGGTTGCGCCGTCGGGCCCGTACCACGCCTTGAAGTGCTCGGGGTTGGTCCACATCTGCCAGATCAGTTCGACAGGCGCATCGAAGGTGCGTTCGAGGACCACTGCATCCTTGGAAGAAGTGCCATCAGCCATTGTGCGTCTCTGCCTTTCGCTGCGGTCGGAGTTTCGCGAGGTACTGGTCCATCTGGTCAAAGCGGTTTTCCCAGACGGACCGACATTGTTCGGCCCAACTCGACACAACCTCCAGCGTTGCAACGTCAAGGGTGCAGGGTCGGTATTGAGCTCGCTGAGTCCTTTGGATCAACCCGGCCTGTTCGAGCACTTTGATGTGCTTTGAGATGGCAGGGAGGGAGAGTTCGAAGGGCTTGGCCAGTTCGTTGACAGTGGCTTCACCCTCCGCAAGGCGGGCAACGATTGCCCTGCGCGTCGAGTTCGCCAACGCGGCGAAGGTTTCACTCAGTCGTACTTCATCGATCGCCGTCGGCATCATACTTTCCAGGGTTGTTAATTAACTATATTGGAAAGTATACCTCGGTTGAAGGGTTGTCAATCGTGTCGATGCCCTCGCCCATAAGTGCCTGATTCGGTCGGTGGCAGTTAGCGGTTGGCATGCGCGAGTCGACATCTAATGCTCCCCGAGCCGGCGAACTGGGGCGGGGACGGCGCTCTAGCCTCTAGCGAACCGAGGGCCGCCCCGACGGAAACCCAGAGCCTAGATGGGCTGGCTTCTGTCGCTAAGGGTCACGCTTCAACATTCCCACCTTCGGAGAACTTCAGTACGACCCTCTCGACTTCGACGGCCCAGTGCTGGGCACCACCGGGCGCTTGGACCCATCCTCGCTGACGGAATGGCATACCAGCCCGGGCTGCGAGAGCCGCGAGCGGGCCGGCTCCGACAAGGAGCTTCCCACTCTCGTGCTCTCTAAGATCTGCATCGTGAGTCCTCTCCACGCGTACGAAGGGACCTCTTGGGGGCGGCGTATCGGCATCGCCATTGCGTGCCTGGGAGCACTCGCCCTCGCGGGATATGTAGGAGCGGTGGTCGGTCCTCACTTCAAGGCCGCGTCGACTCTGGGCACCGCGACGACTTCCAGCACCGCGGCGACTTTCCCACACCGGCTACCAACGACCACGTCGACCGTGGCTCATTCAAGTGTCAAGGTTCTCGTAGCAAACGGCACTCAGGAACCTAACGCAGCCGGCCATTTCACCCAGCAGCTCCAGCTAAACGGGTGGAATGTCTCCACTCCGCGGAACAGTACGTCCGCGGCGTCGTCGACGACGATCTACTACGCCCCGTCGCAGCAACAAGCGGCCGCGCTGGTCGCTTCCGAGCTTGGCGTGCCGACGACAGCTGTCCAACCGCTGACCGGGGCCTTACCGGTCGCGAACGTCACTGGTCTTGACATCGTCGTGATCATCGGGCCTGACCTTGCGCGCAACGGATTCCCGGCCACGACAGTTCCGGCCACCTGAGCGCCCATCGCTCGTGACCACCTTGAAGCCCGCCTTCATGGACCGGGCTCATTTTGGGCTAGAGCCATCGCCAGACGGGCCCGATTCGGCAGCGCGTATCGACGGCTAGCTCAAATACGCGCGTCCGAAGGAACCATTTGGGTGGCCCGGATGTGTCGTTCATGACGCAGCTGCAGGCGTCAGCGCCGAGACCGCTTGGTCAGCTAGCGGTGCCATTCAAGAATCCTCGTACGGAGCGGTATTCCAGGGCCCTCGTGGTGCCCCCCAAATATTCGACGGGTCAGGACTGGAGGCGCCCCACTCGTGCCGTACTGCCCCACCCTCCCGGCGAACTGGGGAACCCCTGCGGCCACAGTGGGAGACTTTAAGAGTGGCTACCGAGGACCCGTTGACCGCCTTCGACGACGGCACGCTCCATATCGACTTTGCTCAGCAAGAGGTGACGATTGCAGGGAAGCCCGTCAACTTGAAACCGCCCGAGTACCGCCTGCTCACCACGCTGGTCCTTCACCAAGGCGAGCTGTTCTCCCCTGACAGGCTCATGGAGGTGTTCGGGGGAGATTCCAGCCCTCGACCGGCCGCCGCCCAAACGGGTAGCCCCGAACGACACGTCTGAAGGAGCGGGGCCGGGTCGATAGCCGCGAACTGCCTCTTTGTTCGGAAGGATGATCGGCGCAGGCCTTGGGACCTATGTTGGCATCGCGTCCCTGCCACCGTTCGCCGGGACTGGGCGATCGTAAACAGTGGTGAATCGCCCACCCCCAAGGTGCCCCACGACGGATCGTTGAGCCGACCGATACGAGCGGTGACTAGTTTTGTTCGGCTACGTGAGCCAGCTCCAGAGCGGCTCGTTGGTCACCGATTAGCCGAGCGCCCGCCGAAATGAGCAGCGAGCCCACCCGCTTCCGTAAGGGGCAATCAGCGATGGATGGCGCCCGAGTCGAGCGCTTGCCTGCCATCGGTTTCGACGCTCTGTGAGGAGATCCTCATGTCTGGCCTGGGCGAGTGCCCGCAACAGTTCGGGGTGCATCGGTGCTCGTTGGGACAGATAAGAAGTATTGAGGGAGGGTGTGACGATGGTCGACGGCGAGACAGCGCCGGGTCCTCGAGGCGATTGAGGCTGCACCCCGACGACGGACGGGAGGGCCATCCACCGCTGCTCAAGAAGGGCTGTAGAGCGCAGAGCCTGGCGACGGTGCCAACCGTGATCTGTACGAGCGGTAGTGCGATTGAGGTGGACTGTTGAACCTCGAGTGGTCATGTGTTTTCTACGGCCAGCAAGCTGCGAAGGATTGCGCACATCGGCGAGACGGAAGGATTTCAGGGGGTGGAGACGACGACCGTCCGCGAGTCCTCCAATCCGCGTGCAGTACGACTGGGGTCAAGGAATGCCGGGTGCCCCTGCACATCGGCCAGATGACAACGGAACAGGGAGCTCGTAGCACCCATCGAACTCCCGAGCGCCCGTGAGCGATTCGTGTGACTCAGAACTGGAACCGTGATTGACGACCCGACTATCGGAACGCTCTGAACCCCAATGAGATCACCTAATCCATCACGACTGTCGCCCCACAGCCTCTTGGTACTGAGGACATGCCACCGCATATGACCGCCTGATTACCCGAGGCGCGCTCCGGCTAATGGCTCCTGGAAGGAGGCCAACAACTCATCGCCGCATTCGCGCGCACTTCGCCGTCGGATCTCGCTCCAGTCCTCGACATGCCAACGGGGACTGGCGACTCTCTGCGTTACCTCGCCGACCGTCGGTGTGGATCTGGCCGATGGAATGCTACGTCGGGCAATGATTCGCGACGTCGAACCGGCCCTTATCTGCGCCGACACCTTCGCCCTCACGTTCCGAACTGGTTCGTTCGGTCGGTCTTCAGTTCCCTGGGACTTCAGCTGATGCCGCCTCCCAAACGGGCCGTTGAAGAGCTGTCCCGTGTTCCGCGACCAGGGGGGCAGCTTCGCGGAGTCGTTCCGGTCAGAGTCTTCTTGCGGTTCCTCACTAAGCAGCACCCTTCGCAGAACGCTGGAGATTCCGGGGATCGGGGTCCTCCAGTTTGAACGTCGGCGGTGGCTTGCGCTGTTCATTGCCTCAAAGGAGCGGGCGTGAACGTGGCACCGGTACCCTTGCCTCGTACGTCGGGTAGGAGTCAGTTATACCGACCCTCGCCGGTTGTCCTCGGACCACAATGGCGCGACGGCCGCGCCTCGTATTGCCCTCTTGGTACGGTCGTCAAAGTCAGCCGAAGAACACCTCGGCCTCTGCAAACAGCTCCGGTGATACCAGCTTGAGAACGGCCGTCGCTTCGGCCAACGGCACCAGCTCAATGGCGGTGCCATGCAGGGCCACCATCTGGCCCGAGTGCCCGTCGTGCAAGGCGTCAACGGCGTGAAGCCCGAAACGGGTGGCAAGGACCCGATCGAAGGCCGTGGGCGTACCGCCTCGCTGCACATGACCCAAGACGGTGGCGCGCGCCTCTTTGCCGCTCCGCCGGGCGATCTCCTCCTCCAGAAACGTCCCGATGCCGATGAGCCGCTCATGTCCGAACGCGTCGACCTCATGCGGGCGTGCGGGCATCGTGCCCTCTATTGGCAACGCACCCTCCGCCACCACGACAATAGGGGCATATTGGCTGGCAAATCGCCGCTCGATGAACTGGCACACTTCCTCGATCGAAAACGGCCTTTCGGGAATCAGGATCACATTCGCCCCACCGGCCATGCCGGAGTGCAAGGCGATCCAGCCCGAGTAACGCCCCATAACTTCGACTATGAGCACCCTATGGTGGCTCTCGGCCGTTGTGTGGAGGCGATCGATGGCCTCGGTGGCGATCGTGACCGCCGTGTCGAATCCGAACGTGTAGTCGGTTCCATTCAGGTCGTTGTCGATGGTCTTGGGCACCCCGATGATCGGCAGACCGGCGGCCGCGAGCCTTGTCGCCACGCCGAGGGTGTCTTCACCACCAATGGCGATGAGAGCGTCGAGACCCAACCGTTCTACGGTCTGGAGGACACGGTGCTCACCGTCCGCGGAGTTGTATGGGTTCGTACGACTAGAGCCAAGAATGGTCCCGCCACGAGGCAGGATCCCTCGGACATCGGAAACATCCAGCGGTGCGGAATCTCCATCGAGCACTCCGCGCCAACCATCGCGGAATCCCACGAATTTGGTCTCGGTGAACCTGAACGCCCTTTCGGACCACCGCCCGAATAACGGCGTTCAGCCCCGGGCAGTCCCCGCCACCAGTCAGCACACCGATCCGCACTCACGAAGAGTGTAGCGACGCGGGACGACCGAGCCCTCTGGGAGACCGACGGGTGGTCTGAGCACCTGTCACGCTTGAGGATCATGCGACCGCCGGCACGGGGACAAACATCGGTGGCTCTACAGGTCGTGCTACGACCCCGATTGAGCCGCGCTTAACTCGGGCCACAGCGAGCCGATTCGACCTGGCCGAACAGGGCCTTGTACATCGGTAGGTGGGGTATTACTGGGGGTCAAGAGGTCCCGGTTCAAATCCCGGCAGCCCGACTAGCTGGAGAGTGCGGATAACTCGGTGGGGAATGGGGGAGTACACCGGACAACACGGAAGCAGATCCATGCCCAGGAGCGCCGGGCTTGCCTCTCCCCGGGGTTGGTTGGCGGGCTCAGGACTTCGTGGGGCCGGTTCCGGTCCCGCCGGTGTTCCCGCTGTTCCCGGCTCGGGTGACGTTCTGGCCGTTGCCGCTGTTGCCAGAGTTCCCTGACCCCACCCTTCCACCGCCGGAGCTGGCGCAGTGGACTACCCCGTTGGTTCCGTCGGGAGTCGTGGTCGGCGTGCAGGAACCGGGGGCGGGGGGCGTTGGCGGTCCCTTGGTCGATGAGACGAGAATTTCGGACATCGTCCCGGACGGGTTCGTTACCTGCGACGAGGTTGCCGCGACGTCGCTGGGCCACCAGGCGAGAAGCCACCCGTCGGCCACGGTGGCCACAACGTCTTGCCCGTTATCGAGCACGAGGGTGACCCCTGTCACCTCTGACGCGACTCGCCCGTCGACGAGTGTGTACGGGCCGTCAGCCGTGGAGAGATGACCGGAACGTTCCGCGACGATCGTGTGAGGGCTGCTTGGCTCGCGAAAACGGCCTGAGTGCACCGCCGATTTCCCAACTACGCTGGCGACCTTCGCCAGGAGGGGAGGGACAACATGGATGTTGGCGCTGTTGTAACCGCCTACGGCTCGGCCTGGAACGAGCCTGACGAGGCCGCCCGGCGCCAGTTGCTGGAGTCGGCCTGGGCCGACCATGGCACCTACTGCGACCCCACGGCCAACGTCGAAGGCAGAGAGGCGCTCGTCGCCCACATCGGTGCCTTGCAGATTGCCATGCCCGGGCACACGATCGACCTGGTCACGGCTGCGGACGAGCACGACGGCCACTTGCGTTTCGGATGGGTCATGCACAGCCCTGACGGTTCGGCGGTACTCGAAGGCATGGACTACGGGCACCTGGCAGACGACGGGCGGCTTCAGCAGATAGTCGGCTTCTTCGGACCCTTCCCGACCCTGGACCCATCATGAATACGGAACAGCCAGTAGTCACGATCATCGGATCCGGCATCGCCGGTAGTGCGCTTGCAGCCGCGCTGGCGAACGCCGGGGTCCCGGTCCTCGTCCTCGAGCGGACGGAGCAGTTCGTGGACCACGTGCGGGGCGAGTACATGCACCCCTGGGGGGTCGCTGAAGCCATGCAGCTCGGGCTGCACGGCGACCTTATCGAGTCCGGGGGCAACGTCATCTCACGTTTCGTCGGCTACGACGAGGCCTATTCGCCGGCAGAGGCTGAGGCGGGCGCCTTGCCTCTCGCAGACCTCGTGCCCGGTGTCCAAGGTGCCCTAGGCATCGGACACCCCGTGGCCTGCCAAGCCCTCTTCGACGCCGCCGTGCGGGCGGGCGCGCTTGCTCTCCGCGGCGTCGAGCAGGTCAAGGTGACGCCTGGCGAGAGTCCCGAGGTCCGGTACGTGCACGGGGGCAGCGAGCACGAGGTCCGACCTCGCCTCGTGGTCGCCGCCGATGGACGCGAATCCTCGACACGGCGCGAGCTCGGCATCGAGCTCGAGAAGACAGACCCCCGCATCTTCCTCGCGGGCATGCTCGTCGACGGCGTTCGCGACTGGCCGAGCACCGACTCGGTCATCGGCACGTCCGGTGACACGATCCTTTACGCATTCCCCCAAGTCGAGGACAGGGCGCGGCTCTACATCGGTTACTCGATCAAAGACAAGACCCGCTTGGCAGGCGTCGACAAGGCGAAGACTTTTCTGGAGGCGTTCCGCGTGGACACGATCCCCGACTGCGAGCGCTTCGTCGATGCCAACCCGGCCGGACCGTGCGCTGCCTATCCCATGTTCGATTCCTGGTCCGATGCCGTCGTTGCCGATGGCGTCGTGTTCGCCGGTGACGCCGCCGGCTTCAGCGACCCCACCATTGGAGAGGGCTTGTCGGTCGCCCTGCGCGACGCGCGCATGATCCGCGACGTCCTCCTCGGTGGTGATGACTGGTCGAAGGAGGCCTTCACGCCGTACGTGGAGGAGCGGGCAGAGCGGATGCAGCGGCTGCGTTTCGCCGTGCAGGTCTTCACCGATGCCCACATCCCGCTCGGGCCTGACGGAGTGTCCGAACGGCGGCGTCGCTCGGACCTGATGACGCAAGACCCGGATCTCTTCATGCTTGTCGCGGCCATGACATGCGGGCCGGAACTGGCACCCGAGTCCTGCTTTGCGAACGAGGTCAGGGAGAGGCTGCTCACCCCGGTCTAGCCTTCCGGCGGGCATCCATCGGCCGTCGTCCCGGGACATCGGAAGCGACGTACCGTGCGGGTGACAATCCAAGTGGAGCGAGCGAAGCTCTAAAGGTGACCCAGTTCGTCGGGAGCGCGCGGATTTCTGAACGAGGTGCGCTTGCTCGTGGCTAACTGACCTCGAACGGCACATCGGGGCTAGGGCTGTCAACCCGATGACATGGACAAAGTGGGAGACCCTTTCCAGTGAGGGTCCTCAATGGCGATTGCGTGATCACTGACTCAGATCGCTACTGGTCACAACTAGCCCGCTAGTACAACCGGGTCGATTCGCCGTCGTCCGGTCGGGCTGGTCACCGTCATGGGACCAACGCCTCGAGTTCCGTCACGAGGTCAGCGGTTGAATCGTTGGCGATTGCCGAAGACATCCGCGATGCATTGCAACGGAAGCGATCATCGCCGAGAACCAGCTGTACTTCCTTGCGGATCTTGGCTGCCGAAGCGCTCGGTGAGAGCCGGACCCCGGCTCCGTGGTACACCACGCGTGCTGCGGTGTCGTTCTGGTCTCGGCCCATCGGGATGCAGACCATGGGCACTCCTGCGGCCAGGCACTTCATCGTCGTGCCATGCCCGCAATGGGACACGGCAACCGATGCCTCAGCAAGGATCTGGCGGTGGGGAGCTGAGCCGACGACGACGACATTGTCGGTCGAAGTGACCTCGTCGGCCTCGAGCATCTGACCCACCGTCACGACGGCGCGCACCGGCAGAGTCGCGAGTGCCTCGACCACCTGTCGCAGGAGTGGCCCCTGATTCTGGTAGGTGGAGCTGAAGCCGACGAGAACCAGGGGACGTCTATCGGCTTCGGCCCACGGAGATATCCACGGTTGTGCCCAATCCGGGTCATCCAGGATCGGACCGACATAGCGGACATTGGCCGGTACCGAGGTTGAGGCATAGTCGAATGCTGGGCTGGTCAACACCAAGATGCGCTCGGCGACTAAGGCCTGCTCGTAGAAGGAGGACAGCGGCGCCAGACCGTATTCCGAACGAGCAGCGTTGACCGGGGGTAGACCGGCACGGAACAAGCGATTGACTATCGCCAACATCGCCGCGTCACGTGTACGACCGAGCGCCGTCTTGGCCGGCGCGAAGCCGGGCCCTATCGGCGGCGTGCCCCGAGAGGGCATTATCCAGATGTTCGGCACAAGGAGGGCGACCGGCAGCGATGCTCCCTGAGCGGCGATTATCGACCCGAATAGGAATGCGTCCGGTACGACGGCATCTGGCTGGAAGGCGTTGATCGTTTCGGATGTATCGGCGGCAAAGTCGGCTGCAGGTCCGGCGATGAACCGGTCGTGTGCTCGACGCAACATGACGAGTGGGTTCTTTGTCTCCCAATCCTTGATGAGATCCTCGGACGGATCGAGCGATGTTCGGTGCGGTCCTCGCCGCCAAGGCGAGAACGAGCAGCCGGCCGCCTCGGCCGCGAGTTTGATGGTCGGATCAGCGAGCACGCGCACCTGGTGGCCACGGGCGATCAACCGCCGAGCGACCCCGAGCTCAGGAGGGATGTTGCCGCCGCCCTCCCACATCGGTATCAAATAGCGAAGTGACTGTCTGTCCGTCATGTCTCTTCGAGTCTCTCCTTTGCTCGTCCTGGAGACAGTGTGACGTTGACCGCTGTGACGTCCAAGGTGGTCACCTCCTCCTTCTCCTCGTGCCAGCACCACCCTGCGTGACGTAAATGGTGCCGGGAGTCGTCGACTGCAGATGATGCCCGCTTTCAAGTCCGCGATATCTTGCCGGGCGCCTCAGGGGGTGCCCCCCGTCGGGAACTGAGCCAGCACGGCCCGGCCATCCCCGGTTGACGGACTGTGTGGTCCATCCAGCACATTTGGTGGGTCCGAGTAGCCGCCGATTCAGACCTGAAAGCCAAAAGCGGGGTTCAGGCCGTCAGAATCCTTGTCAGTATTTTGCGCGCTCGAGTGCCCCCATGAAATTCGTGGACCACGGCGCCTCAAGGTGCCACCTACCGCCGGAACGGCGGGACAGTCCGGCACAACGGGATACCGTCAACCTGTGGATCTTCCAGAGCTTTTGGTCGCTGATACTGCCGAATGGCGGACCTGGTTGAGGAGCCACCACTCCAAATCACAAGGGGTGTGGCTCGTCCTAGCCAAGAAGGGCACGACGCATCCGACAACGCTCTCCTACGACGAGGCACTCGACGAGGCGATCTGCTTTGGTTGGATCGATGGGCAGCTCGGGCGTCGTGACAACGCAACGTTCCGGCGACGATTCACACCCCGAAACGCTCGGAGCCCTTGGTCTCAACGGAACGCCTCCATCGCCGAGAGGTTGAGCGCCTCCGGCCGAATGCATCGGTCAGGGGAAGACGAGGTTCGGCAGGCCAAAGCGGATGGTCGGTGGAATACTGCCTACGCCGGACAAGCGAGCGTGGAGGTTCCAGAGGATCTGGCGGACGCCCTGATTGCCAATCCCCGTGCTCAGGCAAGGTTTCAGACGCTCACAAGTGCGAATCGGTACTCCATCCTCTTTCGGATCGGAAGTGCAAAGAAGGTGGAGACCCGAGCCAGGCGTATCGAGCAGTTTGTGGAGATGCTGGCCCGAGGCGAGACCATCCACCCGCAAGGTCCACGATCACCTCGTTAGTTGGTCGGCGTCAGCGAATAGGTGCCCCAGTTCGCTGCCGCGACGGAGGCTGCCTTGGCGGATCACCTCATAGGCGGGACAGGATCGCCGTCATCGCCTGCCGAGCCGTTGCCTGCGGATTGGAGGATTGCCGGACGGCAATTAGGACAAGCGTGTCCCCTTTCAGCACTGACAGTGTTCCCGCCTGCTCAGGTCGCGTAAGACGGAGAGGAGTGCGATACCAATAGGCCGCCCGGCTTCCGACGCGAAGGCGGTGCTCTCGGTTGAGCAGCTGTTGCGTGCGGGCGCGGTTCTGGCCGGTGACAAGGGTGAGGATCAGTGAGATCGTGTCCTGTTTAGCGGTACTCCTGTAAGTGCACGCCAAGTGGTGGTTGAAGGGTGCCTGGGTGACCCGAGCGCTCAGAAGGCGGGACGCCAATACAGGCGTGAGCGCGGCACACGCATTTGGGCTTGGTCGTCGCCGACGCGGGCGACGACCACATGATCAGCACCGCAATACTCAGTCCGAAAAGAACCCCACGCACTTTCCGCCAACCCTTAACGGCCTCGAGGGGCGCTGCATCGGGTGCCACGGACAAGGAGACTACGCCCGCCTGCCCCAGTACACCGGCTCGGTGTCAACTGCCGCATAGCCCAAGAACG
>CAVSSK010000030.1:0-212931 GCA_963730395.1 uncultured Acidimicrobiaceae bacterium | reverse complement strand
ACGGAGCACCGACCCGCCTGATGGACTGGACGTTGTCTCCGTTCATCGCGCTGTGGTTTGCGCTCGACGGGCATGAGGACGGTAGCGGTGACATGGCCCTTTGGGTCTATGACCGGTACTGAACGGTCGCGAGCGGAAACCCGAAATGCCCCACTCTGGCTGGAATCTCGAACATATCCCCAGGTCAGCAGATCGGCCCGATCAAACTTCCAACTTGCGTTAGTAGGTCCCCGCATCGAGCCGCTCGACCAGGGACTGGAAGGCTCTGTGACGAACCCAGCTCTGGCACTGCCCAAGGATCGGTCTCGGGGCGTCAGGCAGTCAGGGGCGAGCCGTCGACCATGACCTGTCCGGCGGACCTCCAGGCCGACGTTGCCGGGTCGAACCACAGCGCCTCGAAGGACTGGCCGCCCTGCTCGATCATGGGCGGCTCCAGGCGGACGATCGCCTCCATATTGGGGGAGCCGGCCACGCCGTCGATGCCCTGCCACGCGGACACCGCCACCGGAGTCGCCCCTTCGAGGACCTGTTGCTGAAGGTGTCCGCCTCCGTTGAGGGTGCCGCCCGCGTAGACCACACCGCTGCCCCGGCGGCGCCAGGTCCGGGCCCCGTCGTTGTCCCGGAACAGGTGGATGATCGACTCCCCTGAGGGAACGAGCAGCTCGAAGTCGCCCTGGCTCCCGATCTTGCTCTGGAAGAGGACGGGATCGCCGTTGATGTCGGAGACGGGTCCGTCCGTCGGCGCGATCGCCCCGTTACGGAACCACCCCTCCCGCCACGAGTCGTAGTACCAGGACTCCAACGTGTCGATACCAGTCCCTGTGATCGGGCCGAGGCCCACCACGGCTTCGAGGTTCGCCGGCGCTCCGTAGTTGCCCTGAATGCAGGTGATCGAGCGCGGGGCTTGGGCGATGGGAGCCGACACCGATCCGAGCTTCGTCGTCCGCTGGGCCGGCTGGGGGTTGCTCGGAGGGGCGAACGAGATTCCCGACGAGCGCGGCATCCAGGCGCCGCCGCTCAAGGGCCTCGACAGGTGCTGCACCGCGTCATTCACCGGGACAAGGATCTCGAGGGTCTCCGCCTGCGCGAACGAGCACTGGATGAGCACCGGGTTCCCCGTGACCCCGCTGAGCGCCTGCCCCGCGACGCTGACCGGCCCGACGACCGACCAGGTCTGAGACTGGCCGTCGAAGGCCAGCTCCAGCAGGGAGTCGGTGGTCCCGTCGGTCGACGCCACCCGCACCACCGCGGCCAGGGACCCGAACGGGGAGTCCGCCAAGAGGCAGCAGGACACGTTGCTTGCGTCGACTCCCAGGTCCACCGGACTCCAGGCGTTGGCCTGCCACCCCGTCTGCCACGTGTCGCCCGGTGACGCCGACCACGACGATCCCCACGGCTTCACCCCGAATTCGCCGGTCACGTGGACAAGCTTCTTGCCCTCGGGGACGAGGAGCTGCACCGGGCTGAAGTAGCCGCGGGATCCCTGGGGTCCGGACTGCACCGCCCACCCCGACGTGCCCTTCGCCTCCACCTGGACGGACGCCGCCGAATAGAGCGTCTCGTTGTCGAGGGCGGGGTCGCAGGTGGGCCCGGTGGGCCACACGTCGCCGAAGAAGGCCTCCGAGTCGGGACGCTCCCACCGGAGCCAGGGCTGGTCGGGCGTCGTGGGGTCGTCGGGGGACGGCTCGATGGACCTCGGACCGGCCACGACCGCGCGTCTCGTAGAGCGGCTGGAGCTTGCACTTCATCTGCTGGAGCAAACCGACGGCAGCTCCTCCGTCGATCGCCGAGGGCGGGCTGTCGGACAGCACCTCATCGAGATAATGGACCATCACCTCGTTCTTGTAGTCCCAGTAGGCGGTGAAGCCCGCCCCGTAGTCGAGATCCGCGGTGAGGTTGGCCACCCGCCCGTCGAGGTCCTGATCCGAATCGTCCGCGAACCGGTGGTAGTCGAGGGCAGTGACGACGTCGTTCTTGCTGGTACCGCTGTTGATCTGCCCTTTGCCGATTTGCGTCCACAGGTCGACCACCCACTGCAGGCAGCGCTCGCGATCGGAGATGTCACGGCGGGCCACGGCGATCTGGGCGCCGGTGGAGCGCAGGAAGGCGCGCCGTGCTGCGCTGCGCACGGCCCCGTCGACGCAGTCGAAGGCCGCCATGAAGCCGTAGTCGATGTTCACCCGGATCGCGCCGGTGTCGATCTCGAGGTCGCCCTCCACCTCGAAGAGCGGCTGGACGTGCCACACGAAGGACACGTCCGGGGCGGGTGCGACGACGTTCGCCCGGTCGATCTCGTCGAGCAGGATGGCCAGGACGTCGATCGCGATCCCGAACATCCCATCGGGAGCTTGGGCCTGATGGGGCGCCTGGCTGCTCGCTGCCGGGTAGGGGGCGTTGCAGTCGAGGGCGAAGACCCGCTTGCAGCCACGGTCGATCGCCGGCTGGACCGGAACGAGCTCGCGCACACCCCCGTCCGTGAACGTCTCGAGGCTCCCGGGGAAGTCCGCCAGGAGGTGCTGCGGCTCGAACATGAGCGGGGCGGCGGCCGACGCCAGCATGCCCGTCCGCATGTCGATCGGGTAGCCGATCGCGCCCGGCGACGGGATGGGGTCTCCGACCGAGTCGCGGTCGACCAGGTCGCCCACCAGCTTGCCCTGGTTGTCCCGGCCGACAAGCCGCACGTAGCACAGCTCGCCGCTGCTCAGCCCCACGGTGGCGAACAACAGCTCGATGCCCGACTCGGCGACGAGGACCTGGTCGATGCTCCCGTCGTCGTAGAGGTGGGCGATGGGGTCCAGCACGTAGAAGGACGAGCCCTCCAGAAGGCTCATGACCTGCTGGAGCTCGCTCTCCGCCGGGCCGAGGTTCACGAACGGGAGCCCGATCGCCCCCAGCAGGATCAGGTACGGCGAGGCGGCCGCGACCTGCGACAACGCCTTGCCCAGAAGGTCGTTGGCCAGCTGGGAGATCTCGAGGGGGAGTGCCGTGTAGTAGTCGATGGGAAGCGCCTTCAGGGCCTCGCTCGGCGCGTACATGTCGCTGGGCGACGTCATCCTCGTCAACCAGATCTGCTCCAGACCGTCGAGGCCCCGGTGGAATGTCTGCCCCTGGTGCTGGAACGGCGGACCTTCGCCTTCGGCAAGCTTCATCCCGTTCACCGCCCCCACCGAGGTGCAGGTGATGACGTCGGGGCGGATCCCGGAGGCCTGCATCAGGTACTTGAGGGCACCCACCTCAAAGGACCCCTTCGCCCCGCCACCACTCAAGGCGAACCCGGTCCCCTTCAATAGTCCGACAAGGGGGCGGATCCGCGTGACGGTGGCGGAAACTTCACCGAGGTTGGCCAGGACGCCGCTCCCCGTCCCGCCACCCGAGCCACCCGTGGGCTTGCCGGTCGTGCCGCCGGCCAGGGTGGACGCCGTTGCCGTCGGCGTGGTCGTGGCGGCTCCCGTGGTTGAGCCCGCCGACGATGACGGGGGTGGCTCCGCTGCCCCGCTCCCGCTTTGCGGTTGCGCGTTCCTTTGAAGCGGATCCGTCTGAGCCGGGTTGCCAACGGCACCGGGACGGGGGGTTCCCGAGGTGGCCATCGCTCCTCCTTCCGTCAGGGTTCATCCACTGCGGTTGGCGCAATTGCCGATTTCAGTCGTTCTACCGCCGGAGGCCCATGCAGTCCAGAGGCGGCGCGGAATGTTGTCGGAGTTTTTTGGTGAACCGCGGCGACGACGTCGCCATAGGCCTGAGGTTCCTCGCGAGGTGTGACCATCGACGTAGGGGATGCCCCTCCCCACCGACGTCGTCGCGTCGAAGTCGGTGGGTTCCGTTGGATCGTCGAAGTGCGCTCACCCGAGACCAAGAGGGATCGGGCCACGTCCAGCCCCCGGTTCGACACACCAACCTGGATGACGCCGACGCCGAGCAACGGGCTCGACGGACCAACGTCGTGCACGTCGTCCCCACTCGAGCTCAGGGACTTGTCCCGCCCGCTCCTGCTGTTCTCCCAGGTCAAGGGGTGAACGTCTTTCTAAACCTACCCTTAAGAAGTATGAGAAAGCCGGATGGGCTGGTGCTCAGTTCTGCGATTCCGTGACCGGCCTTCAGGAGCATGGATGTCCGTCGAGCGAGGACGGGGGCCGGCCACACATCTCCTCGCTACGGTGAGCGGCAATGACATGGCGGCGAAGGACATGAGTCGCCGTCGATCGATAGGGCCCGATCGCCGGCAAGGGTCGGGAGAGCCGGCGGAGATCGATGACTGACATCGATGGCTGATCGCCTGCTCTCGCCCTCGAAGATCACGGCCTGGCTCGACTGTGGCCACTACCTGACGCTGCGCGAGCGCGTCGATGCGGGCCTTCTCGAGGTCGAGCTCGCAGGTTTCGGGAGCTTCGCCCGGCTGCTCGCCGACAAGGGATCCCAGCACGAGGCCGAGTGCCTCGAGCACTACCGGGCCGAGGGGCGCAGCATCTACGAGGTTCCTGCCCGCGAGCCGGGCGAGCGCTTCGACGACTGGGTCGCCCGGGTCGGCACCCCGTGGGACGACGGGTTCGACGTCATCTACCAGATGCCGTTCGTCCACGACGGCATGCGCGGGATCGCCGACTTCCTCGTGCAGAGTCGACAGCCCGTCCGACGGCGCCTGCGCCTACGAGCCGGTCGACGCCAAGCTCGCCCGCACGCGAGGCCAAGCCCGGGCACGTCCTCCAGCTCTGCTTCTACGCCGACGCCCTCCGCGCCGCGACCGGTGCCTCGCCGGAGCGCCTGCACCTCTGGCTCGGGTCGGGGCGAGATCGAGTCGCTCGCCACCAAGGAGTTCCGCCCCTACTGGAGCCGGCTGCGCAACCAGCTGCGACCGCTGCTCGAAGACGACGCGCCCCTGCCGGAGACCCGGCCCGACGCCGTGTGCCCACTGCGAGTTCTGCGAGTTCGCCGCCGTCTGTGACGCGCAGTGGCGCGACGAGGACTCGCTCGTCTACGTCGCCGGCATCAGGGCGAGCGACCGGTCCGTCTCGAGGAGCTCGGCGATCTCGACGCTGGCCGGACTGGCGGAGCTGTGCCGGCGAGGTGGACGTCCATGCGCCCCGAGCGGCTCGAGCGGCTGGTCACCCAGGCGGAGCTCCAGGTCGAGGCGCGGAACGAGCCCGACGACGCCGCCCCCGTTCCGTCTCATCGAGCCCGGCGACGACCCCACCTGGGGTCGCGGTCTGGAGCTGCTGCCCGAGCCCGACGACGGGGACGTCTTCCTCGACTTCGAAGGCGATCCCTTCTGGACGGTCGAGACGTGGCCTCTTCTTCCTCTTCGGGCTCATCGTCCGCGATGCCGACGGCGCCTGGACGTTACGAGGCCCGATGGGCCCACGACCGCGCCGGGGAGGAGCGGGCGACCGGCGAGCTCATCGAGTACCTGCAGAACCGCCGGGCCTGCGCACCCGGACATGCACGTCTACCACTACAACCACACCGAGCGATCGGCCCTGGAGCGCCTGGCCGCCGACCACGGCGTCGGCGAGGCGGCGTTGACCGAGATGGTGGACACGGGACTCTTCGTCGACCTCTACCCGGTCGTCCGCAACGCCGATCCAGGTCGGCACCGAGTCCTACGGGCTGAAGGACCTCGAACGCCTCACCGGCTACGAGCGGAGCCACGAGATCGACCAGGGTGCGGCCGCCGTCGTCGAGTACGAGCACTTCATGGCGGCACCGCGACCCCGCCATCCTGGAGCGCATCGCCGCCTACAACGAGGACGATGTCCGGGCGACGCTGGCCCTGCGCGACTGGCTCGTCGGCCTCCGGCCCGACGGTCTGCCGTGGCGGGCGGCGCGCCTCGACCCCGAGGACGAGCATCCCGAGCTCGACGCGCAGGTCGCCGCGCTGCATGCCTACGGGCCCGACACACCCGAACATCTGCTTGGGGACCTGCTGGGCTACTGGGTGCGCGAGTTCCGCGCCCACAAGGCGCCGAAGGCTGGCGAGCACCTGCCTCGAGACGGCAGAGCTGCTCGACGATCCCGACGTGATCGCGGGGCTCGAGTTCGTGGGACTGGAGCCCCGGTACGGCGCGAAGGGCAAGGAGCTGAAGTGGCCGGGGGCCCGGTTCCGCTGGCCGCCACAGGCGGTCTCGGAGGACTTCGGGCAGGGCGGCGCATCGGTTCTCTACGGATCGCCCGACGGGCCGACCGGGTACGCCAGCGTCTCCGACATCGACGAGGCCGACGGCGAGGTGGTCCTGGTCTGGAACGACAGGGCGATCGAGCTGGGCGTGTACCCGCCGGCCGTCGCCCACAACGACTGGGTCTCGCCGAACCCGAAGCCCGCCGCCCTGGACGCGCTCGCCGCGGGCGTGCTCGGCGCCCCGGGTTCGGCTCTCCCCAATCCGGCGTCGATGAGCCTGCTCCGCCGGGACGACCCGGCCTTCACCGCCGGGCGGCGGCCCACCCGGCGGAGTGTTCTCGGACGACCTGGACGCGATGTGCGGGTGGGTCACGCACCTCGACGGGAGCTGCATCTCGATCCAGGGTCCGCCGGGAACCGGCAAGACGTACTGGGGCGCCCACATCGTCCACAGCCTCATCTGCGCCGGCCGCCGCGTCGGCATCACCGCCATGAGCCACCACGCCATCGACAACCTGCTCGAGGAGATCCTCGAGGTGTTCGAGGAGAAGGGCGACCTCTCCGAGCTCCAGGCGGTCCGCAAGGTGCACGAGTCCCGGCTCGCCGAGACTGTCCCGGCGTCACCTACGTCACGAGCAGCAATACGCCCTGCGCCAAGGCCGGACTACAACCTGGTCGCCGGCACCACGTGGCTGTTCGCCGGTCCGGACATGCAGGGAGCACCCGTCGACGTGCTGATCGTCGACGAGGCGGGCCAGCTGGCGCTGGCCGATGCGCTCGCCGCCTCCACGTCGGCGAAGAACATCGTCCTGCTCGGCGACCCGCTCCAGCTCCCGCAGGTCGCCCAGGCCGTCCATCCCGGCGGTGGGGGCTCGAGCGTCCTGCGAGCACGTGCTCGGGGACGACGTGACGCTGCCGCCGGACCGAGGGGTCTTCCTGACCGAGACCAGGCGCATGCACCCCGACGTGTGCCGGTTCATCTCGGAGGAGATCTACGAGGGGCGGCTCGAGAGCCACCCGGACTGCGCCCGCCAGAGCACCGAGTTCGGGACGGGGCTCCGGTGGCTCCGGGCCGACCACGACGGCGTGCTCCACCGAGTCGCTCGAGGAGGCGGAGCTCGTGGCGGACGAGATCGGCCGGCTGCTCGGCACGCCGTGGGTCGACCAGCACGGGGACGACGGACCCGTTGGGCGTCGAGGACTTCATGGTCGTCGCCCCGTACAACGACCAGGTCGCCCTGCTGCGCGAGACGCTCGATGCCGACTGCCCGGACCCGGGGGATCCCCGTCGGGACCGTCGACAAGTTCCAGGGCCGGGAGGCCGCCGTCGTGTTCTTCACCATGACGACGTCGTCGGCCGACTACATGCCCCGGAGCGCCGAGTTCCTCTTCTCACGCAACCGCCTCAACGTGGCCATCAGCCGCGCCCGCTGCCTCGCCTACCTGGTCTGCACCGAGGAGCTGCTGAACAGCAGGGCGCGGTCCATCGAGGAGATGCGGCTGATCTCCACGCTGTGCTCGTTCGTGGAGTACTGCGAAACCTGAGCTCGTCCCTTTCTGGCGCCTTCTCCACAAGATCCTCGAGATTCTCCAGCGAGCCTCGATGCCCAAAATGGACGGAATCACAGATCGAACCGTTGTGTCTGGAACCAGTATCGGTGCGGCACGGAGGGAGAGTGAGCGATGGGGCGGCCGTACTAGTAGGCGGTCTTGTCCTCGAAGTAGCGGCGCGGCGTGTCCACGAGCATGGCGTCGATCTGGGCCTCGGTCACGCCCTGCTCCCGGAGGTAGGGCAGGACGTCGTCGTGGATATGGAGGTAGTTCCAGTCCGTCATCATCGCCAGCACGTTGGGGTCGATCCAGTCGATGTAGCAGGCGGCGTCGTGGGCCAGCACCATGCGATCGGCGTAGCCGCGACGGCACATCTCCACCACCGTGTCGGCCCGCGCCTCGAAGGTCGTCTCCACGTTGAGCCCGAAGCGGTCCATGCCGAGGATGAAGCCCTCGTCGGCCAGGGCGCTCAGATGGTCGACGTCGCTGCTGTCGCCCGAGTGGCCCGAGCACCACCCGGGTCGGGTCGACGCCCTCCTCGTCGCACAGCAGCGTCTTCACGGCCAGGCCGGTCTGGGAGTGCGGGTGGGTGTGCACGGTGATGGGTGCTCCGGTGTGGCGGTGGGCCCGGGCTACGGCCCGCATGACCCGGGCGACCCCGTCGGTCATGCCCTGGTGGTCGATGGCGCACTTGAGGAAGGCGGCCTTGACCCCGGTGCCCGCGATGCCCTCGGTGATGTCGCTGACGAACATGTCCACCATCGGGTCGGGCACGTCCATGCCCAGCGCCGCCGACAGGGCCGGGCCCCGGTAGAAGAAGAAGAACGGCACCTGGTCGTAGGTGTAGCAACCGGTGGCGGGAATGATGTTCAGCTCCGGCACCTGCTCGGCGAGGCGCTGGATGCGGGGTATGTAGCGGCCCAGGCCCACGACGGTGGGGTCGGCGATGCTCCGGATCCCCTGGGCGGCGAGGGCCTTGAGCTTGCCGACGGCGTCGGCCACGCGGTCGTCCTCGCTACCCCACTCGGCCGGGTAGTTCTGCTGCACGTCGGAGTCGAGGACGAAGACGTGCTCGTGCATGTAGGTCGGCCCGAGGTCGGCGGTGTCGATCGCACCCCGGACGGTCTCAACGGTTGCCATTCCCCCCACTCCTTCCGGTCAGCTGCGGAGACCCTATTGGTCCCGGCGGGGACGCGCCCGAGGGGCCGGCGATCTCGAGAATCGGGGACGGGTCATCGTGGTTCAGGCGCCGTCGTCGACACCCTTGGGGCCGTCGTCGCTCGAGGGTAGGAGTGCGGCCGGGATGCTGAACCCACCGCGATCCTCCAGTCGATCCACCGAGATCCTGATAGCGAGACGGGACCCACTGGGCGCGACGCTGCATGCTCTCCACGGTCCGTCGGCATCGGCGATGCAGAAGCACCCGAGCGATCCCGGACCCGTCGGAACACCCAGTGTGCCGTACCGTTCGCTCACCAGGACCGGCGAGCCGGGCTCCGCGACGTCGAGCACTGCCTCCACTTCGTGGTTTCGATACCGGGCCATCCGGTCCGAGAAGCGCACCGTGATGACCTGTCCCTGCACCTCTTCGAGCACGCCCCATTCACGAGGATGCTCCCAGGACAGTTTCGCCTGGATCCAATGGACCATGTGCCCGGGGATGTACAGATCGCAATTCGGGCTGCGCCCGTCTGATTCTTCCAGCCTCGCCACCCGGGGACGCGCCGACTCGGCCACCGCTGTCACGCGCCGTCATGCGGACTCGCGCTCGAAGAGCGAGAGCTGGTCGAACTCGTGCGATCGACCCGCCTCGGGTTCCTTCTCCTGCGCAAGCGTTCTGCTCGGCCAGGACTTCCTCGGCCAGGGCGAGCCATGCGTCGAGCGACGCGAGGGTCTTTGACACCATGATGGTCTCCTCATCGAACCTGGCGTTGCCACCGTGCCTCCGGCCGGTTGGTGAGCGTCGTAGACCCAGGTGTCTCAGCTCGTCTGGATAAGTGCCACTCATTGTAGACGGGATTCGTGGATGGAATGCCTTGGATCCATACCCCGCACTAGCGTGTGCGCGATCGCTCGACTTCCCGGGCGGGGGGACTGACATAGTGCCGGAGGAGGCTCGTGGCGGCTACCGCACACGCAGCAGACGGTTTTGGACCGTCGCTGCACCCTCTTCCGCCAGTCTCAGTGCAACCGGAAGCAGCACCTCCTCAGCCACCGTCCCTCCTCGATCGGATCACCGGGCCATACCGGACCATCACGAGATTTCTGGAGCGGCGCGTCCTCGTGCGCGCTGCCCGCGCGGTGCCTCGGACACTGCGATTCATGAGCGCAATCGTCGTCAGCGACACGGTGACCGACGACCTCCGCGGCCACCGCCGATTCTCTCGGGCTGGCCATCGGCGTCGCCGCGGACGAGGCCTTCCTCGCGATGGCGATGGCACCGAGCCGGTTCCCCCGACGAGCCGGACTATGCCCGCGTGAGCGCCGAGCTGGCCGACGCCAAGCAGATGTTCTCGTCTCGCGGCTGGATCACCGATCCCTCCACTTACCATCGCACGCCTCCGCCGCTGGACGGTGAGGACGTCCGGACGAGTCGAGGGTGGGCCATGGGCCTCGGCTACGAGCGAATCGCCTACGAAAGCGGGTTCTCGCCCCGCACCGGCGAGCCGGGCCGAGCGATGGATGGGGTACGGCCGAACCGCCGCGCCGTGGCGGCCATCGTGCGCCGTCCCGACGACGCCGGCGGGCCCCGCCCTTGGCTCGTGTGCGTCCACGGCTTCGCCATGGGCTACCCGTTCATGGACTTCACGGGATTGCACACCGCCAAGCTCCACCGTGCACTCGGGGTCAACGTCGCATTGCCCGTGCTACCCACTGCATGGAGCCCGCAAGGTGACCCGGGTCAGCGGCGAGCCGTTCCTCTCGTTCGACCTCATGAACACCGTGCACGGGTTCTCGCAGGCGATCTGGGACATCCGGCGCCTGCTGTCGTGGATTCGAGCTCAGGGAGCGACCACGATCGGACTGTCGGCGTCTCGCTCGGCGCCTACGTCGTGGCGCTCCTCGCGGGCATCGAGAACGGGCTCGACGCGGTCGTGGCCGGCATCCCGATGGTGGACCTCCCAGCCCTGTTCCATGAGCAGCCCCGCACACATACGAGCTCGATCGATTGAGCACCACATCATCGGCGGGCCGGTTGAAGAGGTCTTCGCGGCGGTGTCGCCCATGAGCTTCGCACCGAAGGTGCCACGGGATCGCCGCTTCATATTCGCAGGCCACGGTGATCGTCTCGCGCTTCCTGAACATGCGCATCGACTGTGGGAACACTGGGAGCGCCCGGGTATCAGCTGGTATTGGGGATCCCACGTGGGCTACCTCTGGTCCCGCCGGGTTTCCACCTTCCTCGAGGATTCGCTGTCGGCATCCGGCTTCGGATACCCGCCACCGCATGACAGAGGCTGAGCAGAGCGCAGCGGATCGACCTGATCCGGCAAGGCCTCTGCTCCCAAGGGCGTCGTCACCGCCCATGCGAGCCAAGCCGGCCCGCGCAGCGAGCCCGGTGGCTTCCGCTCCGGAGCGGAACCCCGGCCGGGCGACCCGCCGAGACGCTCCTCTCGAGAGCCGCGTAGTCATCCGCCGTCCGGTCGGCCGCTCATTCGAGGCGTTCGGGTCAAAAGGCCCTGCCCACAGGCGCCTATAGCGCGAGCGTTGATTGAGGAACAGGAGTAGGAATGGTCGTCACGTCGGAACAGTCACCGAGTCCGCAGGCGAGCACGAGGCGAACGGGGTTCTCGCGCCCTTGATCCGCGGGCTGTCCCAACGCGTCGACCACGTCCGCGACCAGCCCCTCTTCCAGCGGGACCCGGAGTTTCTTCGGCGCCAGCTCTCGGCGGTGACCCGCTACGTGAACTACTTCTCACCCGAGGTCCGGGGACAGGCGAACCTGCCCGCCAGCGGTCCGGCACTCGTGGTCGGAAACCATTCCGGCCTCTTCTACATGCCCGACGCCTGGGTGGTCGGGCTCGAGATCGTCCGACGACGCGGCCTCGACCAGCCGGCGTACGCCATGGCATACGACCTGCTCTTCGGCATTCCGGGCGTCGGCCCGTTCCTGCGCCGCATCGGAGCCATTCCCGCAGGCGGGCAGGCCGCCGAGCAGGGTCTGGCGGAAGGTGGCCTCGTCGTCGTGTACCCGGGAGGCGACCGGGAAGCGTGCCGGCCGTGGACCCAACGCGACACGGTCGACCTGGGTGGCCATCAGGGGTTCGTTCGCCTGGCACTCCGTGCCGGCGTACCCGTGGTGCCGGTGGTGGCGCACGGGTCACACGACGCGGTCGTCGTCGTCTCGAGCGGCGAGCGCCTGGCGAAAGCCCTCGGCTTGCGGCGCATCCGGATCAAGGTCTTCCCCATCCTCCTCGCCCCCTACGGCCTGACCACCATCCTTACACCGCCACTTCCGATGCCCTCGGCGATCACCATCGAGTTCCTGCCCCCGCTCGACTGGACCCGCTACGGCCCGGAGGCGGCAGACGACGAGGCGATCGTGGCTGCGTGTTACGAAGAGATCACAAGCCTCATGCAGACGGCACTGGACCGCCTGCATGCGCAGAACCCCCATCCCGTGATCCGGGGCTGGCGCAACCTCCTGCGGCCCGGGCGGACGCGCCTGAAGGTCCCCGGATGACGCGGAAGCTCAGGCCTTGTGCTTCGGCCCATGCTTCGTGATGGTGGCCCGACGGTCCGAATTTCGGCCTACACCTTGTAGCCCAGTCTGAACAGACGCCGAGCTGGACCGCCCCTCGTGGCGAACGAGGCATGTGCTACTTCTTTCGCAGGATCCGGATCAGATCGTCCAGGCTGTCGGCACCGTACCTGTCGCGGACCTGCCCGAGTGTGTCTTCGTTCTGGAAGTTCTTCAGCTCGGGGTACTGGCCCTTCAGGTTCTTGATCTTCGTGTTGCCGTGCTTCTTCTCGATGCGCCCGTCCTTGTCACGATGGCGACCATCAAGTCCTTTCATGCTGGTCTCCCTTCTGGCTCGAGGTCTGAGTGGGTGTGTGCGTGGGTGGTCAGGTCGTCAATCATTGTCGACTGACCCGCGTAATACAGGCATCCGGCGGTTCCAGTCGCGATGCGTTCCGCGCCGGCACTTTCGACATCTTCCGACAGGCAGGTGACACGAGAGCGGCGAGCCGCTCCCGCCGGCAGGCCTCTCGGTCGGTTGGCGGAGTGTCGTCGGGCCAGGACCCTCGACTCCTCTGGATGATTGCCTCGCCATCATAGACGCCGGTTTCCACCGACCCTCCCCGGCTGGGATGGAGGCACGTGTCACCCGGTGCACGACGCCAGCGAGAATCCGTCGGCGCCGGCGGCGCTTGGTGCGGTGGCGGGGCTCTGCAATGGTGACCGGGTGAGCACCATCGTCGTGTCGTCCGGCGGCGCCGGTTACGGCTTCCTCGTCGACGACCGGGGCCGGCTGCACCAGGCGGGGTTCGGGCCCGACATCGACGCCCACATGGAGCGCCTGCCGGCCGGGATCCCGCCGGCGCTCTACCCCCTGGCCTATCCGGCCTACGACGAGGAGCCGACCCGGGCGCCCGCGCTGCGGGTCACGCACAGCGACGGCACCACGACCACCCGCCTCGAGGTGGAGGACGTCCGCGTGGTCGGCGCGCAGACCGACGTCCTCCTCGTCGACCCCGACTGCCCGCTCGAGGTCACGCTCTCGTTCCACACCGAGGACCACGGCGTGCTGCGCCAGTGGGTCAGCGTGACCAACCGTCAGCCCGCGGCGATCACCCTGCACGAGGTCGCCGCCGCCTCGCCGCTGCTCGCCGTCACCGCACCCCACCTGATGCACTTCGGCGGGGGTGACTGGGCCGCCGAGTGGACCACGACCACCGAGGCGCTCACGCCGGGGACCAAGGTCGTCGACTCGCGCGGCGGCGTGCAGCCCCACCTGCGGTGCCTGCCCCTTCTTCCTGCTCGCCCCCGACGGGCCACCCGAGGAGTCGGCCGGTGCCGTCCTCGCCGGGGCGCTGGCCTGGGGGGGCAACATCCGCTTCGCCTTCGAGCGGACGAGCGCCCCCACGCGTGCGGGTCTGGTGCGGGCACAACCCGGCGGCCGCCGAGTACGTGCTCGACCCCGGCGCCACCTTCGTCACCCCCGAGCAGATCTGGGCCTGGTCGACCGAGGGGGTGGGCCCGCTGAGCCGGCGCCTCCATCGGTGGGTGCGCCGGCACGCCGTGCGCGACGGCGACGCGCTGCGGCCGATCGTGGTGAACAACTGGGAGGCCACCTCGTTCTCCTTCGACACCGACCGGCTCCTGGGGCTCATCGACCACACGGCGGACCTCGGCGCGGAGCTCTTCCTGCTCGACGACGGCTGGTTCGGCGCAGAGCCACCCCCGCGACGACGACACCGCCGGCCTGGGCGACTGGGAGGTCGACGAGGCCAAGCTGCCCGGCGGCCTCGGGCCCCTCATTGCGCGGGCGCACGAGCGCGGCGTCCGGTTCGGGCTGTGGGTGGAGCCCGAGATGGTGAACCCCGACTCCACCCTCTACGCCGAGCATCCGGACTGGGTGGTGGGCCAACCGACGCGGCGCCCACGCCGATGGCGGCACCAGCTCGTCCTCGATGTCCTGCAGCCCGACGTCGCCGACTTCGTGTGCGGCGTGGTGGACCGCGTCCTGGCCGAGAACCCGGGCATCAGCTACCTCAAGTGGGACGCCAACCGCCCCCTGACCGATCCCGGGTCGCCCACGCTGGGCGCCGACCGGCAGGCCAACTACTGGGTCGACCACGCCCGGGCCACCTGGCGCCTGATGGAGACCGTGGCCGAGCGCCACCCCGAGCAGACGCTCATGCTGTGCGCCTCGGGCGGCGGGCGGGTCGACCTCGGGTCACTGCGCTGGTTCCACGAGGTCTGGCTCTCGGACAACACCGATCCCGTCGACCGGGTGCGGATGCAGTGGGCGGCGTCGCACTTCCTGCCGGCCAACGTGGTCGGCGCCCACGTGACCCGGGAGGGCGACCGGCCGGTGGCCTTCGGGTGCGCCGTGGCGATGAGCGCGCGGTTCGGCTTCGACATCGACTTCGCGGGCATGAGCGACGACGAGCTCGCCGTGTGCCGACGGGCGGTGGCGCTGTACCGGGACATCCGGCCGCTCGTCCAACAGGGCGACCTGTGGCGGCTGGTCCCGCCCGGTGAGCGCGCCGCCCTCTCCTACGTGTCCTCCGACGGCCAACGGGCGGTCGTCTTCGCCTTCCAACTCGCCGCGCCCACCGACGATGCGGGACCCGCTGCGCCCGGGTGGGCTCGACCCGGACCGGACCTACGAGGTCACGGCCGTCGATCTCGCCGCCGGCCCCGAAGCGGCGGGAACCGACGTAGAGCGACGACAAGGGGCGGCGCTCATGGAGGAGGGCCTGGAGTGGCCGCTGGCCGACCCCTGCACCGCCCGCATCTGGGTGCTCCAGTCCGTGTAGGACGGGTGGCCCGGCTCACGCAACCGGTGGACTCCAACCCCTGTTTAAGAAGACTTCCAGGCACCGGCAGTCCTTGTCGGGAAAGGGAGGGATCACGATGCGCGTATTTCACACGACCAACGGCAAGGTCCAGGGCGGCCAGCTGGAGGCGGCGATCGCCACCGCGGGGGAAGCGGCGAAATTGCTCAGCTCCACCGGCGGGGACATCAGGTTCTTCCTGGCCAGCGCGGCTGGTGAAGAGGTCAACGGGACGGTGTTCTCCATCGAGTACGAGAGCCCCGAGGCGCTGGCCGAGGCGTCCGATGCCCTGGCCGAGAACACCGAGCTCCAGGCGTTCCTGACCCGGGTCAATGCGCCCGGATCCCCGACGCTGATCACGTCCCAGTCCATGGCAATGGAGATGCCGATCGGGCGGGACTCCGAAGGCCGGCCGCGGCGGCATCCTCGAGGTCCACAGCCTCCACGTCACTCCCGGCCGCGCCGCCGATGCCGTCGCCGAGGCGGCGGAGGTCTGCGACTTCCTCGAGGCGAACGGGGCCGTGAATGCCCGACTGCTCCAACTCACCTATGCGGGTGCGGCGAGCGGGCTGATGGCCTTGATCTGTGAACACGAGAACATGCGGGCTCATGCGCGCGTCGGCGCGGCGTGGTTCAGCGACGCCGGCCTGGCCCTGCAGATGAAGACGATGGGCGCCAATCCCGCGACGACACGCGTCATGAGCGGGCTGTACACCGAAATCCCGCTGTAACCCACCGCTCCCGGGTCGGGCACCGGTGCGCCATCTCGCGGCTGGTGCCCGCCCCCGGATGGGCGGCAGACCCAGGCGGCGGTGGCCCATCGGGACGGGGTCAACCGGACGGCCGCGAGTCGTCAGGTGTCGAGGTCCATCTTCACCACCAGCTTGCCGACGGCCTCAGCGCGGTCGACGGCACTGAGCGCGTCGCGCAACGCGTCGAACGACACCACCTGGGTGGCGCCGCCGAGACGGCCGTCGGCCGCCAGCGCGAGCAGCTGCTCGTGATCGGCTTCGGCATCGGCGCGCGTCTGACCGCCGGCGTAGACCCCGACGATGGATGCGTTGCGCCGGACGAACTCCGAGATGTCGGCCTCCACCCATCCCCCGCTGGCGAACCCGACGGCGAGGAGTCGTCCGCCCGGCGCCAGGCACCGCGCCATCGAGCCGGCGAAGGCGCCACCGACCGGGTCGTAGACCACGTCGACTCCGCTGCCCCCCGTCGCCTCCATCACCGCGTCGGGCACCGATCCCGTTGTGCGATCGACGACGACGTCGGCGCCCGACGATGCGCACAGCTCCCGCTTCGCCTCGCCGGCCACGACGGCAATGACCCGCGCGCCGAGCGCCGCCCCGAGCTGCACCGCGGCGAGGCCCGAGCCGCCCGCAGCTCCGAGCACGAGCAACCACTCGCCGGGCTGCAGCGCGCCCCGGCGCACGAGTCCGATGAAGGCCGTCGAGTAGCCGATGCGGAACGCAGCCGCATCCTCGTCACGCATGGCGTCGGGCACACGGAAGGCGGTGTCGGACCGGGCGATCGCCGCCTCGGCGAACCCGCCGTGACCGGCGAAGAAGCTCGTCACCGCCATGAGCCGGGTGCCGAGGGACAGCTCGACTCCCGGTCCGACCGCGTCGACGGTGCCGCACACCTCCTGGCCGGGGATGAACGGGAGCGGCGGGGAGAACGCGTAGAGGCCGCGGCACATGAGCGCGTCCGGGAGCCCGATCCCGGCGGCGCGGACGCGCAGGCGCAGCTCACCCGGACCGGGAACGGGCTCGTCGACCACGACGCGCCGGAGCACGTCGCCGGGTGCGCCGAGTCGTTGGACCTGCCAGGCGTCCACGTCCCGCCCTAGCGGATGGTCCCCGCCCCGGGGATGAGCGGCAGATCCAGGGCGGTGGCCCACCCGGGCGGCAGGTCGTTGACGGCGGGCACCGCGTTGAGGGCCCGGAGCCCCGTGGCGAGGCAGCCGGCCGCCGCGGCGTCGCGCCCGCTGCCGTCGGTGAAGCGGAAGGCGGTCTCCTGGGTGATCGACGGGGTCCCCTCGATCTCGACCCGGTAGACGTCGTCCTGGGTGCCCCGCGGCCAGTCCGGCGCGGCGTCGGTGCCCACCCGGTTGATGTGCTCGAGGCAGATGCGGGGCTCGCCCTTGTACATGCCGTCGATGGTGAAGTGGATGGCCGCCACCTCCCCGGGGTTGATGACGCCCTTGGCGGTGGTGATGGGGGCGTCGGTCACCCACTTCTCCCAGGTGGTCGTGATCTCGTCGAGCTCGATGCCGACGGCGTGCGCCATCATCGGCACGGTGCCACCCCACGACATGACGAGGATGTCGGTGTGCTCGAGGAGGGGCGTGAACTCGGGCGGGCGCCCGATGCCCATCTCGTCCTCGTAGGCGCCCGTGTAGTTGAGGTAGTCGAGGATCTCGAGGGCCTTGACCTTCTTCACCTCGGCGCACAGCCCCATCAGCGTCATCGGGAAGAGGTCGTTGGCGAAGCCGGGGTCGATGCCGGTGGTGAAGCAGGTGGCGCCGCCCTCCGTGCAGGCCTCGGTGATCGGGTCGATCCACGAGGGCGGGTTGAGCTTCATGGACGGCCAGACCCACGGCGTCATGGCGGTCGAGCACACGTCGATGCCGGCCCGGAGGAAGGCGCCCATGTCGCGGATGTTGGCGTCGGCCTGCCCGGCCGTGGGGCCGTAGTGCACCAGGGCGTCGGGGCGGAGGGCGACGAGCGCATCGAGGTCGTCGGTGGCGGTGAGGCCGACGGGCCCCAGGCCGCAGATCTCCCCGACGTCGCGGCCCACCTTGTCCTTGTCGTGCACGCCGACACCGACCAGCTCGAAGTTCGGATGGCGCAGCACCTCGGGGATCACCATCTTCCCCACGAAGCCGGTGCCCCACACGACGATCCTCTTCATCTCTGTCATGGGGGCATATTCGCACCGCCCCGGACGGCGTGCCGCTTCCTGAGCCTCAGAGCGTGCGGAAGAACCCGCCGTCGACCAGCACCTGGGCACCGTTGACGTAGCCGGCGGCGTCGCTGGCCAGGAACACGCAGACGCCGACCATGTCCTCGGGCCGCCCGATGCGCCGCATCGGGTTGACCGCGCCGGCCTGGACCTTCATCTCGGGGCTCCAGGCCTTGGTGATGTCGGTGTCGAAGGCGCCGGGCAGCACGAGGTTGGCCCGGACCTTGGGCGCCCACGCCCCGGCCAGGCCGAGCGTGAGCGCGTTCAGGCCGGCCTTCGCCATGGCGTAGGGGAGGTCGTCGGCGCCCGGGCGGAGCGACCCGGCCGTCGTGACGTTGATGATGGAGCCGCCGTCGCCCTCGGCCATGCGCGATCCCACCAGCGCGCTCAGGCGGAAGGGCCCGCGGGCGTTCACGGCGTGCACCTTGTCGTAGAGCTCCTCGGTCACCGAGGGGAGGCCGTCGTAGAGCGGCGACATGCCGGCGTTGTTCACCAGCACGTCGCAGCGCCCGAACTCCGCGTAGGCCGCGTCGACCAGCCGGTCGCAGTCGTCCCACCTGCCGACGTGACAGGCGACGGGCAGCGCCCGGCGGCCGGTGGCGGCGGCGATCTCCTTCGCCGCCGCCTGGCAGCCCTCGAGCTTGCGGCTGGCGACCACGACGTCGGCGCCCGCGGCGGCGAGGCCCTCGGCGACGGCCCGGCCGATGCCCCGGCTCCCGCCGGTCACGAGCGCGACCTTGCCGGAGAGATCGAAGAGCTCCCCGGGCGTCTTCATCCCGTGTAGTCGCTCGATTCGGCCAGCTCCCCGGCGGCGGCCATGAGGTCGAGCACGACCGGGCCGAACCCCTGCAGCTTGTAGTCGTCGCCGGCCCGCTGGTAGCCCTGCTCGAGGACGATGGCCAGCTTCCACTTGGCCAGCACGCAGTAGTAGTCGATGTCGTCGACCTGCCGGCCCGACTGCTTCGAGTAGTGGTCGAGCACCTCGGCGCGCGAGGGCATGCCCGTCATGTCGACGTAGCCGCCGACGCTGCCCTCGCCGCCGCTGGTGTCCTCGGGCCAGGTGTGCACGACCCAGCCCAGGTCCAACTTGGGGTCGCCCACGGTGCCCATCTCCCAGTCCACGATGGCGGCGAGCCGGGCCGGTGCGCCGTCCTCGAACATCACGTTGGCGAACTGGTAGTCGCCGTGCATGATGCCCGGGATGTAGTCGATGGGCTTGTGGGCGCGCAGCCAGGCGGACGCCTCGTCGAAGCCGGGCAGCTCGCGCCCCTTGATGCGCTCGAAGAAGGTGGTCCACCGGTCGACCTGGCGCTCGTGGAAGCCGTCGGGGCGCCCGAGGTCCTCCAGACCCCTGGCGCGCCAGTCGACCTTGGACAGCAGGGCGATGCCCTCCACCAACTGGTAGGCCAGGCCCTGACGGGCGGTGAGGTCGGTGTCGAAGGGCGCGGGCCAGACGCCGCGCTCCATGCCCATCGGCGACCAGCCGTCGACGAAGCCCATCAGGTAGAAGGTCCGGCCCAGCACGGCCGGGTCGGTGCACACGGCGATGGCCTCGGTGTGCGGCACGTCCGTGCCGTTCAGCGCCTCGATGATCCTCCACTCGCGCACGATGCCGGCATCGCGTTCGGCCGGCGCGCTGGGCGGGGGGATCCGCATGGCGCAGTGCAGGTCGCCCCGGCGCAGCTCGTAGATCTCGTTCTGGCTCCCACCCGAGATGTAGCGGTGCTCGAGGGGCGCCCCCGTCCCGAGGCCCTGGGAGTCCATCCAGGTCACGAGCCGATCGACGTCGGCGATGGTCGGAATCGATTCGTCCGTTGCGGTCACAGGTTCCCCTTCTGAAGCTCGGGCCCATCCCCCGGACGGCCAACCCTCTGCTTCTTCTCTCTCATGCGGGCATCATCGCACCCGGGCCCGAGAATCCTGCCTGAACGGAGGGGTCGGGCGGAAATGCGGGTGGGCGGGGCCGAAGCCCCGCCCACCCGGTGCAACCTCGACCGGAGAGGTCGCTACACGGCCGATCCGAAGAACGGCATGCCTTCACCAGGGGGGCCGAAGGAGAACAGCCCGCCGTCGGAAGCCACCAGCCAGTAGCCGTCGTAGGAGTTGTTGTTGAGGCCGGCGACGACCGGCTTGTTGAGGTGGATGCTCCCGGTCGACCCGAAGAACGGTGCGTTGAAGTCGAACACACCACCGTCGGAGGCGATCAGGCGGTACCCGCTCCCGTCGGAGACGGGGGCGATCCCCACGACCGGCTTGTTGAGGTGGATGCTGCCCGTCGAGCCCTGGAACGGGGCGTTGTAGGAGAACACCCCGCCGTCGGAGGCCACCAGCCAATAGCCGCCGGTCATGCGGTCGAGGCCCATGCCGACGACCGGCTGGTTGAGGTGGATGCTGCCCGTCGAGCCCTGGAACGGGGCGTTGTAGGAGAACACCCCGCCGTCGGAGGCCACGAGCCAGTAGCCCGTCCCGTTGAGCGTCGGGGTGATCCCGACGACCGGCTTGTTGATGTGCATGCCGCCCGTGCCGCCGAGGTACGGGGCGTTGAAGGCGAAGACGCCGCCGTCCGATCCGACGAGCCAGTAGCCACCGGTCGCCCGGTCCACCGCCATGCCGACGATGGGCTGGTTGAGGTGGGTGCCGGTCAGCGAGCCGTAGCAGGTGGCGGCGCCGAAGGCAGCCACGTCACCGGCCGCGTCGACCTGGTAGTAGCCGGTGCCGTCATCGAGGGCGGCGCCGCCGACCACGGTGCCCGAGGGCAAGGTCGACATGCAGGTGGCCTGGACGGGACCGGGGGTGGCCGGACCGGCGCCGGGCAGCGTCTGGAACCAGAGGTAGGCGTTGGTCGGGACCTCGCCGACGCCGGCGACGCCGATGCCGCTGCCCGGGGCGTTCTCGAGCGCCTTGACGGCCGAGTAGCTCTTGGCGTTCTCGACCGAGGCCAGGCCGGTGGCCGAGGTCACCGGGATGACGATGACGTTCCACCACTCCGGCTGGTCACCGTTGCGGGTGGTCAGCAGGTGGTCGTGGCCGGGCAGGGGCACGTTCTGCAGCGCCGAGGCCGGCGCACCGAGCACCGTGGCCAACCGGGAGAGGTCGATGGTGGCCGGGTGGTCGATGCAGGTGATGGCGGCGGAGCACTGGTTGTACGTCACCGGCGGGGAGGCGTACAGCGGCACCGGGATGTAGAGCGGATCGATGTTGCCGTTGGTCTGCGTGGGTGACGGTGGCGTCTGGTCGGCCACGCCCGGTGGAACCTTGGTGGGTGCCGCACCGGCCTCACAGCCGGTCGCCGAGGCGGCCGACACCGTGGTGTCGCAGAAGAACGGCTCGGTGTAGAGCGCGTTCACGTCCTGTCCGTCGATCCAGTCGTGGCTGATGCCGATGTTCTGGCAGTTCGGGGCGGTGGCGCCGCAGTCGTTCTGCAGGTTGTCGATCACCTGACCGGCCTCGGTCTGGTTCATCGTCGGGTCGGGGTTCGGTGCGGTGGCGACCGGTGCTCCCGGCGGCGCGGTGGCCGTCAGGTTGGCGGCCTGCGCAGCCGGGACGGTTCCGGCCAGCACCTGGAAGAAGAGCGAGACATTGGTCGGCACCTCGACCGCCTTCGACGCCCCGACGGCGGCCGCAATGGCCGATGTGCTGGTCAGCGTGCTGAAGGTGGCCGGGTCGGTGGTCGCCACGACCTCGACGTTCCACCACTCGGGCAGCCCGCCGTTGCGTGTGCCCACGACGTGGTCGTGCGCCGGGATGGGCACGTTGTAGAGGCTGCTGGGCGACGGGCTGCCGGGGAGCGCGCCCGCGATGGCGGAGAGGTCGATGGTCGGCGGATGGTCGATGCAGGTGGCCGTCGCCGTGCACTGCGTGGGCGGTGCGGTGGCGAACAGCGGCACCGGTATGTAGAGGGTGTCCTGGTGCGTGGTGTTGCCGAGCGAGGTCCCGTTCGAGGAGCTCGCGCTGGGCGAACCCGACTGCGGTGCTCCGACCTCACAGCCGGTGGTGGCATGCGAGGGCACGTTCGTGTCGCAGTAGTAGTCCTCGCTGTAGAGGAGGTCCACGTTGGTGCCGTTGTAGTAGCCGTAGGACTCCCCGACCTGGCCGCAGGTGGGGGCGTCGTTGCCGCAGTTGTACTGCAGCGGATCGATGGTCGTGCCGTTGTCGCCCGACGGCGGTGGCACCTGTACCGCATGCGCGGGCGCCGCCGTGGCGGCCTGGGTCGCCACGACCCCGGAGACCGCGAAGAGGCCAGCGATGAGCGAGGCCAGGAGGGCGGTCACCAATCGCAGTCGGACATGCATCGGAGTGGAACGTTGCGTCACGTCAGGCACCTTTCGTGGGGGAGACCGTTCGCTGCGACGGCGCATTGCGCCCTGGTGTCGCAGCGTTCGAATCCGTTGGGTGGTCACGACCCGGATATGGGACTGACGCGCCGGGAATGACCACGAGAGGTGTTCGGTGCAGTCGGCGGGACGGATTCCGCGCCGGGCAAATGGGCACGCACGGTGGGGCGATGCAAATTCTTACGCCGCTCTCACGCTGATCACAGTTCCCTAACACCCGCGTCGCCCGCCCCTGACATCTCGGGTCGATGCTGGCCCCGAACAGATCGCGAGGAGGAGCGCAATGGAGCGTCTCAAGCAACGGATCACCCAGCGCTGGTCGCACCTCGGCCTGGCGGCGCGGATGTGGTGGGCCGCACTGACGGCGGTGGGCATCGCCGCCGTGCTCGTGCTGGCCGCCACGACGGTGTCCGACGCCACGTCCCATCCGGCGACCACGTCCTCGGCGACCGCCCCATCGGCGCCGTCGGCCACGGCCGTCGTCGGTCGAACGTCGGTCGACGGCGGCTCGGGGTCCACATCGATGCCCGGCATGGCGGGCATGGCGGCCGGCGCATCCGGCTCGGGCTCGTCGACCTCCGCCGGCACGGCGCAGACGAGCTCGGCCGCCTGCCCCAACGTCAAGGGCACCACCGTCATGTCGGACGGCATGGTGATGGCACCGGTGCCGAGCGGACAGCCCACGGCCGCCCAGCAGGCGGCGGCCAACCGGCTGGTGGCCCAGACCCAGGCCACCCTGGCGAAGTACAAGAGCCTGTCGGCGGCCACGGCGGCGGGCTACGTCCCGGCCACCAACCCGAACGGGTACACGGTCCACTACGCCAACTGGTCGGCGGCCCGGAGCGACGGGTTCGACCCGTCGAACCCCGCCTTCCTCGTCTACGCCAACACGGTGAACGGCCCCGTCCTCATGGGTGCCATGTACCTCGGCCCGGCGCCCTGCACGCCCGGCCCCGACATCGGCGGGCCCCTGACCCAGTGGCACGCGCATGACAACCTCTGCCTCTCGGGGGGCCAGGTCGTGGGACGGACGTCGGCGAGTGGCACCTGCGCCTCCGGCGTGCACAACACGAACACCTACTTCATGCTCCACGTCTGGACCGAGCCCTCCCTCGCCTCGGGCCACCAGTTCCAGGCTGACCTCACCCGGGCCGAGCTGGCGCCGATCATCCTGGGGACGGCGTGAGCAGCGGCCTCTACGACACGGCCATGCGGACACCGGCATCGGGGAGGGTGTCCGCCCGGTCGATCCAGATCGGGCTCGGCCTCCTCTGGCTCCTCGACGGGCTGCTGCAGCTGCAGCCCAAGATGTTCGGGGCGGCCTTCGCCAACGGCGTGATCCTCCCGATGACCCAGGGCCAGCCGAGCTTCGTGTCCGCTGCGATGACCCACGTGGCACACCTGGTCTCGCTCCAGCCCGCGCTGGCCAACAGCGTCTTCGCCGGCATCCAGATCCTGATCGGCATCGGTCTGCTCGTGCGCGAGACGGTCAAGCCGGCGCTGGTCCTCTCCTTCGTGTGGGCGCTCGGCGTGTGGGCGCTCGGCGAAGGCTTCGGGATGCTGTTCACCGGCGCGGCGTCGCCACTGACCGGTGCCCCGGGCGCCGCGCTGCTCTACGTCGCCATCGGTGTGCTCGTGTGGCCGCGGCCGGCTGGTCCGGCGGCGTCGGGTCCGGCCGCCGCCCAGGGGCCACTCGGAGAACGGGGCGGCAAGGCCATCTGGGCGGTCACCTGGATCGGCATGGGGATCCTGTGGCTGCTGCCGGCGAACCGGGTCGGTGGGAGCATCTCGGGCGCCATCAGCAGCTCGGTCACGGGCGAGCCGGGGTGGCTGGCCCACCTCCAGCTCTCGGTCGCCCACGCCCTCGGGACCGGCGGGGGCTCGGTCGCCGTCGTCTGCGGCGTGCTGTCGATCGTCATCGGCCTCGGCCCGCTGCTCTCCCGCCACACGACGGTCTTCCTGGTGGCCGGCGCCGCGCTGGCGCTCGACTACTGGGTGTTCGGGGAGGCCTTCGGGGGGCTCTTCACCGGGCTCGGGACCGACCCCAACACGGGGCCGCTGCTCGTCCTGCTGGCGCTGGCCCTCTACCCCAACCGGGCGTGGGCCGGGTCGAGGGCCGGCGTCGCGAGCCGGGCGGGCGACGGGTTGGCGACGCCGGCGGGGGCGCTCGCCTGATCACGGTGGTGGGCCGGGCCCCGGTCCCTCGGGCGAGGGGCCGGGGCACTTTCTCAATCCGGACTTAGAAGAGGTGAGAAAGGGCCGCTGATCTGCGGCTGTGGTGCTGGCACGACGTCGGGCCGGCGGCTAACCACCTTGGCGCACTCCGCGCCCTCCGGCAGACTGCCAGCGGACGAGGCAGAGAGCACCGGAGGCGATGACGGCGACGCTGAGGCTCCACCCACACGGCGAGGCGGATCCGTGAACGGCCGTGCCCTCCGGGTCGCCCGCTACCGCTTCCGGGCCACGTTCGGACGGCGCTGGAGCGCCTACCTGACCCTCGTGCTCCTGATCGGCCTGATCGGCGGTGTGGCGATGGGGGCACTGGCGGCGGCCCGGCGGACCGAGTCGTCGTTCCCGACGTTCCTGGCGAGCACCAACCCCTCGGACCTGAGCCTGGGCACGGCGCTCTACGACCCGGCGCTCGGGTACACCAACGGCTACGACGCCCCGCTGGTCCGCACCATCTCCGGCCTGCCCGACGTGCGACGGGCCGAGAGCTTCACCGACGTCTACAGCACGCCGCTCGCTCCGGACGGGGAGCCGACCAAGGCGGCCCAGAACATCAACATGAACGTCGAGGGCAGCGTCGACGGGCTCTACTTCAACCAGGACCGGGTCACCGTCGTGCAGGGTCGCATGGCCGACCCCAACCGTGCCAACGAGATCGTCATGACCGCCGCCGCAGCCAGCCAGCTGGGTCTCCATGTCGGACAGACCGCTCCCTGGGGAACCTACGCGAACTCCCAGTTCTCGTCCTCCGCCGGGACCGGCCCGCCGCCGAAGCCGGCCCTGCGCGAGCGCCTGACCCTCGTGGGCACGGTCGTCCTCAACAACGCCGTCGTCCAGGACGACGTCGACGCCAACAGCTCCGTCACGGTCATCCTCACCCCGGCACTGACACGGCAGCTGGTCAACTGCTGCTCGAACTTCGCGTTCACCTACCTCCAACTGGACCACGGGAGTCGCGACGTGCCCGCCGTCGAGTCCGAGATCGAGCGTGTCGTCCCTGCCGTCCTTCCCTACGACTTCTACGACACCTCCATCGATGTCACCAAGGCCCAGAACGCCATCGAGCCCGAGGCCATCGCCCTCGGCGTGTTCGGGCTCATCGCCGCGCTGGCGGCGCTCCTCATCGCGGGACAGGTGATCGGCCGCCAGCTGGGCTTCTGGGCGCCCGAGGAGCGCATCTTGCGCGCGCTCGGCGCCAACCGGGCGACGACCGCGGGAGACGGGCTGCTCGGGCTCATGGCGGCCGTCGTCGTCGGCGCGCTGCTGGCCGGGGGCTGTCGCCGTGGCGCTCTCGCCGCTGGCCCCGCTGGGCCCCGTGCGCCCCTACGATCCCGACCCCGGCGTCGCCGTCGACTGGACCGTGCTCGGCTTCGGCGTCCTCCTGCTGGTCGTCGTCCTCGGCGCGGTGGCCGTCGTGCTGGCGCTGCAGCGGGCACCGCAGCGCACCGCCGGCTGGCGCACCCGTCCCCGCTCCGCGTCGCGCGTCGCCGGCGGCGCCGCATCGGCCGGGCTGCCCGTCTCGGCGGTCGCCGGCATCCGCTTCGCCCTCGAGCCGGGGGCGGAGACCGAGGCCGTGCCCGTGCGCTCCGCCATCCTCGGTGCGACGTTGACCGTCGTGGTCGTCATCGCCACCGTGGTGTTCGGGGCCAGCCTGAACTCCCTCGTCTCCCACCCCAGCCTCTACGGCTGGAACTGGGACTACGCGCTCACCGCCGGCGGCGGGGCAGGAGACGTCCCTGCCGCGCAGTCGGCGCGGCTGCTCGACCACGACCCGAGCGTGGCCGCCTGGAACGGGTACTGGTTCGGCAACCTGCAGGTCGACGGCCGCACCGTGCCCGTCCTCGGCACGTCACCGCGCCCGTCCGTGGCTCCGCCCGTGCTCAGCGGCCACGGCTTCGACGGCCCGAACCAGATCGTGCTGGGTCCCGAGACGCTGGCCCAGCTCCACGTGGCGGTCGGGGACACCGTCTCGGTCCGCTACGGCACGACGGCCGTGCACCGGCTCCGGATCGTCGGCACCGCCACCATGCCGGCGGTGGGGGTCGGAGGGGTGACCGGCCACGCGTCCATGGGGACCGGGGCGGTCGTGCCCTACCAACTCCTCCCCGCCTCGGAACGCAACCAGTTCGACCTGACCCCGAGCGGGCCCAACGCCGTCTTCATCCGCCTGAAGCCCGGCGCCGACACGGGGATGGCCCTGCGCTCGCTGAACCGCATCGCCGTCGACGTGTCGCTCCCCACGAACTATTCGAGCATGGTGTTGGCGGCCCAGCGACCGGCCGAGATCGTCAACTACCGCTCCATGGGCGCCACGCCGTTGCTCCTCGGCCTCGGGCTGACCCTGGGGGCGGTGACCGCCCTCGGGCTCACCCTCATCGCCTCCGTCCGGCGCCGGCGCCGGTCCATGGCCATGTTGCGGACGCTCGGGTTCACCGGCCGGCAGCTGGCGGCGAGTGTCGCCTGGCAATCGAGCGTTGCGGTCGTGATCGGGCTGGTCCTCGGCATACCGCTCGGGCTCGTCCTCGGCCGGGCTCTGTGGGACCTCTTCGCGGAGCGGATCTACGTCGTGCCGAGCCCGACCGTCTCCGTGCTCACCGTCGCGGCGATCGCCCTCGGCGCCCTGGTGCTGGGCAACCTGGTGGCCGCCATCCCGGGCCGCCTCGCGGCGCGCACGCCGGCGGCGCTGCTGCTGCGGACCGAGTAGCGCGGCACCCCGATGGGCCTCGAGGCCCGCCGTGCCGGGACTCCGCCCCGGCGCTCTACCATCCGCGGCAGTGACCGATCCTGCGGTGCCGACCTCCGGCAGACGGCGGCGGCGCAAGTGGCCGTGGGTCCTCGGCGCCGTCGTCGTCCTCCTGGGCTCGCTGGCGCTGGTGGTCGTGCTGTCCACCAGCCACGCGAAGCCGGTGTCGCTGCGCCAGGCGGAAGCCCAACTCGGAACGGGCGGCGGCGGTGCCCCCGGCGCCAACCGGCCGGCGCCGGGCGTCTACGAGTACACGGGCTCAGGCACCGAACGGCTGACCCTGCCCCCGCTGTCCCAGGCCGAAGGGCCGACCATGCCCGGGACGGTGACGCTGCGGGGAGCGGACTGCTGGGTCTTCCGGATCGACTACAGCACCCATCACTGGCAGACGTGGGAGTACTGCCTGCATTCGGGTGACCAGTGGGAGGCCGGTGGGCAGACCTGGCAGCTGTGGTCCGTCGGTCCCCTCAATTTCACCAACTTGAGCACGTTCACCTGCGCGCCGGGGACGATGGCGTTGCCCGCCAACGCGACCGTCGGCGCGCAGTGGCACTCGCGGTGCACCGGGAACCAACTCCTCCGTCAAGGGGCAGACCCTCAGCGCCGGCCCGTACCGGTTCATCGGCCTCGACACGGTGTCGGTCGGCGGCGCGGAGGTCGCCGCCGCGCATTTCCTGCGCCTGCGCACCGACTCCGGTGCGCAACAGGGCACGGAGCGCTCCGAGGTCTGGTTCAGCACGCGCACCGGCCTCCCGTTGCGGGTGCAGCAGGCCCTCAGGATCAAGAGCTCGACGCCCTTCGGCACCTCCACCTACACGCAGGTCGGGACGTTCACCCTGGCGTCGCTCGTGGCCCACCGCTGACGACCCCGGCCACTCGGCCGGCGCCGACCGCCTACGACGGCATCCAGTTGGTCAGAGGGGAAGCCAACCAGTCCAGGACCTGGCGCCGGGTCGTCGGCCCGTGCGGAGCCCAGGCGGAGGGAAGTGCGCCCTCGTCGCGCAGCTGGGCGGCCTCCTGGATGTTGGACGTCAGGGGATCGGTCGTCAGCCCGCACCGGGTGGCGGTCGGGTCGACGCCGAAGAGCTGGGCGGCGTTGAGCCCGAAGAGGCCCGCCTTCACGGTGTCGGTGAGGGCGGGGTACTTGTAGAGGTCCTGGAACTCGGGCGTGATCTCGAAGGCCCGCATCGCCATGATCTGGGCCTCGGGGCTGCCGTACCAGATGGCGTCGGTGCCCCACAGGACGCGCTGCTCGCCCACCCGGCTGAGCAGCTTGCCGAGGGCGTGGGCGGCCTGGTCGGGCATGGTCAGCAGCTGTCGCCACTGCGTGGCCACGTCGACCCAGACGTTGTCGTTCGGCGGCACGCCGTGGCGATCGAGTGCCGCGAGCAGGGTGTCGATGCCGATGGCCGCGTTGGGGTCGTAGGGCCCCTCGACGTGGGAGGGGTCCCAGGCGGCGTGGTACACGACGAACTGCATGTCGGGGAACTGGCGCGAGACGGCGACGATGTCGTCGGGGTGGTTGAAGGCCGGGTCGAAGTTCACCAGCGGCAGGCCCTTGTGGGCCACGAAGACCTTCACGCCGAGGTCGTGCGCGTGCTGGACGGTGGGGAGGCCGATGGCGGGATCCTCCAACGACCACCCCTGGCCGGTGGGGCTCCACGCCGTGTACACCTTGAACGCGATCGGTGGGCCGGCAGCCACCGCGCTCGACATCTCGTCGAGGGTCGCCGCCACGGGCCCCACGTTGGGGGCGATGATGTTCTCCACCAGCAGCCTCTTGGCGCCGCCACCGGTCAGGGTGCCGGTGATGTCCTGTGTGCTCAACGCCTCGGGGAAGGGAATGGGTGCCGTGGAGGGCCCGGAGTTCGGCACATCGGTGAGCACCGCCATGGTGGTGTCGCTGGCCAGGAAGAGATCGTGGAGGTAGGTCGCCCGGTCCACGCAATCGAGCTGCGGGTTGTCGGTGCAGCCCGGTGGGAGCATCGAGAGCACGAGCGACGTGGTCTCGGGGGCGTTCTGGACCCAGGGGCCGCTCGGGATCACATGGTGCGTGTGCACGTCGAAGATGAATTCCGAACCGGTCAGCGCGTCCTGGCAGGCCGCCGCGTCGGTGGGCGGGGGTGTCGTGAAGCGCCCGCCCCTCGGCCGCGGGGGCGCGCTCGATTGCCCATGCGACGGCGACGAGCAGCCGGCGAGCTCGAACGCGGCGAGAGACATCGCCACGGCCCCGGCACCCTGGAGGAAACGCCGTCGGTCCACGCCGAGCCGCCGCGCCACGTCGTCGACGGACTCGCGGATGAGCCCGTTGACCTTGCGGTCACGTGGACTCTCGGGCGCCGGGACGAATTCGCCGTTGGACACGGGACCCGCGGCGAGTGGGAGGTGATCGTCGAGCCGATCCCGCAGTCGGCGGGAGAAGGGGCCGATCCCAGCCATTGACGTGACACTAGGTCCGCCCGGCGCCCGGCACTCGGCGGGTGGGCCGTCGGGGTCGGCGCCGCGGTGACGGAGGGAGTAAGAAATCCGGGAGCTTGGAGAAAGGACCGTCGACGCCGGATGAGCCCGTCTCGGAACATGGCCAGGGTCGCGCTGGTCGGCTACGGCATGGGGGGCTCCCTGTTCCACGCCCCGTTCATCGACGCCGAGCCGCGCCTGGAACTGGCGGCGGTGGTCACCGCCAACCCGGAGCGCCAGGCGGAGGTTCGGACCCGCTACCCGGCCGCCCGCGTCGACTCGGGGGTCGAGGACCTCCTGGCCCGCCTGGACGACATCGAGCTCGTGGTGGTGACGACGCCGAACGCCTCCCACGCGGCGGTGGCCGAGGCGGTGCTGGAGCGCCGGCGGCCGGTGGTCGTCGACAAGCCGGTCACCCCGGCGAGCCAGGAGACGCGCCGACTGGCCGCGCTGGCGGGGGCAGCCGGCACCGCCGTCGTCCCGTTCCAGAACCGGCGTTGGGACGGCGACTTCCGCACGGTGATCGACCTCCTGGGACAGGAGGCGCTCGGCACGCTGCAGACGTTCGAGTCGCGCTTCGAGCGCTGGCAGCCCCGGGCGTCGTCGTCGCCGCGGGCCTGGAAGAACGACCCGCAGCCCGGTGCGGGGACCGGCATCCTCTTCGACCTCGGCACCCACCTCATCGACCAGGCCGTCGTCCTCTTCGGCCGGCCACAGGGCGTCTCCGCCGATGTCGCCATCCGTCGCGCCAACAGCGGGGTCGACGACGACGACTTCGTCGCCCTGCACTATGCGGGTGGCCCGCGGGTCCACCTCTGGACCAGCGCGGTGGCGGCAGATCGGGGCCCGCGTTTCCGCCTGCTCGGATCCGCTGCGGGCTATGTGAAGTACGGCATGGACGTCCAGGAGGCTCAGCTCGCTGCCGGCCACTCGCCGTGCGAGCCCGGCTGGGGCGAGGAGCCCGAAGACTCGTGGGGCCACCTGGTCACGGGAGCCGAGCGGCGGGCGGTGCCCACTCTGCCCGGTGCGTACGGCCTCTTCTACGCCGGGATGGCGGCGTTCCTCCTCGACGGATCTCCCGCGCCGGTCGACATCCAGGACGCCGTGGTGACGGCGGAGGTCATCGAGTCGGCCCTGGACTCGGCGACCACTGGAACGGTGGTGCCGCTTCCGGCGACGTGACGGTGGCCGTCGGTGGGATGCACTCCCCACAACGTCACGATTGGACCAATCGAGGCGGTCCTAGAGCCGGCGAGCAGACAGCCGCATTTCCGTCAACGATGCTGCGTCTGGGCGGCTGCAGCCGCCGCCGCTGCCGCCTGGGCTTCCGCATTGGCAGCTTGAGAAGCTTGCTGAGCCCGTGCCATATCTTGCAGCTGGCTGCTGCGGATGTTCGCCACCTGAGCCGCGGTCGCACTCTGTAAAGCTTGGAGGGCTGCTGCAGCTCGCTCTGATGCTGCTGCAAGCATCGATGCAGAGGTCGACGCTGAGGACGTTTCGGTCGAGGACGGCGACCGCTGGGGCTGAGCCTGCAGATCAGGCAAATGGGAGGTGCCCGGCCTTGAAGTCACGGTGTCCGGCTGACTGACACCGCCAAGAGTCAGCCCAACAACCCAGCCACCGACTGCGAAGATCGCAATGAGAACCGCTCCAGAAATCTCTCGACGTCGACGCTGATGTCGTCGTGCATCCTCGATCAGCCGAGGACGGGTTTTCAGTGGCCCATGTGGAGGTTGCCCACGATGGTTAGTCACGGTTCACGAAACCTGTTGGATGATCTGAACGAGCTCATCGCTCCGATACCCATGATGTCGGGCGAAGCTGACAAGTTCTCGTGCCCTTTCGAGCACTGCATTGCGGCTGGCCGCACTGCCGCAAACGGTGACGCCACGCCCACGTCGAAATTCGACCAGCCCTTCGTCTCTCAGCGATCGCAGTGCCCTGAGCACGGTGTTGTTGTTGACGCCCAGCACTGCGGCGAGGTCGCGTGCTGCTGGAAGTCGCTCTCCGGACTCGGCCTGTCCATCCCCTATGGCGCGTCGGATCTCAGAGGCAACCTGCTCGTGTAGGGGAGTCCGGTCTGCCGGATCGATCCGAGGGGTCAACATAGTGCTAATGAGAGTAGTCTTATACCTACACCCACTCGCTTGGAGGCCGCCCCGGCGTGACCTCCTCTAGGGACATTCCCTCACCCTGGGGTGCTCGGACTCCCGTTCATGGATCTGGGACAACTTTGCGAAAGGGCCCGCACCCGCCTCACGGGCCCATTACGCTGCTGCCCACGATCGATGGCCACCAGTAGATTCGTGCCGGCGCATTTCGGCATATTCCAGCATCGCCAGGCCGGGAGGCCGACCAAAGATTCCGCCGAGGGAATCGAATCCGAATGTGACCTCCCGCCCGGCGCTAGCGAACTCGTCTCTGTTGTCGGCGTCATCATCATCGAGTGACAACAGCCCATCAGTACCCAAGGTGATCAATCATCACCCACTTCCTCTCCGGTGGCTGATTCCCCCACTGCAGGCTTAGCGCTACACCGACAAATCACATAGGGTCGAAATGCCCTTCGCGACCGGGAGGAGGATCGGCGGTGTGTGCGACGTCTACGCCAGAGAGACCCCGGTCGGGTTGCCCCTCATTCAGCATTTCTCACGTCGGTGAGGTATCCCAGGCGCCGGGACGGACGACGACGCTCGGCGCCCGCATCCCAGACTCTCTAGGGACACTCCCACAACTTGGCGGTCGGCGGGATCCCTCTCCACGTACCGCCACTCATGGGGCAGCCTGATCGACCGTCTCTGACTGGCCTTGAGCGCCGGCTCTCAGCCCCCTGTGATCACAGATCCTCTGCGCGAATCGGACCGATCGAAGACTGGCACGCCTTGTTCGTCGGACATCAAGCGCCTGTACGCCCCGGGTTTCCGGTATGCGTCTCCCATCGTCTCACGCCCTCGGTACTCCCTGAGTGCGTCCAGATCGAGAGTGGCCAGGTACACGTCCTCGCCATCGCCTGCCTCGAAGATGAGCTGGTCGCGAGGTTGACCATTGGGTTGACCATCCTGTTCGAAGACCATTCCGTCAAAGACGCTCGAATGGCCATCTTGATCGGGAGCCGAGTAGTTCACCGTTGCGATCGCCGTCATATTTTCGAAGGCTCGGGACCGAAGCTGAAGGGTCCGCTCGCCAGCCATGGGACAAGCGTTTGGAACCAGAATGAGTTCAGCGCCGCCAAGCATCAGTTCACGCGCTGACTCGGGGAACTCTCGGTCAGCGCAGATCATCACGCCGACGTCGACGAACCCGCCCTCAATGTCGAGCCGAGCGACCTCAAAGGATTCTCCAGGCGTGAGGGCCTTCTCCATTCCCCAGTCACACGTATGAACCTTGGCGTAGCAAAGAACATCTTGACCATGCCGGTCGATGAGCAGGGCGGTGTTCCGAGGGGAACCAGGCCACCGCTCCAAAAATGTCGCCACAATCGCCAAGTTGAGGTCGGACGCAGCCTTTCTGAATGCGCTCACCCATGGATCGTGACGGGCGATGGCCATCTCCTGCCACCTCGCCCGTCCAGCCTCGTCATCAGGGCAAGGGGCGTAACCGATTTGCCACATCTCTGGCAGGATCGCGATGTCCGCCCCCGCTTCGGCGGCCCTCGAACATACGGCCAATCCCTTTTCGAGGTTGGCCTGTGGATCGCCACTGGAGGCGGATTGACAGAGAGCCAGCCGTAGCTCGGTCACCACTCCATTATGCGGCCCGAGGACTGGCACCGGTTTCTCTCGGGGTGCCCCGCTACGCCCGCACCGTGGCGCCCTGCGGCCGGATCCGTGACCTCCCGTACGAGACCAGTGGGGTAGCACGTCTCGCGCAAATCAAGGGCGCCATTCACTATCGTTGAGCCGTGCCTTCGTCTTCGAGGCGACCTGCTGGCGCACCTCAGGTGCTCCCCTATCTCTACTATCCAGATGCCACACGTGCCCTCTCGTTCCTCGTAGAGGTCTTTGGCTTTACTGAGATCGAAGCCCTTCGAGATGACGCCGGTTCCGTCTGGTCAGCACAGCTCTCGACCGGTGACGCTGCCAGTACGCAGCCCGGGTCGGAGAATCTCTAGGGATATTCCACCACTCGGCAAGGCCGGAACCGAGACCCATCGACATCTTCGTCGAGGGACATTCCCTCACCCTGAGGGTCGGCGCCATCCCCCGCCCCGCCCTGTCACCACGGAGATAGCCGATACGTACGGATTCAGGCCACCGTCACCCGTACGCGGTGATCTCCAGCTCCTGCCGGAAGTGGTGGAACGGCGAGCCGGGCCGGTAGTCCTCGGGGACGTCGTCGATGCTGTCGTACTCGGCGACGTCAAAGACGTTGGACGAACGGATGTCCTCTTCGACGACGACCCCGCACAGTCGCATCTCGGTGGCTGTGTCGAAGCAGTTGACCAGTAGCACGACCTCGTCGCGCAGCTCCTCGTAACGCTGGCGGGAGATGCGGCCAATCAGCGTGTACTGGCAGCCGGTGGGCGAGGCGCCGACGCGGCGGCCGATCATGGCGTGGTGCCGCCCGTCGTCGATGCAGTAGAGGGTGTAGTCGTCGGCCTCCAGGCATTCGCGGATCCGCTCGTGCTGCTCGTGGGCCGGCAGAAGATGCCATTGGGTGTGCCGGCGCTCCTTCATGGCCCACAGCGGGGCGGGCGGGATGGTGTGCTCGGGCTCGTCCTCTTCGAGCGGGGTCGACACGTCCTGGCCGACCAGGGGACCAGGGGTCATGGCCAGGCCGGACTCGGTGATGATGTCGCCCGGCTTGGGCCGGCCGGACGAGGCCGGCACGGCCTCTCCCCACTCGTGGACCTGCTCACCCTCTTGCCCGTCACCCTGGCCCGTCATCGGTGCCCTCCCGTGGTCCGCCGCGCGTCGCTCGGCTCGGTCCTGGACCCTACCGGCCGTCGCGCCCACCGGGGAGCAGTTACCCGTCCTGGCCGGCGGCCGGCCCGGCGGACGAGCACAAGTTTGTAAATTGGCCACCGCGCGATTGGAGGGTGGTGCCGTGTTTGATCGTCAAGAGCATCGGACCGACGATGTCGAAAATGTCTCCGTGGACGCCATCCTCGAACTGAACCTCGGCACGGTGGAACAGTCGATCGAGGCATATCTGAAGGATCCCTCGCTCGAATTGCGCAATGAACTGCTGACTGCTCTCGAGCGCCTCGACCAGCAAATCGCCCGCAGTGATGCCTACGAGAGCAGCGTGATCGGCTCCGCAGCGCTCGGCTACTCGGCGAAGGGCTCTGTGATCGGCGAAACAAGCACCGCCTCTCCGGCCGAAGACATCCCGGAATCCGTACTGCGAGCTCAGACGGCGTTGATCAGAGCGGCGAAGCGAGAAGTCACGGGACCGACGTCCGACACTTTTGCCGACCTGCGCGCCGCGAATCAGGCTTTGTCTGCGGAGCGGAGCAAAGAGGTTCCTTAGACGTCCCAGCAGTCCGGGCTGGCGAAGGAACTGGGCTTTGGTTGCCGGCCAGTAGCTACCGCCGAAACGGTGGGATGATCAAGCGGCACGGCTGCGCCGCAGTGTCACCAGGCGAGCTCGCCCGCGTCCTCCTCGAAGGTGCCGGTGGGGCCGTCCTTGCCGATGGTCGCCATGCGCACGATGACCTCAGCGCCCTTCTCGACCGGCTGCCCGGCCCCGCTGAAGGGAGTGAGGTCGGTAGCGGTGAACCCGGGCTCGACCGCATTGAACTTGATCCCGGGCAGAGCCTTGGCGTATTGCACAGTGAGCATCGAGACGGCGGCCTTGCTCGAGCCGTAGACAATGGAGGGATAGTGAAATTGTCGCCGCTCTGGATTGGTGACGGCCCAGAACGAGCCGAGGGCGCTCGAGACGTTGACCACGACCGGATTCTCGGACTTCTCCAGCAGCGGAAGTGCGGCCTGGGTCACACGGATGAGTCCGATCGCATTGGTGTCGAACACCTTGAGCGCGACGGGGCCACTGACGTCTGCCGTCGTACTGATACCGGCGTTGTTCACGAGGACGTCCAGGTGCCCCTCACGTTCGGCGATGACATTTAGGGCGGTCCCGACTGACGCGTCGTCAGTCACGTCGAGCTGCACGAACTGGCCGCCGAGCGCGGACGCTGCCGCCTCCCCACGCTCGATGCTGCGCGCCCCCATGTAGACGGTGTGCCCCTGCTCGATCAGTTGGCGGGCAGTCTCGTAGCCGAGTCCCTTGTTGGCTCCGGTGATGAGCGTTACGGTCATGACTCGTACTCCTTAGGTCGTGACGGAGTTGTCAGGTGTCGCGGGCCGGCTCAAGGCCGGTCTGCCAGGCCTTGCCGGAGGGTCGCCGATGTCATCCATCACGAGGAGCCAACGCTGCTCGGCACTCTCCGCCATGCGAGGTCGATCCACCCGGTGCTCTGACGATCCTGACAAAGACAGGCGCGTCACGATACGGCAATTCCTTCCTGTCTGGCGAGCTCGACACCATGTGAACCTCGACTGAATCGGACATCGCCGCTCACCTCACCACGATGCTGGACTACCGTGCTGATGAGTCCACCAGAGGAAGCCGGGCACCACCATGAGCATCACTTCTGTGACGCGGTTTCATGCCGCATCGGGTCACGAGGAGACACTTCTCGACCTGCAGACCGAAGGTCGAAGACGCATGATTGCTGCTGACGGCTGTGAGTCGTTCGACATCCTGCGCGACCAGTCCGATCCGCAATCATTCGTATTCATACAGACGTGGGCGTCCCGACAGGCCCATGACACCGCATTCGGCGAGTTGATACTTGCCAGTGGACACCTTGAAAAGGTCCTGGCTGTCCTGGATGAGGGTGTCACGCAGACGTTCTACGAAAGGGTCTCCTGACACCGCTCAGCCTCGCCGCGGTCGTCGTCACCTTCAGGGGGTGCAGGCCAAGGATGCGAAGACACAATCACGCGGTCCGCCGTTGCAGCCTGACCCGAGGAGGGTGATGGAGCCGATCCCGGCACTCGTGGTCGACGAGGTTCGCTTCGACGAGACGGTCGACGTGGTCGTGGTGGGCCTGGGCGCCGCGGGCACGTCTGCGGTTGTGGCGGCGCGCCAGGCAGGAGCGGACGTGCTGGCCGTCGAACGAGGCAGCGGGACCCGGTGGGACGTCGGCCAACTCCGGTGGTCTCATCTACCTGGGAGGCGGCACGGCCCTCCAGAATGCCTGCGGCTTCCAGGACTCGCCGGAGAACATGGCGGCGTTCCTCCGGGCCGCCCTCGGGCCCGGCGTGGACGACGATCGCGTGGACGCCTACTGCGAGGGTTCGCCGGACCACTTCGACTGGTTGGTCTCGATCGGCGTCCCGTTCCGGGCGGCGTTCTGCGACGAGCCGAACCGTGAATCGGCCGATGACGCTGGCCTGCTCTTCAGTGGCGGTGAGGACGCTTACCCGTTCGACGAGATCTCGGCCCCGGCGCCGCGCGGTCACAAGCCGCGCTACATCGACTCCGCCGGCGGCTTCCTCATGGAGCGCCTCGGTGCCGCCGTGACGTCCAGCGGCGCTCGCGTGATGGCCGACGCCCGCGCCGAGGCGCTGGTCGTCGACGGCGGGGACGTGGTCGGCCTGCGCGTACGGACCGACGACGGGCCCCGCGCCATCCGGGACCCGTGGCGGGGTGATCCTGGCGACCGGCGGGTTCATCCACAACGAGGCGATGGTCGCCGAGCATTGCCCACTGGCCCACGTCCCGGACGCTGCCTGGCGGATCGGCACCCCGACCGACGACGGGCGCGGGATCCGCATGGGTGTCGGCGCCGGCGCGGTGACGACCCGGCTCGACGCCTTCGAGTGCGCGCTGCCGCTCGGGCCGCCTCACCGTCTCGCACGGGGAATCCTCGTCAATCGCCACGGCGAGCGGTTCATCAACGAGGACGCCTACACCGGTCGCATCGGGATCCACGCCCTCCGCGACCACGACGGCTTCGTCTACATGATCACCGACGACGTGATCCACGAGCCGAACATCCTCGGACTCCGCGTCGCGCTACGCCGCAGCCACCCCGGAGGAACTGGCCGCCGACCTCGACGTTCCGCCCGATGCGCTGGCGCGCACGGTGCGCGAGTACAACGAGGCCGCAGCCCGCGGGGACGACCCGGCATTCCACAAGCGCGCGCCCTACCTGCAGCCCATCGGCGTGCCGCCGGCGAGCGGCATCGGCGCCATCGACCTGCGCGTCGACCACGGCGCCATCTATGCGACCTTCACGCTCGGCGGCCTGATCACCGACCCCGACGGCGCCGCCCTCGACAGCGCGGGTCATCGCATCTCGGGTCTCTACGCCGTCGGCCGGACCGCCGCCAGCCTGGCGGCCCACCACTACGCCAGCGGCATCAGCCTCGGCGACGGTTCGTTCTTCGGCCGACGCGCCGGCCGCCACGCGGCCGCCCAAGTCCGAGCAGAGCGCTCCTCGCCGCACTAGGGCGTGTCAGCCCCGCACCCGATCGCGTCGAGGTGGTCTTGTCGCGGGCATGCAGCATCGCCTCGTCGGGCGATGCCTTCTTATGATTGAGGGATGACCACCTCGATGGTTGGCCGGGTCGCCATCGTGACCGGAGTCAGTCGGCGTGCCGGCATCGGATTTGCCATTGCCCGGGACCTGCTCGCAGCGGGGATGACGGTGCTGATCCAATCGTGGACGGCACACGACGCAGCACGGCCATGGGGACGTGATGCAGTGGGCATGCCGGGCGTGATCGAGGCGCTCCGACAATTTGGAGGTCGCCTTGCGCACGTAGAAGCCGACTTCGCCCTTCCGGGCACACCGGCAACAGTCGTGGAGGAAGCAGTCGAGCTCTTTGGCCACGTCGACGTGGTCGTGGCCAACCATGCCACGAGCTCAGGCAGCCAGACGCTTGGCGAAGTGACCGTCGAGGAGCTGGACCTGAGCTGGGCCGTCAACGCCCGCGCCTGTGTGTTGCTCGCTCAAGCGTTCGCGGCCCAGCACGACGATCGACGAGGTGGGGGCAGAGTGGTCCTCTTCACTTCGGGCCAACACCTCGCCCCGATGGCTCGAGAGATTCCCTACGCGGTCAGCAAGGGGGCGGTTCATCAGATGACGCTCACCTTGGCTGACGCCCTGATTGACCGCGGCATCACCGTGAACGCAGTGAATCCCGGACCCACAGATACGGGATGGGCCGATCCCGAGCTCTCTCGTCAGGTCCGACACGCACTCCCGGCGGGTCGTTGGGGATCTCCCGATGACGTCTCTCGCCTGGTGACGTGGCTCGTGTCCGACGAGAGCGCCTGGATCACCGGCCAAGTCCTGAATTCCGAGGGCGGGTTTCGCCGCTGGAAGATGTAGGCACTCCGGCTCGCTACGCACATCCTTGGAGATCGGCCCAGCCACGCCGTGCGGAGCAACCAGTGAAGGTGACGGTCCGACGCAGTCCGCCAACCAGTGGCGGGAGGTCGGCTCAAGGAGGTCAGTGGTAGCCCTGACACAAGGGTGGCCGGGGCACGATCACATGCGCGATTCACCGACGACCTCACTGTGTGGGCTTGGTGGAGGAGACGCGGGTGACCGACAGTAAGAAGCTGTTACCGGTGACCGACCCTATTCCGCTGACGCCCTCCAGAAGAACTCGAGCTGGATGTTGTCGGGGTCACGGAAGGTCAGCATGGCGTTTCGGGTGTATGCGGGCTCCTTTACGCCCGAGTGAGGGATACCGAGCCGGTTCAACCTGTCTCCCCACTCATTGAGGTCTTCTCGGCGATCCACCAAGAACTCCAGGTGATCGAGGCCCGTATGGAACTCACTGAAGCGTTCCCCCGAATTCTCCTGGTGACCGATTAGGCAGATGACGAGCTGACTCTTCGGCTCAACGAGAGCCACGTAGCGCATCCGACCGTCCACACCGACGAAGTCGTATATCTCCTCCAAGCCCAACAGCTCTGAATACCAAGCTGCACTCCTCGCGGGGTCACGGACGGTCAGATTGACCTCGACACGGCCGGAGATCGACGGCACACATTCGAGTCTGGCACCTCCGTCCAGCGAGGTGGTGGGGGTGTCCCATGACACCCGCCTCGAGGACGCTTTGCCAGATCGGGCCCCCGGCGCTCCTCGCGTCACCCGACCTACGGGACGACGCGATAGCGGATGTGCGTGGCCTCCGGGGTGTCGATCACTCGAGCGATCTCCAACTCGACCCTTGCCGGCAACATCTCGAACAGGCGGCGCCCGCCACCGAACAAGACCGGGACTTGGTGAATCTGCAGCTCGTCGAGCACACCCGCCGCCAGCGCCGCCTGTGCCGTATAGGCGCCATGGACGAGCACGTTGCGGTCACCAGCGGCGGACTTCGCCTGTGCCATCGCGGCAGCGATCCCGTCCGTCACATACGTCACCAATGGATACTTCGCCACCGACGGTGCCGGCGGCCGGTGACTGGGCACGAAGATCGGGACGCCGTCATGGTGGTCACCGCCCCAGTGATCGACCTGTTCCACGGTATTGCGGCCGGCGAAGACCGCTCCGGTCATTCTGATTTCGTCGAGAAACTGTGTGCCCGTCCCCGACGGATCAACGGACTCCGCACCCGGTCCGGGGTCGGAGACAAACCCATACCACTCGTGCAGCCGCATGAAGTCGTCGCCGCCCGGGTTGTCAGGTTGGTCGTTGGGGCCGGCGATGTACCCGTCAAGCGACATCGACATGTAGAGCACTGATCTGGACATGGTGCGAACCTCCTTGATCTCGTGGGTGCCCGGGCTACCGAGCGGGGTCGGAGCCGGCCGAGAGGTTCAAGAGCAGCACACCCGACCCGACCGCCTGCGAGTTCGTGAGCATCAGGGTCGACGGTTGCGGCATGGAGGGCGGGAACATGCGCTTGCCCGCGCCGAGGACGATCGGGAAGATCATCAGGCGATACTCGTCCACCAGGTCGTGTGCAACCAGGGTCTGCACAAGTTGCGCACTTCCCTCCACCAGTAGGTTCCCGCCAACCTGCCGCTTCAGCCGACTGATCTCGTCCACTACGTCGCCTCGCAGCACGGACGTCTTACCCCATGTTGCATCCCCGTCGGCCAGCGTCGACGAAACCACGTACTTCTCGATCTCGTTCATGCGTTGCCCGAACTCGTCGTGCCCCATGCCGGGCCAGGCGGCGGCGAACCCCTCGTAGGTCACGCGCCCGAGCAGAAGGGCCTGGGCGTCGAACAATTCGTCGTACTTGAACTTGTCCCCCTCGGCAGCTCGGTCGAAGTCGAACGTCCACCGGGGCTCTTCGATAACCCCGTCGAGCGAGACGAACTCGGTGACCACGATCTTTCCCATCTCCCTGCCCTCCTTGGTCGTCAGCCGGACCTCGTGCCGGGCTGTCACCCACTACACGAACGGCCCCTCCCCGAATCGACAGGTCCGAGAAGAATTCTCAGCAGGCAAGGGAGCGCCCGATCCCCACCGCGAGTCGTGCACGAACACACCCCGGGGCGGGATCGAGGTCAGGGATCCGAGGCTGCCCGGCCGGCTTGACCTCTGCCAGCACGGAACTCCGCGACCCATCGCCCCGCCCCCCTTCGCCGTCCTTTCGGGGCCTCGCAATTCGCCGGGCCCGGGTCGCACACGAAGCCACGGAATGGCGACGCTTCAGATGTGGACTGCTCCCCCGGGATCGAGCGTCCACCCCGGGTTGTGCGCCACTTCCCAGACGTACCCGTCAGGGTCGGAGAACGCACCCGTCGTCCCTCCCCAGTCGGCTACGGCAGCGTGCCGGACGATCGAACCTCCAGCATGTTCGGCTTCTTTCAGCACCTCGGTCACTTCTTCGGGCGAGCGCACGTTGTGAGCCAGCTCGATCCCCGGAGCGCCGTGGCCGCCGAGAGCAGTCCACAACCCGAAGACCATCCCACCGGCTTGGAAGAAGCACACTTCGTCATCGGGTTGCTGTGCATCCGACCAGCCGAGGGCCTCGTAGAAGGCTCGGGCTCGTGCGAGATCGAGGACCCCCAGGGTGACCAGACTGATGCGCTGCTCCACGAGGCAATCATGGCAAACGCTTGGCCCCGACGCCGTTGTCGCCGCACCGGTCGAGTACGACACCGATGTCCTCCCGGACGGCTGGACGACGGCGCCGGACCATCCCCCTGAGAGCAACCTCCAGGGGCAATCATCATTCTGGGGATCAGCGCCATCCCTGCACCGGGTCGCAGGCGCCTCGGTGACACACGCCACTCAAGCGGACGGAGAAATCCGCCGAGACCAACGAGGGGGGCTTGACGAGGAGCTGACTATGGAACGTGCCAGGTCGAAGCCCACCTTTGAGCGTGAACCGGACGACGCCATTCTCTCGCTCGACCTGAGCGCGGATCGGCTGATCTCCAGCCGTACCGACGAGCCAGTGGTCGAGTTCCACTATGAGGTCACCGTTGAACACTGGGTGCGAGATGACCGCAGTCGGGGCAACCGCCTCCGTTGGTTCCTCTGGGACCGGCTCCACATCGGAGATCCGCCCTCGAGGGCGGAAACGGCTACAGCGGACGAGGTCACAACGGTAAGGGGGGCAGCATCTGTCCCCCTCGTGCAAAACGTGCCGTACCGGCGCCTCGTAAAGGTCGTTCGACGCGATGACCCCACATCGGATCAACCGGTGTACCCACCTCGTTTGACCCGTGACCATGGCCGGTCATCGGGCACATTGAGATAGGGACCGACTCCCGTCGTACTCCGGGTCCGGCGTACGCGAATCCACGTCTGGAAGCGACGAGGTCCCGACGACGGCCCAACGCTGAGCCCTTCCGACAGGGACGAACCGGAATTCCCAGCCTCGTCAAGCGTTGCACGTCGACCGATGGCTCCGGCTCGGGCCACTCCCCGAAGGCGACAACCCTCAGCGGGAGGGCTCGGTACCGATGATCGACGCCCGCTCCATCGTCCGGCGCTGTGGCCAATAGTCGCTCGATGCGTAGTGCTGCACGGCGCGGTTGTCCCAGAACGCGATCGCGTCCCTCGACCAGGTGAAGCGGCACTGGTGCTCCGGGGCGTCGGCCTGGCGGCACAGACGGTCCAGGAGCTCCAGGCTGGCCTCCCGGCCTAGTCCTTCGATGTGGCTCACGAACGGGCGGTTGACGTAGAGGTGGCGCTTCCCCGTGGCCGGGTGCGTGCAGACCACCGGGTGATGGACCGGGGGGTACTGCGCCTGCGCCACCCGACGTTGCTCCGCCGTCATCGTGTGCCCGAAGGTCTGGGTGAAGTCGTGCACGGCGTCGAGTCCCTGAATCTCCCCCTTCGTCGCCTCGTCCAGCGCGTCGTAGGCGGCGTACATGTCGGAGAAGAGGGTGTCCCCGCCGTGGTCCGGGACGTCGAGCGTGTGCAGGATGGCCCCCATCGACGGGGTCTTCCGCCAGGTGACGTCGTGGTGCCACGAGTTCTCGTAGCCACTGACTTCCGCCGTCTTCTCGAAGCGGACTAGCTCCGGCTCCCCCGTGTTCGAGGCCAGGAAGGGGTGGATCTCGAGGTCGCCGAACCGTCGTGCGAAGGCGACGTGCTGGTGGGGCGTCAGCGCCTGGCCCCGGAAGAAGATGACCTTGTAGTCGTGCAGCGCCTGGCGCAGCTCCCCGATGACCTCGCCCGTCAGCTCCGCGGTGAGGTCGACGCCCGAGATCTCCGCCCCCACCGTCGAGCCGAGCTGGCGGGCGTCGAAGCTGCGCCACCGCAGCGCGGCCAACCGGTCCCGCTCGCTCGCCACGTGGGTGAAGGGGCCCACCGCCACCTCGTAGCCGGGCAGCCGGAAGGCCCGCGGCGTGGCGCCGGCGGTCGTGGTCATGTCGGTACTGTACCGAGGGTTCGTCCTGGACAGAGGGGTCGGGGGGTCACCATGCGTCGAGTCGGCGGGTACGCCCGGCGCGGCGTCGCCGTCACCCTCCTCACCGGGGCGCTCACGCCGGTCGCGGCGCTCCACGTCTCCGCCTCGGAGCCGTCGAGCTCGTCTCGGGCGGACGCCCTGGCGGTCGTCGCGCGGGCCCTCCAGGTCTCGGACGACGCTGTCTACCTCCCGGTCCAGCTGCACGGTCGCTGGACGCTGGCCAGCCCCGGCTCGTGGCTGCAGCCCTCCATCAGCACCACCAGCTCGCCCTGGCGCTGGACGGCGGCCCGCTGCACCGTGTTCGACTCGTCCCTCGTCCACGGCATGGAGGCCTTCATGCAGGCACAGATTGCGGCCACGTTCGGCGGGCTGGAGGCGGCGCGGCTGACGACGGCCTTCGAGGCCAAGGCCGCTCGGCTCGGCACGGCGACGGCGTGCGTGCGGCCGCCCGGTGCCGTCACCGTGGGGCCCCCTGGCCCCATCCGGGACCGGACCACGGTCACGAAGCTGTCCCTCTCCGGGACCACCGCCACGGCGGCGGGCGTGGTGCACGTGACGGACTGGCAGGGCGGCGTGACCCGTGTCCCGACCGCGCACGGCGGACGCCTGGTCGGCTGGGCCGTCGTTCCGGGCATGCTGGACACGACCTACCGGCTCGTTCGCGGCCACAAAGAAGGCTGGCGGGTGGTCGGCCTCACGGCCCGCTTCGCCCCAGGGTCAGGGCCCTGATCCGGAGACCGGGTCGGCGCCGAATGCCCCCGGGTCGGCCCGATGGCCAACTGGAGCACAAACCCGCGAAAGCGTCCCTCGATCCTGCCGACATGGGAGACTGATCCTCCTCAGACGAAAGGCGACATCTCCGTGGTCCGACTGCCCGCATCCGGCCAGGCCGACGCGCGCGGGCACTCGCCTGGAGCGGCCTCCCACCCGGAGCACCCTGCGGCCGAACCGCCCCAGAAGCGGGTGCGCCAGAAGATGTCCGACTCCGCCCTGCAGCGCGCCGTGCGCGCCTCGGTCGACGAGATCACCGGCGTGGACGGACGGCTCCGGGTCACCCAGACCATGGCTGCCCCCGGATGGGGCGACGTCCTCTTCGTCGACGTCTACGCCAAGTCGCAGTGTGACACCCTCGAGGACCTCGACCCCGCCATTCGCAAGCTGGTCGCCGTGAGCGCGGACTGGCCCTTCGAGCGCGTCACCGTCCGCTGGCGCATCACCCGCTGATCGGCCGCGAGAGGGTCAGTCCGCGGCGATCGCCGCCAGCACGTCGAGCTTGGCGGCGCGCCGGGCCGGCCAGCTCGCAGCCAGCAGGCCCAGCAGCGCGGCCAGGATCAGGAAGACCACCAGGTTCGACACCGGCACCACCGTGCTCGTGATGCCCTGCGAGCGCAGCGACGACACCAGCGCGATCCCGAGGCCGGTCCCGACGACGATGCCGATGATGGCGCCGAAGACGGCGAGGATCACCGACTCGGATCGGATCATGGCGCGGATCTGGCGCCGCTTCATGCCCACCGCTCGCAGCAGCCCGATCTCGTGCGTGCGCTCGAAGACCGAGAGCATCAGTGTGTTCACGATCCCGATAAGGGCGATGATCACGGCCAGGCCGAGGAGCGCGTAGACCAGGCCGAGCAGCTGGTTGACCTGGGCCGTCTGCGTGGCCTCGAACTGGGCCCGCGACTGGACCTGCACGTTGGGGTAGCCCGCCAGCGCCCTCTCCACGGATTGCTGCACCCCTGGGCTGCCGTCGGTCTTGGCCAGGGCGGCATTGGGGAGCGGGTTCTGGAAGTGGGTCAGGAAGAAGCCGTCGCCGACGAGGTACTTCCCCGCCAGGGCGTTCGGCTGGTAGATCCCGCCTATGCGCATGGTTGAGGGGCCCGTGAGGGCGAAGCGCACCGGCACGGTATTGCCGACTGAGAGGTGGTCGGCGCTGGCGGTGTTGGTGTCGATGAGCAGCGCGCCCGTGGCCAGTGACCGCGAGGTCCCTGACGTCATGTCGAGGATCACCGTCTGCGACAGGTTCGTCGTCCCGACGGCGAGGAGGTTCTCGAGCGAGTGCTGGAACTCGAACTGGCCGCCGTAGACGGTCGAGGTGGCGGTGACGCCGGGGACGCCGGCGATCACCGTCGGCACGGTCGTGCTGAATTGCCCGTTCCCGTTCTTGCTCGTGGTCGACACGATGAGGTCGGCGCTGATCGCGTTGTCGACGCTGCTCGTGGCCGACCGCGAAAGGGACGCGCCGAACACCGCGATGGCCGAGACGAGGGCGAGCCCGACCATGAGCGCAGCCGACGTCTGGGCCGTCCGCCGGGGGCTGCGCATGGAGTTCTCCCGCCCCAGCCGGCCCGAGGTGCCGAGCAGGCGGGCCAGCGGGCGACCGATCACGCTGGCCATGGGACGCGCCACTGCCGGCGCCAGCATCGCCACGCCGACGAAGATCAACACCGCCCCCAGGCCCACCAGCTGGATCGCCGGCTGCGTCAGCCCGACGGCGAGCAGGGCCACCCCGATCAGCGTGATGACCCCGCCCCGGATGAAACGGCGCCGCAACGGGATCTCGGCTTCGGTCTGGCGCTCCGAGACGGCCGCCACCGGGGCGATCCGCACGGCACGCCGCGCCGGGCTGATGGCAGCGACCATCGTGACCCCGATGCCGACGATCAGGCAGACGACGACGGTGCGCGCCTCGAAAGCCAGCGGGCCCGACGGCAGCGTGACCCCGAACCCGCTCAGCAGCTTCTCGAGCCCGACGGCAGCCAGCACCCCGAGCCCCAGGCCGATCAGCGACGACACGAGCCCGACGATGAAGGCCTCGCCGAGCACGGAACGGAACACCTGACGCCGGCTCGCCCCCACGATGCGCAGCAGGGCCAGCTCCCGGGTGCGCTGGCCCACCGTGATGGAGAACGTGTTCAAGATGGTGAAGCCGCCCACGAAGAGCGCGATGAAGCCGAACACCAGCAGGGCCGTGTTGAAGAAGCCGAGGGCCTGGCTGATGGCGCCCGTCGCCTCGTTGACGACGGTCTGACCGGTGACCACTTCGACGCCACGGGGCAGCACGCGTGCGATGTCGCGTTGGACGACCGCCTTGTTCGCGCCCGGTGCGCTGACGATGTTGATGTTGTCGAACTTGCCGACCTCGCCCAGGACCGCCTGTGCGGTCGGCGTGTCGAAGGCGGCCAGCGTCGCCCCGGCCAGGTTGTTCGCCGTCCCGAAGCGGGTCAGGCCGGTGATGGTGAAGGTGCGGGTCGGTCCCTGCAGGAGGATGCGCACCTTTTGGCCGACCTTGAAGTCGTACTTCTGCGCCGTGCCCAGGTCCATGACGACGTCGTTCGGGGTCGTCGGCGGTCGGCCCTGCGCGATGTGCAGCGCGGAGATCTGCTGGTCGGGGTCGAACTCCACCCCGAGCGTGGGAGCCCCGCCGGTGGTGATGGCCTTTCCATCGTGGGCGATGAACTGCGCGTAGCCGGTCACCGAGCCGTTGGCGGCCTCCACGCCGGGGACGGCCTGCTACCGTGGCGAGGAGCGACTCCGGGACCGGATTGCGGGTGGCGGTGCCGCCGCTGCCGAACTGGGCCACGCCGCGCACCTGGAAGGTCGACGTTCTGGTAGATGTTCCCGAAGAGGTTGTCGAACGTGTTGTGCAGGGTGTCGGTGAGCACGAACGTCCCGGCGATGAACGTCACCCCGAGGACGATGGCCAGCGCGGTCAGGGCCAGGCGGAGCTTGTGGGCCAGGAGTCCCTTGATGGTGACCCGCCACATGTCAGGCGCCCAGCGTCCGGATGCGCTCGAGGACAGAGTCGGGCGTGGGTTCGGCGAGCTCGTCGACGACCTTCCCGTCGGCCAGGAACACGACCCGGTCCGCGTAGGAGGCCCCGCGGGGGTCGTGGGTGACCATCACGATGGACTGGCCGAACTCGCTGACCGACCGCCGCAGGAAGGAGAGCATCTCGGCCGAGGAGTTCGAGTCCAGGTTGCCAGTGGGCTCGTCGGCGAAGATGAGGTCGGGCCGGTTGATCAGGGCCCGGGCGCAGGCGCAGCGCTGCTGCTGGCCGCCCGACAGCTCGGTGGGCCGGTGTGACAGCCGGTCCCCGATGCCCAGCTGGGCGACCAGATAGTCGAACCACTCCTGGTCGACCTTCCTCCCCGCCAGGTCCGCCGGAAGGGTGATGTTCTCGCCGGCCGTGAGCGTGGGCACGAGGTTGAAGGACTGGAACACGAAGCCGATCCGGTCGCGCCGAAGCTGCGTGAGGCCCTTGTCGTCCAGGCCCCCGATGTCGAGGTCGCCCACGAAGCTCTGTCCTGACGTCGGCCGGTCGAGGCCCGCCATGCAGTGCATGAGCGTCGACTTGCCCGACCCCGAGGGGCCCATCACGGCGGTGAAGCGGCCGCGCTCGAAGGTGACGTCGATGCCTGCCAGGGCGTGGACCGTCGCCTGGCCGGTGCCGTAGGTCTTACGGAGCTCGACCGCGTGCGCCGCCGGCGAGTCCGATCGCTGGGCGGACGGGATGTGGTCGGTGAGCGCCACGATGCCTCGTTTCGTCGTCTTGGGGAGGGCGCGGGAGGCCGCTGTGCCGCTCCCACCATGTCCCCGCTCAACGGCGACGTTACCGGGCGCGGGTGGACGTTTCCCGCGTCCCTCGGGACAACGGCGGTGACCCTCCCGGGGATTGCAACCCCTTGGCGCGCGACCGCCCGACCGCTACTGTCAGCCCCGCACGAGCAGCACAGCCATTGCCAGATCGGCACGTGAGCGACCCGGGGGGGCCACTTCGCCATGGGGAACGGGGCATGAGAAGGGCATGAGCCGCTGAGGGCCTCCCTGCGGCTGCCTGGGCGCAGCGCGACGACGGTGGGAGCGGCGGCCTCCGTCGGCGGCCGTGCTCGCCGTGCAGCTCATCCTCTTCCCCGTCCCCTTCGGCGTGTGGGTCCAGGGCCTCGTGCTCGGCCTGCTCGGGTCCCTGATGGCTGTCGGCCTCGGCCTGACCTACCGCCTCAACAAGGTGATCAACTTCGCTCAGGGCGACCTCGGCACCGCGCCCGCCGTCCTGGCCGTCGGCCTGGTCGCCTTCTCCGGCGTCAACTACTTCGTCGGGCTCGCCACCGGCCTGGTGGCTGTCGTCATCCTGACCGCCGGCGCCGAGTTCGTCGTGGTGCGCCGCTTCCGGCGCTCGCCCCGCCTCATCCTGACCGTGGCCACCATCGGGCTGTCCCAGCTCCTCGTCGTCGTGAGCCTCCTCATCCCCCGCATCTGGGGCCAGACGCCGATCGCCAGCGCGGTGGTCAAGTTCCCCTGGCACTTCAGCTGGCACGTCGCGCCCATCGTCTTCGACGCCGACGACCTGGTGGCGGTCATCGTCTCCCTCGGCTGCCTGGCCGCCGTGTCGCTCTGGTTCACCCGCAGCGACATCGGGATCGCCGTGCAGGCGGCGGGTGACCGGCGCGACCGCGCCTCCATGCTCGGCATCCCCGTCGGGCGCCTGCAGACGGTCACCTGGGTGGTGGCGGGCGTGCTCTCCTTCGTCAGCATCTTCTTCCAGGCCACCATCCTCGGCCTCCCCCTCGACCCCACCTATGGGCTCACCGCGCTCGTCACCGCCCTGGCCGCGCTCGCCCTGGGCAACTTCACCGAGCTCCCCACCATCGCCGCCTCCGCGGTGGCGCTGGGGATCCTGCAGCAGGGCGTGGCGTGGGACGACCCGACCAACCCCGCCCTCGGGCTGGCCGTCCTGGCCGGCGTCGTCTTCGCCGCCATCGTCGTGCGCCAGCTGCTGGCCCGCCACACCGACCGCGAGTCGGCGTCGTCGCTCGCCCTGGCCGGCAGCGTGCGGGACCTGCCGGCGGCCACCCGTAACCTCACCGAGGTCCGCGTCGGGACCCCGATCGCCGCCCTGGTCGCCTTCGCCGCCGCGTGCACCCTCCCGCTCTGGATGGGCCCGGGCGAGCTCATCCGCGCCTCGGCCCTCGTCGTGCTCGCCATCGTCGGCTGCTCGGTCGTCGTGCTGACCGGGTGGTCGGGCCAGGTCAGCCTCGGCCAGATGTCCTTTGCCGCCGTGGGGGCGACGGTGGGCGCCGTCGCGCTGGTCGACTGGCACTGGGACCTCAGCCTCGCCCTCCTGCTGGCCGGCGCCGCCGCGGCCGCCGTCGCCGTGGTGGTCGGCCTCCCGACGCTGCGTCTCGACGGCATGTTCGCCGCCGTCACGACGCTCGCCTTCGCCCTGGCTGCCTCGGGCTACCTCCTCGTCCGCGCCGAGTTCTCCTGGATCCCCCAGGGCCAGATCGGCATCCCCTACCTCTTCGGCCTCTCCCTCACCTCGCAGTCGTCGGTGTTCGAGCTCTGCCTCGGCGTGCTCGTGCTCGTGCTCGTCGCCATGTACGGCCTGCGCCACAGCCGGACCGGGCGTGTCCTCCGCGCGCTCCCGGCCAACCAGCGGGCGGCCGCGGGCTACGGCGTGCGCGTCGTGTGGGCCAAGCTGACCGCCTTCGCCCTCTCCGGCTTCATCGCCGGACTCGCCGGCTGCCTCTTCCTGGTGGTGAACCAGCAGTACCAGGAGACGGCATTCCTCGTGCCCGTCAGCCTCCTCGTCTTCACCTCCACCGCCGTCGGCGGGCTCGGCTCGGCACTGGGGGCGATCCTCGGCGCCGCGCTGGTCGAGGGCAGCACCATCTACCTGCCCCCGAGCTGGCAGCTGTTCCCTTCGGCCCTCGGCGTGCTCATCGTGCTCATCCTCTTCCCGAGCGGCCTGGCCGGCCTCTGCTACGACCTGCGTGACTGGGCGGTCGACGCGCTCGTGCGCCGCAAGCACCAGGCGGCGCCGGGAGTCGGCGGCCCGATCGACCCCGTGCTGGTGCCGTGAAGCACCGCCTCTCGGAGCTCGGCGCCGGCGTCTCCCTCTTCCCCCTCGGGGTGCTCTTCGCCATCGAGCTGCTGGACCAGGCCACCCAGAGCGCCTTCAACGTGCTCACGCCGAACATCCGCGACGCGTTCCACCTCACCAACGCCGGCATCCTCCTCATCGTCGCCATCGCGGGCGCCGCCGCGCTCGCCTGCACGCTCCCCGTCGCCGTCCTGGCCGACCGCACCAACCGGGTGCGCATCGCCCTCATCGGCGCCGCCGCCGGCGCCGTCTTCTCCATCGGGCTCGGCGTGGCCCAGACCGTGGTGTGGGCGACCATCATGCTGGTCGGCGTCTCCATGGGGCAGGCCGTCATCTTCCCCACCCACAACTCGCTGCTGGCCGACTACTACCCCGTCCCGGCGCGGCCCCGCATCTACTCGGCCCACCGCTCGGGCATCAGCATCGGCGCCATCGTCGGCGTGCTGCTCGGCGCCGGGCTCGCCTCCATCTGGTCGTGGCGCGCCCCGTTCTTCTTCTTCGCCGTGCCCATCGCGGTTGTCGTCGTCATCGGACTGCGCCTCCGCGAGCCGGCCCGGGGGCGCCACGAGCAGCTCGAGCTGGCCGAGCAGATGCTGGCCTCCGAGCGCGGCGAACCGGTCCCGCTGGGCGACGCCGCGCCAAGGGCCGAACCGGACGCGGCGGCGAGCACGGCGCCCTCCCTCGACGTCCCGGTCGAGGCGCCGCCGTCGCTCGGTGAGGCCTGGCGCACCGTCTGGAAGATCGGCGTGCTGCGGCGCATCTTCATCGCGCTGCCCTTCCTGGCCGCCGCCATCGCCGGCTTCACGTCGCTGGCCTCGCTGCAGTACCAACAGACCTTCCACCTCGATGCGGTGCAGCGCGCCTACCTCATTGCGCCCATCCAGGTCTTCGACCTCATCGGCCTCGCCGTGGGCGCCACCATCGCCACCCGCCTGGCCAAGCGCGACATCGGCCTCGTCTTCCGCATGCTCGCCGTGGCGTCGGTGATCGCCGCCGGCTTCGCGGTCCTCTTCGCCCTCGCCCCCAACGTCCCGGTCGCCTTCATCGGCAACGCCGGCATCGACATGTCGCTGGCCATCGTGGGCCCGGGCGTCCTGGCCTCACTCTCCCTCGCCATCCCGTCCCGGGTGCGCTCGGTCGGGTTCTCCATCGGGGCGCTCTTCATCCTGCCCGGCTTCCTCGTGCTCCCGAGCGTCGGCGCCCTGGGTGACGCCGTCGGCTTCCGCTACGGCCTGCTCATCCTCGTCCCCATCTTCACCATCGGCGGCCTCATCGTCGCCAGTGCCGGGAGCCTCATCGAGCGCGACGTGCGCAACGTGTGGACATCCATGCGCACCCGCACCCAGATGCTGCTCGACCGCCACGCCGGCAAGCTCCCGCTGCTCGCGGTGCGCGAGCTGAGCGTCGGCTACGACGGCGTCACCGTCCTCGAAGCCGTCGAGATCGAGGTCGGCGAGGGCGAGATCGTCGCCCTCCTCGGCACCAACGGAGCCGGCAAGTCGACCCTGCTCCGGGCGATCGGCGGCGTGGTCGAGGCCGATCACGGTGCCATCGTCTTCGACGGCCGCGACATCACCCACCTGCCGCCGGACGAGATCGCCCGTCTCGGCATCGCCCAGGTGCCCGGCGGCGAGGGGATCTTCCCCAACCTGCGCGTCGAGGACAACCTGCGCGCCGCGGCCTGGCAGGGACGGCGCCGGGGCGAGCGCGACGCCGACATGATCGAGGAGGCCCTCACGGCCTTCCCCACGCTCGCCTCCCGGCGCGGCGAGCGGGCCGGCAACCTCTCGGGCGGCCAGCAGCAGATGCTCGCCCTCGCCATGGCGACCATCACCCGCCCCACGCTGTTCCTCATCGACGAGCTCTCGCTCGGCCTCTCGCCGCTCGTCGTGGAGCAATTGCTCGGCGCCATCGAGTCGATGCGCCAGGCGGGCACCGCCATCCTCCTCGTCGAGCAGTCCATGAACGTGGCCGTCGCCGTGGCCGACCGCGTCTACGTCATGGAGACCGGGGCGGTGCGGTTCTCGGGCACCGCGGACGAGCTCGCCGCGCACCCCGAGCTCCTGTGGTCGATCTATCTCAAGCAGGCCAGCGAGTCGTTCGGCGCGGCGCCCGCACCCGTCGCACCCGAGGCCGGCGGGGGCCACGACGAGCTGGCGGTGCGAGGCCTGTCTCTCAACTTCGGCGGCAACGCCGCGCTCGACGACGTGTCCCTCGGGGCCGCCCACGGCGAGATCGTCGGCATCATCGGGCCCAACGGCGCCGGCAAGACCACGCTCTTCGACGTGATCTCGGGCTTCCTCCGGCCCGATGGCGGGCGGGTCGAGCTGGGCGGTGCCGACGTGACCGACCGCACGGCGGCGGCCCGTGCCCGCCTCGGCCTGGGCCGCTCCTTCCAGGACTCGCGCCTCTTCTCCGCCCTCACCGTGCGCGATGCGCTCGCTGTCTCGCTCGAGCGCTTCACGGACGTGCGCGACCCCTTCAACGCCATCCTGCGCCTGCCGGCCCAGGTGCGGACGGAGGCCGCCGTCATGCACCGGGTGGACGAGCTCATGGATCTCTTCGGCCTCGAGCGCTACGCCGACAACCTGGTGAGCGAGCTCTCGACCGGCTCGCGCCGCCTGGTCGACCTGGCGGCCGTCGTCGCCCACCAGCCGCGGGTCGTCCTCCTCGACGAGCCCTCCTCCGGCGTGGCCCAGCGCGAGGTCGAGGCCATGGTCGAGCTGCTCCGCACGGTGCGCGACCGACTCGATGCGACCATGCTGATCGTCGAGCACGACATCGCCTTCATCGCCGAGCTGGCCGACCGGCTGGTGGCGATGGACCGCGGCACCGTGATCGCCAGCGGCACCCCCCGCGAGGTCCTCGAGTCTCCCGAGGTCGGCGAGGCCTTCCTCGGATCCGACCCGCTCGCCCACGCCCGCTCGGGCCCGACCACGACGGACGCGCCGACCGGCACGACCACGGAGGTGGACACGCGATGAGCAAGAGCGACGCCGAGCCGCGGCCGAGTGAGCGGCCCTGGCCGCGGGTGGGCCGGCTGCGCGTCGCCGGCCCGGTCGTCCTCATCGTTGCGGCGCTCGTCGCCGCCGGCGTGTCGGCCACCGTGCACGAGACAAACAGCACCTCGTCGACGCCGACGACCGGCGGCAACGGGAGCGGCGGCCAGACGACGCACTCGACGGTCCCGCTGACCTATGCAGCCGCCGCCAAGCTGGGCAAGACGGCTGCCTACGACTGGGGCCCCCAGTGCGACCACAAGACGGGTCGCCTGAAGATGCCGAGCGTCTACGCCCCGCCCTGCGTGCCCACCAGCAGCGGGAGCAACGGCGGCACCACCTCGCCCGGCGTGACCGCCACGTCGGTCAATCTCGTCTACTACCAGGCCCAACCCGGCGGACTCGCCTCGGCCATCTCGGCCGCGGCGGGCACCCCGGCGCAGGCATTGGCCACGGTGCAGGCCTACGTGGCGATGTTCAACCACGTCTACGAGATGTACGGCCGCCACATCAACCTCATCGTGTTCAATGCCACCGGGGCCGCCAGCGATCCCGTCGCGGCCCATGCCGACGCGGTCTCGGTGGCCCAGCAGGACCACGCGTTCGCATCCATCGGCGGCCCGGCCCAGACGTCGGCCTACGAGGAGGAGCTCGCCCGCCAGCACGTGTTCTGCATGGGGTGCGGCGACTCCAGCACCTACGGCGAGATCACCCTCAACGCCCCCTACCAGTGGGCCAACCTGCCCACGGCCGACACGTCGCTCTACGAGACCATCGGCTACGTGATCGCCAAGCTCAACCACCAGGACGCCATCTGGGCCGGCGACCCCTCCTTCCATACCGAGCCCCGTACCTTCATCGTGGTCAGCGAGACCTCCGAGCCCCCCGCGCCGGGCTATGCCGAGCTGACGGCCGCGCTCACCCAGAAGCTGCGAGCCGGACACGTGCGCATGGCCAGCCCGACTGACCTCCAGTACACGCTCGACCTGACCACCCTGCCGACCCAGGCCGCCACCATCGCCGAGAAGCTCAAGACCTCAGGTGCGACGAGCGTCATCTTCGCCGGCGACCCGATCATGCCGATCTACCTGACCCGGGCCGCGGCAAGCATCGGCTACAACCCCGAGTGGATCATCACCGGGATCGTGCTGACGGACACGTCCGCACTGGGGCGCTACTACGACCAGCAGGAGTGGGCCCACGCGTTCGGGGTGACCAGCCTCGGCGTGCCCACGCCGGTCGCCACCGGCGACGCCGACCACCTCTACCGCTGGTGGTACGGCGCCAACACCTCCCCGGCCTCCCTCGCTGCGCCGGCGATCATCCCACCCATCGAGCAGTTCTTCACGGGCGTCCAGCTGGCCGGTCCCGACCTCACGCCCACCACGTTCACCGCGGGGCTCTTCCGCGCCCCCCGACCGGGGGCGGTCCGACCACGCCGCTCCAAGCGTACGGCCACCAGGGCGCGGCGCCGCTGCCGAGCTACTCGTCGCCCGCCGACTACACGTTCCTCTGGTACGACGCCACGGCGAAGGGTCCGGACGAGGAGGGGCAGAACGGGTCCGGCTTGATGCAATACGTCAACGGCGGGGCGCGCTACAAGGCCGGTGTCGTCCCCGTCGGCCCCGTGCCGATGTTCTCCACGCAGGGCGCCGTCACGAGCTACCCGTCGCCGCCCGACCGCGCGCCGTCCTACCCGCCGTGGCCCGGGTCACCCGCCGCGTCGTCGGGGGGCTGACACCGGCATCCCGAGCTGTGCCCCTTCCGACACGGCGCGCCCGTAAAGGACGCCGCACACCGAGAGGGGTGCTAGCACCAGGCCCGGACGCCCGGTAGCGGCATTCCAAATCCGCCTCCCGGGCCGCATGCTGGAGCACCGTGGCCGGGGTCAGCCCGGAGCGGGAGAGGAGGCTCCATGATCGTCACCGAAGGCTTGACGAAGCGTTACGGAAAGACGTGCGCCGTCGACGACCTCAGCTTCACGGTCACGCCGGGCGTCGTCACCGGCTTCCTCGGCCCGAACGGTTCGGGCAAGTCCACCACGATGCGGATGGTCATGGGCCTCGACGCTCCCGACGCCGGCCGCGCCCTCGTGAACGGCGTCCGTTACGACGAGCTGCGCTGGCCGTTGCGCGAGGTGGGCGCGCTGCTCGACGCCAAGGCGTTCCACCCGGGCCGGAGCGCACGCAACCACCTGCGCTGCCTGGCCCGGACCAACGAGATCCCCGACCGGCGCGTCGACGAGGTGCTCGACATCGTCGGCCTCACCTCGGTGGCCGACCAGCGGGCCGGGAGGTTCTCGCTCGGCATGGGACAGCGGCTCGGCATCGCCAGCGCGCTGCTGGGGGACCCGGGTGTGCTCCTCTTCGACGAGCCCGTCAACGGCCTCGACCCCGAAGGGATCCGGTGGGCCCGTCACCTGCTGCGCGACCTGGCCGAGGAGGGGCGGACCGTCCTCGTCTCGAGCCACCTGATCAACGAGATGGCACTGACTGCGGAGCGTCTGGTCGTGATCGGCCGCGGCACGCTGATCGCAGAGACGAGCGTGGACGACTTCGTCGCCTTGCACCGCAGCGACTCCGTGCGGATCGTGACGCCGACGCCACAACGCTTCGTCTCTGCCCTGGCGCGAGCCGGAGCCCGGCCCGCCGTCGACCCTGACGGTGCCATCGTCGTGACGGGTCTGTCCTCGTCCGCCGTCGGCGAGCTGGCGGCCAACCACGAGCTCACACTGCACGAACTGATCCCGGTGCGCGCCTCGCTCGAGGACGTCTTCATGGAGCTCACGAGTGAGTCCGTCGAGTACCGCTCACACGTCTTTGACCCCGTGTTGACGCCGAGTGCGTCCTCGACCCGATGAAAGGACTGCGGTCATGACCATTGCCGTGCCCACCGACACCCGACACTGGCGGTCCGGGCTCAGCCACGCCGTGCGAGCCGAATGGACGAAGCTCGGCACGCTGCGCTCGACGAGGTGGGCCCTGTTCGTCGCACTGATCGGGACCGTCCTCGTCAGCTTCCTCTCCACGCACGGTGTCGAGCGCCACCAGCCGCCCGGGTTCTACGCGCGAGAGGCCTTCGATCCGACCAACGCCTCGTTGGCCGGGTTCGCGCTGGCGTCGCTCGTCATCGGCGTCCTGAGCGTGCTCTCCATGACAGGCGAGTACGGCAGCGGCACCATCCGCTCGTCCCTGGCGGCGACCCCGCGTCGCACGATGTTCTTCGGAGCCAAGGCGATCGTCTTGGGGACGGTGGCCCTCGGCCTCGGCGTCGCGCTGAGCTTCCTTTCGTTCTTCGTCGGCCAGGCCGTCCTCTCGGGTGGCGCGCCCACCGCGACCCTCGGCGACCCTGGCGTCCTGCGTGCCCTCCTCGAATCGAGTGCCTTCCTGGTGCTCCTCGCCTTGTTCGGGGTCGGGATCGGCGCGATCATCCGGCACAGTGCGGGCGCCATCGCAACCTTCGTGGGATGCACATTGCTCCTCCCGCTGGTCCTCCACGATGTGGCCGGGAACCCCGATCGGTTCATGCCGGTGATGCTGTTGGGCAACTCGGTCGCCGCGGTCACGCCCGTCGTGGGCGCCCTGACCAGCACGACCGCACTCCTGCTCATGGCCCTCTATGCGGCCCTGGCGCTGACGGTCGGTGCTGCGCTGCTCGGCCGGCGGGACGCCTGATGGTGGAGCAGACCGAGGACACGGGCGTGCACGTGCGCATCCGGGGCAAGGAGCTCTCGTTGGCCATCAGCGAGGAGCACGCGGTGGCCCTGAGGTCGTTGGCGCAGCGCATCGGGCGCGAGCCCTTCACCAAGCGGCCCTGGGCCGAGCTGGCCTTCTTCCTGGTGTCGGGCGGCCTGGCGGGGCTGGGCCTCGCCTTCGTCGGCTTCACCATGGTGACCGGCGTGGTGCTGGCCATCACCTTCTTCGGGCTGGCGGTGCTGGCCCTCTCCATCCGCAGCGCCCGTGGCATCGGCGGGTGGCAGCGCGGGCTGGCCCGGGCCCTGCTGAGCGAGACGGTCGAGGACCCCGAGCCCTTCGTCGGCCGGCATGGCTTCCTCGGGTGGCTGCAGTCGTCCCTCCGCGACCGGGTGGGGTGGCGTGCCGTCGCCTATCTCGCCGTCAAGGTGCCCTGGACCATCCTCGGCGTCTTCGTGGCCGTCAGCTTGTGGTGGGACGCCTTCGCCTGCCTCACCGGGCCGATCTTCGGCCGGGGCGGCGGCGGCCTGCCGGTCTGGGGGCTGGTCCGCGGCTTCTTTCCCTACAGCTCGTTCTGGTTCCAGCAGGAGAACTTCATCCACGGGGTCGGGGTCTTCATCCTGGGCGCCATCTTCTTCTTCGCGGCCCCCTGGGTCATGCGCGGCTTCGTCACCGTCGACCGCCTGCTCATCCGCACGCTGCTCGGCCCCGACCCCATGGCGGCCCGCGTCCGCACCCTCGAACAGGCCAGGACGCAGACCGTCGACGCCTCGGCGGCGACCCTGCGGCGGATCGAGCGTGACCTGCACGACGGGACCCAGGCCCAGCTGGTGGCGCTGGCCATGCGACTGGGCATGGCCAAGGAGAAGCTCGAGGACGCCGACCACCTGGACCTCGAGCGCGTGCGTGAGCTCGTGGACGAGGCCCACCGCGGCGCCAAGGAGGCCATTGCCGAACTGCGCGACATCGCCCGGGGGATCCACCCGCCGGCGCTCGACATCGGGCTGGAAGGGGCGCTGGCCACGCTGGCGGCGCGCAGCGCCGTCCCCACCGAGGTGTCCGTGGACCTGCGGACCCGACCGACGCCGGCGATCGAGGCCATCGCCTACTTCTGCGTGGCGGAGCTGCTGGCCAACGTCGCCCAACACGCCCACGCCTCGCGGGCATCGATCTCCTGCGCCCAGCAGGGCACGTGGCTCCGACTCGTCGTGCGCGACGACGGCCGCGGCGGCGCCCAGCTGACCACGCTGGGCTCCACGTCGAGTGGCCTGAGCGGGCTCACCGAGCGTGTGCGCGCGGTCGACGGACGGCTGAACCTCGTGAGCCCCCCCGGTGGCCCCACCGTCGTCACCGTCGACCTGCCGCTGTCGCCATGATGGTCGGTGCGCTGCGCGTGGCCATCGCCGAGGACTCGGCCATCCTGCGCGACGGGCTGGTCCAACTGCTGGTCGACCGCGGCTTCGCCATCACGGGTGCCGTCGGGGACCCCGGGGCGCTGCGCAGCTCCGTCGCGCAGAACCCGCCCGACGTCGCGGTCATCGACATTCGGATGCCACCCACCTTCACCGACGAGGGCCTTCGCCTCGCGCTCGAGCTCCGGGCCCGGTACGAGGGGCTCGGCATCCTGCTCTTCTCCCAGTACATCGAGACGCGCTACGCGGCCGACCTGCTGGCCGACGACGCCGCCGGCATCGGGTATCTGCTGAAGGACCGTGTGGCCGACGTCAGCGACTTCGTCGAGGCGCTCGAGCGCGTCGCGATAGGAGGGACGGCCTTGGATCCAGAAGTGGTGACGCAGCTGCTCGGCGCGACCCGGCGCACGGACTCGCTGTCCGTCCTCACGGCCCGCGAGCGAGAGGTCCTCTCCCTCATGGCGGAGGGACGGTCCAACGCCGCCATCGCCCATGCGCTGGTGATCAGCGAGGGTGCGGTCGAGAAGCACGTCGCCAACATCTTCGCCAAGCTCGATCTCCCCGTCTCGGAGAAGGACCACCGCCGGGTGCTGGCGGTCCTGCGCTTCTTGGACTCCTGAATCAGACCGCGGCGCCGTGGGCGTCGTAGGGCACCCCGCGCTCCGCCGCCAGCTCGTGACCCGCCTTCATCTGGAACGGGCTGATCCCACCCGGTTCCCAGGGCCCGACCGAGCCCGCCGCGACCGCCGCCTCGGCCTTGGGCACGAGGTTGAAGCGCGCCCGCACGTCCTCGCACGACTGATGGGCCACGGCGAACCAGTCCAACCGCAGAAAGTCGATGCTGTCGTCACCGGTCTCGCAGTCGCGGCAGAGTGCGCCACGCCGCATGGCATCGGACAGACGGACCGCCATGTCGGGGCTCGAGGAGAAGTGTCCCGGCGAGGCCTCGAACAGGCCGGCGCCCGTGGCGAGGTAGCCGGTCTCGAAGAGGGAGATCACCATGGCGAGGAGCGAGAAGGCGTGCATGTCGTCGTTGGCCCGGGCGATCAGCCCGAACACCTCGACCTCGGACTCCACGGTGGTGCCGTAGTCGCCCAGCACGTGCACCCAGTCGTGCTGGGCCAGGAGCGGTGGCGCGGAGCCCGGGGTGCCCGGGAACCTGAACCCGCGGGCCTGGTACATCTCCCAGACCTTGCGGCCGATGGCATCGCACGGAAGGTCCTCGAGGGAGGCCCACCGCGCCGCCAGTCCCGGGTCGGCGGCGGAGACCTCCCAGGCCTCGTGCAGCACCCGCGTCGAGTGCAGGGCGGCCGTCGACGCTTCGTCGTTCCAGGTCCCCTCGTACCCGTTCCGGCGGAAGTCGACGGCTGCCAAGCCGAGCGACCCCGCGGCGAACTCGCGCGCGACGTCGACCATCCCGTCCTCCACCCCCAGCTCACGTGCGAACTCGGCCACGCTGTCGGCCACGTCGTCGGGTAGCGGATGCCGGAGGAGGGCGCCGAGGAGCATCACCTGCACCATGCGGGAGCGGAACGGGAGCTCACGGCGTGCCATTGCCTCGGCGAACCCGGTTGCGGTCATGGCGGGCCGGCTCTCCAGCGTCACGTGATGGCCGGTCATGGCCGGGAAGAGCGCCTCGATGAGGGAGCGCTGCACCGGCAACAGCCCTTGGCGCCCGGCGACGGCCGACGCGACACCGTCGGCCATGACCTGCGTCTCCGCGGCATCGGGCTTCTCGCGGTCGACGTTCTCGGCGGACGGGAGCGGGACCGGCAAGGCCGCTATCCCTTCGTGAGCATGAGGAGTCCCGAGCGGATGAAGGACACGCACTCCGCGAACCCGCCGGCTCGTGACCGCGGCACGACGGCGCCGAAGGGCGCGTTCCAGTACGTCGGGTCGCCGGGCCGTTCGGGTCCCCACGGCCCCACGTAGCCGTACGGCTCCTCCGAGAAGGAGTCGCCGGGCGAGAAGCCCAGGTTCACGCCGGTGCCCGACCCCAGGTCGACGGTGCACCCGGCATCGAAGTGCTCGGGCCACAGTTGGATCGAGGAGCGGCTGGACATGAGTGGCGTGTCCGAGGTGACGGCGTCGAGCACCCGCCACCCGAGGTCGAACCAGGCGTACAGCGCGTCGAGTTCCCCGACCGACACTCGCAGCGGCTTGTCGGCGGGGCCCACCTCCGGTGTGTCGGGGCCGGCCGAGAAGGCGTCGGCCAGATCCACGCCGCCGAATGTCGCCAACTCCGCCAGGCTGGCGCCGTCCATCGGCATCGCCCGGCAATGGGCGCCCACCTCGCGGACGAGGATCGGTCCGGCGACACGCAGGACCTCGGGTTCGGGCCCGAAGGCCGGTGTGGCAATGCCGCGGGGACTTGCCCGCAGCCCGAAGTGGCCGCTGACCGCGAAACGCCGCCGCCCGAGCACGTGTGCGGCAATCCGGTGCAGGTCGATGCGGGTCGAACCCATGTCAGCCCCGGAGCGTAACGGTGGGTGTGCGCCGTCGATGCAGCCCTACCGGCCCCTGGCTTTCCGCCTGGCCTCGCTGGCCGCCAGTGCCACCTCGTCCTCCACCCTCTCTTCCGCGGAATGGCCCCAGAACCCGCGCGGCGCGACCAGGAAGTCGATCAGGCGCTCGAGCTGGTCGCCGTAGGCCGAGCGCAGTGCCTGCAGGTCCGCCCAGGCCTCAGCCTTGTCCCGCAGTGGGAGCCCGACCTCGACGAGCGCGCGCCAGGCCACCTCGAAATTCTCTTCGACGAGCCACGTCTGGGGCGTTGCGGATTCGGGGACGTGGAGTCGGCTCGAGATGTCCACGATGGCCCGGCGCCCCCGCCGGTACAGGAAGTACGGCTCGCGGCTCTGGGCTCCCTCCACGCAGGCGGCGGTCAACGTGGCGGCGTCGGTCACCACGCCGAGCGCCGTGACCCACGACTGGCCGGGATGTTGGGACCGGAAGAGCGCCAACATGGGATACGACACGTGGCTCTCGAGGAGGTCGGCCGTCCACATCTGCCATTCGCCCAGGGCCCGGTACAGCATCTCCGCGTCGCCGCCGGGCGCGTTGAGCGCGATGACGCGCGCCGGGGTGATCCGCTCGCCCAGGGGGTCGTCGAGGGTCAACAGGCGCGCCTCCCGGCGGCTGTACGCGCCGTAGAGGGCCGGGAGGTACGAGATCATCAGCGCGATCGTCACCACCCCGGTCAGCGTCTCGAGCAGCGTGAGCATCCGGATGAGCGCGCCGTGCGCCGACCCGAACACAGGGGTCACCAGTGAGGTGCCCGCGTAGTAGACGAGCGTCCCCCAGTCCCTCGTCCCGCCGATGCGCTGGTCGAGACCCCAGTACACCAGCGACCAGCCGATCATGAGGCCGGCCAGCCAGATGACGAGGAGGCCGAGGAGGGAGAGCGCCGGGTAGACGTTGAGCACGTACTCGCCGGAGCGATCCGTCAGCCGCGCCGCCAGCGCCCGGGCGCCACGCCAGGTGGCGGCGTAGAAGAGCCGGGTGGGCCGCCACAGGCTGCTGCTGCCCTGGGTGACGATCAGCGTGGCCACCGCGTCGCTCAGCATGCCCACGATGAGGACCACGCCGCCCACGGTGGCGACGAGCCTGAGGGTCTCGGTCATGCGCCTCCCCGGGCCGCTCCGATCGGGCACACCTTAGGGAGCAGCGGCTCCCCTCCGGCCGTGCACCCCCGGTGTCGAGGACCTTTGACCAGCCCGAACGGGCCAGTAGGTTGAATACGGGTGAACCGGTTTCTCGGGCGGGGTAAGAAATGGGGGTGATGAAGGTGATCCGTGGGGGGTTCGGCAGCCGGACGAAGCCGTCCATCGGCCTGGTGCTCGGGGCTGGTGGCGTCGTGGGCCAGGCCTATCAGGCTGGTGTCCTCGCTGCCCTCGAGCGCGAGGCGGGCTGGGACGCCCGTCAAGCCGCTGTCGTCGTCGGCACGTCGGCCGGCTCCGTCACCGGCGCCGCACTCAGCGTCGGGGTGCCGGCCACCGATCTGGCGGCGTCGCTCTACGGTGTGCCCACGTCGCGGCGCGGCGGGGCCATCCTCCAACGCATCCTCCCCGGCGAAGCCGGGCCTCTGCCGACTCCGTCCGTGCGGTCCCTGCTGCGCCCGTGGACCTTGCCCTCTCCCGCCCTGCTCACCCGGGCCGCCCGGCGGCCCCTGGCCTTCCGACCCGACGTGGCGGCAGTGACGCTGATGCCACGGGGCCAGGTCGACATCACCGAGCGCGCCCGCGGCCTCGACGAGCACATCGGCGACCGCTGGCCCGACGGGCTGCGGATCTGCGCCGTCCGTCGTTCCGACGGCGCCCGGGTCGTCTTCGGGCGGCCAGGGGCGCCCCCGACGCGACTCGCTCCTGCCGTGCTGGCGTCCTGCGCCATCCCCGGCTACTTCCGGCCGGTGACCATCGGGGGTACCGAGTATCTCGACGGCGGCGTGCACTCGGTCACCAACGCCGACGTGCTGCGGTCCGAGGGCCTCGACCTGGTCGTGATCGTCTCGTCCATGTCGGCGGCCCAGGGCAACGCCAACGGCGCCGACGGGCTGCTGCGCCGGACCGTGCACCGCCGCATGGAGCGCGAGATCGCCCGTCTCGAGGAGTCGGGAACGGTCGTGGTCCGCCTGGAGCCGGGGGCCGATTCACGCCGGGCCATGGGGCTGCGGGCCATGGCCGAGGACCGGAGCCCGCGGGTCATCGAGGCCGCCTACGAGGAGACCCAGCGGACGATCTGCAGCACGCCCGTGCTGGCGTCCCTCGGCGAGCGCATCACCAGCGCCAGCGCCGGCTGACCCGGAATCCCGCGGCCGCCCGGTAGTAGCCTGCGGCCGGAAGCGCCACCGAAGGGAGGGTCGATGAGCCCTGACCGCTTGAGCCCCCTGGACGCGTCGTTCCTCCACATCGAGGACCACGTGTCCCACATGCACATCGCATCGGTCGCCATCTTCGAAGGCCCCCCGCCACCCTTCGTCGACATCGCGGCGATGGTGGACGCCAAGCTCGACCTCGTCCCGCGCTACCGCCAGAAGGTGAGGTTCGTCCCCTTCGAGCTCGGACGCCCGGTGTGGGTGGACGACCCGCACTTCAACATCGAGTACCACCTCCGCCACACCGCGCTCCCCTCGCCGGGGGGCGAGAGCGAGTTGCGCAAGCTCGTAGGCCGCGTCATGGCACAGCAGCTCGACCGCTCGAAGCCGCTCTGGGAGATCTGGGTGGTCGAGGGCCTCGAAGACGGTCGGTGGGCCATGCTGGCCAAGACCCACCACGCGCTGGTCGACGGAATCTCGGGTACGGACCTGCTTGCCGTGATCATGGACCTCAGTCCCGACGCGCCGCGCCCCGAGCACACCGACTGGGTCCCTCAACCGATGCCCTCGGGCATCGAGCTCGTGGTGGACGCGCTGGAGAACATCGTGCGGTCGCCCTACGAGCAACTCCGTGCGGCGCGGGCGCAGACCCGCGTCGTCCGCCGGGTGGTCGGCTACGCCATGGACGTGGCGGGTGGCCTCTTCGCCCTGGGTGGGTTGGTCCGCCCGATGCCGCTGTCGAGCCTCAACGGCCCACTCGGCCCCCACCGTCGTTACGCCTGGGCGACGTCGTCGGTCGACGACATCAAGCGGGTGCGCAAGGCGCTCGGGGGGACCTTCAACGACGTCGTGCTCGCGTGCATCACCAACGGGTTCCGCGAGCTCCTGCTCTCACGCGACGAGGACGTCGAGCGCGTGGTACGCACCCTGGTGCCGGTCTCGGTGCGACCGCGCGACGCCTCGGGAAAGGCGGTCGGGGACGGGACGTTCGAGAACAAGGTCTCGGCCATGTTCGCCGAGCTCCCGGTGGACATCGAGGACCCCGTGCTACGCCTCCACACCATCACCGATCAGATGAAGGGCCTCAAGGACTCCAAACAGGCGGTGGCCGGGGAGGCGCTGACCTCCATGTCGGGCTTCGCCCCGCCGATGCTGCTGGCGCTCGGGATGCGCCTGGCCACAAGAGCGGGCCAGCGCAACGTCAACACGGTCACGACCAACGTCCCGGGGCCCCAGTTCCCGCTCTTCGCCGCCGGGCGGCGCATGATCCGCGCCTTCCCCTACGTCCCGCTCGCCGGGCAGATCCGCCTCGGGATCGCGATCTTCTCCTATGACGGCGAGGTCAATTTCGGGATCACCGGCGACTACGACACCACCGAGGACATCGACGTCCTGTCCGGCGGCATCGAGGACGGGATGACGCAGCTGCTCAAGGCGTGTGAGCAGCCGGCCTCCTGAGCCTCAGGGCGCCCGGTCCGAGATGCTCGCCACCTCGTCCTCTATGTAGCGGGCCAGGCCCGACACGATGACCCGCTCGACGGAGCGGCCGACGATCGGCACGTGCACCTTGAGGTCGCCGTCGACGGTCACCACCGTGCCCTCGCCACCCGGCTCGAACCGATAGCTCCCGCTGGCGCTCAAGCGATCGGGGTAGTGGTCGGGCAAGACCGTCCAGTGGGTGCGCCCCTCGGAGGGACGCACCTCGGTCCTCGTGATCCACGACATCTTCGAGGGGTCGATCACCCGGCGCGCCGCCGACGACACCGAGCCGGTGAACGCGAACCGCACCTCTATGAGGGTGTGGTCGCCACTGTCGTCGTGTCGCACCACCTCGAGGACGGCGATGTCGTCCGTCGCCGGCCGGTCAGTGTAGAAGTCGGGCGAGCCGTAGGCGGCGATCGCCTGCGCCGGCGGCACCCCGACCACCTGGCGGATCGCGATCTTCACCCCGGGGCCGGGCGCGTGGCGGGGAGGCCGAGCTTGCGGTGGTCCCAGCTCACAGTCCGCTCGGGATGGAGCTTGATGGCCACCCGCTTGTGCAGCATGGTCTCGAGGAACGGCTTGAGGTCGTCGGAATAGGCGCCGTAGTAGCGCTCGAACACGCTGATCCCGAGCGTCCAGAGCCGGTCGGGGTCGTCGACGATCTCCGCCCGGCCGACCAGCTCCACTCCCCGCAGCTCCTCGTAGTAGTCACCGTCCTCGAACAGCAGCGTGCACCGCGGATCGCGGCGCAGGTTCTGCACCTTCTGCGACTTGGCCTTGGTCTCCACCGTGACGCACCCGTCGAGGAACCCGTACCACATGGCGATGGCGTGGATCGACCCGTCGCGGGACAACGAGCACATCGTCATGGCGCGTCGTTCGGCCAGGAACGCTTCGACCTCGTCGGCCGTCATCTCAATGGCCTTGCGCTGGTTCACGCCGTGGCCCATGGCCTCGCTCATCGGGCACCTCCCACTCGTGTGCCAGGGAGCGTAACGCCCTGGGCAGGGACGCAGCAGTGAAGAGTTCATCTTGAGTCCACTTGTTGGTTGCACCCGTTTCACGGCACGTTCACCTCGGCTCCCTAGCGTGAAGCCCGATGGCGACCGTTGATCAGCAGTTGGATCATCCCGGCCGGGACCCCCGTTCCGCTCCCGTCGCCGGACGCCATCACGGCCAGGAAGCCCTGGCCGAGGTCATCAGGTTCCGACCGGCGCGCCCACACCGTGCCGGGCTCATCGGGACCATGGTCACCGTGGCGCGGGTATTCGCCTCCCCGCGTCCTCAGGCGGCGCCGGCGCGATCTACCCCCCATCCGCCGTCGTCGCCTGCCCCTCGCCCCATCTTCACGCCGCCCCGGGTCCCGCACGACGCTGCCTGAGGCCGACAACAACGTGGCGATCGCAAACGCACCGGCAGCCAGCGGCCGGTCCCCGTCACCGGCCCGGGCCGGGACAACCGCCCCCTCGTCCTGGTGGTCGACGACGAGGAGTCCTACCGCCAGGCCCTCGCCTCGGGACTGGCCCGGGAGGGCTTCGCGGTCGAGAGCGCCGGGGACGGGCACGAGGCGCTCCGTCTGTTCCACCGGGTGCACCCCGACCTGGTCCTCCTCGACGTGATGCTGCCCGACCAGTCGGGGATCGAGATCTGCCAGCAGATGCGGAGCCTCAAGCCGGTGCCGATCATCATGGTGACGGCCCGCGACTCCGAGGTCGACATCGTGCTCGGCCTCGAGCTCGGCGCCAGCGACTATGTGGCCAAGCCGTTCCGCCTGCGCGAGCTGGTCGCTCGCATGCGGGCCGTGCTGCGGCGCGGCGTGGCCGTGGCCGAGCACCACGACGAGGTCCTCAGCGTCGGCCCCGTGCGCCTGGACGCCGGTCGTCGAGAGGTCACGGTCAGCGACGTCCCGGTCGACCTGTCCCGCAAGGAGTTCGACCTGCTCGCCCTGCTGATGGCGCACAGCGGCCAGGTCGTCACCCGGGACTGGTGCATCGACCGGCTGTGGTGGGACCAGGAGCTGACCGACACCCGCACCCTCGACACCCACATCAAGCGCCTGCGTCGCAAGATCGAGCCCGACCCGGCCAACCCGCGCCACCTGGTCACCGTGCGGGGCGTGGGCTTCCGCTTCGAGGCCTGACCCGGCACGCAACGACCGGGTCGCTCTACATTGGGCGGATGCGCAAAGGCGATGCCGTCCCCGATTTCGAGCTCCCCGACCAGACGGGCGCACCCCGCACCCTGAGCGGTTTTCTGGCCAACGGGCCGGTCGTGCTCTTCTTCTACCCCGCGGCCATGACGTACGGCTGCACGAAGGAGAGCTGTCACTTCCGTGACCTGGCCGCCGAGTTCGCGGCCGTCGGTGCGCAGCCGGTCGGCATCAGCGCCGACACCGTTGACAAGCAGAAGCGGTTCGACGAGAAGGAGTCGCTCGGCTTCCCCCTGCTGTCGGACCCCGATCGCGTGGTGGCGGACCAGCTCGGGGCGAAGCGCGGTCCCAGCTTCCTCCCCAACAAGCGAATGACCTTCGTCATCGACACCGACCGCACGATCCTCGGCGTGGTCCACTCCGAGGTGTCGATGGGCTCCCACGCCGACAAGGCGCTCGCCCTCCTCAAGGCGCGCCCCGCTGCCTGAGCGCGCCGTCGTCATCACCGGCGCGGCATCGGGGATCGGCGCCGCCACTGCGACCCGCCTGCGCGCCGCCGGGTGGCGGGTCGTGGGGGTCGACAGGGCCGAGGCCGACGTCGAGGCCGACCTGGGCACCCGGGACGGGCGGGCACGGGCGGTTGCCGAGGCCGCCGAGCGCTGCGCCGGGACGCTGGCCGGCCTGGTGACCTGCGCCGGTCTGGCGGGGTCCCCGAGCCGGGCCGGCTCGCTGCTGGCCGCGGTGAACTACTTCGGCACGGTCGACGTCCTCGAGGGGCTGCGCCCGCTGCTGGCGCCGGGGGGTGCCGCGGTGGTGATCAGCTCCAACTCGACCACGGTGCAGCCCGCCATCCCGGCCGACCTGGTGGACGCCTGCCTGGCCCACGACGAGGAGCTGAGCGTGCGCATCGCTGACGCCCGGGGCTCGCTGGTGGCGTACCCCGCCACGAAGCTGGCGCTGGCGCACTGGGTCAGGCGCCAGGCGCCAGGGCCCGAGTGGGCCGGTGCGGGGCTCCGGCTCAACGCGATCGCACCGGGCATGATCGACACGCCGATGGTGGCGGCCATGCGGGCCGACCCCGAGACCGGCCCCCTGCTCGGCATGCTCCCCATCCCGGTCGGACGACCCGGCCGACCCGAGGAGATCGCCGCCCTGATCGAATTCCTCCTCGGACCCGACGGCGCGTTCTTCTGCGGGTCCGTGATCTTCTGCGACGGCGGGAGCGACGCCCTCCTGCGCACCCGGGACTGGCCCGCCGCCTGGGACATCTCGGTGCGCGACCTGGGTCAGCAACTCTCCTGACACCCGGCACACCGGGCCCCGTCCCGGGCCGACCATAGGCTGCTGCCATGCCGGGCCGGATCCTGGTGGACACCACCCCGCTGCGCGAGAGCCGCGACTTCCGGTTGCTCTTCACCGGCCAGCTCATCTCCATCATGGGGACGCAGCTCACCGTCGTCGCCATCCCCTACCAGGTGTACTCCATGACCCACTCCTCGCTGCAGGTGGGGGCCATCAGCCTGGCCCAGCTCATCCCGTTCCTCGCCGGCGCGCTGTCCGCCGGGCCGATCGGCGACGCGGTCGACAAGCGGCGCATCATGATCTGGACGGCAGCCGCCATGGTGCTCACGAGCGCCGCCCTGGCCGTGAACGCCGCCGTGGCCCACCCGTCCCTCGCCGTGCTCTACGTCGTCAGCTCCCTGGCCGCCGGCCTGATGGGATTCTCCAACACTGCCCGCATGGCGTCGGTGCCCGGCATGGTCCAGCGCCGGCACCTCGCGGCCGCCGCCGCGATGATGCAGATCGTCTTCCAGGTAGGCGTCATCGTCGGCCCGGCACTCTCGGGAATCCTGCTCGGGATCGGGCTTCCCCTCGTCTACGCGCTCGACGCCGTGTCCTTCGTCGTGGCCACCGTCACCTCGGCCCTGCTCCGGCCGATCCCGCCGGCGGAGGGCGCCGGGGGCCTCTCCCCTTGGCAGTCGACCAAGGAGGGGCTGCGCTACCTCCGCTCGCGCCAGGCACTGCAGGGCGTCTACCTGATCGACATCAACGCCATGGTGTTCGGGATGCCCCGGGCGCTCTTCCCCGCCATGGCGGGCGCCGTCTTCGGGGGCGGCACCGTCACGCTCGGCTTCCTCTACGCGGCTCCGGGTGTCGGCGCGCTGATCGGCGCCGTGACCACGGGCTGGGTGGCCAACCTGCGCCGCCAGGGGTGGGCGGTGATCGTGGCCGTCTCGGTGTGGGGCGCCGCCATCGCACTCTTTGGGCTGGTCGACACGCTCTGGGTCGGGCTCGTGCTGCTGGCGGTGGCGGGGTGGGCCGACGTGATCTCCGCCGTCCTGCGCAACACCATGCTGCAGAGCTCTGTCCCCGAGCGCTTCCGCAGCCGCATGTCCTCGATCCAGATGGCTGTCGTGCAGGGTGGCCCACGCGTGGGGGACATGGAGTCGGGCGCCGTGGCCACGCTGACGAGCGTGGAGTTCTCGGTGATCTCGGGTGGCCTGGCCTGCATCGTCGGCGCCGCCGTCATCGGCGCGCTCATGCCGGCGTTCCGCCACTATGTAGCGGGCGAGGTCGACGACGTGCCCGTATGATCCGCCCGTGAGCAACGCCTTCGCGGAGCCGACATGGGGAGAGGTCGACCCCGGCGCGTTCGCGCGCATCGTCGTGATCTCCCCCCACTTCGATGACGCCGCCATGGGGGCGGGCCACCTGATCGCGAGCTACGACAACACGACGGTCATCACCGTGCTCGGTGGCCCACCACCCGCCTACCCGGAGCCGCCGTCGGACTGGGACGCCCTGGGCGGCTTCGTCGCCGGCGACGACGTCGTCGCGGTGCGCCGCCAGGAGGACGTGGCCGCCATGTCGGTCCTCGAGTCGGGTTACCGCTGGCTCGACTTCGCCGACCACCAGTACCTCGCTCCCGAGGACCGCCCCCGACCGGGCGAGGTGGCACCCGCCCTCGGGGCCGCCATCGCCGAGCTCGACCCGACCTCCGTCTTCTTCCCGATGGGACTGGCCAACCCCGATCACGTCATGGTGCACGAGGCCAGCCTCTTGGTACGCGAGGAGCAGCCCGACCGGGAGTGGTTCTGCTACGAGGACCATGGCTACAAGCACATTCCGGGGCTCCTGGCCTGGCGGGTGGCCAAGCTGCTGCGCTCGCACCCCTGGCCGACCCCCGCCATCGTCCCCCACGTCCCCGACGAGGAACGCAAGCGGCGCGCCATCTGGGCCTACACCTCACAGATCGCTCCCCTCGAGCGCGACCACGCACTCACGGCGCGCATGGCGGGCCGTGTCCCCGAGCAGTTCTGGCGCCTGGCGCCGCCCCCGCAGGGCTGGGAGGCTCTCGCCGACTTCATCTGAGCCCCAGGCAGGCGCGTCACGACCCGCCCGGGGGGGTACGGGCGGGTCGTCCGCAGGACCTCAGTGACCGCTGAGGTGTTCGCTCCGATCAGGCCAGGGCCGGCTGGGGGGTGGGCACGGCACCTGGACGCTCTCCTCCTCACGGCTGGGCGCCCCACAACCGATTGTGGGCTGGGGTGGTCCGGGGCGCAAGGGAGCGGCAGCAGAGTTCACCGACCCGAAACGACCTCGCAACGGAGGACGATGTCGGGCACCCCCAGCCGGCGGCGACCCCGGCTCGACCGCGCTCGATTCCCTTCTCCACCAGGGGTTTCAACCGGGGTTCAGGGCAACAGACCCGCTGAAGAGGGGTCATTCAGCCCTAGCGGCCTCGTACGTGGACCGGTCACCATCGGGAGGTGGTCATGTACGTGGACCTCCTGACGCGGGCCCTTGGCAAAGGAGAGGAAGGGCACAGGCCCAACGACCTGCTGCTGGCCGACCTCGTGCACTCCCGGGCCAGGCTTCGGGCGACGGAAGAGGACACGCGGATCCCCGTCGCGGAGGCACTGGCCCGGGAGCTCTCTTACGACACAGCGCTGATCCGGCTCTGCGAGTCGCTCCGGGTGCCGACCGGGCCCGCCTACTTCACCCACCCGGTGCGCGAGCGCGACCGGCTGGAGCACGAGCTCACGGTTCTGGGCGTCGAGCTCTCGGCCAGGCCCGAGATGCAGGCGCAGCCGGCCTAGTCAGCTGCGGCTTCTGCCGGCGCCTGCGGGGCGCTGGCGACGCTCAACGCTCGGACGAGCACCTTCGTGCTGAGCGGTCCGGCGACCACCTCGCACCCGGGGGCCTCCTCGACCCACCTCGGCGCCGACCCCCGCGGCGCCACGACCACGACGGGCGTCTCGGACGCCTGCGCATCGAGGGCGTGCACGACCTCTTCACACAGCGGGTTGCGCAGGTCCAGCGAGCTCACCACCACATCGGCCTCGTCGACCAGGGGGCAGTGCCCCGTGGCCGACAGGGCGCACCGGGGAGAGAAGCCGCCCTGTGGCCCGGGACACCACGTCATGCGATATCCATGGCTGCGCAGCACCGTCCAGGCCGCATGCGCCTCGGCCCCGTCCGGTGACTCGAAGAGCACCAGGGGCTCGCTGTCGTCGTCCTGCGCCTCGTTCGGCCAGCCACGGGCGAAGTCCTCGCCGAGCGGGCGTCGCATGCAGTTCTTGAACACGGCGGCCTCCCTTCAGTCGCTCCGGGACCGGCAGGTCCGTCCCATATCTCGCTTTCCTACAGTTAGAATATAGAGGATTGGGGACCTGTCAAGGGACCTTGGTCCTGGTCCGCCCCGGTGGAGAATGAGGGCACATGAAGCTGACACCGACGAACCGGACCGATTACGGGATCCGGGCCCTCATCTACCTGGCCAACCACCGGGGGTCGCACGCCAAGGCGGCCGAGATCGGCGCGGCCATGGACATCCCGACCGGCTTCCTCCAGCAGGTGCTCCAGGAGCTCCAGCGCGCCCACCTCGTCACGTCGCGCTCGGGCCCGGCGGGCGGCTACCTGCTGGCGCGGGCACCCGAGGACATCACCATCCTCGAGATCGTCGAGACGCTCGAGGGACCGATCCTGACGTCGGAGTGCGCACTCCGCGGCGGTCCGTGCCACTGGGACGACGTGTGCGCGATGCACTGGGTGTGGTCCTCGGCGCGCGCCGCGCTCGAGTGACAGCCTGCGCGCCGCGACGCTGGCCCGGGTGGCCGCCGACGACCGGGCGCTGGCACAGGGGGCAGTGCCCGTGCCGGCCGATTCGCATCGGAGCGGGCAAGGCTGAGTCGTGGCTAGTTGGCGGTCGCGTCCCCCGGTGGCGACACCGTCAGGTAATCCATCAGCCCGGTGACGGTCAGCAGGTCGCGGACGAAGCCCGTGGGCGACTCGATGCGCAACGCCATGCCCGAGGCGGTCGCGCGCTGCTGCTCGGCCACGAGGGGGAACAGGCCAGCCGGGTCGACGTAGGAGAGCTCGGCCACGTCCACGGTCAGCTCGGTGATCCCGGTGCGGTTGAGAGCGGCCAGGTGCTCACTCAGGTCGGCCGCCGTCGCCACGTCGAGCTCGCCACGCAGGCAGATCCGGGCGCAGCCCTCGCCCTCCCGGACCCGGATCTCCAGCTGGGGACGTCCGTCCATGTGCGCGCCCTTCGGCGATGCCGCCGACACGAGGAGCGGGGGTGCCTCCCGCATGCGGCATCAGACCCCACATCTTGTGGGCCCTGCAACGGGGGCGCAAGGGGTATCTTCCTCAGGCCCCGACCGACCCGTTCCGCGGTGGCGCTGGACACGCCCACCGGAACGAGAGGGCTCACACATCGGTAGAGTCGTCGGCCGTGGCCGGGGAGGACGAGCACACGGTGGAGGTCGACGGCCGCGAGATACGCGTCTCACGGCCCGACAAGGTGTACTTCCCCGCGTTGGGCGCCACGAAGCTCGACCTCGTGTCGTACTACCTCGAGATCGGGGAGCACCTCCTCAACACCGCGGGTGGCCGCCCCGCCATGCTGCAGCGCTTCCCCGATGGTGCCGGCGGCAAGTCCTTCTACCAAAAGCGCATCCCGAACGGCGCGCCCGGCTGGCTGCAGTCGACGGTGGTGTCCACGCCCAACGGCACCACGTCCAACGCGCTGGTGGTGGCCGACATCGCCCACGTGGTGTGGGCCGTCAACATCGGCTGCCTGGGGCTGCACCTCTGGCCGTATCTCGCGGCCGATCCTGCGCACGCCGACGAGCTGCGCATCGACCTCGACCCGACGACCGGCATCGGCTTCGACGAGGTGCGCGAAGCTGCGCTGCTCTGCCGCGACCTGCTCTCCGATCTGGGCCTGCGGGGGTACCCCAAGACGACGGGCAACAACGGCCTGCACGTCTACCTCCGGCTCGAGCCGCGCTGGGACTCCGTGGAGGTCCGCGCCGCTGCGGTGGCGTTGGCCCGTGAGCTGGCGCGGCGGCACCCCGAGCAGATCACGGCCAACTGGTGGAAGGAGGAGCGCGGGAGCCGCGTCTTCGTCGACTTCAACCAGAACGCGCCGCACAAGACGGTGTTCGGCGCGTGGTTCGCCCGCCCCCGCACGGGCGGACAGGTGTCCACGCCGCTCACGTGGGAAGAGGTCGAGACCGTCGTCTCCGACGAGCTGACCATCTTCACGGTGCCCGACCTCGTGCGCCGGCGCGGCGACCCGTGGGCCGACATCGCGGAGAAGCCCCAGTCGCTCCAGCCACTCCTCGGGTTGGCCGAGCGGGACAAGGCGGCCGGGCTGCACGACGCCCCGTGGCCGCCGCAGTACCCCAAGATGCCCGACGAGCCGCCCCGCGTCGCCCCCAGCCGGGCCAAGAAGGCCTAGGCGATGGACGCGCGGGACGCGCTGCAGCGGATCGCGTTCCTCCTCGAGCGCGGAGGAGCCGACACCTACAAGGTGCGGGCCTTTCGCGGCGCGGCGAAGGCGTTGGACGGGCTGCCGGCGGACGAGCTGGCGGAGCTGGCGGCGGCCGGGCGCCTCCAGAGCATCGCAGGCGTCGGCAGGTCGACCGCCCAGGTGATCGAACAGGCACTCGAGGGTCGCGTTCCCGACTACCTGGCCAAGCTCGAGGGTGAGGGCGAGCCCGGCGACCTTCGGCTCGACGGGACGGCACGAGAGCTGCTGGAGTCGCTGCGCGGTGACTGCCACTCCCACTCGGACTGGTCCGACGGGGGCAGCCCGATCCGCGAGATGGGCGAGGCGGCCCGCGCCCTCGGCCACGAGTACCTCGTCCTCACCGACCACAGCGCGCGGCTCACCGTGGCCCACGGATTGAACGCCGAGCGCCTCCGCCAGCAGCTCGGCGTGTTGGCCGAGCTCAACGAGGAGCTGGCGCCGTTCACGATCCTGACCGGCATCGAGGTCGACATCTTGGAGGACGGGTCACTGGACCAGGATCTCGACCTCCTGGCGGAGCTCGACGTCGTGGTGGCCAGCGTCCACTCCAAGCTCCGCATGGACTCGGCCCAGATGACCGCACGTATGCTCGCCGCCATCGAGAGCCCCCACACCGACATCCTGGGCCACTGCACGGGCCGCCTCATCACGGGCAAGGGTCGGCCCCAGTCGACGTTCGACGCCGAGGCGGTGTTCTCCGCCTGCGCCCGCACCGGGACGGCGGTGGAGATCAACTCGCGCCCCGAGCGCCAGGACCCGCCCCAGGACCTGCTGCGCCAGGCGGCCGAGCTCGGGTGCTCGTTCAGCATCGACACCGACGCCCACGCGCCCGGGCAGCTCGACTGGCTCGGCCGCGGCGCCAAGCTGGCGGTGGACGCCGGGCTCGACCCCGGGCGCATCGTCAACCGTGCGCCCCTGGGCGACCTGCTGGCCTGGGCGGCGTCGCACGATGGCTGAGCTCCGGTGAGTCTCCCCGTCCAGCCCCCGGTGGCGCCCATGTTGGCCAAGCTCTCGCGCGACCTGCCCCGTGACACCGGCCTGTTCTACGAGCCGAAGTGGGACGGCTTCCGCTGCATCGTCTTCCGGGACGGGGACGAGGTGGAGCTGGGCAGCCGCAACGAGAAGCCGCTCACGCGCTACTTCCCCGAGCTCGTCGAGGCACTGCGGCGCGAGCTCCCGACCCGCTGCGTGCTCGACGGAGAGATCGTCATCGCCGGGCCCAAGGGCCTCGACTTCGACGCACTGTCCCAGCGCATCCACCCGGCCGAGAAGCGCATCCGCCAGCTGGCCGAGTCGACACCGGCGTCCTTCGTGGCCTTCGACCTGCTGGCCCACGACGACCGCTCGTACATGGAGGCGCCCTACGCCGAGCGGCGTGCTGCGCTCGAGAAGCTGCTGGCCAAGGCGCGCCCGCCGGTCCACCTCACCCCGGCCACCGACGACCCCGACGTGGCGAACGACTGGTTCTCCCGCTTCGAGGGAGCCGGACTCGACGGCGTGGTCGCCAAGGCCGGGGACCTGCACTACCTGCCCGACAAGCGGGCCATGGTCAAGGTGAAGCACCAGCGCACGGCCGACTGCGTCGTGGCCGGCTTCCGCACCCACAAGGACGGGGCGGGCGTGGGTTCGATGCTGCTCGGGTTGTTCGACGGAGGGGGGACCCTGCACCACGTCGGCGTGGCATCGGGGTTCAGCGTGGCGCGCCGGCGCGAGCTGGTGGACGAGCTCGAGCCCCTCCGCGCCGGGGCCATGGAGGGTCACCCCTGGGCCGGCTGGGCGCCCGAGGGCGAGGGCGGCCGCATGCCGGGGGGGCCGAACCGCTGGAACGCGGGCAAGGACATGACGTGGGAGCCGGTGCGCGCCGAGCGGGTGTGCGAGGTGTCCTACGACCACCTGCAGGAGGATCGCTTCCGCCACGCCACGTCCTTCGTGCGCTGGCGCCCCGACCGCGATCCGGCGTCGTGCACCTACGAACAGCTGGACACTCCCGTCCCCTACGAGCTGGCCAAGGTCTTCGGGACGCCCTGAGGGCCCCCAGTGGCCGCGGCGCGCGCCCGCTCCGGGCCCTGACGACGGTGCGCGCGTAGTACTCGTCGCGTCTCGGTCCGGCCCGATCGCATGAAGGCGGGCCATTCGGACGTGTTGAGGAACTGGCGGTAGAACCCGACGCCACGCACCTTCTCGTAGGGAACGGGCTCAATCGTCATGACGTCGGTGACGGCGCGCAGCCGGCTGAGGTTGACCCGGGCCAGCTCACTCTGCTGGCTGGTCCGCACCTGGCTCGCCACGTAGAGGATGCTGGCCCGTCGGTCTTGCCAGCCGGTCGCATCCTCGCCGGCGAACTCGGGCGGGTAGAAGCCGTTGATGGCGAGCGCGACGTCGCATGGCCTCTCCAGCTCCAGCACCGGGCGCACGGGGAAGATGTCGACCAGGCCGCCGTCGCACCAGGAGCGGCCGTCGAGCGGCACCGGCGCGACGAAGAGCGGGAGCGCGATCGCCATGCGGATGGCCCGGGCCACGCTGAGGTCCGGGTGCGTGCGCGGGCCGACGTAGCCGAGCCGGTTCTCCTCGACGCACCACACCGGTGCGTACGCCGGGATCTCCAGCTCGCCGAGCGTCATGTCCCCGAGCAGGCGGCGGAAGGTGGTCTCGATCCGCTCCCCCCGGATGATGCCCGCGAAGCCCCGCCCGGCCGTCGGCACCAGCGAGCGCAGGGTGGCCCAGTCGACGTCGACATAGTCCTCCGGCGTCAAGGCGAGCAGGAACTCGGCCACCTCGGCGGCCCCGAGGCCCGCCGCCACCGGGAACCCGAAGAGGGCGGAGCCCGAGCACAGCGAGATCACGGCCGGACGGACACCCGCCTCCTCGAGGGCGCGCGCCGCCCCCACGACCGAGGCCAGGGCGCCGCTGCCACCGGTCGCCATCAGCGCCAGGCGCTTGCCCTCGAGCCAGTCGGCCCGGAAGGGCTGCGGGGCGGGGAAGGGCCGGCGGTCCGTCGGCCGGGACCGTTCACCGGGCAGCGTGAACGTGGCCCGGCGGACGTCGCCCAGCAGGCCCACGTCGTCGCGGATGCCGTCGACCCACTGGCGCGTCGCCGTCACGAGGTCGAAGTACTGGCGCAGGCGGAACACGTCGAGCGCGGCGCTCAGCACAGGACGGCTGCCCTCTCGGGGTGGGCCACGCCGGTGACCTCGGCGAAGCCTTCGGACAGGCACTGGGCGAGAAGCTCGTGGTCGGGGACCGCGGCCGTGTCCACCGTGATGCCGATGTGGCACGAGCCGTCGTAGGAGAAGAGGGTGGCGTTCAGCGCGGCACCGATGGTGGGGCCGAAGGCGTAGTAGCCGGTGACGCGCGCCCCGCACAAGAAGATCGGGCGCGGGAACCCGGTGACGTCGCTGGCCAGGAAGTCCACGTGCTTGAGCATGTTGCCGACGACCGTCGTCGGCACGAAGTTCAGGGCGCCGGCGATGGCGTCCGTGAACGCCAGCGATCGCTCGTCGCGGGCGGCCCGGCAACTCGCCCCGATGGCGCGCATGCGGCGCACCGGGTCCGTCATGCTCAGCGGCACGCGCAACCGCTGCAGCGTGATCCTGTTGCCCCCCGGGGCGTCGTCGGCCTTCCGAATGCTGATCGGCAGGGTCACCATCAACTCCTCGGCCGTCGCTCCGTGGCGCTCGTGGTACCGGCGAAGCCCGCCCGTGATGCCGGCCATGAAGCTGTCGTTCAACGTCCCGCCGGCGACGGCACCGGCCTCCTTCAGCTCGTCCAGGCCCACGGTGATCGTGTGCAGGACCCGTCCCGGCCCGCGTTGGGTCATGACCGGCGAGAGCATGGTCGAGACGGGGCGCACGGTGCGCCCGATGGAGCGAGCCGTCTCCACCACGGCGCTGCCGGCGTCCAGCGGATGGCGCACGACATGGGCGGTGGCGGACGGAGCGCCCTGCGCGGCCCGGACCAGCCCGTCCCGCAGGCGGGTGGCGCGGTCCGCCACCACCTGGACCATCAGGCGGCGCCCGTCGACGTCTTCTCCGGGCGGCGGTGCGGGCAACGGGTCGCTCACCGTGTGGTCCGCCTCGGTGTCGAAGAGCGCCAGGGCGAGCTGCACGCCCCCGACCCCGTCGGTCAGGGAGTGGTGCATCTTCATGATGATGGCGGCCTGGCCCTGCTCCAGCCCTCCGACCAGGGTGAACTCCCACAGGGGGCGGGTGTGGTCGAAGGCGGTCATGGCGGCGAGCGCGGCGAGCGCCAGCACCTCGTCCCGGCCGTGCGGTGCGGGGGCGTCGACCCTCCGCAGGTGCCAGGTGAGGTCGAAGTGCGCGTCCGTCGTCCAGCGCGGTGTGGCCAGGCGGGCCGGTATCTCGACCAGACGCTGTCGGAAGGAGGGGACCAGCCGGGTCGCCCGCTCCATCCGCTCGAGCAGGTCCTCCCAGGCTGGCGCCCTGCTGAGCCAGGCCACGCCGACCACGGTCGAACGCAGCTGGGGGTCGTTCTCCATGTACCACGTGAAGGCATCGTTTTGGCGCATGAACGACGACGTGGTCATACCCCCAGCTATCCACGCGATCCGGGGTCCGTCTAGAGACCAAGGTCACCTGTCCGATCGCCGGCAGGCGACGGGCCCTTCAGGAAAGCAGGTCCGGATCGGCCGCCAGCTCGGCCCGCACGGCCGCCTCCCAGAAGCCGAGGAACCCCTCGCCGTCGCTCCGGGCCATGGCGTCGATGAAGCCCTGCGGCACACGGGACGCATCCGAGCCCCCGGCGGCGCGGGCGTACCAGGCGTGCTGGCAACGCTGCTCGAGCGCCACGGCGCGCTGGTGCACGGCGCGGGCCGAGCCCCCGAGGACGAAGACGCCGTGGCCGGCCAGCAGCGCCGTGGCCGCGTCCCCCATCTGCTCCACGGCGCGGCGCGCGCTCGAGGGGTCGTTCACCGGCCCCTCGTACTCGTCGACCAGCACGAGCCTGCCGCCGCCGAGCGCCGAGCTCTGGTCGAGGATCGGCGGCACCTGGGCCAGGTCCGCCCACACCGTGCCGAACAACGGGTGGTTGTGCATCGCCCAGCCGACGTCGGCCCGCAGCTTGTGCAACTCGAGGTGGAGCGGGATGCCGAGCGGGACCGGCCAGTCCCCCTCCACGACGCGGCCCTCGAGGTCGATGCGGAGCACCTGCGACGGTCGCAGCTCGGCCCAGGTGAGCAGCCACGGGTTGCACAGCAGCGTCCCGTCGCCGAGGTTGACCGTGATGTGGCCGGCCAGGTGGTCGCTGTAGCCCTCCCGCCAGAGCGCGCGGGCCAGCACGACGAGCTCCTCGCGTGGCGTCAGGTCCGGCATGAGCTTCTCGGCGGTGGGCGTGAACACGGGTGGGCTCCTCTCAGCCCCTGAGGGGCAGCACCGGGTCGGGCAGCGGATGACGGTAGAGCGCGGCCGCGTTCTCGCAACACATGGCGCGCAGCTCGTCGGCGGGGATGTGGCCCCAGCACTTCTCGATCACGTCCTGGGTGTCGGGCCAGGTGCTGTCCCCGTGCGGGTAGTCGACCTCGACCATGATGTGGCCGACGCCGATGGCGTGGCGGGTGTCGATGGTCGAGGGATCGTCGATCGTGCAGAACCAGAAGTTGCGCCGCAGCACGTCGGCCGGCCGCGTGTCCCAACCGACCCCGTAGCCCGAGCGGTCGACGATGTTGTCGAGCCGGTCGAGCAGCATGGCCACCCAGCCGATGCCGCCCTCGCTCATGGCGATCTTGAGCCTCGGGTGGCGCGCCGCGTACCCCGACCACAGCCACTCGGCGCACGCGGTGAGCGACAGCTGCCCGAAGAGGGTGGCCCCGAGCTGCAGGGAGTCCATGCCTGCCCCGGGCGGCGCCGGGGTCAGGCCCGAGCTGCCCACGTGCAGCGAGACCACGCTGTCCGTCTCCACCACGGCCTCCATGATCGGGTCCCAGTGCGCGCGGTCCCACAACGAGGGCAGCCCGATGACGTGCGGGCGCTCCGGGAACGTCACGGACCTGAAGCCGCGCTCGGCGTTGCGGCGGATCTCGGCCACCGCGAGGTCGGGATCGGCGAGGTACGTGATCCCCAGGGGGACGATGCGGTCGGGGTGTGGCGTGTACCACTCCTCGAAGAGCCAGTCGTTCCAGGCCCGCACGCAGGCCAGGCCGAGGTCCCGGTCCTTGGCGTCGAAGAAGACCCGGCCGCAGAATCCGGTGATCATGGACGGGAAGTTCACCGAGGCCCACACCCCGTTGAGGTCCATGTCACGCACGCGGGCGTCCACGTCGTAGCAGCCCGGCCGCATCTGGTCGAAGCGGAACGGCTCCACGCGCACCGTCTCGGGGCGCCTGCCGGCGACGGCGTTCATGCCGACCTGGGTGTAGCGGCCGCCCTCGAACTCCCACACCTGGTGCCCCTCCGGGGTCTCGACGATCCGGGGAGCCCCGTCCTGGAGCGCGGCGGGGAGCCGGCCCTCGAAGGTGTGGGGTGGCTCGACCACGTGGTCGTCGACCGAGATCACCGTGTAGCGCACCTCGCGCGGCTCGGGCTCGGGCAGGAAGAGCTCGTCGGCAGGCGGTGTCTGCACGTCCGGAGTATGCCCGAGGTGGCGCACCGGCGCGTGGGCCCGCACTACCCGCGCATGTTGACTGCGTTGATGCGGACCGGGACGATGCGCACCTCGACCCGTTGGTCGCCCGGCCCGTCGTGCTCGCTCAGGTCGGCGTCGTACTTGGCCCCGACCTTCTCGGCGAAGGCCCGCTCCGCGTCGGGCACGACCTCGGCGCTGCCCCGGATCTCCAGATAGCGGTAGGGGTTGGCGAGGTCCAGGATGAACAGGGTGCAGGCCGGGCGCGCCAAGAGGTTCTTGGTCTTCTGTCGCGCCGTGTTGAGCGAGATGGCGACCTCGTCACCCTCGGCGAGAAACCACACCTCGGAGACCTGGGGGTAGCCGTCCGCTCCGAGGGTGCAGAGGGTGGCGAAGTCGGAACCGAGCAGGTCGCGGTGGGTGTCGGGTATGCGGTTCTGGGCCATGGACACAGATATACCCGCCCGAAGGTGGGAGTGAGCCCCCGAGCGCGTGGCCGGGGGGCTGGCTCAGCGGGACGAGCGAGTGGCGCGGCGACGCGCCCGGCGGCCGCCCGACCCGCCGGCGTCAGCGCCGGTCGAGGAGCCTGGCCAGCTGCCCGACGCTGAGCGGCGGGTGCGCCGGCGGCTCGTGGCCCGGGCGCAACCCGTCCAGGGCCAGCTCGAGGAAGCGCAGCGACGGCTTCGACCCCGGCGTGTCGCACAGGTCCGCGATGGACCGCACCGCCTTCAGCACCACGACGACGTCGGTCACCTCGACGTCGGGGCGCAGGGTGCCCGCCTCCTTGCTCCGCGCCACGATCTCGCCCAGCAGCGGGGCGATCCGAGTGAGCCCGGTCCCACGGTTCGAGCCCCAGGGCGGCGCGGAGATGGTGGCCCGCCACACGCTCGGCACCTCGATGCAGCGCCGCACGAACTCGAAGGCCGCCTCACCGGGGGGCACGTCGGCGACCACCTCCTCGGCGATCTCGCGCACGCGCCCCCGCGCCGCGTCCACCACGGCGTTGAACAGGTCGGCCTTGGTGGGGAACCGCCGGTAGAGGGTGCCCACGCCGACGTCGGCTCGGGAGGCGATCGCCTCCATGGACGCGTCGTAGCCCTGCTCGGCGAAGACGTCGCGCGCCGCCGCCAAGATCCGGCCGAGGTTGACCTCGGCGTCGCGACGGAGCGGCCGCGCCTCCTCGACCGCAGGCGGGGCCTGGCCCCCGGCATGACGCGCCGGGTCACGCCAGGTCCTCCGGTCCGAAGGCGATGGCGCCGACGATGGCGATGGCGATGGCGATGGCGATGGCGACACTCTGCCTCCGCCGTCAACGCGCGATGACGTTGGTGCATCACGATGGGGTCCGCCAGCGCCGCCGTGGCCAGGGTTGCGAAGGTGACGCGGTAACTGCTGTGCGTGCGGGCCACGGTTTCGGAGGTCCCCTTAGACGGAACGGTTGGTTCCGGTTATGCTACCAAAGCGGAATGGGCCATTCCTCAACGGCGGGGGCCCGGTCGGAAGGGAGGACGAGCTGCCAGCCACGCACACTGACCGCCCGACGGGCGCCCATCGATGACCGACCTCATCTCACCGGACACGGCCGAGGCCGCGACGACGGCCGTCGTCGCCCCCCTCCACGCCAACGACGACCACCGCTGGACCGCGCTGTTCATCACGACGCTCGGCATGCTCATGGCGACGATCGACGCCTCCATCGTCCTCATCGCCCTGCCCGACGTGTTCCGTGGCATCCACCTCGACCCGCTGCTGCCGGGGAACACCTTCTTCCTGCTCTGGATGATCCTGGGCTTCCTCATCGTGACCAGCGTGCTGGTGGTGAGCCTCGGCCGCCTGGGCGACATCTACGGCCGGGTCCGGATCTACAACCTCGGCTTCGCCGTGTTCACCTTCTTCTCGCTGATGCTGAGCATCACCTGGCTCAGCGGCTCCGCGGGTGGCATCTGGCTCATCGTCATGCGGATCTTCCAGGGCGTCGGTGCCGCCATGCTCATGGCCAACTCGGCGGCCATCCTCACCGACGCCTTCCCGCCCGACCGGCGAGGCTTCGCCCTCGGCATCAACCAGGCCGCCGCCATCAGCGGGTCCTTCATCGGGCTCCTGCTGGGCGGCCTCCTCGCCCCCATCAACTGGCGCCTGATCTTCCTCGTCTCGGTGCCCATCGGGCTCTTCGCCACCGTGTGGGGCTACTTCTCGCTCCAGGAGGTGGCCCGGGGCTCGCGGGCGCGCATCGACTGGGCCGGCAACGTGACCTTCGCCATCGGGCTCGTCCTGGTGATGGTCGGCATCACCTACGGGATCGAGCCCTACGGCGGATCCTCCATGGGCTGGACCAACCCGACCGTGCTGACCGAGCTGGGTGTCGGCCTGGCCTTCTTGGTGCTCTTCGGCTGGATCGAGCTGCACACCGAGGAGCCGATGTTCCGGCTGCAGCTCTTCCGGATCCGGGCCTTCACCGCCGGCGTGTTCGCCAGCTTCCTCGGCGCCCTCGGGCGCGGCGGCCTGATGTTCATGCTCATCATCTGGCTGCAGGGCATCTGGCTGCCCCGCCACGGCTACACCTTCGCCGTGACCCCGCTGTGGGCCGGGATCGCGCTCATCCCTCTCACCACCGGCTTCCTCATCGGCGGCCCGGTCTCGGGCATCCTCTCGGACCGCTTCGGCTCGCGCCCCTTCGCCACCGGCGCCATGCTCGGCAGCGCGGTCGCCTTCTTCCTCCTCGAGCAGCTCCCGGTCGACTTCTCCTACAGCGTCTTCGCCGTGCTGCTCTTCTTCACCGGGATCGTGATGTCGGCCTTCGGCGCCTCCAACCGCACGGGGGTGATGAACAGCCTGCCGGCGGCCGACCGCGGCGCGGGATCGGGCATGAACACGACCTTCCAGAACTCCGCCCAGGTGCTCTCCATCGGCATCTTCTTCACCCTCATCATCGTCGGTCTGTCCGACCACCTGCCGGCCGCGCTGGTGAGCGGCCTGACCGGCCACGGGGTCCCGCTGCCCACCGCGGAGGCGATCTCGCACCTGCCCCCCGTCTCCACGCTGTTCGCCGCGTTCTTGGGCTACAACCCCGCCGCCCATCTGCTCGGCCCGCACGTGCTCGCGCACCTGACCCCGACCCAGCGCGCCACCGTCACGGGCGAGAAGTTCTTCCCCGGCCTCATCACGAACTCGTTCAAGGACGGGCTGCACACCGCCTTCAACTTCGCCATCGTCATGTGCCTGCTGGGCGCGGCCTGCTCGTGGACCCGGGGCGGGAAACGACCCCCTCACACCGACCCGGTCTGAGGGGACCGCGCCCGGCTACACGCCGCGGTGGTTCTCGAAGCGGGCGTACTGCTTGAGGAAGAGGAGGTTGGCCTTCCCGGTCGGGCCGTTCCGGTGCTTGGCCACCTCGATCAGGGCGTCGTCGGCCCGGTCGATCGGCACCTCGTCGTTGTACTCGGACTCGCGGTAGATGAAGAGGACCACGTCGGCATCCTGCTCGAGCGACCCCGACTCGCGCAGGTCCGACAGCTGCGGCGTCTTGTCCTGGCGGGACTCGAGGTTGCGGGAGAGCTGGGACAGCGCGACGACGGGCACCTCGAGCTCGCGGGCGAGGATCTTGAGGCCGCGGCTGATCTCGGCCACCTCGGTCTGGCGGTTCTCGGCCCTCCCCCGCCCGGTCATCAGCTGGAGGTAGTCGACGACGACGAGCCCGAGGTCGCCCTCGGACTTCTTGAGCCGACGCGCCCGGGCCCGGATGTCCATGACCGTCACGTTCGGGTTGTCGTCGATGAAGATCGGCGCGCTGGAGAGCCGGGTCACGGCCATCCCGATCTTGCTCCAGTCCTGGGTGCGGATCCGCCCCGTCTGCAGGCTCTGCCCGTTCACCTCCGCCTCCGAGGCCAGGAGGCGCTGGGTCAGCTCCAGGTGGCCCATCTCGAGCGAGAAGAGGAGGGCCGGGCGCCCCACCTGCAACCCCACGTTGGCCAGGACGCCCAGCGCGAAGCTGGTCTTGCCCATGCCCGGCCGGGCGCCCACGATGTTGAGCGACGAGGGCTGGAAGCCGAGCAGGATGCGGTCGAGCTCGTGGTAGCCCGTGGCCACACCGGTGATGTGCGAGCCCCGCTGGCCCAGTTCCTCGATCCGGTCGAGCCCTGCGCCCAGCAGCTCGTGCAGCGGGCGCATGGTGTCGGCCGTGCGGCGCTCGCCCACGTTGAACACCATCTGCTCCGCCTCGTCGACCGCCGCCTTCACGTCCTCGGGGACCGAGTAGCCGATGTCGGCGATGTCGCCTGCCACCCCGATGAGCTTGCGCAAAAGCGCGTGCTCCTCGACGATCTCGGCGTAGTGCCGCGCGTTGGCGATCGACGGGGTGTTGGCCTGCAGCGAGATGAAGATGGAGGGATCGCCGACCTGTTCGAGCACGCCCGAGCGCTTGAGCTCGTCGGTCACGGTCACCGCGTCGATTGCCTCGCCCCGCTCCATGAGGGCCTGGATGGCCCCGAAGATGTGTCCGTGCGCCGGCTTGTAGAAGTCGGCCGCCGAGCACCGCTCGATGCCGACCGACGCCGCGTCGTTGGACAGCAGCATCGCCCCGAGCAGCGACTCCTCCGCCTCGAGGTCGTGGGGCGGCACGCGCGCGCCACTGGGCACTGGGTGGGGGGCCGCTCGCAGCGTCCGGGTGCGGGTGTCGTCGAAGGCTTGGACCACGGCTCCCCTACTGTGACCGCAACAGCCTGGGGACCATAAGGCCCCAATAGGTGTGGGTAAGGCACGCGACCGTGTGGATAAGCCGTGTACGAGCGACGTGGCACTGTGGACCCTGCGGGTCACCGACCGGCATCCCACCATGATGGGCGCGGGGTGTGTCCGCCCCGGCGGACCCCCCACCGCTCAACTAGCGGCGCTGACCTCCACCGTCACCACCACGGTGACGTCGTCGAACAGCTCGACGGTGACTTCGAAGGTCCCGGTCTCCTTGATGTGCTCGGGCAGCACCACGTGCTTGCGGTCCACCTCGACGCCCTTGGCGGCCTTTATGGCCTCCGCCACGTCGGCCGGGCCGATGGAGCCGAAGAGGCGCCCTCCCCCGGCGGCGCGGGCGCTCAATGGGATCACGGCACCGGCCAGCAGGCCGGCCTGGGCCTCGGCGGCGCTCCGGTCCTGGGCCTCTCGCAGGTCACGGCCTCGTCGCATCAGCTCGGCCTGCCCCTCGACGCCCTCGGTGGCCACGATGGCCCGGCCCTCGGGGAGCAGGAAGTTGCGGGCGAACCCGCCCGCCACCTTCACGATGTCACCGCGCCGGCCCACGCCGGCGACGTCGTCTCGCAGGAGGACCTTCACGCGTCCGCACCCGCCTCTTCGGGCTCGACGACGACCTCGACCACCGCCCCCGCCTCGGCGTCCCCAATCGCCTCGTCCACGATGGCCAGGGCCTCCGTGCCATCGGCCTCGGCCGCGGCCTCGGCCGGTTGCCGGTGCCTCGGGCTCGGGGGCCGGGGCCGAGCGCGCCGCCCGGGCTTCGGCGGCCATGGAGTCGCCCAACGTCCGCTCGCCGCGGTCGCGCCCGCCGCGCCCGCCGGGGCGCTCGGTGACGGTGCGCTGCGTGTAGGGCAGCAGGACGAGCTCGCGGGCGGTCTTGATCGCCTGGGCCAGGGCCCGCTGGTGCTGGGCGCAGTTGCCCGTCACCCGGCGCGAGCGGATCTTGCCGCGGTCGCTCATGTACTTGCGCAGCATGTTGACGTCCTTGTAGTCGACCCACACGACCTTGTCCCGGCACAGCGCGCAGGGCTTCTTCTTGACCCGGCGGCCGAGGTCCTTGGGGGCACGGCGTGCCGAGGTCCCCCCGCGTTGGTTGTTGCGTGCCATCAGAAGGGCTCCTCGTCGAATCCGTAACCACCGCCGGCATCTGCGGCGGGTTGGGGGGCTGGCGCCGGCGCCTGTTGCCGGGCGCCACCGCCGCGGGATGAACCCTCGCCGGGCCCGCGGCGCTCGTTCTTGGTGATCTGCGCGGTGGCCCAGCGCAGCGACGGTCCGATCTCGTCCGCCACCACCTCCACCTTGGAGCGGCGGTCGCCCTCCTGGGTCTCCCAGCTGCGCTGCTCGAGCCGGCCGGCCACCATGACCCGCGCGCCGCGGGTGATGGTCTCGCTCACGTTCTCCGCCATCTCGCGCCAGCACACCACGTCGAAGAACGAGGTCGCCTCCTCCCACTCCTGGGTCTGGCGGTTCTGCCAGCGCCGGTTGACCGCCAGCCCGAAGGTGACGTTGGCCTGGCCCGTGTTGGTGAAGCGCAGCTCGGGGTCACGGGTGACGTTCCCCACCAGCACCACGCTGTTGTCTGTCGCCATGTCTGCTCCTCTCCGTCAGCCGGCCGTCGCCGCGGACGCGGCCGCCGTGTGGTCCGGCAGGCGCACCACCTTGTGGCGCACCACCTCGTCGGCCAGGCCGAGCATGCGGTCGAGGGCCGCCACCGTCTCAGGCTCGCCGCTGAACTCGACCACGACGTAGTAGCCCTCGCGCTTGTGGTTCACCTCGTAGGCGAAGGTGCGCTTCCCCCAGCGGTCGATGGCGCCCGGATTGCCCCCGTTGGTACGGATGACGTCCAGGGCGCGGTCGAGGACGCCCTGAATCACGGTGGGCTCGGTGGTGGCCTCGAAGATGGCCATGACTTCGTAAGGCCGCATGTGCGGCGTACCTCCCTCTGGACCGGGACGAGCCCGGGCCCCTGACGGTCAGGAGCAGGGTCTGTTGCGGGCGGCCATGTTAGTCGGCCTCAGGCCAGGGCGTCGCCCAGGCCCGCCGGGGCGTGGTAGCTCTCGGCGTCGTTCGGGAAGGTGCCGTTGCGCACGTCCTCGGCGAAGGCGGCGATGGCCTCGGTGGCGATGCGCCCGACGTCGGCGTACTGGCGCACGAACTTGGGCGGGGTCCCCTTGCCGAGCCCCAGCAGGTCGTGGAAGACCAGGACCTGGCCGTCACAGGCGGCGCCGGCCCCGATGCCGATGGTCGGCACGTCGAGGGCCTCGGTCACGGCGGCCCCGACGACGTCGGGCACTCCCTCGATCACGAAGGCGAAGCAGCCGGCTGCGCTCAGCGCCTTGGCGGCGTCGAGCAGCGCGCCGGCTGCGTCCGCGGTCTTGCCCTGGACCCGGAAGCCGCCCATGGCCAACACCGACTGGGGGGTCAGGCCGAGATGCCCCATCACCGGGATCTCGGCCCGGATGATGGCCTCGACGGCCGGGAGGCGGGCCCGGCCGCCCTCGAGCTTCACCGCGTGCGCGCCGGCGCGGATCAGGGTGGCGGCGTTGCGCACCGCGTCCTCCGGCGAGAGGTGGTAGCTCATCCAGGGCATGTCCCCGAGGATCAGGCAGCGCGGCCCGGCGCGGGCCACCGCGGCGGTGTGGTGCGCCATCACGTCGATGTCGACGTGCAGCGTGTCCTCGTAGCCGAGCACGGTGTTGGCGACCGAGTCACCGACCAGGATGATGTCGGCACCGGCCTCGGAGACGATGCGCGCGCCGGGCTCGTCGTAGGCGGTGACCATGACGATCGGGGTGTCGCCGTTGCGCCGCTTGCGCGCCCGCAAGGTGGGGACGGTGACGGGCCTGTCGTTCACGGGGCCGGCGCCGGCTTCTTGCCCTTGGCGCTCGCCTTGCCGCCGCCGGCGGGGTACTTGCGCATCAGGTGGTGCCACGCGCACGACGGGCACACCTCGACCTCGTAGCAGAGCACCGGCTCGGGGCGCCGGCACAATGCCTTCAGCTCCGCCGCGGTGCCGGGGCAGCGGCCACCCGGCGGCAGCTTGGCCCCGAAGACGAAGGTCACCGTGACGAGCCGGCCGTCGTCGCAGATGGGGCAGACCTCCTTGGTCGGCCGCCCCACGTTGCGGGCCGCCCGCAGCAGCTCGGGGTGGGCGTCGCAGACGTCGGTCCGGAGCACCTTGCCCCGCTCGACCTCGCGGACCAGGCCGTTGCGCACGATCCGGTACTCCACCTGGGCGGTGACGTCAGGGCTCACCGCTCTCGATGACGACCTCGGCTCCGAGGTGACGGACACGGCGGCAAGGCTACCGCCCAGGCCCCCGATCGGGGCCCCTTTTGCCCCGATTCAGGCACGACCGTGACCATTGGGTGACAAAAGTCCGTGTGCCGCTATATCGATCCGATATACTCTCCGTCATGTTGGACCTGGCCATCCTCGGCCTTCTGGAGGAACGCGACCTGCACGGCTACGAGATCAGGCGCCAGCTGCGCGAGCACCTGGGCCTCCTGGCCAACGTGTCGTTCGGCTCCATCTACCCGGCTCTCACCCGTCTGGAGAAGTCCGGCGCCGTGGTGGCCGCCGAGGGTACGGAGGCCGAGAGCCCACGCCCGACCGCGCCGGCGCCCCCGACCGGGTCCCTCAGCGGCGAGCTGGCCGTCCTGCGCGCCCGTCGCCACTCCCCCGCCCGGGCCCGGCGGGGTCGCAAGGTCTACCGGATCACGAGTGCGGGTCGGCAGCTCTTCGCCGAGCTGCTGGCCGGCGGCGGCGCGGCCGACGACGCACGCAGCTTCGGGCTCCGACTCGCCTTCGCCCGCCACCTCGCACCCCAGGCCCGCCTGACCCTGCTGGAGCGCCGCCGGGCCCTGCTGGTCCAACGCCTCGGCGAGGCCGAGGAGGCCCGCGCCGACCTCGACGTCTACGCCCGCTCGGTCGTCCAGCACACCGCAGACGGCATCGCCCGCGACATCAGCTGGCTCGACACCCTCATCGCATCAGAGCGCGTCGCGCTCGCCACGGCCGGCACCGAGCCGGTCGTCTGAGCACGACACCACACCGACACCGAAGGAGACAGTCCATGCCCAACCCCATCCGCCTCGCGATTGCCGGCGTCGGCAACTGCGCCAGCTCGCTCGTCCAGGGGATCACCTACTACCGCCACGCCGACCCCGGCGACGTGGTCCCCGGCCTCATGCACGTCGAGCTCGGCGGCTACCACGTCCGCGACCTCGTGCCGGTGGCTGCCTTCGACGTGGACCAGGCCAAGGTCGGCACCGACCTGGGCAAGGCGATCCACGCCGGGCAGAACAACACGATCCGCTTCGCCGAGGTGGGCGAGCTGGGCGTGACGGTCCAGCGCGGGCCGACCTTCGACGGCCTCGGCAAGTACTACGCGGAGACGGTGGAGGAGTCGCCGGCCGAGCCGGTCGACGTGGCCGCCGCGCTGCGCGAGGCGCGGGCGAACGTCCTCGTCTCCTACCTCCCCGTCGGCTCCGAGCAGGCCCAACGCCACTACGCCCAGGCCTGCCTCGACGCGGGTGTCGCGTTCGTGAACGCCATCCCCGTCTTCATCGCCTCGGACCCTGTGTGGGCCCGAAAGTTCCGCGACGCCGGCGTCCCGATCGTCGGCGACGACATCAAGAGCCAGGTCGGCTCGACCATCGTCCATCGCATCCTGACCCGCCTCTTCGAGGACCGGGGCCTGGCGCTCGACCACACCTACCAGCTCAACTTCGGCGGCAACATGGACTTCAAGAACATGCTCGAGCGCGAGCGCCTCGAGTCGAAGAAGATCTCCAAGACCCAGGCCGTCACCTCCCAGATGGAGGACCATGTGCTCGACGCCGACGACGTCCACGTGGGTCCTTCCGACCACGTGCCGTGGCTGAAGGACCGCAAGTGGGCCTACATCCGCATGGAGGGCCGCAACTTCGGTGACGTGCCGCTCAACCTGGAGCTCAAGCTCGAGGTGTGGGATTCCCCCAACTCCGCCGGCGTCATCATCGACGCCGTGCGCTGCGCCAAGCTGGCGCTCGACCGCGGCATCGGCGGCCCCTTGCTCGGTCCGTCGGCCTACTTCATGAAGTCGCCGCCGGTGCAGTACCACGACGACGTCGCCCACGCGCTGATCGAGTCGTTCGCGGCCGGCGAGCCCCAGGAGAGCTGGCCCGCCGACTGAGTGCGGGACCACCCGGGCACTGAACACGCCGGGAGAACCCTCCGCAGGACTGTCGACAATTCCGTTCACAGTCTGAAGAACCGCCACCAGCGGCCCGCCGGTCCGCTCCGCCGGGACGATGCCGGCGGCCCAGCCTCGGCAAGGCCTCGGCAAGCGGTCAGACCAGGATGCGCTCCGCCGGGGCCCGCACCCCCACCACGGCCAGCGTCCGACCCATGCCGAGGAAGGCGCCACAGCAGATCGTCAGGTCCGCCAGCTCCTCGTCGCCGTACGCCGCGTGCAGGCGGTCCCACAGCTCGTCGTCCATGGCCAGGTGGTCCAGCGCGAAGCGCTCGGCGAACTCGGCCGCCAGGCGCTCCCGGTCGCTCAGCCCCGTCGCGCTGCGCCAGTCGGAGACCTCGGCGTAGAACGGCTCGCCGGCCCCGGCATGCTCCCCGTCACGGGCCCGCGTGTCGCGGCACACCGCGCAGTCGTTGACGAGCGCAATGGTCCAGCGAGCCGACTCACGCTCGCGCACCGAGAGCTGCGAGTTGCCGTAGACGGCCTCGGACAGCGCCCCCATGCCTGCCGCCATCTTCGGGCGAAGCAGCGCCCAGTCGATGTGCTCGCCCATGCCGCTCTCGGGTGCCGTGATCCTGGTCATGGGGCGAGGGTAGCGCCGCCTGCTCAGGGCTGCCCGGAATCTTGTCCGGCCCACCACTGCCGCAGCCGGGCGGCCGCCTCCTCCTCGCCGAGCGGCCCCTCGTCGAGGCGCAGCTCCATGAGGAACGTCAGCGCCTGCCCGACGGCGGGCCCGGGCCCGATGCCGAGCAGCTCCATCACCCGGTTGCCGTCGAGGTCGGGCCGCAGCGAGTCGAGCTCCTCCTGCTCGCGCAGCTCGGCGATGCGGGCCTCGAGCTCGTCCATGCGGCGGGCCAACGCCCGCGCCTTCGCGGCGTTGCGCGTCGTGCAGTCGCAGCGGGTCAGCTCGTTGAGCAGGTCGAGGTGGGGGCCGGCGTCGCGCACGTAGCGGCGCACCGCCTTGTCGGTCCACCCCAGCCGGTAGGTGTGGAAGCGCAGGTGCAACTCCACGAGGCGGACGACGGTGTCCACGTCGGCGGCGGAGTAGCGCAGTGCCTCCATGCGGGCCCGCGTCATGCGGGCCCCCACCACCTCGTGATGGTGGAAGCTCACGCCGCCGTCGGTGATGGCGCGCGTGCGCGGCTTGCCCACGTCGTGGAAGAGAGCGGCCAGACGCAGGAGCCGGTTCTTCGAGGTCTTGTCGACCACCGCCAGCGTGTGCGCCAGGACGTCCTTGTGGCGGTGGATCGGGTCTTGCTCGAGCGCGAGGCCCGGCAGCTCGGGCAGGAAGTCCGCCGCCAGGCCGGTGCGCACGACGAACGACAGCGCCTGCGACGGCACGTCGACCATGACCATCTTGTCCAGCTCGTCGCGGATTCGCTCCGCCGACACGATGGACAGGCGCCCGTGCATGCGCTCGATGGCGGTGGTCAGCGCCGCATCGGGCTCGAGCGAGAAGCGGGCGGCGAAACGCGCCGCGCGCAGCATGCGCAGGGGGTCGTCGCCGAACGACACCTCCGGGTCGAGCGGCGTCCGCAGCCGCCCCGCCGCCAGGTCGCCCAGGCCGTCGAAGGGGTCGATCAGCTCCATGTCGGGGAGGCGGAGGGCCAAGGCGTTGATGGTGAAGTCCCGCCGCGACAGGTCGACGTCGATGTTGTCCCCGAAGCTGACCTCGGGCTTGCGCGACTCGGGGACGTAGACCTCCGCCCGGTGCGTGGTGATCTCGTAGACCTGCGAGCCCTTGCGGGCGCCGACCGTGCCGAAGCGTGCCCCTTGCAGCCACACGTCGTCCGCCCAGCCGCGCACCAGCCGCTCCGTCTCGTCGGGCCGGGCGTCGGTCGTCAAGTCGACGTCCCCGCCCGGTTCGGCCCCGGCGGGGAAGAGCGCGTCACGCACGGAGCCACCCACGAGGTACAGGCTCCGGCCTGCGCCCGCGAAGCGGCGCGAAAGCTCCTCGGTGGCGCTGACAAGGGGGCGGAACCGCTCGGGCACCGACGTGGACTGCACCCGCCCACGGTAGTCGCGGCCTCTAGCCTCTCCTTGTGTCGACGCGCTGGGCCAGGACTGCCCTCTGCACGCTCGCCGCGGCCACCACAATCCTTCTCGGAGCGGCGGGCGCGGGCGCCCGGGGTGCCGTGACGCGCCCGGCCGCGGTCGCGCCGCCCCTCGCCCTGGCCTCGCAGACCCCGTGGGTCACGCCCGACGCGCCCTGGTTCAACGTCGCCCTCAGCGTCGGCGCGGCGGAGGCGCCCGCGTCGTCGCTTCACGTGAGCCTCACCTTCTACTCCCGGCTCGACGACTCGTCCCAGCTGCAACAGGCGATCGTCGGCACGCCGCCGACCGCGGCGCTGCTGCGGCTGAGCAACGTCCCCGTCAACGCCGGCGCCGGTGGGCTCACCGCGTCGACGTGCGTCACCGTCCTGCCCGACTCCGGCGCCAGCGCACCCGCCACGGGGGCAGGCGCCTGCGCGGCCGGCGCGCCCACCCTCACCCTCGACTGCACGCCCGGGACCGGCCGCTGCGGCGACGTCTACCCCGTCTGCGGTGTCGCTCCTGCGCCAAGGCTCCAGCGCGCCGCTGGCGCACTTCACCACGTTCCTCACCTACCAGGAGCCCGGCGCCTTCGGCGACGGCGGCAAGCTCCGCGTCGGGGTCGTCGTGCCGGTCGCCACGGGCGGTGCGTCCTCGATGGCGGGCGCCCTGGCGAACAACCGCGACGTGCCCACCACGCTCGTCGTGAACCCGCTGACGGTGAGCGCCCTGGAGCAGGTGCACGGGCGCGACGGGCTGCACACCCTCGACCAGCTGGCCGCGCTCGACAACGCCGAGGTGCTCGACGAGTCCTACGTGCCGGTCAATGTCGCCGCCCTCTCGGAGGCGGGGCTCGCCGGGGAGATCGGGGCGCAGCTCGGCCGCGGCGACGACGTGCTGCGCGGTGCCGGCCTCAAGCCGGCCGGAGGCCCGTGGGTCGACACCACGTCGTCCTTCTCCCAGGCCGATGCCGGGAACCTGGCCTCGGGCCTCCAGGTGGCCGGGGCCTCCCAGCTGGTGCTGAACGACGGCGACCTGGCCACCGGCGGCCTGAGCAACTACACCTTCGCCCAGCCCTTCACCCTCGACCTCGGTCACGGGTCGACCCTGCCCGCCCTTGCGGCCGACTCCACGCTCAGCGCACGCTTCACCGCCGAGCCGGCCGACCCCGTGCTCGGCGCCGAGCAGCTGCTCGCCGCGGTGTCCTTCGTCCACTTCGAAGACGCGTTCTTGGCCGAGCCGCGCGGCGTGGTGGTGGCCCCGCCGGCCAGCTGGCGCCCGTCGGAGGCGTTCCTCGACACCCTGCTCGCCGGGCTGCGCGCCAACCCCTCCCTCAGCGCGGTGACCCTCGGGCAGCTCTTCGCTCAGGTCCCCGTCGGAGGCAACCGCGAGCCCGCGGTGCGCCGGCTGCAGGCCGGCCCCGCCGGCAACGGGATCACGCCCAGCGCGGCGGACCGGATCGCGCTGGACCGCCAGGAGCTCGGCTCCTTCAGCGCCGCCGTCAGCGGGCACCCGTCCGTGCTCATCACCCTGGGCGACGCCCTCCTCACCACCGAGGCCCGCGGACTCAGCCCGGCCCGGCGCGACCGAGGCGCTGGCCGCCTACGGCAGGGCCTTCGACGGCGAGACGGGCAAGATCACCCTGGCCACCGAGCGTACGGTGACGTTCACCGCCCAGCGGGCGCCCATCCCGATCACCGTGCTCTCGTCCGCCCCCTACCCCGTCCACGTCGTCGTGACGCTCAACAGCGACAAGTTCACCTTCCCCGACGGCAACACGGTCCACATGACGCTCGACCGCCCGACGACCTCGGTCCGTGTCACGGCGCAGGCCCGCACCTCGGGTGACCGCCTCCCCATCGACGTGACGCTGCACACCGCCGATGGCCAGCTGATCCTGGCCCGCACGGTGCTCACCGTGCAGTCGACCGCCATCTCCTTCGTGGGGGTGGCCCTCACCGTCCTGGCGGGCGCCGTGCTGCTCGCCTGGTGGGTGCGCACCTGGCGCCGCTCGCGTCGCCTGCGCCCGCGGGCGCACTGACGGTGGCCGCCGCCCGCCGGGCCCGGACCCTCCCGCTGCGGACCTCGGCCGCCTACGTGGCGGCCGGCACCGGCGTGTCCCGGGTCACCGGGCTGCTCCGCTTCGTCGCGCTGGCGTGGGCGCTGGGCCAGACCTTCCTGGCCGACTCCTACAACCTGGCCAACACCACGCCCAACATGCTCTACGACGTCGTGCTCGGCGGCGTCCTCTCCGCGACGTTCATCCCCGTCTTCGTCGACCATCTGGCCAACCGGGACGAGCGGGAGGCGTTCGAGTCGATCTCGGCCGTCATCACCGTCTCCATCGTCGTCCTGCTCGCCACCACGGCCGCGGCGCTCGTGGCCGCCCCCTTCATCGTCCATGCCTTCACCGTGCTCGACACGCATGCGGGCCGCGGGCAGGCGCACCGCGTCGCGCTCGAACGCCAGGTGGCCACCGAGTTCCTCCGCTGGTTCGTGATCCAGATCGCCGCCTACGGCCTCTTCGCCCTCGGCGCCGCCCTCCTCAACACGCGGCGCCGGTTCGTCGCGGTGGCCTGGGCACCCATCGTCAACAACCTCGTCGTCATCGGGATCCTGATCTGGTTCGGGCTGTGGGCGGGCCACGGCGCCTCGCTGGCCAGCGTGCAGGCCCACAAGTCCCAGCTCGTCCTGCTCGGGCTCGGGACCTCGCTCGGCGTGGTGCTCCAGGGCGTGGCGCTCGTCCCCAGCCTGCGCCAGGCCGACCTCGGCCTCCTGCGCTGGCACTGGAACCTCCGCGACGACGGGCTGCGCGCCGTGGGGCGCCTGGGCGCCTGGACCTTCGGCTTCGTCGTGGCCAACCAGGTGGCCCTGTTCGTCGTCATCCTGCTGGCCGGGAGCGTCGCCGGGCCCGACCCCGTCTCCTCGTACACCTACGCCTACGCCTTCTTCCAGCTGCCCTACGGCATCATCGCCGTGACCGTGATGTCGGTGGTGACGCCCGACCTGTCGGAGAAGTGGTCCACGGGCCAGCGCGACGCCTTCCTCCACCGGATGACGGGCGGCCTGCGTGCGGTGCTCGCGCTCATCATCCCCTCCGCCGTCGGGATGCTCCTCCTGGCCAAACCCGCGGTGGCGCTGCTGCTCGGCCACGGGCACAGCACCCCCGCCTCGACGGCCACGACCGGGGCCGCCCTGGCCATGTTCTCGCTCGGCCTGCCGGGGTTCTGCACCTACCTGTACCTCGTCCGCGTGCTGCAGTCGATGCAGCGCACCAAGGTCGCGTTCTACCTCTACCTGGTCGAGAACGCGCTGAACGTCGCCCTCGCCGTCCTGCTGGTCCGCCCGCTCGGCGTCCGCGGCCTCGCGCTCTCGCTCTCCATCGCCTACACGATCGCCGCCGTGCTGGCTCTCGCCGTCTTCCGCCGGTGGTTCGGGCGCCTGGCCGAGCGCGAGACCTGGGCGCCGCTGTGGCGGGTCGTCGCGGCGTCGGTCCCCATGGCCGTCGTCGTGCTCGTGGTCTCCAACCTCTCGGGCTCCATGAGCGTCACCGGCCTGTTGGCCCGGGTGGTGGGCGCCGTCATCGCCGGTGGGCTCACCTTCGGCGCGGTCGTCGTCTGGCTGGGCCGGCGCCACGACGCGCGGCGCCGGCCTCCGCCGGCGCGGCCGGTCAGCCCCTTCGGCCCCCTGGGCGCCCCCCGCAGCCTCTGAATCAGCGCTGAGTCTGCTGCTGCGGGCCACCCCGTGGCAGACTCCCTGCATGTCCGGCGTCCACATCGTGACCGACAGTGCCTGCGACCTGACCGACCAGCTCGTCAAGGAGCACAACGTCATCGTGGTGCCGCTGACCATCCGCTTCGGCGACGAGCAGCTCGAGGACCGCCGCCAGCTCAGCCCCGCCGAGTTCTGGGAGCGCTGCCGCGGCAAGGGCGCGCTGCCCGAGACCGCCGCCCCCTCCCCCGGTGCCTTCCAGGCCGCCTTCCAGCAGGCCGCCGACGAGGGCGCGCAGAGCGTGCTCTGCCTCACCATCTCGTCGAAGGTGTCGGGGACCTACGGCTCTGCGGTCACGGCGGCCGACACGTTCAGCTCGCTGCCCGTGCGTGTCGTCGACACCTTCTCGCTCACCATGGGCCAGGGCCTGCTGGTGATCGCGGCGGCCGAGGAGGCCGCCGCCGGCGCCGGGGTCGACGAGCTCGTGGCCGCCACCGAGGACCGCATCGCGCGCACCCGCATCTACGGCGTGCTGGGCGGCCTCGAGTTCCTCCAGCGGGGCGGGCGCATCGGCGGGGCTCGCGCCCTCCTCGGTTCCTTGTTGAACATCAAGCCCGTGATCCAGCTCAAGGACGGCGAGGTGGCCGAGGAGTCCAAGCAGCGAACCCGCGGCAAGGCGCTGGCCTACCTGAGCGCCAAGGTCCAGGCGGACGCCCCGCTCGAGCGCATCGCGGTGGCCGACGGCGCCTGCGACGATTTCCCCGACGTCCTCGCCCGCCTGGGCGGCATCGCGACCGAGCACCCGCTGCTCCCGGTCGACCTCGGGCCCGTCGTCGGCACCCACGCCGGGCCCAACACCGTCGGGGTGTGCTACATCGTGCCTGCCAGGACGGCCGGGACCGCCGGGTAGTCTCACGCCGTGGCCGAGAACGACATCTCCGACGTGCTGACCGGGCGTGCCCTCGACACGGTCGACACCCTCGTCGGCACGGTCAACGACAAGGCCATCCGCCCCGCCATCGTCGCCGCCCGCGGCATCGTCTTCGGCATCATCATCGCGGTGGTCGGGATCACGGTCGTCGTGCTCTTCTGCGTGGGCTTCATCCGCCTGACCACCATCGCCGGGCACAAGATCTGGGCCTCCTACATGGTGCTCGGGGGCCTGTTCTGCCTCGTTGGCGCCATCCTGTACTCGCGCCGGGGCGTGCCGCCCGATGCCTGAGCGCCGCGAGGTCGTCATCATCGGCAGCGGTCCGGCGGGCCTCACCGCGGCGCTCTACTCCGGGCGCGCCCAACTGAAGCCGCTGGTCTACGAGGGTGAGCCCTCCTCCACCAGCGACCAGCCCGGCGGGCAGCTGATGCTCACCACCGAAGTGGAGAACTACCCCGGCTTCGTCGACGGCATCATGGGCCCCGAGCTCATGTTGACCATGCGGGCCCAGGCGATGCGCTTCGACGCCGAGCTGCGCACGGAGAAGGTCAGCCGACTCGAGCTGTCCCACTGGCCCTTCGAGGTCTGGGTGGGCGACCCCGAGGCCGAGGAGCCGACCGCGCTGGCCGAGGCCCTGATCGTCGCCACCGGTGCCCGCGCCCTCATGCTCGGCGTCCCCAACGAGGACCGCCTCCTCGGCTACGGGGTGTCCACCTGCGCCACCTGTGACGGCTTCTTCTTCCGCGACCAGCACATCGCCGTGGCCGGTGGCGGCGACTCGGCCCTGGAGGAGGCGATCTTCCTCACCCGCTTCGGGTCCAAGGTGACCGTGATCCACCGGCGCGACGAGCTGCGGGCCTCCAAGATCATGCAGGAGCGTGCCTTCGCCAACCCCAAGATCGACTTCGCCTGGAACTCGGTCGTCACCGACATCGTCGGCGACACCAAGGTGAGCGGGCTGAGGCTCAGGGACACGGTCACCGGCGCGGACTCCGAGCTCGATGCCTCCGGCCTCTTCGTCGCCATCGGCCACGAGCCCAACAGTGCCCTGGTCAAGGGCCAGCTCGAGCTCGAGGACAACGGCTACATCAAGACGTTCGACGGCACCACCCGTACCAGCGTGGACGGCGTGTTCGCCTGCGGCGACGTCCAGGACCACTACTACCGCCAGGCCGTCACCTCCGCCGGCTCGGGCTGCATGGCCGCCATCGACGCCGAGCGGTGGCTCGAGGCGCGGGGCGGGTAGCCGGGAACAGAACCGTGTGGTGGGGCGTTGCACCCCCCGGACAAGGAGATGTGATGAGCGAGAAGATCGAGACCCTGACCGACGCTACCTTTGACGAGCATGTCAAGAGTTCGGATGTCCCCGTCCTGGTGGACTTCTGGGCGGAGTGGTGCGGCCCGTGCAAGATGATCTCCCCGGTACTGGAGGAGATAGCCGAGGAGCAGGCGGGCAAGATCCGGATCGGCAAGCTCAACATCGACGACAACCTCGACGTGACCCGTCGCTTCGACGTGCTGAGCATCCCGACGCTGATCCTGTTCAAGGACGGCGAGCCCCAGATGCGGGTGATCGGGGCCAAGCCCAAGGGCCAGCTGCTCGAGGAGCTCTCGGAGTTCCTGTAGGCCTGCCCCTGTCCGTCGGGGACCGGGGCGACGCCGTCTCCGACGTCCAGCACCGCCTGGCCGCCGTCCTGCCCGGCGCATCCGTGGACGCCGACGGGGTCTTCGGCCCCGCCACGCGGGCCGCCCTCGAGGCCTTTCAGCGCCTGCGCGGGCTCCGCGTCGACGGGATCTGCGGCCCTCAGACCTGGAACACCCTGGTGGAGGCCGGATTCCGGCTGGGTGACCGCTTCTTGTACCGCCGGACCCCCATGCTGCGGGGTGACGACGTGGCGGAGCTGCAACAGCGCCTGTGCACCCTCGGCTTCGACACCGGGCGGGTCGACGGCATCCTGGGCGACGCCACCGTGCGTGCCCTCGGCGAGTTCCAGCGCAATGCGGGCCTCCCCGTCGACGGCATCGTCGGCGGCGCGACCTTGGCCGAGCTCCTGCGGCTCGAGAGCCGCCACCACGAGCCCGAGCTGGTGTCGTCGGTGCGGGCACGCGCCGTCCTGCGCGACGCGCCGCACACCCTCCAGGGCCGCCACGTCGCCGTCGGCGAGAGCGGTGGCCTCGGCAGTGTGGCCGGCGCGCTGCGGCGCCGGCTCACCTTCGGCGGGTCCCGGGTGACCGAGCTGCACCACCCCGATGACGCCGTGCAGGCCAAGGAGGCCAACGAGCTCGAGGTCGACGTGTTCGTCGGACTGCGGCTCAATCCCTCGACCTCCTCGTGCCGGACGGCCTTCTGGTCGGGCACCCACGACGAGTCCCCCGGCGGGCGCCGGCTGGCCGAGCTGGTCCAACGAGCCGTCCCGGGGGCCCTGGGCGTGGCCGATGCCGGCGTGCACGGCATGTCGTTGCCGCTCCTGCGCGAGACCCGGATGCCGGCGGTCCTCATCGAGCTGGGGCCGGCCAGCATCGTCGTCGAGCGCGCGCCCACGCTGGCCGCCGCGCTGTCCACCGCGCTGGGGCAGTGGGCCGACGCCTCCTGGGAGTGATTACCGGTAATCAGGGCGTCTGAACTGCCGTTCGGTCATCCTCGCACGCCCGTTGCCGCTCCGGCGACTGCTACGCGATCAAAGCTTCCTACAGGTGAACAGGGTGACAATCCACAACGTCATGCACAGGTTGTGGATGAAGCTGAATCCACCCTTGACAGTTGCGTGAACTACGCGACGCCGCCCTCGCCCATCATGGCGCGGTAGATGCGCTCGAGGTCCTCGAGGGTGGCGAACTCGACCACCAGTCGACCCCTCCGGTTCTGGATGTCGACCTTGACCCGGGTGTTGAGATAGGTCGACAAGAGGTCCTCGAGCTCGAGCACCCCGGGCTCGGGAAGCTTGCGCGGCGAGGGGCGGCGGGTCGCCGTCTCGGTCGAAATGGAGGTCGTACCTGTGGTCGTACCGGGTTCGGGTGTGCTCACGGCCACCTCGTCCGGCGCCGGTGGGACGACCCTCAGCTCGGCGCCACCCTCGCGCACGAGCTCCTCGACCGCCCGAACCGTCAACCCCTCGTCGACGATCCGATCGACCAGCTTCTCCTGCAGGGCCCGGTCGGGGGTGCCCAGCAGGGCCCGGGCGTGGCCGGCCGAGATGGTCCGCTCGGCCAGGGCCCGCTGGGCCCCCGCCGGCAACTGCAAGAGGCGGAGGGTGTTGGTGATGGTCGCCCGACCCTTGCCCATCCGGGTCGCCACCTGCTCGTGGGTCAGCCCGAACTCGTCGATGAGCTGCTGGTAGGCGGCCGCCTCCTCCAGGGCGTTGAGGTCGACCCGGTGCAGGTTCTCCACCAGCGCCTGCTCCAGGCTGGCCACGTCGTCGGCCACCTGCACCAGGACGGGGATGGTCTGGAGGCCCGCCCGCCGGGCCGCCCGCCAGCGCCGCTCCCCCGCGATCAGCTCGTAGGTCTCCGCCTCGTCGTGCAGCTCGCGGACCAGGACGGGCTGGAGCAGGCCGACCGCCTTGATGGAGGCCGCCAGCGCCGCCATGGACTCCTCGTCGAAGTGGCTGCGGGGCTGGAAGACGTTGGGCCGGATGTGGGAGATCGGCACCACCCTGAGCAGGGAGTCCGTCTCCCCCACGGCCTCGCTCGGAATCAGAGCGCTCAGCCCCTTACCGAGTCCGCTGCGGCGCGCCATTGCTCACCTCCTTGGCCAGCTCGCGGTAGGCCACGGCGCCCCGCGAGGCAGGATCGAACACCGTGATGGGCTGCCCGAAGGAGGGCGCCTCCGACAGACGGACCGTGCGGGGGATGACCACCCGGCAGACCCGCTCGGAGAAGTGCTCCCGCACCTCGTTGGCCACGTCGACCGAGAGCCGGGTGCGGGCGTCGTACATCGTCAGCACGATCGTCGTGACCTCCAGCGTCTCGTTCAGGTTGGTCGAGACGAGGTTCACGTTGCGCAGGAGCTGGCTCAGGCCCTCGAGGGCGTAGTACTCGCACTGGATCGGGACCAGGACCTCGTCGGCGGCGGCGAGGCCGTTCACGGTGATGAGGCCGAGTGACGGGGGGCAGTCGATCAGGACGAAGTCGAAGTCGTCGACGACGGTGTCGATGGCCCGCTTGAGCTTCAGCTCGCGGCTGAAGGCGGGGACGAGCTCGATCTCCACCCCGGCCAGGTCGATGGTGGCCGGGGCCACGAAGAGGTTCTTGACACTCGTGGGCTCGATGCAGTCCTCGAGCGGCTGGTCGCGCATGATCACGTCGTACATGGACAGCTCGAAGTTGCGGGCCTCCACGCCCAGGCCGGTGGTGGCGTTGCCCTGGGGATCGAGGTCGATGACGAGGACCCGGTAGCCCTGCTCGGCCAAGGCCGCCCCGAGATTGACCGTGGTGGTGGTCTTGCCCACCCCGCCCTTCTGGTTGGCGATGGCGATGACACGCGGCAGCTCGCGGGCGACCGGCTTGGCTCCGTTGAGCAACTCGGTGGCCTCGACCCGGATGGTGGGCGCCCGCTGCACCGGCTCCTCCCCCGTTGTTGCGGCGTGCTTGGGCGTCCTGGACCTCGTCACCGGGGCCGCCGCCGCAGGGACCGAGTCCGGGATCGGCACCACGTCCGGGGTCGGCGCCGCCTCCGGGATGGGGGGCGCCTCCGGCATCAGCGCCACCTCCGTCTCGGGCTCCGGGGTCACCACGGGGGCCGCGGGGGGACCGCAGCAGCGATGTCGGTGGCCACGAAGGGGGGCGTAGCGGAGACGTCGGTGGCCGCGGCGGCGTCCTCGGTGGTCGTCGTGACGTCCACGACCGGCGTCCCGTCCGGAGGGGTCGGGTCCGTCGAGTCGACGGCAGCGAGCGGCGGCGCGGCGGCGACTTCTTCGGCCGCCGGCGGAGGCACGAAAGCAGGGGAGTCGGCTTCGGCGGCCGGGGGAGCAGCCGCGGTGTCGGGGGCCGGCGGTGGCTCGGAGATCAGGCTTTTCACCGGGTCGATCGAGGTGGGGCCGTCGGCCGGAGGAGCCTGGATTTCCACGTCGTAATCGTACGGTGCGGGCTCCGGGGCCGGTGATGTCTCGTGGGCTTCCCTGTCCCTGCGCCTGATGCGCATTAAGCAGGCACTCCCGGTCGCCGTGGCACGACGCCTATCCTGGCCTGCCGGAGGCCCTGGGTCAAGACTTGAGATTGTTTCACGTGGAACCTCGAGGCAAGACTCGGTACGTCAGGACGAGGGCGCTGTTTCACGTGGAACATGAGGCCGCGTCGAGGTGGGCCCTGCGCCGGTCCCCGAGCGACCCGGGGCGGGGTCAGAAGAGGGGCCTCTTGGCGGGCACCCCGTTGCGGCGGGGGAACCGCTCGGGACACGGTTGGACCTGGCGCAGCGTCTGGTAGTCGAACTCCTCGTGGACGATCCCCAGTGGCTCCAGGCCGAACTGGCCCAGGGGCCCCTGCGGCCATCTGGAGCCCTCACCGCTGGGCCCGTCGCTCGCGGGCGGCTCGGAGACCACCAGCCAGCCCCCAACCTTGAGGAGGGGGGCGGCGCACTCGGCCACCACGGCGGGGCGCCCGAAGGATCTGGCCAGCACGCCGTCGTAGGCGCCTCTGTGGCCGTCCTGACGCCCGCACACCTCGGCTCGCTCCTCGAGGACGGTGACCCGCTCAGTGAGCCCCAGACGCCTCACCGCACGCTCCAGGAAGCCCGCCCGCCTGCTGCCGGCCTCGAGCAGGTCCAGCACCGCACCCGGCCACTGCGTCGCAATCACCAGGCCGGGCAGCCCGCCGCCGGTCCCCAGGTCGATCAGGCGGGGCCGCTCAGGCCCGCTGAGCGCCAGGCGCCGGGCGACGACGGCGAACCCCTCGGCGTGGCGCCGCTGCGGCTCAATGGGCCCAGGGCCCAGGAAGCCGGCGTCACGCGCCTCGGCCAGGATGTCGTCCAGCAGGGTGGGGGAGGGGGTCCCCTCGTCGGCGCCGGGCACCGACGGCGTGTCAGCCCGCCGGCGCGATGACGATGTGGCGGTTGGGGTCCTCGCCCTCGGAGCGGGTCACGACTCCGGACAGCTCGTTCACGGCGTCGTGCACCGCCTTGCGGTCGGCGGGGCTCATGGCCTCGAGAGCCTTCTCCTGCCCCGAGGCCAGCACCTCCTCGGCGATTTGGACGCTGAACCGCTTGAGCGCAGCCGATCGGCGCTCCCGGTAGCCGGCCACGTCGACCAGGATCCGGTCGGTGCGCGACGGGCACTGGCGCTGGACGACGGCCCGCGTGAGGTCCTGCAGGGCGGCGAGCGTGGAGCCTCGAGGGCCCACCAGGATGCCCAGATCCTCCCCGGTGGCCGCGATCTCGACCGTGTCCTCGTCGAGCAGGCGGGTCTCCACGGTGCCCTCCATCCCGAACTCGCTCAGGAGGCCGGCCACGAACGCCCGCCCGATCTCACCCTGTTCTTCGAGCGTCATTCCCTCGGCCATGTCCTCTGTCTCCTTCGTCGGTTCCGTGCTCCGCTGCGGAGCCTTCTCGGCGGACGTCCCCGTCGGGGAGCCGTTCCTCGAGCCGTCCTGCGGCCCTCCGCCGCCCGTGGTCGACTTGCTGCGGTTGCGGCGGCGCCGGGCCGAGCGGCTCGTCCCCGTGCTCGCTCCGCCAGCGGTTCCCGCTCCGGCTTCCCTCGACGCAGCGGGCGCCCTCTGTCCGTTCGAAGCGGTCGTGGCCTCTCGGCTGGGCGAACCTCCGCCCGAACCACCTCGCTGGCCACCGCCCTGGCGACCCCCCTGGCTTGATTTGCTGGCCCGTCGGGACCGCTCGCGACGCGGCCGTGCCCCCACCGGGCGCACGCGGGCCCGTACTCGGGCCTCGACCCGCATCCGGCCGAAGAGACCGGTCTTGGGCTCGCTGACCACGATCACCTCGGCGTCAGCCACGGCGACTCCGAGCTGGTCGAGGGCACGTTCCGTAGCCTCCTCGACCGATTTTCCCGCCACTTCGACCCACTCCACGCGCTATCGAGCCTTTCTGTTCCGCTTCGAGCGCGACCGCGGGTGAGGCTTCGGTGCCGGGGCGTCCGTCACGTCGTCGGATCCGGCGCTCCCGTTCCTGGCCTTGCCTGCGCTCGGCTTCCTTCCGTTCGTCGTGGCGCGCCCGTTGGACCCCGTACCGTTCTTGGTCGGCGGCAGGATCGCCTTGGCCCCCGCCGTGCCGTCCGTGGCGCCCGACGTCTTCTTGGCCGGCTTCGGTGGCGTCTTCGGGGGCGGTTTCTCGGGTTTGTCCTCCTTGGCGGAGCCGATCTCGCGCTCGTGCACCACCGGCGACACCATGCCGGTCCGGAACATCACCTCTTGCGTGGCGATCCGCATCGCCGACGACACCACCATGTAGATCGTTGCTCCCGCGGGCACTTTCAGGTAAATGACACCGAAAATAATGGGGAAGAACTTCTGCATGGTTTGCATCTGTGGATTCGCCGCTGCAGCTTGAGGATTACGGCTATTCATCTGCTTCATTTGGTAGTACTGCAGGAACATCGCAGCTGCAATGAGCGCCAGATACGGGATCAACAATACGGCCTGGCTCACGCTCGTGATCACCACGTGTGTGAACGGATTTTGGGTGTGATTTGAGAGCGGATATGCCGAGAGATCCATCCCGAACCACCAGTGCATTTGCCCTTGGCTCAGCACAAGATCGTGGTACATATGGGAGTTTGTCGGGATGTACTTAGGGGCCCCGATCACGTGCCCATTGACGGTTTTCGTCGTCGACAGGCCCCGGATCAACGTGTACAACACGATCAGGAAGGGCATCTGCAGGAGGCTGGGCAGGCAGGCCCCGAACGGGCTCGTCCCGTTCTCCTTGTAGAGCCGCATCATCTCCTGGTTGAGCAGCTCCCGGTTCTCCGGGCCCTTGTACTTGGCCTGGAGCTTCTTCATCTCGGGCTGCAGGCGCTGCATCGCCAGCATCGACTTCGTGCTCTTCACCGTCACCGGCGTCAGCGCCAGCATGATGATGATGGTGAGGCCGGTGATGGCGAAGCCGTAGTTGGGCCAGATGGCGTAGAGCCCGGCCAGGATCAGCCCGAACAGCTCGAAGAGCGGGTGGAAGATCTCTCCGATGAGCTTGAACAGGGAATTCTCGGCAAGCAGCGGGTGGCTCAGCACGATCGGCCTCCCTCGTGGGCGTGCACCCGGACCGGGACCAGGTCAACCCCATGGGGCCCGAAGGGCCGGCAGCGCACCAGGCGGCGCGCCGTCAGGGCCAGACCGCGCCAGAAGCCGTGCACGGTGAACGCCTCGACGGCGTAATTGGAGCAACTCGGGTAGAAGCGACAGGGCGAGATCCGACCCGAGGCTGCACCCTGGTAGGCGGTCAGCAGGGTCACGGCCAGCCTGACCGGGAGGCTGAGACGGCCCTCGTTCCCGGTCATGCGCTCACCGTCGCCCGACCCGCGCGCTGCAGCGCAGCCGCCACGTCGGCCCTGAACGCGGCCGGTGCCAGCGTGGCCGCACCGGGCTCGACGCGCACGAGATAGGACCCTCGGGGCAGGTTCGGGGCTTCCGAGCGGGCGACCGCGCGGGCCCGGCGACGCAGAGAGTTCCGCACCACCGCACTACCGCAGCGTCGCCCAATTGCGTATCCCACCTGGGGAAACACTCCAGGAAGGGTCTCCTCGGCCGGCAGGAAGAGCGCCCGGACCGGGCCGCTCGAGCCGCGTGCCCGCGAGCGCTGCAGCTTCGCGAACGCAGCGCGACTGGTGATCCGTCCGACCGTCCGGGGAGGCACGAATGGCCTCAGACGGTGAGACGGTGGCGCCCCTTGAGCCGCCGTGACTTCAGGATGGCCCGCCCCGCCCGCGTGGACATGCGCTTCCGGAACCCGTGGGTGCGGGCCCGCTTGCGGGTGTTGGGTTGGTAGGTGCGCTTCACGTCTATTCAGCCTTTCGCGACGACCGAGGGCGTCCGCAGCCGGTTCGTCGCAGGGTTCATGCCTCGGCCATCGAGTGGGTCCGGCCGCCGGCGGCGAGTCCTCCCATGTTAGGCGCGATTTGGGGATCGGCTCTAGTCGCATCGCCCGGCACGGTGTACGTTCATCCAATTACCCGTACCGAGGATCGTTCCGAACATCATGGCTGGACGCCGAGGGGGGAGAAGGGGCGATCGGCGCAAGCTGTGACTCAAGCTGGAGATCTCTGGACAAGGTGCACCGGATCCCTGCGTGACCAGGTGTCGGAGAGCACGTGGCAGCTGTGGCTGTCCGGCATCGAGCCCGTGGCGTTCACCGACGGCGTGTTCACGCTCTCGGTCCCCAACGGGCTGATCCGCGAGCGGGTGGAGTCGCGCTACCTCCCCATGATCGAGGACACCCTGGCCAACGAGGTCGGCGCGCCCGTCCGGGGCCGCCTCGAGGTCCAGGAGATCGCCCCGGCCGCAGCCGAGCCGGGCCTCGACCAGATCCTGGGCCTGCCGGCCGAGCCCGCCCCCGAACCCCAGCCCGAAGCCGGTGCGCCGGGCAGAGGCGGTCGGGAGTCTCCGGCGGTCCAGCTCGATTCCAAGTTCACCTTCGAGACCTTCGTCGCCGCCTCCTCCAACCGCCTGGCCCACGCTGCGGCCCAGGCCGTGGCCGAGACGCCCGGCCGGTCCTACAACCCACTCTTCATCTACGGCGACTCGGGCCTGGGCAAGACCCACCTCCTGCACGCCATCGGGAACTACGTCACGGAGAACTACCCCCGCCGCAAGGTGCTCTACGTCACGACCGAGACGTTCATGAACGACTTCGTGGACTCACTGCGGACCTCGACCACGCTGGCCTTCAAGCGCCGTTACCGGGATTGCGACGTCCTCCTGATCGACGACGTCCAGTTCATGGAGCGCAAAGAGGGCCTCCAAGAGGAGTTCTTCCACACCTACAACGACCTCAAGGGCGCCTCCAAGCAGATCGTCCTCACCTCGGACCGCCCCCCGAAGTCCATCGAGACGCTCGAGGACCGGCTCCGCAGTCGCTTCCTCTCCGGTCTGATCACCGAGATCGACCCACCCGACCTCGAGACCCGCCTGGCCATTCTGCGCTCCAAGTCCCTCAGCGAGCGCCGGGAGGTGCCCGACGACGTCCTGGAGTTCATCGCCTCCCACGTGAAGGACAACATCCGTGAGCTCGAGGGGGCGCTGATCCGCATCTGCGCCTTCGCGAACCTCAACAACGAGCCCATCTCGCTCGCTCAGGCCGAGAAGGTCCTCTCGGACCTGGTACTGGCCGGAGAGCCACGGCGGATCTCGCCCCAGATGATCCTCGAGGCCACTGCGGCCAGCTACGGCTTCTCCATCGAGGCGCTCTGCGGACCCAGCCGCACCCGCCCGCTCGTCACCGCCCGCCAGGTCGCCATGTACCTCACCCGTGAGCTCACGGACTACAGCTACCCCGCCATCGGCCGGGTCTTCGGCAAGCGCGACCACACCACGGTCATCCACGCGGTCGACAAGATCGCCGGCCAGATGCAGGAGCGCCGTCAGATCTACGAGCAGGTCACCGAGCTCATCCAGAAGATCCGTGCGGGCTCTGCCTGATCCCTCCGCCCCCCGTCCAGCCGTCCGCCAACTTGTGGTTTGCCAGGGGCAAAGGCTGTGGGCCCGCCCGGCGGGCCCTGGGGATCATGGGCGCCGTTGTCCCCAGGAACCCCGTGCACGGCGCCGTGACGCCCGCGAAGCGGGGCGGGACCCACAGTGCCGTGGGGACATCTTTCGCCTCGTCGGGCAGGCACGACGCCATGTCGTCCACAATCCACAGCCCTTACTACCTTTACTAGACACACATACCTCTTCCCTCGCGATGAGAGGCTGGGGAACCTCCCGAAAGGACTGGCGTCGGTGAAGTTCAGATCCGAGCGCGATGCACTGATCGAGATGCTGGCGACTGCGAGTCGTGCCGTGGGAGGCCGTGGTGGCTCCTCACCGGTCCTCCTGGGCCTGCTCTTGAGCGTCACGGGCAACTCGCTGACCGTGACGGGGACCGACCTCGATCTCACGATCCTGGTGACCGACGAGGTGATCGGGATCGACGACGGAAGTTGTGTGATTCCGGCCCGGCTGTCCACCGACATCGTGCGGCGTCTCGAGCCGGGAGCGGTGACGTTCGCCGACGACGGGGACCACATCACGATTTCCGCGGCGCGTTCGACCTTCAAGCTGCAGACCTATCCGGTCGTGGAGTTCCCGCCGGTCGGCAAGACGAGCCAGCCGATGACGCATCTCTCCGAATCGGCACTGGGGGAGGCGGTACGCCAAGTGGCGCGTGCGGCGTCGCACGACGAGGGCCGGCCGCTGCTGACGGGCGTGCTCGTGTCGCGGGTGGACGGATCGATTCGCATGGTCGCGACCGACTCGTACCGGATGGCGATGAGGGACCTGCCGGACAGCAACACCATCCCGGGCGAGGAGGATCTCCTGGTGCCTGCCCGCGCCCTCTCCGAGCTGCAGCGCCTCCCCACCGGCGCCCTCTCGGAGGGGTCCGACACGAACAAGGTCGGCGTGGCCGCCAGCAGCAACGAAATCACGTTCTGGCAGGGAAATGTCCAGATCAGCACCCGTCTCCTCGAGGGGCGCTACCCGGACTACAAGCAGCTCATCCCCGACCACTACCCGAACCGCCTCCATCTCGGGAAGGAGACCTTCCTGGCCGCGCTGCGCCGGGTGCAGCTCCTCGTGCGCGACAACACGACCCCGGTCCGCCTCGCCATGCGCCAGGGCGGCGTCGACCTCAGCGTGCAGAGCCAGGATGTGGGAGACGCCGCAGAATCGGTCGACGGTGACTACAGCGGCGAGGACCTGGTCATCGCGTTCAACCCGTCCTACCTCATCGACGGGGTCGAGGCGGTGGCCGGTGACGAGGTGATCGTCGAGACGGCCGATGCCTCACGCGCCGCCACGGTGCGCGGCGCGGAAGACGACGCGTTCCGCTACCTCCTCATGCCGGTGCGGGTCTCCTGAGCGGACCGCGGTCGCGGTGAGCCTCCGGCACCTCGAGCTGACCGACTTCCGCATCTTCCGCGTCGCGCACATCGCCCCCGCGCCCGAGGGGGCCACCGTCATCACGGGGCCCAACGGGACCGGTAAGACGAGCGTGCTCGAAGCTCTCGCCTACCTCGGGACCCGCCGCTCGTTCCGCGCCGCACCACCCGAGGCGATGGTGCGGACCGGCGCCGAGCGCGCCATCGTCCGCGCCGAGATCGACAACGCGGACAGCCCCGCCCTGGTCGAGGCCGAGATCCTCCCGGCGGGGCGCAGCCGGACCCGGGTCAACCGCAAATCGGTCTCCGCTCGCAAGGAGTTGGCGGCGGCGGCACCCTGCACGGTCTTCTCCCCCGAGGACCTCGTCATCGTCAGCGGGGGCCCCAAGGGCCGGCGCGACCTGCTCGACGATGCGCTGGCCCTGCTCGACCCCGAGGGTGCCCGGGCGGCGGACGAGACAGATCGCGTCCTGCGCCAGCGGGCCGCGCTGTTGCGCCAGTCGGGAGGCCGGAGCAACGACGATGTCGTGGCCACCCTCGACGTATGGGACCAGCGGCTCGCCGACGCCGGCAAAGTCCTGGTGGCCGCCCGCGAACGGCTCGTCACCGACCTCGAGCCCCTGGTCGGAGCCGCCTACAGCCGCCTGGCTGGTGAGGGCGGGCGGGAGGTGGTGGAGCAGGGGTACGAGCGCAGCTGGGACGGCGAGCTGCTCGATGCGCTCGCCGCCAGCCGGACCGACGACCTGCGCCGGGGCGTGAACACCGTGGGCCCCCACCGCGACGACCTTCGTCTGGCGATCGAGGGTCGCGAGGCACGGACCCACGCCTCCCAGGGCGAGCAGCGCTGCCTCGTGTTGGCCCTGCGTCTCGGGGTCCACGAGCTCGTCCGCTCGAGGACGGCCCTGGTGCCGACGCTGCTCCTCGACGACGTCTTCTCAGAGCTCGACCCGGTGCGGAGCAAGGCCCTGGTGGCGGAGCTGCCGGCGGGCCAGGCGCTGCTCACCACGGCCGCACCGCTGCCCCAGGGCATCGACGTGGCCCAGGTCATGGCCGTCGAGACCCTGATGGAGCCGTGAAGGACCAGCGCGGCGGAGGTCCCCGCCCCGTCGCCGCATCGATCCCCCGGCTCCTCGGGCGGCTCGGTGCAACCGCCACTCCGGCCACCATGGAGGCCGTCTTCGCCCGCTGGGAGGAGCTGGTCGGCCCCGAGCTCGGGGCCCATCTGCGGCCGCTGCGCGTCGACGGACGCGCGCTCGTCGTCGCGGTGGACCACCCCGCGTGGGCGACCCGGGCCCGCATGGAATCGGGCCAAATCCTGGCCCGGCTGAGGGAGCTCGGCGAGAACCCGATCGATCGGCTGGAGGTCGTCGTCGAACGCGCCTGAGGCGGCGTCACAGCCGGTCCAGGGGACCGTTCATGAGCGCCGAATTGGCACGTCGGTCGGGTAGAATGGTGCGTTCGCATCGGAAGGCCGGAGTTGCACCGTTCGGGGATTCGATACGCACCGCGAAGACCGTCGTTCTGAAAGGGCGCGCCTGTGGCAATAAAGGTGGACGAAAGAGCAAGTGGGGCCAGCGCGTCCTACACCGAGGAGGACATCACCGTCCTCGAGGGGCTCGAGGCGGTGCGCAAGCGGCCCGGCATGTACATCGGATCCACGGGCCCCACCGGCCTGCACCACCTGGTCTGGGAGGTCGTCGACAACTCGGTCGACGAGGCGATGGCGGGCCGCTGCACCCGGATCGACGTGACCCTGCTGGCCGACGGCGGCTGCCGGGTCAGCGACGACGGGGCGGGCATCCCGGTCGGCCCGTCCCCCAAGTACCCCAAGGTCTCGACGGCCGAGATCGTCCTGACCACCCTGCACGCCGGCGGGAAGTTCGGCGGGAAGGGCTACCAGGTCTCCGGTGGCCTCCACGGCGTCGGCATCTCGGTGGTCAACGCCCTCTCGAGCCGGGTGCTGCTCGAGATCGACCGCGACGGCCAGCACTGGGAGGCCGAGTTCGAGAAGGGCGGCAAGGTCAAGCAGAAGATCAAGGCCACCGGCCCGGCCCCGAAGGACCGCAGCACCGGGGAACCGCGGACGGGCACCACGGTCACCTTCTGGCCCGATGGCTCGATCTTCGACGAGACCGAGTTCCGGTCCCAGACGATCCTCGAGCGCATGCAGATCATGGCCTTCTTGAACAAGGGGCTCGAGATCCGCTTCACCGATGAGCGCACCGACCCGGTCACCAAGACCAACTTCAAGTACAACGGCGGGATCATCGACTTCGTCAAGCACCTCAACGCGTCGAAGGAGTCCTTGTTCCGAAAGGTGGCGTCGTTCGAGCAGGCCGAGGAGGGTCAAGAGGTCGAGGTCGCGCTGCAATGGAACGCGGGGTACCACGAGTCCATCCACTCCTTCGCCAACGGGATCTCGACCATTGAGGGCGGGATGCACGTCGAAGGGTTCTCCAAGGCGTTGACCAACGCGGTGAACCGCTACGCCCGCGCCCGCAACCTCCTGAAGGAAAAGGAGGAGAACCTCAAGGGGGAGGACATCCGCGAGGGGCTCACCGCCATCATCTCGGTCCGCCTGCGTGACCCGCAGTTCGAAGGTCAGACCAAGGCCAAGCTCGGCAACGTCAGCATCCGCTCCCTGACCGAGCGCGCGACGAACAAGAAGCTGAACGAATGGCTGGAGGAGAACCCCCGCGAGGCGAGCCAGATCGTGCAGAAGTCGATGCAGGCGGCCCGCGCCCGCCTCGCGGCCCAGGGAGCCCGCGACCTGACCCGGCGCAAGTCGGCGCTCGACGGGGCGGGCCTGCCCGGCAAGCTGGCCGACTGCTCGTCGCGCGACCCGCGCGAGTCCGAGCTCTTCATCGTGGAGGGTAACTCGGCCGGCGGGTCCGCCAAGGACGCGCGCAACCCGCACACGCAGGCGATCCTGCCCATCAGGGGCAAGATCCTCAACGTCGAGCGCGCCCGCATCGACAAGATGCTCAAGAACGCCGAGATCCAGGCGCTGATCTCCGCCATCGGCGCCGGCCTGGCCGAGGAGTTCGACGTCGAGAAGATCCGCTACCACAAGGTGATCCTGCTCGCCGACGCGGACGTCGACGGCAGTCACATCCGCACGCTTCTCCTGACCTTCTTCTACCGACAGATGAAGCCTCTGGTCGAAGGCGGATTCGTCTACGTCGCGCAGCCGCCGCTGTACTCGACGCTGGTGGGCAAGGAGAAGATCTACCTCAAGGACGACGCGGCAAGGGACGCGTTCCTCGCCGAACACCCCGACCACAAGCACGACTTCAACCGGCTGAAGGGACTGGGCGAGATGGACTTCGCCGAGCTGCGCGACACGACGATGGACCCGGGCAAGCGGTCGTTGCTCCAGATCAACGTCGAACAGGCCGCAACGGCAGACGAGGTCTGCTCCATCCTCATGGGTGACGACGTCGAGTTGCGGCGCCACTTCATCCAGACGAACGCCAAGGACGTCCGTTTCCTTGACATTTGAGCGACCAGACGAGGAGTAGGGAATAGATGCCACCACGTCAGTCGACACGCGGCTCGGGTCGCGGGGGAGCAGGCTCAGGCGGAGGGAACGACATCCCGCCGGGCGGCGACGAGCCCGTCAGCGGGTCCATCGAGCCCATCGAGATCCAAGAGGAGATGGAGCGCTCGTTCCTCGAGTACTCCATGTCGGTCATCGTTGCCCGCGCCCTGCCGGACGTGCGCGACGGGCTCAAGCCGGTCCACCGGCGGATCCTCTACTCCATGTTCGACAACGGGCAGCGCCCCGACCGGCCCCACAACAAGTGCGCCAAGGTCGTGGGCGAGGTCATGGGGACGTACCACCCGCACGGTGACTCGGCGATCTACGAGGCGCTCGCCCGGATGGTGCAGGAGTTCTCGCTCCGCTACCCGCTCATCGACGGCCACGGCAGCTTCGGGGGCCGGGGGCCCGACGACGGGGCGGCCGCCATGCGTTACACGGAGTGCCGGCTGGCGCCGCTCGCTCTCGAGCTCATGGCCGACATCGACGAAGAGACCGTCGACATGGTCGCCAACTACGACGGGTCGGCCCAGGAGCCCGTGGTCCTGCCGGCGCGTTTCCCGAACCTGCTCGTCAACGGGTCCCAGGGCATCGCGGTCGGCATGGCGACGAACGTCCCACCGCACAACATGGGTGAGGTGATCGACGCCGCCATCCACGTGCTGCACCATCCCGGGGCCACTCCCGACGAGCTGATGGAGTTCGTCAAGGGCCCCGACTTCCCGACGGGCGCGCTGATCCTCGGTCGTCAGGGGATCCTCGATGCCTACCGCACGGGTCGCGGCTCCATCAAGATGCGGGCCGTCGCCGAGATCGAGGAGGGCCGCAGCGGGGACACCATCGTCGTGACCGAGCTCCCGTACCAGACCTCGGTCGAGGTCATCGAGCAGAAGATCACCGAGCTGGTGCGCGCCGGTGACCTCGACGGCATCAGCGGAATGCGCAACGCCTCGGCCAACCAGCAGCCGCGCCTCGTGATCGAGCTCAAGCGCGACGCCAACGCCAACGTGGTGCTCAACAACCTGTTCAAGCAGACGCCGCTGCAGACCAGCTTCGGCGTGAACATGCTCGCTTTGGTCGACGGTGTGCCCCGCACGCTGAACCTCGCGCAGGCGCTGTCGCACTACATCGACCACCAGATCGAAGTGATCCGGCGCCGCTCGGAGTACCGGCTGGAGAAGGCACGCAATCGAGCGCACATCGTCGAGGGCCTCCTGCGCGCCATCGACATGCTCGACGCGGTGATCGCGACCATCCGTGCCTCGGCCGACCGACCCGAGGCGCGGACGGCGCTCATGGCCGAGCCCTTCTCCTTCACCGAGGTGCAGGCGACCCACATCCTCGACATGACGCTCGGCCGTCTCACCCGTCTCGGCCGGTCCGAGCTGGAGGACGAGATGAACCAGCTGCGCGCCACCATCGCCGAGCTCGAAGCGATCCTCTCCGACGACACCAAGCTGCGCGGTGTGATCGAGACCGAGATGGTCGCGATCCGCGACAAGCACGCCAACCCTCGCCGGAGTGTCATCACGCACGATCCCGGTGAGATGGGAGTGGAGGACCTGATCGACGACGAGGAGATCGTCGTGACGATGACACGGGCCGGGTACATCAAGTCCGTCGCCGCGGCCGCCTTCCGGACCCAGGGCCGTGGTGGCCGGGGCGTGCAGGGAGCGCGACTGAAGGAAGAGGATCTGGTCAGTCAGGTGGTCCACACCTCGGCCCACACCTATCTGCTGCTGTTCTCGAACCGGGGGAAGGTCTACCGGCTGCGTGGCCACGAGATCCCGATGAAGGACCGCACGGCGCGCGGCACGGCCGCGGTCAACCTCGTGCCGCTGGCGCCGAACGAGTCGATCACGGCCATCATCGCCACACGCGAGTTCTCGCCTGATCAGTTCCTTGTGTTCGCGACCGCGCAAGGACAGGTCAAGAAGACGGCTATCAGCGAGTACGACAAGTCCCGGCGCGAGGGGTTCATCGCCATCAACCTGCGCGACGGCGACGAACTGGTGCGCGTGGTGGCCACGTCGGGTCAAGACGATCTCTTCGAGGTCACCCGGAACGGGATGACGATCCGCTTCAACGAGGAGGACGTGCGGGCCATGGGGCGGGACGCCGCGGGCGTCCGAGGGATCCGGCTCCGTGAGGGTGACGCGGTGGTGTCCCTCGACGTGGCTGCCGACGACACGGACATCCTGATCGTGACGGACGCCGGTTATGGCAAGCGCACCAAGCTCGAGCGCTTCAACCGCCAGGCGCGGGGGGACAGGGCGTACGCGGCATCCGCCTGACCGGCAGCCGGGGCACGGTGGTCGCCGCCTTCATGATCGCCCTGGACGAGGAGATCCTGCTGGTCTCGTCGGGTGGGGTTGTCATCCGGACTGCGGCCCGCGAGATCGCCTCTCAGGGCCGCGATGCGACCGGAGTCCGGGTCATGAACCTCGATGAGGGACAGACCGTGGCAGCGGTGGCACGGGTGGTGGCAGAGGCCGACGAGGGCTGAGCCGGCCTCAGAAGAGCTTGATGGACGAGATGGGCCACACGCGCACCTCGACCTTGCCGACGATGAGCGACCTCGAGATGGGCCCCCAGTAGCGGCTGTCGCACGAGTCGGTCCGGTTGTCGCCCATGACGAAGTAGTCGTCGGCCGGGATCCGATAGGGGTGCCCGAGGTCGGAGCGGGTCCCCGTCGGTCCGGCGCTCGTGATGCCCTGCTCGGAGGCGGGGAGCCATGACTCGTCGAGCCGCTTCCCGTCGATGTAGACGTATCCGCCCGAGAGCGAGATGACGTCACCCGGCAGCCCGATGACCCGTTTGACGAGATCGTTGACCTCTGGCCCGCCGCAGTTCTCCGCCGGCGGTCGCGAGAACACCACGATGTCACCCCGGTCGACGCCGTGGAGGTGGTAGCTCAGCTTGTTCACGAGGATCCGGTCGCCGATCTGGAGGGTGGGCTCCATGGAGCCGGAAGGGATGAAGAAGGTCTGGACGACGAACGTGCGGAGCAGGACGGCCACCAGGACGGCGACCACGACGACGATGACCCCCTCCCGGATCCAGCGGGTGGACGACGCCCGTGGCCGTGGTGCGCTCGGGCGCGGCCTCGCCTCCGGGGACACCACCCGCAGGAGGCTCGTCGACGGCGAGCGCCGGGTCGTTGGGATCGGGCGTCACCGGACGCAGGCTAGACGGCGGCGCGGACTGTCGGGGCTCAGGCGCCGGCGGGCACGACGGAGCTGGTGTCGCGGCCCGAGCGCAGCAGGGTGCCCGGCAACGCGCCGGTCGGCGCACCGTCGCGGACCGTCTCGACTCCGTTGACCAGAACCCGCACGACTCCGTGGGAGCCCGCGTAGAGCCGCGGCGTGTCGCCGGGCAGGTCGTGTACGAGCCGGGCCGGCTCGGAGCCGACCGTGGCCGGGTCGAAGACGAGGAGGTCGGCGGCGAAGCCCTCGCGGACGAGGCCCCGTTCGCGCAGGCCGAAGAGGGCCGCCGGCTGGGCCGTCATCATGTGTACGGCCTGCTCGACCGGGACGAGCTTGCGCCCACGCAGGCAGTCGCCCAGGAACGCGGTGGGGTAGTTGGAGCCGCACATGCGGTCGAGGTGCGCGCCGGCATCGGATCCGCCGACCATGGCGCGCGGATCGCTCCAGATGGCGGCGCGCATGGTCCAGGTGCTCTCGTCGCCGTCGTCGGTGTTGGGCCACAGCACCGTGCGCAGGTCGTCGGCGAGGACGATGTCGAGGAGCGTGTCGAAGGGCTCGGTGCCACGCTCGGCCGCGATGTCGGCCACGGTGCGGAACGCGCAGCCCTCGTTCTCGGGGGCGTAGGTGTCGCCGATAACGTACGTGCCCCAGCGAGCGAGGCCCCGGAAGACCCCCGCCTCCTTGCTGTGGGCGCGCTCGTCGAGCATCGTGCGGACGGCGGGGTCGGCCAGCTGCTTCATGCGGTCCGCCTCGGGAAGTCCCATCACGTCACCCCAGCCGGGGATCAGGAACAGCGCGCAGTGGGTGCGAAAGCTCATGTTCATCGGCACCAGGGTGGGCATCGTCAGGGCGACGATGCGCCCGCCGGCCTTCGCCGCGGCAGACGAGGCGGAGAGCTGATGCTCGATCCGCTCGGCCGACCGCGCGTCGACGGTCAGCACGTTCCAGTTGAGGGGACGGCGAGCGGTGACGCTCATGGCGGTCATGAGATCCACCTCCTCCGCGGCTGAAATTGTCGAGGCAGCCGTTGGTGATGTACTCGAGGGTCGTGCCCTCGTGCGCCGCCACCTCCTCGCAGAAGGCGAGCATCTCGCGCCGGTCGGCATATCGCGAGCTGATGGGCCGGCCCTCCCCGTCGGAGTGGGTGCGCGACTGCGAGGACGAGAAGCCGAGCCCCCCGGCGTCCAACGACTCGGCCAAGAGCGCGCGCATGGCGGCGATCTCGTCGTCGGTCGCAACCTCTTCGCCCCGCGGCGCCCCCATGACCTTGCGGCGCAGCGCACAGTGGCCCACCAGGAACCCGGCGTTGACGCCCAGGCGACCGTCCAGGGCGTCGAGGTACTCGGCGAAGCTGGACCAGTTCCAGGGGACGCCGTTCTCCAGGGCAGCCAGGGGCATGCCCTCGACCTTGGCCATCATCTGTCGGATGTAGTCCGCGTCGTCGGCGTTGATGGGCGCGAGGGTGAACCCGCAATTGCCCCCGATCACCGTGGTCACGCCGTGCACGTTGGAGGGGGACGCCAAGGGGTCCCAGAAGAGCTGGGCGTCGTAGTGCGTGTGCGGGTCGATGACACCTGGCGTCACCACCAGGCCGGCGGCGTCGAGCTCGGTGGTCCCGGGCTCGTCGACCTGTCCCACTGCGGCCACGACGGCCGTCGCGTATCCCGACGTCCGCCCGGCGCCCGGGCTCCGCGGTGCCGTCGATGAGCGTCGCGGATCGGATGACGTAGTCGAGCATGGAACCTCCGGACGGTGCCCCGCGCCGCCGGCAGCGGCGGCAGAATCTGACGGCCCGTCAGCTTACCGTCGCCCCGGGGCTCCTCCTCGTGGCCCTCAGCCCGGCCAGCCCCGGGTGGGGACCATCCCCTCCTGGTACTGGCGCACGATGGTCGCCCTGATCTGCTGGAGACGGTGCTCCACCGCGTCCTGCCGCTCGGTCAGCTCGGCGAGCTCCGCCTCGAGCTCGCCCAGCAGCCGCTCGACGTCGTCGGGCGAGGAGAGGTCGATCAGTGCCATCTGCTCATGGGCCGCAACGAGCCGATCAGAACGGGCGAAGACGCCGAGGTTCAGTTCCAGGTGCCCGAGGTCATCCTCCGCGGGGGCATCCGACCACTCGTCGCCTTCGGTGTGGGCGGCCATGACCGAGGGGAGATCGTCGACGACGGCCTGCTGGGCGACCCCGCCGGCAGCCAGGCTGTGGCGCAGGATGGCGACGTCACCTGCGAGCACGGCCCGGGCGTACGCCAGCGACTCGAGGGCGAGCGTCAGCTCGTCCCGCCAGACGCGGATCGGCGACGCTCCCCGGGTGCGCTCGAGGACAGCCGACTCGCCGAGCGCCCGGTCGATGTCGGCCAGCAGGATGGGGCGCTCCTCGGCGGAGAGGTCGCCCGGGCCGAACTCGTCATCGTCGTACACATGGGCGTGGGCTGATGGCACGGGATCACTCCCCCTTCCCAACGTCTCGGACTAGGCGAGCCGACCCTCGCCACCTACTTATCACGCAGGCCGCGCGTCTTCGGGGAGCCTCGAGCGCCCCCGCTCCCGCTCCGGTTCCCGCCGCCCTGTGGACAACCTGTCCGTTCCTAGGGAACCCCAGTGTCCGGCGGCGTTGTCCCCAAGTCATCCACAGCCTGTGCCCTTCCCCGCTCTCGCGAGGCCTTTCCGCGTGGGCTCGGCACGTGCTTTGCTCTGTCCGTGCAGGCACCGACGCCATCGGGCGGCCCGTCCCCCGCGATGCTGAGCCTTCTCCAGCCGACCGCCGAGGGGGTGCTCCCCGGTCAGCTGCTCGAGCGGGCGATCCGTGCGGGCTACATCGACGCCGGGCGCTTCAAGATCCCTGACGCCAACGTGCAGCCGGCCAGCCTCGACCTGCGCCTCGGTGAGCGGGCGCTCCGCATCCGGTGCAGCTTCTTGCCGGGGGCCGACTCGGTCGAGCGCAAGCTCAAGGACTACGTCCTGGACGAGATCGACCTGCGGGGGGACGGGGCGATGCTCGAGGCCCGTTGTCCGTACCTGATCGAGCTGAAGGAGCGCCTCGACCTGCCCGCCGGCCTGCAGGGCAAGGCCAACCCCAAGAGCTCGACCGGCCGCATCGACGTGTTCACCCGGGTCATCACCGACCACAGCGACCGCTTCGACGAGGTGGCACCCGGCTACCACGGCCCCCTCTATCTGGAGGTCGTGCCGCTGTCCTTCGCGGTCCGTGTGCGCGAGGACCTGACGCTCAACCAGCTGCGCCTCTCGATGGGCCGCCCCTGGCTCAGTGACGACGAGGTGCGCCAGACGCACCTGGCGGAGCCGATCCTGTTCAAGGACGGCCAGCCGGTACCCGTCGAGGACCTCGCACTCTCCAACGGCCTGTTCCTCGGCCTCGACCTCCACGGCGACGAGCGGGGACAGGTTGGTCACAGCACCCGCGACAGCGCACCGCTCCTCGATCTGACGGGCACCGAAGAGGTCGACCCGCGTCCGTTCTGGGACCCGGTCTTCCGGGAGGAAGGCGACCGCCTCGTGCTGTCGCCCAAGCGGTTCTACCTCCTGATGTCGCACGAGGCGGTGAGCATCCCGCCCAACCTCGCAGCCGAGATGACGGCATACGACCCGACGAGCGGCGAGCTCCGCACCCACTACGCGGGCTTCTTCGACCCCGGATTCGGGTTCGACCCCACGGGAGGGTTCCGAGGTTCGCGTGCCGCGCTCGAGGTCCGCGCCCACGACGTCCCCTTCATGGTCGAGAACGGGCAGGCCGTCTGCAAGCTGACGTTCGAACGCATGCTCGAGGAGCCAACCTCGCTCTACGGATCGGGCATCGGCTCGTCGTACCAGCAACAAGAAGAGACCCTGAGCAGATACTTCCGGCGCTCACCGCTCTAGGCGGCGCCCCGGGAGGCCGTCACCGAGAAACGTGAGCCCGGGGTCTTCCCGCAACGGGGGGGTGCGGGGCGGGTCTGAGCCCCCTCGGCCGGCTGCCGGGCTCAACGGCACGGGGATCTGCCTCCGATGACCGCCGAATTGGTGCGCATCGGGCGTCACAGCAATTGGAATTCCACCATCCAAACGGCCGTTCAACGTAATTGCCCCCGGATTGTTCGGACTTAGTACTTTCGTCACTTCAACAGTTATAAGGTGAGTATCGAGGGGGTAATGAGCAGTAGTTCCTGGAGTTCAGGGCTCCGGGCGGCGTAGCCCCTGCCAGACGGACGATTCCTATGGAGGAAACCATGGAGGGATCGACGCCCGACTGGGCTGAAGCCGAGGACTACGCGACCCTGGAAGAGGTCTTCAACTCGCGTACTTTCGGGCAGGCCCTGCCGGAGGTCGCAGCAGTCGCAGGCACAGTGGCAGCCGCCACCGCGTTTCCGACCGGCCTCGCGCGCAATCGCACCATCGCCACCTTCGCCGTGGCGGCGGCGGCCCTGTCCGTCGTTGCGGCCGTCGTGACCGTCGGCTCGGGTCGACCGGGCGGTCCGCTGCTCGGCACGCAGGCGAGCGGTCCGTCCCACGTTCCGAACTTCCGCTTCGCGCCGCAGCCGACGTCCCCGGCACCGACGGGTGGTGGACCGGCCGGAGGCGCCGGCAACTCCGCTTCAGGCGGCAACGCGGCGACCAACATCGTCGGACCTTCCCCGTCCGGCGGCGGATCTTCACCGACTGCGAACCTGACGGCCGGCAACGGGCAGGTCGTGCACAACGGCGCCGCTCCGACCGCCACGCTGACCGACATCCAGAGCGGCGCTGCCCCTGCAGCGACGACGACCACCACGACCACACGACGACCACACCGACCAGCTCGACGACGACCACCACCACACCCACCACCACAACGACGACCACGACCATTCCGGTCACGTCGGCCGCGGGCGGAGCGAAGGGCGGCAGTGGGAGTAGCCAGGGCAGCGGCAGCGGCAGCGGCAGCGGCAGCGGCAGCGGCAGCCGGTCAAGGCAGCGGCAGCGGCCAAGCCACGGGCAGCGGCAAGGGAGACGGAGCGGCGGCGACGGAGGGCAACGACCAGGACGGCCAGGGCAACGACCAGGACGGCCAGGGCAACGACCAGGACGGCCAGGGCAACGACCAGGACGGCCCGGGTACCGGCGGCGCTCCAGGCCACGGCAACGGCCACGGCTCGGACGGTGGCTACGGCGACACGTCGTCGAACGGCACGCCGACCTGCACCCCTCACGCCCCGGCGAACACCCAGCACTGCCCCTGAGCGTCCCTGGCGCGGGTGCCCGGCTCGCTGGGTGAGCGGGATACCACCCGCGGCTGGTAAGTATGCGGCAGTCGGCCCGACCGCGGGCAGGCGCGAGCGAGGTCAGCCATGAACTACACGAATCTGGGCGCGTCGGGACTCCGGGTGTCGAGGGTCTGCCTCGGCATGATGGGATTCGGCAACGACAGCGATCGGCCCTGGGTCATCAACGAAGAGGCCGCCGAGCCGATCGTCCGAATCGCCGTGGAAGGCGGGGTCATGTTCTTCGACACCGCCGACACCTATTCGGGCGGCGCCAGTGAGGTGGCGACGGGCCGCCTGGTGTCCAGGTACCTCAGCCGGGACGAGGCGGTGATCGCCACCAAGGTGTTCATGCCGGTGACACCGGGGGAGAACGGGGGCGGCCTGGGTCGCAAGCACATCCTTTCGGGGATCGACGCGTCGTTGCGTCGCCTCGACATGGACTACGTCGATCTGTACCAGATCCACCGTTGGGATCCCCGGACGCCCATTGAGGAAACGATGGAAGCGCTCCACGACGTGGTGCGCGCCGGCAAGGCGCGCTACATCGGTGCCAGCTCCATGTTCGCCTGGCAGTTCGCCAAGGCACAGCACACGGCCGAGGTGCACGGGTGGACCAAGTTCGTCTCCATGCAGAACCACTACAACCTGATCTACCGGGAGGAGGAGCGCGAGATGATCCCCCTCTGCCTGGACCAGGGGGTCGGCTGCATCCCCTGGAGCCCACTCGCCCGGGGGGTGCTGGCTGGCACCCGCACCCGCGACGGGGGCCGCTACACCACGCGCTCGAGCACGGACCCGTTCACCGACTACCTCTACGACCAGCCAACCGACTTCGACGTCGTCGACGCGGTGGCCGAGGTCGCCGCGGCACGCGGGGTGACGCCCGCGCAGGTGGCCCTGGCCTGGTTGCTCTCGAAACCCGGTGTCACGGCCCCCATCGTCGGAGCGACCAAGAAGCGCCACCTGAGGGACGCGCTGGCCGCAGAGCAACTGACGCTGGCGGACGAGGAGATCGCCCGACTCGAGAAGCCCTATGTGCCCCACCCGGTGCTCGGCCACTTCTAGTCCGCTGAGGAGGCTCCTCCTGGGCGTCAAGTAGGGTCGCCCCCGGGGTCGAGACCGAGTACGAAAGATCGGGGGTGGCATGAGGGTCGCGTTGACGGTCGCCGATTTCCTCAACCGGGCTGCACTCGTCTACGGGCAGCGCGTCGCGCTGGAGGACGAGCCGGCGGTGCCGGGCTCGCTCGGGACACAGACGTACGCCGAGCTCGAGGCGCGGGCACGCGGCATGGCCCTCGTGCTCGACGACCTCGGGGTCGGCCAGGGGGAGCGTGTGGCCATCGTGAGCCCGAACTCCGGCCGTTTCCTCACGGCCTTCTTCGGGGTGAGCGGGTTCGGTCGCATCCTGGTGCCGATCAACTTCCGCCTCACCACCGAGGAGATCGCGTACGTCGTCGAACACTCCGGGGCATCCGTCCTGCTGTACGACCCCGATCTCGCCGACCAGGTGGACACCATCAAGGTGAGCCACCGCTTCTGCTTGGACGGGACGGACGACGCCGACCTGTTGGCGCCGGCGCCGCCGGGTGCGATGCCCCAGCCCTGGGAGCCCGACGAGGACGCCACCTGCTCCATCAACTACACGTCGGGCACCACGGCGCGGCCGAAGGGGGTCCAGCTCACGCACCGCAATTGCTGGCTCAACGCGGCGATGTTCGGGTGGCACACCGGCGTGAGCGACCGCGACGTGCTCATGCACACGCTGCCGATGTTCCACTGCAACGGCTGGGGCATGCCCTACGCGGTGACCGGCATGGGCGGCGGCCACGTGGTGTTGCGCAAGGTCGACGGGGAGGACATCTTGTCGCGCATCGAGCGCCACGGCGTGACGCTCCTCTGCGGGGCACCGGCCGTCGTCGCCGCCATCCTCGGCGCGGCCGAGACACGAGCGGCCGAGGGCCTCGACGTGCCCGGCCGCGGCACGGTTCGCATCGTGGTGGCGGGTGCGCCGCCGCCCTCCAAGACGATCGAGCGGGTGGAGAGTGAGCTCGGCTGGGAGTTCATGCAGATCTACGGGCTGACCGAGACATCACCGCTGCTCACCATCAACCGGGCACCCTCGGAGTGGGACGCGCTCGACGCGGGGCGCGCTCGGCGCTGCTCAGCCGGGCCGGCGTGCCGGCGATGGGTGTGCGGATCGCCGTCGACGACGAGGGCGAGGTGCTGGCCCAGGCCAATCACGTGTTCGCCGGGTACTGGGAGCAGCCGACGGAGACGGCCGCGGCGCTCGAGGGCGGGTGGTTCCACACCGGCGACGGCGGCTACCTCGACGACGCCTACCTCGTGATCTCGGACCGCAAGAAGGACGTGATCATCACCGGCGGGGAGAACGTCTCCTCCATCGAGATCGAGGACTGCCTGTACCAGCACGCCGCCGTGGCCGAGGTGGCGGTGATCGGCGTGCCGGACGAGAAATGGGGCGAGACCATCAAGGCCCTGGTGGTCGTGCGCGAGGGCACGACGGTGACCGAGGCCGAGCTCATCGCACACTGCCGCCAGCGCATGGCGCACTTCAAGGCGCCGACCAGTGTCGAGCTGCGCGAGGCGCTGGACCGCACGGCGACGGGGAAGCTGCAGAAGTACAAGTTGCGCCAGCCCTACTGGGCGGGTCGGGACCGCTCCGTCGGCTAGCTCGGAGATCGTTCCTCGAGGACGAGGTGGCCGCGCCGGTCGAAGGCCGCCGAGACCTCGCCGGCGATGAGGCGGCGCAGCGGGTCGCCGACGATGGAGCGTCGCCAGCCCGTGTCGAGCCGGCTGGGCTCGCCGCAGAGCAGCTGCGAGATGTCGGCCCGGGTGGCCAGGAGCCCCTGGTCGAAGTCGAGGTCGTCGGCGATCTGGCGCACCACGCCCGAGCAGACGGCGACCGCGCCCGCCGGGGCCTGCGAGTCACGGCCCTCCGAGGGCAGATGGACCTGCTCGGGCGGGAGGTGGAGCCCGTGCTCGATGGCGCGGAGGATCTCGGCGGCGCGTCCCTGGGCCAGGTGCCGGCCGTCGACACCGCGAGTGCGGCGCAGCTCGTCCGCGTTGCGAGGTGGCCGCTGCGAGATGGCGAGCAACCCGAGGTCCGAGAGCACCATGCGCCGGGGCCGGTTGGACTCCGCCGCGGTGCGCTCCCGCCAGGCGGCAACCTCTTGTGCCACGCCGCGGCTCCGGCGTGACATGCTCCGGATGTCGCCCAGCTTCCACCAGGCCTCCTCGGGGACGCGGGCGGGCGTGCGGTCGCCGAGCACCTGGTCGCACTCGCTCAGGGCCCACTCGAGCCGGCCGAGGGCACGCAATCGGTCGGTCAGGACGGATCGCAGCTCGAGCAGGTGGGCCACGTCGCTCACGGCGTAGGCGAGCTGGCGGTCCGACATCGGGCGTTCCAACCAGTCCGAGAGCCGGTCCGCCTTGGGGAGGCTGACGCCCAGCATCTGGTCGACGAGGCGGGACAGCGAGGGCGTTGACATGCCGAGGAACCCGGCCACGATCTGGGTGTCGAACACCGTGGCCGGGACGGTGCCGCAGGCGGCCATGAGCACGTCGAGGTCCTGGGATGCCGCGTGCGCGACCGCGATGCCCGGGCCGCCGAGCACCTCCGCCAGGGGAGCCGGGTCGACGGCGAGAGGATCGACGAGGGCGACGTTGCCGGCCCAGGCGATCTGGATGAGCGCCAGGTCGGGGACGTAGGTCCGCTCGGTGTGGAACTCGGTGTCGAAGCCGTAGCACGCCTCGGCGGCAACCTCCGCCACCAGCGCCTCGAGGGCTACCCGGTCGACGACCAGCGTCACCGGTGCATCGGACGTCGTCACTCGGTCGTGCCCGCCCCGGAAGCGGGGCCGGGTTCGACCGTCACGGTGTGGGAGAAAGATGGTGGGAGTGCAAGGCTGTCGGCGAGGCTAGCCGCGGTGACCATCGCACCCATTTCGCAACCTGCTCCAGCGCGCCTTGCACACGGGCAGGAGTAAACTGCATCCTCTACCGAAAGGTCGTGCGGCCAGCAAACGGACCTCGAGACCCAGGTCATGACGTCCTGCTCTGTTTGGGCCACCAGTGTTCCGATAAGAGTCAGAAGTCCGTATCGGGGGGGAAGGCATGAAGAAGGCCAAGAGGGAAGTCGGGAGTGCGGAGACGTCAATGGGCGCCGCTGACAGCGCGGCCCCCGCTCCCGCCGCGCGGGGTGGGTCCGTCAAGAGCGTCGAGTCCATGTTGAAGGAGTTCAGCACGACCGATGGCGACAAGCCGGGAGCCGAGGCCGGGCGCAGCGGCAAGTACGACCAACTGTGGCAGCTCTCCATGGCGGACCCTCACACGGGCTTGGCGAACAAGCTGCTCCTTCTCGACCGTCTCACCCAGGCGCTCGTGCGCCGGCGGCGCCACGGCGGCGAGGTCGTCGTCTGCCACATCGGCCTGGAGAACCTCGGTGAGATCAACGTCGATCTCGGATACACCACGGGCAACACCGTCCTGTGCGAGACATCGCGTCGCCTCACCTCGGTCCTGCGCACCGAGGACACCGTGGGCCGGGTCGGCGGAAGCGAGCTCGAAGTCGTGGTCACCGTCACCGACGAGCAGGCGGTTGGTCCGCTGTTGCGACGGATTCAGCACACCCTCGACGAGCCCATCACGGTGGGAGCGCTCGACATCCGCCTCCGCTCCTCGCTCGGTGTCGCGATCGCCGAGGACACCGAGTCCGCCGAGGACGTGTTGGCACGGGCGGACCGCTCGACGCGCGTCGTCAAGCGCTGAGTCAGCGAGGGCGCGCACCGTGGTCCGGGTGGTCCGCTGGGTTCTCATCGTGGGGGTGACGGCGCTCGTGCTGCGATCCCTCCCCGACGTCGCCCGCTATCTCAGAATTCGGTCCCTGTAGCGCCGCGCTGCACGATGTCGCGGGCCTGGGCGAGGATGGAGCTCATGGACATCTCCTCGCCCGACGAGGGGTCAATCCGCCGCCCGACCTCCTGGAGCACATGCCCTACGTGGGCGCGCAGGGCCCGGACCAGGTCGTCGAATTCCTGAGAGGCCGCCAGCGCCTTGGCCGCGTCAATGACCTCGTCGAGCGCCTCACTGCCGTCGCGCGCCCCGATGACATAGCCGGCGACGAAGGCCAGGACGAGTCCCATGGCCGCCTTCCTACCCGTTCGCCCCGTCGACGTGGGGCTCCACGGTGACGGAGCCCGTCACGGAGAGCGCAACGGCGTGGCCGGCGCCGGCCTTGACGAGGATGGCGGGGTGCCTGGGCAGCACGTCGAAGGTCGTCTGCAGTGCGCGTGTGGATCCCATCGTCCCCGATGCTTCCGTTCGCCGGACCCGCATGGACCTGCGGGCACGGTGCACTGTACCGAACCGGTCGGCCGGCGGCCGCGGACAGGCTTCAGGAACCGTTGAACCCGGTGCAGGCGGGGTCGCAGTCGTGGGTTCGTGGTGAAGGCCTGATGGGGTTTCGGGTGCCCTAACGAGCGTTGGGCCGCCGTTTGGCGAGATAGGGAGTATCGGCCCGGTCGAAAACAGGAGTATCGGCCCTATCTGTCCCGCCCAATTCGGGCAAAATTATCTGCGATGTCGATGTACAGCGAGTTGCTCTCGGGCCTGTGTGCGGATGTGGAGCCCCTACCCCTGCCCTCGTCGCGCGACGAGCTGGTGGTGGTGCTCCTGCAGTGCCGGCGGCGACTGAACGCCAACGGCGGCGACGAAGGGCACATCATGGCCGAGGACCTGGCGCTCGAGCTGGATCACGACCGCATGCTGCTGCGCCTGTGCAGCGCCCTGGGCATCGAGAGCGATCCGTCCCGCTTCGCGAACCCGATGGCCGAGCGTGAGCGCCTGGAGGACCTGCTGCGGTACGCCGGCGTCGACTTCCGCACGCTCGACGACCACCGCCGGGCGAAGGTGGCCTAGGGCTTGGGGTTGGAGCCGGGGTTGGTGCCCTTGCGCTCGGCCAGGACGGCGGCGTAGACCGCGGCCTCGGTGCGGCGGCGCATCCCGAGCTTCGACAGGAGGCTCGAGACGTAGTTCTTGACGGTCGCCTCGGCGAGGAAGAGCTGCTCGGCGATCTGGCGGTTCGACTGTCCCTGGGCGATGAGCTCCAGGACCTTGCGCTCCTGGGGCGTGAGCACCGTCAGGCGGGACTCGGCCTCCTGGTCCTTGCGCAGGCGGTCGAACAGCTCCTGGGTCAGCACGGGGTCGAGCAGGGACATCCCCTGGCTGACCCGCCTGATGTCGCCCAGCAGGTCCCCGCCGCCCACCTCCTTGAGCACGTAACCCGAGGCCCCGGCCATGATCGACGAGAACAGGGCGTCGTCGTCGGAGTACGAGGTCAGCATCAGACAGCGGACCTGGGGGCTGGTCGACTGGATCTCCCGGCAGACCTCGATCCCGTTGCCGTCGGGCAGGCGGACATCGAGGATCGCCACGTCCGGCGTGAGCTCGCGGATGAGCTTCAGACCCTCCGCCGCCGTGCCTGACTCGCCCACGACCTCCATGTCGTCTTCGGCCTCGAGGAGCGTGCGCAGGCCCGTCCGGACCAGTTCATGATCGTCGAGGACGAACACCCGAATCGCCACCGCTCAATACTGCCACGGACAGAAGAGGACGGTTCGCAACGGTCCCGCGCCGATATGGCACGCATCCGTTGCGCCTGGCCCTATCCTGGCACACCGTGCAGCCGTTCGACAGGATCGACGATCCCGCAAAGCTGCGCCGTCTCGTCCAGGCCATTCTCATCCTCGACGCCGAGCTGAACCTGCCCGTGGTGCTCCGCCGCATCATCGAGGAGGCCGTCGACCTCGTCGATGCCCAGTACGGCGCGCTGGGGGTGCTCACCGAGGACGGGCGGGCGCTCGACCAGTTCCTCACCGTGGGATTGACCAGCGAGGAGGAGCAGGCCATCGGCCCCCGTCCCACGGGCAGGGGAGTGCTGGGCACGCTGATCGCCGACGACAAGCCGCTCCGCCTCGCCAACATCGCCGCCAGCCCGGACAGCTTCGGGACGCCCGCCCACCATCCCACCATGACCTCGTTCCTCGGGGTCCCGGTGCGCGTGCACGGTGAGGTGTACGGCAACCTGTACCTCACCAACAAGAAGACGGCCGGGGAATTCTCCGAAGACGACGAGGAGCTGGTGCTGGCCCTGGCCATGGCGGCGGGCATCGCCATCGAGAACGCCCGGCTGCACGGCCTCGTGCGTGACCGCGCGCTCACGGAGGACAGGGACCGCATCGCCCGTGACCTCCACGACTCGGTGATCCAGCGCCTGTTCGCCATCGGATTGTCGCTGCAGGGGACCGCGCGACTGGTCGAGCGGCCCGAGGCGGTGATGCGCATCGGGGAAGCCATCGAGAAGCTGGACGAGACCATCCGCCAGCTCCGCAAGGCCATCTTCGACATCGAGCTCACCATCAACAAGGAGGGCCTGCACCCGAAGGTACTCGACCTCGTGCACGAGCTACGACCGGTGCTGGGTCTTCACCCCCAGGTCTCCTTCAGCGGGCCGGTCGACAAGGTGGTGACCGGCCAGCTCTCCGAGGAGGTGCTGGCCGTCCTGCGGGAGGCACTCACCAACGTCGGGAAGCACGCGCGCGCCAACCAGGTGGTGATCACGGTCGCGGCGGGCGACGAGCTGCGCCTGGTCGTGGCCGACGACGGGGACGGCATCGGCGACGGCACCCCCAGTGGCCTCGGGCTGAAGAACCTCCGCCAACGCGCCGAGCGCCTGGGCGGAAGTGTGGAACTGGGCAGGTCGCGCGAGGGGGGGACCCGGCTCACCTGGCACGTCCCGATCGGCAAGGTGGAGGAGAGCTTCGGGGCCGCAGCGGTTCCCTAGGCCGGCACTCGCCGTGCGCGCTCCGGCCGCGGCACTGAGTCCACGAGCTCGCGGAAGCAGCGGCCGACCCCGTCGGCGAGCACGTCGACGTCCGGGCAGGCGTGGGGGTCCGTGAGGATGCCGATCGCAAGCTGACCCTCGTAGGTGAGCGCAGCCACGCCCACGCTGAGGTTGCCGCCGAGCGGCACGAGAGGGATGGCCTCGAGCATGCGGGCTCCGAGCACGTAGAGCGGGACCTCGGGCCCGGGCACGTTCGTGACGACCAGGTTGACGAACGGCTGATGGTGCACGAGGTGGCTGGCCACCGCCACCGCCACCGGTGGCAGCGCGTCCAGTGAGGACAGCAGCAGATGGGTGGCCGCCGCCTGACCCCGGTCCTTGCTGGACCGCTCGGACCGGGCCACCTCGCGCAGGCGGTCAACCGCCGAGGCGGCGCCGATCGGGATCCGCACCACCATGGCCGAGACCTCGTTGCCCAGCCGGTGGTCGCCGTGATGGTCGGACCCGACCGGGACGAGCACCTGCACCAGACGGCCCTCGGTCACCTCACCGCGTGCCGAGAGGAGGTCATGGACGCCGCTGGCGATCGCGGTCAACAGGAGGTCGTTGAGGGTCACCCCGAAGTGGTGCTCGGTGCGGCGGAGCGCATCGAGCGGTTGGCGGACTGCGACGGCCCGCCGGTCGAAGCCGACGGGGACGTTCAGGGAGCAGTCGGGCACCGCGGCCGGCCGCGGCAGCAGGCTGGCGAACGCGCCGATGTAGCGGGCCAGCAGGTGTCCCGCCCGGGACGGGTGCCGCACCGCGTGCAAGCCGTCCGCGCTCAGCCGCCAGACGGCATCGGCCCATTGGCCCAGCCCTTCAACCGCAACGGCCATCCTCTTGGGAGGTGGTGCGGGCTGCCACCCGTCACCGGCGTGCGCCCTGGGGGAGCGGGGCTCGAGGTCCAGCAGGACCGTGGCGAGCTCGACGCCGGCCAGGCCGTCCGCCAAGGCATGGTGGAGCATCTCGAGCACGGCGACGCGGCCGCCCTCGAGTCCGTCGATGAGCCAGATATGCCACAGCGGGTGGTCCCGGTCGAGCGGGGACGACATCAGGCGCGCACAAAGGTCGAGAAGCTGGGCCTCGTCACCGGGCGGGGGCAGTGCCGCCTGGTGCACGTGGTCTGCGATGTCGAACTCCGGGTCGTCCACCCACACCGGCGCCGACTCGCCGACGAGAGGGAGACGGACGCACTTGCGCAGCTTCGGCACCAGGTGCAACCGGCTCTCCACCTCGGCCCGCACGTCGTCGAGGCGCAGGCACCCACGGGCGTCGTGCAGTGCGCCGCCCTCGAAGATCCCGATGGAGCCCATGTGCATGGGCGTGTGGGCCGACTCCATGGCGAGGAAGGATGCATCGAGCGGCGTCAGGGCATCGGTCGGGGGGGTCATGGTGAGCGTGGCGCCGGCTGTCGTGCCGAGCACACCTCGGCGAAACCGTCCTCGATGCAGCCGGCGAGCTTCGGGCTGTCGGGCACGGCCGCCACGTCGGCGGTGATGGTGATGCATGCCCGCTCCGCGGCGGAGATCAGCGACACATTGAACGCCGCGCCCGACGGTGGCGAGATGGCATAGATGCCGTCAATCTCAACTCCGGCGAGGAAGGAGCGGAACGGCGGACCGGGGATGTTGGTGATGCAGAAGTCGGTACCGAGGAGCATGGAGCTCCACAGGTTGCGCGCCACGACGGGGGGTAGGGCGCTCAATCCCGTCGCCAGGATCTCGCTCATCGCCAGCCCGGGTGCGTGCTTCCACTCCTGGGCGTTGCGCCGGACCTCCTCCATGCACCCGGCCAGGTCGGTGCGGGCCGCGATGACGAAGCGCGCCGGGACGAAGTGGTTCCCGCTCCCACCGGCCGCGCCGCTGCGCACGTTCACGGGCATCAGGGCGCGGAAGCCCGACGTCACCACGCCGTGCTGCTCGTGGTACAGCGTGACGCCGCGGACGACGGAGGCCACGAACACGTCGTTCACGGTGCCGCCCCAGGCCGTCGCGGCGCGCTTGAGGTCGGCGAGCTCGAGGTCGATGATCTCGACGTGGCGCCGGAAGCCCCGCCCGGTCATGATCGGCGAGATCGGCCGGCCGGCCGGGGCCATCAGCCTGGCCACGGACGTGCCCAGCGCGGCCAGCCGGCCGAGCGAGCGGAAGGGGTGGGTCACCGCGTCAGCCGCTCCGTCGACGAGGCGGACGGCATCGGGCAGGTCCCCCATCCGGTGCACCAGTGAGCGCGACGCCGGCTCCGGTGCGGCGTGGACGCGGGACTCGGGCCGGTCGGTGGCGGGGGAGTCGAAGAGCTGGGCCAGCACGGCGAGGCCGCCCACCCCGTCGATCAGCGCGTGGTGCACCTTCATGACGAGCGCAGCGCGGTCCGTGTCGACGCCCTCGACGAGGAACGCCTCCCAAAGCGGGAGCGCCGGGTCGAAGCCGCTCGTCGCCATCGTCTGGGCCATGTCGAGGACGTCTCGCAGCCCCCCTTGCTCCGGTAGCCGGATGCGCCGCAGATGGGTTTCGAGATCGAACGACTCGTCGACCACGAACTGGGGCCGTCCGCGACCCGGGGCACGAGTGACGGCACGGGAGCGCAGGCGCGGCACCGTCTCGGTGAGGCCGCCGACGCGCGCCCGTACCTCGGGCCAGTCCGGCGTGCCGTCCAGCATCATCAGCGCCACGATGGTGGGGCGCATCACGGGGTCACTGCTGATCGTCCACAGCAGAGCGTCGGAGCCGCTCATGGTGTCGATGCCGGCGGCGCTGGTCACGGATTCTGCCATCGCGCACCCCCTTCTACGAGCGATTCTGGGATCGGGCCAAGGGCCGGCATAGAGCCGGAAGTCCCCAATTGCCCGTTCCCCGTGGGGCAATTGACCCTACCCCCGCGAGGCCCGATCCCGACGAAGGGCCATTGGACCCTTCAGCCCGCACCGTCGTGGTCCTAGCATCGGGGGTGACTCGATGCCGTGGTCGGTCCGTGGGCTGGGCCGTGGGGGGCATGGGGCCACGGACGCGTGGAAAGGGGATCCAACATGACCACGACAGCGGTGAGTGCTCCGGTCCCCGCCAGGCAGGGGTGGGCGAACGCCCTGGGGCGGCGCCAGCTCTACAAGTACCCGGACACGTGGCCGCGATTCGGCTACCTCTCCATCGTGGTGCTCACCACGATCATGCTCTACTACCTCTACTACGTGGAGGGCGCGGTCACCCCGTTGATGCTGCCCTACTACCACATGTCGTTCCAGTACTTCTTGTACCTCCTCGTGGTGTCCAACGCGATCGGCGCCTTCAGCGCGTTCCTCGGCGGACTCTCCGACAAGATCGGTCGGGCCAACCTCACCATCTACGGGACCCTGGTCGTCGCGCTGATCCAGCTCTTTGCCATCCCCCACATCACCGAGAAGTTCTGGTTCGCCGCGTCGTACTGCGTGATCGGGTTCGTGGAGGGCGTCATCCTCGTCTCGACGCCGGCGCTGATGCGCGACTTCTCTCCGCAGATGGGACGCGGCGTGGCGATGGGCTTCTGGGCTCTCGGACCCACCATGGGTGCCCTCTGTGCCAGCCTCGTGGCCACTCACACGCTGGACCACCTCGCGCCGTGGCAGGACCAGTTCATCATCTCGGGCCTGGTCTGCATGGTCGTGGTCGTGATCGCGTTCTTCTTCCTGCGCGAGCTCTCCCCGCAGCTGCGCGACCAGCTGATGGTCTCCGAGCGCGAGCGGGCGCTGGTCGAGGCACGCGCCAAGGGGATCGACGTCGAGAAGGTGACCCGGCACCCGATCCGCTCCATGATGAAGATCGACCTCGTCGCCTCGTCCATCGCGATCTCGGTGTTCCTGCTCTTCTACTACGCGTCGGTCAGCGTGCTCACGATCTACTGGGTGGTGACGTTCAACCGGACCACCCCGCAGGCGAACGGCATCAACGTGTGGCTTGCCGCCTCCCTCTCGATCGGACTGGTCGTCGCCGGGGCGCTGTCGGACTGGGCGCGGGTCCGCAAGCCGTTCATGCTCGTCGGGGCGATCTGCGCCATGGTGATGATGGGCTTCCTCATCGTGCAGACGGGCCACCCCCACACGGGCTACTACGCCAACGTCCTGGTGATCGTGCTGCTGGCTGTGTCCATCTCCATCGCCTATGCGCCGTGGATGGCGAACTACACCGAGCAGGTCGAATCGCACAATCCTGCCTTGACGGCGTCAGGGCTCGCCGTCTGGGGATGGATCCTGCGCATCACCGTCGCCCTGTCCTTCCTGGTGCTGCCCCACGTGATCACCACGTCGACCGTGCTGGTGGACAACCAGACGGCGGGCGCCACCTTGCAGACGATCCAGGCCGCGCAGCCCTACGCCCCCACGACGACACCTCCTGCGTGCAACTCGACCGCGGCACCCGCCTCGGTGATCAGCGGGTTGCGGGCCACGAAAGAGGCGGGGCCGCAGACACTGGCCACCGTGCTCGCCACGTGCAACTCGACGCACAACCTCGGCCAAGCGCTGACTGCAGCCGGCGGCCTGTCGAACCCCCAGGTCCAGGGCCTGCTCGCCTACAGCCCGCTGGCGACCGCCATTCAGAACGGCCAGCCGGTGAGCCAGGCCGAGATCCAGTCGAAGGTCGGCGTGCACTCGCAGAACCTGGCCAGCCTGCTCGTGGCCGAGCAGAAGCTGGTGCCGGCCCAGAAGGCCTCGCCCGACGAATGGAAGAGGTGGTGGACCGTCTGCCTCATCGGCATGCTGGTGTTCGCCATCCTCGTCTTCTTCATGCGCGGGCGCTGGAGCCCACGGGCGGCGCGACGCGATCTCGCGGAGCACGACCGCATCATCTCGGAAGAGCTGGCCAAGCTGGCCCGCGAAACCGAGGCTGCCCCTGTCGGTTGACGGACGCCGGGGTTCAGAGCGCGGCTGACCAGTCCGCCAGCCCGGGTGCCAGGCGGGGCCAGCGGGCGAACAGGCCCTCGCCCGCTGCCGCCGCGACCATGCGTTCGTTCCACTCGGTGTCGCCCCACGGCGGCTCGACCAGCTGGGCACCGGGAAGCAGGGCGGCCAGGTGCTCCGACGTGGCCCTCGTGTGGTGGGGGTCGCTGGCGCCGCTGCGGAACACCAGCGCAGGCAGGTCGAGTCCGCGGACCTCGTCGTCGGTCACGCCGGGTACGAGCTGGCCCGGGCGGGGGCAATAGGCCAGCATCCACTCCTCGAGGGTGGCGATGAACGCCACCGGGTCCTGGGCGAGGAAGCGCTCCCGGTTGGCCGGGTTGCGTTCGAGGACCTCGGCCCACTCCGGCAGGCCGGCCACGGCGGCCATCCCGCCCCTCCAGGCGGAGGCGATGGACTCTCCGCAGTAGTGGGTGGCCAGCGAGAGCAAGCCGTAGGGCCCGCCGCTGATCCACCACAGGGCGAGCGCCCGGGCCACGTCGCGGTGGCGGGCCGCCGTGAGCAGGGAGACCCGCGAGCCGCCGGAGCCGCCCACGATGACGGCGGGCGCCAGGTCGAGATCCCGCAACAGCGCCGCCAGGACGTCGGCCTGCATGGCCGACTCGGAGTTGCCTTCGAAGCAGACGTCGGACGCCCCGGTGTTGGGCCGGTCCCACACGAGCACCCGTTTCCCGGTCTCGGCGAGGGCCGCGGCCAGCTCGCGGATGCCGGGGGCGTCCTTGCTGAACCGGCCGCCCGGGGTGATGACCCAGGGGTCGCCCTCACCGAGCACGTCGTAGGCGATCCGCAGTCCCTCGATCTCTGCCACGGGCACGGCCGTACCCTACGTCGTAGGGTTGACCGTCGTCGCTGAGCTGGGAGGAACATGGCGCTTGCACTCGAGGGGTTGCGGGTGATCGACGCGGACACCCACCTCACCGAGGCCCATGACCTGTGGACCAGCCGTGCCCCGGCCAAGTACAGGGACCGGGTACCCCGCGTCGTGGATGTCGACGGCAAACCGATGTGGTACGTCGACGGCGCCGAGCTGGGCTTCGCTGGCGGGGGCGGCGTGATCGATCGCGAAGGCGGCAAGGGACGCGCGCTCGAGGCGCTCTACGAGTGGACGATCGACCGGATCCACGTCGGAGCGTACGACCCCAAGGCGCGCATTGAGGTCATGGACGACTCGGGCATCTGGGCACAGGTGTGTTTCCCCAACTCCATCGGGCTCGGTGGCCAGGGGATCTCCGACGTGGTGAAGGACCCCGAGCTCCGGCTCCTGTGCGTGCAGATCTACAACGACGCCATGGCAGAGGTGCAGGCCGACTCGGGGCAGCGCCTCCTCCCCATGCCGGTGCTGCCGGCCTGGGACCCTGCGGCCTGCGTGACCGAGGCGAAGCGGGTGGCCGCGCTGGACCTGCGCGGTGTCAACATGACGTCGGACACCCAGGATCTCGGCGCGCCCGACCTGGCCAACCGGGCCTGGGACCCGCTGTGGGAAGTCTGTGCCGATCTGGCGCTCCCGGTCCACTTCCACATCGGCGCCAGCCTGACCACCATGACCTATTTCGGCACCTACCCCTGGGAGTCCCAGGACGAGGACACGAAGCTGGCCATCGGCGGGGCGCTGCTGTTCATCGGGAACGCCCGGGTGGTCACGAACATCATCCTGAGCGGCATGCTGGACCGTCACCCGACGCTCAAGATGGTCTCGGTGGAGAGCGGCGTCGGCTGGATCCCCTTCATTCTCGACGCACTTGATTACGAGATGTCCGAGAATGCACCCAAGCAACTGGCGCACATGTCGATGCTGCCCTCGGAGTATTTCCGGCGGAATCTCTACGCGACGTTCTGGTTCGAGAAGAACAACGTGCCGGCGCTCATCGCCTCGGTCGGGGAGGACAACGTCCTCTTCGAGACGGACTTCCCCCACCCGACCTGCCTCTACCCCAAGCCACTCGACACCGTGGCCGAGAAGATGTCGACGCTGGCGCCGTCGGTGCAGCGCAAGATCCTGGGGGAGAACGCCGCGAAGCTCTATCGGCTCTGACGGGCCCGCCCGTACGCAGATTCCGTCGACAATTCGGACCCGACCGCGTCAGCGGCTGGGTGTCACCGAGGTCAGGTTGAAGTCCCCGTGGGCGTCGAGCGTCGAGATGCCGACCGGCGACGTCGTGGACACCCTCGTGTGCCACGTCCCACGCAGCGGCAGACCGGTCGAGACGGCGAACCATGTGCTCGTGTCGTTCGAGCCGCTCTGCCCCTTCGAGAACGTCACGTGCTCTGCCACGAGGACGGCGGCGAGCGTCCGGCTGCCGACCCTGATGTCGCCCGACCGGACCAGGGTCGAGGTGCCCCGCATAATGACCGGACCGGTGGAGAGTTTGTCGTTGCTCCCCGTGCACGCCACCTTGGAGACCGTCCCGCTCACGATGGGGTCGGGGACGGTGGTGACCACCGGTTGGCACGCGAACGTCGACGTGTCGTCGACATGGAACGCGACGAAGTCCCAGTTGTAGTAGCCGGCTCGTCCCGGCGACTCCAGCGCCCCGTCGTGCACGCAGTAGTCCCAGCTCTGCCAGTGGTGATCCGAGAAGTCGATCCGGAACTCGAAGCACCCGCCGGGGCGCCGGACGACGGTGCCCGGCATCCCGGGGCCTTCGGACTGGGACTTTGGGGGGACCGAGATCGTCTCGATGCCCGTGCCCTGGTAGGCATAAACGCCCGGGAGTGGGCCGACCACGTTGTCGGAGCCGTTCGGATCCTGGTGCCGGAAGCGCTCGATGGCTTCGCTCGAGGACACGGCGTGGGCGCCGCTGCGGGACCACAGGTAGGCGAAGGTGCTGCCGCCAATGAGGACGACGACGACGATCCCGAGCACCACCCAACGGGCGACATGGCGGTGCTTCGGCCGTACCGGGGCAGGCCCTGAGGAGCGGTCTGTCGACGCCATTGCTCCTGTTGTCGCGCTGCTTGGTCTCCCGCGGCAGGGCCGTTCGCCCCATTGCGGCGAGGAGTTGGCGACGGGACCTCCGGTTCAGGCGGACCGGTATGGGTGTCTTCTAGCTGGGGTCGGGTCGAGGGCGGACAGGAACACCACGATCTCCTCGGTGAGCCGCTTGGGCCGGAGCCGGAGCTCGAGCGGGGATCGGGCCCGGACGAGCACGCCGTTTGGCATCCGCCCGACGAGGCCGACGGCGTCGTCGAAGGGGTGGATGAGGTCGTAGCGGTGCGCGAGCACGAGGGTCGGGACCTGAATGGAGCGGCGCTGCTCCTGGGTGGGTGCCACCGGCCCGACCAGCACTCCGTGCAACACGGCCGAGGTGGCGTCGGGCGACACCGACATCGCGTTCAGCACGCTGTTGAGCGGGCCGATTCTCGTCCTGGGGATGCGGCGCATCAGGCCGGAAGTGACGTTCATCACCCGCCGCCCGTAGTGGGCGCAGAGGACCATCGGCACGAACATCATGGCCGCGGCCGGCACCGCCCGCTCCAACACGGGCATCTCGAGGATGAGTGCCCGCGTGCGTTCCGGGTAGCGGGTGGCGGCGAACAGGCTGACGTTGGCGCCGAGCGAGATGCCCCCGAGCACGGCCTCCTCGACCCCGAGGTGGTCCAGGAGCGCGATGACCTGGTCGGCGTAGCTGTCGATGCGGTATGTCGACGCGTGGGTCGGCTTGTCGCTCCGGCCGTGGCCGAGCAGGTCCAAGAGCACGACCCGGTGGCCCTGCTCGGCCAGGGCCTGGGCGATGCCCCGGTTGAGCTCCGCGTCCAGCAGCAGGCCGTGCAGGTACACCACGAGCGGGCTCGAGGACGAGCCGTAGACGTCGTAGACGAGGCGATGGCCGTGATCGACGAAGGTTTGGTCGAACTCGACGGGGATGGCGCTCACGGATCCATCAACCCCGCTCGGCCCGGGCACGTTCGCGACGGGCATCGCCTCGTTGTTCCATTGGTCCTCCGACCGTCTTCGCCACTCGCGACCGTAGGGCCGATCGCTCGATCGGAACAGGGTCCTTCGTCAGGAGTCGCCGAGACGGGCTCGGCGGATCGGTTGGACGATACGGCCCTGCAGCGGGGACGGGCTCAACCCCGGACCCGGGCCGAGGTCGGGTCGTAGAACGCACCGGTCCGGACCTCGAGTGGCGCCACGGTGTCGCCCACCACCACCTCCCAGGTGCCGGTGGTCAGGTCGTCGGCGCCGACGGGACCGCGGTCCGGCCGCCAGACGTAGGCGAGACCGACGGCCGCCCCGCACGTCGCCGACCACGCCGCCGACGTCACCTGTCCGGCCGGCTCGCCGTCGTGGAGGATGAGTTCGCCGCCCCACAGCATGGAGTCGGGCGTGCCGACGCGGAGGGAGACCAGGCGCCGGCGGGGCCCCGCCTCGATCGCCGACTCGAGCGCGGCCCGCCCAACGAAGTCGAACGGGGTCGTGAGCTTGCAGGTGAAGCGCAGGCCGGCTTCGAGCGGGTTGTGGTCCGGGGTGAGGTCGGTGCCGAAGGCCCGGTACCCCTTGTCGAGGCGGAGACTGTTGATGGCGTAGTACCCAGCGTCGACGAGGTCGAAGTCGGCACCGGCCGCCACCAGGTCCTCATAGACGCCCACGGCGAACTCGGTCGGGACGTAGAGCTCCCAGCCGAGCTCCCCCACGTAGGTGATCCTCGTCGCTCGGACCGTCGCGTAGCCGAGGGCGATCTCCCGGCTGGTCGCGAACGGGAACGCCCCGTCGGACAGGTCAGCCGAGCCGAGCCGGCCGAGCAGCTGGCGCGACGCCGGGCCCATCACGCCGAGGACGGCGTACGCCGAGGAGACGTCGACCACGCTGACGTGCTCGCTGGCGTGGCAGTGTCGCTCGATCCACACCGCGTCGCGCACCGGCGACGCCGCGCTCGTCACGAGGAGGTACCGGTCGGGTGCGAGGCGGGTCACGGTCACGTCGGCCTCATAACCGGCGCGCTCGTTGAGCATCCCCGTGTACACGGCCCGGCCCGGCCCGACGGCCACGTCCGCCGTGCAGAGTCTCTGCAGCACGGTCTCGGCGTCCCGACCGACCACGAGGAGCTTGCCGAAGGATGTTTCGTCGAAGAGGGCCACACGCTCCCGGGTGGCCGTCTGCTCGGCGGCCGACCAGGCGAGCCACTCGGGCCGGTCCCAGGTGTAGTCGAGCTCGGCGGGCCGGCCGGCCGGGGCGAAGACGTTGGGCCGCTCCCACCCCATCTTCGAGCCGAAGACGGCCCCTTTGTTCGCGAGCAGGTGGTGGAGGGGTGACCGCCGGAACGGGCGGGCCGTCGTCAATTCCCGGTTGGGCCAGGGCACCGCGTAGTGCAGGCCGAGGACCTCGCCCACCCGGTCCCGCAGCCATCTGTTGTTGGCATTGAACGGAGCGAAGCGTCGGATGTCGACGGCCACCAGATCGCTCGTCGGTTCACCCTCGACGATCCACTCGGCGAGGGCCCGGCCGGCGCCTCCGCCCGAGGCGATACCGACCGAGTTGAACCCGGCCCCGACGAAGAAGCCGCCCAGGTTTGGTGCCTCGCCCAGGACGAACTGGTTGTCGGGCGTGAAGCTCTCCGGGCCGTTGTACAGCTTCTTCAGCCCGGTGCGCTGAAGGGCGGGGATCCGGTGGATGGCCGACTCCATGAGGATGCTGAAGTGATCCCAGTCCTCCTCGAGGAGCTGGAACTCGAACGGGTACGGCAGCGCGTCGGGGGCGACCCACGGCTTTGCCGTCGGCTCGAATCCGCCGACGACGAGGCCGCCCACCTCCTCCTTGACGTACGTGTACCCGTCGGGGTCGCGCAGGATGGGGAGGTCCGGGTGGACGCCCTCGATGCCCTCGGTCACCACGTAGAAGTGCTCGGCCGAGTGGAGCGGGACGTCGACGCCGCACAGGAGGCCGACGGCCTTCGCCCACTGGCCCCCACAGTTCACGACCACCTCGGCCTCGACGGCGCCCCGGTCGGTCACGACGCCGGTCACCCGGCCGTCCCGCGTGGTGACGCCGGTCACGCGGGTGTGCTCCTCGATTCGGATGCCCCGCAGACGGGCCCCGCGGGCGAGGGAGGCCGTCACGTCGACTGGGTTGACCGTGGCGTCGCCGGGTAGCCACAGGGCGCCGAGCAGATCGCCCGTCTCGACGACGGGGTATCGCTCGAGAGCCTGGAGGGGGGTGAGCAGCTCGCACTCGAGGTCGTAGGCCTCGGCCGTGGCCGCGGTCCGGCGGAGCTGGACCATCCGCTCGGGCGTGCGCGCCACCGTCACGCCGCCGCACCGCTTGAGGCCGGTGGCGAGGCCCGTCTCCGCCTCGAGCTCGCCGTAGAGACGGGCGGAGTACTGCACGAGGCGGGTCCCCGCCTCGCTCGCCCGGAGCTGGCCGAGGAGTCCCGCCGCGTGCCACGTCGTGCCACACGACAGCTGTCCCTGCTCGAGCAGCAGCACGTCGGTCCACCCCAGGCAGGCCAGGTGGTACGCGGTCGAGGTCCCGATGACGCCGCCGCCGATGATCACGACGCGGGCCCGGTCCGGGCAGGTCGCCCCCCGTCGGCGCATGTTCCTCGGTCGTCCTGACTTCCCCCATCCGGACTCAGTCTGCCCGTGCCGCGTCGGCCAGGAGGCGTTCGAGGTCGGGTCCGGCGAAGGTGGCTTCGGCCCGCTCGTACTTCTCCATCCCCCAGCTCCAGAAGTCGAACTCGATCGGGCTGGTGGCGTCCTGGATGGACGCCCACAGCGTCCACCCGTATTGGGACATGAGGCCCCACAGGCGGGCCCGCGCCAGGTGGCTCCGCGAGGGGGCGCCGTCGTACTCGACAACCAGCTCCTCGAGCTGGTCGAGGGAGAGGTGGCACTCGCTCCAGAGGTTGCCGAGCTCGAAGTAGGGATCGTTGTTGCCGGAGTACTCGTAGTCGATGATGGAGACGGCCCGGCCGTCGTCGATGAAGTTGGCGGCCAGCAGGTCGTTGTTGCATGGCCGGGGCGCCACGGGCCGGACGCCCAGGGCCCCACTGATGCGCCGGACGGTCCCGGCGTGGTCGAGGTAGCCCGGCGGGAGGCGGAAGCCGCGGCGCCGGACGCGCCCGAGGTAGTCGGCCTGGAGCTCGAACATGTCGAAGCGATTGACGAAAGGTTCGCCGGCGTGGAGCCGCCGGCAGGCCACGGCCACCCTCGGCAGGACGCCGGGCCGCTGGAGGTGCTCGTCGGTCAGCGACTCCCCCTCGAGGAAGCCGACGACGAGGACGCCGTCATCGGGCAGGAAGTCGACGACGGGCGCACCCACCCCGGTGGCGGCGGCGCGGACACTGTTCTCGTACTCGGCGTTGCGGTCGACGGCCAACTCGTCGGCGGACGACGGGTTCGAGTGGCGCAGCACGTAGACCGCGTCGGGTGTCGTGATCTTGTAGTTCCGGTTGGTGAGGCCGCCTGGCAGGGGCTCGACCGTGCACGGTCGGCCCCGGAGCACGTCGATCCGCTCCGAGGAGGGCGGGGTCGAGGCCGGCGCCGTCGCCGGCGCTCACCGCGGCAGATGGTCGGGTCTGCTCAGGGCAGCGACGAGGCGGGGTAGTCGACCCCTCCGAGCAGCTCGGCGGTCTCCACCTCGATCGTCTGCTTGGGTCCGGTGAACCAGTTCTTGACCGACACGTGCCAGTAGATCCAGAGGAAGATCAAGAACGCCGGGAAGACGAGGATGGTGTAGTTCACGTACTTCCACGCGAACCCGGTGGTCCACGGCACGCCCAGGTTCGAGGTGGGCATGAAGGCCATGAACGTCACGAGGACGACGTCGAGCAGGGCCACCACCGAGAGGACCTTGTATTTCGCTCCGAGGTTCCAGTGGCCGGGCTGGAAGCGGTCGCCCATCCGCCACCGGTGCCAGATCGGGATGGCGAAGCACCAGTAGAGGCCGATGACGCCGATGGACACCACGGCGAAGAAGGCGACGGGGGACGGGCGCGCCGTTGATGTCGACCTTGATCAGGGCCGGCAAGGTGAGGATGATGCCGACGACGGCGACCAGGATGACGCCGGAGACGGGCACCCGCTTGGAGCTGAGCCTCGACCACAGCTGGTGGCCCGGGCACCGCGCCGTCACGGCTGAAGGCGAAGAGCATCCGGGTGCAGCTGGTGAGGCAGGCCATGGTGCAGAAGAACTGGCCGACGGTCGAGATGAGGAGGACGGTCCCGCCCCACCGGGAGGTGAGGGCCTGGGAGAAGATCAGCGCCACGCCGCCGCCGCCCTTGGTCACGTTGCCCTCGTTCTGCACGGCGAAGAGGAAGGCCAGGAGGAGGAGCCAGCCGCCGATGGCCGAGTAGAAGATCGACCGCCAGATGCCCTTGGCCGCCGAGTCGGCCGCCGAGTGGGTCTCCTCCGAGAGGTGGGCCGAGGCGTCGTACCCGGTGATCGTGTACTGGGTCAGCAGGGCGCCGATGGGCAGGACCACGATGAGGAACCCGAGCCCGCTCGTCTTGCCGCCGAAGAAGCCGGTGTTGTTGACGGTCGAGGTGAAGACCATCGAGGCGCTGGCGTGGTGGTGCGGCAGGAAGATCAGGATGAGGATGATGGCCGCGGCGCCGAACACGTGCCACCACACCGAGACGTTGTTGAAGATCGAGAGCAGGTGGCTCGAGAAGATGTTGACGAGGGCGGCCAGGAAGAGGATGCCCAGGAAGTAGAGGAAGATCGTGTCGAGGTTCCCCGAGGTGTAGCTGCCCGGGAAGAGGAAGCCGAGCGTGAGGTCGAGGAAGGTGGCGCAGCCGTAAGCCACCGAGGCGACGATGGCGAGGAGGCCGATGAGGTTGAGCCAGCCGGTGTAGTAGCCGGACTTGGCGCCGCCGAGCTTGGAGGCCCACCAGTAGATGCCGCCCGAGGTCGGGTAGGCGGAGACCAGCTCGGACAGGCAGAGGCCGATGCAGAGCACGAGTGCGGCCAGCATCGGCCAGCCCCAGGCGATGGCGGCCGGGCCGCCGCCGTTCCACCCGCTCGAGAAGGTGGTGAAGCACCCGGCCAGGATGGAGATGATGGAGAAGCTGATGGCGAAGTTGGAGAAGCCGGACCAGGAGCGGTTCAGCTCCTGCTTGTAGCCCATCTGGGCGAGGCGCTGCTCGTCCGCGCTCAGCGTCGAGAGTCCGAGCTGCCCCGGGCTCAGGCACGATCTCCTCCACGTCGACACCTTCAGGCACGTGCGCCCCCCTTTGTTCGGCGGCCCCGGCTACCAGGGCCGCATCCGGTGTTGCGGCACGTTAGCAAGCCCCCTCGCCGCGTGACGAGGATGGTGACGGCGGAGCACCGGTCAACGCCGCACGTCCGCGGATCAGGCAGCATGGGAGCAGAAGACCATGGCGGATGCGGTCGACCGCCTCCGCCTGACAGGATCGGCACGCCTACCGGGGTCACCGCCGTTGCGATGGGGACTACGATCCGTGCGTGCCAGGCAAATCCCATCGGGCCATGCCGTCTCCGTGGTGCCATCGCGACGCTCGAGCGGATGGCGTCGACTGGCGTCGCAGGATCGCCGGGGCGGCGCGCCGATGAGAGTCCTCGCGATCGACCAGGGGACGTCGGCGACCAAGGCCGTCGTGTTCGGCGACGACGGGGAGGTCCTGGTCTCGGTCGAGGTCGCCGTGACGCCGGGTGCGGTCGCCGGGCGGCGGCGTCGAGCAGGACCCCGAGCAATTGTGGGACTCGGTCTGCGCGTGCCGGGCGGGATGCGATCGCACAGTCGGGCGGCGGCGTCACGGCGGTGGGCTTCGCCAATCAGGGCGAGACCGTGCTGGCCTGGGAGCGCGCGCACGGGACGCCCCTTGAGCCCCGCCGTCTCCTGGCAGGACCGGCGTGCCGCGTCGATCTGTGCCGACGTGGCGCAGCACGCCGAGCAGCTGACCCGCACGACCGGGCTGCCGCTCGATCCCTACTTCGCGGCACCGAAGATGGCGTGGCTCCGGCGCAACGTCACGACCGACGGGGTCGTGACGACCACTGACGCCTGGCTCCTGCACCGTCTGACCGGTGCGTACGTCACCGACGCCACCACCGCCTCCAGGACCATGCTGCTCGACCTGGCGCGTCGTACCTGGTCGGCCGAGGCCTGCGCGGTCTTCGGCCTGGACGAGGAGGACCTCCCCGAAGTCGTCGGCAGCGCGCACGAGATCGGCCGGACGGACGCGTTCGGGCCGCCGCTCGCCGTGAGCGGGCTGAGCGTCGATCAGCAGGCGGCGCTGGTGGGGGAGCACTGCCTGGAGCCGGGAGAGTCGAAGTGCACGTACGGGACGGGTGCGTTCCTGCTGGCCAACGCGGAGCGCGTCCCTTCGTGTCCTCCGCCGGCTTGGCCGTGTCGGTGGCGTGGCAACTCGGCGCGGACGCCGCCTACTGCATCGACGGACAGGTCTACGCAGCGGGCGCCGCCGTCGCGTGGCTCTGCCGGTGGGGGTTCCTGCGCCGCGCCGAGGATCTCGACGCCGTGGCGGGCTCGGTGCGCGACAGCGGTGGTGTCACCGTGGTGCCCGCCCTCAGTGGCCTTGGTGCGCCGTGGTGGCGACCCGAAGCGCTAGCCAGCATCGAAGGGATCGGCCCCGGTACGGAGCCGGCCCATGTCGTCCGTGCGACCGTCGAGGGTTTGGCGGCGCAGGTGGCCCTGTTGGCCCGGGCGACCGCGCTCGATCTCGGCCGTCCCCTGGCGCTGCTGCGGGTCGACGGGGGGCTGACGCGGTCCCGGATGCTCATGCAGGCGCAGGCGGACCTGCTCCAGATCCCGGTCGAGCTCGCCTCCTCGCCGCATGCCACAGCCGCTGGCGTGGCCGCGCTGGCCCGGCTCGGCGCGGGTGAGGGACGGACGCTCCACGATGTGATCCCGCCTGTCGTCGCGCACCTCCGCTACGAGCCGGCCATCGGCGCCGCCGATGCAGCGGAGCGCCTGGGTCGCTTCGAGCACGCCGTGGCGCGCCTCATTGGCATGACCGGCGAGCCGGCACCGTGAACGACGATCCCTCGTATGACGTGGCGATCATCGGCGCCGGGGTCGTCGGCACGGCCATCGCACGCCAGCTTGCCCGCTACCGGCTCCGCACCGTCGTGCTCGAACGGTCCAACGATGTCGGGACGGGCACCTCGAAGGCGAACACGGCCATCCTGCACACCGGGTTCGACACCCAGCCGGGGAGCCTCGAATCGTCACTCGTACGGCGGGGCCACGAGCTGCTCAGGGACTACGCGACTGCGTCGGGCATCGCGCTCGAGAAGACCGGCGCCCTCCTCGTGGCGTGGGACGCGGAGCAAGCGGCCCGCCTCGACGACGTCGTGGCGACGTCCCGAGCCAACGGCTACGAGCACGCCCGGCGGATCGCAACCGAAGAGCTCTACCGGCGCGAGCCGAACTTGGGCACTGGGGCCACGGGGGCGGTTGCCATCCCCGACGAGTCGATCATCTGCCCGTGGAGCACGAGCATCGCCTACGCCACCGAAGCAGTGCACGCGGGGGTCGAGTTACAACTGGGGGTCGCGGTGGCCGATGTCGCGCGCCACGAGGATGCGTGGTTGCTGCGCACCACGAAGGGTCAGGTGCGGGCCGGCTGGGTGGTCAACGCGGCCGGCCTCGCCTCCGATCATGTCAACCGGCGATTCGGCCACGAGGAGTTCACCATCATGCCGCGCCGTGGCCAGTTGATCGTCTTCGACAAACTGGCCAGCCCGCTCCTGTCGTCGATCCTTCTCCCGGTGCCCACCGAGCGGACGAAGGGGGTGCTCGTGGCGCCGACCGTCTACGGCAATGTGCTGCTCGGCCCCACCGCCGAGGACGTAGAGGACCGCGAGGACACGGCCAGCACCGATGCCGGGGTTGCCGCGCTCCGCCATGCCGGCCGCCGCATCCTGCCCGAGCTCGTCGAGGAGGAGGTGACCGCGGTCTACGCGGGCCTCCGGGCCGCCACCGAGCATCGCGACTACCAGATCATCATCCATGAGGCCGAGCGCTATGCCTGCGTCGGTGGCATCCGGTCCACCGGGCTGACCGCGTCGCTCGCCATTGCCGAGCACGTCGTCGCTGCGATGGGGTCCGGTGGCCTCGCGCTGGCCGAGACGGAGAACGAGCCGACGATACCCCGCATGCCGCAGCTGGCCGAGTCCGGCACGCGACCGTTCGAGGACGCCGCCATGATCGAGAGTGATCCGGCGTACGGCCGCATCGCCTGCTTCTGTGAGCGCGTGACCGAGGGTGAGGTGCGCGACGCGCTCGCTGCTCCGGTGCCGGCGGTGGACCTCGGGGGGCTCCGCCGCCGCACCCGGGCAACCAACGGGCGGTGTCAGGGCTTCTGGTGTGGCGCGTTGATGGCGGCCCGCGTCGCTGCCGCCGCGAAGGCATGAGCCGGAGCCAGCTGACGGTCGACGCGCTGGTCGTCGGTGGCGGCCCCGCCGGACTGGCCGCAGCCACGGCCCTGAGGGCGGGAGGGGTCGAACGCGTCGTGGTCGTCGAGCGGGAGGACGAGGCGGGCGGGATCCCCCGCCTGTGTGCGCACACCGGCTTCGGCCTGCGGGATCTGCGGCGGGTCCTGAGCGGTCCCGTCTACGCCCGCCGGTGGGTGGAGCGCGCCGTGGCGTCCGGAGCGGACATCCGGACCCGGTCGATGGTCACGGGTTGGGCGGGCCCCGGCCGGGCCCTGGTGACCACCCCCGGCGGCCTCTTCGAGGTCGACGCGGGCGTGGTCGTGCTGGCCACCGGCGCCCGGGAGCGACCGCGGGCGGCCCGTCTCGTCCCCGGGACACGGCCCTCCGGGATCTTCACGACCGGCCAGCTCCAGCAGTGGGTCCACCGCGAGCACCTGCCGGTCGGCCGGCGGGCGCTGGTCATCGGTGCCGAGCACGTCTCGTACTCGGCCGTGCTGACCCTGCGCGAGGCCGGAGTCCGCCCGGTCGCGCTCGTCACATCGTTCCGGCGCACGCAGACCTTCCGGCTCTTCGACCTCATGACCCGAGCCGGCCTTCGGGTGCCGGTGTGGTCGGGGACCGGGGTGGCGGGCGTGTACGGGCGGGAGAGGGTCGAGAGGGTGCTCCTCCGCGATCACAGGAGCAACGAGCGCGAGGTCGCCGTGGACACGGTGGTGTTCACCGGGGACTTCGTACCCGACAACGAGCTGGCCCGCCTGGCTGGGCTCGCCGTCGATCCGGGCACGCGTGGCCCCACGTGTGCGGAGGACGGCACGACGACCGCGCGCAGGGGTCTTCGCGGCCGGCAATCTCGTGCACCCTGTCGAGACGGCCGACGTGGCGGCGCGGCGGGCAATTGCAGTCGGCCGCGCCGCGGCGGCGTGGCTGCGAAACGGGGGAGCGCGGTCCGCGCCTCGCGCCATGGTCGGGGTGCGCGTGGCAGACCCGCTGCTATGGGTGGTGCCGAACATGGTCAACCCGGAGCGGGGAGCCGACCAGCCTGTACTCGTGCGCACCCGCGCCTTTCTCGACCATCCCCGCCTCGACGTGACACAGGGCCCTCGGCTGCTGGCCTCCCATCAGCTGCGAAGCATGATCCCGAACCGGTCGCACCATCTACCGTCGGGTTGGCAGAGCCTCGTCCGGCCGGGCGAGGACGTGCTCGTCTCGGTGTTTCGCGGCGACGGGGGGCGGGATTGAGCCCGACACGACTCAGAGTGGGTTACCGACAGAACCGGTCGACGATCACACGAACGTTTGCTCGGCGGTGGCCCAACTGACTCCGGAGTATGCCTGGAAGTGACGGGTTTCCATGCGCCAAGACGCGTGAGCCTCAACGGGCGTAGCCTCACGAGTACCGCCATCGGGCGGATATCAGAAGCGAGGTACAGCAAGCCAGAAACGAGGTAATGGGATGACGGTGCTTTCCGTAACGACGTTGACCATCAAGCCCGATCGCTATGAGGAATTTCTCGCCTCGACCAAGAAATCGAAGTCGATCTTGGAGAAGTGCGGAGCCAAGAACGTTCGGTTGATTGTGGGCATGAGCGGCCAGCAATCGGCAAGCTTCGTGCTCACTCATGAAGCGGACGATTTCACCGACGCCGGCCGCATCACGGACAAGTTCCTCGCAGATCCGCAGGGCCTGGCAGTGATGATGGAGTCGGGCACCTCGGAGGGCGCGGTGGCCAGCTGGCAGGCGTCGACGTGGGTGGAGATTCCGCTCTGATTCGCGGGAAGATCGAGGGCAGCCGTTTTTGGGGAGGCGGGCGCACGCTCGCTGGCCAAGCGCCAGACGCGCTTTGCTTCGTGAGCATTCCCCGCTCGTAGTCGATCCAAGGCCGGGGCCGAGCGACCCACAGGGAGTTGCCAGGACACCTCGATAAGTGAAACGAGGCCCGCGTCCTCCATTACGAACGCGAGCGTCTCCTCAAACTGTGACGACCCGTCTAAAGGGCGGTGTGCAGTCACTCGGGCGAATGCTGACCGCCCATCGGTCGTCGTCGACGGTTCGGTGAACATCCCAGGTGGTCCCCGGAAGATCTTGCTCGACCCCCGTGGAACCGGCGACGTCGTCGTCACCAACCCCACCCCAGGCCCCTACTCCAACCCCGGTCACGATCACAGCGGTCCAGCTTCCGACGAAGACGACCTATGTCACCGGTATACGACGAGAGGCCGGCCTGGGTCGTGGTCGGAGCTTCCGGGTCCTGGGCTGGGATGGGGCAGTCGCAACAGTCGTGTGGCGGGCTGCATCCGTGACGAGCACCGGCATTTGGCAAATGTTCCGTCGAGACGGTCAACCGATCGTGCCGGCCAACCGTCTACTGAGTGTGGTGATGAGCGAACTTGAGGTCGAGGAGATTGAACCGGCAGGCACAACGAGCTTCGATGGCTTCTTCACATCGACGTTTGCCAAAGTTCGAGCCGCCATAGCCCGGATCGCCGGTCCCGATCTCGCCGAGGACCTGGCCGTCGAGGCCTTCGCTCGGGCATTCGCCCGCTGGGGACGGGTCTCCAAGATGGAAAGCCCGGAAGGCTGGGTGGTCAGAGTGGCCACCAACGCTGCGCTGGACGAGGTGCGCCGCAAGAAGGGATATCTCCCCGCCATCGTCGCCCGGGACGCTCCGGCGGACATCGTCGAGAGGGACGACGTAGTCAGCGCCATGCGGTCGCTCACCCGGAGGCAACAAGAGGTCGTCGTGCTGCGCTACATCGTCGACCTGCCAGAAGCAGAAGTCGCGCTTGTACTCGGCATGAGCCCTGGATCGGTCAAGACGCATCTGCACCGAGCGATTCTGCGTCTCCGAGATCAGATGTCGAAGGAGGAGTCGCCATGACACGACACGAGGAGATGTTCGACGAGATCTCGGAAGCGCACATGGCCGAGCTCCTCGAGCGGACTGTGCGGCGGGGGACCCAGCTTCGCAGGCGCAAGATGACCCTCCGGGTATCACTGGCGGCACTCGTCATCTGCGCGGTGGCTGTGCCCCTAAGCCAGTCGCTCTCGCATCAGGAGGGCTCGCGGTCTAGCGCCGCCATCGAGGTGACTTCTGGCGCCGCGTTCCAAAACGTGGTGTGGAAGCACGTCGACTACCCGGGACTCAACTTCTCGAAGGTCACGTTCCCCGGGAACATCGGGTGCAACCCTGGATCTGCGTACGGCTTCACTGTCGACGTGCAGCAGGTCTCCTACATCCAGTCAGCCCAGGGCACTCCTATCGCGCTTGTCTTGGTCAAGTGTGAAGCTGGCACACCGACACCGAGCTCTCTCTACGCATTCACGGTGGAGCCGGGATCCAACGAGCCTCAAGTCCTCCAGACGCTCCTCGCCCCACCCGAGCCCCAGGCACCGGTGTTTTGGTACGCCAGCGGGTTCTCGATCTCCAAGGACGCCGTGGTGCTCCCCTCCCGCGGCGTGACGGGCGCGGCGCCCATTTGTTGCCCGAACGTGAGCGAGGACATGCGATGGGTGCTCGCTGAATGGGCGGCGCTTCGTACAAGTCAGCGAGCCGGAGCGCAATCCGTTGGGATGACCGTTTGGGTCGCCGCCCCAGACCCAGGGCAAAATCGAGCGCTATCACCAAACCCTAAAGAAGTCGCTCTGTGCCAACAATGAGTTCGATTCCCTCGGCGCCCTCCAGCACGGCGTCGAATCTTTCGCCGGCTATTCCAACGAGATCCGTCCTCACCAAGCACATGCCGCCTTTCAAGCAGTTCCCTGCCTTGCGGATTGCGCACTATCCGGCGATTTCAACGACAGCCGATGGGCACTGGGTTGTCCTTTGCACCGGAATGCCAGGCCTCACCTAGGAACCGCTCCCGATCGGGATGCCTTTGGAGTCCGGCCTGACCGCCGAGAGGCTACGGGAAGATCAAGTCTCCAACCTCAGCTGAGTTCAGCTGGTGAATTTTATACTCACGGGGATGCCGGCTCGAACGCGGTCGGCCGCTCTTCGATAGCCGGTCTCCGATGCAAGGGCCCCAGTGATACGAGTGCTGATCCATGCCGACAGAAGGCAATGAGGCAGCCGATCCCAGCAAAGACCGCGCCAAACCAGAAGGCGACAGAGAAGCCGTGGTTGAGCGCGTTTGTCATCACGTCCGGCGCGTGGCCGTGGGCGCCGATGAATCTCGTCGTCGCTGATACTGCGATCGTCGAGAGGACCGCGACCCCGAGTGCCCCGCCAATCTGTTGTGTCGTCGTGATCAGCCCTGATGCGACGCCCGCCTCTTCATGGGCAACGCCGCTCATGGCGCCGATGGTCACCGGCACGAACGAGAGGCCGAGGCCGACGCCGGCCAAGAGGAATCCGGGCAGCAGCGTGCCCAGGTACGTCCCATGGGGTGAGATCTGGGCGAAGTAGATGAGCCCGCCGGCCGCCAAGCCCCATGCCCGCCGTCATCACGAGTCGGACGCCGAACTTGGCCACGAGCGATTGAGCTGCTCCAGCCGCGACGATGATCGAGCCCACGATCGCCAGATAGCCGACTCCGGTCTTGAGGGCTGAATACCCCAGGACCTCTTGCATGTAGAGCGACAGGAAATAGAACATCGAGAAAATGGACGCGCCCAAAGCGAGCGAGACCATGTTGGACACGCTGAGGCTCCGATTGCGAAAGATCGACAGGGGGACGAGGGCGGATTTCGTCCGGCGCTCGATCACGACGAACAGGGCGATGAGGACGAAGGCGACCGCCAGAGTCCCCAGCGTCTTGGCCGAGGCCCAACCCCAACTCGTGCTCTTGACCAGTGCGAACACCATCAAGACCAGGCCGGCGGTGAGAGTGACGGCCCCCGGGATGTCGAATCCCCGGTCCTCGTCCTCCGCGAGGGATGGCGTGAGGATGAAGAAGCTCGCCAGCACGACCAGCGAACCGATCGGCACATTCACGTAGAAGATCCACTGCCAGCCGAACTCCTGGGTGAGTATCCCGCCGAGCAGGACCCCGAACGCGCCGCCTGCGCCAGCGATCGCCCCCCAAATGCTCAGGGCCGTGTTCCGCTCCCGACCCTCTTCGAAGGTGACCGTAAGGATGGAGAGGGCGGCGGGAGACAGGATCGCGGCCCCGAGTCCCTGCACGGCCCGGGCTGTCACCAACCAGCCGCTCGATGTCGCCAATCCACAGAACAGGGAGGCCGTCGTGAAGACGATCACGCCTGTCATGAACACCCGGCGCCGTCCCAGCTTGTCCGCCACGCGGCCGCCGAGCATGAGGAACCCACCGAACATCAGGGCGTAGGCGTTCAAGACCCACAAGCAGGTTCTGCTCGGAGAAGTGCAGGCCGCGCTGAATCGAGGGCAGCGCCACATTCACGATGGAGACATCGAGAATGACCATGAACTGGGCCACACAGATCACCGCCAGGGCGAACCATTTCCGCGAATCAGCTGTCATCGTTCCTCCAGTAGTCAGTCATTTCTTCTCGTGATCTCAGGTTGCCCCACCGCTCAGGTCATCGAAGGACACGCTATGGAGAGCCAGCCATCTTCCAGACGGGCCGAGGGCCGGCTCAGTCGACGATAGATGGCCGGTGTGACAATGAGCTGAGGCGCGTCGCCCCTTCATGCCCGGCGGCCACCATTTATGCTCCGAGACACCCTGAGTCATTGCATTACGACGAATGGGAAGCTCGCAATTCGACAAATGGCATCGAGATGTCATCGGGGTTGCCGCCCTGATTCGGGTCGGCTTCCCGCACGGATCACATCCGTCAGCTTGGCGATGGCCACAGACGACGCGAGACTGGCATGCCAAACCAAACGGACCTCTAGAGCTGGCGGCGCAGGAAGGACGAGACTGCCCCCGGTGCCCAGAGCCCGGACACGACTGCCCCGGGGTCGCCATATTTGAACGGACCGGCCTAAGAGGCTCTGCGGCGCCGATACCGGCGACAGGATGGTTGATGGGGCCGCACCAAGCTCTGGTCGGGAACACGGTCCGAGGTTCGAGTCCCATGCGCCCATCGGCACCAGACGGACAGAGGAGAGCGGCATGCGAACGACGACAAAAGGCCACGCTCCGCGGCACCAGTGCTGGCGGCTACGGCCACCCGGAAGCGGAGGGGAGGGGGCGCGGGCGGGGGGGGCTTGGCTGTGCAACGAAGACGTTTTTACCCCTGCCCCCTACCGAATCAGGCACATATGGGAAATCCAAGCCCGATTGTAGAGAGTGAAGAATCCCTTTAGGGTTCCAAGGCAACAGCTAGAGGAGGCTGAAGCCGACCAAGAAGGGAGGTCAAGATGACCGGCGGAGTAGCTCCACGTTTGCGACTCTTTCTTGCCGCAGGGCTCTCGTTGCCTCTGTTGGCCCTACTGGCCTGGACGCCGACTCCTGCGTCCACGGCCATCGACTCCATTTCTGCGGTCGTGCAAGTGTGCACCTTGCCATTCGGACCCTCCTGCGACCCGACCCAACCGATTAACGGGGCCGACTGGGCCTCGTCCGCTACGGTGAACGGCTCTGAAGTGTGGTGGCGGGTCGTGGTCCAGAACACCGGTGCCGACCCGCTCACCAACATCAAGGTGACCAGTTCGCTGCCATCTTCGACGTCCGACTGCGAGGGGCCGGTGCCCGTGTCCACGACGGGCACCTTGGCCGCGGGTGCGTCATATGGGTACGGGTGCGTGACCACCAATGTCACACTGCCGGCCACCGTCATGCAGACGGTCCAGGCCTTCGGGGATCCGCCGTCCGGGCCGACCGTCGCCTCGACGAGTTCTACCGCGACCGCAAATGTTCAACCCCTGCATGGCTATTGGCTGGTCGCTTCTGACGGCGGCATCTTCAGCTACGGCGTACCGTTCTTGGGCTCGACGGGCGGCATGGCGTTGAACAGGCCCATCGTCGGCATGGCGGTGATGCCAGGCGGCGGCGGCTACTACCTGGTGGCCTCTGACGGCGGCATCTTCAACTACGGGGATGCGAAGTTCTTCGGCTCCATGGGCGGAAAGCCCCTCAACAAACCCATCGTCGGCATGGCGGCGACCGGCGACGGCGGAGGGTACTGGCTGGTGGCCTCCGACGGGGGGATCTTTTCCTTCGGCGACGCCCAGTTCTACGGCTCGACCGGCTCGCTGACCCTGAACAAGCCCATCGTCGGCATGGCAACCACCCCCAACGGCTTGGGCTACTACCTCGTGGCTTCTGACGGAGGGATCTTCAACTACGGCAACGCCGCCTTCGAGGGCTCGGCAGGCTCTTTGGTCCTCAACAAGCCGGTAGTGGGCATGTCGGTCCCGGTCAGCGGCGGCTACTACCTGGTGGCCTCCGACGGCGGGATCTTCTCGTACCCGTCCTCCTTGCCCTTCTACGGCTCAACGGGCTCGATCGCCCTCAACGAGCCGGTGGTCGGCATGGCCGCCGTAGCCGGTGGCTACTACTTCGTGGCCGCCGACGGCGGCATCTTCGCCTACCCGAGCACGCTGCCGTTCTTGGGCTCGCACGGGGGCCAGCCCCTCAACGCCCCCATCGTGGGCATGGGCGCCTACTAGATGTGAGCATGGGAAGTTCTCGGCGCTTCTCCTAGTAGAGGCCGAGGACCGCGAGGTGCCCAGATTTAACGGTTGCAGGCGGGCGACGAGAGTGCCCAAAGGAAGGCCGGGTCACAGACTCGCCTTCTCGCGCCCGACGGCCGAATGCTTACTTTCGAAGCGGTCCAAAGGCTTCCGTCAGACGAGCCGCCCGCCGATCGAGCAGTTCGAACGGATCCGGGTCCAAAGGGTGCCCATAACGCGCGAGCGACACCACGCCTGAGGCTGCCACCGTTCGCGGGTGGGGGTGCCACTACGGGATCTGCTCAAAGACCGCGCTGGCTCCGTTCATTGAGGAACCGATCCACCCAGTGGTCATTTGTGCTGTCCGACTGCCGATCAGTCCTCGGGCGAGGGATCTCTATCGCGTCGTCAAGATCAAGATGCCGCAGCACCGACAAATGGTCTCCTCATAGCCATCTGAAGTGGTCATGTCTTCGTAGGCGACCTCGAGAGGCATCACACCCAGCTTCTCGTACAGGTCCAGCCAGGCCTCCTCACCCTGGGCGATCAAGTCCATCATCCCGACGATCACTTCGTATTGGAAGCGCGGCTTACGGACAGGATGCGCAGGCTCGGTCTCCGACACTGCCCATACACCGTCTTCAGCTGCTCGAAGCCATGAGATGGCTTGACGCAGTCGATCACGCCGAATCAGATGCACAACGCTCAGTCCAGGGAACACTCCAGCGAAGATCTGTTCGGTGGTCATTCGAGAGAATCGAGGCAACTCCCGAAAGTTGTCCATCGCCCATCCGACGTAGTTCCACATGATCTTCGCTCCGAAGACGCCATTGGGCGTCGAGCCGACCTGATACACGAGCCGGAGGAACTGCTCGCGCTCGACTACTCCGTGCCGACGAGCCAAGTGGCTGTCTTCCCAATGGAAAGTCCCCGGCCGAATGCCTCTGGAGGTCCAGTGAGGAAGTATTCGTCTGGGTGGCCGGCTATTCCAGTATCCGAGAGGGCGCGGGGTAAGAGAGTGGAGCCACAGCGCGCATTGGCGCAGATGAGATAGCACCGAGGCACTCCCATCGGTAAACGCTATATCCGCCAATGGCGCAGTGGGGTAGCCCCGTTCGCGGGATGCCGCGAGCCTTGTTCACCGATCTCTGGCTTACGAGAGTCCGAGTCGATCGGCCACGCTCGGACCGACGATCGTCACGTCGTATTCAGCGTTGAGCCGTTCCATGCCCTCGTGGTCGCCCTTCGCGGCGAGCTGGTCGATCTGACTTATGTAGCGATCGAAGCCGACACCCGGTGTCAATAGGTTGACCGCCCGGCAGGCGCTCTGGTCAGCGTGTGCGTTCGTGAGGCTGTGCGGGACACCGGGCGGGGCCGTCGCGAAGTCTCCCGGCCCGAGCTCGACAACGTCGTCCCCTAGCTGGACCGTGAGCAAACCTTCCAAAACGAAGAAGAGTCTTCGAACGTGGTATGGAAGTGCAACGCGGGCCGGCCCCGTACGCGAGACGCTCAATTACCAGGAAGTCAAAGCGTCCCTCGTTGTCGCGCCCATTCGCTTTCCAAGTCCAGCCTGGCGCGTCCCGCAATACATACCCTTCCACGGTCTTGCCTTTCACAGTTGTGAGCGTCCTGGTGGCACATAGTATGGAAACCATCTGACGTCTCACTGCCCCCGAACATTGCCGCCGGGACCGAGGCGATTGTCGCCACGGTTCAGCAGAGACACGGACCTAAGCTCCAAGAGTCAGAAGGCGGCGGACGTCATAGCTGGCCTGATCGGGAACGTGGGTTTAGATGTGGAAGATCACCTTCTGGGGGTCAGCGAAGTCCGGCGAGGCGTTGGCGCAAGGTCTCCGAGCGGGGGTCTGGACGTTCGGTCCTAATCGCCCCGCGAAGTATCGCAACATAGAACCAACACAGCGTATATAACGTTATACTTAAACAAAATCTTCACTCACTACTTATATTTTTAATCACTGATCCACAAACCTTTGCTTTTTCTAGAACGACTTCTCGTCACCGTCTTCAAACATGAAACGAATCTCACATTTTTGAGCCTGGCCGCCCAGTCTTACCTAGTCGGCGTGGGATGTTCTTTTTTTTTCTTATTTTTTTTTTTTTTTCGCAATGGATTTAGCTGGCGATCTTTTTTTGCGCAGCGTCGTCTTTAGCTTTTTCTGCGTCTATTATTTTCTTCTCCGTCTCGTCTGACGCTGAGCTGGACTCCACTCTTGAGAGGCTTAGCTTCCGTAACATGAATGCAAGTCTCTGTCGTTCGTCAGGGTTCACCGTGTATATTGCGTGTCGGGATTGCGTTGTGCTCGGACACTTTGAAGAGCTCCAGTTCAGTCGGATCTCGCCCGCTATGACGCGCCCTTTGTCCACATCCACCAAATAGTGATGAGAGTCGTGGAGCGCATGTTCGAGAAGTAAACGGACATCATTTCACGATTGTCTGAGAGTGAGCCCGTAACCAGAGCGGACCCTTATACCTGAGCCAGGTAGGCACGCGTTCGAGTGTGATTTTGAAGCTCCATGCCGACAACGTTGAGGTCTGTGCGGCGTAGCTCGACGCAGCGCTTTGCGCCAGTTCTTGAGTATCTCCGGGAACCCAGTCTCATCGACCGTCAGCGCCGTTCGACCTCGAAGACGTGTAGAGCTGTGACATCGCGACCGTGAGACGCATATTCGAGCTCGATCAATGTCGGTACGATCTCGACCGGAATCGTCCGCTTCGAGCAAGACGCATCCATACCGTCCCAACCTCAAGCCTCCACCAGTTGCTCTGCTCGAAGTCAGAGCCTCGAACCTCGGCGGCACATGTTCGTGACCACGCTGAACCTCCCCGCCCAACCTCTTACTCTCGCGCACCACAGGCGTGTCTCCAGGTCGCGATACTCCGGACTCGTGACGACCACAGGTCGGCGAGAGAAGCTCACACCTCTACCCCTACCCCTTGGAGCCAGTAGAGTCCTAGCTCGATCGCAGCAAGCTACACTTATCTCTCTTTCTCGCTTCACGCCTCCTTCCTCGCTACCATCTCAGCCCTCCCACCAGCGCACACACACCAACAAACCACTAGCTCACGCTCACTAGCGCTCCATCTCACCGCACACTCTTCTCTGGTACTCCACGTCGCCGGCCTTCGGACGGCTTTCGTCATCCATCGTCTCACCACAACCACCTTCACTCTCACCCCATCTACTACAAGCACACAACACACCACACTACACTATCAATAACTTCTACCCACACACCACCAACACCACACCAATAACCTAGCACGATACGGGGTGAATCTTCATCAACCAATATCACCAATCATCTCACTCCACACACCACTACACACACTCCTCTAACAACCACATCTCTCTCCACATCTATCTCACACCCACACTCACACTCTTCACTCTACTTCTTCACTCATACACACTCCCCCACACACTCTACCTTCACTACTAACAGGCCTACGAAGTCAGTGTCAGGGACTTCGATTGATCACTGTCGTCATCAGGAATGTAGTGGTGACTACACTCAATTGGTCGTGGTATGAGAGGCGCTCACATATCTGGCACGTCAACTCTTAGCTCTGCCATCGAACACTAATCAACTCCTTCCGGATAGGCGTCAAACCATCATCACATAGACATAGTGAGTCTGATGTTCCGGGATGACTCTCATCGCGTAGAGCTCGCTCGCTACCAAGCTTCATCTGGGATCCAACACTCAACCTCTCTCTCCTTTACCGTCTCATCACCGTACCTGTCGTTGGACACCTCATCGGAGATCTTCTGCGTCTGCCTGATCGATCCGGTCTCGTCGCCGCACTAGCTAAACACCAACACTACTCAACACAAAATCACGTGACCAACCCGTAGTCGGCGTTGCTCATCGACACCATTAACTCTAACCCACTATGCCACAAACCGCTATCTGGCATCTCTGACGTCTTGACTGTCCTCGTACCGGCTGGTGGCTACAACATCGACTCCAGTCGACTCGCCATTTCCCGATAGCGATTTACCGAATGAGGTGCACGCCGTCGAACGCCTCAGACTCTCGAAGCTGCTCGATCAGGGCACACGCAATCGAGACCCCGGCATCTCGGTCGTCATCGATTCGCCAGATGATCGGTTCAGGTACGGCCAACTGGGCACCTCGGCCGAGAGCTTCCTCGCCATCGAGACACTCGGTAGAACCATGACACCGGCGAACACTGGACCATCGAAGTCGAAGGTCGTGCGCCAACGGACGAGATCCTCTGCGGAGAACGACACCTGGTCAGCAAGAAATCGGCCTCGTGCTTCCAGGCCGGGATCGTCCGCAGGCCGGTTGCAACGCCGATGCGGAATCCTTCACCCACATCTGGACGGTGGGCGAACTGTCGTGCTTCGGCGATCATCGAGCGAACGGTGAGGTCGTCCGACCGAGAACCCGTCTCTGGCCGGTCCCCGTAGACGAAGAGGAACTCATTCACGCCATACGCCGTTGCCGTTAGAAGGTCTCGGTGAAAGCCGAGCATGTTGCGGTCCCGAGCGTTGACGCAGGCGACCGAGCGACCTCCCATGAGCTGAACCTCATGTGCGACCGCAATACTTGAGACAGTCGACCTCCCGATGTGATTATCGGGAATCAAGAATGCGTCCGCCACCGGACTCAGGACACCAATCTGGTGGCGTACGTGCGTCAGATCCGGACGAGTGGCGGGCTCGATTTCACAGATGATCTCGAAAGCCTTGGCCACCGACAAATGGTACTTCCGGTCAAGAGGGTGCCCTGCCCCAGTTTGCCGGCATGAGGATGCCCGGCACCCTACGCGTCGATAGCGTTAGGACCATGGCCCGCAAGGCTGGCCCTACCGACGAGGACTACGCCAGCGCCGCCCGCCTCGGACTGCTGGGCCTGATCGCAGGCCAGCACTCCGACACGATCATGGAGCAGTTGGAAGCCCTGCATCCTCGCAATAACACGTTCCCAGCTGAGGTCCTGCTCGAGCTGGCCGCAGAGGCCATCGAGGAGTCCGGGGCGTCGCCGGCCGAGCCGATTCAGTACGAGGGGATGCGCGATCGCTATCTGCCCGAGTACCACTTCCGCGGCAAGTCCCAGCAACACAACAGCCACTACGCCCTCATGGCTGCCGCCATGATCAGGGCCGGCGTCTATCCCGACCTCCTTGACGAGGCGTACGGGTGGGGTATTGACAACATGTGGGAGTACGCCTTCTACGCCGTGGTGCTCTACGGCCGGGTGGCAGCCGAGCGGACCGGACGAACACCCGAGGACATTGCATCTGCACTGGCCGAGCGGCGGGCATCGACCTGGGGACTCCTAACCGCCCGCCACGAAGGCCACCACGACATAGGCGGCATGGCGGTCGAAGTTCTCGCGCCGGCGGTCATAGATGGTGGTCGTCCTCGGATCGGCGTGGCGGGCGGCGATCTGGACGTCACGCAGGGTACCCCCGCTCGAGCGCCGCCATGATGAACGCGGCTCGGAGCATGTGGGGATGGACGATCCCGAGTCCGGCCCGCTTGCCGATGGAGCGGACCCAGCGGTGTGCGGTGCGTCGGTCGAGTCGCTGGCCGTCGTGGCGGTGCAGGATCGGGCCCTCGCATCGCTCTCCGAGGGCGAGGTCGATCGTCCGGGCCACCCGGGCACCAGAGGTATCACTGCCGGCTTGTTGCCCTTCCCGATGATGCGCAACGTCCGATGGCCCCTGTCGAAGCCGAGATCCTCGGCGTCGGTGGCACAGGCCTCGCTCACCCGCAGTCCGTTGAGGCCGAGCAAGGCGGCCAGGCCGCATGGTCGGGGTCGTAGCGCTCGGCCGTGAAGAGGAATCGGCCGAGCTCGCCTCGGTCGAGCCCGCGCCCTTCGCTCGGGTAGACCTTGGGCCGGCGGGCGTACTGCGCTGGGTTCGATGCGATCCGGCCGTCGATGTGGGCGAAGCGATAGAACCCGCAGATGGTGGACAGCCGGCGATCGATGGTCGAGGCAGCCAGGCCCCGCTCTTCCATGGCGCTGCGCCACAGCTCGATGTGGGCCCGCTTGGCCTCGAGGACGTCGAGACCAACATCAGTGCACCACTGAAAGAAGGTGCGCAGGTCGTAGCGATAGGTCTCGAGGGTTCGGCCGCCGTAGCGGGCCAGGTACGCAGCCGCCGCCATCTGGGCCTGGGCGAATGGATCTGCGTCTCGAGCGCTCACTAGCGCCACGGAACTAGGCATCGGGGTGTGCATGACTTCCTCCTTGGGTCGAGGAAGACAGCGAACACCTATGCAGCCATCAATGCCCTGGGCGCCCGTAGCCGGCGTTTCGGGGGCACTGCGACGTCTATCTGGCCGGTAGGTTAGACAGGAGAGCGTCGAACAGATCTTCACCTCTTCGCTGTTCTCGTCGAGCTACTGCGCCTGGCAGGCCTTGCGGCTGGAAATGCCAGACGACCCGCTGAGGGTCGATTGTCTCGACGGCTTGATACCACTCGGCAAGTGCACCAACCAGTTCCAGATGGAGATCGATATTGCGTCTTCGGCGAAGATGGTCGCTTTGCCTTTGAAGGCAGACTGTCTCGCTGTCCGGTATCGACACCAGGTAGAGATCATCAAGACCCAGTTTGTCTTCGATGAACGACCACCGAGATGCGTCGCACGCGGCCTCCAGTAAGTGAGTCTTGCATGACCGGTACGCCACAGGCTCCAGGTGTAATCGAGCTTGAACGGATCACTGTCACAAATCGCCATACCTTGGCTGGCTTCAAGTCGTCGGGCTTCTCGCCAGCGGGAGCTGTTTGCAGAGTCCAAAACTCAGCGGCCGCGAGAGGCTCTCTTTCAGCATCGGTGGCAGCGCTGGCTGCCGCAGAAGTTGTCTCGCCGACGGTCATTGCGGGATCACAATGTTGAGCGATCCAGCTGGTCTTTCCTCGCTGCACTGGGACCCTCAACCACGACGATCACGGTACGAAGTGTCTCACCGTCCCGGCGTACAGAGGCAGTCTGACCAACCGCTCAAAGCTCTAAAGCGCTCACCACTCTGCGTCGGTAGGTGCACTGTCCGCCTACTGCTCACAAGGCGTCCGCTTTTGAGCTGCATATTGTGAGCACCAGGCGGCGACGCTCGTGACGACTCCGAGCAAAATATGTTGGCCAGACGCATCGACCGACAAGCCCTGAAACGTGGCTCCTTGAGGCGCTGACGCAACGACTGCCACCGGCTTGCCCGTCACGGCATTAAACACCAGAACTTGGCTCGTACCTGATGTTCGAGCAGTGCCGTAGCACGTTCGGATGGCGGCGACCTGGTTGCCGTCGTGACAAGAAGGTAGGGCTCGCGAGAGTGCAACCACTGGTCACATTCAAGAGTCCAACGTTTCTTCGGAGTTGACTTATTCAGTGTCAAACACTCGCCACGGTCATACCCGCTTTCCACAGCCAGTCGGGTTCCGTCTGAGTTCCAGGAGATCTCGTCGTCACTGTGTTGGCCGCTGAAGGCTCCGAGGTCGCTCCTCACGCCTGTGGCGAGGTTGGTGATGTAGAGGGTGGAACTGGGCGTAGACCCCGTCGGTCCGCAGGTCACGCCCACCCACGCCAGTTCCCTCGATGTTGGACCGGGAGACGGTGACAGCGCAAGGGTCTGCGGATCTGAGATGACCACAGCCGGAGCACTCGAACCCGACACGGGACCGTTGAGGATATTTCCGCTGCACGGTCCAGTCGGTTGCGTGAAGAAAACAGACTGACGATTGCGAGACAGCACGACTTGTTGGTCCGGGCCACCTGGGCCTTGTGGACTGATGGTTCGAATGAGGGCTCCGTTGGCGGTTGAGTACACGCCGATGCCCCCCTTGCCGTCACCAGCTACAAACAGCGCCGGAGCGGCTTGGGGATTCTCTTGCGGCGGAGTCCATCTCGGCAGGCCGTCATGTGGTGGAGCACTATGCCGGGGAGCGCCCGACTCAAGGGAAACGAGCAAAGCGACGGCGAGCGATACGACGACCAAGAAGCACCATCCCGATGAACCAACGCTTCTGCCGCCGCCGCCGAGCCTCTTCGAATAGCGAATGAGCCTCAAGGTCTGAGATCTCCGTGGCTTGAGAGTCTGTGATTGTCATTGCCCACTTCCTCCCCTTACTGGTTCCAGGACTACTATGGCTAGTACCATGATCCATGTCAATATCGACCGGTCAGAGCCAACTTCTCTCCACGATCAGGTGGCTGCGGAGATCCGGCGAGCCATTGCCGAAGGCGAGGCTGCGACCAGGAGATCGCCTTCCCGCTCGTGAAGGACATCGCCGCCATTCTTGGGGTCAACAAGAACACCGTGCTGCGAGCGATGCACATCCTCCGAGACGAGGGGCTCTTGGAGTTCACCCGAGGACGCGGGATCACTGTGTCTCGGGCACACCTCAGAAGAGCGCTGGTCCTTGAGCGGGTACGGGACCTGGTCGAGTTTGCTCGACATCAGGGTTACCGACAGGAAGATCTCATCGAGATGATTGCGTCCCTTTCCTGATGCCGAGCCCGGCGCCCCAATCCGGCAGCGAGGACCGGGGCAGGACCTCGCAGGCTCAGCGAATGACAGTGGTACTGCTGCGGCGCTTCGGGCGATTCGGTCGATTCGGTCGATCGACCTCGATGACCTCGACGCCCGACCCCTCGTCCACTGCGGCCTCAAGCCAACCTCGATCCGCCGGGAGAACCGGGGACGGCTCCGCATCGCGGTGAGAGCCGACGTCAAGGCCAACCCGCCGCCGTCGTGTAGCCAACAAAGTGTCACCATTCCGCCCGAGGCGGGTGGGAAGTACCGCCAGAGCCTGCTCTTCGGCAGCTCGGAATGGCAAAGCACCTATGCGACCCTGCGCAACACCAACGAGGGCTTCAACGGCTACGTCAAGGACCCGGCCCATGAGGTCCTGGACGACGCCGGACGCCTACGCCTCAACGCGTGGCCGCCCAGAGCATCCTGACAGTGCTGCTCCTCCTAGCCGCCAATGTCCGCAAGGCCCGCACCTTCTTGGCGGACGCGGCGGTGCGGCGAGCGGCCCCTGATCACCCCCGTCGCCGCCCACGCCGCCGCCGCACCCGCTCGCTGGAGACCATCGCCGAGTCAGAGCTTCTGGCGGGTATCTGAGCGATCGTTTGGTGATGGCGCTCGAATCTCCGACGTCCGGCCCGGTTCGTGCCTGGCTTCCTCCCCAAGGGTTTCAGCCCGGGTTTTGTCGTTCGGGGCCCCCGAGTTCTGTCGGGACCCTGCTGGGCGAGGCGGTGTGACGTTCCCGGATTTGTGGGACGGCATGTTTCAAGATTCTGGGACACCGATGACAAGGGGTGTCCGCCGTGGATCTGGCCCATTACGCCGTCAACGCTGTGTTGGTCGAGGGTCGTTCTGTGCGGGCCGTCGCCGCCGCGACCGGGACGTCGAAGTCCTGGGTGCAGCGCCATGTCCAGCTGTTTCGAGACGGCGGCGAGGAGGCCCTCGAGCCCCAGCGGCGGGGTCCGAGACTTGCCCCTGCCCTCACGGCGCCTGAGGTCGAAGACGAGATCGTCTGGTGGCGCAAGCACCTCGGAGACGCCGGTTTCGATGCGGGGGCACGGACCATCCGCTACCACCTGAGCCAGGCCCACCACAGCGTGCCGTCGCTCTCGACCGTGCACCGGGTGCTCCGGCGCCGAGGCCTCGTGGTGGACCAACCCCAAAAGCGGCCTCGCTCGAGCTGGGTCCGCTTCGAGGCCGCACTGGCCAACGAATGCTGGCAGAGCGACATGACCCATTGGCATCTGGGCGAGCAGAAGGTCGAGATCCTCCACTTCATCGACGACTGCTCACGGGCCGTCCTCTCCTCGAAGGTTCTCGCGCACGGCGACGGCGCCCGACACCATCGAGCTCTTCTACGCCACCGCTGCGACCTGGGGTTTACCCGCTTCTGTGCTCTCCGACAATGGTGCCATCTACACCGCCGCCTATCGCGGGGCAGCGACCGGCCTCGAGATCGATCTCGCTGCGCTCGGCATCAGCTTCAAGCACGGCAAGCCCTACCATCCCCAGACCCAGGGCAAGATCGAGCGCTACCACCAGACCCTCAAGAAGTGGCTCTGTGCCAACAATGAGTTCGATTCCCTCGACGCCCTCCAGCGCGGCGTCGATTTCTTCGCCGGCTACTACAACGAGATCCGTCCCCACCAAGCCCATGGCCGTCCGCCCCTCGCCGTCTACAAGGAGCGGGACAAGGCCTCACCGAGCATCGAGGGCCAGGTGGTCTCACCGACCACCAAGGTTCGCCGGGACCGCGTCGACACCAACGGCACCGTGACCCTGCGCCATCGCTCAAAGCTCCATCACATCGGCTTGGGCCGGGCACACAAGAACGAGCGGGTCCTCATACTCGTCGCCGACCTCGACGTCCGAATTCTCGCCACGGAGGGGACCGTCTTGCGGCACCTGACCCTCGATCCCTCCAAGGACTACCAGCCCATCAGGTGAAAGCTACGCTCTGTGGGTTCAGACGTCCCAGAAACTCTGAGACATCACAGCAGATCGACGACTGGATAAGCCGGTGGGGCGCGCGTCCCCAAGATCGCCGAGTCGGGTCTTCTGGCGGGTATCTGAGCGATTGTTGGGCCGGCGGGCGCCCCAAATCTCCCAAGTCCGGCCAGGCTCGTGCCTGGCTCCCCTCCCAAGGGACCCCCCTGAGCCTCTATTAGCCTGGGTTGTGTCGGTGGGAGTACCTGAGTTCAATCGGGAGCCCGCGTGGCGAGGCGGGTGTGCGTGGGCGAGGCGGGACTTGAACCCGCACATCCTTTCGGACACAGGAACCTGAATCCTGCGCGTCTGCCAATTCCGCCACTCGCCCGGGTGACCGGACAACAGTAGTCGCTGGCCGGGCCGCCCAGGATCGGCCCTCGGGGGGATCTAGGGGCACAGGTGACCAGGTCAGACGGCTGCCGAATCCCTGCCGATCGCACCGTACCGGTAATCTCTGGGGAACCATGGGACTCCAGCAGTTTGAGGAGCGCCTCGAGCGTCTGGTGGAGGGCACGTTGGCCAAGCCGTTTCGAAGCAACCTCCAGCCGGTTGAAATCGGTCGGAGGCTGACGCGGGAGATGGACCTGCACCGGCGGGTGGGGGTGCGTGGCCTCATCGCGCCCAACGCCTTCGCGGTCACGCTCTCGCCGTCCGACGTCAGCCGCTTCGCCAACTTCATCGACGCCCTGTCGCGTGAGCTGTCCGACGCCGCTCGCGAGCACGCCCGGATCGAGGGCTATTCGTTCGTCGGCCCCGTCGAGGTGGAGATCTTCGAGGGCTCCAACCTCAAGCCCGGACGCTTCACCGTCACCGCCGAGGTCCACGAGAGCGAGGACGGGGGCTTCCTGGCCGAGCTGGTCCTGCCCGACGGCAGGCGGGTGACCGTCGGCTCGGAGGCCCTGGTGATCGGCCGGCTCCCCGAGTGTGAGGTCGTCCTCGCCGACTCCAACGTCAGCCGCCGGCACGCCGAGCTGCGCCGGAAGGGCGATGGCGTCTTCGTCACCGATCTCGGATCCACCAACGGGACCAGGGTCAACGGCACCCCGGTCCGAGAGCAGCTGCTCGCCAGCGGGGACGAGGTCAGCGTCGGGTCGACGAGACTCATCTTCGAAATGTCGTGACGGAACCGAAGGCGCTGGCGATCCTGGTCGCCACGCAGAACCTGAACGCCGTGCTCCGGGTCATGCAATGGGGGGTCATCGCGCTCATCTTCCTGTTCTTCCTCCGTGTGATCCGCGCCGTGTGGGTCGAGATGAGCCCCGCCACCATCCGCAAGTCTCGCTCCGAGCGGCGCCAGGAGAAGCGACAGGTGCGTGCCGCCGCTCGCCCCCCCGACCGCCCGAAGGAGAGTCGACGCCGCCAGCTCTACCTGCGGGTGGTGGAGCCACCCGCGCATGCCGGTCGCACCTACGATCTCGATGACGAGCTGACCATCGGGCGCTCGCCCGGGTGCGGCGTGGCCATGCCCGAGGACATCTACGCCTCGACGCTGCACGCTCGCCTGTTCCGGCGCAACGACCAGCTCTGGGTCGAGGACCTCGGCTCGACCAACGGCACGTTCGTCAATCGTGAGCAGATCACGCAGGCGATGCGCCTCGGCAAGGGGGACCTGCTCCAGATCGGCTCCACCGTCTTCGAGGTCTCGCGGTGACAGTGCTGCGCTCTGGCTCGGCGACCAACGTCGGGCGGGTGCGCACGGTCAACCAGGATCTCCCCCTCGAGCGACCGAACCTCTATGCGGTGGCCGACGGCATGGGCGGACATGTCGGCGGCGAGGTGGCGGCGCGGGTGGCCGTCGAGACGCTGGAACGGGCGTTCGAGAGGGCGCCGACGGTGGACGGGCTGCGCGAGGCATTCTCGGAGGCCAATGCCGCCGTCTGGCACGAGAGCCAGGCCAACGTCGACTTGCGCGGCATGGGCACGACGCTGACCGCGATGGCCCTGGTCGGCGGGACCGGGGGCGGCGACGCGCTCATCCTGGGCAACGTGGGCGACTCGCGGGCCTACGTCTACTCCGGGAGCCACCTGGTCCAGGTCACCGACGACCACAGCCTGGCCGAGGAGCGGATGCGCCATGGCGAGATGACCGAGGCGGAGGCTGCCGTCCACCCCCAACGCCACATCCTGACCCGCGCGCTCGGCGTGTCCTCCGAGGTGGAGGCCGACATGTGGGAGCTCGAGCTGGGCACCGGCGACCGGGTGCTGCTCTGCTCCGACGGACTGAGCAACGAGGTAGGGATCGACGAGATGGCGGAGATCCTGCGCACCGTCGACGACCCGCAGGAGGCGGCGGAGCGGCTCGTCGAAGAGGCCAACGAGCACGGGGGCGCCGACAACATCACCGTGGTCGTCGTCGACGTGCAGGTGGGGGAGGACGGGCAGGGGAGCGTCGCCAAGGTGACGCCGCTCGGTCTGGGCACCGCTGCGGCCGCCGTGGGCGCCGCGACCGCGGCAACCGCGGCGGTACCGGCTGACGGGGGTGCTTCCGAAGCGGAGTCGCCGGCAGCACCGACGACCTCCGAGCCGGCCGGCTCGTGGCGATCGGGCGCAGGCGTCGCTGCAGCTGCCGCTGTCCGGATGGACGACACCCTGGCTCCCGGGGCACGCCTCGGCTTCGGTGACGAACCGACGACCCTGGCCGGTGAGGGCCCGCGCAGCGACGAGTTCTTCTTGGGGTCGGCGACTTCGGTGCCGGTGGCCCGCTCGACGACGCGTGTCCCCCCCGCACCGGCGCCACGACCGCCACCCTCCGAGAAGGAGAGCCGCGGCGCCCGCCGGCGACGTCTCGGGATCCCACGACGCGTCACCCCTCGCGTCATCGGCTTCGTCCTGCTCGTGGCCGCAGTGCCGGTCGCGGCGTACTACGTGCTTCGCTGGTACGCCTACGACAATTGGACCGTGACCCTGCAAGGCGACCAGGTCGTGGTCAAGCAGGGCCAGGTGGGTGGCGTGCTGTGGTTCCACCCGAAGGTCGTGTACCGTCCCGGCGTGACGACGAGCAATATCCCGCTCGCCGCCGCGGCTCCGGTACGCGCCGGGGTGCAGGAGCCCTCGTTGAACGCCGCCAAGAGCTACATCGGCCGTCTCACGTCGACGACCACCACGACGTCGACGACGACCACCACGACGCAACCGAACCAGAACCAAGCGCCTCAAGCGACCACCACCACCACCACGGCACCGGTGACGACGACGACAGCGACGGCCTCACCATGAACGGCGCGCACGTACCCCGGCGCCGAAGGCGCCCAGCGTAGGCTCAGGGCGCCATGGAACCGGTTGACAAGCCCCGCGTCTATTCGGGCCGCTACGAGGCGACCCATCTGGTCGCCCGTGGCGGCATGGCACAGGTGTATCGCGCCATGGACCTCCAGTTGGACCGGCCGGTCGCGCTCAAGGTGCTCTTCCCCGAGCTCTCGGTCGACCGCACCTTCGTCGAGCGGTTCCGCCGCGAGGCACAGGCCGCCGCCAACCTGTCCCATCCCAACATCGTGCCGGTCTTCGACTGGGGCGAGGACGACGGCTCCTACTTCATCGTCATGGAATACATCGACGGCCGCCCACTCTCCGCCGTCCTGCGCGACCCGGCTCCAATGCCACCGAACCAGATCGCCACGATCGGTGCCGGGGTGGCCGCCGCCCTGGCCTTCGCACACCGGCACGGCGTGGTGCACCGGGACGTCAAGCCGGGGAACGTGCTGATCACACCGGACGGGGACGTCAAGGTGACGGACTTCGGCATCGCGCGAGCCGTCAACACCGAGGAGAGCCTCACCCAGACCGGCGCCGTCATGGGGACGGCGGCCTACTTCTCCCCCGAGCAGGCGGAGGGAAAGGGTGTCGACTCCCGCAGCGACATCTACTCGCTCGGTGTCGTCCTCTACGAGATGGCGGTGGGCAAGCCGCCGTTCACGGGTGACTCGCCCGTGGCGGTGGCGTCCAAGCACGTGCGCGATACCCCCGTGCTGCCCCGGGAGGCGAACCCGCTGGTGCCGGTGGCACTCGAGGCCGTGATCATGAAGGCGATGGCCAAACTCCCCGACGACCGCTACCGGTCGGCCGAGGAGCTGCGGGCGGACCTGCTCCGCTTCGCCGACGGCCGCCCGGTCGAGGCGGGCGATCCCGGCATCACCTCCATGATGGCCGCGGTCGGGGTGACCCAGGCGGTCCCCGCGGCGACCGGCCGCACCATGGCCGTCCCCGCCGACGGCGGCGCTCCCCCGTCACCAGACCGTGACGAGCTCGAACGTCAGAAGAGGACGCGTCGCCTGATCATCCTGCTCGTCCTGTTGCTGGTGGCCCTCGGCGTGATCGCCTTCTTCCTCCTGCGCTCGGTGCTCGGTGGCAACGTCACCGTGCCCAACGTGGTGGGGGACACGTCGACCGTCGCCGTCCAGACGCTGAAGAACGACAACCTGACGGTCGGGACCACCACCTTCCGCACCAGCACGCAGCCCAGGGGCATCGTCCTGTCGACCAACCCGGCGTCCGGCGCGTCGGTGTCGAAGAACTCCACCGTCAACCTCGTCGTCAGTGGCGGGCCGAACATCCCCATCGTCACCGTCCCCTCCGTCAAGGGGAAGCAGCTCACCAACGCAATTGCCCTCATTCAGGGTGCCGGCCTCACCTACAGGGTCAACAACGTGACCAGCAACCAGCCGGTCGGCACCGTGCTCGATCAGAACCCCGCCGGTGGCGCCAAGGTGAAGGCCACGGTCCCGGTGGTGCTCACCGTGTCGGGAACCCAGTCGTCGGTGTCGGTGCCGAGTGTGGTCGGCCAGTCCCCGGCTTCGGCCGGCTCCGCCCTCACCCAGGCCGGTCTCAACCCCGGTGGGCAGAGCAACGCGTGCTCGAACCAGTACGCCACAGGGCTCGTGTCGGGCCAGAGCCCCGCCGCTGGCACAACCGTCCCGCCCAACACGCCGGTCAACCTGGTCGTCTCGAACGGCAGCTGCGTCTCGGTGCCCAACGTGGTGGGCCAGTCGCAGGGCGCGGCAGTGTCCGCCATCTCCGGCGCCGGTCTCGTTGCCAACACGACCACCGACACCACCTGCCCCAACGGGGCCACCTCGGGCAACGTCGACAGCCAGAACCCCGCTGCCAACACCCAGGTGTCCAACGGCAGCACGGTGACGATCTCGGTCTGCCAGTCGACCGCCACGACGACCACCTCGACCTCGACGCCGACGTCGTCGACGACGACGACCACCACGTCGACGCCCTCGCACGCCACGCGCCGGCACGGGGGCTGAAGGCTCAGGCGGGGGCGGTCTGGGGAGCAGCCTCGAGCTGCCTCAGGAAATTGGCGAGCAGCGCGGGGCCCGACGCGGTCAGGACCGACTCGGGGTGGAACTGCACCCCGACGACCGGCAGCGAGCGGTGGCGCAGGCCCATGACGACCCCGTCGGTCGAGGTGGCGGTCACCACGAGGTCGTCGGGAACCGAGTCGGGCGACACCACGAGCGAGTGGTAGCGGGTGGCCACGAACGGGTTGGGGAGCCCGGCGAAGATGCCCTGCCCGTCGTGGTGGATCTCCGAGGTCTTGCCGTGCATCAGGTGCGGGGCGGCGACGACCTCGCCCCCGTAGGCCTGGCCGATGCACTGGTGACCGAGGCAGACGCCGAGGAGGGGGATCTCCCCGGCCAGGCTCGTGATGGCCTCCAGGCTCACCCCGCCATCCTCGGGCCGCCCCGGTCCGGGCGAGATCAGGACGGCGTCGGGACGCTCCGCCCGGATGCCCGCGACGTCGATGGCGTCGTTGCGGAACACCACGGGCTCCGCGCCGAGCTCACCGAGCTCCTGGACCAGGTTGTAGACGAAGGAGTCGTAATTGTCGACGACGAGCACCCGCGGTCCCATGGGGCGTCGATCGTACCCGTCCGCCCCGGAGCTCCCGCCCGAGGTGGCTAACCTCTGCCCCGTGGCAACCAGCACCAAGGGCCCCGGGGGCGCCTCCCGCAAGGGCAAGTCGGCGACCGGTCGCGCCTCCAAGGTCGGCCGCTACAAGACAGCCGAGGAGAGCGGGCGCTACACGGCACCGATCCCCAAGAGCGTGCGCCACAGCCCGCCGTGGTTTGGCGCGCTCATCCTGGTGCTGCTCATCGGCGGCGTCGCCGTCATCACGGTGAACTACCTGGCCCACCTGCCGTTCATGGCCCACGGCTCGCCGTGGGGTCTGGTGGCCGGCCTGGTGATGATCTTCGCTGGTTTCCTGCTCGCGACCAGATACCACTGACCGCGCGGCGGCGTCAGCCCAGCCGCTCGATGACGGTGGCGTTGGCCAGCCCACCGCCCTCGCACATGGTGAGCAGCCCGTAACGGCCGTTCGTGCGCTCGAGCTCGTTGAGGAGCGTGGCCATCAGCTTGCCGCCGGAGGCACCCAGCGGGTGGCCGAGGGCGATGGCGCCACCGTTCGGGTTCACGATCTCCATGTTGGGGTGGTGCTCCTTCTCCCAGGCCAACACCACGGAGGCGAAGGCCTCGTTGATCTCCACCGCGTCGATGTCGTCGAGCGTGAGCTTGGCCCGCTCCAGGACGTTCGTCGTGGCGGGGATCGGCCCCGTCAGCATCGTGACCGGGTCGACTCCGGCCAGCGCAAAGGCGTGGAAGCGGGCGCGGGGCCGCAGCCCGAGGGCGTTCGCCTTCTCCTCGCTCATGATCAGCACGGCGGAGGCGCCGTCGGTGATCTGCGACGAGTTCCCGGCCGTGACCTTCCCGTCCTCCTTGAAGGCGGGCTTGAGTTTGGCGAGCGACTCCAGGGAGGAATCCGGGCGGATGCCCTCGTCACTGGCGAAGATGTCGTCGGTGTCCTTGCCCTCGTCGTCGCGGACGACAACGGGCACGATCTCGTTCTCGAAGCGGCCCTCGGCCGTGGCCCGGGCGGCGCGCTGGTGGCTCTGCACCGAGAAGGCGTCGAGGTCCTCACGCGAGATCTCCCACTGGTCGGCGATCATCTCCGCCCCGATGCCCTGGCCCTTCAGCTGGCTGTGCCCCGCCTCGTCCGCGTAGCGGGCCATCATGCGCGGCCCGAAGGGGAAGCCGAAGTCGCGCACCACCGAGGAGCCCATGGGGGTCCGCGTCATGGACTCCACACCGGCGGCGACGACGATGTCGTAGGCGCCGGCCATGACGCCCTGGGCGGCGAAGTGCAGCGCCTGCTGCGAGGATCCACACTGGCGGTCGATGGACGTCGCCGGCACCGACTCGGGCCAGCCCGCCGCCAGCACGGCATTGCGGGCCACGTTGAGCGACTGCTCGGAGACCTGCATGACGCAGCCCATGATCACGTCGTCCACCAGGGCGGGGTCCAGCTTGTTCCGCTCGGCCACCGCCTTCAGGGCCTCGGAGGCCAGGTCCACGGCGTGCCAGTTGCGGAGCTTGCCGTTGCGCTTGCCGCCGGCTGTCCGGACGGCGTCGACGATGACTGCGGTGGTCATGGTGTCTCCTCACTCCCGGCGGGCGTTCGGCGCCACGTCGGTCTCAGAACGCCGGACATCCTACCCGGGCCTGCCCGGACGGCCATCTGGCGCCCGGTGTTGCGGCAGGCATTCGGTAGGGTCTGCCCCCGATGGCCCGCACCGGCAAGGACATGGACCGTTGGCTGGGTGACGGGGGGATGCCCGTCATCGACCTCGTCGGCGGCGCGTTCACCGCCTACGGGGTGGACGGCGAGGACCTGGGCTGGGTGAGCGGGACGTTCACGCCAACCGACCTGGCGTGCAACCCGCACGGCGTCACCCAGGCGGGCATCCACTCCCTCCTGCTCGATGCCGCCATGAATTTTGCGATCAACGCCGCCCTCCCGGGCAAGGCCCGCACCCGGGGCACGCTCGAGATGAAGACCGAGTGCATGCGGCCTGCCCTGAAGGGTGACGGCTACGCACTGCGCGGTGAGGTCGTCCGCATGGCGAAGCAGGTGGCCTACGGCGAGGCCTCGCTCCGCGATGACGGTGGTGTGCTGGTGAGCCGTGCGACGGGGACCTTTCTCCTGCATCGACCGGACTCCGACCCCGACCAGGCATCCGCCGGCTGACCCCTACCGTGTGCCGCCCCCGGGCCCAGGGGTGTGCCGCATCTGCTGCGGGCCCTCCGGGCCGCACGGGGTGTGCTTCGCCTGCCGCGTCGTCGGTCGCCGACTCGGCCTCCCCCTCGCGCCCGTCTTCTCGATACGACTCTGCCCGCTGCCCAGTCCCCTCTACGCCGTCCTGCTGGGGTACAAGGAGTCGCCGGCCAGCGAGGCGCGCCACCGCTTCGGGCCCATGGTGCACGCGCTCTTCGCCGGCTTCCTGTTCCCGCATGCCCGCTGCCTCGCCGCGGCGGCCGGCGGCCCGACCGACCTCGTGCTGCCGGTTCCCTCGACGGCCCGCCCGTCGGGGTCGCCGCTCGCCGGCGTGGACGGCCTGGCGTCCGCCTGCGCCCCGCTCGGCGACTGGTCGCCGGAACTGCTGGGCCGCACGGAGACGCCCATCGGCCACATGCGGCCCGACCTCCGTGCCTTCGGGGTCCCCGGCGCCCTCGAGCCCACCGTGGCCGGACGGAGGGCGCTGCTGCTCGACGACACCTACGTCAGTGGCGCCCGGGCCCAGAGCGCGGCGGCGGCGCTCCGGCGGGCGGGCGCGCGCTCGGTGGTGATCGTCGTCGCCGGCCGCGTCCTGCGGCCGGACCGCTCAGCCGTCCACGACGCCTTCCTCGACCGCCACCAGCGGGGCGGCGATGTCGAGCTGGCCCGCCGAATCGTGCCTGACCTCTGCTGTCGCTGCGTTCAGACGGGGGCGCCGACCGAGTAGCGCACCCCGGTGAGCTCCTCGGACGCCAGCCACAGAGCGGCCGCCGCTGTCGTGTCCCGGGCGCGGCGTGACCGTCGCGCCACTCGCGGCGGGCCGAAGAGCTCGAGGAGGTGCGCCGGCCCGATGTACTGCCCCGACCGGATGGCACCCGAGGTCGCGGCGCACAGGACGGGCAGGGCGCCCGCCGCCGTGGACTGCCCGAGCGTCGTCCCGGCGGCCCGCCCGAGCTTGCGCCGAACCCGGCTGCCCCCGAGTGCGGCGCCGTTGCCCGCGAGGTTGCTGCGCGTCCACCCGGGGTGCGCCGCCACGGCGAGTGTCGGGAGACCCGCCGCACCGAGGCGCCGGCTGAGCTCCGCGGTGAAGAGCAGGTTGGCCAACTTCGAGGAGCCATAGGCCACCCAGGTGTTGCGTGTCCCGACGCCCGCCGCGTCAGCGGATCGCAGCCTGCCGGCGCGGTGCAGGTTCGAGCTGACGGTGACGACGCGCGAGCGCTCGGTGGTGAGGATCCGGTCGAGCAACAGGCCGGTGAGTGCGAAGTGGCCGAAGTGGTTGGTACCCATCTGCAGCTCGAACCCGTCCGCGGTGAGCCGGTACGGGGTGCCCATCACGCCTGCGTTGTTGACCAGGAGGTCGAGGCGCGCGTGCACCGAGAGCACGGCCTCCGCAGCGCGGCGCACCGAGACCAGGTCGGCCAGGTCGAGGTGCAGGAGCTCGAGGCTGCAGCGGTCCAGCTCGCTCTCCATCTTGTCGCGCGCCTGGCGCGCCTTCTCGTCGTTCCGGCAGGCCAGGACGACATGCGCCCCGTGGTCGGCCAGCGCCTTGGCCGTCTCGTAGCCGATGCCGCTGTTGGCCCCGGTGACGAGCGCCACCCGTCCCGTCAGCTCGCCGATGTCCCCGGCGCTCCAGGTGGCGCTCCCCGTGGCCTCGCCGCCCGGGATCCGGCTCATGCGTTACCGATGTGGTCGGCCGGCACCGTGCCGAGCTTGCCCGCCTCGAAGTCACGGAACGCCTGCATGATCTCGTCGCGGGTGTTCATGACGAAGGGGCCGTGGGCGAACACGGGCTCGCGGATGGGTCGCCCACCGAGGATCAGCACGTCGAGACCCGGGTGTCGCGACTCCTGCGCGGTGCCGGCCCGCAGCACCAGCGCGTCGCCGGCTCCGTGGACGACCAGCTGTCCGGTGCCGAACGGCCTGGCGTCGGCGCCGATCGTGCCGCTGCCCGAGAGGGCGTACACGAGCGCGTTGAACTCGGACGGCCAGGGGAGCACGAGCTCCGCCCCGGGCTGCACCGTGGCATGCACCAGGGAGATCGGGGTGTGCGTGGAGCCGGGCCCACTGTGCCCGGCCACGTCGCCGGCGATGACCCGCACGAGGGCGCCACCGTCGGGTGAAGTCAGCAGCACGACGTGGCCCGCCTCGAGGTCCTGGTAGCGCGGGTCGATCATCTTGTCCGCGGCCGGCAGGTTCACCCAGAGCTGAATCCCGTGGAACAGGCCGCCGCTGGCCACGAGCTGGTCGGGCGGCCGCTCGATGTGCAGGATCCCCGACCCCGCCGTCATCCACTGGGTCGAGCCGTTGGTGATCAGGCCGCCGCCACCGATGGAGTCCTGGTGCTGGAACGTGCCGTCGATCATGTAGGTGACGGTCTCGAAGCCGCGGTGCGGGTGCCAGGCGGTGCCCTTGGGCTCGCCCGGGGCGTACTCCACCTCACCCATCTGGTCCATGTGGATGAAGGGGTCGAGGTCCGCGATCGGCACGCCCGCGAAGGCGCGGCGCACCGGGAAGCCCTCGCCCTCATAGCCGGCGGGTGCGTCGGACACGCTCTTCACGGGGCGGATGGTGGTCGGGCTGGGCACCTCGATGCGCGGAAGGACCAAGTTGTCGGGGACGGTCACTGCGGGCATGGCGGACTCACTCTCTGTCGCGTTCCTTCTCGCACCCGCCAGTCCCGTCCGGGGCTTCGCCGGGGCGACACATGTGCAACACGGAGGCGCCTGGTTCTGTTCCGGGGCCGCAGTCGCCGATCGGGCCGCTCAGGAGGCGTCGAGCCGGGCGACCTGCTCCGCCGTGAGTGTCATGTCCGCCGCGGCGGCTGACGCGACGGCGGTCGCGGGCCGGCTGCTGCCGGGGATCGGGATGACCCGCGAGCCCTTGGCCAGCATCCAGGCCAGCGTGACCTGCTGGGGGGTGGTCCCGACTTCGGCGGCCACCTCGGCGAAGGCCGGGTGGTCCTTCTCGATGTCGTCGGCGCGGCCGATGCCGCCGAGCGGGCTCCAGGGGATGAACGCGATGCCCAGCTCCTCGCAGTGCCGGAGCTCGCCCTCCGAGGAGCGGAACCGCGGCGAGAACTCGTTCTGCACGCTGACCAGACGACCGCTCAGCACCCGCTGGGCCTCGTCGATCCGCGCCACGTTGGCGTTGGACACGCCGGCCATCAGGATCTTGCCCTCGTCGAGCAGATCGGCCAGAGCGCCCACCGAGTCGGCCCACGGTACCGAGGGGTCGGGCCGGTGGTACTGGTAGAGGCCGATCGCCTCCACCCCGAGCCGCTTGAGCGAGGCCTCGCACGCCTCCTTGACGTAGGCCGGGTCGCCGTGGACGGTCCAGCTGCCGTCACCCGGACGCCGGTGCCCACCCTTCGTCGCGACCAGCACGTCGTCGGCGGACTTGCCGTAGGCGGCGAGTGCCTCCGCGACGAGCTCCTCGCCGTGGCCGTGCTCGTCCACGCTGAGCGCGTAGGCGTCGGCGGTGTCGATGATGGTGACGCCGGCGTCGAGGGAGGCGTGGATGGTCGCGATGGCCTGCCGTCGGTCGGGACGGCCCTCAATGGACAGCGGCATCTCGCCCAGCCCGATGGCGCTCACCGTCCGGTTGCCGATGGGACGCTGCTGCATGTGCTCCTCCTGTGGTGGCGGGACGCGGGCGCCGTGCCCGTGGAGGCGCACCGGCACCGGCTTTCCGTCTACTACCCGACCACGTGGAACGCAATCCGGTACAGCAGCGTCTCGTCGCTGATCGGTCCTGCATGAGCAGCGCGCCGGCGCAGCGCTTCCCGGTCGACCTCGCCGGCCCGGCGCACGTCGGCGCCCGAGATCTCGGCGAAAGGGATCAGCTCGAGCCTGTCGACCTCGATCTCGACCCTGCCGACCCGGTAGCGCCCGCCGACCTTTGCGTGGGGTCGCCTCCAGAGTCGGAAGGACACCGTGATGTCGCCGGCCGCGATGTCGTCATGCAGTTCCTTGCTGAATTCCACCTGATCACGGTAGGCCGGGCCGCGTCGGGGGCGATGAGCCTTGTTCCAACTTCGCGAGCCGAAAAAGGCGACGCGATGGGACAAGCGGCCCACAATTTCGGCCCCAACTCCATGGTTTCCACGGCGATCGTCCGACACAGTTGTTGGGGGGAGAGGACGGGACGCGCGGCCGGGAGCGTCCCCCATCGGGAGGGGGCTGCGCAGATGGTTTCGAAGTGGATCCTTGGTGGACTCGCGGTCGCCGGTGTCGGCGCGGGTTTCGCCCTGGCCGGCCCGCCACGGCCACACGCGCCGACACTGGCCAATGCGGTCGAGGTCGAGCAGCTCTACCACAACGAGGTGGCGCTGAGCACGCAAGAGTCGCACCTCCAACAGCTCCTCGGATTCGCGCGGGCCGATCTCTCCCATCGGGCTGCGCCGACCCCCACAGCGGCGCCAGCACCGCAGGCGGTGTTGATCGCGTCGCCCGCCTCGCCCGCGCCGTCCAAGCCCGCCACCACGCCGGCTCCCTCGCCCGCGGCCGCGGCCGCCCTCCCGGTCGCACCAGCGGCTCCGGCGACGACGACCACAACGACGCCCCCGCCTCCGACGACGACCACGACGACGGCACCACCACCCACCACGACGAGCACGACCCCACCGACTACGACGACGACCAGGCCGCGTGGAGGGGGTGACAACGGTGGCTCCGACGACTAACCCGACATCGAAGGCCAAGAAGCGGCGTCGGGCGGCCACGGTTCCCGGAATGGTGGTGACGGCGGCCACCCTCGGGACGACCGGCCTGGCGTTCGCCTACTCGGTCAAGACGGCGCCGCCTACGAACACGGGAAAGTCGGCGCAGGCAGCTGCGGTCGCTGCGGAGATAGCCCGCGAGAAGGCAGGCATCGGGCAACTCCACACATCGATCGCTTCGACGGAGCAGCAGCTGAAGGCGCTGCAGACGGGCGCGCAATCGACCACCCGACCAACGTCGTCGACGCCGGGGTCGACGGGGTCGACCGGGCCGAACTCGGGCACCTCGAACACCGCGGCAGCCGCCGGGGGCGGCGGGTCGACGCTCACTTCGTCGTCCCCCAGCGCCGCAGCGCCGGCGGCGGCTCCCGCGACCCCTCCCGGGGCAACCGCGGCAGCCACGCCGAGCGCAGCGCCGGCGGCCGCCGGCCAGTCCGCCGCGGCGTCGACGCCCAGTCCGGCTCCGTCGCCGGCACGCCGACGCCCACGACCACCCCGACGACTCAGCCCCCTCCGCCCCCTCCGCCGCCTCCGCCGGTGACGTCCACCACCGGGGCCTCCGGCTCCGCGTGATGACCGCGGCGTCCACGGTGCTGGGCACCGCGCGAGCGATGGCCACGGACGTCACCGTGCACGGGATCGGGGCACACGGGAATGCGGCGCGGGCGGCGGCGCGGGACGCCCTGCTCCGGTTCCATGACGTCGACACCACCTGCACCAGATTCGATCCTCACAGCCCGCTGATGCGGGTGAACGCCCGACCGGACCGCTGGCACGAGGTGCCGCCCACTCTGTTCCTGGCGGTCCAGGAGGCCTATCGGGCCCACCAGAAGACGAAGGGCCGATTCGATCCGCGCGTGCTGCGCACCCTCGTCGAGCTCGGGTACGACCGCAGCCTCGCCTTTGCGGACGGTGGGGTCGAGACCTCCGGTGTGGGCGTCCCGCAACCACCCGCCGGCCCGTGGCGGCCTCGTTTCCGGGGTGGTCCGCGCCCGCAGCTCTCCATCGGCCGCGAGCCGGTGGATCTCGGCGGCATCGGCAAGGGGCTGGCGCTCCGATGGGCGTCCGAGCAGTTGGCAACCGACATGGACGACTTCCTGATCGATGCCGGCGGCGACATCGTCTGCCGTGGCCGGGGGCCCGACGGTGACGGCTGGAAGGTGGCCGTCGAAGATCCGCGCGGCGGGAGCACCCCGCTCGCCGTCGTCGCCCTGCGCGACATGGCGTGTGCGACGTCGTCGATCCGGCTCCGCCACTGGCGGTGCGGTGGGCGCAGGGTGCACCACCTGGTGGACCCCCGGTCGGGGAAGCCCGGTGGTGCGGGTCTGGCGGCGGTCACGGTCATCGCACCGCGATCCCGTCGACGCCGAGGTCCTGAGCAAAGCCCTGTTCCTCGAGGGGCGCCGTCGCGTCGCCGAAGAGGCGTCACGAGTCAATGCGGCGGCGTTCTGGGTCGCCTCCGACGGCTTCGTCGGCGAGAGCCCGCACTTCGGTCACCATGTCGTGTGGAGGGCCACGTGAGCTCTCCCCCGGCGACCGTTGCGCCGCCGCCACCATGGGCGCCGCCTGAGGGTCGGGCGGATCGCGAACCGGCCCGTCACGCCCGGGGACCGCGCACGAGCTCACGCGACCGCATTGCCAACCTGGGCTGGGCCTGCGTCGTGCTCGCCGTGTCGATCGGTGCCGGCTACGTCATGGCGCGCCACGGGGGATCTGGCCTGCTGCACGACAAGATGCTTCCGTGGATCCTCAGCCGCTGCCTCGGTCTGGGTGCCTACGTGTCGCTCAGCGCGCTCGTCGCGGTGGGGATCTGGTTCCGTCATCCGTGGCGGGTGATCCGGAGGAGGCCGGGGCCCGAGGCGTTGTTGCGTGCCCATGCCGCTCTCGCCGCTGCCACGGTGCTGCTGTTGGCCGGCCACATCGTCGCCGTCTGCCTCGATCACTACGCCGGTGTCGGGTGGATCGGCACCTTCGTCCCGTGGCATTCGACCTACCGGCCCACCGCCGTCGCCGTGGGGTCGATCGCGATGTACGGCATCGTGCTGGTGGCCGGGACCGCTGCTCTGGCCGGCTCCATCGCGAGGAGGGTCTGGCTGCCCATCCACTCGCTCTCGGCGATCATCTTCGGTCTCTGCCTGGCGCACGGCCTGCTGGCGGGGAGCGACAGCCATGTGCTGTGGTGGATGTACGCCGTGACCGGCGCCGCCGTGGTCGCGCTCCAGGTGACCCGGATGCTCGCCCGACCGGTGGCGCTCGTGGAGGCACGGTGACGACGCAGGTCCTCGCGACCGAGCCGATCGTCCCGTCGTCGGGCTACGTCCTGACGCGGGTCGGGGATCCGGAGGGGCTCCTGCTCGCCGGCCCGGCAGCCGTCGAGGGCCCGGAGTCGCTCGACGCCTATGCGGACAGGCTCGGTCCGTCTCCGGTGCTCGATGGCGAGGCGATCCTCTCGCAGATCCGGGCCAGCGGGCTGCAGGGCCGCGGCGGGGGTGGCTTCCCGTTGTGGCGCAAGTTGGAGACCGCGCTCGGCGTCACCCGGGGACCCGCTGCTGGTCGTCAACTGCAGCGAGAGCGAGCCGGCGAGCCGGAAGGACTGGACCATCTGCTCCTACCGGCCCCACACGGTGCTGGAGGGTGCCGCTGCGATGGCCAGGGTCCTGGGCGCCAGGGAAGTCGTGATCCACCTCCACGGAGACTCGGTCGAGCCGCGCGCGGCCCTGCGCGGAGCCTTGCGCGAGCGCGGCTCCCCGGCCGATGACCCGGCGTGGCGGCTGTCGTACGGTCCGGGCGGCTACGTCTCGGGCGAGGCCAGTGCCGTGGCGCGCTTCTTGCACGAGGGCGTCGCGTTGCCACTGTTCTCCTCCGCACCACTCGCCCGGCGAGGCCCGTCGGGCGATCCGACCGTCGTGTCGAACGCCGAGACCGCGGCGCACGTGGCGTCGATCCTCCGTGCCGGTGCCGAGCGGTGGCGCGCCGCCGGGACGCCCTCGTGTCCGGGACCGCAGCTCCTCACGCTCTCCGGTGCCGTCGTTGCCCCGGGATCCGTCGTCGAGCTCACCGGCTCCGCGACCATCGGTGCCATCCTCCGTGAGTCCGGGCTCGAGGCACCACCGCACGCCGTGCTGATCGGTGGGTATGCCGGAGCGTGGATCCACGGGCAGCTGGCGTGGGAGACGCCGATGGAGCCGGCCTCCCTGAGCGCACTGGGCGCGACCCGTGGCTGCGGATTGATCGGGGTGCTGCCGCACGGTGCCTGTGGCATCGCCGAGACAGCCCGGATCGTGGACTACCTGGCCGCTGAGTCCGCCGGCCAGTGCGGGCCGTGTGTGCACGGGCTCCCGGTGCTCGCCGCCGGCATGCGCGCCCTCGCACGTGGGAGGGGTGGCCGGTCGGCGCTCCGACACATACACCGCACCGCCGCCGCTCTGCCGGGAAGCGGGGCCTGCAGTCATCCCGACGGAGTCGTCCGCCTGGTCGTCAGCGCGCTCGAGGTCTTCCAAGACGACGTCAGCCGGCACCGTAAGGGGACCCCGTGCCGTACGGCACACCACCGACCACTGTTCCCATTGGTGGCGAGCGGAGGCCACCCGTGAGAGTCGTCGTCCACGTGGACCCGACACGCTGCCGCGGACACGGCATCTGCGCACTGATGTTCGCGGAGGCACTCGAGCTGGACCGCTGGGGCTACGGGCGGAGCCTCGACGCGGAGCACGTGGGGCGACGGAGCCTGGTGCAGGCCAGGCGGGCGGCGAGGGCGTGCCCCAACGGTGCCATCTCCTTCACCGTGGTTGAGGACGAGATGCGTCCGGCGTCCTGAACCGGGGCCAGGTGACGCACCGCCAGACCGGGACCCGAGCCAGGCACCCTGCATCTCCGCTGAGATCGGGTCTCGGTCGACCAGGTCAAGAAGCGACCACCGAAGTGCCTGCGGCGGACGGTGGTGCGAGACGCAATCGAACCGGAGTTCTCGGCCGTATCGGTGACTAGCGACCACGACCCGCAAGGTGCACGACTTCGTCAATGAGCAACTCAGGGATCTCTGCGTTGAGAAGGTGCCCCGCACCGTCAGCGACCACGAAGCGGGACGAGGGGATGTGGTCCGCCAGGAACGACGAATTCGGCAACGGGTGTATCTGATCCTCGGTGCCGCAGATCACGACGGTCGGGGTCGTGATTTCTCGCAAGCGGTCAGCTACGTCATGTGTCAAGAAGACCTGGGCCAGCGCGTCCGAGTCGACTGCCCTGGGCTGAGTGGTCGCATACTCCACGCAGGCTTCGAAGAGGTCCGGGCGGTCCAGCCGGAACGCAGGAGAGACGGCGAACTCGAGATCCCTTCTCACCTGTGACCGGTCTGTCAGATCCGGATCAGTGGCCGCCAGCGAGAGGTAGGCGTCGCTGGGCCAGGTCAGCCCGGAGCCGCCGGCGGTCGTCGCGACCAGCACGAGTGCGCTGAAGGAGCTCGGACAGTCCAGTACGGCGTGCAACGCAGCCATCCCGCCCATCGAATGTCCAACAACCGTGCAGGGCTCACCCAGCACGGCGCGGATTACCGTCACGATGTCTGAGCCCATCCGCTTTGCCGATGACGCAGGTGTCTCATGGAGAGATGCACCGGTGCCGCGCTGGTCGAAGACTGCGACTCGGCATTCCTCGGCAAGGGATCCCCCTTGGGGGGACCAGAGCGTCCGCTCCGTCTCTGACGCGCAAAGCTCAGGAAGGATGGACCGCCAGCCCCGGTGATCTGCTCCACCACCAGACGCCAGCAGAACAGGGGGTCCGTCGGGAGGGCCGACGACCCATGTCGCCAGCATGGCGCCGTCCGCGGTGACGACCTCGCATCGCTCCACAGCTCGAGGAAGACCCGACATCCTCATGAGGGTATGACACGACCGTCCTGCGTGTGATGAGCCCGGTGTTCGAGAGCCCAGGAGGGGAGCCAATACGCTGCTCGGGCGACCGGGTGGGGATCCGGCGCCAACGCCTTCGTGCTCTCCAGCTGGGAGACGAGGGTGGGGCGGTGGGGGTTTGGAACTCCTCGAGCCAGGGGGCCTGCGGTCGTCACCTGGAAGTCGTACTGGTGGGGCTAGCTGGAATCGAACCAGCGACCTCAGCATTATCAGTGCTGCGCTCTAACCGACTGAGCTATAGCCCCCGACGCCCGATCGCTGCTCGGAGGAGGATAAAAGCTAACACCACGGCCCCCTGCTCTTCGCTACACCCGGATTCCCAGGTCATCCGTTCGCGAGCGTCGTCGCGACCAGCCCTGCCAAGGCGTCCGCACCGGGGCCGTCGATGCCGAGGTGGACGCCGTCCCCCCGAACCACTGTGGGTTCTTCGTCGCCAGCGTGGCCCAGTCGGCGACGACGACATGAGGGTACCGGGCGGCGCCGCTGGCGAGGACGGCGTTGTTGGGGTCCTGCCACGGGCGGTCGACGTGCGTGTTCACGAAGACCACGCGTGACGCACCGTTCAGGATCGACATCATGGAGTCGAAGTCGGCGGCCGTGATCGGGCCGTTGGTGCCGAGACCCACGATGACCAGCGCGCCGAGCTGTCCCTGGGCCTTCATGCTCTGGAGGATCGCCTCACCGTCTGCCCATTGGCGGCTCACGGCGGCGTCCACCTGGATACCAGGAATCGACGCCCGCAGCGGATCCTGGTAGTCGAGCATCACCGAGTCGCCGACCGCCGTCACCTGGCCGGCGATGAACCCGGGCCCGGCCGGGCCGGGGACGTCGGCCGTCGTGGACGTCGTCGGCACGGACGCCACCGGCACGGTGGTCGTGGTGGATCGGCGCGCGGGATCGCCCAGCCGGTGCGCCGCTGGGGTGGTGGCGCGCGTGTCGAGCGCGACGAAGGCACCCATACCGGCGAGGACCGCGACGACGACGGCGCCGGCGAGGATCACCCTGCGCGAGGGGCGCCTCAGACTTCGGGCTGTGGCGTGACGAGCCATGAGAACCAGTCTCGTTGCTGTGCCCGCGGAAGGGTCATCGCACCCTCGTTCATCGGGGCAGGACGGCGTCCTCCGGCCACAGTCGCACCGCGATCGACTGGCTCGCCGTCGCGAGGAGCACGCCGTCCTCGGACCACAAGTAGGCGACCCCCTGGGCGTAGCCGCCGATGAGCGCGTGGATCCGGATGTCGCAGAGCACCCACTCGGTCGGCTTCAACTGCACCATCCGGAGGGTGTTGTCGAGGCTCCGACCCATGGCCCGGCGGCCGATGGGCTGCGAGACGGCCCCCGAGACGTAGTCGCCCACGATGGCCAAGGTGGCCGCGGAAGGAGTGAGATGGCCGGGCACCCGGGCCCACAGCGCCGAGTCGGGGCTGCCGGGCGTGCCGTCCATCTCTTCGAAAGATCGCCCCTTCGCCGAGCGCACCTCGATGCTGTCCATGATGGTGTTGCGGAACAACTCGGGCAGGAATCGCCCCGGGCACTCGTCAGGCGGAGGGACGTCGGGGGCCTCGACCCACACCCCGCTCGCCTCGAGGTCGTCCTGGCCGAGGGCGGCATTGACGGTCAGGATCTCGCGTCCATCGACCCGGCCCACCGCCCGGCCCTGTGTGACGTGGCCACCGACCGCCGCCAGGGTGACCTCCCATTGCAATTCCGAGCCGACGAGCGCGTAGGACAGGTAGTGGCCGGCCGCCCACACCGTGGGGCGACCCGAGGCAGCCTCGAGCGCGACGAGAGCTGCGCCGAGCCCGCACCCCCCGAAGAGGAAGTTCCCGGGCGTGGTCAATTGGGGCGCCACCGGCATGCGCCAATGCAGCTGGTCGCCGTCGGGCTCCATCCCGAGGAAGGTCCGCGCATCCACGGGGCCGCACCCTACCGGGACGGGGTCACCCGCAGGGACAGCAGGAGGGGTCACGTGGCGGCGACCCCACTGCGTAGAATTGCCATTCCCCGGGGGTGTAGCTCAGCTGGAAGAGCGGCGGCTTTGCAAGCCGTAGGCCGAGGGTTCGAGTCCCTTCACCTCCACTCGTGACCACGACGCAGACAGACGCTGCCAGGGCCGACCGCGAAGGGCCCTTCTCATCTGCGGGAGCTTGCGTGCCCGGTCGACGAACGCGGCGGCGCTTCGCACGATCCAGGTCGACGCCCCCCCGGACATCGCGTGCCGCTTCTACGAGGGAATGGGTGAGCTCCCACATTTCAATCCGGACCTCGAGGACCATCTTCTCCGAATCAGTGCAGAAACTCAGATCCGAGATCCACTCCTCCCATGCGATCCTGCTGTCGACACCCGAGTACGCCGGGGCGCTGCCGGGATCGTTGAAGAACCTGCTGGACTGGACCATCGGGGACGCCGAGCCCGGGTCCATCTACGAGAAGCCGATCGGGTGGCTCAACGTGTCCCCGCGCGGTGCGAGGGGAGCGCTGGCCGAACTGCGGACGGTGCTGGCGTACGCGCATGCCCGGATCAGCCATGACGCCGTGGCCGACGTGCCGATCTCCCTCGACGCGGTCGGGGCCCGGACGGGCTGATCCGAGACCCCGCCATCCGGGGACGGCTCGCCCTGGTGTTGAGGAATGTGGTCGGACGAGCTGAACCGCAGGAGACGGTGGCGCATTGAGTGCACCCCTAACATCCCCGCGTGGCCGCACTGCTGCTCGTCGCGTTGTCGGTTGGCCTGGACAACTTCGGGGCCGCCACCGCACTCGGGGTGGCGGACAGCGGGGCGCATCGCCTGCGGGTGGCGTTGGTCTTCGGCCTCTTCGAGGCCACCATGCCGCTACTCGGCCTCTTCCTCGGGGACTCGGTGGCCCGGGCACTGGGCGGTCACACCAAGCTCGTGGCCGGCCTGGTCCTGTGCCTCGCCGGGGTCTACGCGCTCGTGCAGGATCTCCACTCTCACGAGCAGGCCGAGACCGTCCCGCGAGAGGATGGTCTGAGCCTGCGCCGTCTGGTCGTCCTCGGTGCGGCGCTCAGCATCGACAACCTCGCGATCGGCTTCGCGCTCGGCGCCTATCACGTGAACGTGTTCGCTGCCGCGGCCGTCATCGGCGTTGTCAGCGTCGGCTTGACGTTGGCCGGGTTCGAGCTCGGTCGACGGGTCGGCCCGCATCTCGGTGCCTGGGGTGAGCGCGTCGGCGGCGTCATCCTCATCGCCGTCGGTGTCGCCGTGGCGACCGGCGTGCTGTAGTCGGAACGACACGGTGATTGCGTCGCGACGAGTCGCGCGAAGGTCACCGACCCTGCCGTTCTTTTCATTGTCTGTTCATCGTGTCGTGGTTGTCGCCTCACCGAGCGCCGTAAGTGTTGCCCGTGTAGGTGAAGGCCGGGAACGCCTCGTCGAACGTGACGTCGATGAGACCGCCGTCCTTGAACGCCGGCGAGGCCTCGATCTCGGGTATGACGTGCTGAAGGGCCGGACTCCGCCGCTCGGTCGTCCCGGGGTCGGCTCTCCCGGGGATTAGCCTCCGGCGCGATGCCAGGCGTCCCCCGAGGCACCGTGCTGCGCCTGTACGACGAGGGCGTCGACGCCTTCGTCGCCGCGGCCGGGGCGCTCGGGCCCGGCGGCTGGAGCCGCGTCGCCTGTGGCGACTGGACGGCGAGCGACCTGGCCCGGCACGTCCTGGCCGTGGCGCAGTGGTACGAGCGCTGGCTCGACCGGGCCGAGCGCGGTGACGCGGCACCGCCATTCGGCCTGTCCGAGCTGGCCACCCGGAACGCGGCCGAGCTCGAGGAGCTGCGAGCGCTCGATGGTCCCGAGGCGGTGACGCGCTTCGTGGCCACCGCCCGTGCCTATCGTGCCCGCCTGCCGTCGGGCTGGGACCTGCCGTTCGGGTACCCCCGCGGCACGGTCACCGCCGGGTTGCACGCTGGGGTGGCGGCCTGCGAGTGGCACCTGCACGCGTGGGACCTGGCGCACACGGCGGGGCTCGGGGTACCAGCCGTCCGATCCCGCCGCGCTCTACCGCGCCGCCGGCGCATGCCTCGCCGCCGCCGAGGGCGGCGTCAAGGGGAGGGTGACTGCTGCGCTGGTCCCCTTCGGGGCCCGGCTGCGCCCCTGGGAGGCGCTGCTGAGGAGATCCGGACGCGCCCCAGGGCCGGACGACTGAGGTTCAGCGCCAACCCACGCGTCGCAGGACGTGGGAGCGGCAGCGGCCGGACCGGGAGCTCTCGAACGCGCAGAAGGGCTCGCTCACGCAGCCGCAGCCGATCGCCTGACCGTGACACGCGGGGCAGCGCTCCATGCAGCAACCCGGATGGTGCACCCCGCCGAGCGGGGTCCCGCAGTCACGGCACTCTTCGGGTTCGTAGCGGTGCCTCGGCCGCAGCTCCTGGCCCCAGCGGATCGGGGCGTAGGGCTTCCCGTCGATGACGACGGGATCGGTCAGGCAGCTGATCCCGTCGGTCATTTCGCCGCCACAGTGCGAACAAATGGCCATGACCCTCCTTTTGCTCAACCCTGTCGCCGATCATCTCAGGCCCGTGTGACACCGGCGCGGATGGCCTCCGCCCGGGGACGCCCGCTGTCCTACGCTGCGCTCATGACGACTGGGGAGACCGAGGTCCAGAACAGGGACGCGGCTGCGGCCGGGCTCTTGTCGGGGAAGGTGTGCGTCGTGTCAGGCGTCGGGCCGGGGCTCGGGCGCCAGGCGGCGCTGGCGCTGGCGGCCCACGGCGCGGACCTGGTGCTGGCGGCCCGCCGCCATTCGACCCTCGACGACGTGCTCGCCGCGGTCACGCCGGCCGGCACCCGTGCCATCGCCGTCCCGACCGACATCACGGACCCCGAGGCCTGCGCCAAGCTGATGGCGACCGCAACCGAGGAGTTCGGCGGGATCGACGTGCTGGTGAACAACGCGTTCCGCTTCGACGCCTTCCAGAGCTTCGAGGAGGTCGACCTCGCCAAGTGGCGCAAGATCATGGACACCAACCTCTTCGGCTCGCTGCAGATGACGCGGGCCGCCCTCCCGTCCATGCGCGAGCGCGGCGGCGGGTCGGTGGTGATGGTGGCCTCCATGGTGGCGCGCCAGCCCCAGCCCGTGCAGGGGGGCTACGCCATCTCGAAGGGCGCGCTGCTGACCGCCACCCGTGTGCTCGCCTACGAGCTCGGCCCTTCCAACGTCCGCGTCAACGCCGTCGTCCCCGGCTGGATGTCCGGTCCCTCGGTGGACATCTACATCGAGATGACGTCGACCGGGCGGGGCGTGCCGGCCCAGGCCGTCGTCGACGAGCTCAACGCCCGAGTCCCCCTGGGCCGGATCCCGAGCGACGAGGACGTGGCGGGCGCCATCGTGTACCTCGCCTCGGACCTGTCGCGTGCCATGACCGGGCAGGCACTCGACACCAACGGTGGCGAGATCTTCGCCTGAGCGCCCCGGCTGACGCGTCCCCCGCGTCCGGTCGGGGGAGTACCTCTGCGCTCAGGTCCCCTCGCCGCCGCTCGGCGTGCACGAGCGCGGATCCCAGGGTTGGAGCGGCTCCACCGTCGCCGTCGGTGCCGCGAAGGCACCGTTCCCCGACGACGCGGTCGGCGATGTCGTGGTGGTCGTGCTCGGCGCCAGGGGGGCGACCGCCGCGCCGCCGACGGAGGTGGGGCGTGGTGGTGGCCGGCGGCGCGTTCACGCTGAACTGGGTCCCGGTGACGACGGTGACCTGCGAGCCCGGCTTCACCTGGGTGGGGTCCTCGGCCATGATCACGGCGCCCGTCATGGAGTTCGCGACCGCCTGGGCCGCAGCCAGCTCGGCCGGGGACTTCGACGAGTAGTAGACGACGGTCTCCGCTTCCTGGCCGACGGCGGCGGTGTCGCCGATCGTCCCGATCTTGAAGCCGAGCGCCTGCAGGCTGTTGGCGGTGTCGGTCGCCTGGTTGTACGCGCCCGAGCCGTTCAGCACCGAGACGGTGACCGTCGACGGGGCGGGGAGCTTGCCGCCCGAGTAGGTGTCGTCGTTGCTCGAGGTGAGGCCGAGGAACTGGTCGATGGCGGTGTGGTCCTGCGGCTGCGGCCGGGAACTCGATGTCCCCGTAGTTGCCCCCCTGGTAGATGTAGCTGCCGAACTGGTCCACCGACCACCGGCATCGTCAGCTGGGGCGCCGCGTTCACGTTCACGTTGTGGAAGCCGAGGACCAGGCTGATCATGTCGCTGGCCGAGAAGCCCGAGTCCACCGTCAGCTGCCCGACCACGCCCGCCACCAGCTGCTCGTCGGTGATGGGATTGCTCAGGCCCTTGGCCTTCACCGCGGCGGCGAGCACGCGGAGGAACTCGTGGTCGCGGCGGATGCGCGCCAGGTCGCTCTGGTTCTCCTGGGGCCAGTAGTTGGGGTCGGTCGTGGTGACGCCGGGCCCCTTGTACTGGAGGTGGCGGGCCCGCACGACCTGGAGCGCCTGGGTCCCGTTGAGCGAGAGGCAGCCCGTCGTCTGGATGTTGAGACCCGAGTAGGCGTCGAACACCGGCTCGGGGAAGTACATCTTGATCCCCCCGAGCGCCTGCACCACGTTGATGAAGCTGTCGAAGTTCAGCTCCACGAAGTGCTGGATCGGGATCCCGAAGTCCTCCTCGATCGCGTTGATGAGCTGGTCGGGGCCCTGGTAGAGCGCGGCGTCGATCTTGTTGGCCCCGTCGGAGCGGGCGTTGGGCACGAAGAGGTCGCGGGGGATCGACAGGATCGACAGCGAGTTGGTCGCCGGGTTGAGGTGCAGGATCATCACGACGTCGCTGTTGACCCCGTTGACGCCCTGGGAGCACAGCCCGTAGGCGGGGTTCTGCACCTTGAGCGCGCAGCGATCGGTCGAGCCGATCATGAGGATGTTCTCCGTGCCGGCGTCGGCGCCCTTGACCGGGGCCGAGGTGAGGTTGCGCAGGTCGATGCGGTGGATCTCGTGGTTCAGGTACCAGCCGTAGCCGGCAGCGGCCCCGGCGATGAGCACCAAGACGAGCAGGAGGGATCCGGTCACCCAGGCGGCGGTCCGTTTGCGGGAGCGCTTCTTCGGGGCGGCGTGCGCCGGGCCCCGGCGCGCCCCGTCGCCGCTCGTGGCGGGCTCGTCCCCGCCCTTGGCCTTGTCCTTCTTGCCCCGCCCGGCGCGGTTGGCCTCGTCGATCTGGCGCCCGAGCTCGTGCAGGCCCTTCTCGACCGGGTTGTCGGCGGGATCGGCCGATGGGGCGGCCTCGACCGCGGCGTCCGGGGCGCCCCCCTCGATCTGGCGTCCCAGCGCGGCAAGGCCCTTCTGGACGGGATCATTCTCAGGGTTGGTAGGACTCATGGCGCAGTGATGTGTTCGACGTGCGACCGCGGGTTCTGGTCGACGCCCGTGCCCCCGAGACGGCTCCGGATTGGGCGGCCGGAACGAAGCGCAAGCCTAGCGACCACGACCCCGCGATGGCGGTCACGGGTCACCGCGGCGGTCGCACCTGCGGCGAGACCCCGATGGCACGGTTGGCCGACCTCCGCCGCCGCCGGTCTTCCCGGCGGGACACGTCGGCCCAGGTTGGCCCCGGCATCGGCCCGAACGTACCATTATCTTCGTATGCACGAAGGTATGCAGGATTTCGAGATGCCCACCGAGGCCCAGGTCTCCGTCACCAGCGACGCCTTCCGGCTCCTCTCCGATCCGACCCGCATCAGGTTGCTGTGGGCCCTGCTCCAGGGCGAGTCCTCCGTGTCGTGTCTCGCCGAGCTGGTCGGAGCGTCGCCCACCGCGGTCTCACAGCACCTGTCCAAGCTGCGCTGGGCCAAGCTGGTGAGCGTGCGACGGGAGGGCACGTTCGCCTACTACTCTGCGGCAGACGGCCACGTGGCGCACCTCCTCGCCGAGGCGCTCGACCATGCCGATCACCAGATGCTCGGCCTGCCGGATCGCCCGGCGGACCGCCCGCCTCTCCGCCACGACCCCGCGAACACCCCGACTCGCAATGGCCACTGAGCTCATCCACCTCTCGGGCATCCTCAAGCGCCCGCTCGTCGACGCCAAGACGGGGGACCGCCTCGGGCGCGTGCAAGACGTCATCGTGCGCATCGGCGACAGCCCGCACCCGCCGGTCACCGGCCTCGTCGTGAAGATCGGCGGCCGGGAGCTCTTCGTGCCCGTCCGGAAGATCTCCGCCATCGAGCCCGGGCGGGTGACCTTCAACGGGGCCAAGGTCGACCTCCGCCGCTTCGAGCGCCGGCCCGGGGAGCTCCTCCTGGCCCACGACCTCATGGCGCGCCACCTGATCAACCTGGTCGGCGGCCGGCTCATCCGGGCCAACGAGATCGAGCTGGCCCGCACGGAGAACGGCTGGGAGGTCGTCGGTGTGGACCCGACGGCGAAGGGGATCCTGCGCCGCCTCCTCCCCGGCCGGCTGGGCCAGCACTCGGCGCCCGGGGCGATCGTGGACTGGGGCAGCATCGAGCCGTTCGTGTCGCACGTGCCGTCGGCCCGGCTGCGGATCCCCTATCGCAAGCTGGCCCGCCTGCATCCGGCCCGCATCGCCGACCTGGTGGAGGCGGCCTCGCACGAGGAGGGCGAGGAGATCATCGAGGCGGTGGGCCAGGACCCGGCGCTCGAGGCGGACGTCTTCGAGGAGCTCGATCCGGAGCACCAGGTCGAGTTCGTCGAGGCCCGCTCCGACGCCGACGCCGCCCAGCTCCTGGGCTCCATGGCGCCGGACGACGCGGCGGACCTGATCTCGGAGATCGACCAGGACCGGCGGGCACCCATCCTCGAGCTGCTCCCTGAGCCCCAGCGCAACAAGGTGCGGTCGCTCCTGAGCTATCACCCCGAGACCGCGGGCGGGCTCATGAGCCCCGACTTCCTCCAATTGCCGGGCACCTCGACCGTCCGGGATGCGCTCGAGGCCATCAGGGTGAGCACGGTGCCGCGTGAGGCGCTGTCGGTGGTGTTCGTCACCGGCGCCGACGGGCGGGTCGACGGCACGGTCTCGGCCGTCCACCTGGTCCAGAGCCCGCCGGAGGCACGCCTGTCCGACATCGCCACCACCGAGGTCGGACACGTGCATCCCGACTGGGACCTCGGCGCGACCGTGCGCAAGATGTCGGACTACAACCTGACGGTGGCGCCGGTCCTCGACTCCGATCACTCCCGGATCCTCGGCGTCATCACGGTCGACGACGTGCTCGAGCTCCTCCTGCCGTCGGGCTTCCGACGGGACTATGGCGTGACGGCGGCGGAGGAATGAGCGTGTTCTGGCGACGAAGACCCGCGCCGAGGGCGCACTTCGTAGCCCTTCCCGGCCGACCGGCCGCGCGCCGGTGCCGTCCGCAGCATCCAAGGGCCAAGGGGGCCCTCCCGAGAGCAGCCGTGCCAGTTGCGCGAGCCGGTACGCCGCCACCGTGCCGCACGCCGGGCGCGAAACACACGAACGACAACGACGCGCACACGCGTGTATCGCAGCGACAGCAGAGAGGAGGTGACATGCCCGAGCCGGAGGAGTCCGACGGCGCGACCGCCGTCCTCGACGAGGCACACGTCGGGGACATCCAGGGCGCCTTCGGCACGATCCGCCAGCACGACACCGGCGCGCGCCGGTCGTGGGCCGCCCGCCTCTTGACGCTGCTCGCCATCATGGGACCCGGCCTGATCGTGATGGTGGGCGACAACGACGCGGGCGGCGTCGCCACCTACTCCCAGGCGGGCCAGAACTACGGCCTGACACTGTTGTGGACCCTTCCGCTGCTCATCCCGGTCCTCATCGTGAACCAGGAGATGGTGGTGCGCCTGGGTGCGGTCACCGGTGTCGGGCACGCCCGGCTGATCAACGAGCGGTTCGGCAAGTTCTGGGGGATGTTCTCCGTCGGCGACCTGTTCATCCTCAACTTCTTGACGATCGCCACCGAGTTCATCGGCATCAGCCTCGCCCTCGGTTACTTCGGGGTCAGCGAGTACGTGTCGGTGCCCATCGCGGCCTTCATTCTCATCGCCATGACGGCCACGGGCAGCTTCCGTCGCTGGGAGCGGTTCATGTTCGTCTTCGTCATCGCCAATTTCCTGGTCATCCCCCTCGCCTTCATGAGCCACCCGTCAGCCGGGGACTTCTTCCATGGCCTGGTCACGCCAGGCGTGCAAGGGGGCTTCGACTCCACCTCGGTGCTCCTCATCATCGCCATCGTGGGCACCACCGTCGCCCCCTGGCAGCTGTTCTTCCAGCAGTCGAACATCGTGGACAAGCGGATCACCCCCCGCTGGATCAACTATGAACGTGCCGACACCGTGATCGGGTCGTTCGTCGTGGTTTTCGCCGCCGCTCTCCTCATGGCGATCGTGGCGGCGGCGTTCTCGGGCACGCCGCAGGCGGGACACTTCACCAACGCCGGCGGTGTCGCGCAGGGATTGCAGCACTACGTGGGTCGCGCCGCCGGGGCGATCTTCGCCATCATCCTGCTCAACGCGTCGATCATCGGAGCGGCGGCGGTGACACTCTCGACCTCCTACGCCTTCGGTGACGTGTTCGGCGCTCATCACTCACTGCACCGGAGCTTCCGCGAGGCCAAGTTCTTCTACGGGGTCTTCGGCGCGATGGTGGCCCTGGCCGCCGGCATCGTGCTGATCCCAGGGGCACCGCTGGGCGTCATCACGACGGGCGTGCAGGCCCTGGCCGGTGTGCTGCTCCCGAGCGCCACCGTCTTCCTGCTGCTGCTGTGCAACGACAAGGAGGTGCTCGGCCCCTGGGTCAACCGGCCCTGGCTCAACGTCGTGTCGGGCATCATCGTCTCCATCTTGTTGATGATGTCGCTCATCCTGATGGCCACGACGCTGTTCTCCTCCATCAACGTGACCGACTTGGCACTGATCCTCGGTGGGGTGCTCGTCGTGAGCTACGTGGTGATGGCGATCGTGTTGGTGCGCGCCCACAAGGGCCGCGCCGACGGAGCCACCCGTCTCCAAGGAGGTTCGTGCCAACTGGCGCATGCCGCCCCTGAACCTGCTGAGCCGCCCCAAGTGGTCGCGTGGCCGGCTCCTCGGCATGTGGGCGCTCCGCGGCTATCTGGTCCTGGCCGTCGTCCTCTTGCTGGTGAAGGCGATCCAGCTCGGCATCCATGGCAAGGGCTGAACTGACGACCTGAGCCCGCGGGCCGCCTCCGTGTGGGTTTCGCCCGATGCGAAGATGGCTCCTTCCATGGGCGCACGAAGTGCAGGGCTGCTGTTGTACAGGACCGTCGCGGCGGGTGCCGTCGAGGTCTTGCTGGCGCACCCCGGTGGTCCGTTCTGGGCCGGGAAGGACGAGGGAGCCTGGTCGGTCCCCAAGGGGGAGTACGGTCCCGGCGACGACCCGCTCACCGCCGCCTACCGGGAGTTCCGCGAGGAGACCGGATTCGACGCGCCGGCCGGTGCCGCCATCGGCCTCGGAGAGCTCAAGCAGCCCGGTGGCAAGCGGGTGACGGTGTGGGCCCTCGAGGGAGACCTCGACGTGGCGCACGCAACGAGCAACACGTTCGAGCTCGAGTGGCCGCCGCGTTCGGGGACCGTGCGGGCCTTCCCGGAGGTCGACCGGGTCGAATGGGCCGGTGTCAGCCGGGCCCGGACCAAGCTGCTGAAGGGCCAAGTGCCCTTCCTGGACCGGCTGCTGGACGCTCTTGGGGCGGGGGGCGGGGCGGGACCCGACGGCCCGTCTCGGGAGGGTTGAGGCCAGGGAGCACGCGCGTCAAGCGCTGGCACCGTGCTGGCACGCCCAACCACCCGGGCGAGCACGACCCGGTGATCCCGGCACGCTGAACGGCGCCCGTCGGTTGCGGTTGCGTTGCGGGTGACGACGAGCCGTGTCCCGTGCGTCTGAGCAGGGAATTCTGCGCCGTCGGCGGGCGCGACGTGGGCTGGCGGCCCTTGGACCCATTGGGTCCCGATGCGACAATGGGTGACGGGAACCGGGCCGTTCCGCCCGGTCCGGGCACCGTCGGGACGGGTGGCCTCACAACAGAGGGGGAGATGCACAGGGTCGCAGCGTGGTTCGACGCGAGGTCGGCGCCGTTCGTGGCGACGGTGCTCTTTGCCGTCGCCGGCCTGGGGTACTCGCTGCTCTGGGCCGCCCTGGCCCATCGTGGGTGGCACTCCTACAGCGATCTGTGGAACAGCGCGGGCCTCGCACTCTCCGTCGGGCACGGGCACTGGGCCGCCGTCTACGCGCCGCCGTCCCAGCTCGACGCACCACCGGGGTTCGAGTTCCTGCTTGCTCCGTTCATGGTGGTGGGACACGCCCTCGGCCTCGGCACCACCCAGGCCGAGGGCTCGAGCTACAAGGCGTTCGGGCTGATCCTGGCGCCCCTCGCCACCGTCATGGCCGCGAGTGTCTTGTTCGCGCTCGACGCGATCGCCCGCAGGTGGGGGTTCTCCGAGGCCCGCCGGTTCGCACTCTCCATGGTGGCGGGGCTCGGCGTGGTCAGCGCGGCCGTCTTCTGGGGCCATCCCGAGGACTGCATCGCCGTGGCACTCGTGCTGTGGGCGGCTCTGGCCGTGGACCGTGACGGGAAGGGTCGGCTGCGTCGTGCGGGCTGGCTGCTCGGAGTCGCCATAGCCTGCCAGCCCCTCGCCCTGCTCGCAGTGGCGCCGGTCGTGGCGCGTTTCGGATGGCGCGACCTTCGCCGTGCGGCCTGGCGGCTCGCCCTTCCGACCGCCGTCGTCATCCTCCCCGAGCTCGTCGCGGCGCGGGCGAGGACCCTGCACGCCGTCGTCGACCAGCCGTACCGCCCGTCGGGCGAGTCGAGCACGCCATTCGGCCATTTCGCCCGCGCGCTCGGCGACGGGATGTACAGCGGCGGGACGCTGCGGACAGTTGCCACCCTGGCCGCCGTGGCGTTGGGCTACGTCGTGTGCCGCCACCGCCATGATCTGCCCACGGTGCTCTTCGTGATGTCGCTGGCGTTCACGCTGCGCGTCGTGCTCGAGAGCGAGCTCCTGGGCTTCTACTTCTTCCCGGTCGTTGCGATCTGCCTCCTGCTCACCTTGCGGAGCCGGAGTTGGTTCCCCTTCGCCGCGTGCGCGGTCGCCTCCGTCGTGTGCCTGGTGCTCGGGAACCGGCGCGCCCACGACGTGGTGCTGTGGTGGCCGGCCATGATGACCACGACGCTGGCGCTGGTGGGGCTGGCGTGTGCGGCCTGCCGGTGGCTTCGCGCTCGAGAGTCACCGCGGCGAGGAGTCTTCGCCGGCGCCCACTCGTCAGCGGTCGACCGTGACCCCCAGGAAGGTGGCGGGGATCGACGTGTGACCCGTGTTCGGGCTGGTGTCCTCGCCGTTGAAGAGCGTGTCGAGCTCGTCCGACCGGATCAGCCCTGCACCGTCGTGGTGCCGGGCAGGTCGGTGCCGCACCAAGGCTGGCTCGATGCGGGGACGAAACCGTTCTTCTCGGCGATCATGTACCACCCGCACGACTTGGCGAGGTCATGCCCGAAGTTGGTCGAGTAGTTGGTCGTCTGGGGCAGGATCCCGTTGCCGTCGTAGCTCTTGAGGCCGCGCAGGGCGTGAATGACGCCGGCCTGGGTGGGGTTCTTGCCGGCCAGCTCCAGACCCTTGATCATGAGATCCGCGCCGAGCCACGACTCGTACTGGCTGAACGAGGGGAACTGCGAGCTCGTGAAGTGCGCGTACTTCTCGAGGGCCGACTGCATCTGCTGCGTGCCTGCGTTGGGGAGTTGGAAGGGGCGGAACGTGGTGTCGAAGTAGCCACCCTGCACCGTCTTCCAGGCCGGCGAGCCGACGAGGCTCGGCTCGTATCCCGTCGGGAAGACCACCACCTTGGGCTTGACACCCGCGGCGCGGAGCGCACCGGCGAGGGCGACGTTCGAATTGTCGTCGAGCCCCGCATAGAAGGCGTTGCAACCCTTCTGCTTGGCCAGGAGCGCGGCCGCCGTGAACTCGACACCGCCGAACGGGACAGAGGTGTCGAGGATCCCTTCCTTGCCGCCGGCGTGGACGAAGGAATCCACCGTGCCCACCGCCGATCGGGTCGAAGAGGGCGAGATGGTGTACCCGTACGAGCACAGAACGGTTCCACCGTGGTTCTTCATGAACGTCCCGATGTTCGTGTTGACCGGGTACTTGGGGTCCACGCTCCCGACGTCGGCCGCGAACATGTTCGTAAAGGGCTGCGTCCCCCATTCCGGTCCGTCGAAGAACCCTCCGGTGACGGGCACGCCTTGCTGGTTCGGAACCTTGTCCGCCAGGAAGAACAGCGGGCTCGTCGAGACGATGCCGAGCGCCCCCTTGGACAGCGCGTCCTGGACCGCGGTCGACACGCCCGACGGGCTGGTCTGGTCGTCGATGACGATCCCCACGAGCTTGTGACCGTTGACCCCTCCCTGCGCGTTCTGCAACGCGATGCGGGCATTGAACCCGGCCGGCGCCTGGCTGAACTCCGATGCCCCCTCGCCCGTCAGCGAGCTGATCATGGCGATGGTGATCGGTGAGCCCGATGCAGCTGCGCCGGCAGTGCTGCCGACCGCGCTGGTCACGCCGATCACCGGTGCGAACACGAGCACGGCCACCCCCAGCCTGCCCAGGTGCCTACCCCAACTTTGCCGCATTGACCCACCCCTTTGTCCCCGACTCCGACTGAACCAGGCGGAGTCCCCTCACGCTTGCACATCCGACACGCAGAAGGCCGTCACCGGGCTCGGTCGAATGCGCGCGGCGCCTGTCCGCGGCGGCCGTCACCGCTGGCACGGCAGCCGCTCCGCCAGACACGGCCGACCCGGCTGCAAGGGGTATTGCAAACGGTGCGAGACCTGATCCTGGCCGATCGCCGCTAGGAGTCGTGCTCAGCCGGGGGCCCGTCGGCCGATTGCTGCTGCTCGTCGGGCTTGGTCGGCGCGGGCAGGGCCAGGACCACGAGGTAGGCGACCACGACCGCCACGATGATCAGTGGTGTCGCCGCCAGCCCCGCCTGCGAGACGACCAGGGCGATGATGATGGACGCCAGCGGGAGTCTGAGCATGGAGACCGTGGCCGCTCCCATCAGTGCGGCGACGGCGGGGGTCTCCGAGAATCCCGGGAGGTGACCGCACAAGAGGCCGGCGACGAGGCCCAGGAACATCGCGGGGAAGGTCGGACCGCCGCGGGCACCACCCAACGAGATGCCGTAGGCGAGGCCCTTGAAGAGGATGAGGAACGCAAACGCGGAGAGGGAGAACGTGCTCGCCTGCTGGACGAGCGGGCCCATGGACTCTTGGCCCGAGAAGAGCACGAGGTTGTCGGGCTTCCCCGTGATGTGCGCGAAGGCGATCGCCAGGCCGCCGACCGCCAGGGCGACAATCGGGACGACGACGAAGGGCCGCACCTCGGTTGCCGCGTTCACCGTTCGCCCGATCCGTACGATGACGAAGACGGCCACGGCCACGCCGGCGGCCAGCAGGATCGTCCACCCGAACGCCGCCAGCGTCGGAGTGTGGTACTTCGGCAGGGTGAGAGGGGCGATGGCATACGCACTCGCGCTCAGGCCCGTCACCGAGCCCATGCCGATGAACACCAGCGAGCCGATCCCGGCGGCCAGCAATCCCGGCAGCAGGACGATGGGGAGGGTGGCTCCCCCGAGGCCCGCCGCTTCGATGATGATGACGGCGCCGACGATCGGAGACCCGAAGAGGGAGGAGATGGCCGCGAAGCTCGCCGCGGCCGCTATCAGGCCCAGGACCTGATCGGGGGTGTCCTTGCGGGAGAGCTTGACGGCGAGGATGGCGAGACCGGCTCCGAGTGCGATGAGCGGTGCCTCGGGGCCGAGCACGATGCCCAGGCCGATGGAGGCGATCGAGGCGAGCAGGACCCCCGGCAATTCGACGGGCTGCGTCGGCGGTCCTGCCTTCAACCCTTCGGCGGGCTTGTGACCACCGCCACCCGGCAGTTTGGCGACGGCGAACGCGATCGGGAAGGCGGCGACGGCCAGCACCGGCAGCGGCCACCACGAAGGAACCGGTGCCAGGTTCAGTGCGCTCGGGAGGTCCTTGTAGACCCATTGCTGCATGTAGTGGATCAGCTCGAGATATCCCCACGAGGCCAACGAGACCAGCACGCCGATGACGGCGGCGAGGATCAGGAGCCGGCGGTAGTTCTTGGTCCGCAGGAGCGCGCCGGCGTCGGTCGGCATCGCAGCCGCGGGAGCGGCGGCGTCGGCCATCACTCGGCCCCCGTCCGGCCCGCACCGGCTCCGCCGGGAGCACGGGGGCGGGGCGAGGCGGCCAAAGTCAGATAGGTGCCCGGACCCACAGTGCCCTCCCATCGCGCGAGACGGCGACACCCCCGGTTCACGTGGGGGCGCGCCCGCTGCGCCCGCGGTGGGCGCCTCGGCAGAGTGTGCCCTCGGTCCCGATGCCGAGACAGGGTCGAAGGTCCCACGGGACCAAGGGTGTCACGGCATGGTGGTCCGAGCATGCATCGTGGGAGTCGGGCTGCCCGGATTTGAACCGGGGACCTCTGCGTCCCGAACGGAGCCTGAGCCAATTTCGGGCGGGTAAGTCACATGGCTGTGGTTTCTTGTTATCGCAGGTCAGAAATCAGAAATTCACTATCCCTAAATGACGGCTCACTACCGCCAAATACCGCTGTGTGGCGTCGTTCCGCGCCATTTCCGCGCCAATTTCGCGCCAGTCGGAATTGACTTTTTGTACAACGTCTTGTTCCGTGCGAGGTGCGCCACACCCCGCGAGGTCCATCGCGTCAAGCGTCACTCCCGACATTCGTGTCAGCGATCTTGTTGGCGCGCCTACCCCAAGAGAAGCGGCAGTCAAGGGCGGCCAGAGGCCGGCGCAGCGGACCCTTGACGGCCGCGTCGTGGCTTCGCCTGAGGTCCCACAATGGAATGGGCCGGGCGCTGCGGCGCCCGGCCTGGATGCATCAGGGGTCGCCCCGTACGGCATGTCTGAAGGAGCGGGGCCGTGTCAATACCGGCGAGGTGCCTCTTTGTTCGTGAAGATGCGCTCGAGCGTGCCATGGCAACCTGCGTGCGGGCGCGCGTGAGCGAGGCGCTCGGGGTCAAGGTGGAGCGCCCGCAGCGACGCGAGGACGAACGACCTTGAGGCCGTGACGCCTCGCCACGCACAATTGTTCAGGATGTCATTGGCGGCGCCAGGCGCCGGGTGAGGCCACCAGGGTCTCTCGCTGTAGCGAGAAAGGTTGTTGCAGCAGGCTCGGCTGCTGAGGCATGTCTTCGCCGAGGTTCGTCGGCATGGTGGTCTTCGGCCACGGCCGGGTGGGCTCAATCACTTACACGGCTTCGCCACCGAGGGGTGGGAGCCATGCCGTTAGACGAGCACGCACCCGGTCGGGTGCCGAGCGTCACGCCGCCTCTTGGTCAGCAAGACAGCGGATCTCGCCGTCGCGCAGGCCGTAGTAGACGAGCGTGAGAACTCTGCGGGCGATCGCCACGTTGGCCTTGGTCTTGCCGCGGCGCTCGGCGATCGCCTCGAACCTGTCCCGGAAGGGCTCCCCGCCGTGGTAGCGGGCCACCGCCTCGATGGCGGCCCAGCGCACCAGCCGTGATCCCTGCTTGGTGATCCGGCCCCGATGGACGTGGGTGTCGGACTCTCGGTGCTTGGGGGTGAGTCCCGCCCACGAGCACAGGGCCTTGGGCGAGTCGAAGCGGGTCACGTCGCCGATCTCCGCCACGAAGACAGCGGCGAAGACGCGCCCGACGCCGTAGATGGCCTGGACGGCGTTGTAGCCGGCGTCATCGCTGAGGATGCGGTGGATGTCGCGGTCCAAGAAGACGATCTCGCGGTCGTAGAGCTCGACGAGGTCTCGGAGCACGGCGATGCGGTTGAAGTAGGCGTCGGGGAGCTCGAGCGAGTCGAGCTGGGCGCTGCCGCCCGGGCCCCACATGTCGCCCCGACACGGCAGGATCCCGTTCTTGGCCATGACGGCGTGGACTTGGGCCTTGAGCCCGGTGCGCAGGTTGGACAGCTTGATGCGGAAGCGGACCATCTCGCGGAGCTCTCGGGTCTTGGGCGGGGCGATCCAGGCCTCGGCCAGGCGTCCGAGGCGCAGCAGGTCGGCCAGGTCCCGGGCGTCGCGCTCGTCGTTCTTCACCCGCCGATGGCCCCAGTCGTTGCCGTGCGGGTTGGCCAGATGGACCCGTAGCCCATCTCGTTGAGGAGATCGGCGGCCCAGTACCAGCCATAGGTCGCCTCGACGATGACGTCGCTGCCCACCGGGGCGGCACTCACCTCCTTGGCGAAATGGCTGGGTTCGTTGTCGACCCGGACCGAGTCGATCTTTTCCCCGGCCTGGTCCATCCGGTAGATGACCGACCGTCTGCGGTGCAGGTCGATGCCCACATACTCTTGTGCCATCGGGGCCTCCCTTGTCGTGGGGTTTGGTGTGACAACCCCAGTCTCGACCGCGAGACCGGAGCCGTCACGGGGAGCGGAGGCCCCGCTCCTTCATGCCATCACCATGGGGGCAGGGAGCCAACCCTGAGGTTCATTACTCTGCGCACGTGGAATCTGCCGCAGAGTGGACGGTCGAAAGGCATCTGGCCGACAAACCCAAAGCCGTCGTTGACCTCTATAAGCGCTTCGTTAGGTTGATGACGGCCTGTGGGCCATACACGGTGAGTGTCACCAAGACTGCGATTGCCTTCAAGGGAACACACCGGGGCTTCGCTGGGGCAAAACCCCGCACAGCCTCCCTGGACGGGTTTCTCGACCTACAGCGAGAAGTGCAGGACGAAAGGTTCCTACGGGTGTCGCCCTACACGAAGAGCCTCTACGTCCATCAGTTTCGAATAGTTAGTGCGGCGCAGCTCGACGATTCCTTTGCAGCCTTGGTGGAAGAGGCATATCAAGTCGGATGTGGCGCTCACCGACCACCTCGGAAGACGGCTGACCCATAACGATGCCGGCTCGCGGGCGGTCGTGGGCGTAGCGTGAAGCGACATGCCCAGGTCGGTCGGCGTTGTGCGCAACTGGCGTCTCGATCGGGTCGAGGGCGATGCGGCGGTGATGAATGCGGCGTCGCTCGTGAAACAGGTCATCGCACACTTGGCGCTGGAGCTCATCGAGGATCTCAATGAGCCCATCCTTGGCGACATCACGGTACGCCACGTGCTCACGCACACCACTGGGCTTCCGAATTGGCGCCCAGAAGGACACCCGCTCGAGCCATTGCGCCCACCTGGCGAGCGCTGGGGCTACTCCGGCGAAGGCTTCGTCCTGCTCCAAGGGCACCTCCAACGACGGACAGGTGTGTCGATCGCCATGCTTGCCAGAGACCGGGTCTTCGGACCCCTCCGCATGGATCAAAGCCGTCTCGCTGATCCTGAGCCCGGCTATCACGGATACCGGCCGCTTTTGACCACCGCTGCCGATTACGGGCATTTCTTAGCCCACGTTCTCCGGCTCGATGATGCGCGCTGGCAGCCGCTCTGGCGCATTGATGACGAGCTCGCCTGGGGCGCAGGTTGGGGTATCGAACTCGGTCCACCAACGTACGGGTGGCAATGGGGGCTGAACGATGATGCGAACAACTTCGTCATTGGTTGCCCGTCGACCGGCGACGGCGTCGTAGTTCTGACAGACGACTCAGATGGCCGGGCCTACTACCGAGCCGTGGTTCAGCGCGAACTTCCCGGTGATCACCACGAGCCTCCGCGTCGAGCAGAATCAAACGTGGCTCGAACTAAACGCCTGAGCGGAGTCGTGCCCCCATACGCCGGGACCGGGTGCCACCAGGCACCCCTGGGGATAGGCCCAATGCGCACGTCGCCAACACCGTCGCATCCTGGGGTCCTCGCCGATTATCAAATCTCGGAGACCGAGGCGAACAGGCCGGACGCCCGGAGGGTCTGTATGAACTGGTTCACGACCGGGCCCGGGCTGGCGAAAGACCACTGGAAGACCACGGGTGAGTTGGGGTTCGACGGGTCCGACGGCCCCCCTTGGATCGATTTGAAGAACTTGAAATACGGATGCGCGGCATCCTGGACTTGGGTCATGACTTCGTGGTACGGCGGTCCGGACCTCGTCGTGGCGAAGACATACACAGGCAAGCTCGCGGGCAGCTCCGACAGGCTGATCACCGAGGGCGATCCGATCGGGTCGAGCCACTGCAGCTGGGCGGAGTACTCGTTGACTGCCAGTGGCCCACCATCCAGATAGTTTTCGGCGATGGAACTCAAAGAGTCGGAATCGTCGAGACCACGAACCTCCAGGAGCTGCCCGGTGGACGGGTCGACGACGATGGTGGTCTGGCCATTCCCGGGACCTGAGGCGAAGCCTTCGCCGCTTTGGCCGTCCTGGGTCGCAGTCGGTCCCAGTCCAGTGACACCAGGCAGTTCGGCGATCGCCTCGTACAAGGAGGCATCGAACTGTGCGGTGGCTCCGAGTGTCGGTCCAATCAGAAGCATCGCGGCGCGCTGGAACCCACGGTTGGGCGCCGCTTGGTCGGACAGCACATGATCCAAAGCAGGGATCCCCGTGGTTCCCGCCTGGAGCTCCTGGGCCAGGATCGTTGGATCAGTGGGAAGCGACGACACATCGATCAACTGCCCGGCTCCCGTGATGGCATCCGGTGGCACGCTGCCGCTGCCCTCCTGTAGACACTGGCTGGCCGTCGAAGGGTTCGGTGTGACGAGCAGGTGGAGCCCCTCCCAGGCCGCCTGTTCGGCCGGTGACGCGAACCGTGCCGGCTGGGCCGTAAGGCTGGTGCAGGTCCGCCCCGAAGCGGTTGACCACTTTTGAACCGAGAGGCCAACGGTCGCCTGGGCAGCTCCGTTGTTCACCTCGGCGACGACGGACAACTTGGCCTGCGTGTAGAGGGCTTGACCTGGATCGAGGTGAGGGATTGGCTGCTCGGCCGCACGGTCTGCGACTAGGCGTAGCTGATCCCCGACGGACAGATCCGCGGGGAACGGATTGACGGTCGTTACGCGGCACGCCGTGCCGAGGCGTCCGGAGACGCCGGTAATGGAGCTAGTGCAGACCACTACGGCCGCGGCAACAAGCCACCAGCAGACCGCCGAGCGAAAGCGAGGTTCGAACGACGGGTCAGGCACGTCCGATGTTGGTCGCCGGTTTGATTTCTGTTTGGCGTGGCGGGGCGGGTGGCCGCCTTCCCTGTCAATGGCGGCGACGAGGCGCTGGCGCATCGGGTTCGAGGTCCGGCTCCGAGTCGACGGCGGCGTCGATGTGGCGGCGGAGGAGTTCAAGTTCGTCGATCATCCGAGGCTCCCTTCGGTGGACGGTTTGGACCGACGATTGCCGTGGTCTTGTCTGCCCGTCCGCACGCCAGCGTTCCCGAGCCGCTCTCCACGCCCACGCAGCTAAGCGTGACCGGACGGTGCCAACCGGGAGTCCGAGCGCTCGTGCGATCTCTTCGTAGGAGAGGTCGGCGCTGGCCGCCAGCAAGAGGACGTCCCGGTAGCGATCGTCGAGTCTGGCTACGGCCAGAGGACGCGATCAGACTCGGCAGCGCCGTCGACCGCAGCGCTGGCGCTATCCGCTGGGTCCAAACCGGGATCGGGCGTATGGACGAAGGCCCTAAGGCGAGCGAGGCGTCGGATTTCGGACCGGCGGTGCTGGCGTAGGACGTTGGTTGCGATGCCGAGGAGCCACGGCCGAGCGCCCTCGTAGGCGGAGTCGTAGCGGACTCGAGAGCGGAAAGCAACCATGAAGGTCTCGGATACCACGTCGTCCACCTCGCCCGACCTGACCCGACGCGGCGTAGCGATACACCGCTTGTGCGTGACGGTCGAAGAGGTGGGCGAACCGTTGAGGCTCGTGTAGCGAGGCCGCCACTAAGTCGGCGTCAGTTGGAGGCGAACCGTCGTCTCCCATTGCTACTTATTGTCCGCCAACCGGATAGGAGTTCCCAGGAGCCGGCAGGGAGGCGGAGATCTAAAAGAATACGCTGCCGAGAGAAAACGGAGTGCCTGGGCCCGGCCAGCTAATCAGGCACTGCCCCACTTCGCCGCCGCCGGATTACGACACCGGAGATCGAGCAGAATCTGCTCATGAGCCGACGGCCTGATCGCTGGGTGACGAGGGAAGAGGTGATCGCCGCTTGCGAACGATACGAAGCAGCCATCCCTGAGTGGGCGTGCCCACGGCTCTTTGGGGTCGGACTCCGGGGTGAAGATGAAGAGCCGTGGTTCCCCTTCGCATGCCACGGAGACCATCCCCGGCCAGCTGTCGTCTTGGCCACGGTCTTGGGCCACAGCGGCGGCACGAACAGCTACACGCTGTCCTTGACCAACTCGATGAAGCCATTGATCGCTTGACTCCAGCGGAGGCGTGCCGAGACTTCGAGCATCCAAACTTGGCAGCCTGGCGAGAAGTTCGTAGTGCGGCCGTCCGTACGCATGGCAGCATCCTTGCCGTCTTCGATGCCAACCCCGAGTCAAGGACCGAAGACCCAACCATCCTCGCCCTCCGTCTCGCCGGTGGAGCAGGAGATTGAACCGGGGTATACCCGAACGCCGGTGCGGAGACGCACGGCACCGGGCGGCTGGGCGCCGTGCCGAGGTAGCGTCTGAGGCGTGGCTGTGAGCGGTGACACGCACCGAAGCTCGACGGATAAGGCCGAGGGGCGGGCTGCGAGGGAGCTGATCGGCGCCTATCACCAGGAGCAGTTACGGGGCTTGTTGGAGCACGTGCGAGCCGGCTTCGTCCGTCTCGATGCCGGCGAGATCGACGAGTTTGATCTCGACGACCTGATTCACCACTACAAGCGATCGGCGACCGAACTGTGGAAGTTCTGCGGATCGAGTGGGGGCCCGTGGCTGCAAGCGGCGCGGATGCGTGAATACTTGCACGACCGGTGAGGAGCCCGACTGGTGGGAGGCGGGTGCTGCTCCTCGGCGAAGCCGGTGAGCTTCCTCATTCCCCGACAGGCATCACACGGCGCTCGTCGCCAGACGTCCCAGAACATCGGGGCTTGCGACGACTCGGCCTAGCCCATAACGCCGGCTATGGGCGCCCACTGTGGCATTCGCACCGTGGTCTACTTCCCCGGCACGACATCAATGACGACGTGGCCGGTCGTCGCTCCCGCCTTCAGGGTCAGTCTCCAGCACCCCGGCGTCGATATGTCGATAATCAATGGGAATTGGGACGGGTCCGAGCTCGAGTCGCAGGTAGCTGTTGGAAAGCGAGCCGGGCCCGTCGATCCTTGTTGCCAGCACGTCGAGGAATGGCGGCGGGCTGGCACGACGCAGGTCCCAGAGGATCTTCATGCTGAGACGGCCGTCGGGACTCGCTCCGCCGCTGTACATGCGCAGCTGCGAAAGCCGATTCCTCTTCCAAGCGTTCCGACGGTCGTAATAGAAGAGATGTCCCACAAGGTCGGCCGACGGGGGCGATGCCGTGATCCACGGAAGTTGCGTCAAGCCCGCCTCTACCCCCTGGTATGGGTGGTAGTGCACCGTTGTCGCCGTACAACGACTCGCCACGTTGCGATCGGGCTGCTGTGTGTTGTTTCCACCACTGCTGGAACAGGAGCCCAAGGCAAACGAAGAGGCTATGGCGACTGCCACAAGTAGCCCCCCGGCGTGCGAAGTCATGTGCCTCATGCACAGAGTTCACCACTCCGAGGTATGGGACCGTGTTCACGGCAAGAGTGTCCCAGTGCGCCGGCTGTGGGCGCCATATTCGGGAGCCGACAGAATGGACGACATGGAGTGGGTCCCGCCAAAGCCGCGACTACAAGGTAGTGGTGTAGCTCTTCGTCCGTTCCGGGCGAGCGATGCTGCCGCGGTCGCCTCAGCTTGTCGGGACCCGGACATCCTCCGTTTCACCTTCATGAAGGACGGGCTCACTGAGGGAGAGGCTGGCGAGTGGATTGGCACCCAGCAATGAGCGGTGGCCTATGGGCCATCCTCGTTTCGCCGTCGTCGATGCACACGACGATCATCTCCTGGGGCAGGTGGGTCTGAACTTCAATCCTCGACACGTGAGCGCCGAGGCGCACTACTGGGTTGTTGCCTCAGAGCGTGGCCGAGGCATTGCTTCTCGAGCACTCAGCCTCCTCATTGACTGGGGGTTCTCTAAAGGCATTGAGCACGTCTTCTTGGTAATTCACCCGAGAACAAAGCATCGAACCAGCTGGCGGCAAGGCTGGGGTTCACACGAGAAGGGGTTTTGCGGTCCTATGAACCGATCAAGGGTCACCGTCAGGACCTCGTGTCGTGGTCGCTTCTTCCGAGTGACCCGCGCCCTTGGAGGTAGGCCGAGCCAATGCCTCCCACAGAACGGAAGGTGCTGACAACGAGCACTCTGCACCGGTGGTAGGGGTAATGTCCCAGAACGCCGGTACGGTGCGCACTTCAGAGACTCTGGTCCAGCGCTGCTTGCGGAGCGGATCGCATCGGCCAAGGCTCTGGGTGTGGACGATGCGGAGGCCCCGCCCGATTCCGAAGCCCTGGGTGCCCTGCATCTCGACGTCTACGCGACCAAGAATGGTCAGTGGAATCCCGAGTACGGAGATATTGAGATTCCTGCTGACTGGGAGTTCCTGCCTTCTGGCGATGCCTTCTTGACCCGGACCGTCAAGGGAGCGGGCTCCTACTGGTTGTCGTGGCAACCGCGAAGCGGGCATCGCCAGCACCGCCGACTCCTCGGACTGTGGGCGCCGAGCCAGGCGATTGCGGAAGCTCAGTTGCGCGCCGAAGCGACCGCCGAACGTCGAGAAGCCAAACGTGCCCTTGGAGCTCTGTCCCGCGAGCGTCACGGAGACCGTTACAGAGGCGAACTGGAAGACGCCATCGTGCGCTTCCTCGCTTTTGGCCCGGAACACCAGGAGCTCGCACGGCGTATCTCCAAGGAGACCGCAGCGCATGCAGCCGTCGTCGGCAGTGGCCGAGTCGGTCGGACCCGCAAGCTCACCCTCGACGAGCGCGCTGCCCTCGGTACGCGGGCCTATCAGGCACTCCTTTACGAGCTATCACGACGATCTCGACGCGGTGTCGCCGGAGCACTGGGACGAGGAGTACCTCTATCGGGGGATCAAAGGAGCGGCGAACGAAGCGGTCGATCGCTTCCTCCTCGAGCATCGCCGCCAATTGAGGCCTAGGTGCCGATCGGCCAGCCCAGTGCCGGCGTATTGGGGCAGTCTCATCCGGCTGCGATCCGAGCTTCCAGAGCCGGAACCCAGTGGTGGCGGTATCGCGCCTGGAGTTCGGGCAGGTGCCAGTCGTTACTCGAGACCACGCCCCGACAGATCGGAGAGCCACAACTACAGGCCATTGAGAACCCAGCGGCTCCCGACTGAGTGCCGTAGTCGATGGTCAGTTCTTCGCCGACGCCAACAGCGCCGCGTGGCGATCTCATAGGGGCCCACGTGCCACATATTGGGATCGCAGCTGTGGTTGCCGAAGTGGATCAGGGTCCCTGGCGGCAAGACAAGGTCCGCGTCCTCGTAGATGGTGAGAGTGTCCACGTAGGAATGTGAGGGGTCGGCATTTGCGTGCTCGATCAGCCGACCCAGTTCTTTTGTCGAGACGAGCCGACCGTTGAGGCGAAGGACGACCTCGCCCGTGGGGAGTTCGTCCGTAGCAAAGAGTCCCCTCCCTTCGATGCTTGAGTCCCTGACAGCAAGGTGCGGATGGACCCAGAGGGTCTCGGGTGGTGCCTCAGCCACCTGAACATTGTGCCCAAAGCCGGCGTACGGGGATAGGGGACCTACTTGTGTCGTCGCCTTCCGAAGATGCGTTTCAGGGGCAAAGTTTGCCAAAGCCCTCGATGTAGCCCTCAAGAGTCATCGGGTTCGCAGCCGGAATGGGATCCATGCTCCCGCCCCGTACCGGCGGAAGATGCCGCTCAGGCGATCGCTTGGATCGCTTCTCCGACCGACGGGACTTCGATGACCCCACCGCATCATTATGAGGCACGCCCCGATCAACTTGCTGACACAGGCCCGGCGATTGGGGCAGTTGCTGGTACGAAGATGATGGATGTTCGGGGACATTTAGCGTTGGTCCTCGGGCATCCACCGACTAGGCGGAAGCCCTTCGTAGGGTGCGTCGGGTCGGTTCTTCTGGCTTGACTTTACGGGGATCGGAGCGAGCGACAGTTCGACTCCTCAACGGTGATCGTCGACTAGACGAGCCTCCCGACGCACGTGCATCCCTTTTCTGGAACTCGGCGGCCGATCATGGAGTCGGACCCCTGCTTCTGAATGTCTGGATGGTCACACCCTTGCGGAACGTGCACCGGTCGACGACGAAGGGCCGACCGATCAGCCATCGAGCGAAAGGACCACGTCATGAGTGAAGTGAGGTTGGGCATCGACCTCGCCTGTCGGGCCGACCACCGTGACAGCCTGGCCGACGAACGAGGCGAGTTCCTATGGTCGTCATGGAAGTTCCGCACGACGACCGCTGATCTTCGAGCGCCTGTGGTCCAAGATCCCCGACGGTGCCTCAGTGACCGTCATCCTCAAGCCGACCCGCAACGCCTGGGTGCCCGTGTCCGCTTGGCTCCAAGCACGGGGTGCCACGGTGATCTTGGTGCCACCCGAGCAGTCGGCAGATCTTCGCGACTACTACAACAAGCACACCAAGACCGACCGGTTGGATTCACGGGTGCTGGCTCGCCTGCCGATGCTGCACCCCGAGGGCCTCCGCGGCATCGACAACCTCGGCCCGGCGCAGTCACTGCGCCGGGCCGTCCGTCACCGCTCCAGCCTGGTCAAGCGCCGCACTGCGGCCAGCCTGCGTCTCGAGGCACTGGTCGAGCTGTTGGGTCCGGGTTGGGCTGATTCCCTCGGATCGGCCACCGCCTCCAAAACGGCCCTGGTCATATTGGAGAAATACGCAGATCCACGGGCGCTCAAGCGCCTCGGGCGCACTCGCCTCGCCGCCTTGTTGATCCGCTCGAGTTCGGGACTGTGGCGCCAGGACAAGGCCGACGAGCTCTTGGCCATGGCGAGCGAGACCCTGGCCCTGTGGTCAGGCGGGGGCATCGACTTCACCGAGTTGGCCCACGACATCGCGTCGGAAGTCCGGGTGCTGCGCCAGCTCGACGACGAGATCGCCGCCGCCGACAAGCGGATCGCCGTTCTCTATGACGAGGCCGATCCCAAGGGCGTCGTCGCTTCGGCGCCGGGGCTCGGAATAGATTCTCTCTGCGGCCATCTTGGCCAACGCGGGCGACTTCAACCGCTTCGCCAACCTGGCCTGTGTGCGCTCCTTCACCGGTTTTGTGCCCAAGATCGACCAGTCCGGACTAGTGGCGGCGCACAAGGGCATCACCAAGGCCGGTTATGCCGGCCTGCGGCAGGCCCTCTACCTGGTAGCCGATCACGCTCGCCACATCGACCCCACGCTGGCTCAGCGCTACTACCGACTGGTCATGGTCGAGGGCAAGCACCACAACTCCACGCTGTGCTCGCTTCTCGGCCGTCCTCATCATCCGGATCGCCGCCTGCTGGCGCAAAGGAGAGCTCTCACGACCTCCGAGACGAAGACGGCGAAGCGATCACCGAGGCCGAAGGCAAAGCTGCATGCGCCGACCGCTTCAAGATTGACCCCAGAGTCCGCGCCGCCCGTCGTCGCAACACCCCGGCCAAAGTCCTGAAGAACAGGGCGGCGGGTCGAGGCAGAAAGGAGTCGGCCCAGAAGGTCGCTCCGGCCACCGACCCGCCACGAAAAGACGCTAGCGAAAATGTGGCGTGAGGGGCTTGACTGCCGTTAGGAACTCACCCAGGCCATCAGGACGTGCGGCGATGGCCGATCACCACCGCGGAGGCCCGGTAGCAGAGTTTCGGCTCCGAAGGCGGCACCAACGGTCGCATCGACTTGGTGATCAGCGAGCAGGCTCGGCAGCCGTGAGGTATCGATGAGCACGTTGTCGTGCCGTTCGTCGTCACGGCTCCAGGATCCGTCCTGGTTGCGGACAAACACGGCCATTTGCCTCACGAACCGCGCCGGTGAGGGCATCGAGAACTCGGTGACGATCGCCCAGTCCTCTCCGACACGGCCGAGGTTCGGGGCTCCTTTACCGGGCTACCCCCCACTCCAGGTCGCAGATGTCGACCGCCAGGACCCCGCCCGGCCGGAGTGCCGCGGCCGCGGCGATCAACGCCCGGTCGATCGACTCCTCGTCGGGCAGGTAGCTGAAGGGATGGCCCACAGCGACAATGGCGTCGCAGGGCGGAATCTCATCGTCGGGAAGGACCAGTTCGGCGAACTGCTCGATCTCGGGAGCAGTTTCGTGAGCGAGCGAGAGCATGGCTGGCGAGGCATCGGTGGCGATCACCCGATGACCGGAATCTTGGAGATGGCGAGTGAGCAACCCACTACCGCAGCCAAGCTCCACAACCAGCCCGTCCCGGTCACGGATGGGCTCGAGGAGCCTCAGGATGCCGGGCGCCACCATGTCGGCGTGAAATCCGAATCCCAGGTGGTGGACCAGGGCGAGGGACTGCCGATAGTACGGCGCACTTCGAGAATCCACTCGGTCATCCTCGCCCATTTCCGATCCCTTCCGTAGTCTCCTGCACCCCGTTCGTAGCGGCCGTAGTCTCCACACACAGTCCCGGCGAACTGGGGCAGGGTGCATACTGGAGCCGTGATCGAGAGGACTCCGGGGGAGGGGGCGTATCCGCGGGTCGAACCTGAGCACCGGTGGCTTCTGTCTGGCCTTCCGGAAGCCGCACTCGAACCCATCGAGATTCTCGACAGATACTTCCGCCAATCGACGCTGCGGCTCCGGCAGATGCGGACTGGTCGGAGCGTTGTCTACAAGCTCGGCCAGAAGGTGCGGGAAGATCCAGACCGTCCAGGTCTTGTCCGCCTGACCAACATGTACCTCACCGAGCCTGAGTTTGACTTCATGGCACAGCTCGAGGCGGCGGTCTTGGTCAAGAGCGTCGGCATTGGCCAGTGGGTGGAGCGACTCTTTCAGTCGATGAGTTCAGTGGTTCGCTCTATGGTCTCGTGCTCGCAGAGCTCGAACTCCCGTTGGCGGCCACAGACCCAAAACCACCGCCCGGCGCTGTCGCAGACGTGACCGAGGACGATCGCTTCTCGGGATGCCACCTCGCTCTACTGAATCCGGCTGAAGCAAGGGAGCTGCTCGAAGAAGTGGTCAGAATGACGGGTACGACCGCGAATCCGTGACCTCGTCCCGGCGTCACTGTTCGGGGGCACCCAGCTCCAACGATCGAAGAGCTCTACGGCGCGCTCCGACTTGCTACAGCAACGACCCCGAACATCGTGAGAGCCATCGAAAAGCGGCCTTCGCGTGCAGCCGAGTGAATGGTCGACACGAACCACTCCCGGTCGTCCGCGCCGAGTTGTCCGGCATCAATGAGGTCCTCCGCGAGACTGGACATCGAAAAGCACCCGTAGGGAGCAGGCGACTCGTCGGGATTCCAGTCAGTCCAATGCTGTGTGCCGGTCGTTTCATCCACCAGTTCAAATCCGATGTCGTGGACGAGGTCAGCGAGCCGGCGCCCGATGTTGGACGCTCGGCGTCGCTCGATCTGCATGGCGTCGTGAACTCGCTTGGCGAGTTCGTCGTCGCCGACGTCGATTTCGAACGTTGACCAGTCGGTCTCAATGAGTGAGAGGAGTCCGCCTGGTCGTAGCACGCGGGCCATCTCGGCGACTGCTGCTTTGGGATCGGTCAACCACTGCAGAGTCCGTTCGGATCGAACGGCATCGAAAGTGCTGTTCGGCTCGGCAAGCTCAAGTGCGTTGCCGACCGTTAACCGGACCCGACACCTCGCTGTCCGCGCCCGCGATCGGGCACCTGCGATCATCTCCGCCGAGGCGTCGATGCCGACTATCTCTCCATCGTTTCCAAGATCGTCAGCTAAGGCGAGGGCGGCATCGCCCAGGCCGCAGCCGACGTCGAGGAGCCGTTGACCAGGGTCGAGGTTCAGCTGCTCGCGTTCCCATGCGCGAAGTCGAAAGGTGGCTTCCCAGCGCCCGGTGGCCTCCATCGTTTCGAGGAGAACCGAGACATTCGGATCGTCGTCGACCCGCTTGCAGCCGAGCGCATGCGTCTCATCCGCGTCCATGGCGTAGACGTTATGACGAGCTGCGAATCGGAGTCCATATTTCCCCAGGGTGCCGCAGGGTCCCACCCCTGCCGGCGATTGGGGACACGTTGCCCTGACCTGTTCCGTCGGACCTCGGCCAAGGAAGCAAGGCCCAGGCGTGTGACCCTCGTTGACGCGCCATCTCCAATCGGCGATCGATGGGGCGCGATCCTCAGCCGATTCCAAGGGTCGTAGTCCAACTGCAACGTATGGTGAACAACCGTCATATTTCAAGTCGCAATGTCGCGGACTCCTTAGATGATTCTCACCCTCCTCTCATCCTCGTCTCATGTTTCGGCGTCCACAATGCAGGTGAAAGGAGAACGCGGGCGTCGCCAGCGGTACTTGCGAACTAGATATGTCCATTGCATTCCTGATTGCGATCCCATTCATGCTCTTTGCGGTTGTGGTGGCCATGGCGCCGGTGCTGGTGGTGAGCATCCGTGAGCACCGATCTCGGGTAAGGCAGCGTTCACGGATCGAGGTGTCTGCACCTCGTGGAGCCTCTGAGACTTCCCTCCCCGTGAGGAATCCCAGCGGTGACGAACAGCCGCCGTCGTCGTGTTGGAGGAGGCGGCGATTGCAGTCAATCGCCTGCGGGCCCGACGGGAACTCACGACTGGTGCTGAGGTGGATGAGAGCATCCTTCGGGCAAGCAATGACCTGCACCGTGCACTGGTTTCGCTTGGTGATGTGGGCCGATGGTGGAACCAGGTAGGAAGCGCACTGCCGTACGGCACTGGGTCTATGGCAGTGCCGGCTCCCCCTCTTATCAATCGGAGAGGCCGTAGCCGGCGG
>CAVSSK010000029.1:0-8650 GCA_963730395.1 uncultured Acidimicrobiaceae bacterium | reverse complement strand
ATCGGCCTTACGGTCGCTGAGATCGTTCCGGCCCTGTGGCCGACGCTCGAGCCGATGTACGAGCACGTCATCGACAGCGGTGAGGCGGTCGTGAACCAAGAGGTCTCCGGTCCGACCGCCATGGACCCCGGTCGGATCCACTTCTGGCTGACGACCCTCAATCCGGTGACGGTGGACGGCCAGGTGATCGGGATCGCCATCGTCGTCATCGACATCACCGAGCGCAAGCAACTCGAGGAGAGCAAGGCCACACTGACCCGGGCCGTGGTCGGCGCCCTGTCGGCATCTGTCGAGATGCGCGATCCCTACACCGTGGGACACCAGGAGAGGGTGGCCCGCATTGCAGGTGCGGTGGCACGCGAGCTCGACCTGACGCCCGATGAGATCGACGAGATCGAACTGGCGGCGAACATCCACGACATCGGCAAGTTGTCCGTGCCGTCGGAACTGCTCGCCCGTCGGGGTCACCTCAGCGTGCAGGAAATGGCGGTGGTCCAAAAGCACAGCCAGGCGGGGTTCGACCTGCTGCGACGGGTCAACTTCCCCGAGCGCGTCGCCCAGATCGTGTTCCAACACCACGAGCGCTGCGACGGGTCGGGGTATCCACGGGGCTTGCGCGGCGAGCAGATCCTCTTGGGCAGCCGGATCGTGGCCGTCGCCGATGTGGTCGAATCCATGGCGTCCGGACGACCGTATCGAGCAGCACTCGGTCCCGACGCCGCGCTCGACGAGATCCAGCGTGGATCGGGCACGCTCTATGACGCAGATGTCGTTGCGGCGTGCCGCAGAGTGCTCGAGAGCGGCCAGTTCACGATTTGATCACGACAGAACGTCGAACCCCTCTTCAGGGCGGAGTCCCAGCGCGTGACCCGACCGATCCCCCAGCGCCCGGATAGCCGGGCGTCCACGCCGACGCCCTCGTCCGGCGGCTAGACCATAGGGCCATGGCCGAACGACCTCCTCGGGTCATCTCGCTGTCGCTGACCACTCCGGAGGAGATGTTCGTTCTGGCGCCGGCGGACCTGTTCTCTGAGTACCGGAATTTCATGACCGGTCTCGAATACTGCATCAGCGTGCTGCGAAGCCGCCCCCAGAGCGGGCCCGTACGCCTCGAGCTCGCCCTCCCCCCCGAGCAGATATCGGAGGGCCTGGACCAGCGGGTCCGCCGGACCCTCACCCGCTATTGCGAGCACCGCATCGCCTACAACCAGCGAGAGCGCCGGGCAGTGCGCCTCGACGGACTGTTCTCCTTGTGGATCGGGCTCCCCATCGTCATCTTGGGGTTCGTCCTGGTGATCATCAAGTCGAGCATCGTGGGCGCCAGTGGGAACGCCAACCTCGTCCTCGACTCCGGAGGATGGGTGTTGGTGTGGGTGGGTCTGTGGTTCCCCCTCGACACACTCCTGTTCACGCCGTTGTCGTATGGACGGGAGAACCGGGTGCTCAGACGGCTTCGAACCGCCGAAATCGTCGTGGAACCGCACCCCCTGATGAAGCTCTGAGGGCAGCGGGTCAGGCTCCGGCCTCGGCCCGCAGCCGACGAAGCGCCGCTCCCACCCGTCGAGCGTCTTCGGACGGGGCTTCGACCTCGACCAGCTTCCGGCGGCTCTTTACTCCCCTCACGAGTCGCACCGATCGGCGGGGCACGCCCACCACCGTGGCCACAGCGCTGAGTGCCGCCTCGGTTGCGCGCCCGGCATCAGGCGGCTCGACCACGCGCACCACGAGCGCACCGTCGAAGTCTCCGCCCACCGCTGACCTCGACGAGCTCGGCCGCACGTAGATCTCCACTCGCATCCCTCCCAGTTTGGCCGCCTGCTCGGGGCACGGGTGAGCCCCGCTTACGAGGACGTCCTCGTCATCGGACTTCGAGTCGTTCCTTCCGGCGCTCCGCCTTGCGCCCCACGACGTCAGGGAGAGTCGGCCACACCCGATCCGACGCTCGTCTCCTCCTCGTCGAGGGGCCGCTTGCTGGCGGTCGTGCTTGCCCCTGAGCGTGATCCACCGGACGAGCAGGACGACCAGCGTCGTCGCCACGATGACCTCGGTCCAGTAGTAGGCGACGAGGTCGATGAGCGAGCCGGGCCCGGGATTGCCGGGGAGGGTCTGGCGGATGAGGGGGAACGCGAACAGGAGGGCGGCCAGGTAGGCGAACGCCGCCGTGTCGATCTCGTCTTGCTTGCGCATCAACATGATGACCGCCATCGCGACACCGCCCAGGGCCAGCGCCCACATCAGACCGATCACGAAGTAGCCGTAGAACAGGACCGGGGCGGACCGTGTCAGGGAGATGTCGAACGCGTTGTTGAAGCCGTAGGCGTTCTCCGCCACCGTCCAGCCGCCCACAGACGAGGTCAGATCCACACAGGACGGCACCGGGGCGCCTCCGATGCCCACTCCTTGCCGCACCTGAAATGCGAACGGTTCCGTGTTGATGTAGCTGTCCCACGGGTACTTGGCGGTCGATTCGCCGCGTTGGCTCGGGGCCTTGAGCGTGCCCCCTTCGAGGGGGAGCGCAACGTCGAGGTCCTGCATGTAGTCGCCCGGGAGGAAGACGTAGGAGGAGGAGGCGGACATGTAGGAGGGGCCGGTCGACCCGTTGGTCGCAGAGCTCCCAGACGGTTGCGCCAGAAGGCCGTCGGTGCTCAGCGTCAGCGACCGCGTCAACGTCCCGAAATACTGGTTGCCGTGCTGGTTGAGCAGGTTTCCGGTCGGAACGAAGTCCAGGCGTACGGTGGCCACGAGCGCGTCGGTGTCCACGGCGATGATGGTGGCGAAGATGTCCACGTGGTCCTTGTTGGTGGTCCCCACGCAGGCGCCCTGGGACGTCCCGAGCACCTCGGACTTGTAGCTGCTCAACGTCTCGAGGATGCCGATGCCCACGGCGACGACAATGAGCGGCAGCACGACGGCGACCACCCACCAGTGCTTGTGCCGCCGAAAGAATCCTTGCGTCACGGGGTGGTTCCGCCCATCTGGAGCGACCCTTTCGTGCGGACGAGTTCCCAGGGAAAAATGTCAATGGGGGTTGCCGCACAATATAGAGGGAGGGCACCGGGCCGCGCCGGACCTCCCGGCCCACGAGAGCGCGATCCGAGGAGACGGGTGAAACGGACCGGCGCGGGCCCGCCAGCTCGGGATCACTCGGGTGGTCGGCCGGCTCCCGGTCAGAGGGCAGATCCCTCATGACCGGGGTCCGGTCCGGCGAGGTGCTTCGACGCGTAGCTGTCGCCGCTCGCAGCCGAACCGAATCCACCGGGGTCCTGCCCGGGGGTCTGCCAGTAGATCTCGACCCGGCAGATGAGGCCTTCGTGGTCGATGTCGAACGAGTACGCCTCTTCGAGGTGGAGCTCCCGGTTGCCGTAGTGCAGGTGCTCGGTCACCTTGGCGAAGGCAGAGGCGCCGTCGGGTGCGGCGATGATCCGTGCCACGTCGTTGCGGTAGTCGGGAGGCACGGTGCCGCGCAGGAAGTCCAGGTAGTCCTCCCGACCCGAGAGCCGATCGCCGAACGGGCCGACCCTCAGGACCCCCTCGCTCAGGATGGTCGCCAGGTTGTCCCATTGCCGTGCCGTCAACCACGAGAAGAAGTGCTCCACGGTCCGAGCCGAGCTCGTCACCGCGTCCCCCTCATCGGATCCGCTGGCTCTCGACGACACGGCCGACCCTCAGTCCGGCGCGGGCAAGAAACTGAAGCGCACCTGGCGTCTCGGATTGTCGAGGTTGAGATCCACGAGCAGCAGGGACTGCCACGTGCCCAGCGCAGGCTGACCAGCGAGCACGGGAAGGGTGACCGACGGGCTGACGAGAGCGGGCAGCAGGTGGTCGGCACCATGACCGGCTGATCCGTGGGCATGCCGGTACCGGTCATCGCGCGGAAGCAGGCGTTCGAGGGCGGCGAGCAGGTCGTCCTCGGACCCCGAGCCCCGCTCCATGAGGGCCAGCCCGGCAGTGGCATGCGGCACGAAGACATTGACCAGTCCGTCGCCGCGACCGGCGCAGAACCGGGCGAGCTGCATCGTCAGGTCGATCGTCCGCTCGCGGGAGGTGTCGATCTCGATCTCGGCCGTGTGCATGACCTCCCTAGTCTGTCGCCTCGGCGCGACATCGGCGTCATGACTACGGTTCGCCTCACCACTTGGGATCGCCGCCGGCGCCGAACAGGAGATGACCCGTGACGCAGACGCAGGACAATCGTTCGCTGATCGAAGGATTCTGGGAGGACCTCTACCGACAGGATTTCCCAGCCCTGGTCTCCCGCTTCGACCCCGAGGGCGAGTACACCGACATCGTCACGCCCGACGACGATGTCGCGCGGGGGCCGGCCGAGATCACCGCGCGGCTGACGCTTGCCTTTGGGAAGCTGACCGGTCTCCGGGACCAACGGCTTCACCTGGTGGCCGGTGAGGACACGGTCTTCACGGAGCACATCGAGCACTGGGAATGGCCCACGGGGGAGACCATGGCTCTCAACGTGGCGTCCGTGCACGAGATCCACGGGGCAAAGATCACGAAGTGGCGCGACTATTGGGACTGGAACGTCCTCACGACGGCGGCGCCAGCATGGTGGTTCGAGCACGTCATGGGGGGCTGGAAGTAGCAGGGAGAGAGAAGCGCGGGGCCGCGAACGGGGGCAGAAGGGCCGCGCAGGAGAGGGGCAGCACGGCACCGGCGCCACCGCGGGAAACGGAGGGGAGGGGGCGCGGGCGGGGGGGCTTTGCCGGCGTCGGACTTCGGCGAGAATCCAGAGCGTTTGCACTGCCCACTACCTACAGGCACGACTGGGCTACCCAAACTTCTGAGTTGGGGAGCAATCAAGCCCGCCTCAGGACTCGGGAGGAAAGAGGACCCCCTGAAGAACAGGCAGTGCCTCAACGAGCGCTTTCTGCAACCGCTCACGTTCTCGTTCGGGCACAGCGAAGTGCTCGGGGCCAGTATCGACGCCGATCTGCAGGCTCAAGTTGATGAGGGCCCGGTCGTAAGCGAGCTCGCAGCCGAGCACCGCTTCGGCGTCGCTAGTCGGAGCGGTCCGCCGGCCCTCTTCGAGGTCCGCCAGTGCCAGCAAGAAAGCGCTGACGTGGTCGTGATCCGGCGCCGTCGGATAGCTCGCCATGGCCGCCCTGAGCCAATCCGAGTAGACCATGTCGAAATCGTGCGAGGAGGCACGCTCTCCCGGTAGGGACAAAGGTCCCCGATGGCTGTGAACGGGACCAAGGTCCTACCTCAAGCAGGACGAGAGTCTCACTTTAGCGATCAGCTGGTCCAGGCGTCGGTGGCCGGAGTGGTGGTCGAGGTGGCCGCCCCACCGGTGGCCGTAATGCCGGTCAGCGAGGGCAGGGAGAAGTAGGTAGCAGCGCAGGCCGCCGGTGACGCAGCCGTCATCGAGGCGTCATTGGTCAAGGTCACCGCCAGCGGGTTGTTCGCCTGGCCGCTGGCCCCGATGGTCAAGGGCGTGGTCAGAGTGTGCGAGCTCCCGCTCGTCGCGGTGGAGAAGTTCCAGATGACGTCGCTCGGTGTGGCGGCGAGACACCCGGCCTGGGTCGTGGTGAGAGCACTCGTCGTGTAGCCGGTGGCATAGGTCGTGTTCGTCGGCAGCTGGACCGCGGTGATCGTGACCGGGTAGGGGTTGGGGTTCGAGATGGTGACGACGACGTCGCCGGTTCCCCCGGGGTAGAGCAAGTTGGTCGCCGAGGGAGCCGCCACGGCGGTGATGGTCACGTTCGAGATGGTGCCCGACTGACCCTCACCGGATGAAGCCGCCGTTCAGACCGACCACCCAGTTGGACGCGGCGTAGGCCCCGACCCCTGCCAACACCATGCCGAGCGTGAGCGAAAGGATCTTCATTTGTCTTTGTGAAATTCGGATTCTTCTTGCTCTTCATGCTTTCGTGTCCCGCTTCTGCCGTCTAGGCCCGAATGGCCCCTTCCACAGAGTCTTCGAGCTCGTGCATGCGTTGCATCATCGCCGAATGGCCACCCACGAACGTGCTCCAGTTCGCTGCCGGGTTAGGGCGTATGCACTTTGTCGGCAATCTTGGATGCCAAATGAGTTCCCCGCCTGGGACGACCTCCCCGGCGCATAACCGGCGACTGTTCGGGGGCAGGGTCGGCATGGGGTCACTCCGGGATTACGCTGCGCACCTTGTGAGATGGTTGCTCGCTTCCGCGATCTTCCTCTTGGCGGGCGGCAGCCCTGGTGCGAGCACGCCGAGCGTGGTGTTTGACGGGGACTCGATCACGGTCCTTGCCACTCCTGCGATACATCAACTTCTCGATCCGAGTTACGACGTTGCAGTTCTGGCCGCAATCGGTATTCGCATCAACCAGGCCTTGCCAGCGCTTGAATCGGCATTGAAGATTCATCCTTACGCCGTGGTCGAGAATCTGGGGACAAACGATGCGTTGCAGGGTGGCACCCACCCCGAATGGGTATCGAGCTGGGACAAGCTGATTCGCATCACGAGAACCACTCCATGTGTTGTCTTAACGACCATCAACCCCGCCGCTGACGCCCTCAGCCACAGACCGGTCGCAACGAGAATCAACGCTGACATCAGGGCTCTCGCCGCGAGAGACCCCAAGAAGTACAAAGTGGCCGATTGGAGCCGTTTCTTGAGTCGCCACATCAGCAACCAGAGGACGTATCTCCGGGACGAGCCGATTCTGCTTCACCCGACACCAGCGGGGTCCGTGGAGCTTGCGACACTCGACCAAAACGCACTTGAGAAGTGCGGGAGCCGATCCTCCTAGATCTCGCTATTCAACGTCGGATGCATCGACGCCCCGCAGCCACCATGCGCCCGACGACTGTGCCACCGGCCCGGTACGGGGACAGTTCCGTCCTCGACTCTTGCTCAGTCGCCTGGACACACTCGAATAGCACGAGTATCGGTCGTAGACACGCGACTTCGAGGCGACGCCCGCTTCTAGAAGCAGCCGTCGCCCCGTCAGTCGGAAGAGCCGTGTTAGGGCTGGATGTTGTCCGGGTGGTTCCCGATGACGAACGTAGATGTCAGCGACACCACACCGCCAGTCACGCTGTAGATGCCACCGCCACCCAAGGTGGCGCTGTTGCCGATCACCTGGCTGTGGTTCAGAGTGAGTGTGCCTGTGGCTGGCATCATGGGCGAAGGCAACCCATTGAGGATGCCGCCTCCGAAGCCACCGGCGCTGTTCCCGTTCACCTGGCTGAAGTTGATCGTGAGGACGCCACTGGGCGGATTGGTACCCGGGCCGGCGCTCGCGTTCAAGATTCCACCACCTGATGCCGTGCCCCCGGTCCCGGCGGCTGTGTTGTGGTTCACCTCGGACCAGTTAATAGTCATCGTTCCGTGGTTCACGATGCCCGCCCCACTGATGGTGGTAGCCGTGTTGTTCTCGACCTCGCTACCGGTGATCAAGGCACTGCCGCCGTTCGCGATGCCACCCGCCGCGATCGGGGGGCCTGTCATCGGAGGCGGGACCGGGGCGGTCGACGTGTTGCCGTTCACCTGGCTGAAGAAGATCGTCAGCTGTGCGGTGCCGGGGGGTGGGCCGCCCGGGCCGCCTCCAGCACCGTTGCCGCTCGAGATGCCTCCACCGTTGAGGGAGGTGTTGCCGTTCACCTGGCTCACGTTGATCGCAACGTTGCCGGCGAGGTTCTGGATGCCGCCGCCCCCGGCATTCGGTGCGGTGTTGTTGTTCACCTGGCTGAAGTTGAGCGTGAGCTGGCTGGTCGGACCGGGGCTAAAAGGGGGCCCCATTTTGTAGTTGCCGTTGGCGATGCCGCCACCGGCGGGGCCGCCGGCGAAGTTGTTCGCCACCCGGCTGAAGTTGACCGTGGCCTTGCCCTGAACGTTGACGATGCCACCGCCCACGCCACTGCTGTTGTTTGTCACCAGGCTGCCGTTGAGGGTGAGCATGGCTGTGCTCGGACCGAAGGTGCCGTTGGCGATGCCGCCCCCGGCCATGGCGGCGGAGTTACCCGTGACAACGCTCTGATTCAGCGTGACCGTGCCGCTGGAGTTAAGGATTGCCCCGCCGAAGTCGGAAGCAGATCCGCCGGTGAGGGTCACGTTGCGAAGCGACAGGTTCCCACCTGGGCCGTCGACCTCGAAGATACGGACGGCGCCCGACCCCGTGATCGTGGAGCCGTTGCCGAACACCGAGATCGGGGTTGTGACCACCGGCAGGCCGTTCTCGCCGTTGTCCGGCGTCGTGAGGGCGTAGGTGCATCCCCAGGCGAGGCTGATCGTGCCGCCCCCGCCGCCGTTGGTGGCATTGATTGCTGCGATCAGTCCAGCCGCGCCACTCGAACATGGCACGAAAGTCGATGGGGTGGCGGAGGCCGTTGTGGCCGGGGCGACCGTGAAGACCAGAACCGCGGCTCCGGTCCCCATTGCCATCTTCAAGAGCGGGGTCAATCTCATGGGTTACTCCCTGGTCGTCAATCCCAGGATGTACCCCCTCGTCTTCTACCCCTTCTTCTACCCCTGGGCGGAGACCGCCTTGGTTACTCCGGCGGCCATCCTTTCAGACATTGTTCGATCACGCTTGGGAAGATTTGAGGAAACGCTGCCATGTGCGGAGCCGAACAGGGTTGACCCAATCCGTTGTTCGTCCGTTGTGCAAGCCCCCTAGTGCACCAGTTGCGACTCGACAGTTCCGTCGCAGT
>CAVSSK010000028.1:0-6607 GCA_963730395.1 uncultured Acidimicrobiaceae bacterium | reverse complement strand
CGATCCGGTAGATCTCCGCTCGAGGTCCGGATCCGCCGGGGGCCGCCCAGCTGAGCCGCTCGACCCGGATTTCGCCGGGACCGCCCGGCAGCGGTGCGGCGTGCGGGACGGCCCGAGAGCCGTCGGGCGAAGGCGGTGACCAGTCGGCGGCCACGTCTTCAATGGGGGCGGTCAGGCCCCGCCCCGCCAGCGTGCGGCTCCGGTTCTCCCGGTGCTCGACCAGCCGCCCCAGCGGGCCGATGGGGCCGCCCCCGTAGGGGACCAGGGGGTCGGCCGTGCCGTGGAAGGCCAGGAACCTCGTTTCGTGGACAGGCGCCGGCACGGGGCGCGCCTGGCGGGAGGACACGGTGGCGCTCGAGGCCACGAGCACGACGCCGGCCAGGTCCAGCAGCCCGTTGCGGGCCAGGTGCTCCGCCAGGAAGCCACCGTTCGACATCCCGACCGCATAGACCCGCCTGCCGTCGGTGAGGCCCTCCCGGCGGAGGTGTCCAACGAGGGCCTGCATGAAGGCGACGTCGTCGACCCGCTCCCGCCGCCCGAGCCGCGGCGCACCGTGGCCGTCGTTCCACACGTGCATGACGCCGTCCGGGAAGGCCACCGCACACCCGGCGGCCGGTCCGCGCTGCGCGAGCCCGGTGAGGGCAGCCAGGCCGAGCCCCGTGCCACCGGCACCGTGGAGCGCGAGGACGAGGGGGGCGTCCGGGCGGGGCCCGGGCACGACGCTGAACGTGCGCCGCTCGTCGTTGACCGCAATGGACCGGAGGGGGATGTCCGGCAACACGAGCCCAGCCCGCGCCAGCATGCGGCGCCGCACGGCGTCGCGCACGGCCCTCGGGCGGCCCGACGACTCGGTCATCCCGGGAGGACAGGGGCGGCGCGGTGGGACGTCGAGGTCCGTTGCGTCACGCCGCGGCCGGCCGCACCTCCGGCACCTCGTCGGCGCTCGAGAGTGCCTTCCACAGCGCCCAGTAGCTCTTGTAGGTGATGGCGTCGGTGATGTAGCCGGCCCGCTCGAGCTCGGCATGGTAGGCGGGGAGGTTGCGCCAGGGCACGCCCATGTCGACGTGGTGGGCCAGGTGCCAGCCGGTGTTGTAGGGGACGATCCAGAAGCGGGCGAGCAGCGACTGGCGCACGTTGTGCGTCGTGGCGCGCCGGTCGGGGCTGCGCTCCATGCCCCCGTGCTCCGCGATGGAGCGCAGGCGGTTGATGACCCGCCACTCGGTCATCCAGGGGAGGAACCACAGGAGGGGTAGATCCACCAGCGGCCGGTCGCGGCCCACATCGCCGCCCACAAGACGGCTTGCACCGTGAAGATCGAGAGGCCGATGGGCCGGAACGGCTTGGTGCGCGTGTTCTTCACGAGCGGTACGAAGTTCTTCCATCCGCTGATCCCCACCGCGTCGCGGAAGAGGCGCCGGCGGAGCGCCCGCCGCGAGCACGGATAGGGCGCGTAGAACGCGATGTCGGGCTCGTCCGGACCGAACTCGTCCTTGTGGTGGGCGAAGTGCACCCGGCGGTAGAGCTGCACCGGTGTGAAGACGGGGTAGGCCACCACCCACTTGCCGATCCAGTCGTTCCACCGCTTGTTGGTGAAGAGAAGCTTGTGCGCCGCCTCGTGCATGAGGATGGCGAAGCGGGCGTACATCGGCCCCATGAGCACGAATGCGATCAGGTAGCTCCACCACTGGTCGAACCACACGGCGCCTCCGATGATGAGGGCCACCCAGAACCAGACAGCGGCGACCGAGACCGCGTTGCGCACGTTGTCGATGCGGCGCAGGTCGGCCCGCAACGCGGGAACGGCCATGCCGTTGGGCAGCAGCCGCTCGCTGGGGAGGACCTCGGGTCGGTCCGCTGCGTCGGGCACCATGGTGCTCGCCATGGGTCCATATTACGATTATTCTTCAAGTGACGCAAGCAGGTAATGCCTCGATGAGCGTGACCCCGGTCCCCGGCACCGAAGGGCAGGGAACCCTGCTCACCGCCCGCTCGGTCCTGGCGAGCGCGCTGCTCGGCATGGACCCGCCGGAGCTGCCGGTCGCCCAGCTGGTGCGCCTGGCGGACCTGTTCGGATTCAGCGAGAACCGCGCGGGGTGGCGCTGAGCCGGATGGTCGCGGCCGGGGAGGCCACCTCCGACGGGTCCGGGCGCTACCGCCTGGCCGGCCACCTGGCGGCACGCCAGTCACGCCAGTCGGCCAGTCGCTCGGGGGCCACGGCGGCCTATGACGGCCGGTGGCGGCTGGCCGTGGTGACCACGACCGGCAGCACGGCCGACGTCCGCGCCGCCCGACGGCGTGCCCTGGCCTACGCCCGGATGGCCGAGTTGCGCGAGGGGGTCTGGATGCGGCCCGACAACGTCGCGGTGCAGCTGCCCGACTCCCTGGACGCCGACGTCGAGCTCATGACGGCCCGGCCGGGCGACCCGCTCGTGATGGCGCGGCGGCTGTGGGACCTGCCGGCATGGTCGGGCCGGGCCCGCCGCCTGCTCGGGGGTCTCGGCGCGCTGGCCCCCGACGGTCCCGAGGCACTGGCGCCCGGCTTCGAGCTGTCGGCCGCCGTGCTGCGGCACCTGCAGGCGGACCCGTTGCTGCCGGTCGAGCTCCTGCCCGCCGATTGGCCGGGCGCCGAGCTGCACGCGACCTACGACGAGTGGGACGCGCGGTACCGGACGACGCTGCGGGAGTGGAGCCGGGGCGGTTGAGCAGACCTGCTCATTAAGGTGTCGCCATGCCCGACATCTGCCAGGCGCTGACCATCGCCGCGCCTCCCGATGCCGTGTTCGACGCCATCAACAGCGCGGCGGGCAACCGTGCCTTCTGGACCGACCAGACCGAGTACGCGCCCGTGGAGGGGTCGGTCGCCGTCTTCTCGTTCGGGCCCAACGCGCAGACCCAGTTCCGCTTCGAGGTGGCCTCCATCGACCGCCCCCACTCGCTGACGTGGCGCTGCGTCGGCGGGCCGCCGGAATGGCAACCGACGTCGATCGTGTGGACGCTCTCGCCGGCCGACGACGGCGGCACCCACGTCCGCTTCGAGCACCGGGACTGGGCATCGGCGGACGGCGAGTTGGCCGCCTGCACGTTCACGTGGGGCAGGATCCTCGCTGCTCTCGACGAGTATGTGCGGACCGGCTCGGCCACGCCGCCCTTCTCGGTCTACTGATGCCGCCTCGGCGTCGTGGTCACCCTCGGGCGTCCAGCTCGTCGAGTCGCGCCGCCACGAGTGCCCGGCGTGGGTCGGCGTCGGCCAGCGCGCCGAGCGTGCACTCCGCCAGGTAGGCATCCTCGGGCAGCACCGAACTGAGCGAGAAGAGATGGTCGGCCTCCCCGTTGCCGACGACGGCCCGGCGGACCGCCATGTCGATGTAGCGGCGTGTGTCCTCAATCCCGAGAGCGGTCGACAGCATGAGGAACGGCGCAGCGTAGGCCCGAACGGCGGCCTCCACCCGCCCCGCCGCCAGCGCGGCAAGCAGCGCGACGTGGTCGGCGACGAAGGGTCCGGCCAGGCGGTAGGGGCGGCTCTGGAGTTGCTCGCCGAGCACTTGGCGCAGATGCGACAGCTCGACCTTGGTGGTGACCGGGTTCACCGGGCGCTCCCCGTGCAGCTCGTCGACGAGCTCCGACAGGCTCATTCCCTCGGGGTGCATCGCCAGCACCGCGAGGATCTCCACCTGACGGGGCGGGAGCTTGAGCGGCACGCCGCCGAGGCGCACTCGGCCTCGGCCCATCGCGATGATCTCGAGTGTCGGGTCGGGCGCACCGGACGGGCCACCGGCGGCGCCGTGCCAGTCGGGGGCTCGGGCGGCCAGGTCCATCTGGACGATGCGGGCCAACGCCGCCACAGTGGCCAGGGCCAAGGCCGACGACTTGTCCCATGTCGTCGAGAGGTCGAGCACTCCGCAGGGGCGGCCGGTGCCCACGGTCATGATGGGGGCCGAGTAGCAGACCCAGTCGTGGACCATGGGGAGGAAGTGCTCGGCGGAGAACACGCTGGCCGGCATCGCCTCCCGCAGCGCCAAGGTGAGCGCATTGGTCCCGACGGCCGGCTCGCCCCAGTCACCACCCGGGACGAACGCCACGTCGTGTGCCTTGCGCTCCATTTCCCGGCTGGCCGAGGTCCACACGATGACGCCGTCGGCGTCGGTGAGGGCGGCGACGAAGTCACCGTCGTGGGCGACGGCGGCCACCTCGTGCTCGACCGAGGCGAAGGACCTCGCCATGGGGCTCTCCCGCCAGGCCGCCACCGCATCGTCGTTGACGGGCGCCGCCGAGCGACCGCTGGGAACCGTGTCGACCGACCGGCACCACGAGGCGAGGATGTCGGAGCGCACCCCGCGCGGCCGGCGACGCTGGACGACGAAGGCGTCCCAGTCCCGCTCGGCGGTCCTGCGGTCGGCGGGGGGCGCCGAGCGGTTGCTCCCCGAGACAGCTGGACCAGCCTTCGACGGCGGCATCTCACCTCCCCGCTCCGGGGCCAACCTTTTCCCAACCCCGGCCCCTTCATCCTAAGGGTGGAGAGGACCGAATTGGCCCTCGACCAGGCAAAAAGGGACCAAAGACCCTACGGGGATTCGAGAGCCAAAGGAAACGGGGATCGCCATGTTGTACCCACAGCCAGGAAACAAGGGAAGTCCGATCGAGGTCAAGGCGCACTACGACAACTACATCGGGGGCAAGTGGGTCCCCGCCGTGGACGGCGGCACCTTCGACGACATCTCACCCAGCACCGGCAACACGTTCTGCACCGTCGCCCGATCGAGGGCGGCCGACGTCGAGCTCGCGCTCGATGCGGCGCACGCCGCCCGGGAGGCCTGGGGGCGTACCAGCCCTACCGAGCGCTCGAACATCCTGTTGAAGATCGCCGACCGGATGGAACAGAACCTCGAGGACCTTGCCGTGATCGAGACGTGGGAGAACGGCAAGCCGGTCCGCGAGACCCTCGCGGCCGACCTCCCGCTGGCCGTGGACCACTTCCGCTATTTCGCCGGCGTGCTGCGTGGGCAGGAGGGCTCCATCAGCCAGATCGACGAGGACACGGTCGCCTACCACTTCCACGAGCCACTGGGCGTCGTCGGGCAGATCATCCCCTGGAACTTCCCGATCCTGATGGCGGTGTGGAAGCTCGCCCCGGCGCTCGCCGGTGGGAACTGCGTCATTCTCAAGCCGGCCGAGCAGACGCCGTGGTCGATCCTCAAGGTGGTCGAGCTCGTCGGTGACCTGCTCCCTGACGGCGTGCTCAACGTCGTCAACGGCTTCGGCATCGAAGCGGGCAAGCCGCTGGCCTCGTCGCCCCGGGTGGCCAAGGTCGCCTTCACAGGCGAGACCACGACGGGCCGTCTCATCTCACAGTACGCGTCGGAGAATCTCATCCCGGTGACGCTCGAGCTGGGCGGCAAGAGCCCGAACATCTTCTGCGAGGACGTGCTGGCTCGCGACGACGACTTCTTCGACAAGGCACTGGAAGGCTTCGTCATGTTCGCCCTGAACCAGGGTGAGGTCTGCACCTGCCCCAGCCGGGCACTCATTGCGGAGTCCATCTACGACGAGTTCATGGAGAGGGCAGTCGAGAGGACGCAGGCGATCGTGAGCGGCGACCCGCTGGACATGGCAACCATGATCGGGGCTCAGGCCTCAAACGATCAGCTCGAGAAGATCATGTCCTACATCGAGATCGGCAAGCAGGAAGGTGCCCAGATCGTCTGCGGTGGCGGCGCCCGCTCGGTCGCCGGGCGCGAGGGCGGCTACTACGTCGAGCCGACGATCCTGCGAGGCGACAACTCAATGCGGGTGTTCCAGGAGGAGATCTTCGGACCCGTCGTCGCCGTGACGACCTTCGCCAACGACGCCGAGGCTCTTCGGATCGCCAACGACACCCTGTACGGGCTCGGCGCAGGGGTCTGGACTCGTGACGCCAACACGGCCTACCGCCTCGGGCGCGGCATTCAGGCCGGGCGGGTGTGGACGAACTGCTACCACGCGTATCCGGCGCATGCCGCCTTCGGCGGCTACAAGGGCTCCGGCATCGGTCGCGAGACGCACGCCATGATGCTCGACCATTACCAGCAGACGAAGAACCTGCTCGTCTCCTACTCGCCCCACAAGCTCGGGTTCTTCTAAGCGATGGCGACCCGGGTGTCGGTGACCGATGCCGCGGCGTCGCTGGTGGTGCGACTGGTGGAACAGCACGGCCCCGTGCTGTTCCACCAGTCCGGCGGTTGTTGCGACGGTTCGGCACCGATGTGCTACCCAAGGAGCGAGTTCCGCATCGGACAACGGGACGTCTACCTCGGCGAAGTGGCCGGACAGCCCTTCTACATCGGAGGGGCGCAGTTCGGCTACTGGGCCCACACGCATCTGAGCCTGGACGTCGTCCCGGGGCGGGGGAGCGGGTTCTCCCTGGAGGCACCCGAGGGTGTGCGGTTCCTCATCAGGAGCCGCCTCTTCAGCGACGAGGAGGCGGCCGACTTGCGCGCCGCAGGACCGCCGCCGACCGGGAGCCACCACGTGCCGACCCCTCGCTAGGGCGCCGGCGGCACCCGCTGTGGTCCGCAACCTCAGCGGGTGCCGCCCGACGACACGGGCCGATGCCGGCATCGTGGCCCTAGGT
>CAVSSK010000027.1:0-62189 GCA_963730395.1 uncultured Acidimicrobiaceae bacterium | reverse complement strand
GAAGCTTGCCGGTCACCTTGTCGGCGACTTCCCATTCGATCTGGTCGGAGAGTTGCACAAACCATTCGACGCGGTCGTTCCCGTGAATAATGGGCAGGATGTATTCCTCGGTCGTCGGGCAGTAGAGGCTGTCCTTGCACACCGAGACGATCGACGGATTCCATGTGACGTCGGAGCGCGAGAGGTATCCGAAAAGGTTGAAGGCACACACCTGGTCCTCGAAGCCTGGCTCGGCGTAGATCTCCGGCTGAGACTGGTCAACATCCGCGAACATGCGATTGACCGGGTGCGTCTCGTCAGTCCGGATCGGCTCATCACCAGGGACACCCACCATTCGCGAGGCGGTGACACGTCGTCGGGTGATCGCCTCGGTGTTGTTACCGGACTTGTCGCCCCATGCAGTGCGAGTCTCTTCCGGTGCCGCGAATGGATCGAATCCTTCGTTGGTCCAGTCGTCAAGCATAGAACGGAAAGTCCCAAGATCTGCTCGTGAGGGAAATTCTCAAGGTGGTCGAGTTCGGCTTTCCGATAAGCCTCGTTGAACGAACCAGCGAACAAGTCGACGTTGCCGTAATGATTCACAGTACCGACGACGTTGTCGAAATTCACGGTGCCGTAGAAGAAGTTCCATGCCACATCACGTTGAGCGGCGCGGAGAAAGTCGTCGACGGACATCGTATGGGTGCCCGTCGGCCATCTCACGTAGGCGAAGTATTCATCTCGTTCAAATACAAACTCACCTAGTTGGAACGTCCGGTAGCCGTGGTGGTTTGGCTCGCCAGCGAGCACTTCGGTCATTGCGGTGTCAGTCACTATTCCTCCTCAAACCGTTTGACAGATCTCCGACCACCGCTCGACCGTGTCTTCGCCGAAGATGGTCTGCAGCAGGATGCAGGCTGGCTCGTCGGCCCGAAGCCGGTAGGCAGCATTCGCAGGTAAGAGCGCCATATGCCCGCGCGGCGGGCAACAATGCGACCCGCCGGCCGGCCGGCCGGTTCACCACCCAACGCAACCGACCCTGCCTTATCAGATGGCGCGATCGCCTCATCCAAGGCGACCAGGTCAATTTCGACCACTCCGTCCATGACGAGCGCGAACTCATCGTGGGCGCAGGTGCGCCACTCCGAGGTGCCATCGGCACGGATCACCTCCAGCACATACTGCTGGTTCTTGCCGACAACTACCTTCTCCCACGGCTTCAACCTGCCGCAACTTCGAACAGATTCGAAAATGCGTAGTGCCGAGGGTCGTCGTCGATCGCCTCAACGCCGCCCTTCTCGTAGTCGAGCAGCGAACCAAATTTCGTCACATAAGTCGACAAAGCCACACCTCCAAGCTCCATCCGAACGGATCTTGCGAATGTTCGCTATACGAACTATTGTACGCTTGGCGAACATATACACCTTGACGGGGAGTAAGACCGTTGTCAAATGCGAGGCCCGAGACTGTGCAGTCACTGGCCCGGGGGCTGTCTGTAATCCGCGGATTTTCAGCCGAGAGGCCAGAGATGACTCTTGCGGAGGTCGCCAGGCAGACCGGCATGACCCGTGCAACGGTACGCCGTCTTCTCTTCACCCTGGAGGCGCTGGGCTACGCAAAATTCGATGGAAAGCGGTTCTCGCTGACCCCAGCCGTGCTGGACATCGGCTACGCCTACTTGTCTTCGCTTGACCTCGCGTTAATTGCGCAGCTGGAAATGGAGGCTCTTGTCGATCGTACCCACGAATCAACCTCGGCTGCCGTGTTGGACGGGGCGGAGATCGTCTATGTCGTTCGTGTGCCGACCAAGCGAATTATGACGATTTCACTCGGGCTGGGGTCAAGGCTCCCTGCGCACGCAACTTCAATGGGCAGGGTCCTGCTCGCAGATCTTTCAATCGACCAACTCGACGCCCACCTGCCTCAGGGGCCCTGGCCAAGCTTCACCGCACAAACGATTGTCGATCGTGAAACGCTAATTATCGAACTTCAGCGGTGCGTGACGATGGGTGGGCCCTGGTCGATCAGGAACTCGAAGAAGGCGTTCGGTCCGTTGCAGCTCCACTCCGTGATCGCAGTGGGAAGACTGTTGCTGCGCTGAATATTTCCAGCCACGCGGGTCGCATTGACAAGGGCGTACTGCTAAATGAGTTCTTGCCCGACTTGATGCAAACCGCCGAGCGAATCAACGAACGCCTGCGGCGCAGATGAGCGGCGGCGAGGTGGTCATCAGGCGGGTAGAAGGGTTGGTCTCCGACCTGCGGGCAACCTCGGTCCCAATTGGGGTGGCTGAGTTGACCGATGCCATGGCTGCGATCACACATGTAGACCTGTCCCGACGCAACGAAGTACGTCTGGCCCTCGTCTCGACCCTAGTAAAGCGGGCCAGCGACTACTCCGTTTTCGACATTCTGTTCGATGTCTGGTTTCCAGCGGGTGTTGCGAGGCCGAGTGGAGTCCCCCTACGAGATCGTCTGGTACAAGCACTGGCCAATGATGACGATACGCAACTAGTCCAACTTGCTAGAGAGGCCGCCGCCGAAGGACCTGCGTGCGACCAACGAGCAGTCCGGGAACTCGGAGCCAGCACGCTGGCATCTGATGCACTTCGGAACAGCCGAGCCACGGGTATGGCCGGCACACCCGCAAGACTTACAGCTGCGGTTGACCGATTCCTGCGTGCGCTGCGCAAAGAGATCCTGGCTAGACAACACGCCGAGGCTGCCAATTGCGACGTGGCGGCATTGGTCCGTCCGGAGAACGTCGAAATCGCAGCTGCCTCCGCAGTCGAGCTAGACGAACTCCGCTCCGCTGTACGCCCTTTGGCCCGCCGCCTTGCGGCGAAGTTGGATAGCGCCCAACGTGACCGGCGAGGTACCCTCGATATGCGACGAACGATCCGTCGGTCGTTATCAGCCGGTGGCGTTCCCTATGACCCAGTATGGCGGCGGCGGCGACCGCAGAGGCCTGACCTCTGGTTGATCTGCGACGTGTCCGGATCGGTTGCCGAGTTCGCGCGATTCACAGTTGGTCTGGTTAGCGCAGTTCACGACGTCGTTTCCAGTCTTCACGCGTTCGTATTCGTCGACGACATAGTCGAGCTCACCGATACGCTGGCGGACCGCTCCCACGACATTGACGCGTTTGCCCTCGTCGGAGCTGCCGCTGTCGGTCTCGCCGGCCGGCGGAGCGATTGGGGGCGAGCCTTGCGTGCTTTCGAGGAAAGGCATGCGAACTGCATCGGGCGGCGATCGACGATAATCATTCTTGGCGATGGTCGAAGCCATGGTGCCGACCCCGGTGCCGACGTCATAGAGCGCCTATGCCACAAGGCTCGACGGGTGACTCTGCTGGTCCCAGAACTGCACGAGCAGTGGGGTACGACGGACTCAGCGCTGCCCGCTTACGCCGACGCTGGCGCGGTTCTGCGCGAGGTACGTAATCTCTTGCAGTTGAGCGAAGCCATAGGAGAGCTTGCGACCGGGTAGCCGTTGAGGCTGAGTCCAACGTGTAACCCGACAACATTCCAATTCCAATAGGAGCATCAGATTTGGATCAGCAGGCCCGGGACGTCCGGGCTGACACCCAAGGCAAGTCTGGCCGGATCCATTTGACGTCAGGATGCACACAGGCCGGTATAGATGTTCAGGCGCACCCAGCGCAGAAATCTGCACTGGACTGGTTGCCATGAACCAGATGAGTAGAGCTAGTCAGAAATCAACTAGCCAATCGAGGCGGAGATGAAGTAGTCCTCCCCGTTTCTTGCCGCACCACACGATGCTTTTCTGTTTGGGCTCTAACGGTGGACCGTGGCCACTCAAGGAGCGAAGCGACCGAAGCCCGAACGGTAGAAGAGGAGCGGGTGGCCATCTCCCACTTCCATGTTGACGACGTGGCCCGTAACCAACTCGTGGTCACCACCGTCGAAGATTTGGCCGAGCCGGCACTCCACGATGGCGAGGGATCCGATAATCACAGGTGAGCCGGTTATCCCATGTGACCAGCCGACGCCGTCGAACTTTTCGCTCCCCGAGACGGCGAAAGCACGGCACAACGCCTCTTGGTGCTCTTCAAGGACATTTACGCAGAACGCTCCCGCCTGAGCGATGCGCGGCCAACTTGTGGAGCTCCGCGCCGCCGCCAGGATTACCATCGGCGGGTCGAGCGAGAGTGCGGCAAACGACTGACAGGTGAATCCCACGGGAAGACCGTCCTCAAGTGCGGTGACGATCGTGACGCCTGTCGCAAAGTGGCCGAGCACCTCACGGAACCGGGCTTGGTCGAGCCCAGACATGGCTAGCCCTCCCTTACGTCTTCAACAGTGTCTCCCATATTGGACTACCTATATCAGCACCTTCTCGAGCACAACTATTCTGCATCGAATACCAGGTCTGCGAGCAAGACCTGAAGTGCTGCTTGGCAAGCTCCGCGGGGTGGATGCGAGCATTCCATTGATTCCCCGAACTCTGCCCTTTCCGTTCACCGCAATCATACGTCGCCACAGCTGGCCAGAAGTGATGTGGTTGCTAACGAACATCTCACGCTCTGCTTCGACGGATCAGAGCTGGCCCCCGCCCATCGAGTTATGTCACGCTTCGATCTGTTCGTTCCGGTGTCGAATGCCATTTGCCGACTTGGGTATCCCACGCTCTGGTAGGGCCGTGTATCGAGGACAGTCCCTCCGGATGAAGACTGCAGACAAGCGCCGATAGCGGAGTGCGTCTGCAAAGACGGGAACGCTTCTGGTGTTTCACCAGGACGTGGGTGTGGAGTTGGGGGTCGCCCGAGAGAGGACCACGACATCTGCAAAATCACGCTCACGCGTCGTCGCAACCCCTCGCTCGATCATCGCGAACGACCTTTTCCGCCAGAACGGTGGCCAGCGGATCCCCGAGCAAATGGAACGGGCGGTCGAGAAGGGCCGGGTACTCGACGTCGACCGGATGGGGCGTCACAGGATTTCCGACATTGACATCGAGGCGGAGCACCACCTTCGCCCGTTCGATACGCGAAGGAACGCTGAGCCGAACCCCGGAATAGAGCGCAGCATCGCGAAATGACCTGAGCCGTCATGTCGTCCGCCTCATAGGTGACGCCGTCGTCAACCCTGACCGACAACACCGTGCGAACGACGTCGGCGATTGCCGCCACATCGTTGTCGATGGCACGGGCCAAGAGGTCGACGTCACCGGTGGGCCGGCGGCTGCCCAGGACTGCGAGCCAGCATTCCCCCCTTGAGAACCAACCGGTCGCGATAGGCGGACCTGGACCTCCGAAAGAGGATCCGCGAGCCGTCATACTGTCGCCACTCTTTTTCGGTGGAGACATCGAGATCAGCACGCCCTGTGTCATCAGTGGCTCTTCGGTCACTCTGCCCATCGACTCCCCGGGCAAGATGGGCAGTTGGATGGACAGGCGTGGAATCGAGTTACGAACGCAAACTCTCTGACCAGGAAATTTCGAAGCAGCCCCAACGGGATTCGAACCCGTGTCGCCACCTTGAGAGGGTGGTGTCCTAGGCCTCTAGACGATGGGGCCGAGCGGAGGATTCCATCACACGGATGGATCCGCCGGTGCTCGGGGGGAAGGACTCGAACCCTCAATAACTGGACCAGAACCAGTCGTGTTGCCGATTACACCACCCCCGAATGGGTGGACGTTCAGATTAGCCGACAGTCCCCGGAGCGAGTTTGCCCCCTTGACCAGGGAGGGGCGCGTTGTTTCGTACCCTCGGCGGTGGAATGATGCGGCGTCCGGGGCCATCTGGGCGACAGGACAACCGGTGTTCGGAGGATTCGGGGCATGCACCTGAGGTCGGCAGCGGCAGCCACCCTGGGCTGCCTCGTCGCTGCCGCCGTCCTGGCCGCCCCCCTCCTGCCGGCGCATCGGGCGTCTCGGCCAAGGTCACCCCCGATCGGGGCCTCGTCGACGGCCAGTCCGTCACCATCTCGGGCCGTGGCCTGGCCCGGACCGCAAGCGGGAAGCCGCTGACGTGGTTCGCCGTGGAGTGCACCGCCGCCGTCATGGGCCGGCTCAACCCTTCCACCGACACGCCCCACTGCGACATCGCCGCCGCCCAGGTCCTCCGGGTGGCCCGCAACGGAGCGTTCACGGCACGTTTCCACGTCATGACGGGCATCGTCGGTGACGGCTACTGCGGGACGCCGGGTCACGCCACCTGCGTCATCGGCGTGGGCAACGTCCAGGGTCAGGGCACCGTGGTGCGCATCAGCTTCAAGGTGCCGGCGCCCTCCGATCCGGCCACCACGACGACCGGCTGAGGGGCGGCGCGCTCAGGCGGCGTGCAGCCACTCCAAGTGGTTGTACCCGATGATGCGCCCCAGGCCCACGCCCAGGGTCTCCTTCAAGAAGTAGGGCACCGACGACCAGCCCCTGATCGGCGAGCTCTGGGTCGGCGTCGGTGACGGCACGAGCGAGAGGCTCGAGGCGATGGCCATGGAGCGGTCCTCGTGGAAGGGGTCGGTGGTGACGAGGACGACCCGGGCGTCGTGCGCCGCCAGCTGCTTCTGCGCGTCGGCGATGTTCTCGTAGGTGTTGTCGCCGCCGGCCTCGAGGATGGCCGCCTTCGGCACGTTCTTCACCGATTCGAGGTACATCGCGCCCGACTGGGCCTCGGTGCACTTGTCCCGCGGCTGCTTGTTCCCGGTCACGACGATCAGGTGGGCGTAGCCCTGGTGATAGAGCGTGGCCGCCTGGTCGAGGCGGGCGCGGAGATCCGGGGACGGCACGCAGTCGTACTGGGCCGCCCCCATCACGAGGATGGCGGCGGCCGGATGCGGGTCGTACTGGCGCGACGTCAGCCAGACCTGCACCAGGGTGACGGCGAAGTAGAGGACGATGGCGGCGAGGAAGAGGGCCGCGATGCGCAGTGCCCAGCGGAGCGGCGCCAGCAGCATCAGCCGGCCAGGCGGGAGAGCGCGGCCGCCAGCCTGCGGCGCGTCTCCTCCCGGCCCAGCACCGCCAGCGAGTCGAACAGCGGCAGCCCGCGCGTCCTCCCCATGGTCGCCACCCGGATCGGCCCCTGGGCCTTGCCGAGCTTGCGCCCCACCGACTCCGCGAGGGCGAGTGTCACCTGGTGCAGCGAGTCCGTGTCCCACGGGCATGTCTCGTAGGCCGCCAGCGCGTCGGCCAGGATCCGGGGCGCCAGCTCGTCGCCGGCGATGGCCTTCTGCCAGGCATCCTCGTCCTCGGGGGGATCCTCCAGGAAGAGGAAGTCGACCAGCTCGGGCACCTCGCTCAGCACCGCCACCCGCTCCTGGGTCACCGCGGCGAGCTCGGCGAAGGTGCGGGCGTCGAAGCGCTCGGGCGACCAGGGCGGCGGGGCGACGGCCGGCGCACCCGTGTCGGGGTCGCGCCAGCCCCCCGGGGCCCACTCCCCCGGCACCGGGTCGACCCAGGGGCGGGCGGCCGCCATGAACTGCGTCCACTGGGAGGTCACGGATGTACACGCCGTTCATGTGGGCCAGCTTCTTGACGTCGAAGAAGGCCGGCGAGCGCTGCACGTCCTCGAGAGCGAAGCGTTCGATCAGCGTCGCGACGGGAACGATCTCCTCGTCGCCCGGGCTCCAGCCGAGCAGGGCCAGGTAGTTGCGGAAGGCCGCGGGCAGGTAGCCCTGCTCGCGGTACATCTCCACCGCCACCGGGTCCCGCCGCTTCGAGAGCTTCTTCCCCCGCTCGTTGACCAGCAGCGGCAGGTGGGCGTAGGCGGGTAGCGGCAGGTCCCGCCCTTCCGCCCTGTTCAGTGCGTCCCACAGCATGATCTGGCGCGGGGTGGTCGGCAGCTGGTCCTCCCCCCGGATCACGTGCGTGATCGCCATGCTCCGGTCGTCCACCGCGTTGGCCAGGACGAAGAGTGGCTTGCCGTTGCCCTTGACGACGATGAAGTCCTCGAGCGCCCGCTGCGGGAACTCCACCTCGCCGCGCACGAGGTCGACCACCCGCACCACGCCCTCGTCGGGCGTGCGGAACCGCAGGGCGCGGCCCTCCCCGCGCGGCAACCCGAGGTCGCGGCAGTACCCGTCGTAGCCCGGCGTGGGGTCGCCCGCCGCGGCGCGCAGCCTCGTGCGCTCGTCGATCTCCTCCCGAGTGCACCCGCAGGCGTACAGGGCACCGCTGCTCCACAGCGCCTCGATGGCGGCCGCGTGCGTGTCCTCGTGCTGCGACTGGAAGTACGGGCCCTCGTCGGGCGCCATGCCGAGCCAGTCGAGGGCGGCGATGATCCCGTCGGTCCACTCGGGCCGGTTGCGCGCCTCGTCGGTGTCCTCGATCCGGAGGATGAAGGTGCCACCCTGCTGACGGACGAACAGCCAGTTGAACAGGGCGGCCCGCGCGCTGCCGACGTGGAAGTACCCGGTCGGTGACGGGGCGAAGCGGGCCCGGGGTGGGGAGGTCGGGACGGTCATGCGATGCGGCGGCGCACCACCGGCGCCGGCGGAGTGCGGGGCAGACGGCCCGGCGTCAGTCTTCCTCGATGGAGATGGCGCCCGTCGGGCAGCCGTTGACGGCCTCGCGCAGGCGCTCGCGGAACTCCTCGGGCGGGTGCTCGTTCAGGACGTAGAGGTAGCCGTCGTCACGGACCTCGAAGACCTCGGGCAGGATGCCCATGCACACGGCGTTGCTGGCACACTCGTCGAAGTCCACGACGACCTTCACGGAGACCTCCTGGTCAGGGCTGGCTTGGCTCCGCCGAGCATACCGGCAGGGCCTGTCACGTCAGGGCTTGCTCCGCGCTGACGACCCACATGGCGAAGAACTGGGAGCCGCCACCGTAGGCCTGGCCCGAGCGCCCGGCGGGCGTCGGGCACCTGGTGCTCGCCGGCCATGCCCCTCACCTGGAGGGCGGTCTCGAGGAAGCGCAGCATGCCCGAGGCGCCGATCGGGTTGGACGACAGGACGCCCCCCGAGCAGTTCCACGGGATGTCGCCCCCCTCGATCATGGAGGTCGCCCCGGCCTGGGTGAGCTTCCACCCGTCTCCCTCGGCGCAGAAGCCCAGGTTCTCCAGCCACATGGGCTCGTACCAGCTGAAGGGCACGTACACCTCGGCCATGTCGAAGTCGGCCCGCGGGTTCGGTGATGCCGGCCTGGCGGTACAGGTCGGCCGCGCAGTCGCGGCCCGCCTGCGGGTTGACCTGGTCGCGCCCGGCGAACATCGTCGGCTCCGAGCGCATGGCCATGCCGTGGATCCACGCCGGCGGCCGGCCCGTGGCGGCGGTCGCCGCCCCCGCCGCCTTCTCCGACCCGATGACCATGGCCGCGGCGCCGTCGGAGGAGGGGCACGACTCGAGGTAGTGCAGCGGGTCCCACAGCATGATCGACTCCTCCACCATCTTCATGGAGATGTCGGGCAGGTGGAGGTGCGCGTAGGGGTTCTTCAACGTGTGCAACCGGTCCTTGACCGCCACCATCATGCCGATGTCGCGCGGCGCGCCCGAGCGGTACATGTAGGCCCGGATGATGGGTGCGAAGTAGCCGCCCGCCCCGGCCAGCAGCGGCGCGGAGAAGGGCTGGGGCACCGAGAGCGCCCACATGGCGTCGGAGTCGCTCTGCTTCTCGAAGGCCACCGTGAGCACGCGCTCGTGCACGCCCGACGCCACCAGGTGCGACGCCACGATGGCGGTCGACCCGCCGACCGACCCGGCCGTGTGGACGCGGAACATCGGCTTGCCCACGGCCCCGAGGGCGGGCGCCAGGTAGAGCTCGGGCATCATGACGCCCTCGAACATGTCGGGGGCCTTGCCGACGACCACGGCGTCGATGTCGGCGAAGGTGAGGCCGGCGTCCTCCAGCGCGGCCAGCGCGGCCTCGCGCACCAGCCCGGCGATGGAGACGTCCTCCCGCTTCGACTTGGCCACCGTCTGTCCCACGCCGATGACCGCGCAGCGCTCCGCCATCACACACCCTCCAGGACGCAGACGAGGTTCTGCTGCAGGCACGGGCCCGAGGTGGCGTGCGCCACGGCGCGGTCGGCCCGGCCCGACCAGATGGCGCGGGCCGACTCGCCGATGCGGATGAGCCCGGCCGACATCATCGGGTTGGCCGCCAGCGCGCCGCCCGAGGGGTTGACGGCCGACGCCGTCGCCCAGCCCGAGCGCCTCGGCCAGGATCAGCTCCTGGTGGGCGTAGGGCGCGTGCAGCTCGGCCACGTCGACCTTCTTGCCGCCCACCCCGGCCTTCTCGCCCGCGAGCTTGGTCGACGGCGACGCGGTGAGGTCCCGGGCGCCGACCGAGTGCGTCTCGATCCGGTGGTCGATCCCGGTGATGAAGGCCGGGCGCTCGCACCAGCTCGTACGCCTTGTCGCCGGCGGCCAGCACGACGGCGGCGCAGCCGTCGGTGAGCGGCGGCAGCGTGTGGCGGCGCAGCGGCGCCACCTCGTAGTCCTCGGCCAGCAGCTCCTCGGGCGTGCGGTCGTAGGCGACCTGCGCCTTGGGGTTGGAGAGCGCCGAGCGCCGGGAGCGGCTGGCCACGGCGGCGAAGTCGGCCTCGGTGGCCAGCCCGCTGTCGATCATCGCCTGGGCCTGCAGGGCCGCCAGCGAGGTGGGGTCGGGCCACAGCGGGGCCAGGTAGTACGGGTCGAGCTGCACGGCCAGGATCTCGCGACAGGTCGCCCAGCGACGAACGCCCGAAGCAGTAGACGAGCGCGGCGTCGATCTCCCCCTCCTGGAGCAGCACCCACGCCTCGTAGAGCGCCCAGGCGCCGTCCATCTCGACGTGGGACTCGGCCCGGGGCGGCCACACGCCGACGGCGTCGAGCGCGGCGACGAAGGAGAACGGGCCGCCGATCAGGTAGTCGGTCGAGCCCGAGCAGATGAAGCCGACGTCGTCCTTGGTGATGCCGATGTTGCCGAACACCTCGGCCACGACCGGCATCAGCATCTCGACCTCGTTGCGCGCGTCCTCCCGCCGCACGTTGTCGTACTGGGCGAAGGACACGACGGCGACCGGGCCGGCGGCCCGAGACCAGCGTCGGGGAAGTCGCTCACAGGTACTCCTTGTAGGTCTCGTAGTCGGCGTCGGGCTCGCCGTTGGGACGGAAGTACTTGACCGAGGCCATGGTCGGCCCCAGCTCCTCGGGCGGCCACCCAGACCGCCTCGACCCGCATGCCCATGCGGACCTCGTCGGTCGGGATCTCCTGGATCAACCCCATGAACGACAGGTTGGCCCCGTCGAGGAGGATCTGGGCGCAGATGTAGGGGATCTCGATCGACTGGCCCGGCGAAGGGCACGTTCACCACGCAGTAGGTGGTCACCGTGCCGGTGTTGGGCAGCTCGACGATCTCGTCGGTCGGCACGCCGTCGGTCGGGCACGAGCCCCGCGACGGCGTGTAGACCTTCTTGCACTTGGGGCAGCGCTGGCCGATGAACTTGCCCTGCTCGTACCCGTGCAGGTTCTTGCTCATGGCCACGCCGGCGGTGAACTCGTAGTCGAGGCGCGTCGTCGCCGCCATCATCGTCACCGGCTCGCGCTCGCTCACGACGCACCTCCCGACCGCCACGAAGTGGCTGATGTCCTTGACGTGCCCGACCCGCTCGGCCTCGGGGGCGAACTCGGGGCGCACCCGCATGCCGGTCGAGACCTCGTCGGGTCCCGGCGGCCGGCAGCACGTGCAGGAACGAGGTGTCGGCGCCGTCGAAGCGCACCAGCACCCAGGCGAAGGGCGTCTGCAGCGGGTGCTTGGGCCGCGGCCGGGGCACCCAGGACCACGAGGTGACCGTGCCCTCGGGCCCCACCTCGACCATGCCGGACGTCTCCTCCCCCGTCTCGGGGTCGTACTCGGTGGGCGGCACGATCACCCGGCCCCCGTGCCCCGGGTCCCGACGACCTTGCCGTCGCGCAGCCCGGTCAGGAAGGCCCCCACGACCGGCCCGACCGAGCGCACGTATGGGTACTCCAGGACGTGGTCGGACCGTGTAGATCACCGCGTCGTCTGCCATGTCACCTCCCCGTGGCCGGGCCCGGCCGGCCCGGGTGAAAATAGAACAGATTCCATTTCTGTGCCAGGTGCGGCCCCCGTCCCGGACGATCCGAGCTCACTCGGCCAGGTCGGACACGTCCACCCCTGCGAGCAGCTGCTCGATGAAGGCGCGGTCGTGCAGGATCGGGACCTCGGAGACGAACATGCGGCCGTAGCGCTCGAAGTACATCAGCTGCTTGGCCAGCAGGAAGGTGCCGCGGTCGAAGTCCGACATCAGGCCGCCCGACTCGTCGGCCATTCGTCGGACCCGGCGTTGGGTCCGCAGGCGGCGCAGGATCGCCCGCACGCTGCGCCCGTGCGCCTCGACGCCCTGCGCCTTGGCCATCTGCAGCTGGATCGTCTGCATGATGCCGGCCAGGCTGACCTCCCCGAAGGGTCGGGTCAGCGCCGGCTCGACGATGGAGCGGAAGAAGGCGGGGAGCTCTTCGTCGGACAGCCCGACGGCGATGCCGATGGCGGGGCCGTAGACGTCGGTGATGTGCCTGGTCACGACCGGCCAGGCCGCCTCGTCACCCATGGCGGCCGAGAGCAACGAGATGAAGAAGCGGTGGGTGGAGGGGTCGAGGCGCCCGACGATGCCCCAGTCGATGACGCCGATGCGCCCGTCGCGCAGCAGCATCATGTTCCCCGCGTGCACGTCGCCGTGGAACGCTCCCCAGCGCACGGTCGTGAGGAAGAAGGCGCGCATCACCTCCTGGACCAGCGGTGTGGGGTCGAAGCCGAGGTCGGCCACCTGGGCCAGGTCGTCGATCGGCACGCCGTCGAAGAACTCCATGGTCAGCACGTTGCGCCCCGACCGGTCGAGGTACGGCTCGGGCACCGCCATGAGCCTGAGGTCGAACTCGTTCTGCAGCCGCCGGAAGTGCAGGAGCGACCGGGCCTCGTTGCGCAGGTCCATCTCCTCGCCGATCTGCACCCGGAAGCCGTCGAGCAGCTGCAGGGTCGAGCCCGCCATCTGGTCGCCCGTCTGGCGCACCAGGATCTCGAGCAGCGGCTGCATGAGGTCCAGGTCGGTGGCCACGACATGCTCGATATCGGGTCGCAGGACCTTGACGGCGACCACCCGCCCGTCGAGCAGGCGGGCCCGGTGCACCACGGCGATCGACGCCGTCCCGATCGGCTCGGGCTCGAACTCTGCGAACGCATCTCGCAGCGACATCCCGAGGTCCTCCTCCACCCGCTGGCGGACGTCGGGGAACGGCACCGGCGGCCCGGTGTCGAGGCAGGCCCGGAACTCGTCGGCCACGTCGTCGCCGAACATGCCCGGTGACGAAGCGATGATCTGGCCGAATTTCATGAACGTGCCGCCGAGGTCCTGGAAGCTCTTGCGCAGCGGACGGGCGAGCTGAGCCGCCGGCAGGGCGCCGTGGCGGATGGTCCGCAGCTGCCGGAGCGCGGTGGGCGTGAAGTGGATCGCCACCACCTTGGCAATTTCCCGGCCCCGTCGGACCAGCTCGCGCGGCGTCGGCTCGGGGAGGCGCCGGGGGTAGATGCGCGGCACGTCCTCGCCGAGGGGGGCGGGTGCCGGCCGGGCCTGCACCGTGGGTGTCGGTCTCGGTGTCTCCTCCGCCGCTGCGTCCGCCGCGCGTGGGCTCACGTGGTCAGGGTAGGCGCGCTGCGCCGGCGACCGGCCACGCGCCGGTGGGCGCGCTCGGGAACTAGGAGAACAGGTTCTCGACGGACGTCAGGGCGGCCTGGTAGGAGTCCCCGAAGACCGGTGCCATCTCGTCCGGCGTCACCGCGTAGGCCCACGTGACCTTGGAGCCGTCGCCTTCGGGCTCGACGGTGATCGTCGCGCTGTGGCTCTCGACCGGCACCCCGGCCACGACGGAGTAGGTGAGGGTGCGCTTCTGGTCGTCCCGCGTCATGAGGCGCTCGCGGATCTCCATGCCGAACAGGCCGATCACGCGGTCGTCGCCCTCGAGGCGGCACGACTCGATGCCCGGGAAGTACTCGCCGATGCCGCCGAAGTCTCCCAGCTTCGCCCAGACCTCGTCGGGCGGTGCCCCCACGCTCACGTCGACTGCCCCTTCTGCCACTCGCTGCCTCCTCGCGCTCGCACGGTTCCCCGGCCCGAAGCCGCCGGTACAGTACTGCCGACCCGGTCCGCCTGCACGTGACCGCCGGAATGGGAGGTCCCGCCGTGGAGACACGCACCATCGGCTCGCTGGAAGTCAGTGTGGTCGGGCTGGGCTGCAACAACTTCGGCATGCGCATCGGACGCAAGGAGACGGCGGCCGTGGTGGCCGCCGCCCTCGATGCGGGCATCAACTTCTTCGACACCGCCGACATCTACGGGGGGACGAAGTCCGAGACCTACCTCGGCGCCGCGCTCGGATCGAGGCGGGACGAGATCGTGCTCGCCACCAAGTTCGGCGTCCCCTACGAGGGCCACGAGGGCGGCGCGTCGGCCGCCTACGTCCGCACCGCCGTCGAGGACAGCCTCACACGTCTCGGCACCGACCGCATCGACCTCTACCAGCTGCACGCGCCGGACCAGGAGACGCCGGTCGCCGAGACGCTCGGGGCGCTGGCCGAGCTGGTGGCCGAGGGCAAGGTCCGCGAGGTCGGCTGCTCCAACTTCAGCGCCGCCATGCTCGGCGAGGCCGCCGCGGCCGCCCCGCCGGGCGGCCCGGGGTTCGTCAGCGTGCAGAACCAGTACAACATCCTCCACCGGGAGCCCGAGGACGGGGTCCTCGCCGAGTGCGAGCGCCTGGGCCTGGCCTTCCTGCCCTACTTCCCCCTGGCGAGCGGGCTCCTCAGCGGCAAGTACCGGGCGGGCGAGCCGCCCCCCGAGGGCACCCGCCTGGCCAGCATGGGCGACCGGGCGGCCAGCCAACTCACCGACGAGCGGCTGGCCCGCGTCGCCGCCCTCGACGAGCTGGCCCGGCGCCACGACCACAGCGTGCTCGATCTCGCCTTCGGGTGGCTCCTCTCGCGGCCGGCGGTGGCCTCGGTCATCGCCGGGCGCCACCACGCCCGAGCAGGTCGCGGCGAACGTGGCGGCCGGGCGGTGGCGCCCAAGCGCCGACGTGCTGGCCGCGGTCGACGAGGTCGCGCCGCGCTGACGGGTGCCGCGGGCGCGCCGGCTACACGCCGGCTTCGCTGCGGGCGGCTGTGGCGGCAGAGGGGCGGCCGGCGGAGCGCACCGGGGCCAGGTGGACCAGCAGGTTGTAGGTGATCAGCGCGATGGCCACGTGCATGGCCATCAGCACGGCCACCGCCTGGTCGGACTGCCCCTGCCACCAGATGTAGACGTCGGGCAGGAAGAGCACGAGGGTCACCGCGATGGCGGCACGGAAGAAGAGCCAGCGCGGCGCGGAGCTCACGCGGGCCACGACGGGCCAGGCCGCGCCGGCGATGATCACGCCGATGACGGTCAGCTTGGCGTAGTCGGCGAACTGGAAGTGCACGTAGCCCTTCGTCGCCGGGAACAGGTGCGTCCCGAGGGCGACCAGCGCGGCGTCGGCCGCCAGCGAGAGCACGATGGCCAGCACGGTGGCCAGCGCCACCCGGCCCCACGCCGGAGGCCGGTGGGACGGTCGGAAGTCGATGCGGCCCCAGGCCAGGAGCCGGTCGACGACGTCAGGGGAGGCGGCCATGGCACGAGGTTAGGGAAGCGCATGGGCCCGCCGAGTCAGTCCCGAGGCGGAATTCCCCGGCGGATGCTCATCCTTTCGGCCAGTCCTACGTCCCCCCGGACGCCATGACCGCCGCCTCCACGATCTGGATGTCGGGTGGTTGGATCGCCAGCGGGCCGCCGGCCACCGGGACCTGCCAGACCATCGACAGGTAGGGCGTCGGCTGGAGGGTCGAGCCGGCGGGGCACGGCGGGTACCCGGTGACCTCGAGGGGCATCGTGGGCGTCGTCGCCCCCGTGCCGCAGACCTGGGTGCGGCGGTGCCACTGCACCAGCGCGCCGTAGGGCATGGGGACCCTCGTCTCGGTGGCGGGCAGGATGTACATGGCGGCGGCCAGCACCTGGGCGCCGGTGGGCGTGGTGGCGTACACGAGGCCGTCGACGTGCCGGGGTCGAGCGTGCGCCGTGCCGCTGCGTTGGCCGCCACGATGGCAGGGTTGACGTAGGCCACGACGGGGTAGTCCGTCGGCGAAGCCGGGACGTAGCCGGCCGCCACGGCCTCCGACGGCGTGGCGAAGCGCGCCACCGCCGCGCTGGTGGCCTGCACGTACTGCTGGGCGCCGATGTCCTGGGCCGACGTCGAGCCGGGCCGCGCAGCCGCTCTGCGCCATGTGGATGTCGACCGGGCCGTTGTTGCCGTCCGCCAGCAGCGTCTGGGCCTCCGCCTGCGGCAGGGCGGGCCCGGTGTAGTGCCAGTTGAGCTTGGTCGTGTTGAGGCCGGCCGCGGCGCTGGCGTCGGCGCCGTTCATGTCCATGCCGCGGGTACCCGCTCATGACCATGTAGGGCGTGTTGGCCAGGTCGAGCCCGGCGATCTTGAGGCCGACCTGGTGCGGGACGCAGGTGTCGGCCGTCGCCGACTGCGACGCGGTGCCCGACCCGCCACGCCGCCGGCGCTGCCGCCCATCACCATGCCCGCCATGGCGGTGCCGGTCGACTCCGCCGCGGCGCGCGGGTAGCTGGCGCTCGAGCGCCAGCGCGGCGCCGAGCCCGGCCACGCCCAGGGCGGCGGCCGCCGGGGCCCGGCGCAAGAGCGTCGCCGGCGGGCGGGCGCCACGTCCCGCGGCGCGCCGGACCGTCGGGACCATGGCCGCCGCCAGCACGATCGACCAGCGGCCCCGTGTTGGGGTCGGTGACCGGACGCGGTGAAGATGTTGCCGATCAGCCCCTGGCCCGGCGATCCACATGACGAAGGCGAACAGCGCGCCGGCGAGGAGAACCACCCCGGCTCGGCGGGCGACCAGCGGGCCCGAGACCGATGACGAGCGCCACGGCGGCCAGCACCCAGGCCGTCTGGGTGCCGCTCGTCGAGACCTGGTTGCCCAGGGTCGGTGAGGAAGTGGGAGAACCAGCCCGGCTGCCCCGGCGCCATGCCGACGATGGCGCTCGAGACCGACGTGGGGGTCCGGTTGTCGGGCAAGACGAACAGCACGGCGGCCAGCGACCAGTACCCGGCCCACACCGCCAGCGGCGTGACGGAACGCGCCGATGCCCTGGGCCGCCGCCGACGAGGCGACGCCGGCGGGCCGGTCGCTCCAGTCGACGTTCGCGCCGGGGCGCCCGCGGGGCCACGCCATCAGGCCCAGCAGCCCGTACAGCAGCACCGAGCCCGGCGCGCCGGTCAGCGCGGTGGCGGTCCCGGTGAGGAGCATGCCCATGCCCTCGCCGACGACCCAGATGGCCAGGCCGCCCAGACGAAGGAGACGGCCGAGCGCCGGGCGCACCGTGCGGCCGGAAGAGCAGGCCGACGCCGATGAAGAGCTGGATCAGCGCGAAGAAGGTGTTCCACACCGCGATGTCGGGCGCCACGAAGTGGCCGACGTGGGTGATGAGGTCGCCGAGGACGAAGGGCTGGCCGTGGGCGTTGTCCAGGATGCAGGTGTCGACGAAGCCCTGGCCGAACATGGCGGGCTGGAACTGGAGGGCCGCATCGAGGACCCAGAACAGGCCGAGGACGACCTGGAGCACCCGCTGGGACCGGATCGCCAGGGGGAAGCGGCTCGTCTCCGCCACCGCCTGGGTCGCTGTGGCCGCGTCGTGATCCATGCCCGGGTAACGCTACCGGCGCGCCGCCGGAGGGCGGGGTCAGGCGTCGGCCACCGCCGCCACCAGCTTCTGCAGGGTGTCCTTGGCGTCGCCGAAGAGCATCGTCGTCTTGGGGTCGTAGAGCAGCTCGTTGTCGATGCCGGCGAAGCCCGGGCGCATGGAGCGCTTCAGGAAGACGATGTTCTCCGCCTCGTCGGCGTTGATGATCGGCATGCCGTAGATGGGGCTGCCCGGTGTCGACTTGGCGGCCGGGTTGACGGTGTCGTTGGCCCCCACCACGAGCGCCACGTCGGCCGTGGACATCTCCGGGTTGGCCTCGTCCATCTCCTTCAGCTCGTCGTAGGGCACGTTGGCCTCGGCCAGCAACACGTTCATGTGCCCGGGCATGCGGCCCGCCACCGGGTGGATGGCGAAGAACGTCTCGACGCCGCGCCCCTTGAGCGTGTCGGCCAGCTCGCGCGCCACGTGCTGGGCCTGGGCGACGGCCAGGCCGTAGCCCGGGATGATGACGACCTTGCGCGAGTAGGCCAGCAGCACGCCCACGTCCTCGGGCGTCCCGGTCCGCACCGAGCGCGAGGCGTCGCCCTCCTCGCCGCCCGTCGCCGTGATCGACCGCGCCGAACGCGCTGAACAAGATGTTGGGCAGCGAGCGGCCCATGGCCGCGCTCATGAGCCGGGTCAGGATGATGCCCGAGGCGCCGACCAGCGTGCCGGCCACGATCAGCAGGGCGTTGTCGAGCACGAAGCCCGACGCGGCCACCGCCAGGCCGGTGAACGAGTTCAGCAGCGAGATCAGCACCGGCACGTCGGCGCCACCGATGGGCAGCACGAAGATGACGCCGAGCACCAGCGAGAGCACCAGGATGATCCAGACGAAGGCGATGTTCCCGGTGACGAGCGCCAGGATGATCATCACTGCGATGGCGATCCCGACCAGCGCGTTGATGACCTGCTGGCCCGGGTACGTGATGGGCCGCCCGGTGATGAGCTCCTGCAGCTTGATGAACGCGATGGCGCTGCCCGAGAACGACACCGAACCGATCAGCACGCCCAGCAGCACCTCGGCCGTGACGTAGACGGCCGGCTGGAGACCGAGCGAGTGCAGGTGGAGCAGCTCGACGATGGAGATCAGCGCCGCCGCGCCGCCGCCCACGCCGTTGAAGATGGCCACCAGCTGGGGCATCGCCGTCATCTTCACGAAGCGGGCCACCGGCACCGCGACGGCGGCGCCGAGGACCATGGCGATGATCGCCAGCACCAGGTTCGTCCCCGAGTGGCGCAGTGAGGGCAGCGTGAAGGTCATGGCGATGGCGAGGGTGGCCGCCGCCGCGCCGATCAGGTTGCCCCGGCGGGCGTGCTTGGGTGAGCTGAGGCCCTTCAGGGCGAGGATGAAGCCGGCGATGGCGACCAGGTAGGCCAGGTCGCGCGCGGTCGCCAGCGTGAAGGAGACGGCAAGCATCAGGCCGCGCCCCCGGAGGGCTCACCCGGGCCGGCGTCCTCGGCCTTGGCCACGGGCGGCTTCTGCTTGGCCCGGTCGTCCGGCCGGCCCTTGAACATCTCGAGCATGCGGTCGGTCACGACGAACCCACCCACCACGTTCAGCGTGGCCAGGAACACGGCGAGGGTGCCGAGGGCGACCTGGGCCGTGCCGTGGGCCTCCCCCATGATGGTCAGCGCGCCGACGAGGACGATGCCGTGGATGGCGTTCGACCCCGACATGAGCGGGGTGTGCAGGATGCTCGGCACCTTGGAGACGACCTCGATGCCGACGAACGCGGCCAGCACGAAGATGGTCAGGTAGGCGACGATGCCCGTGGTCGATCCGCCGGTCGCCGTCGGGACCGACTGCAGCATGAACGCGATCACGACTGTGCTCCTCCCGACGTCGCAGCTCCACCGGCCCGCCGAGCAACTCCACCGCGGCGGGCGCCATCGGAGCGCCCTCGCGCAGCACGCACATGCCCGTCACGATCTCGTCGTCCCAGTCGGGGGTGAGCGTCCCCTCCGGGCCCATCAGCCCGAGCACGTTGGCCACGTTGCGCGCGTAGAGGAAGCTGGCGTGGGTGGGCATGCCCGACGGCGGGTTGGCCAGGCCCACGATGTGGACGCCCTGGTGCTCCACCACCTCGCCCGCCCTCGTCAGCTCGCAGTTGCCGCCCTGGTCGGCGGCCATGTCGACCACCACCGCCCCCACCGCCATGCCCTCGACCATGGACGCCGTGAGCAGCACCGGGGCCTTGCGGCCCGGCACCGCCGCGGTGGTGATGACGACGTCGGAGCGGCCGACCTCCTCGGCCAGCGCGGCGCGCTGGCGGTCGAGCTCCTCGGGGGTGAGCTCGCGGGCGTAGCCACCCGTCCCCTCGGCCGAGACACCGGTGTCGAGGAAGGTGGCACCCAGGCTCTCCGCCTCCTCCTTGGCCGCGGCCCGCACGTCGTAGGCCTTGACCACGGCACCGAGGCGCCGCGCCGTGGCGATCGACTGCAGCCCGGCGACGCCGACGCCCATCACGAGCACCTTCGCCGGCGGCACCGTCCCCGCCGCCGTCATGAACATGGGGAAGAACTTGGCCAGGTGCTCGGCCGCCGCCAGACCCGACCGGTAGCCCGACACCGTGGCCTGCGAGGAGAGGGCGTCCATGCCCTGGGCGCGGCTGATGCGCGGCAGCAGGTCGAAGCTGAACACGGTCGCGCCCTTGGCGGCGAGCGCGCGCACGGCGTCCTCCGACTGCGCCACGCCGAAGAAGCTCAGGATCGTGACGCCCTGCGGCAGGGCGGCCACCTCCTCGGCGCTCGGCGCGTTGACCCGGACGACGAGGCCCGCGCCGGCGAGGGCCCCGGCGGCGTCGGGGGCCACCGTCGCGCCGGCCTCGGTGTAGGCGGCGTCGGTGAACGCCGCCTCGGTGCCGGCGCCGGACTGCACGCAGACCTCCCAGCCTGCGCCGACCAGCTTCTTGACCACGTCAGGGACGAGGGCCACACGGCGCTCTCCGGGACGGGTCTCCGTGGGGACCGCCAGCTTCACGGTCGCTCTGTCTAGCAGCCGACCGCCCGTTTGCCCCTAATCGCCGAGGTCACCGGGGCCGCCCCACGCGTGCCCGGGACCAGCCGCGCCGGGGCGGTCCGCCCGGTCACGCCTCGCCCTGCACGCGCAGGTAGGCCGGCCACTCACCCCCGCCGTGGAGGACGAGGTTGGCCCCCGAGACGTACGAGGCGGCGGGGCTGGCCAGGAAGAGGCAGGCCTGGGCCACGTCCTCGGGCGTGCCCATCCGCCCCAGGGGCACGGTGGCCGCGACCGCGCTCGAGGCCGCCGGGCCCGCCGTAGTAGTCGTCGCCGGCGCCGGTGTCGAGCAGCCCGGCCGTCACGCAGTTGACCCGCACCAGCGGCGCCCACTCGAGCGCCAGGGTCGTGGTCAGGTTGATGAGGCCGGCCTTGGCCGCGCCGTAGGCCGAGGCACCCGGCGAGGGGCGCAGGCCCGACACGCTGGCGACGTTGACGATGGAACCGCCGTCCTCCTGGACCGCCATCACCTTGTGGGCCGACTGGGCGCACCACAGCGGGGCGAGCAGGTTCAGGCCCACCACCGCCTCCACGAAGCGCGGGGAGGCGTCGGCCGCCATGGCCCGGGGCGAGCCGCCGGCGTTGTTGACCAGCACGTCGACGCGCCCGAAGTGCTCGACCGCCGTGGCCACGACACGCTCCGCATCGACGGGCTTGCGCACGTCGGCCGTCACGAACACCGCACCCTCGACCTGCGCCTCGTGCCGCCCGCACGCGACCACCCGCGCCCCGGCGCCCGCGAACGCAGCCACGATCCCCGCGCCCACCCCGCGCGAGCCGCCGGTCACGACGACCACCCGCTCGCTGAAGTCGAAGGTCGGCTGCGTCACCGGGCAAACCCTACGGCACGGCCCCGACGGGCGGCGTTGGCCCCGCCGAGCGCGCTGGCCTAACGTCCCAGCGGCGTTCTGACGCGGCGTCAGGGCCGTGACCGAGGAGAATCCGGCGCCTCATGCCCATCGATGTGGTCCAGGAGCACGACGGGATCGCCGAGGTGGTCATCGACCACCCGCCGGTCAACGCGCTCGACGTGGCGGGCTGGTTCGCGCTGGCCGACGCCCTGATCGCCGCCGGCCGGGTGCCGGCGAACCGGGTCGTGATCCTGCGCGCCACCGGGCGCGGCTTCTGCGCCGGCGTCGACATCAAGGAGATCAACGCCAAGGGCGACGAGGCGCTGGTCGGCGTGAACCGCGGCTGCGCCGCCGCCTTCGCCGCCGTCTACGACTGCGAGGTGCCCGTCATCGCGGCCGTGCAGGGCTTCTGCCTCGGCGGCGGCATCGGGCTGGCCGGCAACGCCGACATGGTCGTCGCCTCCGAGGACGCCACCTTCGGGCTGCCCGAGGTGGACCGCGGGGCGCTGGGCGCCGCCACCCACCTGGCGCGCCTCGTGCCCGCAGCACGTCATGCGCCAGATGGTCTACACGGCGACGCCGATCACCGCCGCCGAGCTCGCGTCCCACGGGTCGGTGGCCGCCGTCGTGCCGCCGGACCGCCTGCGTGCGGCCGCGCTCGAGCTCGCCGCCCAGATCGCGTCCAAGAGCCCGACCATCATCCGGCGGGCCAAGGAGTCGCTCAACGGGATCGACCCGGTCGACGTGAAGCGCAGCTACCGCTTCGAGCAGGGCTTCACCTACGAGCTCCACGTGCGCGGGGTGGCCGACGAGCAGCGGGCCGCCTTCGTCGAGAAGCGCGACGCCGACACCTCGAAGTGAGCACCTGATGGCCGACAAGCGCATGACGGTCGACGACATCGTCGGCGAGCTCCGCTCGGGCATGACCGTCGGCATCGGTGGCTGGGGCTCACGCCGCAAGCCGATGGCGGTGGTGCGGGCCATCTGCCGCTCCGCGCTCGAGGACCTGACGGTCGTCGCCTACGGCGGCCCCGACGTCGGCCTGCTCTGCGCCGCCGGGAAGGTGCGCAAGGTGGTGTGCGGGTTCGTGACGCTCGACTCCATTGCGCTGGACCCGCACTGGCGGGCCGCCCGCCAGCACGGGAAGGTCGAGGTGATGGAGGTCGACGAGGGCATGTTCTTCCTCGGGCTCCAGGCGGCGTCGTGGCGCGTCCCGTTCCTGCCCTCCCGGGCCGGCCTGGGCTCCGACGTCCTCTCCATCAACCCCGACCTGCGCCTGGTCCGCTCCCCCTACGGCGCGGCCAGCCCGTATCTGGGTGACCCGGCCGACGCCGACGTCGAGCTGGTCGCCATGCCGGCCCTCAAGCTCGATGCGGCCGTCGTCCACACCAACCGGGCGGATGGCGCCGGGAACGGGCAGATCCTCAGTCCCGACGCGTTCTTCGACCCGCTCTTCCTCGGCGCGGCGGAGCGGCGCTTCATGACGACCGAGCGCATCGTCGAGAACGGCACGCTGGCCGACGAGACGCATCCGCTGTCCACCGTCGCCATCCACCGGATCCTCACCGACGGCGTGGCCGAGACGCCCGGCGGCGCGCACTTCACGGCCAACCCGCCCGACTACGGCCGCGACGAGGCGTTCCAGAAGGAGTACGCCGCCGCCGCGGCCGACCCGGCCGAGTGGGAGGCCTTTGCCGGCCGCTACGTGCTGGTCGACGAGGCCGAGTACCAGGCACGGGTCGAGGAGCGCCGGTCCCGATGAGCGACCCGGGCGTGACCCGCGCCGAGTCCTGCGTCATCGCCTGCGCCGACGCGTGGGAAGGAGCGGGTGAGGTGATGGCCAGCCCCTTCGGCACCATCCCCTCGCTGGGCGCCCGGCTGGCCAAGCTCACCTTCGCGCCGGACCTCGTGCTCACCGACGGCGAGGCCGCGCTGATGGTCGGGGCGCCACCCCTGGCGACACGCCCCTCCGAGCTGGTGCGCGAGGCGGCCATGCCGTATCGCAGCGTGTTCGACGTGGTGTGGTCCGGACGTCGCCACATCATGATGATGGCGAGCCAGATCGACCGCACGGGAAACCAGAACATCTCGGCCATCGGCCCGCACGACCACCCCAAGGTGCAGCTGGTCGGGGTGCGCGGCGCCCCCGGGAATTCGGTCAACCACCCGACCAGCTACTGGGTGCCCGACCACAGCACGCGCACCTTCGTCGAGCAGGTCGACGTCGTCAGCGGCGTGGGCTACGCCCGCGCCGCGGCGGCGGGCCGCGGGGCCACCCGCTTCCACGACGTCCGGCGGGTCGTCTCGAACCTCGGCGTCTTCGACTTCGAGACGCCGGACCGCACCATGCGGCTGCGCTCGTTCCACCCCGGCGTCACCGTCGACGAGATCCTCGCCGCCACCGCGTTCAAGATCGCCGTGCCCGAGGACGTGGCCGAGACGCGCCTGCCCACCCCCGAGGAGCTCGACCTCGTCCGCGTCGTGCTCGACCCCGGCGCCCTGCGCGATCGCGAGGTGCGGAGCTGAGCGCGGAGGGCGGCCCGCTGCACCCGGCACTGCGCACCGAGCTGTGCGAACGGGTCGGCATCCGCTATCCGCTGGTGCAGACCGGCATGGGCTGGGTGGCCGGACCCCGGCTCGTCGCGGCCACGTGCGAGGCGGGGGGCCTCGGCATCCTGGCCTCGGCCACCATGACGATCGACGAGCTCGCCGGCGCCATCGGGGAAGTACGAAGCCGGACCTCGGCCCCCTTCGGGGTCAACCTGCGGACCGACGTCGCCGACGTCAACGAGCGCATCGAGTTGATGATCGAGACCGGCGCCCGGGTCGCCAGCTTCGCCCAGGCCCCCAACCCGGCCCTGGTCACCCGGTGCAAGGAGGCGGGGCTCTTCGTCATGCCCACCGTGGGGGCGCGGCGCCACGCCGAGAAGGTGGCCGAGTGGGGTGTCGACGCCGTCATCGCCCAGGGCGCCGAGGGCGGGGGGCACACCGGCAGCGTCCCGACCACGCTCCTCCTGCCCCAGGTCGTCGACGCCGTCGGCGACCGCGTCCTCGTCGTCGGCGCCGGCGGATTCTTCAGCGGGCGCGGCCTGGTGGCGGCCCTGGCCTACGGCGCGGCGGGCGTGGCCATGGGAACGCGGTTCCTCCTCTCGGCGGAGAGCCGGGTGCCCGACGCCGTCAAGGCGCTGTACCTCGACACGCCCGGTCACCGGCACCGTCGTCACGACCAAGGTCGACGGCGCGCCGCAACGGGTCGTGCGCACCGACCTCGTCGACCACCTCGAGTCCCAGTCGTGGCTGCGCGCGCTGCCGCGTGCCGTACGCAGCGCCTACCAGTTCCGCCGCGAGACCGGCGCCAGCTTCGCGTCGCTGCTGCGCGAGGGCAGGGCGATGAAAGAGGGCAACGAGCTCACCTGGGCCCAGGTCGTGATGGCGGCCAATGCCCCGGTCATGACCAAGGCGGCGCTGGTGGAGGGCCGCACCGACGTGGGCGTGCTGCCGACCGGTCAGGTCGTCGGCGTGATCGAGTCCCTCCCGCCGGTGGCGGACATCATCGATGCCGTGATGGCGCGAAGCCGACGGCGTGCTGAAGCGTTGGAGCGTCTAGACCCCGTCGCCGCCCGCGGCACCGTGGCCCTGGGCGACCCGGCGCAGCAGGTTCGACACCCGCTGGTGTGTCACGCCGAAGAGATGAGCGATGCTCGGGATGCTCTGCCCCTCGGCTCGCAACGCCACCACGAGTGACCGGCGCAGGTAGCCGCTCGCCTCGGACTGTCGTCGCAGGATCGTGCTGACCAGCTGCACGGTCCCCGGTTCGTCCTCGTCCCCGAGGATGGCCTTCCACTCCCGCCCGTTCTCGCGGGCGTGGCGCACCTCGGCGATGCGCTTGGTCAGCAAGCGCTCGCTCTCGGCGTTCTCCCGCAGCACGGTCTCCAGTTCGTCGAGCGCCTTCAGCACATCGTCGGACCCGGTCCCGTTCCGGTCGTCACTGTGGTCCGGCATTGAGGTTTCTGCTCTCCTTTGCTGCTGCCCATCTTGGCGCAACTCGGTCACATCGGTTGCCAACATGCAAACGGCTCCTCCAATCGCAGCGTCGTTCCGCTCCGACCCTGCATCAGACGATGCACGCACCCACCAGCCTAAGCAGGAGTGAGCCCACCATCGACGTCAATCGTGCCAATACCCCAACGCCCGGGAATCACACACGGCGTCCAGGAAATGCGGCATACGCCCTGCTAGAGGGGTTGTCAGCGTCGCAGGAGGACCGAGGATCCGTGCCCGAACAAGCCCTGGTTGGCCGTGACCGCCACCGTGGCCCCTTCGACCTGGTGCCCGGTGGCGCTCCCCCGGAGCTGCCACACGCATTCGCAGACCTGTGCGATCGCCTGCGCCGGGATCGCCTCGCCGAAGCACGAGAGGCCCCCGGAGGGGTTCACGGGCACCCGGCCACCGAGCGCGGTGGCGCCGTCGCGCAGCAGCTTCTCCGCCTCGCCCTCGCCGCACAGGCCGATGTCCTCGTACCAGTCAAGCTCGAGTGCGGACGACAGGTCGTACACCTCGGCCAGGCTGACGTCCTCGGGGCCGATGCCCGCCTCGGCGTAGGCCGCGGTGGCGATGGAGGGGCGGAAGCCCGTGGCGGCGGCGCCTGCTTCGGGCCCGGCCGCGAACGCCACGCCGGAGTCGGTCGAGAAATTCGGCATCTCGATCACCGTGTTGGGGAACGTCGGCGTCACCGTCGACACGGCGTCGATCGTGACCACAGGGGACGCGCCCCGGTGGCGGCGCGCGAACTCCATGCTGGAGAGCACGAGGGCCGCACCGCCGTCGGAGGTGGCGCAGATCTCGAGCAGGCGCAGCGGGTCGGCCACCATGGGCGACGCCAGCACCTCGTCGACGGTGACCTCCTTGCGGTAGCGCGCGTAGGGGTTGGCGAGGCCGTGACGGGCGTTCTTCACCTTGACCTGCGCGAAGTCCTCCTCGGTGGCGCCGAAGCGGTCCATGCGCCGGCGTGCGTAGAGCGCGAAGTAGGTGGGGTTCGTCGCGCCCATGAGATGGAAGCGCAGCCAGTCCGGATCGTCCCTGCGGTCACCGCCGACGGGGGCGAAGAAGCCCTTCGGCGTCGTGTCGGCGCCGACCACCAGCGCCACGTCGCACAGGCCGGCGAGGATCTGCGCCCGCGCGTTGGCGATGGCCACCGCGCCCGACGCGCAGGCGGCGTAGACGCTCGAGACCCGCGCCCCGGTCCAGCCCAGTGCCTGTGCGAACGTCGCGCCCGAGACGAACCCCGGGTACCCGTTGCGGATGGTGTCCGCCCCCGAGACGAACTGCATGTCACGCCACCCGAGCCCGGCGTCCGCCAGCGCATCACGCGCCGCGGCCAGCCCGTACTCGACGAAGGGCCGCCCCCACTTGCCCCACTCGTGCATGCCGGCGCCGAGCACGGCCACCCTCTTGTCGTCGGGCATCTCTCAGTCCTCCCCGCCGGCCGCCGGCAGCGCCAGCGGCCTCCACTTCCACACCAGGTAGTCGCAGCCGTCCTCGGCGTAGAGGGTGCCGACGACCAGCTCGACCTCGTCGCCCACCGTGAGGTCGTCGACCGTCACCCCGTCGACGACCTGCCCCATGACGACGAGCTTCTCGGCCGCCAGCTCCACGGCCACCAGGCAGAACGGCACGTAGGGGTCGGCCGCCACGTAGGGCGGCGGGGGCTGGTAGCGGGCGTCGGTGTACGACCAGATACGCCCGTGCCGTGAGAGCTCCACGGTCTCGAATGAGGTCGACGCGCAGTCGGGGTTGCGGCAGTAGCTCGCCTCGGCCGGGAAGGCGTACGTCCCGCACTCCGCACAGCGCGAGCCCAGCAGAGCCGGCGGCGTACCGTCCTCACCGGTGGTGAACCAGCCCTCGATCGCAGGCACCCGGGTCGGGGCCGCCATCAGCCGAGCCGCTCGATGATCGTCGCGTTGGCCTGCCCGCCGCCCTCGCACATCGTCTGGAGCCCGTAGCGGGCACCGGTGCGCTCCATCTCGTTGAGCAGGGTGGCCATCAGGCGGGCACCCGAGCACCCGGTGGGGTGGCCGATGGCGATGGCGCCGCCGTTCGGGTTGACGCGTTGGGGGTCGGGGCGGTACTCGCGTTCCCAGGCGAGGACGACCGACGCGAAGGCCTCGTTGATCTCGACCAGGTCGATGTCGCCGAGCGAGAGCTTCGCCTTGGCCAGCACCAGCGCAGTGGCCGGAATGGGGGCCGTCAACATGATCTGGGGATCGTTGGCCGCGACCGCGAACGTGTGGAAGCGCGCCCGGGGGAGCAGCCCGAGGGAAGACGCCCGCTCCTCGCTCATGATCAGCACCGCCGCTGCGCCGTCGGAGATCTGCGACGACGTCCCCGCCGTGACCGTGCCCGTCTCGGAGAAGGCCGGCTTCAACCCGGCCAGCTTCTCGCGGAGGTGTCCCGGCGGATGCCCTCGTCGGTATCGAGCTGTCCCCTCACCTCGGCGGCCCCGGGCACGTCCGGATGGGCCCGGGCTTCGAGCGGCACGATCTCGTTGGCGAAGCGGCCCTCGTCGGTCGCCCGGGCCGCCCGTTGGTGCGAGCGCAGAGCGAACTCGTCCATGTCGTCGCGGCGAAATGTGCCAGCGCCGTGCGATCTCCTCCGCGCACTCGCCCTGGTGGATCAGCGCGAAGCGATCGGTGTACAGCGGCCCGTACGCCTCGCCCGGCCCGGGCTCGGTCGTCGACCCGATCGGCACCCGGCTCATCGACTCCACGCCGGCGCCGATGACCACGTCCATGGCGCCGGCCATGACGGCCTGGGCGGCGAAGTGGATGGCCTGCTGCGCCGAGCCGCACTGGCGGTCCACCGTCGTCCCGGGAACCGTCTCGGGGAACCCCGCCGCCAGGGCGGCGTTGCGGGCGATGTTCATCGCCTGCTCCCCGACCGTCATGGTGCACCCCATGACCACGTCCTCGACCAGGGCGGGGTCCAGGTCGTTGCGGGCCAGCAGGGCGGCGAGCGGCTGGGCCGCCAGGTCGGTGGCGTGCCACCCGGAGAGGCGCCCACCACGGCGGCCAACGGGGGTTCGGACGGCGTCGACGATCACGGCGTTGGGCATCAGGCGCCAATTCTGACGCCGAATCAGATCTGGTGCCAGACGCCCGCCCACCGCTCGTGTCCCAGCGGCCGGTCGGGGGCAGCTCTTGACCTGTCCACGCGTGGCCCCACGTTGGCAATGCGGAGGCGGCTGTGCCAGATTCGCAGCGCCTATGGACCACACCGGCCGAACTGACCCGTGCATCTGACCCCGTGCATCTGACCCCGTGGCTCTGACCCAGTGCATCTGACATGGACCTGACCTTCGGCCCCGAGCAGGAGGCGTTCCGGGCCGAGGCCCGGGGCTGGCTGGAAGCGCACGTCCCCGCCGACCCGCTCCCCTCGCTCGACACGGCGGCCGGCTTCGAGGCTCACCGGCGCTGGGAGCGCACCATGTTCGAGGACCGCTGGTCGGTCGTGAGTTGGCCCATCGAGTACGGCGGGCGCGACCTCGGGATCTTCGAGTGGCTCGTGTTCGAGGAGGAGTACTACCGCGCCCGTGCCCCCACGCGGGTCAGCCAGAACGGCATCTTCCTGCTGGCCCCCACCATGCTCGAGTACGGGACCGACGCCCAGAAGGAGCGCTATCTCCCGCCCATGGCGTCGGGCGCAGAGATCTGGTGTCAGGGCTGGTCCGAGCCCGATGCCGGCAGCGACCTCGCGGGCATTCGCTCCCGCGCCGCGCGCAACGCGGCCGGCGACGGATGGGTGCTCAACGGCCAGAAGACCTGGGCCAGCCGGGGCGCGTTCGCCGAGTGGTGCTTCGGCATCTTCCGCACCGACCCCGAGGCCGAGCGCCACCGGGGGCTCACGTACTTCCTCGTGGCCATGGACTCGCCGGGCGTGAGCGTGCGCCCGATCCCCCAGATCGACGGCGAGACGGGCTTCGCCGAGATCTTCTTCGACAACGTCGAGATCCCCGAGGACCAGGTCCTGGGCGAGGTCGGTGCCGGGTGGTCGGTGGCGATGGCGACGGCGGGATCCGAGCGCGGCCTCTCGCTGCGCAGCCCGGCGCGCTACACCGAGGCGGCCGACCGCCTCGTCGCGCTCTTCGACCAGCGCGGCCGCCCGGCCGCGTCCGCCGACGCGGTCGCCCAGGCCCACATGGACGCCGAGGCCTACAAGCTCCACACCTATTGGACGGCGTCACGGGTGGCCCGCGGCCAGGCGGTCGGCGCGGAGGCCAGCTGCAACAAGATCTTCTGGTCCGAGACCGACGTGGCCATCCACACCGCGGCGCTCGACCTGATCGGCCCCGACGCGGAGCTCCTCGAGGCCGGAGCACCGGGCGAATGGCTCGACGGCTTTCTCTTCTCGCTGGCCGGTCCGATTTACGCCGGGACCAACGAGATCCAGCGCAACGTGGTGGCCGAGCGCCTGCTCGGGCTGCCGCGGGGCTGAGCGTCCGGCCGTGGACTTCGCGTTCACCGACGAGCAGGATGCCCTGCGCGAGGGCGTCCGCACGGTCCTCGACACGGAGTGCAACGCCGACGCCCTGCGCTCCTACGAGCTGGCCGACGAGGCGGCCCGGGCCGAGCTGGCCCAGAACCGCTGGGCCGTCCTGGCCGAGCTGGGGGCTCCCGCGCTCGTCGTGCCCGAAGGCGCGAACGGGCTCGGGCTCAGCGAGGTCGACCTCGTCGGGATATTGGAGGAGGCCGGCCGGGCCTGCCTGCCCGAGCCACTGCTCGAGACGGCGGCCCTGGCCGCGCCGACGCTCGCCGCGCTGTTGCCCGACCCGGCGGCGGCGGCCGCGCTCGGCGCGCTGGTCGAGGACGACGCCAGCTTCGCCGTCGGGGGCATCGACGTGACGGTGGGCGGGCTCGTGTCCCCGACCGCGGTGTCGGCCGACGGCACACTGCGCACGCCCCGCGCCGTCGGCGCCCGCGCCGCGGCCTTCCTGCTGCTGGCGTGCCGGGACGCCGACTCGGGGTGGCAGCTGCACGCGGTGCCGGCGGCCTCGTGCACCGTGTATCGGACGCCCGCGCTCAGCTCCTCACGTGACCTGTCCACCGTGCACTGGCCGCTCGACTCGGAGACGCTGCTGGCCTACGGCGTCGCCGCGGAGGCGGCGGTGTCCCTGCTGGCCGACCGCGCCGCCGCCGGCAGCGCGGCGTTGCTCATCGGCCTGGCCGACCGCATGCTCGCCCTGACCGCTCTGTACGCCAAGGAGCGCCACCAGTTCGGCAGGGCCATCGGCAGCTTCCAGGCCGTCAAGCACCATCTGGCCAACGCCCGCGTCGCGCTCGAGTTCGCCCGCCCCGCCACCTACCGCGCCGCCTGGTCGCTCGCCACGGCGCAGCCCACGCTCTCCCACGACGCGTCCATGGCCAAGGCCATGGCGTCCGATGCGGCCGACCTCGCCGCCCGGGTGGCGCTGCAGGTTCACGGCGCCATCGGCTACACGTGGGAGTGCGACCTCCACTTCTTCTTGAAGCAGACATGGGCGCTTTCGCGGGCGTGGGGCGACGCCGCCACGCACCGCCGGCTCGTCCTGGACCAGGTCCGACGGGGAGCAACGGCACGCCGGTGACGGCAATGTCCGATTCCCGCCAGTAATCGTCACCGCGACGTGCCACGCTGGCACCCGTGCTGGAGGACCCGGACCGCTGCTACCAGGCCGCGCAGAGCAAGGACGCCCGTTTCGACGGCTGGTTCTTCTGCGCCGTCACCTCGACCGGGATCTACTGCCGGCCCAGCTGCCCGGCCCGCACCCCCAAACGAGAGAACGTCCGCTTCTACCCCAGCGCCGCCGCGGCGCAGCAGGCCGGCTTCCGCGCCTGCCTGCGCTGCCGGCCGGACGCCACACCGGGGTCGCCGGAGTGGAACGTGCGGGCCGACGTCGTGGCGCGGGCCATGCGGCTCATCCGTGACGGCATCGTCGACCGCGAAGGGATCGAGGGCCTGGCGCTGCGCCTCGGGTACAGCACGCGCCAGCTGAACCGCCTCGTCACGGCGGAGGTCGGCACCGGGCCGCTCGCCATCGCCCGCGCCCAGCGCAGCCAGACGGCGCGCATCCTGCTCGAGACGACGGACCTCCCCATCGCGCACGTGGCGTTCGCCGCCGGCTTCTCCAGCGTGCGCCAGTGCAACGACACGGTGCGCCAGATCTTCGCCGACACGCCGAGTGGCCTGCGGGCGCGGGCGGCGCGGGCCGCCGCCGGAAAGCGGGGAGCGCGTGCGGACACGGGCCGGGCCGCGGCGCAGGCCATCCGGCTCCGCCTGCCCTGCCGGCGCCCGTTCAGCCCCGCCTCGGTGCTGCGAATTCCTCGGTGCCCGCGCCCTGCCGGGGGTGGAGACGCTCGAGGGCTCGTCCTACCGGCGCAGCCTGCGCCTGCCGCACGGCCACGGCATCGTGGCGCTGACGTCGCCCGTCGCCGACGAGGACGGGCACGACGAGCGGAGCGGGCCGTCCTATGTGGAGGGCGAGCTCGTCCTCTCGGACCTGCGCGACCTCACCACCGCCGTGTCGCGCTGCCGGCAGCTGCTCGACCTCGACGCCGACCCCGTTGCCATATGGGAGGCCTTGCGGGGCGACGAGCTCGTGGGCCCGGTCGTCGAGCGCGACCCGGGACGCCGGGTGCCCGGCGCCGCCGACGGCTTCGAGCTCGCGGTGCGCGCCGTGATCGGCCAGCAGGTCTCGGTGCCGGGGGCCCGCACGGTCGCCGGCCGCCTCGTGCAGGCGGCGGGCGACCCCTTGCCCGAGATCCACGGCCACCTCACCCACCTGTTCCCCACGCCGGCCGCCCTGGTCGAGCTCGCTGGTCGCGACCCCGCCGCCTTCGCCATGCCGGCGGGGCGACGGGGGGCCCTCGTCGCGCTGGCCGAGGCAGTCGAGAGCGGCGATGTCGTGATCGACCCGGGTGCCGACCCGCTCGAGGTGCGCCGGTCCCTGGTGCGGCTCCCGGGCATCGGCCCCTGGACGGCCGAGTACGTGGCCATGCGCGCGTTGCGCGACCCCGACGCGTTCATGCCGACCGACCTCGGCATCCGCCGGGCGGCGCGGGCGATCGGGCTGCCCGACGACCCGGTCCGCCTCGTCGCACTGACCGAGTCGTGGCGGCCGTGGCGGAGCTACGCCATGGCGCACCTCTGGTCGCTCCCCGCTCCCGCCGACGCCTTCCCCACCCCACCACCCCTGAAAGGACGTGCAGCATGAGGACCACCCCCAGCGCCACCGAGACCATGCCCCTCGACACCCCCATCGGCCGCCTCGTGCTCGAGTGCGACGGCGACGTGCTCATCGGCGTCTGGCTCCCCCACGAGCGGCGCCACGGGCGCCGCGACGTCGACGACGTCCCCCCGGTGCTCAAGGAGGCGGCGACGCAGCTCGAGGAGTACTTCGCCGGCGATCGCACCGTGTTCGACGTCACCATGGAGCTCGACGGCACCCCCTTCCAGCAGGAGGTCTGGGCGGAGTTGAGCCGGATCCCCTACGGCGAGACGATCAGCTACGGCGAGCTGGCCCGCCGGGTCGGACGCCCGAACGGGCCGAGGGCCGTGGGGCAGGCCAACGGCCGCAACCCCATCCCCATCATCGTGCCCTGCCACCGCGTGCTGGCGAGCAACGGCATCGGCGGCTACGGCGGCGGCCTGAAGATCAAGCGCGCGCTGCTCGCCCTCGAGGGTGTGACCGCCTAGGGCCCATCGGCCCTGGCGCCCGGGGCGTCGCTTCTGCACCATCGGAGCATGAAGAACTACGGCGACTACCTGCGCTGGTTGTACAAGGGCGGCCACCCGAACCGGTTCGCCAAGCTGCAGAACCAGTTGTCCGCCCTCGCGTTCGCCGCCGGCCTCTGGCCGGCGCGGGCCGGCGCCCTCGAGGTCCGGGGCCGCCGCAGCGGCAAGATCGTCTCGTTCCCCGTGGTCATCGCCGACTACGACGGCGAGCGCTACCTCGTCTCCATGCTCGGGTCGCAGGCGAACTGGGTCCGCAACCTCGAGGCGGACGGCGGCCGGGCCGAGTTGCACCACGGGAAGCGGGAGGCCGTGACCCTGGTCGAGATCGAGCCGGCGTTGCGGGCGCCCGTCCTCCGTCGCTACCTCACGCTGGCCCCGGGGGCCCGTCCCCACATCCCGGTCGACCGCACGGCGCCGCTCACGGAGTTCGAGCGCATCGCGGCCGACTACCCCGTGTACCGGATCGAGCCCAGGACCGGCGCGGACCTGGAGGCGGTGCCGCCGGCCACGTAAGGTGCGCCGGTGGAAACCGCTCGGAGTGTCCGAGAAGCGTTCGACCTGACCGGGCGTGTGGCGCTCGTGACCGGGGCCGGTGGCAGCATCGGGCGCACCACGGCCGAGGTGCTGGCAGGAGCGGGCGCCACCGTGGTCTGTGCGGACATCGACGCGGCCGCGGCCGCCGAGACGGCGAGTGCCATCCTCGGCCAGGGCGGGAGGGCGGAAAGCGCTGAGCTCGACGTCTCCCGACGCAGTGCGGCGGCGACCCTCGTCGACCTCGTCACGGCGCGTCACGGCGGGCTGCACGTCATGTGCAACATCGCCGGGATCATGATCGACAGCACCATCATCGACCTCGACCCCGACGAGTTCGACCGCATCCTCACCGTGAACCTCAAAGGCGTGGTGTACGGATGCCAGGCCGCCGGCAAGGTGATGGTGGCGCAGCGCGGCGGCTCCATCATCAACATGGCCTCGGCGGCCGTGCTCGCACCCGCGCCCGGCATCGGTCCCTACGCCATCTGCAAGGCCGGCGTGGCGCAGCTGAGCAAGACGATGGCCGTCGAGGTGGGCGAGTACGGCGTGCGCGTCAACACCGTTGCGCCCGGGTTCGTGCCGAGCAACATGACGGCGCGCTACTACACGAACCCCGACGGGACCGTCAACGAGGAGGGCAAGGCGGCCATGGTGGGGCCGATGGCCCGCATGACGCCCTTGCGCCGCGTGGGGGTGACCTCCGACATCGCGTACTGCATCTTGTACCTCGCCTCGGACGCCAGCAGCTTCGTCACCGGGCAGCTGCTCAGCCCCAACGGCGGCGTCTCGATGCACTATTGACCGGGGGGCCGGCTATGACAGCCGCACCAGGTCGAACTGGCCGGTCGAGGTGTCCGACACGACCACGGCCGGCCCGGGGCCGATGAGCGTGACCGCCGCCCCGACCCCCACTGCATCGCTCATGACGCCGTGCGGGTCGATGCGCAGGACGCACGAGGCCGGGATCGGCGGCGATGCCTGGGGGCACGACGCGCTGTTCCCCGCCGGGACGAGGACGAGCGGGCCCGTGGCGGAGTCCACCACGCTGCTCGTCACCGTCCCGCTGTACGAGCCGAGCACTCCCAGGGTCGTGGTGTCGTAGGTGGTGAACCCGGCATCGAGGCCCTGTCCGGCGGGCTGACTCACCCACACCGCGCCGCCGGCGACGACATCGACGTACTGCACGCCGCCGCCCAGACCGTTCGGCGTGTGGGCGAGGACCGGGCCGGTCGCGCCGGCACCGCCGGGACGCAGGACGGCCAGGTGGTGGTCGTCGCTCTCGTAGTAGACGGACCCGTCGGCCCCGATGGCGTCACCGAGCCCGCGCACGACCAGATGCGGCGCCGCCGAGGTCGTCGGGTCGAGGCGGTACACGCTGACCGTGTTGCCCTGGGTCACCGAGACGAACACCTTGCCGCCGGCCGCCGCCATGGCGACCAGGTTGTCGTCGGAGCTGTTGGCCGCATGGACGGGTGGCATCGTCCATTGGCCGTCCTGGTTGCCGCTGGCTCGGTTGTAGCCGTACACCGTGGCGTAGGTCGCGACGTAGAAGTTGGTGCTGTCGGCGGCCAGGGCGGCGATGCCGGTGGGCACGTGCTCGGCCACGGCGGCGGGACCGTCGGCGTCGACGACCCAGGCGACGGCGGGGGCGGGGCTGGTCGGGTCCTGCGGCGCAGCGAACACCGCGCCGTCCGGGCTCTCGGCGGCGGTGACGCGGTCGGCCGAGAACGGGAGTGGGATGGGTGACCCCGCCGTCAACGGCCCCGACGTGGCCACCGGGGGCAGTGTGGAGGGCGGTGTGGCGGTCGTGGTGGTGGACGGCGAGGACGGCGTCGTGCCGCCGTGGTGCGGGGCCGGGGGGGCGGCCTTCGGCGAGGTGGGACTCGAGCTGCAGGAGGCCAGCACCAGGCCCAGGGCGGCCACCGTCAATGCCGCTGGCAGACGTCGGCCCTGGTGCCCCCTCATCGGGGTAAGTATGGCGTCGGCCGGCGGCGAGTACCGTGCGCCCATGGTCACCACCCGCGACATCTCCTACGAGGCCGACGGCCGCACCATGGTCGGGTTCCTCGCGCTGCCCGACGGCAGCGATCGCCGGCCCGGCGTGCTGGTTTCCCACGAGGGCCCGGGCCTCGACGATCACGCGCGCTCCCGCGCCGTCCGGCTGGCCGAAGAGCTCGGCTACGTCGCCTTCGCGCTGGACTACCACGGCGGCGGCCGCCCGATCGAGGACCGGGCCCAGATGATGGCCCGCATCGGCGAGCTGCGCGCCGACCCGGCGCGCGCCCGGGCGATCGGGACGGCCGGGCTGGACGTGCTGTGCGCCGAGGCGCGCACCGACCGCGAGCGCCTGGCCGCGATCGGTTACTGCTTCGGCGGCACGCTGTCCTTCGAGCTGGCGCGTGGCGGCGCCGACCTCAAGGCGGTCGTGGGCTTCCATGCCGGGCTCTCCACGGTGCGGCCCGAGGACGCCCGCAACATCGTCGGGAAGGTGCTGGCGCTCATCGGGGCCGACGATCCCATCGTCGACAACAACGAGCGGCGTGCCTTCGAGGAGGAGATGCGGGCGGGCGGGGTGGACTGGCAGCTGCACGTCTACGGCGGCGCCGTGCACTCGTTCACGAACCCCCGGGCGGCCGGGGTCGACATCCCCGGCATCGCCTACCACGAGCCCACCGATCGCCGCTCCTGGCAGGCGATGCTCGACCTGTTCGACGAGGTCTTGGCCTGAGCGCCTCCCGGGTTCGCTTCTGACGCCCCGTCAGGTGCGGGCTACGCTCGATGGCCATGCCCGAGCCCCTGCCGATGATCGTCTCGGTCGACGACCATGTCGTCGAGCCGCCCAACGTCTGGCAGGACCGCCTCCCCGCCAAGTACGCCGAGGTGGGGCCGCGCATCGTGCGGGCCCCGATGCCCGAGATCGAGTTCCGGGGCGGGTCGCTCAAGGTCAAGCCCGGATCGGTGGGCGAGCCCGTCGACTGGTGGTACTACGAGGACCTCAAGCGGCCCCTCCTGCGCGTGGACTCGGCCGTCGGCGTGCCGCGCGACGAGGTGACCATGAAGGGCGTGACCTACGAGGACATGCGTCCCGGCTCCTACGAGGTGAAACCCCGGCTCGACGACATGGACGCCAACCACATCGAGGCCGCGCTGTGCTTCCCCACCTTCCCCCGCTTCTGCGGTCAGACGTTCACCGAGGCCAAGGACAAGGAGCTGGGGCTGCTCTGTGTCAAGGCCTACAACGACTGGATGGTCGAGGAGTGGTGCGGCGACACCGGCGGCCGGCTCATCCCGCTGTGCCTCATCCCGTTGTGGGACGCCGAGCTGGCGGCGGCCGAGGTACGGCGCAACGCGGCGCGCGGCGTGCGGGCCGTCTGCTTCAGCGAGATCCCGCCCTTTCTCGGCCTCCCGAGCGTGCACGACCCGGACCACTACTGGGACCCCTTCTTCCGGGCCTGTTCCGAGACCAAGACCGTGGTCAACATGCACATCGGCAGCTCGTCGAAGATGCCGTCGACCTCGGCCGACGCGCCGCCGGCGGTGGGGTCGACCCTGACCCACACCAATGCCACGTTCTCGCTGGTCGACTTCCTCTTCAGCGGCGTCTTCGTGCGCTTCCCCGAGCTCAAGGTCGCCTATTCGGAGGGCCAGATCGGGTGGATCCCCTACATCTTGGAGCGGGCCGACCGGGTGTGGGAGGACAACCGCGCCTGGGCCGGTGTGGCCGACATCGTGCCCGAGAAGCCGTCGAGCTACTTCAAGGACCATGTGTGGGGGTGCTTCTTCGACGACGCGCACGGACTGCGCTCGGTGGAGGAGATCGGCGAGGACAACATCACCTACGAGTCGGACTACCCCCACTCGGACTCGACCTGGCCCCGTACCCGCCAGATCGCGGAGGAGCAGATGGCGGACCTGACCGACGAGCAGCGCCGCAAGATCGTGCGGGGCAACGCGATCAAGCTGTTCGGTCTCGACCTCGTGGCCTGACGCCGCCCGCGCCCGCACTGACGGATGGACCTCCGCTACACCGCGTCCGAGCAGGCCTTCCGCGCCGAGCTGCGGGCCTGGCTGGCGGCGACCCTCCCGGGCATCGGACATCCGCCCCCCCACGACGACTGGCCGGCACGGCGCGCCTACGACCTGCGTTGGCAGCGCACGTTGTTCGACGCCGGCTACGCGGGCGTCGACTGGCCGGCCGAGGGAGGCGGGAGGGGCGCCTCGCCGGTGGAACAGCTGATCTTCAAGGAGGAGTGCGAGCGCGCCGGCGCTCCCTACGTCGGGGTGAACTTCGTCGGGCTGCTGCATGCCGGGCCGACGATCATCGCCGAGGGGACCAGCGCGCAGAAGGAGCGCTACCTCCCGGCCATCCTGCGCGGTGACGAGGTGTGGTGCCAGGGCTTCAGCGAGCCCGACGCCGGCAGCGACCTGGCGTCGTTGAGGACCCGGGCCGTGCGCGACGGCGACGACTACGTCGTGACCGGATCGAAGATCTGGACGTCCCACGCCGAGGTGGCCGACTTCTGTGAGCTGCTCGTGCGCACGGGCGACGACGGCCGCCGCGGCATCAGCTGGCTCGTCCTGCCGATGGACGCGGCGGGGATCGAGATTCGCCCGTTGCGCACCATGGAGGGCACCACCGAGTTCGCCGAACTCTTCCTCAACGAGGTGCGCATCCCCGTGGCCAACCGGGTCGGCGACGAGAACGACGGCTGGCGCGTCACCATGGTCACGCTGTCCTTCGAGCGGGGCACCGCCTTCGTGGGCGAGCTGCTCGAGTGCATGCGGCTCCTGGGCGAGCTGCGCACGGTGGCGGGCCGGCTCGGACTGCTGGGCGACGCCGGCCTGATCCGGCGCATGGGCCACCTGGTGGCGGCGTTCGACGCACTGTGGGCGCTCACGAAGCGCAACGTGTCGGAGGCGGCGCGGACGGGTGTCCCGGGCATCGGCGGCTCCGTGTTCAAGCTCTCGTTCTCCGAGCACGCACAGGCACTGGGCGACCTGGCCATGGAGGTGCTCGACCGGGCTGCGCTCGGCGCCGACCCACTCACCGGGCCCGACGGGGTGGCAGCTGGGCAACGGCGAGCAGCTGCACGCCTGGTTCAAGTCGATCTCGCTGACGATCGCCGCGGGCACGTCGCAGGTGCAGCGCAACATCGTCGCCGAGCGCATCCTCGGGCTCCCCAAGGGCCGCTGATGGACTTTCGCGTCGGCGAGGACCAGCGCGAGCTGGCCGAGGGGATCAGGACCTTGATCGCCGGGCGGCTGCCCCTCGAGCGGGTGCGCTCGGCCGAGGGGGCGGAGCACGCCATCGCCGCCGACGACTGGGCGGCGCTCGGGGAGACGGGCGTCTTCGCGCTCACGCTGCCCGAGCCCGCCGGAACGGGCCTCGGCATGGCCGACGCGGTGGTCGTCTTCGAGGAGCTGGGCCGGGCGCTCATCCCCGGGCCGCTCGTCGGGACCTTCCTGGCCGCCAACGCCGGGCGTGGTCGAGGGATCGGCCGAGGGGCGCGCCCAGGTGGGCGTCTTCTGCGGCGGCCCCGGCCCGATCCTGGTCGAGCACCTGGCCTCGCTGGACGGGCTGCTCGTCCTGCCGGCCTACGACCGCGGCTCCACGCCGCGCCTGCTGGCGCCGGCGCCCGGCGCGGCGGGAGCGACCCGCGTGGCCTCGCCGCTCGACCCGCTCACCCCCCTCTGGTGCCTCGAGTCCCTGCCCGCGGGCGAGCCGGTGGCGGACGCCGGCGCGCGCATGATCGCGCGACGGCTCACTGCTGACGGCCGCGCTCCAGGTGGGGCACGCCACCGAGGTGCTCGATCTCGCCGTGGCCTACGCCAAGGAGCGCCACCAATTCGGCCAGCCCATCGGCAGCTTCCAGGCGATCAAGCACATGTGTGCCGACATGCTGGTGCGCGCCGAGGTTGCGCGCGCCGCGGTGCACGCCGCGGCCTGCCTGGCCGACGCGCCCGATGTCGCCGAGGCCGAGGCCGAGGCCGCCGGGAGCACTCCTGCCGCGCAGGTGGACCGGGCGGTGATGGGCGCCAAATTGCTGGCCGACGAGGCCGCCCTGGCCAACTCGCGTGCCGCCATCCAGGTGCACGGGGGGATGGGCTTCACCTGGGAGGTGCCGCTGCACCTCCACCTGAAGCGGGCCCGGGTGCTCGCCACCTCCTTCGGCACGGGCGCCGAGCTGGAAGCGGCAGTCTCGGTGTTCGCCTGAGGCATCATCTGACCGTCCCCGCCCGATGGGAGAGCACGCAATGACCGACACCGCCCCCAGCCCAGCCGACGTGGTGCGCGCCGTCCCCGAGGGACAGGTCGTCTACGGCATGCAGCTACCCATCCAGTCCCAGTCGACCCTCTACGTGGCCGACTGGGAGAAGGAGTCGGGACCGACGGAGCTGGCACGCATCGCACGGGTGGCCGACGAGGCAGGCTTCTTCTATCTCGGCGTGTGCGACCACACCGCCATCCCGCGCCGGCTGGCCGACGCCATGGGCACCATCTGGTACGACACCACGGCCACGCTGGGGTGGCTGGCCGCGCTCACCACGCACACCCACCTCCTCTCGCACGTACTGATCCTCGCCCAGCGCCACCCGTTGCGGGCGGCCAAGGAGTTGTCGACGCTCGACCGGCTCTCGGGCGGCCGCCTCATCGTCGGTGTGGGCGCGGGCCACGTGCCCGAGGAGTACGAGCTGCTGACGGGCGGCTTCACCGAGCGGGGGCGCCACACCGACGAGGCCGTCTCCGCCCTGGCTCGCTGCTTCACCGACGAGTTCCCCGAGCTGCCCGGGCCCCGCTTCCCGGCGGCCGACATGGGCCTGGGGCCGCGGCCGGTGCGCTCGCCCCGGCCGCCGATCTGGATCGGCGGCTCCTCGCCGGCAGCCATCCGACGCACCGCGGCCTTCGGCGACGGGTGGCTCCCCCAGGGGACGCGCCGGCGCGACCTGCCGGGCCAGATCGCCCGGCTGCGCCAACTGCGAGACGAGCTGCGCGGCGGCGCGCCGATCGACATCGGCACCATCGCCGAACCCATCTACCTCACGTCCGGCGGCTCGGGGTGGGACCTGCCCGGTTGGGTGCTCAGCGGTGGCGGCGAGGAGGTCGCGGCCTCGCTGCGGGAGTTGGTCGCCATGGGGGTCAACCACCTGCAGGTGCGCTTCATGGCGCGCAGCGCCGAGGAGTTCTGCGAGCAGACGGCGCGTTTCGGCGTCGAGGTGGGGCCCCTGCTGACCCGCTAGGCACCCCGCGCCCGTAGGCTGGAGGGGCGATGTCGTTCTTCTCGTACGCACTGGGCGTGCTGGTTCTCGTTTTCGTCCTGCTGCGCCAGGTGCGGGTGGTGCCCGTCCGTCGGGTGTACCAGCCCCGGCTCCCGGTGGTCCTCGGTGTCTTCGGGCTCTTCTCGATGCTCTCCTACGCCGACGGTCGGCACGTGTCGCCCTCCGCCTGGGCCTGGGTCGTCGGCACGCTGTTGGTCGGCGCGGTCGGGTTCGGCGCATTGCGCGGCCTGTCGATGCGCGTCTGGGCCGGCGACGGATGGGTGCTGCGACAGGGCACCGCGGTCACCATGGGGCTGTGGCTGGTGTCCCTGCTGGTGCACTTCGCGGGTGACGCCGGCGGCGACCACGCCGGGGCGGTCGGCCTGGTGGGCGCCAGCTTCCTCCTCTACCTGGGTCTGACGCTCGCCATGCAGTACTACATCGTCTACCGCCGCGCGTTGCCCCTGTGGGCCCAGCTCGGGCCGGACGCCGGGCGGCCGTTGCGGGTGCAATTCAGCCAGAACCCGGGTGTGTTCTTCGCGACGTTCCGCCAGGGCACCGGTCCCAACGGATGGGGACCGACCCAAACTCCCCACGACGACCCCAACGTGATCGATGCCGAGGTGGTGGAGGACGACGACGAGCACGGGCCGCCAGAGCTCCACGCACCGCGCTGATCGTCCATACACTCGGCGTCCGTGACGGCGCCACGCACCTTCAGCCAGAGGCCCTATGTGGGGCCCCCCGGATCCACCGAGCTGCTCCTCGTGCGCCACGGGGCGTCGGCCGACTCGGTCGAGGGCGAGTCCTTCGAGCTGGTCGAGGGCCAGGGCGACCCGCCCCTCTCCGAGGTCGGCCGCCACCAGGCCGAGCTGGTGGCGCGCAGCCTGGCGCGCGAGCCCATCGACGGCATGTACGTCAGCAGCCTCCGGCGCACGGCCGAGACGGCCGCCCCCTTGGTGGGACGGACGGGCATCAGCCCTGTGGTCGACCCTGACCTGCGCGAGGTCTTCCTGGGCGAGTGGGAGGGCGGCCTGCTGCGTCAGAAGGCGGTGGACGGCGACCCGATGTTCGGGGATGTGTTGCGCGAGCAGCGGTGGGACGTCGTGCCCGGCGCCGAGTCACGCGCGGTGTTCGGTGGGCGCCTGCGCCGCGCCATCGAGCGCATCGCCGCCGCCCACCCGGGAGGCGTGGTCGTCGTGTTCAGCCACGGGGCCGCCATCGGGGAGATCCTCGCCCAGGCGAGCGGCTCGACGCCCTTCGCCTTCATCAACTCCGACAACACGGGCGTCACGAGGATCGTCGTGACGCCCGAGCGCTGGATCGTGCGTGGCTACAACGACACGGCGCACCTGAGGGACTGAGGCGCGGATGGCGCGTGTCGTCCTGGTCCACGGTGCCTTCAACGAGCTGTGGGGGCCCAACGAGTTGAAGGCGCGCTGGTTGCCGGCGCTGCGCGACGGGTTGTGGCACCACGGCGTCGATCTGGACGCGTCCGACGTCGACGTCTGCTTCTACGGCGATCTCTTCCGCCGCCACCCCGGCACCGATGCCGACCGCCAGCTGGAGCAGTCCCGGGCCGGGATCGCCGAGGCGCTGCACGACCTCCCCGGCGGGGACGCGCTGGCGGCGCTGGGGCAGGCGGCCAACGAAGCGGCCTTCGACCGAATGGTCGACATGGTCACCATCATGATGACCGAGCCCGACCTGCGCGATCGCCTACGCGACCGCATCGAGTCGGTCGTCCGCGACGACACCCGGGTGCTCGTGGCGCACTCACTCGGGAGCGTGCTCTGCTACACGGCATTGGCCAACCACCCCCGATGGCCGGTGCGCACATTCGTCACGCTCGGGTCTCCGTTGGGCGCGCCGATGGCCTTCGACACACTCGAGCCCGCCCCCGTCGACGGGCGCGGCCTGTGGCCGGGCCCGGTCGAGCGCTGGGTCAACGTGCGGGCCCTGCACGACAGGGCGGCCGCCGTCTCGCTGGTCGAGAAGTTCGGGCCCCGCGTGGAAGAGCACATGATCGACAACGGGCACCGGCCCCATGCCCCCGAGCCCTACCTGAACGCGTGGGCGACGGGCGCCGCCATCGCTGCCGCGCTGACGTAGGAGTCGGTCGGCCGTGACGACGTCGATCAGGCGTTGCCCCCGGCCGCCTTGGACGGGCGCAGCTCGGCGATCACGCCGGGTTCGGGAGCGTGCAGCGCCGCCTCGACGACGTCGGTGATCTCCGAGCCGACGAGCTCGTCGTGCTCGAGGAGCGCGTCGCGCAGCGCCTCGACCACCTCGGGATGGGCGGCGACGATGGCGGTGGCGGCATCGCAGGAGCCCATGAGGAGCTTGTCGAGCTCGGCCCGGGCGTCCTTGTCCGCCAGCACCTTGTCGACCAGGCTGCCCTCGAAGTAGCCACTGCCGGCCGCGGCCACCGAGATGAGGGAGGTGCCCATGCCGCAGGCACCGATCATCTGGGCGCCGATGCTCGTCGCGGCGGCCAGGTCGGAGGCCGGGCCGGTGGACACCTCGTCGAACCACCGCTCCTCGGCCACCATGCCGCCCATGGCGATCTGCAGCAGCGCCCGCAGCTCCTCGCTGCTCTTGGTGAAGCGCTCCTCGGTGTCGGAGTGCTGCAGGAGCCCGAGCGAGTCGCGGCGCTTGACGATGGAGAGCACGTCGAGCTGCCGGGTCTGGCCCACGAAGTAGGCGACGGTCGCGTGGCCTGCCTCGTGGGTGGCGACGCGGGTGCGCTCGTCGGGGGTGTAGATGGTCTCGTCGGTCACGCCGAGCTCGACGAGCATCTTGGCCTCGCCGACGTCGGCCATGGTCATGGCGGCGCGGCCGTGGGTCAGCGCGATGACGAGCGCCTCGTCCATCAGACGCTCCAGCGCGGCCGGCGAGTACCCGAACGTCATGCCGGCGACGATGTCGACTGCGCCGTGCTCGTCGAGGTCGGCCGCGTGGGCCTTCTTCCCGAGGTAGTAGGCGATGATGTCGGCCCGGGCACGACGTCCGGGCAGCCCGAAGTAGATGGTGCGGTCGAAGCGGCCGGGCCGGATGAGCGCCGGATCGAGATCGTCCTTGCGGTTGGTGGCGCCGACCACCAGCACGTTGGCCGGCACGACGGCGGGCTTGCGGAGCTTGCCGCCGTCGGGCAGGTAGCGGTTGACCAGGTCGATCCAGGCCGAGGCGACACGCTGACCACGCGTCGGCGTGTCGAAGGACTGCAGCTGCACGAGCAGCTCGTTGACGACGCCGGACACGCCCTCGGTCCCTCCGCTCCCGCCCATGCCGCGGCGCGTGGCGCCGATGGCGTCGATCTCCTCGATGAAGCCGATGGCGCCGCCCTCCTTGTGGGCGTGCTTGCGCAGCTGCTTGAAGAACGACCGGATCTTGCGGTTCGTCTGGCCGTAGTACATCGACTGGAAGGCCGAGGCGGACACGAACAGGAAGGGGACGTTGGCCTCCTTGGCCATGGCCTTGGCCACGAACGTCTTGCCGGTGCCCGGAGGTCCCTCGAAGAGGACGCCGCGCCGCGCCGAGCCGCCCATGGCGTCCCGGAAGGTCTGGTGCGCCAGGAACAGGTTTATGGAGCGGACCACCTCGGCCTTGATGGGGTCGATGCCGACGAGGTCCTCCAGGCCCACCACCGTCTCGCCGGGGCGGATGAGCGTGTGGGGCGAGCGACCGGCGCCGAGGAACGGCGCGGCCATGACCGCCCCGAGCATGAGGACGATGAGGATGATCGGGAGGGCACCGCCCAACCAGTGCGGCAGGTGGACGGAGGGGAAGATGCCGTGCCCGGAGACCACGCGGATGACGATCCAGCCGAGCGCCAGCGCGCTGACCGCGACCAGGCGGCGCAGTCGGGTGAGACGCCGCCGCTCCCGGGCCCGGGCCACGTCGGCGCTGCCGAGGATGGTGTCACCAACGATCCCCGAGACCGTGTCGACGTGTTGGCCTGCAGCCGGGCCGGGACGCGCGGGGGGAGGGACAAAATCGGCGGGCCGACTCATGACCAGACTCCGTTCATCCCCCGTGGACTCTTTCATCCTAGAGAATCGCACAGGTCATGTGACCTTGCGAAGTGACGAAAGTCATGAATTGGCGGAATTGGCGCTCTCGGGGTCGCGTACCCATTGGGGCAGGTGGACGGCGGTGCCGTCGGGCCGGGGCCGGGCCGTGAAGACCACCCGCACGGGCTCGCCGATCTCGATGGTCGCGGGGTCGACCTCGTTGATGTCCCCGCCCGGCCCGCTGACCAGGTTCCCCACCATGCGCAGGCTGGGCTTCTCCGCCAGGGTGACCGTGATCACCGGGAAGGGGGCGTAGGGGGCGTAGGCCGGCAGCACCGGGGGGTGCACCACCACGAAGGACCAGATCGTCCCCCGGCCCGACACGGCCTGCCACGACCGCTCGGTCGACTGGCACTCGGGGCACATGACCCGGGGCGGGAAGCGCACGGCGCCACAGGTGTCGCAGGCCTGGACCCGCAGCTCCCCAGCCGCCGTGCCCTCCCAGAACCCGTCGGACTCCTCGTCACCCAGGGGAAGGAGGAAGGCCTCCCCCGCCGCTGGAGTCGCCTCGGTCGTCATGGGGCCAGTCTCGCCCCGGGCCGTGCCCCGTGCCAGGGCGGTGACCGCAGAGGACGCCGGGCTGCCCCGGTCGCGCGGTGGCGGGCGTCGGCGGGACACCGGCGCCGGCCGCCGAGGAGCCGAGAGTGAGCAGCGCCTTTTTGGCGGTGGGAGGCACGGCGGGGTTGAATGTGACGCGCCGTCAGATCCGCCGGCGCACGCGGACCAGGGAGCACACATGGCCGAGACCACCACGCGCGACGAGCACCAGCTCCTCATCGGGGGCAAGTGGGTCGACGCGTCCGAGGGGACCTACGAGATCGTCAACCCGGCCACCGAGGCCGTGGTCGGGCGGGCGCCCAACGCCAGCGCGTCCGACGCGCTCGCCGCCGCCTCGGCGGCCAAGGAGGCCCAGCCGGGCTGGGCGGCCTGGTCCGCCGAGGAGCGCGGTGCGCTGATGCGGGAGGCGGCGGCGGCCATCCGGGCCAAGTCGTCCGAGCTTCTGCCCCTGGTGATCGCCGAGACGGGAGCGACGGCGACCGTCGGCTCTCGCATGCAGGTCCCCGTGGCGGCGGACCGCTTCGAGCGCTACGCCCGCGACCCCCGCGCCGTCCTGCAGACGCCGCTGCTGCCCCAGCCGGCCCAGGCGACGCCGCTGGCACCGGGCGGGATCATCGGCGGCATGGTCAACCGCCAGCCGTTGGGTGTGGTGGCCTGCATCACGTCGTACAACTTCCCCATGGTGAACATGGCGGGCAAGGTGGCGCCGGCGCTGGCGGCCGGCAACACCGTCGTCGTGAAGCCCGCACCCCAGGACCCGCTCGCCATCGTGGAGCTGGTGCGCATCCTCAACGACGTCGGCTTCCCGCCCGGCGTCGTCAACCTCGTCAATGGCAACGGCCCGGCCTCCTCGGCCGCCCTGGTCGACGCCGACGAGGTGGACTGCGTGAGCTTCACCGGATCGACCCAGGTCGGCGTCACCATCGCCGAGAAGGCGGCGCGCACGATGAAGCGCACGCTGCTCGAGCTCGGGGGAAAGGGCGCCTGCGTCGTCTTCGACGACGCCGACGTCAAGGCGGCCGTCGGGTGCATCGGCTCGACCTGGTCCTTCCACTCGGGGCAGATCTGCACCGCGCCCACCCGGGCCGTGGTGCACCGCAGCCTCTTCGACCAGGTGCGCGACGGCCTGGTGCAGATGGCCGGGTTCCTCAAGGTCGGCGACCCGACCGACACCGCCACCATCATCGGACCGGTGATCTCGGCGGCCCAGCGGGCGCGGATCGAGGCGCACGTCCAGAGCGCCAAGGAGGACGGGGGCGAGATCGTCATCGGCGGCGAGCGGCCGGCCGACCTGCCCGTCGGCTTCTACGTGGCGCCGACGCTCATCACCGGCGACAACTCCATGCGGGTGGCCCGGGAGGAGATCTTCGGCCCCGTCATCACGATGATCCCCTTCGACGACGAGGAGGAGGGCATCGCCATCGCCAACGACACCGAGTTCGGGCTCTACGACTACGTGTTCTCCAAGGACGGCGCCCGGGCCCTGCGGGTGGCCAAGCGCCTGCAGGCCGGCCACGTCGGCATCAACACGGCACAGCGCAACCACGACGCACCCTTCGGCGGGTTCAAGATGTCGGGCGTCGGGCGGGACGGGGGCGATTACGGCCTGCTGGCCTACACCGAGCCGCAGTCGATCATCTGGAGCTCGTAGCCCGCCCCAAGCGGGCCACATCCGGCATTCGTCCGGCGGCTCTCGGGCGGCGCCGAAAGGACGGGGTCTGCCGGGCTGGTCAGCCGGTCGGGTCGGCCCGGTGCCAGCCGCCGGCGGCGAGGTTGCCGCCGTCGACGTGCACGGTGACGCCGGTGACGAAGCGGGCCAGGTCGCTGGCCAGGAAGAGGATGGGCCCGGCGCCGTCGCGCGCCGTGCCCCAGCGGCCGAGCGGCGGAGCGGGCGGCGCGTCGTAGCCGCTGCCCGTGGCCCCGCCGGCGCCGGGACCCCGGGTCCCCACCAAGGAACTGGTCCCCTCGGTCTCGAGCACGTCGGGCGCCATGGCGTTGACCCTGATGCCGCGCGGGGCCAGCTCGAGCGCGAGCGACTGGGTCAGGTTGGCCTGCGCCGCCTTCATGGCGGCGTAGACGGCGAAACCGGGTGCGGCGCGGTGGGCCTCGATGGAGGTGACGTTGACGATGGAGCCACCGTCGGGCATGTGCGGCACCGCCTCGCGCACCAGGTGGGTGACCTGGGTGAAGTTCTCGGCGATCAGCGCCGCCTCGCCCTTGGTCGACACGTCGAGCAACGGCGCCCGGAACGTCCCCCCGGCGTTGTTGACCACCACGTCGATGCGTCCGAAGCGCTCGACGACCGCCACGACGAACCCGCTCAGCGCGCCCGTGTCGCGGACGTCGAGCGTGCGGTGGAACGGATCGTCGCCCTCGCCGAAGTCCGGCGCACGGTCGCAGAGTGCGAGGACCGCGCCCTCCTCGGCGAAGAGCGCGGCCGTGGCGGCGCCGATGCCGGCCGCGGCGCCGGTGATCAGCACCACCTTGCCCTCGAGGCCGAGCAGGCTCACGCCACCGGCTTCACGAAGCGTGCCGCGAAGGACGCCATCGCATCGAGCACCTCGGCGGAGCGGCGCCAGGGCGACACGATGAGGCGATCGACCCCGGCGGCCTCCCACGCCGCCACGTCGTCGTCGCTGGTGCACTCACCGCCGACGGTGACCTCGAAGGGAAGGCCGAGCCGGCCGGCGCGCTCTCGCACGCCCCTGATGACGTCCAGCCGGGCCGCCACCGAGGCGGGCGTGTGGGTCATGCCGATCCAGCCGTCGCCGAGCCGGCCGGCCCGGCGCAACGCGGGGAGCGACTCGCCGCCGATGAAGATCGGGATGGGCCGCTGCACGGGCTTGGGCTCGAAGGCCACCTCGGCGAAGGGGAAGTGCGGCCCGTCGTGCGCGACCGTCTCCTCGGTCCACAACCGGCGGCACACGCCGATTGCCTCATCGAGCCGGGCTCCCCTCGTGGCCGGATCGACGCCGAGCGCCTCCCACTCCGCCTGCAGCCAGCCGGCGCCCGCTCCGATGAGGGCGCGTCCGCCCGAAACCCAGTCCAAGGTGCCGAAGGCGCGGGCGGTGATGAAGGGATGGCGCAGGCCGAGCAGGTAGACGTACGTCCCGAGGCGGAGCGCCGTGGTCCGGGCGGCCACGAAGGAGAGCATGGACGCGGGGTCGAACAGCTGCGTGGTCGGGGGCACGGGAGGGTGCTCGGCACCGGCATACGGGGATCCGGCCATGGCGAGGGGAAGCACGAGGTGCTCGGGCAGCCAGGCCGACTCGAAACCGAGTTGGTCGGCCGCCTCGGCGGCCTCGGGCCAGATGCGGGGGTGCATGCGCCCGAAGGTCACGGCGAACTTCACAGAGGTCCCCCCGACACGACGGCCAAGCTACCGGTTCGCCCCGCGCCGCACATGGCCCGGCCCCCCTGCGCTAAGAACGCCGGGTGGACACGTTCCCGCACACGCCGATGCCCGAGCACGGGCTGCCCCGCGACGAGGTCATGCGCCGGCTGCTGGCCATGAAGCGGGACGACCAGGACTGGAGGGGCGGCCGGGTCTTCAGCCTGGTGTACTCCGCCGGCGACGACGTGCACGAGCTGCTGGCCGACGCGCTCGCGCTGTTCAGCGCCGAGAACGGGTTGAACGTGCTCGCCTTCCCCAGCATCGGCACCATGCAGCACGACATCGTCTGCAACACGGCTGCGCTGCTCGGCGCCGACGACCCGGCGGCGGGAGGCGCCGTCGAGGGCTATCTCACCTCGGGCGGGACCGAGAGCCTGCTGCAGGCCGTGAAGACCGCCCGTGACGTCGGCCGCGAGCGCGGGATCGCGCGGCCCGGCGTCGTGGCGGGCGAGAGCGCCCACGCCGCGTTCACCAAGGCGGCGGACTACTTCGACGTCGACCTGATCCGGGTGCCCGTCGAGGACGACTTCCGCGTCGGCGCCGACGCGCTGGCCGACGCCTGCACGGACGACACCATCATGGTGGTGGGCTCGGCACCGACCTACCCCCAGGGGGTGATCGACCCCATCGCCGACATCGCGTCGGTCGCGCTGGAGCGGGGCATCCTGTGCCACGTCGACGCCTGCATGGGCGGGTTCCTCCTCCCCTTCCTGCACGACCTCGGCCGCCTGCACGAGCCGTTCGACTTCCGGGTCCCCGGCGTGACCTCGATGTCGGCCGACGTGCACAAGTACGGCTACGCCGCCAAGGGGGTCTCGGTGATCCTCTACCGGACGCACGAGCTGGCCCGTAAGCAGCTGTTCGTCACCACCGACTGGCTGGGTGGCTTCTACGCCTCGACCGCCATGGCGGGCACGCGCCCGGCCGGGCCGATCGCGGCCGCCTGGGCGGCCCTGATGCACATCGGGCGTGCCGGCTACGTCGAGCTCACCCGCACCGCCCACGATGCGGCGCTGGAGCTGCGAGCCGGCATCGAGTCCGTCGACGCGCTCGAGGTGCGCGGTGACCCTCCCGCCACGGTGCTGGCCTTCGGGGCGAGCGACCCGGACGCGCTCGACATCTTCGCCGTGGGCGAGCGGCTGGCCGCCGACGGTTGGTACCTCGACCGGCAGAACCGTCCCGACTCGCTGCACGCCACCGTGCACGCCGGGAGCGCGGCCACCGTGCCGGCGCTGGTGGCCGACCTCGGGCGGGCCGTGCGTGCGGTCGGCTCGACGCGCGCCGCACAGCGCACCACGACCTACGGCCAGAGCGGCTAGCCCGGCTCCATGGCCAGCTCGTCGACGTAGCACCAGATCCAGTCCTCGCCGGGTTGGAAGGACTGCACGATCGGGTGGCCCGACTCGTGGAAGTGCGCCGTCGCGTGGCGGTTGGGCGACGAGTCGCAGCAATTCACCTCACCGCACGACAGGCACAGGCGCAGATGGACCCAGGTGCCGCCGATGGCCAGGCAGGCGCCACAGCCCTGCGGCGTCTGCGGCTCCACGTCGGCGATCTGGTCCAGATGGGTGCACTCGGCCATGGAATCTCCTCCTACGTCGGCGCCTACGAGGTCGTCATGCCGCCGTCGACCGGCAGCGCCGCCCCGGTCACGCCGCCCGCGTCCGGTCCGCAGAGCCACGCGATGAGGGCCGCCGGCTCCGCCGGCTCGAGCAGGCGCTCCACCAGCTGGTGCACGGCGAACTCCTCGGGGGAGGCGAGGCCGTACACCGCGGCCGACGCGTCGAGCATCGGGCCGCGCGTCGAGCCGGGGCAGACGGCGTTGGCGGTGATGCCGGTGCCGGCCAGGTCCGCGGCCAGCGAGCGCACCAGGCCGATGACCGCGTGCTTCGAGGCGCTGTAGCCACTGAGGCGAGGCAGTCCCAGCAGTCCCGCCGCCGACGCCACGGCCACGAAGCGGCCTCGACGCGGTTCGGGGGCCTCGAGCAGCGCGGGAACGGCCGCCGCAGCCAGGTGACGCACCCCGTTGACGTTGACGTCGAAGAGCGCGTCCCACTGCGCGTCGGCGGTCTCCCACAGCGGCGGTCCTCCGCTGATGACGCCAGCCACGGCGACGGCGGCCTGCACGCCGTCGAAGTGGCGGACCGCCTCGTCCACCGCAGCGCGCATGTCCGACGCGCTGCGCACGTCGCCGACGACCGTGCGCACCGAAGTGCCGTGACGAGCCGCGACCTCCTCCAGATCCGACTTGGCGGCCAGCGGGTAGTCCAGCGTCGGGTCGTCGGCGCAGCGGTCGACGGCGACCACCTGCCAGCCAGCCGCCACCAGCGCGTCGACCGTGGCCGCCCCGATGCCGCGAGCGGCACCGGTGACGACGGCGGCCGGGCTCACCGGCCCGACCAGCGCGTGTCCACTGCGGCCGCCAGGTCGCTGACCAGCGTGTCGAGGAGTGCCCTGCCTTCTTCGGCGCTCGCACCCGCGGGATCACCCAGCACGCCGTTGGACGATACCGGCCGTACCCCCTCCGCGCGCAGACGGGGCAGCAGTGCGTCGAGCGGATCGGTGCACCCGGCCTCGGCCAGCTCCAGCCGCACGGCCGCCGCGTCGATGGCCAGCATGAGCGACGTCTCCGTCCTTCCGGCGTGCGCGTCGCCACCGGCGGCACGGAGCGGCCACACCACCACGTCGTCGCCATCGGCGGTGCAGCGCGCCCGGAGGAGTGACAGCGCCTCCTCGTTACCGCCGTGGGCGCTCACGAGCACGACGCCGGCGAAATGGCTCCGGGCGGAGCGCACCAGCTCGACGAGGAGACCGGCCAGCACCTCGTGACCGACCACCAGCGTGCCCGGGAACGCCGCGTGCTCGCCGCTCGCCCCGTACGCGACGGCGGGCGCCACGGCCACACCGGCCCGGCGCGCCGCGAGCCCCTCCGCCACCGCGACCGCGACGCGACTGTCGGTGTCGAGTGGGAGATGGGGCCCGTGCTGCTCGAGCGAGCCGAGAGGCACGGCCAGGACGTGGTGCCCGCCGGTCGCCTCCACCTGGGGCCAGGTGGCGCGGGCGAGGTCCACCCGCTCAGGCGCGGGCCGGCGAGCGGAAGTGGACCGGCGTGGGCACCGGGATCGGCGTGCCGTCCCGGCCGACCTTGGAATGGCCCAGGACAGACGGCGGCCGCCCGTCCGACGCCGCCAGCGCCGCCTCGCCGTGGCCGTGCACGCATTCGGGGTCCGGGCCGTCGAGTGGCAGGCCGGTGAAGAACTTGGCTGCCATGCAGCCGCCCCGGCAGGCGTCGAAGGAACCGCAGGACGCGCAGGCCCCCGCGCTCTGCGGCTCGCGCAGGGAGGAGAACAGAGCGGACTCGCGCCACACGGCCGGGAAGCCGCCGGCGTCGCGGACGTTGCCGGCGAGGAACTGCCGGTCGATGACGAACGGGCAGGCGTACACGTCGCCCACCGGGTCGATCAGGCACACGACCCGACCCGCCCCGCACAGGTTGAGTCCCTCGAGCGGCTCGCCCAGCGCCGAGAGGTGGAAGAAGGAGTCGCCGGTCAGCACCCCGGGACGCTCGAGCAGCCAGTGGTAGAGCAGGCGCTGCTGCGCTGCGGTCGGGCGCAGCTCGTCCCAGGTGTCGACGGCGCGGCCGGAAGGGCGCAGTCGCGTCAGCCGCAGTTGGGCGCCGTAGCCCTCGGCGATGGAGGCCAGCGCGTCGAGCTCCTCGACGTTGTGGCGGGTCATGACCACGCTGATCTTGAACGGGCCGAAGCCGGCCGCGGCGAGGTTGTCCATGGCACGCCGGGCGGCCGCGAAGGAGCCCTCGCCGCGCACCACGTCGTTGGTGGCAGCGGTGGCGCCGTCGATGCTGATCTGCACGTCGAGGTAGTCGAGGGCGGTCAGCTGCCGGGCGCGCTCGGGTGTGAGCCGGGTCCCGTTGGTGGAGAACTTGACCCCGACCCGGTGCTCGACGGCGTAGGACACCAGGTCGAAGAAGTCGGGGCGCAGCATCGGCTCGCCGCCGCCGATGTTGACGTAGAAGACCTTCATGTCGACCAGGTGGTCGACGATGCCCCGGGCCTCGACGGGCGTCAGCTCGTCGGGGTCGCGGCGCCCGGACGAGCTGAGGCAGTGCACGCAGGCCAGGTTGCAGGCGTAGGTGAGCTCCCAGGTCAGGCAGATCGGCGCGTCGAGCCCATGGGCGAACCGCTCCCGGAGGGGCAGCGGTGCCGTGTCAGCAGGCATCGATCACCTCGGACCCAGCCAGGCGGCCCAGGGCACGCTCGTAGCCGGCGCGCTGCTTCTCGGGCACCAGGGCTGCGATCGCCTCGGCCGCGCTCGGGTACTCGCCCAGCGACGACACGAGATCGACCAGGAGGCGCGACTTGAGGAACACGAGCCGCCGGGTGCCGTAGTGGTACGCCAGGGCGCCGAACGACTCGTCGCGCAGCGCGACCTGCGGGTTGAGTCGCCACGCCTTCTCTGGTGCGAACACGGCCCCCGCGGGCCGCGTCCCGGTCACGCTCAATAGACGCCGCACATCCCGTCGATGGAGACCTCTTCGACCAGGAGCTCGTCGACGTCCTCTTCGGACAGCTCCTCGACGTCCTGGGTGTCCCGGTCCTCTGCCAGCATCCCGACCTCCTCTGGGCAAAGGCCCAGCCTATCCCCGGCCCCGAACTGCCAAGATTGGGCGGTGCCCCAGCCCAGCGGACCCCCGGCACCCTCCGCGCTGCGACCCGCGCCACCGCGCGCGTCGACCCCCCTCCCGGACACGTTCGTCCTGACCGAGGACCCCACCACACTGACCTTCGACGGCGGCACCGTGCTCCTCGGTGGCAGCCCACTCCGCCTCTTCCGGATTTCGGAACGGGCCCGGGGCCTCGTGGCGCGCTGGCGGGCGGGCGGGCCGGTCGGCGCCGGTGGGCCGGCGCAGCTGCTGGCGCGCCGGCTGGTGTCCTCCGGGGCGTTCGTGCCCCGGCCGTCGGCGAGCACCTTCGGCCCGGAGGACGTGACGGTGGTCGTGCCGGTGCGCGACCGGCCGGCTCAGCTCCAGCGCCTGTTGGCGGCGCTCGGCGACCTGGCGTGCGTGGTGGTCGACGACGCGTCCGCCGACGCAGCCGCCACCAAGGAGATCACCGCGCGCCACGGGGCACGGTTCGTCGGGTTGGCGGTGAACGCCGGCCCTGCGGCCGCCCGCAACGCGGGGTTGGCTGGGGTCGACAGCGCCATCGTGGCGTTCGTGGACTCCGACTGCGTGCCCGCCGAGGGTTGGCTGGCACCGCTGCTGGGCCATTTCGACGACCCGCTCGTCGCCGCCGTTGCACCGCGCGTCGTGCCGGCCCCGTGTGGTCCGCGCGCCGGTGCCGTCCTGCGCTACGAGGCGCGACGGTCGTCGCTGGACCGGGGCCCACGGGAGGGTCTGGTGCGGCCGGGCAGCCCGATCCCCTTCGTCCCGAGCGCGGCCCTGCTCGTCCGCTCGGACGTGACGAGCGGCCCCCAGCTCTTCGACCCGGCGCTGCGGGGCGGCGAGGACGTCGACCTGGTGTGGCGCCTCGGGGAGGCGGGCTGGGACGTCCGCTACGTGCCGTCGAGCACCGTCGCCCACGACGGGCCGGCGGCCCTCGGGCCCTTCCTGGCGCGCCAGGCCTTCTACGGGTCGACCGCCGGGCCGCTGGCGCTGCGCCACGGGGAGGCGCTGGCCCCGGTGCACACATCGGCGTGGTCGTTGGCCGTCTGGGGCCTGGCCCTGGCCCGGCGCCCGGTCCTCGCCCAGGCGGCCTTGGCGGCCTCCGTGGCCATCCTCGCCAACCGCCTGGCCGGACTCGTACGCGACCCGGTGGCGGTGGCGGGGCGCATCGCGGGAGGGGGCACGGCGCGCGCCGCCCTGCCTGCGCTGGGGAACCTGGTGCGGGTCTGGTCGCCCGTGCTCCTGCTCGGGCTCGCCTCCCGCCGGACCCGGAAGGCCGCGGCTCTCGCCCTGCTCGTCCCGGTCGTACGGGACTGGGCGAACGACCCCGGGACGCTGGACCCCGTCCGCTACGCCGCCCTCCACGTCGCCGACGACGCGGCCTACGGCGCGGGCGTCTGGGCCGGCTGCGCACGGGCGCGCACGGTCGTGCCCCTCGTGCCGCGCATCTCGTGGCGCTCACGGGTGTGGTCCTCGGGGCAGCTTCGACGCAACCTGGGGAGGCCGGCCGACGCCTGAGCCACGTCGGTCCGAATCGGGGCCGGTGCGCACCCGTGCCGCGGTGCCGGGCCGTCCTCCCCTCGCCGTCCTCGTGAGCGGTGCCCCGGGGTCGGGCAAGTCCACGTTGGCCCACGCGGCTGGCCGAGCAGACCTTCTACCGAGGGGTCTGCGAACCGGACGTGCGAAGCGGCTGGGGGACCGCTCGGTCCTGGTGAACGTGCACTGTCGGAGCACGGCGCGATGGAGCGGTTCGAGCAGAGGATGCGCCAGGACCCGCTCTGCGGGGACGAGCGGCTGAGGAAGCTCCTGCCCATCGCCGAGACCTCCAGGCCGAGCTCTACGAGCCGCTCGAGCTGTCATGCCCGGTCGTCATCGTCGACACGGACAACGGCTACGTGCCGTCGCTCGAGAGCGTGATCTCCGCGATCGACCACCTGTACAGCGGACCCTCGGTGCACGATCTCGACCGGGCACCGAGTGCCTCAGAGTGAGCCCGCCGGCACGGTCAGCCGTTGGTGAAGCGGAGCTGCCCGCGCTGGAGCTCCCAGTCCGTCGCCTCCCAGAAGGCCACGGCGCGCGCGTCGTCCCCGACGACGATCGCGTGCATCCGCCGCGCCCCGAGCCCGGCGAGCCGGTGCTCCGCTTCGCGCAGGAGCCGGCCCCCGAGCCCGCCGCGGCGATACGCCGGCGCCACCGCCAGGCGGTAGACCGATCCGCGCCAGCCGTCCCACCCCGCGATCACGGTTCCGACGATCTCGCCCCCGGCCTCGGCCACCATGAGGGCGCCCGGGTCCCGTCGCAGGAGCCTCTCGAGGGCAGCGGCCGAGTCGGTGGAGGTCGGGGCGGCCGACGATCGCCACAGGTGAAGCACCGACGGGACGTCGTCGGCGGCGGCCGGCCTGATGTCTGCGTGCATCGGGTCATGTTAGGGAGGCCGTGGCGCTCCCCATCTACGGCTCCGGATCGTGCCCCTGAGCGTGGTCGAGGGATCAGGGCGCCCGCGGCGCATAGAGTCTCCCGGTCGCCGATGCACCTGCGGGAGCGCGACGGATGGGGCATCACGAGAGGGTCTCTATGGCTAACAAGTGGTTCGAGACGGTCGCCGAGGCGCAACGCCGGGCCAAGAAGCGTCTGCCCAAGTCTGTCTACGGCGCCCTCATCGCCGGCTCCGAGCGCGGGATCACGGTGGAGGACAACGTGCGCGCCTTCGCCGAGCTCGGCTTCGCCCCCCACGTGGCCGGTCTGGCCGACAGCCGGGACCTGGCCACCAAGGTCATGGGCCAGGAGGTCTCCTTTCCCGTCCTCATCTCCCCCACCGGCGTCCAGGCCGTGCACCCCGAGGGAGAGGTTGCGGTGGCGCGGGCGGCGTCGGCGCGGGGCACGGCGATGGGCCTCAGCTCGTTCGCCAGCATGCCGGTCGAGGACGTGGTGGCGGCCTGCCCCCAGACGTTCTTCCAGATCTACTGGATCGGCACGCGGGACCAGATCATGGAGCGGGTCGAGCGGGCACGCGCCGCCGGGGCGGTCGGGCTGATCGCGACGCTCGACTGGTCCTTCTCCCACGGGCGCGACTGGGGCAGCCCCACCATCCCCGAGACGGTGAACCTGCAGGCGATGCTGCGTTTCGCCCCCGAGGCCCTGGCCAACCCGCGTTGGTTCCTCTCCTTCGCCCGGACCGGGAAGCGGCCGGACCTCACGACGCCGAACATGGTGGCGAAGGGGCAGAAGGGGCCGACGTTCTTCGGTGCCTACGGTGAGTGGATGCAGACCCCCCCGCCCAGCTGGGACGACGTGGCCTGGCTGCGCGAGCAGTGGGGCGGCCCCTTCATGCTCAAGGGCGTGACACGGGTCGACGACGCCAAGCGGGCAGTGGACGCCGGTGTGAGCGCCATCTCGGTGTCGAACCACGGCGGCAACAACCTCGACGGGACGCCGGCCACCATCCGTGCCCTGCCCTCGGTCGCCGACGCAGTGGGGGACCAGGTCGAGGTGTTGCTCGACGGCGGCATCCGCCGCGGCAGTGACGTCGTCAAGGCGATCGCTCTCGGCGCCAAGGCCGTCATGATCGGACGGGCCTACCTCTGGGGCCTGGCGGCCAACGGGCAGGCGGGGGTGGAGAACGTGCTCGACATCATCCGCGGCGGCATCGAGTCCGCCCTGCTCGGGCTCGGGCACGCGTCGATCCACCAGCTCCACCGCGACGACCTGGTGGTCCCCGAGGGGTTCAGCCGCCATCTGGGGTGAGCCGGCCGCGCCTGCGGCCGTCGGCTCAGTCGAACGTGACGACGCCGCGGATGATCGTGCCGGCGGCCTGGTCGTCGTAGCCCTGCTGCACCTGGTCGAGCGTGTACTCCTGGGTGATCAGCTCGTCGATCTTCAGCTGGCCCGCTTCGAAGAGGTTCAGCAGGTTCGGCACCTGGGATCAGTGGTTGGTCGCTGTTGGCTGCTGTGATTCGCAGGTGGTCTGACCTGCGCACCCAGTCCTTTGCTCTTGGTTGCTGTTGGTCGCTCTCGGATGCCGCTGGTCGCGGTTTCGCTGTCAGTGCGCTGTCATTGGCAGTACCTTGGACATGCTCCGTCCGGGACGTCCGCAAGCGTCCATGACCCCGTTCTGACCCGAGCTCGGGCCATCTGGGCCGATGATCTTTTGATCATCGTGGCCCCGTCTGGCTCATCATCGCCGGCGATGGTCGGCGGGCCTCGAAATCAGAGCGGGGAGTAGTTCGCGGCCGCCGAGTGTCACCCTCCCGGTCGTCCAGCGGCACACCTGTGCGTCGGACTCAACTGTCGATTGCCGAGCGGAGGAGGGCGATCCCGGTCGCTACGTCAAGCTCGAGAGGATCGGGACTTTACCGCCGTTCCAATGAATCGCCCTCCGGCTTGACTAGCAGGAGGTCGAGTTCAGCCCACCCACGCATGTGTTGGCGCTGCTGAACAGACCCGAGATACCGCCACCGAGCGCTGCCACCGCCACGACAGCGACAACTGCGATAAGGCCCACAAGAAGTGCGTACTCGACCATGGATGCTCCACGCTCGTTCCACGCTCGCTCGAGAAGTGATCCGTGCAGACCTCGGACTGCGACGAAGGTGTTGATGAACAAGCCAACCATGTTGAAGCCCCCTCTGAACTCCGTACAAGTGTCGGTGACGGCATCTACACGTCTCTGATTAAGCATTCGGCATCGTGTGATGCCAGGTCCATAGGACTTTCTGACCGTTTGAGCTGGGAGGAACCTGTGTTCTGCCGCATTTCCCGGCGCCGTTGTGTTCCTCGCTTTTCCGTTGGCGGCACTGGGAACCCAGAGGCAGCACCAGACCAGCGGCTGTCTGGTCGCAGAAACACGGAGGGCCCGATCGGCTTAACCGCGTTCGAGGCCACGGGGGTGGGGTGAATCCGTGGGCAGGGACGACATAGAAGGGGTGATCGAGCAACTGGCCACTGTCGCGACTCCAGCTCAATTCAAGGTCGGTTTCGATCTGCTCCTTGAAGGCCCATCGGCCGATTCCAGATTGGTGAATCGCCCCACAGGGATGGCGATGGTCAGTCTCCGGAGGCGGGCGGCGATGCGATCTCCCCGACGCGGGAGAGGTCGGACGGAGCTCCGATCACCGTCAGGTGGTCACCGACCTCGAGCGTGGTGTCACCGGTGGGGCAAAACACCAACTCATCTCGTGAGACAGAAGTCACGAGGAGACCGGCGGGCAGGTATGCGCGGCGAAGCGACTGACCGGCAACTGGGGAGTCGGCCGTGATGGTGATTTGCGCGGCACCGGTGGTAACGCCCAGATCACTCATGCGTTCCGCGCTCGTGAGCAACTCTCGGCGATACGCCTCCACCACGTCGGAAATCGACAACGTGCCGATGACGCGGCGTTCGGTATCGAGGACGGGAACCCACGCCTGCGGTGCCGAGGTGAGACTCTCGAGCGCCACATCGAGTCGGCTGCTCCCTGCCACCGTCGGCGCCCCCGAGTCGACGAGCGCTCCCACGTCTCTCTCCCCCTCGTCGGAGATCTCGAGGTCCCATGCGCCGATGGTCCCCTCGAGTCGTCCAGCCTCGTCAACCACCGGAGCGCCACTGAGGCCCGCCTGCTGGAGTTCGCGGCGAACGCTGTTTCGACTGCGCCCCGCAGTGATGACTAGCATCGGCTCAGCCATTGCCCGTGTCACCGGTATGGCGGCGAGGAGAGGCAGCCCGGCGAGGAGCCGCTGAGAGGGTGCATCGGATCGGCTCTTCAGCTGGCTTCGGTACATCGTGTCATCGCTGTGACGAACGATCAGCCACGAGATGCCGACGGCGATCATGGCGGGCGTGATGATGGACAGGCTGCCAGTCATCTCGGCCACCATCAGCATCACGGCCAAGGGTGCCCGGGAGATACCGCCGAAGCAGCTCATCATTCCGACTATGACATAGGGGGCCGGATCGTGGCCCATAGAGGGGAACACCGGGTCGAAGAGCCGCCAGACCGCCGCGCCAAGAAACGCGCCGATCACGATCCCGGGCCCGAAGATCCCACCCGATCCACCCGATCCGATGGACAGTCCGGTGGCGAGGATTCGGGCAAAGGGGACGATCAGCACGATCCACAACGGGATAGATTCCAGCCCGTTATGGGTCAGGCACTGTTGCACCCACCCGTACCCTGTGCCGATGACCTGTGGAATGGCGATGGCGATCGACCCGACGGCGAGACCGCCGATGGCCGGAGCGACCCATCGGGGCAACGATGAGCGCTTGAAGAGATCCGCCAGGCCGTAGAAGCCCTTGGCGTAGAGGAGCCCGGTCAGGCCAGCGAGCAGCCCGATGAATGCGAACCAGAGCAGCTGGACTGGATCGGTAAACCGGTACGTCCCGACGTAGCCGAAGAGCGGCGAGAAGCCCTCGGCGGCACCGAACACGACGAAGCTGACCACTGAGGCGATGAAGCTCGGGAGCAGCGCCGCAGGGTCGAAGTCGTCACGGTAGAGGATCTCGGACGCGAGGACGGCGCCTCCCAGGGGGGCGCCGAAGATGGCGCCGATGCCCGACCCGATACCGGTCGCCACGGCGATCCGCCCGTCGGCGGGTTCGAGATCGAAGGTGCGGGCCAGGAGTGAGCCAAAGCCCGCGCTGATCTCGCGGTCGGGCCTTCTCGTCCCCCCGAGCCACCCGAACCGATGGTCAATGCGGATGCAACGATCTTGACAAGGACAGAGCGGAAGCGGACGCCCCGTGGGTTGTGGTGCACCGCCGAGATGGCTGCATCGGTGCCGTGCCCCTCCGCCTCCGGAGCGATGCGAAACACCAAGATGGCACCGAGCAGCGCACCGAACCCGGCAATGAGCGGAAGAGCCCATGGACGTGCGGCGGACGACGACGCTGCGAGGGCGCCCTCACTCGCCGGCGTCGGCACCTGGTAGCCGGCACAGATGTTCAAGAAGAAGTGGGTGCAAAGGACCAGTGCCTCGTAGAACACGATGGCGCCGAACCCGGCCACCGCACCGATCACGACGCCGAGGATGCTCCATTTCGTAAGGTATGAAGCCCTGGCGAGCCATCGACCCCCTCGAGCGCTGAGGGCGGGGCCCACGCCGCACGACTGGGGTGAGGAGTCGTATCCGGTTCGCTCATAGATCCCAACCGGCGCTGCAATCCTGCTCCGGGACCTCGCCGGCCGCCTCGGCAAGGTCGGCCAGAGCTATCGCCACATTGCGTTGGGTCTCAAGAGGAATCGGCGCCAGAAGTCGGCGATCTCGCGCCGGCGGCGAATGGTGACTGCATCGATAAGTCTCTGCCAGTGGCGGTCAGGGCGACGTGCACCCGGCACGATCATGCTGGCCCGCCCGCCGGCGGATAAGCTCCTCTTCACGAGCCGCTCGCATAGACGGGAGGCCGTGGGGGCGGTGACCGCCAATAAGTCCGCCAGGTCGGCCACGGTCTGGGTCCAGCAGAGGCGAGGACGATGAGCGAGCGGTACTGCGTCAGGGTCACGTCCTCACCGGCGTCGGCGAGGGAGCGGGCTGCGACCGCAACTGAGGACGCGGCTGGCGCCGAGCACCGCGTTCCACCAGGCCCGCGTCAGGTTCGAGCGGTGCTCTAGTTTGCCCGGTTTGCATGCATCTACTAATTATTGCATAGGGTAACGAATTTCTTTCTCATTCTGCTCTCAGGCGGCCCCGAACGCTGACTACGAGGAGTCGCCGGCCGGGCCCTCCCTCAACGGCAATTGGCCTCCGAATCGGCGCGTCGCCTTAGCACCAGTCGGGTTCCGACGGCCCTGGCCGGGATCGACTCCGAGATGGCCCTGCTCTGGGTTCCGCGACGAGACTGAGACACCGCGGAATTCGCATTCACCGGCGCCGTCCGACTCGTCTGCGTGGGCCCCTGGGTCCTGAAGTCCGTGATGGGGCACTCAACCCTTGCGCCGCCTCATGGAAAACTGGAGCGAATGAACGAATCGAGGTAGCCATGGAGAGAATTGGGCTGACCGAGGGACCCGATAGCCCTCCTTGCCGCGGTCGTCCTCCCGCTCACGATGGCATCCATTCTGGTCCCATTCCGCTCGAGTTTGGCCGACGCGGCGGCGTTGATCCTCGTCACGATCATCGTGGCGGTCGCTGCCTTAGGTAACAGGGTTGCCGAAAATGTTGGCCACGGTACCCGCCACGGTGTGGTTCGACTTCTTCCTCACTCGGCCCTACGGATTCGCCATCACCCACCAACCGACATCGAGACCGCCATATGTCTCTTTGTGGTTGGCGTCGTCGGTGACCGAGCTGGCGGCTGATAACCGCTATCGCCGTGCAACTGCGGATCGAGGAAGCCGATTTTGTCGGCCTGATTCACGACGTTTCTGAACTCGCGACGTCGGG
>CAVSSK010000026.1:0-11685 GCA_963730395.1 uncultured Acidimicrobiaceae bacterium | reverse complement strand
GCCCAGAACGACGACCGTCAATCGAACGATGCCGCTTGAAGTGTCACGGTAAATCGTATTGTTAGCGTCTCCACGCGGCACCCGCGATTTTCTTACGAATTTCTAAATCTTTTGCGGGCGGCCCACGAGCCGGCCTGCCCGCGCCTTCACCGCGTGAGGCGAACCGTAGGGTTCCACGTGTGCTCTCGACGATGCTGCGCACCGTAGTCCGGTTCGCTGGCCGGTCGTCGCGTTCTGGGTGTCCGCCACCGTCGCCTCCGTCGTGCTGCTACCCTTCGCTGGCCAGTGTCGTGCGCAACGACACGGCGTCGTTCCTCCCGGCCAACGCGCCGAGCGTCCTCTCGGCCAAGTTGGCCGCCCCGTTCCTGGCCCCGAGCGGCGCGACCGGCGTGCTCGTTGCGACGGACACCGCTGGACCTCTGACGCCCACGGACCTGTCCGCGATCAAGGTGGTGGAGGACCGCGCCCTCCGATCGCCACTGGTCGTCTCCGTCGGCGGGGGGCGGTCTCAGTCGATGAACAGGCGTACTCCGCCCAGGTGCGATTCGCTGCCGCCACCGCAGGCGGCGGCAGTGCGGGGCGCGACGCTGTGAACGCCGTCCACGACGCGTTCGGCGTGCCGCACGACTCGCGGCTCTCGCTGTACCTCACCGGCTCGCTGCCGATCCTGGTCGATCAGCAGGCGGCTGCGGTGCGCACCGAGGCCATCGCGGTCGTGGGCACGATCCTGCTCATCATTCTCCTCCTCGCGCTCGCGTTCCGTGCGGTCCTCGCACCACTCGTCGCGCTGGCACCCGCCGGCCTCGCGTTGGCACTGGCGGGACCGCTCATCGCCGAGTCGACCCACGTCGGCGTCGACATCTCCTCCTTGTTGCAGCTTCTTCTTACGGCGTTGGTGCTCGGCGCGGGCACCGATTACGGCCTCTTCCTCCTCTTCCGCTATCGGGAGAATTTGGCGACCGGCATGCCCACCGACGAGGCGATCGTGGCCGCGGGCTCCCGGGTGGGGACGTCCATCACCTTTTCCGCGCTGACCGTCGTCTCCGCGCTCCTCAGCCTCCTGCTGGCGAGCTTCGGCCTCTACCGCGGGGTGGGTCCGGGACTGGCCATCGGTATCGGCATCGTGCTGCTGGTCGAGCTCACCCTTCTGCCGGCCTTGCTTTCCATCGTCGGCCCCCGGCTGTTCTGGCCGTCGCGCCTGCGCTCTGGTTCGGGAGACACCGGCGTCTGGGGACGAATCGCAAGCCGCGTCGTGCGGCAGCCGGTGCGCGCCCTCGTCGGCGGGGTGCTCATCCTGGGCGCGCTCTCCGCCTTCCTGGTCGGGTACGCGCCATCGGGCTTCGACCCAGGGGGTGCCATCGCCGGCTCGGACTCGAGCCTGGGGCAGTTGGTTTTGGCAGACCATTTCGGTGCGATCGCCGTGGGCGCCACCGACATCGTGTTCCGGTTCCCCTCCTCGGTGTGGACTGCCCCCTCCCTGCTCGACCGGGCCGAGGACGAGCTGTGGACGTCGGGGCGATTCGTCTCGGTGACGGGCCCCCTCGATGCCGGCGGTCGCCATCTCCCGCCGCGAGCATTGGCCCGCCTCTACGCCACCCTCGGCCCGCCGGAGCGTCTGCCGCTGGTGGACAACATGGTGCTGGGCGGTCTGCCGGCCCCCCTCTACGCCGCCTACCGGGTCACCGCGCAGTACGTGACGGAGGACGGTCGAACCGTCCTCTACCAGACGTCGCTCCGGGCGGGCTCGGCTGGCAGCACGGCGGCGATGCAGGCAATCCCGTCCGTGCGTGCAGCGGTGTCCGAAGTCGCTCGGTCGGTCGGGGCGACTCGGTGGGGAGCGGCAGGACAGGCGCCCGGCGCTGCCGACGTGAGCACCATCTCGAGCCAGGACGTGGTGCGCATCCTCCCGGTCGTGGTGTTGGTCCTCGCCTTGCTCCTCGGACTGCTGCTCCGCAGCGTGGTGGCACCGCTCTACCTCGTCGCCAGCGTGGTGCTCTCCTACACTGCGTCGCTCGGTCTCGCCGTGCTCATCTTCGTCACGATCGGCGGGCAGCTCGGGATCAACTTCACGCTGCCGTTCTTCATGTTCGTCTTCATCATGGCTCTGGGAGAGGACTACAACATCCTCGTCATGAGCAGGATCAAGGAGGAAGCGACCGGATTCCCCCTGCGGGCCGCGGTCCCTCGTGCGCTCGCCACGACTGGGACGACGGTCACGACGGCCGGACTGATTCTCGCCGGGACGTTCGGCGTGCTCGCCCTGACGACGACCGGGCAGGTGCGCCAGATCGGGACCGGGCTGGCGCTGGGTATCCTCCTCGACACTTTTCTGGTGCGGACGCTGCTCGTGCCGTCGACCGTGGTGCTGCTCGGCGCCTGGAACTGGTGGCCGCTGCGCGCCTGGACCAAGGCTCCGTCCGTCCGCGAAGGGGATGGGCAGTCCCCTTAGCCGCGTTTTGTCGGCCAGGGGGACGATCTCGAGGACCCCGTCGAAGGCGCCAGTGACGAACAGCGTGCCCGTCTCCGGTCGACGGCCATCCCGTAGAGCGTTTCCCGGGAGGGAAGTCGGCGAACGTGTCCAGGTGCGCGATAGTCCGGCAGACGACAGGGCGCCGGGCTCGCGAGCACGACCGTCATCACGCTCCCGCGGCGGCCGTCCTCAGCTCGGCCCTGGCGAACTCGGCCATGCCGCGCGCGAAAGGAATCAAGGCCTTGAAGCCGAGCAGACGGTGGGCTCGCTCCGGCGAGGCGGTGACGTGGCGCACATCGGCCAGCCGGTACGCGCCGTTCACCACCGGCGGCGGATGACCGGGCCCGTACGCGTCGCCCAGCGCCCGGGCCAGGTCTGCCACCGTGTGCACCACGCCGCTGGCGACGTTGAAAGCGCCCTGGACCGCGTCCTGCGCGAGGAGGGCCGCCTCGTTGGCCAATGCCACGTCGGCCACGTGGATGAAGTCACGCCGCTGGCCGCCGTCCTCGTACACCAACGGCGCCTCGCCCCTCTCGTACGCGCTCCGGAAGATGCTAGCCACGCCGGCGTACGGGGTGTCGCGGGGCATGCGTGGGCCGTAGACGTTGTGATAGCGCAACGCGCACAGGCTGCTGCCCGTCTCTCGTGCGAAGGCCTCGCAGAGGTGCTCCTGCTGCAGCTTGGTCGCGGCGTACACGCTGCGCGGGTCGAGTGGTGACTCCTCGTCGAGGTCCAACGGGCGCAGGGTGGCAGCACAGCGAGAGCAGCGGGGGTCGAACCGCCCCGCCTCGAGGTCGTCCTTCAACCGGGGCGCTGGGTGCACCCGCCCGTGCACGGCGCACTCATACGCACCCTCGCCGTAGACCACCATGCTGGAGGCCACGACAAGGCGACCCTGCCACCGGCACTCGTACAAGCACCGCAACAAGACCGCCGTTGCAGCGACGTTGTCCTGGACGTAGGCGGTGACGTCGCGGAAGTCGACGCCCAGGCCGACCCGTGCCGCCTGATGGCTCACCGCGTCCACGTCGGCCACGGCGCGCACCGTCGCGTCGGCGTCGGCCACGTCGGCCCAGACGTACTCTGCTTCGGGGTTGAGGTACGCCGGCATGACGGCGTGGGCACTCGACGAGAGGTTGTCGAGCACCCGGACCTGGTGGCCGCGCGAGACGAGGAGGTCGACCACGGCCGACCCGATGAAGCCGGCGCCACCGGTGACAAGTACGCGCATCAGACCGCCGCCAGGGCTCTACGGCACGCTTCGGCGAAGCGGGTGCCCGGTGCGTCGTCCGCCACCGCCACTGCGTCCTCCATGTGGTCGACGTCGCGCAAGCGGGGCAGCCGGACCGGGTCGTGGCCGAGGTCGCGCAGCCGGCGATCCTGGGCAAACCCGGTCCAAGGGGTGCTCATCGGCACCCCCAGGAACACAGCGGGGTCCGGCTGCCGCAGGCCCAGCGCCCACCAGCCGCCGTCTTCCGCGAGGCCGAGAGCGGCCGTGCCGCTCGGCACCACGAGCCGTTGCAGGCAGTCGTCGAGGAGCCCGGCGGTGACCTGGGGCGTGTCCATGCCGATCTGGATCCCCGGGCCGCCGGCACGGTCCCATGCCGCGGCCAGCCGCTCGTCGAGACCGCGCCCCCGCTGGGGGAACACCTCGAAGCCGGCGGGGAGCCATGGTCCGGGCCTGCCGTCGAGGGCCAGCAGGCGGCGGCCCGCGCCGCACTTGGCCACTGCCTCGAGCGTGTCGGCCAGCGCCGCCTCGGCCAGCTCGGCCGCCTGGGCCGCGGTGCACGGAGGACACAGCCGGGTCTTGACGCGGCCGGGCACCGGCTCCTTCGCCACCACCAGCACATGAAGGTCCCTCACCGCAGAACCCTGCCCATGTCGCGCACGGCCCGCGCCGTGCCGCGGACCGTCCCGGTGACCTTGGAGCGCCCCACTCGGCAGCGGTAGGTGACCTCCACCTCCTCGATGCGCCACCCGGCCCGCGCCGCGGACACGACCATCTCGAGCGGCCATCCGAATCGACGGTCGCGCATGTCGAGGGAGAGCAACGCGGCGCGGCGCGCCGCCCGCATCGGCCCCAGGTCGCGCAGAAGCGGGCCGCCTCGGCGGCCGAGCTCCCGGCAGAGGAAGCGGTTGGCCAGTCGGGGCACGGCAGGCCATGCACCCGGCTCGGCGGCCCGGGACCCAATACGAGGTCGGCGGTGCCGGCGGCGACCCCCTCGACCACCAAGGGCAACTGCAGCGGGTCCAGGCTGGCGTCGGCGTCCATGAACGCCACGAGGTCGCGCTCAGCGTGGGTCAGTCCGGCGAAGCACGCCGCGCCGAAGCCCGGCCGGGGCTCGGTCACCACTTCGACACCGAAGCGACGCGCCACATCGGCCGAGCCGTCAGTCGAGCCGTTGTCGACGACGAGGGCGCGGTAACCCTCCGGCATGCGCCCGAGCACCCAGGGCAGTGCCTCCACCTCATTGAGCACGGGCAGGATCACGTCGACCTTGGAAGAGGGTGCGCCGACTGCCTCGTCACTCATGTCCACCCCCTTGACGGGGCGCCGGCGTGCGGTCACGGACGAAGACGAGCAAGGGACGCTGCGGCAGATCGGTGACCGGGAAGAAGGCGTTCCCCGTGACCGCGGGCTGCGCCAGGAGGTGGTAGGCCGTCGTGAGCTCCCCTTGGAGATTGCGCTCGTCCCCGGGGTCGTCGAGGATGACGGCGCCGACGCCCGGGGCCAGCAGGGCGCGGTGCATGCTCTCGATCAGCAACCGTTGGGCCTCGCTCGGACCCGCACGCTCGATGTCGTCCGCGGCTTCCTCGTCTGCCACCGTTCCTTTGCCCGCCATCACGCCGTAGTAGGGATGGTCGAAGACGAGCACCTCTCCCGGGAGGTGGCGGATCAGCGCGATGAGGTGTGCGCCGGCACGGGCGTCGGCCTGGGTCGGGATCTGCTGGCCCACGCGGTAGCCGATGTGGTGGAGCTGCGCCGCGAGCACGAGCGCAAGGATGACCGAGACCGCCACGCGCAGCGCGACGTGCGGGTGGCGCCGCAGTCAGCGCGACGGCGCCCCCGAAGGCGAGCGCGACCGCGGCGTAGGCGGGCATCAGCACGTCGTCGAACCCGCCGTTGTGCAGGCGCCCGAGCCACGCCGCGCCGAGCAAGCCGGCGGCCGCGGCCATCCAGAAGCCTGCCCGCGACCCGAGCACGCCGAGACGGTGTCGCTCCCGTATGAGTAGGGCGCCCCCGGCGACCACGACGAGGCCCACTCCGAGCGCGAACGGCTTGAGGATGCTCAGTTGCCAGAAGAACCGGAGATTCTCACCGACCCAGCCCTGCGACCGTAGCTCGTCGAAGACGTAGTACTGGTACCAGCCGTGCGTGAAGGCGTCGAGGACGATCGTGGAGCCGAGGACGAGACCGCCCAGCGTGGCGAGGGCGCTGACGCCGGCGGCCCGGCGCGCCACGAGGAGCCAGGCGACGACCGGAGCAGCCACAACCAACCCGTCCTGCTTGGTGAAGAAGGACAGGAAGAACAGCACCCCTACGATCACGCCGTCACGGTGCGTTCGCGCCCGCCGGGACCTCGCTAGCGCCCACAAGGTGAACGCGAGAAAGAGCGAGTCGACCCGGCCGATGTCGGCCCACGCCCCCGCAAGGCGGAAGGTGGCCGCATACACGCCGGCGGCCACGACGGCGGCCACCCGGTCCGAGGTCTCGTCGGCCACCATGCGGTAGAGCAGCCACAGGACAGCCAGCGACGCTGTGAGCGAGACCAGCCGCAGCGGCGTGAACCCAATTCCGGTGATCTCGGCGACCGCAGCGGACACCCAGAAGTAGAGAGGCGTGTAGTCCCATGGCGTGAAGTGCATGGACGGGGGCCCGTAGATCCCTTGACCCAGCACGACGCGGTGCACGACCTCCACGGACCCCCCCTCCATCCACTCGAGCTCGTAGGGGTAGCCGATCCGGTGGGCCACGACGAAGAGGTAGCGGGCCACTGGGACAAGGCTGAGGACGACGAGCACGGTTCCGACGAGCAGCTCCGCCACGCGGCCGAACGGGAGCCGCCGCCGTCTCAGGGCCGACGAGGAGGTCCTTGCAGCGGTGTCCAGGACTGCCATGTGGGCCGTCGTGGCCGCGCTCATTGGGCGCGTCCTCGCCAGCGGGCCCAGCGCGCCAGGTACAACACTGCCGAGAGGGCGAAGAGCCCGGCGGTGACGAGCATCCAGCGCGTGAGGTAGACCGATTCGTGGAGCCCGCTCGCCCTCGCGTAGTCATGGTCGGAGAGGCGCAGCACGAGAGGGAAGGTGACCAGCAACAGCACGCCCGAGATCACCGCCGGGACGCGCACGTGGTTCACCCATGTCGGTCCCCGCGGCGCGGCGACGTCTCCCAGTCGGCGGCTGGTGAGCGACTCGGTCGAGCGCCGAGTAGAGCGGGAGGAACACAAGGTCGTGAAGAATGATCGCCCCGACGAACCACAACAGGAGCCAGCCCGGGTGTGACGCCCCGAGGATGCGCGTGAGCAGATAGCCGGCAAAGGCAAAGCCGGCAGTCATCAACAGCGCGTGCGCGGGACCGGCGCCGTAGAGTCGCCCGAACCACGACCGCGGGCGTTGACCCGTGCCGACGGACGGGGGGCGCGTCACGTGAGGAACCTCAGCTCGGAGACCCATTTGGTGCAGTGCACGCCCGGCGCGGCCGGGACGATCATTCGAGCCGGGTACCCGTGGTCGAGCGAGATGTCCTCGCCGTTGACGCACAACGCGAGCAGCGTCTGGGGGTCGCCGGCCTGGTCCGACGCGAGGGTGGCCGAGCGGAATGGTTGACCTGGCTTCTCGAGCGACTCCACCTCCACGTCGACGGCGTGGTCGACGCCGGCCAGCCGCGCCAGGTCCACCAGACGCACGCCCGTCCATGTCTGCACGGTCGACCAGCCCTCGACGCAGGCGATCGGGAGGACCTCGGTGGCCAGCGGCATTCTCATCAACTCGGCACGCGACAAGGAAACGGTGCGCGGACCGCTGAGGACGACGCGCCAACTGTCGCCCGTTTCGGAGACCGGGATGCCCGTCGCTGCGAACACGCGGTTGACCTCGAAGTCGTTGGCCTCGGGATGGGGACCAGTGCCCTGGCTCCGGGCCCGCGGTGAGAGTAGGGCGAGCGGTCGCAACACCCTGACGGTTCCACCGGCAGTCAGTAAGAACACGGCGGCGGCCGATCCACCCACCAGACCCAGCACTCCGCGCCGGGAGATGGTGGGCGGCGACGCGTGTGACGCCACAAGGCCGTGGCCGTCCCCCGGTTCAGGGCGCGTGCGCGTAAGTCGGGGTCGCGAAGATCTCGCGCAGGCTGTAGCGCTGGAGGGATCGCCACATCGTGGGCAGCTTCAGACAGACGTGCACCACGAAGCCGACGATGAAGACCCACGCGCCGTAGAGGTGCGCCTCGTAGAAGTCGAATTTCCACGGGTAGTAATATTCGATGTCGGCGATGCCGGTCGCGAACTCGAACACTGCGCCCCCGACGACGAGCATCAGGCTTAGGCGCTCGAGGCCGTGCGCCACAGAGCGCATACCCGGCCACTCGAACAATTTGGGGATGACCGACCAGAGCTTGGCCAGGACGATGGGCACCAGGGTGAGGCCGAGGATGACATGTGTCCCCTGGCTGACCCGGTAGACCCACGACGGGCTGGTGACCCAGGAGAAGAGGTAGAAGCCCAGGATGCCCTTGCCCGGCGTGGTGTCGTTGCCTGCCAACCGCGGGTTGTACGACGCGTACGAGACGAGCCCGGTGACGAACATCACCGGGATACTCACGAGCAGGATGGACCCGAAGTAGGCGGTGAGCCAGGGTCCGCGGATCGGGCTCCTCCACCACCGGGCACGGAAGGGCCCGGGTGGCGGGTGTGCCGCAGCCTCCCTGAGCCGGTCCGACCTGCGCCGGTGACGCGGGAAGGTGTCGCAGGGTGCCAGGTCCTCGGCAGCGGGCGCGGGCTCTCGTGCTTCGGGTGTCATCCGCCAGCCTCGGCTTCCAGCGCGTCGGCCAGCCGGTCGAGCGCCTCCCCGAAAAGCGCCGGCGCGAGGCCCAGCCCGACGCGGAGGTGGCGGTCGAAGCCGAAGAACGACCCCGGGGTGACGGCCACACCGAACCGTTCGCGCAGTCGGTCTGCGAACACGCGGGCAGAGTCCGGGAGCGGGAAGGCCGGGAAGGCGACGAGCCCGTCGGCCGGCATGCTCCATGTGCCCGCTGCGACGGCCTCCACGAGCGCGCACAACCGCTCGAGGTTCGACCGTGCCGTCGGTGCCGCCGACAGAGCCCCGCGGTTCTCCAGGGCGATGGCGGCCAAGTGTTGGCTCGGTGCCGAGTTGGCCAGGCTGGTGACGTCGCGCAACTCCGCGATGCGTGCCCGGCGCGCCGCTTGAGGTACCGCGCACCACCCCACGCGGAGCCCGCCCAACCCGAACGCCTTGCTCACGTCACCGACCTGCACGACCGCCGTTGAGCCCGGCGCCTGCCGCAGCACCGAGTGCGCGCCGGGATCGAGAGTCCCCAGGGACACCTGGTCGACGACGAGCGTCGTGCCGGCGGCGGCGCACCGGTCGGCCAGGTCCACCAGGTCCGCGGCTACCGCCGTGAGACCGGTGGGGTTGTGAGGCGAGTTGACGAGCACGGCGCCATCGCGCGACAGGTCCAATTCCAGCAGCGGGCCGAGATCGAGGGCGGACGCACCGGGGTTCCACACCCGCACCGCCTGCACCACCCCTCCCGCCGCCTCGACGGCTCGGAACAGGCCCTCGTAACCCGGTGCTGCGACTGCCACCGCGGTGCGGTTCTCGAGCGAGGCCGCGCAGGACAGAAGGAGGGCCTCGATGGCGCCGTGGGTGACGACGACGTCGTCGAGCGAGCAGCCGGCAACGGAGGCGACCGCGGAGCGGAGACGCTCGGTACCCACGCCGGGGCCGTAGTCCAGCGGCATGTCGAGATAGGCCTCGACATCGCCGGGTGCAGCGAGACTGAGGAGCTGGCGGGCCGTGAGCCCCGGCGCTCCGCTCCTGGCGAGGTCCAGCTGGGGCGGCCGGCCACAGCTCGAGAACCAGCGCTCCAGCTGAGAGCTCCGCGCGGCGGCGAGACCGGGGAGAGGACGAGGCGCGGGCAGCGGGACCAGCGCTGAGGCGTGCGACGCCGCAAGGTTCACGCTCGACGACCATATGCGCCGCCACCCGACGGAGGAATGCCTCAGACCTAACCATTTCCTTAACTTCTGCGGCGCGCTCGGCGCGGTCTTGGCCACGGCCGTACGATCGTGCTCGTGGCCAAGCCGCGGATCTTGTTGGTGGACGACGACCCCACGGTCGTGGAGGTGCTGACGCGGTACCTCGACCGCGAGGGATTCGAGGTGCGCGCGGCGGCCGACGGAAGCGCCGCGGTGGAAGCAGCCACGCAGGATCTTCCCGACCTGATGGTGCTGGACCTGATGCTGCCCGAGACGAACGGGCTGGACGTCTTCCGCCGCATCCGCCTCATGGGCCGCGTCCCCGTCATCATGCTCACGGCACTGGGCGAGGAGGAGGACAGGGTCGGTGGACTCGAGCTCGGGGCGGACGACTACGTCACCAAGCCGTTCTCGCCCCGCGAGGTCACGGCCCGGGTCAAGTCGGTGCTGAACCGCACGGCAGCCGAGGGCGCCCCGTTTCTGACCACGGGCCCGACGCTGCGCGCCGGGGAGCTCGCGGTCGACGTCGGCTCGCGCCGGGTCACACTCGCCGGCCGCCGGCTCGTGCTGACCCCTCGCGAGCTAGACCTGCTCGTCTTCTTGATGCGCAACCCGGGCGTTGTGTTCCGCCGCGAAGAACTCATGGAAGCAGTGTGGGGGTGGTCCTACGGGGACAGCGCCACCATCACCGTGCACATCCGCCGCCTGCGCGAGAAGCTCGAGCCCGACCCCAGCAACCCCGTCCGGATCCTCACCGTATGGGGCGTCGGCTACCAGTTCGCGGCATGAGCCGGATCGTCCTGCTCGGTGTGGCGGGAATCGGCGCCGCGTGGCTTCTGGCCGTCGCGTTCGGCGACTCGCCCGCAGCGGCGAGCGAGGTCGTCGCCCTGGCGGCTGGGGCCGCCTTGGCGCTGTCGTCGCTCGGGTTGGTGGTGACGCATCACCTGGGTCAGCGACCCTTGTCCGTCTACCTGTCGGTGGCGGCGCTGACCACGGTGCTCGGCATCGTGGCGGGCACAGTGCTCGCCGGCTCGCGCATGTTCCTGTCGCCCAAGGACGAGCGGACCGTCATTGTAATCCTGGTCGCGGCGGCGACGGTCGGCGGGCTGACCGCCATCGTCCTGGCCAGGACCCTCCGCCATGGCATCGGCGCCGTGAGCCGTCTCTCATCGTCGCTCGGTCAGCGGCCGCACGAAGCGGATCCTTCCACGGTCCCGACACTCGAGCTCGGCAACCTGGCGAGCCAGCTGCGGGAGATCGGGGAACAACTGCACGAGTCGATCGTGCGGGAACGCTCGCTCGAGGCGTCCCGTCGTGAGCTGGTCGCGTGGATCTCCCACGATCTGCGGACGCCCTTGGCCGGGATCCAGGCGCTGACCGAGGCACTGGAGGACGGCATCGTGACCGATCCCGAGACCGTGTCCCGCTATTACCGGACCATCGGCAGCGAGGTCGCCCGCCTCGACGGCATGGTCGACGACCTCTTCCGCCTCAGCCGCATCCACAGCGGCCTGCTCAACCTGAACCTCGAACTGGTCTCGCTCGACGACATAGTCTCCGATGCGCTCACGCTCGTGCGGCCCATGGCGAAGGCCAAGGGCGTGCACGTCGTGGGTCAGGTTGAGGAGGGTCCGGCCAAGGTGCGGCTCTCCACCACCGAGTTCCTGCGCATCATGCGCAACCTGCTCGAGAACGCGCTACGCCACACGCCCGCCGGCGGTGAGGTAAGCCTGCAGGCAGCGCGTCACCGACGACGAGACCGTCATGACGGTGCGCGACGGCTGCGGGGGCATCACCGAGGCGGAGCTGGCCCGGGTCTTCGAGCTGGGGTACCGCGGCGACCCCGCCCGGAGCCCCGAGCCCGACACGCGAGCGGGCCTGGGCCTGGCCATCGCGCAGGGCCTCGTGCAGGCCCATGGCGGGGACATCGAGGTGGCGAACGAATCGGATGGATGCTGCTTCACCGTCCGTCTGCCCAAGGCCGCCGCGTGACACACG
>CAVSSK010000025.1:0-92659 GCA_963730395.1 uncultured Acidimicrobiaceae bacterium | reverse complement strand
TGCTCCCACGTCAACCCGGAGGAACGTGCAAACGAAATTGTTTCCTTTTGAGCCGTCTCGAAGTAGCGGCAGAAGGCTGTTGCAACCCGAAGCACTTCAAGTGGATCGGGGTCGGAGTAAACCCGATCCGCTCCCACGCTTCCCAAAATGATTCCGAAGGTGTCATCGTTACGACACTGAACGATTCGACGTCCTCTGTCAACATCCGTTTACAACTAAGGTCGTGTTCGGGCCATCCCTGAGGTATCCCCTTTCGACGGGAGTGGGCGCCCAGTCCGGCAAGTCGGGGATGTTCCGTTAGGGACAGATCATCGCGGGAGCGCTTCATAGCTGCAACCGTTTCGAGACTTCAATCCTGTTGGATTCCCTTCCGCGTCCTATTCCGTTCGCAGCACGGCCGCAGGCTTGACCCGGCTGGCAGCCCAGCCCGGCCCTGCCGCGGCCACGTTGACCAGCACGAGCGTGACCGGGATCGCCAGCAGCACAGCCAACAACGGGGTGCCGGCGCTGCTCGAGACGCCAGGAGTCGTTCCGCGAACACCACCCAAGCACGCCACCCCACCACCACACCCAGCGGAAGGCCGACCAGCAGCGCCACCACGGCCAGTGCGCTGGCCTGCCAAGCGGTGACGGCGAAGACCTGAGACCGACTGAAGCCGAGAGTCTTAAGCACGGCCAGATCCCGTCCACGGCGTTGCACGGAAGTCACGAGGACGTAGGTGAACATGGCGAGGCCGAAGAGCGCAAGCACTGCGCTCAGCAAGATCGGAGTGAGGCGCACCCGGGTGTAGTCCTCGATGTCGGTGGGACGCTGATCCGCAAACACGTTGCGGTCGCCGACAGGGCAACCGGCGGCCACGATGGCCCGCTCGAGCCACGCCGAGTCGCCGGCGGTTCGCTGCCGACCCGAAACGGGTAAGGGCGAAGGTGTAGCAGGGAGGCGATCCCGAGCAGGTTGCGGCAGCCTGTGAAGCCAGGAGCGACGTGGACACGAGAGCTCCCGACCCGAGGTCGGTCGGGGTGAAGCTTCCCACGCTGAACGATGGGAAGACGGCCTCACCAACGATGTGCACGCGGTGGGTGGCGCCCGGCACCACCACTGAGACCGTGTCACCGAGGTGGCGGCCGAGACTGTGAAGGGTCCGGGCGCCAACTGCGATCTCGTCAGGACCAGCGGGGACTCGCCCGGACAGCAGCGTCACGAAGCCGGCTCCTTTGCGCTGGTGGATCGCGATAGCAGGGACGGAGCGACCGCCGACCGTGACCTGCCCGTAGTCGCCGTAGGCATACGCTCTCATCCCCGGCTGGTGGGCAACAGCCGAGTCGAGGACAGGTGCACGCACGGACCCGAAACCTAGGTCGATCTCTTGTTGCCAGTTCTGGCCGTATTGAGCCGGCGTCGTCACGAGGTGGTTCAAGTTCGCTCCGAAGACCAGGGCGGCGGTGACTGCGGTCACCGCAATCACCGAGCCGATCAGCGTGCTCTGCACCGGCACGGCGGTGCGGCCTCGTCCCGACTCGAAGGCCATCTGGACGCCGATCGCCGAGCTTGTCGGCACGCCGACGCTCCGAAGCCTCGTTGCCAGGTACGAGGGGCGATGTAACTTCGTGTCGCTCGGCATCGACCCGCTGAGGTCCGCTGTCGCACGCCATGCGGCCGGGATCACGAGTAGAACGGGCAGCAGGGCCGCCACCGCCAGACCGATCCCGAGCACGGCGACGTTCACGTCGACGCCTGGGGACGGCTCTGCGAGTCGTGCTGGCCCTATCGGCATGAGCGGAGAGGCAGCGATCGCTACGCCGACGGCCACGACGGCCGCGGCGAGAGTGATGAGGCCGACACGTAGGACCTAGAGCCACACGAGCTCGCGGCGGCGCATCCCGAGCGCCCGCAGGACCCGATGGTCCCTGGTACCGAGCACGACCTCCCGGCTGAGCAACTGGACCGCGATCGCGAGCCCGACCAGACCGGCGAAAAGCCGCGAACAGAGCCAGGGCAACCGCCTCGGGGCGGATGGCCCGTTCGATCTCTGCCTCCTGGTCGGCAAGATTGGCAACGAACAGCTGCCCGCCGACCGCGGGGTACCGCCGGGCGAGAGCGTTTGCCGTGCGAGTGAACGTTGAGACGGTTGTGCCCGGACGAAGGCGGATGTCGATGCCGTCCGCGCCCTGAATCAACGATGCCGTGTGGGTCGTGAGAAACGCTGGCGTCATGAGGGCAACCGGCTGTCCGTTGAACCGATTGGTCGGGACCACCTGGTCGTCGAACAGCACGACAGCCGAAACGCGGAACGTCATGAGGAGCAAATATCAGGAAGTCAGGATTGCCCTGAGCATCGAAGCGCAGACCGAGCAGCCGAAGCGTGCTCCCCGGTTGCAGGTGCTCCCGCTGCGCCATTTCCGGGTCGACCATGACCACGCGGGCGTCGGCCGGGTCGGCCAGCCGGCCATCGAGGATCTTGACCGCGTCAATGGCTGCGCCGTAGCGGTCCTGCGGGCTCGCTTCCGCCTGCACCATCACGTCGGGCGTTCCCGAGCGAGGGATGGCCACGTTGAACTCCTGACCCACAGCAGATGAGGCTACGGATGGCACCCGTACCAACGCCGAGTAGAAGCCCGTCAGCCCTGTCCCATTGGGAGAGATCAAGACGTCGCCGGCGTGATCGGCGACAAGCAGACGGGGATAGGCGGTATCGGTACGCCGGGCCCCGGCTGCTGCGGTCAGTACCGTTCCCCCGACCACCCCCAGCAACGCGGCGAGGAGCATCCAGTTCCGCCAGGCCTCTCGGAGGTCGGCTCAGGGCGTAGCCACATCGCATCCACAAGACCGATTTGGCCACGAGTAGGGAGAACCGTCAAGGGAGGTACCGCCGCGCCAACCGGGGAAGCTGCCTTTACCGAAACGTGGGGCTGTCCCCACCACCGACGGAGTGCAGTTCGAGGGCGTCCACGTAGAACCGACCATCCGAGACCCACTGCCGCCAGGGCCGTTGACGGCCGTCACCAACCCGCAACGGAGCGGGTGAGTGAGCCCCCTCCATGGCTCCAGTGGTCACGCACAGAACACGCATGCGGCTGGAATCAGCGTTGAGACTTCCCCCGAACTCCGGGTAGGAGTGCCGCCATACCGGCACCATGGGGATACCCGCTCTGGGTACAGGAATCGCCAGGTAAGCGGGTCCAGGTCAGTTGACTTCAACACCGAGCAATGGATGTCTGCCGAGGCTAGGTTGGCCCGACGTAATTAAGAACCAAGGAGTCGGCATGGCAACCACATTCGGCATCATCCACACCTTCAAGGGCGGGACAGCCGAGCAGTACGGAGCGGTCAATCAAAGTAGTGCACCCAGACGGTGGTAAGGGGCTTCCGGCAGGACAGACGATACCACGCTGCGGGCGAGACCGACGATGGGCTGGTCGTCTTGGCGCTCTGGGACTCGGAAGCTTCATGGGTGAAGTTCAGTGATGAGACTCTTTTGCCTGGGTTGGCCACCGTGAAGGACGGGCTGGCGGGACCGCCGGAAGAGGTGTCGTTCCAGGTGCATAACTCGGTGACTGCCTGACCCACTTCGGTTCCCCTCTGTGTCGAACGCATACCGTTCCGCGCAACACTCTGCAATATCAAATCGGCAATGGCACCGCTGGCAGCGCATACAGCCCGGAGGGTGGGGCAGTTCGGCACCTTTGGGACACGCCTAGATGCCTGGTTTCCGGTGGTCGGTCATCGTTGACAGGTGCCAACCATTCTGACCTTCGGACTCCCAGCGAGCGACTTCGTCAGCGCAACCTTTCTCGGCTGCGCCAATCACAGATCTGGGCCTACGATCCACTGAAGGCGACACCACAGGAGGTGGGGCCATGCAAGACATCATGATCAGGATCGAAACGGATGACTTCGAGGCGTGGAAGGCGCAGCACTACCTGCATGCCTCCAACCGGGCAGCCTTCGGCATCACCGACGGGCCCGCGTACCAGGACATCGACAACCCGAAGGCTGCGCTGTTCCACATCAAGACCGATGACATGGAGCGGGCCATGCAGTGGTTCAAGACTGACACCTTCAAGGAGGCAAGCCAGCTGGCCAAGGTCACCGGCCGCACCTTTTACCTTGCCCAGCCACGGGCCTGACGGGGCACGATCTCGTCGCTACGGACCTCCCAGCGGGGCACCAAGTCAGATCAGCCGTGTCCCCTTACGCCGGGAAGATCGCATCCCCGCCGGAGGTCCCAACCTGGGGTCACATCTCTAGGGACATTGCTTCACCCTGAGAGCCCAGGGACTCTCGTGAATGGATCCCGGATTAGCACCTTGCGAGTGCCGTACCAGGACCAACACCCCCCTCATAGGATCCACGATTGGCCGATCCAGGTCCGGCTCCAGACCAACTCCATCGTGGACATCGAGAAGTGTCACAGCGCAGGCGTCAAGCGCGCGCTTTGCTGGCCTTCGTAGCTTTAGCGCCCGCTTTGCTGGCCTTCGTAGCTTTAGCGCCCGCTTTGCTGGCCTTCGGAGTTCCCTTGACCGCTGTCCGTGGCCGCCTTGGGACCCCTCCCTCCGAACCCAGAGCGTCCTGACTCGCCTTTACGATCTTCTCCGCAAGCTGGGTCGACGCGCCGACAAGCTGCTCGGTCATCTTGAATGCCGAATCGATGATCCGCTGGCGCGGGCCGTTGTCTGCACCCACGTCGGGAAATGCACCATTCACGGTGTCAAGGAACTTCCGCACTGATTCAAGCGCGTTGTTCCCAGTATCACGAAACGACTCGATGACACGATCAACGCTGCCGGAGCCAGTCTCTGTGCTGGTCACTGGGTCCTCCCATCACATGGGCCCTGATTCGCTATATGGCTATGTGCAGTCATGGCAGAGGCATTACGCTGCTGATGACGCAGCAAATTTGTGCCGGCGCATTTCGGCATATTCCACCATCGCGAGACCGGGAGGCCGACGGAAGATTCCGCCGAGGGTATCGAATCCGAATGTGACCTCCCGCCCGGCGCAAGCGAACTCGTCTCTGATGTCGGCATGGTCATCATCGGGTGAAACCAACTCATCAGTGCCAAGGTGTTCAATCATCACCCACGTCCTCTCGGTGGCTGATTTCCCCCATTGCTGGCTTAGACCTACACCGACAAATCGCATAGGGTCGAAATGCCCTTTGCCACCGAAAGATCGGCGGTGTGTGCCACGTCTACGCCAGAAAGTGTCCCGTCGCCTCAGGTTATAGGCGGGATACCGACCATCTCGCGGAACTCGTCCGTCGAGTTCGTGACGGGGAATGGCTCTGCGGGAACCTGCAGCCCGAGCCGTTCACAAATCGGATCCCAGCCGTCGCCGAGATTCCATTCGAGCAGTTGGGCCGCGGGCACCTCGACACGCACGGCGTCGTTGTGGCGGATATAGGCATCGATCATTGCCGTCGGGTCGTCGAAGCGGTCACTGAATCGGTCCCGCAGGAGCTTGCGCACCGCGTCCATCCAGGGAGCGATCTCCGGTGGCATGTTGTCGAAGGTCAAGAAGATCGTGTTCGAGGCGCTGCGGTACCACTCCTCGGGATCGCGAACCGACAGCAACACGAGCGCATCCGGGTTGGCCTCAGACAGCTCTCTCCAAAACGCGCCACCCGGCCAGTCCACGATCGCCCGATAGCGTGCCAGCATCGCTGACCAGTCGACCGGGCGACCTTCAATGGCGTCGATCCAGGCCGGGATTTGATCAGGATCTCCGAGAATCTCGAGCATGTGGTGACACGGGGCATCGAGGAGCCGCTCGAGCGCCAGCTTGAGTGAGTGCGTCCCCGTTCGGCCGACGCCAGCACCAACGACTTTGAGTTCCACATTCCTCCTCATGACGGACGAACAATTGAGGACGATCGTTTGACCGCCCTACGCCGATCGAGCACCGCCTGTCACGGCATTTCTCTGCGATAGAGGATGGTAACCCCTGCAACTTGCGCGGAGTGGTGTCCCGCCGACCCAGCGAAAGGGGGCACGTTTCTGCCTCCCTCGGTTTCGGCACTTATCGCCTGATCTGTCAACCCGCCAAGGCGAAGAGGTTCCAGGTTCCCGGCACACCCTTCAGCTCGTGTTCGCCGCGATTCTGAAATTCGATGCCCGAGCCCACCACGAGGTCCTTGACGGTGCCCGAGACAAGAACCTCGCTGGATGAGGCCAAAGAACCGACCCGAGCGGCGATGTGAACGGCGAGGCCGCCGAGATCTTTGCCTCTCACCTCGCACTCACCGGTGTGGAGACCCACGCGTAGCTCGATACCGAGGGCTCGGGTGGCGTCGATGATCGCTTGGCCACAACGGATGGCTCGAGCCGGACCATCGAATGAAGCGACGAAGCCGTCTCCCGTCGTGTTGACCTCTCGACCTCGGAAGATCCGCAGTTGTTCGCGGACAATTTGATCATGGCGATCCAACAGCGACCGCCACCGTTGATCACCCAGCGAGGCTGCACGTTCGGTTGATCCGACGATATCGGTGAAGAGTACAGAGACCAGCACCCGGTCGATATCGGTTGCCGGTCTCGTACCCGTCAAGAACTCGGCCACTTCGTCGAAGATCACGTCCCGTTGGCTGAAGATCAACATGTCCTGGCCCGGCAGCGCGACGAACTTGGATCCCTCAATGTGCTCGGAGACGTAACGTCCCATGGCGATGGGCAAAAAGCTTGGATTGTCGGCGCTCAGGACCAGCGTGGGCGCCCGGATGAGCGGGAGCACCGGGCGAACATCGAGGTTCCGAAGCAGATAGTCGTACTGTGCGGCGGCGGTTCTCGGGGTGACCGACGCCCGGAACAGCCGAGCAAGGGCGTCGAGGCGAACTGGGTCTTCCGCACCGGCTGCACCGGCAAGCGAGAGGAACTCCGGCGTACCCCAGTGCGTTCGGAGGAATTCGACGACGAAATCGAGCGCTTCAGGTGTGAAACCGATCGGATAGTCGTCAGCGATCAGATAGCGGGCAGTGGTGTTGCACAGCACCAGGGAATCGACCCGTTCGGGATGTGCAGCGGCGTAGAGGATCGTGATCGGGCCACCATCGACCGTCGCGAGAATGGATGTCTGCTCGGACCCGACCACGTTGAGCACGCTCTCGATGTCTTCTGTCCACTCCTCCCATGTTGGTATGGCGTTACGCGGCACACCGTCAGATGCCCCGGTGCCTCGTCGATCGAGAAAGATCAAGCGGCGTAGCGACGCCAGCCGTCTTAGGAAGTCGGCGATGTCGGGGTTCTCCCACGCCATCTCGACGTGGCTGCCTAGCCCGTTGAAGAAGAGAAGGTCGGATGGCCCCTCTCCGAGGACCTGGTAGGCAACGTCAGCATCCCCGACGGCCACGTACTTGGTGTCCGGACGGCTCATGAGGCAAACAGTCTGACCTGCGATGCAGCCCGATGCTGGAACTCTTCCTCGGCAATGCTTCCCGCGCCGCGAGCGATACCTCGGGCAGCGGTCCGGTTCAGCGACAGCAGGAATCGAGCGGTCCTGCACCATCCATAAGTGTAAGAAGAGCAGTCGCAGGTGCCGGTTACCGTGCCCCGCAGGGTGGGAGGACTGCCTGCCCCCGTTGTGCCTGATTCGTACGGGGCGACCCATCGCGGAGTCCACCCCGGCATTTTTTGCATACGCTCGGGCCGATTCTTCCGTCCGCCGAGGCGGCGGTGAAGCCGCCGGCCGACGGCGGGACGGCCTGGAACTGTGGGGGGACAGGTGGGGATTGTCCGGATTCACAACCATTTGGGACCGTAGGGAGCCTTGCGTTCCTCGGCAGAGTTGCGTGGACAGTCCGTGCAGGATGCGGGTGCGTTTCCTGTAACACAGCACCCGCAAAATACGCATCAGTCAAAGTGTCACTGGGCTCGATGCACTGTCAGAGCACGAAGAAGTCAAGGTTCGTAGTGGTAGCGAGCCTGCAAGACGACGATGTCGTCACCCTCAACCATGTAGACGAGGCGATGCTCGGCGTCGATGCGTCTCGACCAGCAACCCTGGAGAACGTGGCGCAGCGGCTCGGGTTTGCCGATGCCGGCGACGGGGTCACGCAGCGTGTCCTCGATCAGCCGGTTGATTCGTTTGACCATCTTCTTGTCGACGGACTGCCAGTGCAGATAGTCGGCCCAACCGTATGGCGTGAAGACCAGCCGCACTACATCAGGTCGTGGGGCTGCCGGTCGCCGCTGCGAGCTTGCTCGAGGCTCTCGAGGAGACGTCGGGCGTTGGCCGGTGACCGAAGCAGGTATGCGGTCTCCTCGAGGGCGTCGTAGTCCGCTCGCGACATGAGCACGGCATCTCCACGCTTGGAGGTGATTTCGATCGGCCGGCGATCGTTGTTCACCTGCTCGATCAGGGGGAAGAGGTTCTTCCTGGCCTCACTCGCTGTCATTGCCATCGGGGGAGTCCTTTCAGTCGTACGATATATGGTACCACTCATCGTGGTCGGCCAACGGTTCTTCGGACCCGACGACACCCCAGCGAACTGCACGCAGAGGCAGGCTCGCAAGGTGCGCGACGATCCCGAATAAGTTCAGCGCCATTTGCGCGCCATTGGTTCGAGCGGCTAACCATCCCGGCCATTCCCACCACTCTGACCAGGGCTTTCGAGTCGGGCTGCCCGGATTTGAACCGGGGACCTCTGCGTCCCGAACGCAGCGCGCTAACCAAGCTGCGCCACAGCCCGTCCGCCCCCCGGGGGGAGCAGCCAGCCACATTACCCCGGCGTCAGCCCGCCGCTTCCCCGGTCCCGTTGGCCGAGGGACCGCCAGGACCGCCCCCGTGGTGGCGGACGCCGGGCCCGCCGTCGGCCTCGTCGCCCGCATAGGTGGCCACGACCTGCGCCACGCGGCGCTTGTCCATCTCCACCACCCTGAGGTCCCAGTCGCCCACACGGACATCCTCGCCCTCGGCCGGGATGTGGCCGAAGCGCTCGAAGAGGAGCCCGCCCAAGGTGACGTACTCGCCGTCGGGGATCTCGATGCCCAGCCGCTCCCGTACGTCGTCGACATTCGTCTGCCCGTCAATCAGCCAGCGGGTGTTGTCCACCCGGACGATGAGTGCCTCCTCCTCCTCGTCGAACTCGTCGTGGAGGTCGCCCACGAGCGGCTCCAGGAGATCCTTGACGGTGAGCATGCCGGCGACGCCGCCGTATTCGTCGACCACGACGGCGACGGCACGATGGTGCTTGCGCATCTCGGCCAGCGCCTCCAGGACCCCGAGTGACTCGGGGAGGAGATAGGGCTGGCGCACCTTGCGCGAGATCTCCAGAGGGCTGGGGTCGGTGGCGTCACGGTCGCGCGACTCGTCCCCGTTGTCACCCTCCCGGGTCTCGGCCCGGCCGCCGGTCCGGAATATGTCGTTGACGAAGAGGATGCCGATCAGGTCGTCGAGGTCGTCGTGGACCACGGGAAAGCAGCTGTGCCCCGAGGTCCGCACCGCCCTGGCGATGTCGTCGGCGTGGACCGGGATGGTCAGGTAGGTGACGTCCACCCGCGGCGTCATCACCTCGCGGACGTCCATGTCCCGCAGGTCGGCGAGGGCTTCGGTGATGATCCGCTCCTGCTCGGAGGCCTCCGCGTCGAGCGGCTGCCGGGTCGACGCCGGTGCCGCCGTCGGCCGATCGACGCCACGGCCGACGCGATCGCCTCGTCGGCTGTTGCTCGGGGGCCTCCCGGCGGTGCGACACGGCGCCGGGTCAGGGTCGGGGCCCGGGTCCCGCCTGCAGCTCGGGTCCGGCGCCCACCAGCACGGGCACGGGTGTGAACGAGTCGTCGTGGAAGATCCCGTCGCTCAGGAGCGCGGCCACCGCGCGCCGGAGGCGCAGCGGGTCGAGCGGCTTCACCAGCCAGCCCTCGGCACCCGAGCGGCGGGCCAGGAAGACGTCGGGCCGGCGGTCGAGCAGCATGAGCACGGGGATGTGGTCCAAGGCGTCGTAGGACTCCTGGAGCCGTAGTTCGAGGGTCACTGCCATGCCGCCCATGTTGCCCATCTGCATGTCGACGATGACGAGGTCGGGCGACTCGTCGGTGACGAACGAGACGACTTCGGGTCCCGAGGTCACGGTCTGCACCTCCATGTCGGGCCCGCTGATGACGGCCTCGACCTCCCGGCGGAGTGTGGGTGCGTCGCTGGCGACCAGGATGGTCTGCACCGACGGGACACTATCGGACCGGTGCACCGGTTCGGTAATGCTCGGGACCTCAGCCGGGCGCGGGGCGCCTCGCGCGTGCACGGCCAAACCGGAGGCGAATCCGGCCGCGTCGGGATGCTCATTCGAACAGGTGGTCCGCCGCCCGGCGCAGGCCTTCGAGCTCGTGCACGTCCTGCCCGAAGAGAGGGATCTTGCCGACGGGCGCCGGCGACACCTGCGCCGCCAGACCGGAGAAGGCTCGCTCCTCGCGCGCCGCCGCGCTGTTCAGCTCGGCCAAGTTGGCCTCCAGCGGCACCGAGCCCCGGCGCGCTCGGGCCGGCACCGTCGTCGCCGTTGCCGAACGACGGTGCGATCCGGTTGACGACGAGCGCGGCAACGGCCACGTCGCGCTCGGCCAGCTTCTCGGCGAAGAAGCCGGCCTCGGTGATGGCGTCGGGCCGTGCCGAGGTGACCAGGACGTAGGCCGTGGCGGGGTCGGCGAGGAGCTCGTGGACGGCGCTGGCCCGGCTGCGGAACCCGTCCTCCATTCCCTCGAAGGCCTGGAAGAACGACACGGCGTCCTGCACGATCTCGGCGCCGGCCACCTTGGCGATCGTGCGCAGCAGCGCCTGTGCGGCGACGCCCACGGCCCGCAGTCCCATGCGGGTCGGCACCAGCAGCGCCCGGAAGAGACGGTTCTCGAGGAACCGGGTGAGGCGGCGCGGCGCGTCCAGGAGGTCGAGCGCGTTGCGCGTCGGCGGGGTGTCGACCACCACCACGTCGAACTCCTTGGAGTGGACGAGCTCGTAGAGCTTCTCCATCGCCATGTACTCCTGCGTGCCGGACAGGCTGCCGGCAAGGTTCTGGTACAGCCGGTTGGACAGGATGGACTCGGCTTGATCGGGGGTGCGGGCGTAGCGCTGCACCAGGTCGTCGAAGGTCCCCTTGGAGTCGAGCATGAGCGCGTGGAGGTGGCCGGGCCAGTCACCCGCCACCTCCGAGGGCGTGTTGGGCAGCGACTGCACGCCCAGGGCGTCGGCCAGGCGTCGGGCGGGGTCGACGGTGACCACGCAGGAGCGCCGACCTGCTCGGGCCGCAGCCAGCGCGAACGTGGCCGACACCGTCGTCTTGCCCACGCCTCCCGATCCGCAGCACACGATCACCGAGCGCTCGGCCACCAGCTCGGGCAGCGTCGTCGTCGCGCGCCGCGCCGGCCTCGCCCGCCGTGCCCGCCGCCTCGTCCGAGCTCACCGCGCCCCCTCGGCCACCAGCCCGGTCACCCCGTCGGCCAGCGCGCCGGCCAGCCGCTGGGTCTCGGCCGGGCCGATCGACGCCGCGTCGACCGCCGGCACGAGCAGGTGGGGGAGCGGCAGTTCGTGGCCCAGTCGCTCGATCTGCTCCGTGGAGACCGCATGGCGCGCCAAGCGGAAGCGCCGCGCCTCCTCGAGGGCGGCCAGGTGGCCTGGCGCCAGGGTCTCCGCCACCCCGGCGGCCGCGGCCACCTCCGCGACCGGCCGGTCCAGACCCACCGGCTCGGGGTCGCAGGCGTTGACGATGACCGGGCCGAGTTGCACGCCCGCCCTGTCCTCCAGGGTGTAGGCCGACTCGATCGTCTCGGAGACCGGCAGCTCCTCGGGCAGGGTCACCAGGATCACCCGGCACCTCGTCGGGTCGCTCAGGAGGTCGACGACGTCCTGGGCCTGGGTGCGCAGGGGACCGCCCCGGGCTGCGCTGACCAGGCCGCCGGCCGAGGTCAAGAACGTGATGGCGTGGCCCGTGGCCGGTGCGTCGACCAGGATCAGGTCGGCCAGGGCCTCGCGCTCGAGCTGCTTGATCTTGCCCAGCACCAGCACGTCACGGATGCCCGGGATGGCCGTCGAGACCACGTCGAGGACCCCCGAGTGGGCCAGCCGCTTGGAGACCCGTCGTAGGCCGTGGTCCTCGAGATACTCCATGAGCGCGTCGTCCGGGGTGAGCCGCCGGGCCCGCACCGACCCGGTCACGCCCCCGGAAGCTCGCACCCCGGCCGGCGCCAGCAGCGCTTCCTCGTAGCCGAGGTCCTCGCGGCGGCCGAAGGCGGTCGTGATCCCCGACTTGCCCTCGAGCTCGACGATCAGGACCGACTTCCCGGCGTCGGCGCGCCATCCGGGCGAGGGCCGCCGTCATGGTCGTCTTGCCCACGCCACCCTTGCCGGCGACGACGAGGACGTGGCTCTGTGCGCAGAAGGTACCCACGTCCATGCTGGGGCCGAGCGTAGTTGCCGTGCTCGCGGCAGAGATCGATCGCTCGCCAAAGATCCTGGTCAAGACCCTTGAACGGCGACCAACCCCGGCGATAGCTTGAGCGCAGAGGGGTTCTGAGGTGCCCTATCGGGGGGTTTCATGCGCCAGGGACAAGAGATGTGGCAGTTGAAGGCAGCGTGCCGGGGACCGCAGGCTGCGGTGTTCTTCCCCCCGTCACATGCCGAACGCAAGGAGGAGAAGGCCTCGCGCGAGATCCGGGCCAAGGCCATCTGCGACCAGTGCCACGTGCGAGGTGAGTGCCTCGACTACGCCATCAGGATCCGCGAGCCGCACGGGATCTGGGGTGGCCTGAACGAGGTCGAGCGCAAGCTCATGCTCGACCGCCGGGCCAGCTGACCCGGCCCGAGCGCGCGCTCCGGCGCGGCAGCACTCGTCCCTTCGGGCCGGCGTCAGTGCGTGGGCGTGATCTTCAGCGCCTCGTCCGCCGCCAGCACGCCCCGGCTCTCGCACACGGCGTCGGGCTTGTTCCCGTCGACCGAGCAGATGGCGGCCGTGATCTCGTTGGCCGCAGCGATCACGGCCTGGGTCAGCGGTGCGGCCGGTGAGGACAGGAAGCCGGCGATCTGGTCCTGCGAGACGCCGGCCAGGACGGCGGGCGAGAAGCCGGACCCGTCCAGCACGTAGCGGTTGGCGACGTCGAGCAGGGGGAAGGTGGTGGCGCTCGTCCCGTAGCTGGCGATAGCCGCCGATTGCCGCGCGTCGGGGGTCTGGAGGCCGAGGTACCGCGCCCCAGTCGGGTTGAGCGCGCTGTAGCGCTCGACCGACTGGAGGTCCACGTGGTGGCTCACGTAGGAGGCCTTCCAGAAGGTGAACGTCGAGACGTTGGCGAAGGCGGTCGTGGAGCTCGACTGCATCAACCCGAGCTGGTTGAAGGTGCCGAAGCGCGACAGCGCCAGGATCAACGGCCAGCGCTCGGCCGCGGCGTAGGGGGCGAACTCGGCGCCGTAGAAGAAGACGACCGGGAGGTGGCCCCCGTTCACCGACGCCAGCCACACGGGGGCGTTGTGGCCCGCCGCGACCAACGGCGTGACGGGGATGGTCGGTGACGTGACCCCGACGGTGTCGTAGACCGAGGAGGGCACCGACGCCAGCGACGAGACGAGGGAGGACGACGCGGGGTTGAAGGTCTCCACCGTCGAGGTGCTCCCCGGCCCGGAGTTGTCCCGCACCACGACCAGCGCGCCGAGCAGGACGATGGCCACGATGATCAGCCCGAGCGCCAGGTAGCGGCGGGGCAGGTGGCGCAGGCCGGGCGCCGACGCCGGCGCCAGAGCGGGCTCAGAGGCGGGCTGGCTCATGAGTTGGGTCAGGTTAGTCAAGGGGTACCCAGGTCCCGGGGGCGCCGCCCGCCGCTGCCGGTACCCTCTCCGGCGTGCCTCCATCGGCTCCTCCACCATCGGGCGCCGCCGACCCGGCTCCCCTCGCCATCCGCCCGGCGGCCACCGTCATGGTGGTGCGTGACACCCCGGCCCCCTCGGGGCGGACCACCCTCGAGGTGCTCATGGTCCGGCGCAACCTGCGCTCGGATTTCGTCGGCGGCGCCTACGTGTTCCCCGGGGGTGCGGTCGACTTCCTCGACGGCGGGGCCGAGGCCGAGGCGCTCAGTGTGGGCCGCAGCGACGCGGAGGCCAGCACGCTGCTGGGCGTCGAGTCCGGCGGTCTGGCCTACTGGGTGGCCGTGGTGCGCGAGACGTTCGAGGAGGCCGGGCTCCTGCTGGCCGAGCGCGTCGGCGGCCCCGACCTCCTCGCCGGTGACCCCGAAGAGGAGGCACGATTCGCCGCCGCCCGGGCTGCCGTCAACGCCGGGGCCCTCCGTTTCCTCGACCTGTGCCGCGGGGAGCGTCTGCAGCTCGGCGTGAGCGACATCCACTACTTCGCCCACTGGATCACCCCCCGCGGCGCCCCGCGGCGTTACGACACCCGCTTCTTCGTGGCGGCCGCGCCACCGGGGCAGATCGCCGCGCACGACGCAGGCGAGACGATCGACGAGGTGTGGATCTCGCCCCACGACGCGCTGGAGCGCCACCGGGCCGGCGAGATCGAGATCATCTTCCCGACGATCCGCAACCTGCAGGCCATCGGGCGCTTCGCCACCAGCACCGAGCTCCTGGCCGCCGCGGCGCGGGCGTCGAGCGCCGTGCCCACCATCGAGCCACGCGTGGTCCCCGACGGCAACGGCATGCGCATCGTGCTCCCGGGCGACCCGGCCTACGAGCGGCCGCCCGTCGGCGACCCCGGTGCCGGGGAGGCCCGAGGCGACTTCAACGAGGCCGTACGCGCCGTGTCCATGAAGGCGAACGAGGAGGGCCCCGAGGCCGCACCCGGGCCGCGCCCCGACGACCCGTGATCCCGGCGGTGCCCGACTTCGGCATCGGCCCCGCCCCCGAGCCGGGCCGCGTCGACGAGGTGGCGCCGGGCCTGTTGCGGCTCACCGCACCCAACCCCGGCCTCATGACCGGGCCGGGCACCAACACCTACCTGGTGGGGCGGGAAGGCCCCGTCGTCGTCGACCCCGGCCCGGCCGACGAGTCGCAGACCGCGGCCATCGTGGCCGCGGCCGCCCCCCTGGGGCCTGTCCGGGCCATCGTCGTGACCCACACCCACGTCGACCATGCGCCGGGCGCCGCCGCCCTGGCCGAGGCCACCGGGGCCCCGGTTGTCGGTTTCGGCCCGGCCGAGGGGTTCGAGCCCGACGAGTGCGTGGGCGAAGGGTGGTCGCTGCGTTGCGGCGAGCCGGGCCCGGCCGCCTGCCTCACGCTGCGCGCAGTGCACACCCCGGGCCACGCGTCGGACCACCTGTGCTGGCTCGTCGAGGAGCATGCGCTCCTCCTCACCGGTGACCATGTCATGCACGGCTCCACCGTCGTCATCCGCCCACCCGACGGCGACCTGCACCAGTACCTGGCCAGCCTGGCCCGACTGCGCGACGCCGACGTGCCCATCCGCACGCTGGGCCCGGGTCACGGCCGCCTGATGGACCACGTGCCCGACCTGGTCGACGCGCTGATCGCCCACCGGCTCGGGCGTCACGAGCTCGTCGCGGCGGCACTCGAGCAACGCGGCGAGGGGACGGTTGACGAGTTGCTGCCCGAGGTCTACGGCGACGTCACCGAGCGCCAGCTGCCGGTGGCCCGCTTCTCACTCTGGGCCCACCTGCGCCGCGCTCGGCCAGGAGGGGAGGGCCGCGCTGCTCGACGCGCCCGGGGGCGCGGACGTGATCGAGAGTCGCTGGGCCGCCCCCTGAACGCGCGTCGGGCCGCTCAGCCCGCCCCGGCCTCGCCGCGGGCCACCGCCGCCTCGACGCGTTCCATGAGGCGGGCCGAGCACCCCTGCACGTCGACGATCGGGGCCACGTCCTCGGCGACCACCCGGGCGATCTCCGCGAAGACGGCGGCGAGCTCGCCGCCGTGGGCGTCCAGGGCCACCGGCACCCCGGCGTCGCCGGCGGCAGCCATTTCGGGGTGCAACGGGATGGAGCCGACCAGCGGGACGCCGAGCCCGTGCGCCAGGCGCTCGCCGCCACCCGAGCCGAACAGCGCGTAGGTGGTGCCGTGCTCGCACGTGAAGTCGCTCATGTTCTCGATCACGCCGGCCACCCGCAGGTAGCCCCGCCGGGCCATGTCCGCCGCCCGCGCCGCCACCTTCTGCGCCGCCACCGGCGGCGTCGTGACGACGAGCAGCTCGGTGCGCGGCAGGAGGCGGGCCAGGCCCATCTGGATGTCGCCGGTCCCCGGTGGGAGGTCGATGAGGAGGTAGTCGAGGTCACCCCAGTGGGCGTCCTGGAGGAACTGCTGCACGGCGCGGTTGAGGACCAGCCCCCGCCACATGATCGCCTGCTCTTCGCCGGCGAGGAACCCCATGGAGAGCACCCGCAGCGTGCCGGCACCGATCGTCCGCTCCAGCGGGACCATCTTCCCCGCTCTGGCCTCGACGTCGCCCTCCATGCCGAGCAGGCGCGGCACCGAGAAGCCCCAGATGTCGGCGTCGAGGACGCCGACCACCAGGCCGCGGGCGGCCAGCGCCACGGCCAGGTTCACGGTGACCGACGACTTGCCGACGCCGCCCTTGCCCGACGCGATGGCCAGCACGCGCGTGCGGGCCGAGATGGCCGTCTCGGGAGCGTCCTCGCGGGCCTTCCAGCGCGCCCGGGCCATCACCGTGGCCCGCTCGTCGGCGTCCATCGCCGCCACCCGCACCTCGACCGAGCGCACCCAGTCGAGGGACTGCACATGGCCCACGACGTCGCGTTCGATCTGGGTGCGGAGCGGGCAGGCCGCGATGGTCAGGGCCACGTCGATCACCACGCCCCCGCCGTCGATGCGAACATCCCGCACCATCCCGAGGTCCACGATGGTGTCGCCGAGCTCGGGGTCGACGACCGCCCGCAGGCAGTCGCGGACCTCCTCGGCGCGATCACCAGGGTGCGCGCCGGGGGCCGGCGGCATGGAAGCGTCCGGCTCGGAGGTCACGAAAAGGGATTCTACCTGCGTGGCGGCGAATTCCGGACCCCCGGCGCTCGGGTGACGACCGGCGTACCGCGCCGGTAACATGGGAGGTGTCCGCGGCGCAGGGTGCACCGCGAGCGGCCGACCGCCAGGGACCGGCCCAACGAGGAGGATCCAGTGACGAGCATTGCCACGAGCGTCAACATCGGGAAGAAGCCGGCACCGGTCACCCTCAGCGACACCGCCACCGCCAAGGTGGCCAAGCTGCTGGCCGAGGAGGAGGGCGACGACCTCGCGCTCCGCGTCGCAGTGAAGCCCGGAGGCTGCTCCGGCTACAGCTACGAGATGTTCTTCGACACCGAGGTCATGGACGACGACGTCGTGCGGGAGTTCGGCAGCGTCAGGGTCGTGGTGGACGCGGCGAGCGCCGAGCTGCTGACCGGCTCGACCCTCGACTACAGCGACGGCCTGCAGGACACCGGCTTCCACATCACCAACCCCAACGCCACCCGCACCTGCGGCTGCGGCTCCTCGTTCAGCTGAGCCCTCTCCTGCCCGCGCACCCGACCCCCTGAGCGGCACCGGCACCACACCCGATCGATCCTCCGGCCCGCTACCCACCGAGCCGGCGAGCGCCGCACTCGTCCCCTTCGCCCTCAACGGCGACGCGGTCGTGGTCGCTGAGGGGATCTCGCTGCTCGACGCCCTGCGCGAGGAGCTCGGTTGTCACTCCCTCAAGGACGGCTGCAGCCCGCAGGGACAGTGTGGGTGCTGCACCGTGTGGGTCGACGACTCGCCCCGGGTGGCGTGCGTCACTCCGGTCCGCCGGGTCGCCGGCCGTCGCGTGACCACCCTCGAGGGTCTGCCCACCGAGCAGCGGGAACGTTGGGCCGCCGCCTTCGTCGCCCGCGGCGCCAGCCAGTGCGGCTTCTGCACGCCCGGCATCGTGATGCGCCTCGCCGCACTCGAGGAGTCCGCGGGTGTCGGGACGTCGGCACGTCGGGACGTCGAGGCGGCGCTGCGCGCCCACCTGTGCCGCTGCACCGGCTGGCAGTCGATCGTCGAGGCCGCCTGCTGCGCCCTCGGGGCTGATGACACGCTCCCCACGGGCGACCAGCCGGCACCGGCGGGCGCGTTCGCTTCCCGCGACGCGCTCCTCGCGTCGTGGCGGGCCCAGGTAGAGGGGCCGGCACTTCAGTCCTCGGGGCCCGAAGTCGTGCTCGGCAACGCCGGCTTCGCCGACGACGATGCGCCGCCGGCCGCACTCGTCCAGCTCGGCGTCGACGCCCCTCTGGCGCCGTCGGTACGTGCCGCCCGCGCCGGCCGGGGTCGCGTGCAGGGCCGGAACAGCACGGTGCCGCTCTCCCATCCGGTCCAGCTACCAGCGGGCGAGTGGGCGCTCACGCTGCAGACCACCTGGGTCGAGCCTGCCTACGTCGAGCCCGACGCCAGCTGGTGCCGGCCCGGCCACCGCCCCGCCTCACCGCTCGCGAACGGCGGGGCTTTCGGAGGCAAGCAGCACAGCCCGGCGCCTGCCCGCGCCCGGGAGCTGGCGGACCAGACGGGGGAGTCCGTCCGCGTGCTGTGGCAGCGCGAGGACGTGGTGCGGCGCGGGCCCAAGCGCCCGCCGCTGGCCATCGGCCTACGCCCCGACGGCACCGGCACGGTCCGCCTGGGCCGGACGGCGGGCTCGGCCGACCTCGGCCCGCTGGTGGCCCGCCTGCGCGAGTTCTGCCCCGGCCTCGAGGTCGAGGAGACCGAGGTTCCCGGGCCGCCGGTGGCGCCCGAGCTGCGCGGCGCGGGGTGGGCCGAGACACTGGCTGCCCTCCACGCACTGGCCGCCGATCCGAGCCCACCCGGCACGGGCCGGGCCCGGGTGCAAGTGCCCGGGAAGGGCACCGCCAGCGTGGAGCTCACCCTCGCCGACGGGGAGCGGGGCCGCCTCGAGGTGGACGTGTGGGCGGGCGAGATCCTTTGTCCGGTCACGCTCCGCTCCTACGCGCTCGGCGCGGTGCACCAGGCACTCGGATTGGTGTGGAGCGAGGGCATCGCGGTCGACGACACCGGCCGGCCCGTCGACCTGACCATCCGATCCTTCGGCATCCTCGCCGCACGTGACATGCCCGACGTCGTCGTGCGCCTGCACGAAGGCGACACGTGGCCGGTCAACGGTTCGGACGCCGTCTTCGTCGCCACGCTGGCGGCGGCGTGGGTCGCCGACGGACTTCCGGGGCGCTGGCCCACCAGGCGCGTCGCGGTCCGCGCCCCGTTCCGCGAAGTGACACCATCTGGTGGTCGAGAGGAGCATCCATGAGCCCAGCTGTCGGTCCGTACTCTCCCGTTCGTCGGATGGGCGACTGGGTCATCACATCCGGTCAGGTCGGGATGGCCACGGACGAGTCGGGTTCGCCGGCGCTGGTCGCGGGCGGCACCGTCCCCGAGCTGCGTCAGGCGCTCCGGAACGTGGCCGAGGTGCTCGCCATCGAGGGGGCGACGCTGGCCGACGTGTTCAAGACCACCCTCTACCTCCTCGACATGGGGGACTTCGGCGCCGTGAACGAGGTGTGGGTCGAGTACTTCCCAGCTGACAGGCCCACCCGCTCGGCCGTGGCCGTGGCCGCGTTGCCCGTCGGGGCCCGAGTCGAAGTCGAAGCCTGGGCCTACGCGCCGGTCGTCTGAGGGGCCGGCGCGGGCGACGCCGCGGCAGCGGGGCCGGCTGTCGGACCTGCTGCTTGCCCACCCGCCAGGCCGTTGCGCGGTGCGACACCGGGGTGCCACGCCACCTGCCCGAAGCGGTAGCCGACCGAGCGCACCGTCTGGATCAGGTGGGCGTGCTCCTCGCCGAGCTTGGCCCGCAGGCGCCGGATGTGGACGTCGACGGTCCGGGCGCCGCCGTAGTACTCGTAGCCCCACACCCGGCTCAGCAACGTCTCACGGGTGAAGACCTTGGCCGGGTGGCCGGCCAGGAAGCGCAACAGCTCGTACTCCATGTACGTCAGGTCGAGAACGCGGCCAGAGACCGCGGCCTGGTACGTCTCGAGGTTGAGCATGAGCGGGCCGTACTCGATGATGTCGGGCCGCATGCTCTGCCCGGTGCGCCAGAACAGGTGCTGCAGGCGCGCCACGAGCTCCTCGGGCCGGGCCGGCAGCACACAAAAGTCGTCGTAGAGGTCGTCGCGCAGGAGCAGATCGCCCACCTGGTCCGTTCCGATGGCGAGGAGCAACGGCGTCATCGGCACCTCGCGCAGGCGGAGGTGGCGGCAAAAGGCGACGGCTGCGGTCATGTCGTCGCCGGCGACGACCAGCGCCCCCGAGTACCCCACGGCTCGCCCATCGGCCGCGGGTGCCGCGAGCTCGTCGGGCCCGCTCACGCCGTGGTGCCCCAACCCCGCGCTCTGCAGCGCCAGGGTCACCTCGGCGGGGAGGTCGGCGGGGAAGCAGAGGAGGGGGTCCATGGCGTCTGGCGTCAGAGCAGGGGCAGGTAGCGGTCCAGCTCGAATTGGGTCACCTGGGACTGGTAGTCGTCCCACTCCTCACGCTTGTTGCGGATGAACCACTCGAAGACGTGGTCGCCCAGTGTGTCGGCCAGCAGCTCGGAGCCCTCCATCTGGTTCACCGCGTCGTGCAGGCTCGAGGGCAGCGGCTCGATCCCCTTCTTGGCCAGCTCCTTGGGCGTCAGCGTGAACAGGTTGTCGTCCGCCTCGGGAGGCAACGGGTAGTTCTCGGCGATGCCCCGCAGTCCGGCGGCCAGGATCACTGCGAAGGCCAGGTACGGGTTGCACGCGCTGTCGGGTGCCCGGTACTCCAGCCGGGTCGACTCGGTCTTGCCCATCTTGACCACGGGGACCCGCACCAGCGCCGAGCGGTTGTTGCGCGCCCAGCTGACGTGGACCGGCGCCTCGTACCCGCCGATGAGGCGCTTGTACGAGTTGACCCATTGGTTGGTCACAGCCGTGATCTCGCGGGCGTGGTACAAGAGGCCCGCGATGAAGCGGCGTGCCACCTCGGAGAGCCCGTAGCGGTCCCGATCGTCGACGAACGCGTTGCGCTCGCCTTCCCAGAGCGAGAGGTGGGTGTGCATGCCCGAGCCCTGGACGCCCTGAAGCGGCTTGGGCATGAAGGAGGCGAAGACGCCCTCTTGGCGGGCCATCTCCTTGATCACCATGCGCGTCGTCATGACGGTGTCGGCCATGGTGAGGGCGTCGGTGTAGCGCAGGTCGATCTCGTGCTGGCTGTGTGCGTCCTCGTGCTGGGTGTGCTCGACGGGGATGCCCATCTCCTCGAGCATGAGCACCGACCGCCGGCGCAGGTTGCTGGTCTGGTCGGCCACAGAGAGGTCGAAGTACGAGCCGGAGTCCAACGTGACGGGGCCGCGCGAAGGGTCGGCGTCGGCGAAATAGAAGAACTCCACCTCGGGCGAGGCGAAGAACGTGTAGCCGGCCGCCCGGGCGCGCTCGAGCGTGCGCCGCAGGGCATGGCGGGGGTCACCCTCGAACGGCGTGCCGTCGAGGTTTGCGATGTCGCAGAAGACCCGGGCCACCTGTGCGTCGTCGTGATGCCAGGGCAACAGCTGGAAGGTCTTTGGATCGGGGCGGGCCAGCACGTCGGCCTCCTGGACGCGGCTGAAGCCGTCGATGGCCGAGCCGTCGAAGGTCATGCCCTCGTCGAGGGCGTTCTCCAGTTCCGCCGAAGTGATGTTGAAACCCTTGGGGGTCCCGAGCACGTCGGTGAACCACAACTGGACGAAGCGGATGCCCCGCTCCTCCACGGTCCGGAGCACGTAGTCCCGCTGGCTTTGCACCGCACCAGCTTCGCATGCCAGCGAGCCCCTCTCCCGCGGCGGCCGAGCTGACGGGGCCCACTCGGGGACGTGGGCACCGCCGGTAATCTGGGACGATGCCGCATCTGCGCCTGGCCGCCGCGCAGCTCAATACCGTGGTCGGTGACCTCTCGGGCAACGTGGACCGGGTGCTCGGCGCGCTGGCCGCCGCCGAGGCGGCCGGGGCGGACATCTGCGTCACGCCCGAGCTCGCCATCACGGGCTACCCCCCCGAGGACCTGCTCCTCAAGCCGGGCTTCGTGGCCGACAACGTGGCCGCGCTCGAGAAGGTCGCCGCCGCCACGACCGGGCAGTGCGCCGTCGTGGTCGGGTTCGTGGGCGCCGCTCCCGCCGGCGACGGGCTGGCCAACGCGGCGGCGATCTGCGCCGGTGGCCGCGTCCAGGGCGTCTACCGCAAGCGCTTCCTCCCCAACTACGGCGTCTTCGACGAGCAGCGCTGGTTCCTCCCGAGTGACGAGCCGCCCCCGCTCTTCGGTGTCGGCGGCGCCTGGGTGGGCGTCTCCATCTGTGAGGACGTCTGGTTCGACGACGGGCCGGTGGCCCACGCCGGCCGCGCCGGGGCCGACGTCGTGGTGAACATCAACGCGTCGCCCTACAACCGGGGTCGTCGGGCCGAACGGCTCGAGATGCTGCGGGGCCGCGTCGCCGAGGCGGGCTGCGCCATCGCGTACGTGAACCAGGTGGGGGGCCAGGACGAGCTGGTCTTCGACGGGGACTCGCTCATCGTGGCGGCCGACGGGACCTTGCTGGCGTCGGGCGCGCAGTTCGACACCGATCTGATCGTGGTCGACCTTCCCGTCGGTCCGCACCGGCCCCACGCCGTCACCGAGCTGTTGCCGAGGATCGTGGTGAGCGAGCCGCGCCGCGGTGATCGGCCCCCCCTGGTCCGGGCACCGCTGCGCCCGGCGCTCAGCGATCACGCCGAGGTGTACTCGGCGCTCGTGCTCGGCACGCGTGACTACCTCGCCAAGAACGGCTTCTCCGAGGCCGTGATCGGCCTGTCGGGGGGGATCGACTCCTCGCTCGTGGCGGCCGTCGCGGTCGACGCGCTCGGTGCGGACCGCGTGCACGGTCTCTCCATGCCCTCGCGCTGACTCGAGCGAAGGGTCGCGCCACGACGCCGGCGAGCTGGCCCAGCGACTGGGCATCGACCTGAAAGTGGTCCCGATTGAGGAGGCGCACGTCGCGTTCGCCGCCATGCTCGCCCCGGTGCTCGGGCGCGAGCCCTTCGGCCTGACCGACGAGAACCTGCAGTCGCGACTGCGCGGCGTGCTCCTGATGGGCGTCTCCAACGCCAAGGGGTGGATCGTGCTCACGACCGGTAACAAGAGCGAGATGGCCACGGGCTACTCCACGCTCTACGGCGACTCGGCCGGCGGCTTCGCGGTGATCAAGGATGTGCCCAAGACGCTCGTGTACGAGCTGTGCCGCTACCGCAACACGCAAGCCGTGCTCGAAGGGCTGCCTGGACCGATCCCCGACAGCGTGCTCGACAAGCCGCCGTCCGCCGAGTTGCGTCCCGACCAGCGCGACGACCAGTCGCTCCCTCCCTACGAGGACCTCGACCCGGTGCTGCAGGGTTACGTGGAGCGCGACCGCACGGCGGCCGACCTCGTGGCGGAGGGCTTCGACCCGGCGGTGGTCGACCGCGTCGTGCGCCTCGTCGACGGCGCCGAGTACAAGCGGCGCCAGATGCCGCCGGGCGTGCGCATCACCACCAAGGCCTTCGGCAAGGACCGCCGCATGCCCATCACCAACCGTTACCGCTCCTCGGCCCTCGAGGAGTCGAGTGGCTGAGGCCTCTTCCGGCGTCGCCCCGGCGTGGCGGCCCGTCGACGAGCTGGCCGAGCTGGTCGGCTCCTACTGTTGGGTCGAGCATCGGATCTTCGAGCTGACCGGTGCCTGGGCCACCGGGCCGATGCCCCTCGAGGGCCCCTCGGCGGGCGGCGAACTGCGGGTCTGGTGTGCCGCCGCCTCCCGGCGCCACGGGGCCCTGGCCGAGCGATGGGCCGAACGGCTGCCGCTGCGGGCGGGGGTGGATCCCGCCGAGCTGGTGCGGGCGCCGGACGGGCCTTTGGCGGGTGCGCTCGAGGCCCTGGCGGCCGAGCCGAGCGGCGTCGTGCGATTCGGGGTGCTGGTCGAGAGCGTCCTCCCTCGCGTGGCAGGGGTCTACGGGGCGCACCGGCGCAGCGGCTCACCCGTCAGCGAGGGGTCGGTCCTGGAGGTCCTGGTGGAGGCGCAGCGGGAGCTGGCGGCAGAGATCAGGGGCGGCCGGGCCCTCCTGGAGGGCCTTGGAGGGGCCTCGGGACAGGGCCGGGCGATCCGGGAGGCGATCGAACGGGCGTTTGACGCCACGCGCGTTTTCCCTGCTGTACGCACATCTTGACAGTGCCATTACACTGTCTCCGCAGCCCACGTGCGCCAGGAACGGGTGCCGGTTGCATGTTCAGGAACGCAGCAGCCCGGCCAGGTCCCCCAGCCGAGGCAATCGGGACGAAAGGTTTGGCGAGATCTTGGCGAAGGAACGAATCGAGCGCGACGACGAGGATCTCGTACGGCTCTACCTGACAGACATCGGCCAGTACCCGCTGCTGACCAAGGACGACGAGGTACGACTGGCCCAGGCCATCGAGGCCGGGCGGGCCGCCGAGGCGGAGGTCGCCAAGGCGCCCAAGGGGATCACCACGGCGAAGAAGCGTGAGCTCAGGCGCTCCGTCATGGAAGGCGAGCAGGCCCAGCAGACCTTCGTGCAGTCGAACCTCCGGTTGGTGGTGTCGATCGCCAAGAAGTACCAAGCCTCGGGCCTACCCCTGCTGGACCTCATCCAGGAGGGCAACCTCGGCCTGATGCACGCCGTCGAGAAGTTCGACTGGCGCAAGGGCTTCAAGTTCTCCACGTACGCCACCTGGTGGATCCGCCAGGCCATCACCCGCGGCATCGCCAACACCGGGCGCACCATCCGCCTGCCCGTCCACGCCGGCGACACGCTGGCGCGGGTGCAGAAGGCCCAGGCGCGGCTCGAGCTGAAGCTGGGGCGGCCCGCCACCCTGGCCGAGCTCGGCATCGAGGTCGAGATGCCCGAGGACAAGCTCGTCGAGGCCCTGCGTTTCCGCGCCGAGCCGCTGTCGCTGTCCGAGCCCCTGCGCGAGGACGGGGACGCCGAGCTCGGCGACGTGGTCGAGGACCGCTCGGCCGAGTCGCCGTTCGAAGTGGCCGCGGTGTCGCTGCTGCCCGACGAGATCGGCCGACTGCTCTCGCCGCTCGACGAGCGCGAGCGTGAGATCCTGCGCCTCCGCTTCGGGCTCGACCGCGGGGAGCCCCGCACCCTCGAGGAGGTCGGCGAGCACTTCAACCTGACCCGGGAGCGCATCCGTCAGATCGAGGCCCGGGCCATGTCCAAGCTGCGCCACCCGTCCTCGGACACCGGGGCGCGTGATCTACTGACCGTCTAGCGGCGCCTAGGCTCTGTGGTCATGAAGAAGCTGCTGATCCTCGCTGTCCTGGTCGCTCTCGGCGTCATCGCCGCCCGCCGTCTGCAGAACAGCTAGCCCCTCACAGCTAGCCCCTCGAGCGGCGCGGCACGTCGGCCGGCCGGTCGTGCTGCTGCGTGCCGATGGCGCACGCCGCGCCGCCACAAGATGAGTGCCGCGCCCGCCACGGCGAGGCTCGTCGTCACCACCGGCGTCGTCCGCCCGACCCGGTCGCGCAGGCGGATGGGCTTGGTGAAGTTGCGGATCTCCCAGCCCCGTTCCCGCGCCACCTTGGCCAGCGCCCGATCGGGGTTGACGGCCACCGGCCGCCCCACCGCCTCGAGCATGGGGAGATCGGTCGCCGAGTCCGAGTAGGCGCTGCTCGACGACAGGTCGAGTCCGGTGCGCTCCGCCAGCTCTCGCATGGCGGTCGCCTTCGATTCGCCGTAGGCGTAGAAGGCCATCTTCCCCGTATAGCGACCCTGCTCGTCGACCTCACCCCGCGAGCAGATGGCGCCGTCCACCCCGAGCAGGTCGGCCAGGGGGAGCACGATCTCCTCCGGCGATGCCGACACGAGATAGACGCGATGGCCGGCGGCACGATGGAGCTCCATGAGCTCGAGCGCCTCGGCGTACATGATCGGCTCCATCGTCTGGAGCATGGTCTCGCGCACGATCTGGCGCACCTGGGCCCGGTCCCACCCCTTGGTCACCGCCAGCATCGACTCTCGTACCCGGACCAGGCGCTCCTCGTCGGCGCCGAAGTAGAGGTAGATGAGCTGCGAGATGGCGGCCCGTGCCACGAGGCGGCGGTTGATGAGCCCTCCCTTGAGGAACGGCCGGCCGAACGCGGCGATGGAGGCCCGGTCAATGACCGTCTTGTCCAGGTCGAAGAAGGCCGCCTCCATATATCTAATGCTACGGGCGCCCGGACCTCCGCCTTTAGCAATCGTGACATTTGGAGGACGAGGACGCGAACGATCGGTGCGTGTGACCTGGGACGTCGCTGGGTTGCCGAGCGGTTGCGGTCAGGCCGTGCTCTCGGCGATGAACAGCGCGTGCACGGCGTCCTCGGCGTCGGCCGCGACGAGGACGAGCACCTCGTCGCCCGACTGCAGCGTGGTGTCGCCCCGGGGGACGATGAGGCGGTCCGCCCGCACGACCGCCACGACGACCGCGTCGCGCGGGAAGGCCAGGTCGGCAATGGCGGTGTCATTGGCCGGCGAGTCCTCGGCCAGCGTGATCTCGACGAGGTGAGCGGCGCCGCCCTGGAACTGCAGCAGCCGCACCAGCGACCCGACCGAGACCGCCTCCTCGACCAGCGCCGTGAGGAGCTGCGGGGTGGAGACCGAGACGTCGACCCCCCAGCTCTCGTTGAAGAGCCACTGGTTCTTGGGGTGGTTGACCCGGGCCACGACGCGGGGCACGGCGAATTCCTGCTTGGCCAGAAGAGAGATCACGAGGTTGTCCTCGTCGTCACCGGTGGCGGCCACGACGACGTCGACCGTGGCGAGCCCGGCGGCGTCGAGCGAGGACACCTCGCAGGCGTCCGCCGCCACCCAGGTGACGTCGAGGGTGGGCCGCAGCCGCTCGACGAGCTCGGGGTCCTGCTCGAAGACGAGCACCTCGTGCCCGTTGGCGTGCAGGTCCGACGCGATCGCGGTGCCGACGCTGCCCGCGCCGGCGATGGCGACCTTCACGTCGCCGAGCCCTTTCCGTCGCCGGCGCCCGGGGCGACGGTCTGGTCGAGCCCCCGCCACGCGTCATCGAGCACGGCGAGGTGCAGGACGTCGCCCTCCTGGCCGACGAGCTCGCGGGCATCGAGCCGCGGCGCGCCGGCGCGGGTGACGGCCACGATGCTCAGGCGTCCCGGCTCCTCGAGGTCGCACAGCGATCGTCCGGCCCAGGCCTCGGGGAGCGAGCGCTCGATGAGGGTGAGGTGGCCCGTCGGGTCGGACCAGTCACCCGTGTCCTCCTCGGGCAGCAGGCGACGCCGGACCTGGTCGATGGTCCACGTCACGGTGGCCACGGTGGGGATGCCGAGGCGCTGGTAGATCTCGGCCCGGCGGGGGTCGTAGATCCGGGCCACCACGTTGGGGATGTTGTAGGTCTCTCGGGCGATGCGCACCGTGAGAATGTTGGAGTTGTCCCCGCTGGTCACGGCGGCCAGCGCATCGGCCTCCAACGCGCCCGCCTTCTCCAGGACGTCGCGGTCGAACCCCGAGCCCACGATGCGTGAGCCGCCCCAGTCCTTCAGGCGCCGGAAGGCCCGGGACGACCTGTCCACGACGGCGACGGAGTGGCCCTCCGCGCTGAGCGAGACGGCGAGGCCCGAGCCCACCCGGCCACACCCCACGACGATCACATGCACGCCACAGTGCAACACGCCCCGTCGGACCGTGCAAAAGTTGGCCCGCGACGAACCTGTGCCCACCTCTCGGCCCCCGGGTCCCGCTGGGCGGGTGGCAGCCGAACTCTGGGGGACGCACCGAGGCCCATGATTTACTGAGCGGATGGAGGAAGTGGGACCCGGAGGTGACGATTCGGCGGATTCACCCATGACAGGGACGGTCACACCGATGACATCGGTGACTCCCGCCCCGGAAGCGCGGATGAAGCCCGCCGCTTCCCAGCTGGCCCAACTCGATCTCCCCGAGACCCTCCGCTACCGCATCAAGAACCGGTTGCTCGGGCCTCCCATCGCCACCGAGCGACAGTCCACCGAGCGTTTGGGCAGACCGACCGCGCTGGCGGTCTTGTCCTCGGACGTCATCTCGTCGTCGGCGTACGCCACCGAGCAAATGCTCCTTCCCCTGATCCCAATCATCGGAATCGCCGCATTCTCCTTGGTCGTCCCCATCAGCATCGCGGTGATCTTCGTCCTCCTCTTCGTGACCCTCTCCTACCTCGAGGTGGTCAAGGTGTACACGAAGGCCGGAGGAGCCTATGTGGTGGCCCGCGAGAACTTTGGCCTCAACGTGGCCCAGGTGGCAGCCATGTCGTTGCTCATCGACTACACCTTGACGGTGGCAGTGTCGGTGGCGGCCGGCGTGGCGGCCGTCACTTCCGTCGTCCCGAGCCTCACCCCCTATACGACCTGGATCGCCATAGGCCTGGTCATTCTTCTTGCCTATGGGAACCTGCGAGGCATTCGCGAGGCCGGCCGCACCTTTGCGGTCCCCACCTACTTCTTCATCGCCAACATGGTGCTCCTCATTGCCTGGGGGATCTACAAAACGGCAATCGGATCCCTTCATGCTCATCCGATCACCGGGCACCCGGGCTCGGTCCCCGTCGGGTCGGCGGGAAGCGGTCTCCTCTACGGAGCCAGCGTGTTCGTGCTGTTGAAGGCCTTCGCCTCGGGAGGCTCGGCCCTGACCGGAACCGAGGCCATTTCCAACGGCGTGAGCGTCTTCCGAAAGCCGGAGTCTCGCAACGCTCGGATCACCATGGTCTGGATGGCCACGATTCTCGGATCACTCGTCCTCGGTGTCTCCATGCTGGCTTCGATCACCCATCCCGTGCCCTACGTGTCCGGTACCCCGACAGTGATCTCCCAAGTTGCCAAGTACGTCTACGGGACCCAGGGGCTCGGCGGGGTGCTCTATGCCCTGCTGCAGATCGGGACGACTTTGATCCTCATCCTGGCGGCCAACACGAGCTTCACGGGCTTTCCCTTCCTCGCCAGCTTCGCGGCCGAGGACTCCTATTTGCCTCGCCAGCTGACGAAGCGAGGCCATCGCTTGGTGTTCTCGACGGGAATCATCGTGCTCACCGTTGTGTCCGTCCTTCTGCTCCTAATTACCCGGGCTCGAGTGGACAGCCTGATTCCGCTTTACGCCATTGGTGTGTTCACCGGTTTCACCATGGCAGGGGCGGGGATGGCGAAGTATCACCTGACGCACCGGGAGGACCATTGGAGACGGCGGCTGGCCATCAATGGCACCGCCTCGGTGCTCTCATTCATCGTGTTGTTGATCATCGCGGTGGCCAAGTTCAGCCAGGGAGCGTGGGTCATCCTGATCATCCTGCCGCTCGGCGTACTCGTTCTCTTGCGGCTGCACCGCCAGTACGCGGACGAGGAGCACCAACTCGAAGAGGGTGCAGCTGAAGCAGCGGCGGCGCGGGTGCTCAATCGGCACATCGTCGTGGTCCTGGTCGACCGCTTGGACATGGCGACGGCGCGGGCCCTTCAGTACGCCCGGACTTTCAACGCTGACGAGTTGCGTGCGGTGCACTTCACGTTGGACAGCCGGGTATCGGCGGAGCTCGTGGCCGACTGGGGTCGGCTTGGGCTCGCTCGACTGCCGCTCGACGTCGTGGAATGCGAAGACCGTCGGCTCGGGCGGGCCGTGCTGGAGCTGGCGGCCGAGGCAGTGGCCGACCAAGAGACCGAGCTGACCATCCTGCTCCCTCGACGCGGATTCGCAACTGGTTGGCACCGCCTGCTCCACGACGGCACGGCCGACCGCATTGCCGCTGGGGTCGCGCAACTCCACCACGTGAATGCCACCGTTGTGCCGTATCAACTCGCTGGTGGCTGGTTCTCGAAGCGTCGCGCGCCTCACCGTGAGGCGACCAACGATGAATTGGCCAACGCCGCGGCGGGGACCCGTTCCGATCGCTCGCTCGGGAGGGCAGCACGACGGGCCGCCGACCGACAGGCAACGAATACTTCCTTCGAAAGGGCGGCATTCGGGGGCCATGCCGGGGAGACCACGCCCATTGGCCGGGTGGAGTGGCGTCAGCGCGTTCGGATCGCAGGCCGGGTCAACTCGGTGCGGACCCAGCCCAGGGCCGGCAACTCGAACCTCGAGTGCGTCTTGGCGGACGGCACCGGAAAAATTCTGTTGGTCTTCCAAGGTCGGCGCCAAATCGCGGGTATCGAGCCTGGGGCACGCCTCGTCGTCGAAGGCATGGTCGGCGACTGGGCCCGGCGGCAGGCCATCCTCAATCCCTCGTACGAGCTGGTGCAGGCCAGCTCCGAGGTGACGGTCCAGCCCGAGTGAACCCATCGGCGAACGTTGGGCCGTCGTATCGAGGGCGTGAGCCTGGCCGGGAAGGGTCAGACAAGGGTGCCCCCAGCGGGCGTCCGCGGTGGTGCGTGACGGCACCCCCACCCAAATTGCTCGATTCGGCGCCAGTCGCTAACGTGCCCCCCGGCCCGGAGTCGGGTGCGACCTCCCTGGCGCGCCCTCGGCCCGGGGTGAGGACATCGACCGTTGCGGTGTTGAGTGCTGCCGCACGAGCACGGATGAGGGCGACGCTGCCCCCCCGCGCAGGATCTAAGGAACAGAAAGGGCACACCGGGAATGATCAATCTCCTCGCAGCTGAGGGCGGCTACCAGGCCTTCCACCTCAGCGGGGCGGACAAGACCTGGCTCTACATCTGCCTGGTTGCCGGAATCGTCGGTATCGCCGCCGGGCTGCTGCTCGCCCGCAACGTGCTGTCCTTCGACCAGGGCACGGTGAAGATGAAGGAGATCGCCCAGGCGGTGCAGGAGGGGGCTCAGGCGTTCCTCGGCCGTCAGTTCAGGGCGATCGCCATGATCATCATCCCCCTGGCCATCCTGATCTTCTTCACCGCGACCAAGGTCGTGAAGCCCGACGGGGGGGTTGCGCTGACCTTCCAGCAGGACGGCCTGTACCGCGTCATCTGCTTCCTCTTCGGGGCCGCCTTCTCCGGCCTGACCGGGTTCATCGGCATGAGCATCGCCGTGCGGGGCAACGTCCGGACCGCCGCGGCGGCCTCCAAGGGCGGCGGCATGGCCGCGGCCCTCCGGGTCGCCTTCCGCACTGGGGCCGTGACCGGAATGCTCTGCGTCGGCCTCGGGTTGGTCGGGGCGACCGCAATCGTCCTCATCTTCCAGAATTCGGCGACGGCGGTGCTCATCGGCTTCGCCTTCGGCGCCTCGCTGATCGCCCTCTTCATGCGTGTCGGCGGCGGCATCTTCACCAAGGCGGCCGACGTCGGTGCCGACCTCGTGGGCAAGGTGGAGGCCGGCATCCCCGAGGACGACCCCCGCAACGCCGCCACGATCGCCGACAACGTGGGCGACAACGTGGGCGACTGCGCCGGCATGGCGGCCGACCTCTTCGAGTCCTACGAGATCACCATCATCTCGTCGCTCATCCTGGGGTACTCGGCCTTCACCTCCATCCACAAGAACCCCACGCCCGCCGTGCTCTTCCCGCTCATCGTCCCCGCCATCGGGATCTTCGCCTCCGTCATCGGCGTGCTGGTGGTGCGGGCCCGCAAGAGTGACCGCAACGCCATGGCGCCGATCAACCGGGGCTTCTGGCTCGCGGCGCTGCTGACCGTGATCGGCGCCTTCCTGGTGGCGCAGTACTACGTGCACGACCTCAAGGTGTTCTGGGCCGTGCTGACCGGCGTCGTCTTGTCGCTGGTGGCGAGCCAGATCACCGAGCAGTTCACCTCGACTGAGCGCGGGCCGGTCAAGGAGATCGCGGCGTCGGCCCGCACCGGGCCGGCCACCACTGTGCTCTCGGGCTTCTCCATCGGCCTCGAGTCCTCCGTGTGGGCCATCGTCGCCATCGCCATCGCCCTCGGCGTGGCCATCGGGCTGGGGGACGGCAACATCGAGCTGACCTTCTACCTGATCGCCCTCATCGGCATTGGGCTGCTCGCCACCGCCGGCATGGTGGTCTCGGAGGACAGCTTCGGGCCGGTGTCGGACAACGCGGCCGGCATCGCGGAGATGTCGGGCGAGTTCACCGGCGAGGCGGAGCGGGTCATGGTGAGCCTCGACGCCGTGGGCAACACGACCAAGGCCATCACCAAGGGTGTGGCGATCGGCTCAGCGGTCATCGCGGCCGTGGCACTCTTCTCCGCCTTCATCGAGACGATCAACTCGCAGCTCAACCTGCACCTGCACGCCAACCAGCTGCTGGTCTCGCCGTTCACCCAGATCAACGTCTCCAACCCCAAGACCTTCATCGGCCTGCTCATCGGCGGGTCGATCGGCTTCCTGTTCTCGTCGCTCGCCATCCGCGCCGTCGGCCGTTCTGCCGGCACGGTCGTGCTCGAGGTGCGCCGCCAATTCCGCGAGCACCCGGGCATCATGGACTACACCGAGAAGCCCGAGTACGGCCGCGTCATCGGCATCTGCACCTCGGCCGCCCAGCGCGAGCTGGCGACGCCGGCGCTGCTCGCCATCCTCTCGCCGGTCATCATCGGCTTTGGCATCAATTACTTCGCGCTGGGCGCCTTCCTGGCCGGCACCATCCTCACCGGCCAGCTGCTGGCCAACACGCTGTCGAACTCCGGTGGCGCCTGGGACAACGCGAAGAAGTACATCGAGGACGGCAACGAGGGCGGGAAGGGCTCCGAGGCCCACAAGGCGGCCGTCATCGGCGACACTGTCGGCGACCCGTTCAAGGACACGGCCGGCCCAGCGTTGAACCCGATGATCAAGGTGATGAACCTCGTCTCTTTGCTCATCCTTCCCGCGGTGATCGCGCTGCGGCACGACACCGGTGCACGGCTCGCCATCGCCGGCGTGTCCCTGGTCGTCCTGCTCGCCGCCCTCGCCTTCTCGAAGCGGGCGCCCGAGCCGATGGACGCCGAGGCGGAGGAAACGGCCCGGGCCGAAGCTGCAGTCGCATCGGTCGATTGACCTGATCACCGCCCTCAGCGACCGTTCACCGGCGGACCTGCCGGACACCCCTGCCCTTGACAGGCGGGGGGCGGACCCCCACTCTGACGTGACCATGCTCTCCCTCTCAGCGCCCCCATCGATGCCCCGCGGGTGCGCCGTGGGTAAGGCGCTCGTCATCGTCGAGTCGCCGGCCAAGGCCAAGCGCATCAGCAGCCTGCTGGGGCCCGACTTCATCGTCGACTCCTCGGTCGGACACATCCGGGACCTGCCCCGCGGAGCCGACGAGGTGCCGGCCGCTTACAAGGGCGAGGGATGGGCTCGCCTCGGGGTGGACGTCGACAACGGCTTCAAGCCGCTCTACGTCGTCTCGGACCGCAAGAAGTCGGTGGTGGCGAATCTCAAGAAGTTGCTGAAGGGCGCCGACGAGCTCTACCTCGCGACCGACGAGGACCGCGAGGGCGAATCGATCGCCTGGCACCTGCTCGAGGTGCTCTCGCCGACCGTGCCGGTCAAGCGCATGGTCTTCCACGAGATCACGGCGGCCGCCATCGAGCGCGCAGTCGAGGAGTGGCGCGACCTCGACCGGCGGCTCGTGGACGCCCAGGAGGCCCGGCGCATCCTCGACCGCCTCTACGGCTACGAGGTCTCGCCGGTGCTCTGGCGCAAGGTGATGCCGAGACTCTCCGCGGGCCGGGTGCAGAGCGTGGCCACGCGGATGGTGGTCGAGCGCGAACGGGCGCGCATGCGTTTCCGCTCCGCCACGTGGTGGGGCGTCGAGGGGACCTTCACCCACGCCGAGGCCCCGGCCGGCTTCGGGGCGACGCTCGTGACGCTGGGCGGGTCCACGGTGGCCACCGGCAAGGACTTCGACGAGCAGGGGGAGCGGACCGGCAAGGAGAACGTCCGCGTCCTCGGTGAGGAGGAGGCGACCTCGGTCGCCAGCGCGCTCGCCGGCCGCTCCTTCACCGTCAGCGCCGTCACCGAGAGGCCGTTCCGCCGCTCCCCGGCGGCGCCGTTCATGACCTCGACGCTTGCAACAGGAGGCCGGGCGAAAGCTCCGCTTCAGCGCCCAGCGGGCCATGCAGGTGGCCCAGCGCCTCTACGAGCAGGGCTACATCACCTACATGCGAACCGACTCGACGACGCTGTCGGACGAGGCGCTCACGGCGGCGCGCACCCAGGCCCGCCAGATGTACGGCGACGCCTTCGTGCCCGATGCGCCGCGCCGCTACGAGCGCAAGGTGAAGAACGCGCAGGAGGCCCACGAGGCCGTCCGTCCGGCCGGTGAGTCCTTCCGCACGCCCGAGGACGTCTCCCGCGAGCTGTCGGGGGACGAGCTCCGCCTGTACGAGTTGATCTGGAAGCGCACGGTGGCCTCGCAGATGAACGACGCCACCGGGACGTCGGCCCAGGTGCGGCTGACGGCCGAGGTGCCCGAGGGGATGGCGGCCGGGCAGGAGGCGGAGTTCTCCGCCAGCGGCCGGGTCATCGCGTTCCCCGGGTTCTTGAAGGCGTACGCCGAGGGTGACGAGGAGGACCCCGAGGCGAAGAAGGCAGAGGAGCAGGTCGTGTTGCCCCCGCTGCGGGAGGGCGACGTCGTCGAGGGCAGCGCGTTCGTCCCGGGCTCGCACGCGACCCAGCCGCCGGCCCGCTACACCGAGGCGTCGCTGGTGAAGGCGATGGAGGAGCTGGGGGTTGGGCGCCCGTCGACCTACGCCAGCGTGATCGCCACCATCCTCGAGCGAGGCTACGTCTGGAAGAAGGGGACGGCCCTGGTCCCGAGCTTCACCGCCTTCGCGGTCGTGGGCCTGTTGGAGCGGTACTTCGCCAACCTGGTCGACTACGGCTTCACGGCCTCCATGGAGGACGACCTCGACGAGATCGCGGCGGGGACCGAGGAGGTGCTGCCGTGGCTGACCCGGTTCTACTTCGGGACCGAGGGCCCGGGGACGGGCAATGGCGACGAGGACGGTGAGGCGCTGGGGCTGAAGGCCTCCGTGGCGGCGCACCTGAGCGAGATCGACGCTCGCGAGATCAATTCCATCCCACTCGGCGAGGGGAGTGACGGCGAGCCGATCGTGGCCCGGGTCGGCCGCTACGGCCCCTACCTCCAACGTGGCGAGGACCGGGCCTCCATCCCCGACGACATCGCGCCCGACGAGCTGACGATCGAGCGCGCCGAGGAGATCCTGGCCGCGCCGTCCAACGACCGGGTGCTCGGTACCGACCCCGAGAGCGGGCTCGACGTGATGGTCAAGGCGGGGCGGTTCGGGCCCTACGTACAGGTGGGCGAGGTGATCGAGGGCGGCGAGAAGCCGCGTACCGCGTCGCTGTTCTCCTCCATGGAGCCGGCGACGCTCACGCTTGCGCAGGCGCTCGAACTGCTGCGCATCCCGCGCACGGTCGGGTCGGATCCCGAGACGGGCGAGGACATCGTGGCCCACAACGGGCGGTTCGGCCCCTATCTCAAGCGCGGGTCCGACACGCGCAGCCTCTCGAGCGAGGAGCAGCTGCTCAACGTCACGCTCGACGAGGCGCGGGCGCTCTTCGCACAGCCCAAGCAGCGCCGCGGCCGGACGGCCGCCCCGCCGCTGCGCGAGCTCGGCACCGACCCGGTCACCAATCTGCCCGTGGTCGTGAAGGAGGGCCGTTTCGGCCCCTACGTCACCGACGGCACCACGAACGCCAGCCTGCGCAAGGGCGACGTGGTCGAGTCGATCGACATGGATCGGGCCTCCGAGCTGCTGGCCGAGCGTCGGGCCGCCGGCCCGTCGAAGAAGAAGAAGGCGGCCAAGAAGTCGGCGCCGACCAAGAAGAAGGCCGCCGCGAAGAAGGCGAGCGCCGCGGAGAAGGCCGCCGCCAAGAAGGCGACCACCGCTCTCGCGAAGAAGGCCACCGGCTCTCGGAAGGCGCCGGGAGCGATGAAGGCTGCGCCGACCGAACCCTTCTGACGTGCCGGCCCGGGGTCGACTCATCGCACTCGAGGGGATCGACGGGTGCGGCAAGTCGACCCAGGCCAACGCGCTGGCCGGCGCACTCGGGGCGCGGCTCACGCACGAGCCCGGGGCGACCCCGGTGGGCGGGCTCCTGCGACAACTCCTGTTGGCGCCCGATTCGCCGCCCCCCTCAGCGCGCACCGAGGCGCTGCTCATGGCGGCCGACCGGGCCGAGCACGTGACCCGAGTGCTCGAGCCGGCGCTCGCCGCGGGCGAGTGGGTGGTCACCGACCGCTACTCGGCGTCCACCATCGCCTACCAGGGCTACGGCCGCGGGCTCGACCCCGTCGGCCTGTCCAGCTTGGTGACCTGGGCCGCCGGCGGCCTCGCGGCGGACCTGTCGGTCCTGGTCGACGTCAGCGTCGAGGTGGCCGCGGCCCGGCTCGCAGCCTCCGGTGGCCTCGGGGCGGACCGGATGGAGCAGCTCGGCCCGCAGTTCGCCTCCCGGGTGCGCCAGGGTTTCCTCGCCCAGGCCGCGCCAGGATCCCGAGCACTGGCTCGTCGTCGACGGCACCGAGGACGTCGCGGCACTGACGGCGCGTATCGTGGCCTCCGTGCGCGAGCGGCTGGGCGACGCGCCGGCGGCGCGCCGGTGAGCGAGGAGCGGCCCGCCCCCGAGCTCTTCGCCGGCGTGGTGGGCCAGGAGGAGGCGGTGGCCGCCCTGCGAGCGGCGGCGGTCAACCCCGTCCACGCCTACCTCTTCCGAGGCGCCGCCGGCAACGGCGGCCTCGCCGCCGCCCACGGGTTCGCCGCTGCGCTGTTGTGCCAGGACGGCGGATGCGGTGTCTGCGCCACCTGCCGGGCCGCACTGGCCGGGACGGACCCCGACCTGCACGTCATCCGCCGCAGCGGCGCGTCGATCTCCATCGCGGAGATCCGCCAGGTCGTCTCGCTGGCGCAGCGCCGACCCCTGCATGCGGCTCGCCAGGTGATCGTCCTGCTCGACGTGCACCTGGCCGCCCTGCGGGCCCCCGCCCTGTTGAAGACCCTCGAGGAGCCGCCGGGGGAGACGGTCTTCATCCTGCTCACCGATGAGGTGATCCCCGAGCTGGTGACGGTGGCCAGCCGGTCGGTCGAGATCGAGTTCCCGCCGGTGCCCCGCGAGGTCCTGGTGCGCTGGCTCACCGACTCGGGGGTGCCATCCGACACAGCTGCCGTCGTGGCGGACAGCAGCGGCGGCAATCCCGAGCGGGCACGCATCACCGTCGACGACCCCGACGTCGCGGCGCGGGTGGCACTGTGGGCATCGGTGCCCGACGAGCTGGGGCCGTCGGGCATGACGGCTGCCGGGTTGACCCGGCGCGTGCTCGAGTCGGCCGACCGCTCCGTCGAGCCGCTGCGGGCGGCGCACGCGCGGGAGATCGAGACGCTCACCGCGGCGGCCCGGGAGATGGGCGAACGCGGGCTGCCGGGGCGCAAGGAGATCGCGGAACAGTTCCAGCGCGAGGAGCGTCGCTTCCGCACGGACGCCCTGCGGGCGGGCCTCGGAGTGCTGGCCCGGGCCTACCGCTCGAAGGTCAGCGCTGCGGCGGCCGCCGGCACCGTGGCGGTGGGTGACGAGGAGGTGCGGAGCGCCGTCGCCGCGGTCGGGTTGATCACCGAGACGACCGAGGCCCTGCCGCGCAACCCCAACGAGGCGCTCCTCTTGCAGTCCCTCTTCGCCCGTCTGGCGGCGTTGGCGGCGTAGCCCCGCAGGGGCCGGACGAGGCACGACCTGCAGGCCCAGCACGCACCCCCATTGCCCCGTTAGAGTCACGCGGGGAACTCCCGTTTGGCGAGAAAGGGGTGGGGGATGCTGGCGGTCACGTTCGCAGACCTGTGGTTCCGGGCCCGGCAATTCCTGATCGCCGTGATCGGGGTCGGCCTGGTGCTCGCCCTTGCGCTCGCCCTCAGCGGGCTGGCCGACGGCTTCCACGCCGAGGCGGCCAGCTCGATCAATTCGGTCGGCGCGACGTCGTGGGTCCTGGCGCGGGCCGCTCAGGGCCGGGTCACCGCCTTCGCCGCCTTCCCTGCCTCTGACGTCGCCGTGGTGGCCAACGAGCCCGGGGTGCAGCGCGCCTCAGGCGGTGCTCTTCGCTCCGGGCCAGGTGGTCCTCCTGTCGCGGGATCGACGGCGCCACAGACGGTCAACCTCGTCGGGGTCCAGCCGGGCGGGCTGGGTGATCCCCAGGTGACAGCGGGGCGCGGGCTGTCGGGTCCGGGACAAGCGGTGGTCGATTCGAAGCTGGGGGCGCAGGTGGGGAGCACGTTCCTCCTCGGCGGCCACAGCTACCGGGTCGTGGGCACGGTGGACGGCCGCACCATGACGGGGGGCATCCCGCTGGTGTACATGCCCCTGGCGACCGTGCAGAGCGGCGTCACCGGCGGGAAGCCGCTGATCACCGCCGTCGCCACCAGCGGGACGCCGAAGCACGTGCCGCCGGGGCTCGTCGTGCTCTCGTCGTCGACCGTGGTCAACGACACGGTAGGGCAGCTCCGGACCGCCGTAGCGTCCATCGACAACACCCGGTGGCTGATGTGGCTCGTGGCGGCGGCCATCGTCGCATCCATGCTCTACGTCGCCGCGCTCGAGCGGAAGCGTGACTTCGCCGTGCTCAAGGCACTGGGCTCGTCGTCGCGGCGCGCTGTTCTTGAGCCTGGTCCTCGAGGCAGTCGTCGTGACGCTGCTGGCCGCCCTCCTGGCCGAGATCCTGGCGAGCCTGATGACGCCACTGTTCTCGCAGCCGGTCGACATCACGCCCGACGCGCGCCTGGTGCTCCCCCTCATCGCGGTGGCGGTGGGGGCAGTCGCCAGCATCTCGGCGTTGCGCCGCGTCACCGGCGCCGACCCTGCAACGGCGTTCGGGTGAGCGACCGCCTGGTCGTTGACGACCTCACGGTGGCTTTCGATTCGGGCGGGTACGTCATCAAGCCGCTGGACGGGCTGAGCTTCACCGCCGAGGATGGCGAGCTCGTCGTCCTCCTGGGGCCCTCGGGCTGCGGGAAGACGACGTTGCTCTCCTGCCTCGCCGGTCTGCTCACCCCGACCGGGGGGCGGGTCCGTTTCGGCTCGATCGTCCGTCGACGAGCTCAAGGGGCCGGCGATGGCGGAGTACCGCCGCCGGACGGTGGGTGTCGTCTTCCAGGCCTTCAACCTCATCCCCAGCCTCACAGCCCAGGCCAACGTCGTCGTGCCGATGCGGCTGGCGGGCGTGCCTCGGCCGAAGGCGAAGGCCCGGGCCACCGAACTGCTCGCGCTGGTCGGCCTGGGCGAGCGGGCGCACCACCGTCCGGCTCACCTGTCGGGTGGACAGCAGCAACGGGTGGCGATCGCCCGGGCGCTGGTGCACGACCCGCCCCTGATCCTGGCCGACGAGCCGACGGCCCACCTCGACCACATCCAGGTCGAGGGCATCTTGCGGCTGCTGCGGGAGCTCGCCAGCCCCGGCCGGATCGTCGTGGTCTCGACGCACGATGACCGGGTCAGCCAGCTGGCGGACCGGGTGATCGAGCTCGCCCCGCACTTCTCGGATGCCGACCGCCAGCCCGAGGAGGTGCGCCTCACGGAGGGGGAGATCCTGTTCCGTCAGGGCGAACGGGGGGATCTCATCTACCACCTCGAGTCAGGCCTGCTCGAGGTGTACCGGGAGCTGGCCGACGGCGGCACCGAGGTGCTGGCCAATGTGGAGGCGGGCAATTACGTCGGAGAGCTCGGCCCCATCTTGAACCTGCCGCGCAGCGCCTCGGTGCGTGCTCTGAAGGACACGGTCGTGGTCGGGTACACCGTACGGGCCTTCCGCAAGGACCATCCGCACCACGTGGTCGAACAGGTCGCCACCTAGCACCTCCGACGGGAGTCCCGGCCGATGCCGCTCTTCTCAACGACGTTTGCGGCCGGTGCCTAGCATCAGGAGCGACTGGAGAGATCGGGAGAGCATGCCGGGCACTGGTTCCTCGGGGCACGCAGCGACAGGCGCGCCGGGCTCGTCGCGGCTCGAGATCAACGTCCTCGGCCCGTTGGAGATCACCTGGGACGGGCGGGTGGCCGACGTCGGAGGCGTGAAGGCCCGGGCACTCGTCGCCCGCCTTCTCATGGACCGCGGCCTGGTGGTCTCGGTCGATCGACTGGTGGACTCCCTGTGGGGTGACCACGACGCGGGAGGCGCCCAGATCGCGCTGCGCTCGACCATCTCACGCGTGCGCAAGCGGCTGCGCGACGCCGGCGCGCCGGCGGATCTCATCGTCACCCGGGCGCCGGGCTACCTCCTCGACGTCCCGGCGCAGGTGACCGACGCCCGCCGCTTCGAGGAGCTGGTGACCGAGGGCCGCCTGCAGCTCGCCCGCCGCCGTCCCCGCGAGGCGGCCCGCCTGCTGGCAGAGGCGGAGGGGATCTGGCGCGGGTCGGCCTACAGCGAGGTGAGGGACGAGCCCTTCGCCCGGGCCGAGGCCCGCCGGCTGGAGGAGCTGCGTCTCGCCGCCGTGGAGACGCGGATCGATTCCGAGTTGACCGTGGGACGCCACCAAGCCCTCATCGGCGAGCTGGCGACGCTGACCGGTGCTCACCCCATGCGGGAGCGGCTGTGGTCGCAGCGCATGCTGGCGCTCTATCGCTCGGGTCGCCAGGCCGAGGCACTGCGTGTGTTCCAGGACCTCCGCTCGATCCTGGTCGCCGAGCTGGGGATCGACCCCGGGCACGACGTGACCTGGATGGAGCACGCCATCCTCACCCAGGAGCCCGCCCTCGACTTCCCCGCGCCCCGCGAGCGCGAGCCCGGCGGGGCGGCCGGGTCCCGTGTGGTCACGTCGACGCCCGACTACCGGGTCCGTGGGTCGACGTCACCGAACGAGGCGCCGTTCGTCGGCCGGGCCCGGGAGTCGAGCCTGCTGCGCGACTGGTGGGCATCGGTGCGCGACGGCGACGGGCGCCTGCTGCTCGTCGACGGCGAGGCCGGCATCGGGAAGACGCGGCTGGTGGTCGAGCTGGCGCGCGCCGTTGAGCAGGAAGCGGTCCTCGTGCTCTGGGGCCGCTGTGACGAGGGACCCATCACACCCTTCCAGCCCTTCGCCGAGGCTCTCGGCCGGTACTTCCGGGCACTCTCAGCCGATCGGATCTCACAGATGCCGAACTGGCAGCTGGCGGAGCTCTCCCGCCTCGTCGTGCGCCTGCGCGAGCACGCACCGCTGCTCGAGGAGGAAACCGGCGACCCCGAGAGCGAGCGCTACCGGTTCTTCGAGGCGGTCGCGGCCACGCTGAACGAACTGTCGTCGGGCGGCACCATGCTGTTGGTCGTCGACAACCTCCACTGGGCCGACCAGCCGACCCTGCTCCTCCTGCGCCATGTGCTGCGGAGCATCGACGCCGCAAGAATCGGGATCGTCGGGATGTACAACGACACGGAGGTGCCGCCCGACCACCGGCTGCGCTCGATGCTGGCTGACCTGCGCACCGTCGTGCCCGTCGAGACGGTGCACCTGCAGGGCCTGAGTCCCGACGCGGTGGCAGAGCTGGTCCGCGACTGGCAGACGGCGCCGCCGGACCTCGTCCCAGAGCTGTGCCGGCTCACCGACGGCAATCCGCTCTTCCTCGACGAGATGCTGCGCCAGCTGCGGTACCGCCAGGACGAGCACGGGGGCGACGGCGACGCCCCCGTGCCACCCAACCTCAACCCGCCCGAGGCCATCCGCGAGCTCGTGGCGCGACGTGTCTCCCGGCTGCCCGAGGACGTGATCTACCTGCTGCAGGCGGCGGCAGTAGCGGGACCGCAGTGCGAGGCGGGCATCGTGGCAGAGGCGGCGGAGCTCTCGCCCGGCCAACGGCTCGACGCGTTCGATCGGGCCGAGGAGTCCCGACTACTGCGCCGGGTGGGCGAGGAAGTCCGTGACCGCTACGCCTTCACCCATGCGCTCGTGCGCGACGCCATCTACGGCGAGCTGCTGCGCGGGCGGCGAGTGCGCTACCACCACAAGATCGCCGTGGCGACAGAGCGGGCGCATGCCGACGCGCTCGACACCTACGTCAACGAGCTGGCGCACCACTATTCGATGGGCGCGGCCCTGGCCGACGCCGACAAGGCGATCCACTACTGCCTGGCCGCGGGTGAGCGCGCGCTGCGCCTGCTGGCCTTCGAGGAGGCGGTCGGGCACTTCACCCGCAGCCTCGAGATAGCCGAGCAGTTCGGCTCCCAGGACAGGGCGGCGCGCTGCGACGCGCTGATCGCGCTCGCGGAAGCGCAGCACAGGGCCGGCGACGCGGCGCAGGCCGATGCCAACTCCGAGAGGGCGGCCTCACTCGCGCGTGCCATGGGCGATCCCCAGCGCCTTGCTGCGGCCGCGCTCCGTGCCGGACCGCTGAACGACCTCGGCATCGGCGGCGCCGACGAGGACCAGGTGCAGCTGCTGGAGGAGGCGCGCGCCAAGCTGCCCGAGGAGGACTCGCACCTGCGGGCGATGGTCACGGCACGGCTCGGACTGGTCACCGTCTACACGACCGGCGTCCCTGCGCCTGGCCTGCTCGAGCGTTCACTCGACCTCAACACCGAGGCCGTGGCCATGGCCCGGCGGCTCGGTGACCGCAGTGCGCTCGGCTACGCGCTCAATGCCCGGGTCCACGCGCTCTGGGGCATCGAGCCGGCGCCAGAACGACTGGCGACCGCGAACGAGCTCGGGGAGATCGCGGACGATATCGGTGACGAGGTTCTCGCGCTGCACGGCTACATGTGGCGGGTCCGCGAGTTGCTCGCGCAGGGCGACGTCGATGCCGTCAAGGACGAGATCGCTGGCTACGAGGCGCGCAGCACCGGTCCGATCCATCCTCTCGACGCCTCCTACGGGGACAACGTGGCCGCCATGATGGCGCTGGTCGGCGGGGACATCGACCGGGGGGAATCGCTGGGGCGTCAGGCCCTCGAGGTGGCGCGGGCCCACAACGAACTGGCCCCCGGCTTCTACGCCGCACTCATGGTGTGGACCTGGTGGCAGCGCGACGAGCTCGCCTCTGTGAACAGCGCGCTTCGAACGGTCGGTCGCGGAGAGCCCGGCGGACTCCCCCAGCGCACATGCCGCGCAGGCCCTGGCCAACGCCGAGGCGGGCGAGACGGAGAAGGCGCTCGCCCAGCTGCACTCGCTGTCGGACATGGGATGGGACAACGTCGGTCACCGCAGCGAGAGCGTGACCCTGGCCCTGGCCGCCGCGGCCTGCGGCGGGATCGGCATCCGGGCGCGCGACCCGCGCTGCGCATCTACGAGGAGATGCGACCGTACGCCGGCACCGCCGTGGTGATCCGCCCGCCGGCTGTCGCCTGCCTCGGGCCGGCCGACTACTACCTCGGCCTTCTCGCCATGACCTCGGGTGACCTGGCGTTGTCGCAGGTGCACTTCGAGGCGGCGCTGCGACTCGGGTTCCGCATGCGGTCGGGGCCGTTCGTCGCGGCCGCGGAGGTCGAGCTGGCGCGGGCACTGCGCCGGCGCCGCCGCGGCGACGAGGGGGAGCGGGTGGCCGTGCTCCTGCGGAACGCGGAGGAGGCCGCCCTCGATTTGGGCCTGCACCGCGTCGCTCGCATCGCGGCCGACCCGGGCTGACGCCCGGCATCACGTGGCGCCGCGTTCTCCTCCCGCCCCCGGTTCTCCTCGAGGTCGGCGTAGGCGGCCAGCCGGTCGTCGGCCTCGCGGATGCGCCGACTCATGCCGGCGAAGAGCGCGTTGCGAAAGCCGGGGATGTCCATGATCGCCTCGAACTCGCGGGGCCCGATGATCAGGACGTCGAGGTCGGTCGTCGCGGTCACGGTGGCGCTGCGCGGCGCGGCCTCGATCGCCGCCAGCTCGCCGAAGTAGTCGCCCGCACCCAGGAGGTTGACGACCCGCCCCGCCCGGGTCACGGTCGCCCGCCCGGAGACGATGACGAAGAGCTCGCGGCCGAGACGGCCCTCCCGCAGGATCACCTCGCCCGCGTGCACCTCGAGGCGCTCGGCGAGCCGCGCCGCCTCGCCCAACTGCTCCTCGGTGCAGGCGGCGAACCAGGGCACGCCCTGCAGCGGGCCGGGCTCGGCCCATTCGTCGTCCACTCTCTCCGTGCTCATCCCCAACCCTTGCTCCACGTCCTCGGCGATCCCAATGTCACCGTACGTGGTCCGGGGACCCGCCGCTACCGTTCAGATGACGCAGTTCACGAAGCCGAACGTCACTCGGGGTCGGGAGCCGAGGTCTCCTGATCGTCCAGCGCCTCAGCGAGGCGGGCGTCGACGGTGCGCAGCCGGCCGGCCATGCTCTTCATCAACGCGTCCCGGAAGCCGGGGATGTCGGCCATCGCCGCGAACTCCCGCGGTCCGATGATCAGCACGTCGACGTCGGAGAGAGCGGTCACGGTGGCGTTGCGAGGGCCGGGGTTCAGGGCGGCCAGCTCTCCGAAGAACTCGCCCGGGCCGAGGGTGTTCACCCGTCGGCCCTTCTGGGTCACACCGACCGTGCCCGAGAGGATGAGGAAGAACTCCCGCCCGATCCGACCTTCCTTGGTGAGGACCTCCCCCTCGCCCACCTGGATCCGCTCGGCCAGGCGTGCCACGTCCTCGAGCTGGGCCCTGGTGCAGTCACGGAGCTGGTCGACCGCCTGCAGGCGGTCGATGGTGGCCTGCCTTCCCAGCGTGGATACCACTGCTCACGTCCTTCTCCGATGCGCCACGGCATGACGGTCGTCGTTCCCCACCCAGGGCGCTCACTATGGGCTGTGCTCCTTGCATCGGTGTTGCATGTGTGTTGCACCGGGCTCCGGGTTCCCCCACTGTCGATGGTGCCTGCGGGGCCCCTCAACAGGGTGAAGCAGGGCCCTGCAGGCGCCACCCGGTCTCGGGGCACGGGAGACCCGGTCCGTCCTCGCCGCCTGCGCAGGCTCGCGTACACTGACTCACCGTCGTCCGGCCTGACGCACCGAGATGCGTACCGTCGTCGGGCGGCCACGGTTGCCTGGGTAGCTCAGTCGGTAGAGCAGCGCACTCGTAATGCGCAGGTCAGGAGTTCGAATCTCCTCTCAGGCTCCAGTTCAGAGGGCATGTGTCCGGGGTATCGGTACCCCGAACGCCGATCCAACGTCGCCCCTCCCAGCGTGGTTCCCTTGTCTGTCTTACGCTTCGCAACGTGGGTGTCGGTCCCCGAGGAGCGCAAAGACGCCGGGCCACCTGGAGAGCGGGTTGGGCGCTCGTGGCGGCCGTCATCCTGGCCGGTTGCAGCCCGGTGGCCACGAGCACCAGCCCACGGACGAGTAGCTCGTCGACCGCACCCGGCATCGGACGTGTGCTCAAGCCCTCGCCGGTCCGGACGGCGCAGATCTACGTGCCGCCGGGTCGGTCTGCTACCAAGGGCCCCATCGGGATGAATCCGTCGCGGGAGAGCGGCGTGCCCTTGAACATCCTCGCCGGGCTCGTCCACGATGAGCCGATTTACGACGGAGACTTCGCGGACCCAACCGCACTCGCGGCCGGGAGCACGCTCTACTTCTATGCGTCGAGCAGTCGGCCCTCCAGGTACGACCACGGCGCCAATCTGCCCGTGGTCGCGTTGTCGCGAGGTGACGGCTTCTCGGGTCGTTTCGTCGGCGACGCCATGCCCAAGGTACCCACCTGGTCGGTGCCGGGGTATCAGTGGGGTCCGGACGTGTGGGCTCGCCCGAACGGCACCTATGTCATGTACTACTCCACGCCGGCCACGGTGCCGCTGGGTTGTCTCGCCACCCCTCCGGCCAGCGGCTGCGTCAAGACCGTCCGAGGGTGGACCAACGTGGAGTGCGTCTCCCGCGCCACCGCGACCGGCCCAGCGGGTCCGTTCGTCGACAACTCGACTTCTGCCTTCATCTGCCCCACCGACGAGGGCGGAGCTATTGACCCGAGCGTGTTCGTGGCGTCGGACGGGACACCTTGGCTCTTGTGGAAGAGCGACGGCGACTGCTGCGATCAGCCGACCTACATCTACTCACAGCAGTTGTCGCCTGACGGGCTCTCGACCGTCGGCCCGCCGCATCGGCTCCTGGGGGCCACGCAGCCCTGGGAGGACGATCTCGTTGAGGCTCCGGCGATGATCCAGGACCATGACCACTTCTGGCTCTTCTATTCGGGCAGCCTCTGGGGACACAAGACGTACGGCATCGGCATCGCCCGCTGCGCCTCGGTGGTCGGGCCCTGCACCAAGCCGCTCGACCATGCATGGGTTGCGTCCCACGCCGACGGGGTGGGCGACCAGGGGCCGGGCGGCGAGGAGTTCTACCAAACCGGCTCCATCATCTGGATGGTCCACCATGGTCTGGCCCCGGGCCAGACGGGAGACACCGCGCAGCGCCGGCTCTACGTCGACCTGATCGCCTTCCCCCCCGGAGAGCTCCCCCACCTGGCCGCCCGCGAGCCGGCGGCGGCACTCGCCGCAGCTGTCGTCTACTACGGAGACCCGTCCATCCCGAAGGATCCGAAGGCTGCCTATCTCAGGGTGCTGCACTTGGCCGGGGTGTCGGTGACCACCAACGACGCCGCTCTCATCTCGTCGGCTGCAACGGCCTGCACGGACCTGACGAACAAGAAGCGCTACGACCAGATTGTCGCCGCGCTCACGGCGCGGGGCCTCACCCTCTACGAGGCCTACCTCGCCATTATCCTGGCTGCCCAATACCAGTGTCCGTCCCACATCGCCGAAGCCACCCAAGTGATGGTCGACGCACTCAACCAGTTGCCCTCGACGTCCTGACTGCGACCCAATGTCGCTCCAGCTGCCGCCTCAGATTTAGCCGGAGTCTTCATCTCGACGGATACAAAGCAGGGTGCAGAACTTGACCCTGCGGGCGCCTGATCGACTCAGGTGAGCGGGTCCATGACGGCCAACGCGCCACGGAGCTCGTTGCGCAGCCGGTCGGGAGCGGACTTGCGATAGATCGGCCCGGTCCCGTCCGCCAGGAGGCACCTCACCTGGGCCACGCCGCGCACGCTGACCGGCCCCGCGCCGACCAGGCGATCGATGAGGGCCTGGAGTTCGGTGCCGGCGCGACGGACCGCGGGACCGCAGACAGGCGCCTTCAGCCGTGACCTCGCCGGGGCGTCGGCCGAAGCCACCACGCGCCGGAGGCTGCCGGCGAGGAGCCGCCGTTGCGACGGTCTGCTCAGGTGGACGGCGTGCAGAGCCAGGACGACGCTCGACTCGGGAGAGGTGCCGCCCGCTAACTCGGCATCGAGCGCGGCCGCCCGGATACGAGCGAGCAAGCGATCCCGGAGCCGCACGCGCCGCAGGCCCAGCGTGGCGTCGTGCTCGAGCACCACGATCATGACTGGCTCCTCTTCTGCGGTGACGTGACCATCAAGTGCCAGTATGTACGTCACGCCAAGACCAGTCAAGTAGTTTTACCGGTCACGTCCGGCTACCATGGTGCCATGGCGCTCCCGACCTGGGTCCCCGAAGACGAGACGAAGCCCGCCCCCATGCCGTTGCTGGTCGTGCAGTCCTTCGTGAACACGCGAGAGGCCGACTCAGGCATCGACATCCTCGCCGACCCCGGGTCCGCCCACCGGTGGCTCCGTGACGCCGGCCTCCTCGGCGACGCCGCGGAGGCGGACCTCGTCGTGGCCCGCGATCTGAGGGAGGCCATCCGCGCCCTGCTCGTCCACAACGGCGGGGGCCCCGCCGCGGATGATTCGACGCTCCATGCGCTGGGTGCGTTCGCCGAGACGAGCCGCCTGCGGCCGGTGATCCTCGCCGGCGGCAGCATCGAGCTCCGCCCCGATGCGGCGGCCGGCACCGACGGCCTGGCCCACCTCCTGCTCGTCATCCGCGATGCGCAGCGTGACGGTACCTGGCCACGGCTCAAGGCCTGCCGGAACCCGGATTGCCGGTGGGCCTACTACGACCGCTCCCATGCGGGTCGAGGGGCGTGGTGCGACATGGCGGTCTGCGGCAACCGCATCAAGAACCGCAACCTGCGCTCGCGTCGGTCGGGAGCCGTCCTGTCCGCCGACCCTACGGTCTCGCGATGAGCGGCACGGTCCAGATCCGCGTCGACGACAAGGTCGGGACGCTCGCACTGGACAACTTCGCCAAGCGCAACGCGTTGGGCGCCCGGACGGTGCACGAGATGATGGCCGCACTCGGCGACTTCGAGCAGCGGGGGGTGCGCGCGGTCGTGGTGCGGGCCGCGGAGCTCGCCGACGTCTGGTCCGCCGGGCACGACATCGACGAGCTCCCCGTGCGTGGGGTGGACCCCCTCCCCTTCGCCGATCCCCTCGAGGAGCTCCTGCGGGCGGTGCGCGGGTACCCCGGTGCCGTCATCGCCATGGTTCACGGGACCGTCTGGGGCGGTGCCTGCGACCTGGTGCTGAACTGCGACATGGTGGTCGGCGACGAGACCGCCGCCTTCGCCGTGACGCCGGCTCGGCTGGGCCTGCCCTATTCGGCATCGGGGATCCAGTACTTCCTGGCCCGGCTTCCGCTCAACGTCGTGAACGAGCTGATCATGACGGCCGATCTCATTCCCGCCGAGCGCGCCTTCGCCGTGGGCATCTTGAACCGGCTGGTCGGTAGCCAGGACCTCCACGACACGACCTACGAGCTGGCGCGGAAGGTGAGGAGCCGCTCGGGTGACGCCATCCGCGCCTACAAGCTCCAAGCCACCACGTTCGTGCGCGCGGTGGCGCTGTCGGCGCAGGATTCCCAGTGGATCAACCAGTTGCGCCACGACGTCTACTCGGGCAACGACTACGCCGAGGGCATCGCGGCGTTCCGGGAGAAGCGCCCGCCCGACTTCGCGTAGGGAGCGTTGGATCCGAGCGACGCCACGAGCGAACCACCCGAAGGTTCGCGACCTCGCTGCACGCTGGCCACGCCATCGCATCTGGCCTCACCGATGCCGTCTACGGGCTGGATCCCGAGGGGCCCCAACAAGAGGCCTTCTACAAGGAGCTGGTCGCCCTGTGCATCAACAGGAGCACCGACCGCGTCTCATAGAGGCGGCGACCGAACTGTCGCGACCCGCGACCCACGAACCGCCACGGGCGGCGAGCACCGGCCCCGCTGTCGCGTTCCCCCATCGCAACCGGCCATGCGCAACACCCCTAACGGATGATCTCGGCCAGCACCAGCCCGAACGGGGCCAGGATCCATCCCCAGCGCACGGCCGCCATCACGACCTCGGAGCGGTAGCCGTAGAGCACGGCCAACTGGACGGGCTGGAACGACGGCGCGCTGAGGCCGCTCAAGACCGCCACCACCGCCAGTGCGGTCGACGAGGCGAGGCCGGCCGCGAGGGCCACGACGGCGTAATAGGCGACCCGGAGCACGGTCAGCCAGGTCCAGCGGCGGATGGCGTGCTCGGTCCGGGGAACCGACACGTTGTGGGGGTGGACCACCGAGCCCATGAACAGGGCGGCACCGGAGAAGGCGAGCAGGGGCCCAGCCAAGAGAAGTACGTCCGCCGTCCAGGACGGGGCGGGGCCGGCAGCATGGAGGAGCAGGCCGACCAGTGACGCCAGGACAGGGGACTGGTCGACCCAGGACGTGGCCCGGCGCTGCCGGAACGGAGCGTCGCGGCGCATCAGGTGCACCGCGACCGCCAGCCAGGCGGTGGTGATCACATTGGCCAGGACGGCGATCATGGTCCCCGTCGATCCCGCGAAGGCCGCGGCGGCGGGTACCACCCAGAACCCGCTGTTCGGGCTCACCGCCCAGGCCTCGAGTGACCCCTCTCCGGCGCTCCGCCGTCCCTTCGTGGCCAACGCCGCCCCCAGCATGAGCCACAGCCCGGCCGACAGGGCGAGGGGACCGACGAGCTCGCTGGCCGAGTTCAGCCGCCAGGCGGCGACCAGCGAGAGCGACGCCGAGGTGACCAGGATCTGAACCCGCAGCGCGATGGGCCAGACGCGCTGGACGCGCTCCCCGCCCTGTGCCGCACCCCAGCCGAGAAGCCCGCCCACCAGGAAGCAGACCAGGCTGAGCACAACCCCGATTGTGCCCCGCCGGCCACCCCCGACCGCCCCGGGAGCGCGGCCACAGCAGAAGATAAGGTGCCGCATGCACACTCAACCGATCCATGAGGTGCTGACAGATGCGATTGTCGGGCGTCATTTGCTCACGCACCCCTTCTACCGTCGCTGGGAAGCCGGCACCCTCTCCGAGGGCGAGTTAGCCGCCTACGCAGAGCAGTATCGGCACATAGAGCGCGAGCTCCCGATGACGCTGGCGGCCATCGCCGACGCGTTGCCCGAAGGGCCGGCGCGCGAGCTGGTGGAGGCCAACCTCGCCGACGAGCTCGGCACACCGGAGCCGCACGCGGAGCTCTTCGAGTCCTTCGCGCGGGCGGTGGGCGCCGCTCCCGGGGCACCCGCGACGCCGTCGACGGCGGCACTGCTCGCGCTCGTGCGCACGGCAGCGGCCAACGATCCCGCCGCAGCCCTGGCCATGGTCGCCGCCTACGAGGTCCAGGCGGCCGACATCGCGGGCTCCAAGTCCGACGGCCTGCGCCGCCACTACGGACTCGACGAGGAGGGCACCCGTTTCTGGGACGTCCACCACACCCAGGAGGTGGAGCACGCCGACTGGTCCATCGAGGCTCTGGTCGAGATGGGTGCCGATCCCGACGTCGTGCAGGTCGCCGCGCTGGTCTCGGCCGACTCGTGGTGGCTGTTCCTCAGTGAGCGCGAGGAGTTGGCACCCGCCACGGCGCCCTGCTGACGCCGATCAGCTGAGCGGGCCGCACCGGGCGGCCGCCGCCGCGAATGCAGCCGACCGCTCCCTGTAGTCACCGAAGCGCCCGAAGCTGGGAGCGGCCGGCGACAGCAGCACGACCGCGCCGGATCCCGCCCACCCGAACGCGGCCTCGACCGCGGCGTCGAGGTCGACAGCGTCGATCACCTCCACCGCGCCTCCACCGGCACGGCGCACGGCCGCGCCGATGCGCGGCCCGTTGTCGGGCATGGTGACCACGAGCGTCGGCGCCGTGCGTGACGCGAGGGTCCGACCCAATGGCGCGTAGTCGACGCCGCGATCGTGCCCACCGACCAGCAGAGCGACGGGCCGTTTCTCGAAGGTGCGCAGCGCGGCCTGTGCCGGCAGCACGTTGGTGGACAGACCGTCGTCGACGAACTCGACCTCTCCCACCCGGCCCAGGGAATGACAGCGGCTGGGCAGCGCTGCGAAGCCTGCCGCGGCAGCCGCGAGCAGCTCGTCGTCGTTCGCCTCGGGGATCCCCAGCGCGACGAGCACGGCTCGGGCGATGGACGCGTTGCGCGCGTTGTGCGGTCCGGGGAGCCCCAGGGCATGCGACCAGGTGGTGTCGCGCTCGACCTCGGGCGCGCCCACCCAGCGCAGATGAGGGCCGAGCAGAGTCGCCTGTGCCCGCAGCACCTCGTCGGAGCCGTCGGCCAGCGCGACTTCGACGCCTGGCTTGGTGCACAGCGACAGCTTGTCGGCGTAGTAGCGCTCAACGGTGCCGTGCCAGTCGAGATGATCGGGCGACAGCGACGTGACCGCGACCACGCGGGGACCCGTGACCAGATCGGGAACCTGGAAGCTCGATGTCTCGATGACCCAGTGGTCGGGTTCGGTCCTCGGGCGTGGGGTCCCAGGGCGGCTGGCCGATGTTCCCCCCGGCGCGGGCCCGGTATCCGAGCCGTGTGAGGAGGTGCACGGCCAACGCGGTCGTCGTGCTCTTGCCCTTGGTGCCGGTGATGCAGGCCACCCGGGTCGGATCGGCCTCGGCCATGAAGAGGCCCAGACCCCCGCAGACGGCGACTCCCGCCGCCTCGAGTTGCGCCACCTCCGGCCGGTAGCGGCTGATGCCCGGGCTCTTGACCACCACGTCGCAGCGGAGCAGCGCGTGGAGCCCGCCCGATCGCGTGGCCTGGACCTCGAGCCCGTCGACGGTGGCCGCACCGGGTGCGTCGTCGACGAGGACGGGCACGCGTCCGATGGCACGGAGGCGGCGGACGCTGGCGTGTCCCTCGACGCCCAGTCCCCAGACGCCGACCGACGCGTCAGCGAGCGCGGACCAGGAGATCGGTCGGTGCATAGAGATCCGGGATGTGGTGGGCCCCGCGTGGAGGAGCAGGGCTGCTGCGTCGACGCCCGCCGGCCGACGGACAGCCGCAAGCTCGTCGTACAGCCGCCGGAGGACGACGGTGCCCGCCCGGTCCTCGCGTTGCGCCGCGCTCGAGCGCCGCGACGCGGCACTCGTCGACGTCGCCTACGCACTCGAAGGGCTTGCTGCCGGCGCCCAGCCCGACCAGGGCCCGGAAGCGCTGCTCGTTGTCCGGGTTCTCGAGTGGCTCGTCGTCACCGAACACCTCGGCCAGGTCGGAGCGGCTCATGAACGGCGCCAGGACGAGGTCGATGAAGCAGCACTTGTCACACCGCCCGCACCAACCGGCGAGCCGCTGGACCGGGTCCTGGTGGAAGGCGCGGTTGCAGCTGCGAAAGGCGGGGTGGTAGTCGGTGAGGCCGGCGAACCGCTCCGCCACCCACAGTTCGGTGCGGGGGCGGAGGTAGGAGAAGACGGAGAGCTCGGGGCCCAGCGCTCCCGCCACGAGCTCGGCGAAGCCGCGCTCGAACTCGTCGCCCTTGGACCACTGGTGGTTCACGGCGTGCCCGTCGGCCACCAACGTCGGAGCCGAGGCCGACCGCTCGTTGGAGAGCACGACAGCGTCGCGTCGTTCGAGCACCGCGGCGACGACGGCGGCGGCCGTGATGACGGCGGTGACCGGCACGTGCCCGTTGAGAAACCCCAACTCGACCGAGCGCCGCACGAGTGGGTCGACGGCGCGCGCGATGCGCACCACGGGCAGCCCGGTCACCGCAGCAGCGCCCTCGATGGCTGCGAAGGGGTCGTTCGGTGGATGGACCACGCACAGCGCGGCGCCCGGGTGGTCGCCCGAGAGGGACTCGACGGTGACGATGGAGTCGATCCCGCCGCCGAAGGGGATCAGTGGGCGGCCCGGCCCGGGCACGTAGCGCACGGGCGCCCCGGGGGAAGCCTCGGGACCCCTCACCTCGAGGCCGCGCAGGTCGATGCCGTTGCGGTAGGCGAACTCTCCGAGCCCGTGCACGTAGTACCCCGTGAGGAAGGCGCGCTCGGCCGCCGTGGTCGGGTGATCGCCGAGGTCGATCACCGGGGCGGCCGTCGTCTTGTAGTACGACACGCCCGCCAGCAGGAACAGGATGCGCACGGCGGCCCGGACGGCGGGGTCGTCCCAGTCCCCACCTGGCCCGAAGGTGAAGTGCTCGGTGAAGGTGTGGGTGGCGCTCGAGTACTGGCAGGTCACCGCGGACCGGACGGCGTCGATGACGACACCGTCGTAGCGGAACTGGTCGGGAGGAGGCATGCGGGTGAGAGGGTTGCCCGGACGCCGGGCGACCCCATGCTACGGCGCCGATGGTGGCGCGCCGGCCTCAGTCGAGCAGCCGCACCAGGAGGCCGAACCTGCCGCAGGGCCGCGCGGCACGGTCGCTGAACAGGGCCTCGTCAGCCGTGGTGACCCCGCAGTCGGCGATGTGCGTCGGCCGGAGGCCGCTCCGCAGCAGCTGCTGGCGATTGGCGGCGGCGAGGTCGACCAGCCAGTGGCCGGGCCCATCGGGGCGCGTGACCGCGATGTCGAGCGCGTCGGGGCGCACGGCGCGGGCGAGGCCGCGGCACACCTCGGCGCTCACCTGGTAGCGGTCCGGGGCCACGGCCGGGCCGAGGAAGGCCCGCAGACGCTCCGGCCTCGCCCCTCGCCGTTCCATGGCGAGCACGGCCGCGGCCACGGCGCCCGCCGCGCTGCCGCGCCAGCCCGCATGGACGGCGGCGAGCACACGGGCGGCCGGATCGACGAGGGCGATGGGGAGGCAGTCGGCCACCAGCATCACGAGCGTGACGTCGGGCGCCGTCGTCACGAGTATGTCGGTGGCGGGAACGGCGTCGTCGTGGGCCGCGGTACCGCGGCCGCGATCGGCGGGGCCGACGAGTGAGGCCGCCGTGCCGTGCACCTGCTGGGCGAAGACCATCGTCTCGAGGCCCACGCCGAAGCCTGCGGCCGCCCGGGCGCGGTTGACCACCACGTCCTCCGGGCGGTCGCCCACGTGGAGCCCGAGGTTGAGCGTGTCATACGGCGGCTGCGACACCCCGCCGCGGCGAGTGGTCACCGCCACCGCGGCCCCGAACGACTCCGCCTCCTCCCAGTGCAGCAGAGGAACGGTGGCGGGCGCGGTCATGGCTCGCGACCATATCGAGCGCCCGTCAGGCTTAGGACGCCTCGCTCTCGTCCCACACCGTGGTGGGGAGGACGGAGAGCAACGTGCGCACGCGCCCTCGGTGCACCGTCGCCCCGTGCGGTTGGAGCTCGGCGAAGCCGTACAGCTCGGCCGTGTCCGGGGTCGCGTCGGCGCCGGGATCGCCCGGTGCCGCGGCCGGCTCGCCGACCCCGAGGACACCGGCCAGGGATTGTCCTGCCGCGAGCGCGCCGAAGAGCACGGCGAGCGACTCGAGCGAGAAGCCCCGATCCTGGAGTCGGAGGATGGCGTCGACGCGGGCCAGGTGCGCCGGCGCGTAGACGCCGGTGCGCCCCCGCAGCTCGGGATGCGCGAGCAGACCGAGGGTCTGGAAGGAGCGGATGCGACGGGTCGTGGTCCCGCTCAGCACGGCCAGCTCGTCGATGGTCATCTCGGCGGTGGCACTCGTCTCCACTTGACAAGTATGACATAAATCCATGTAACATCAAATATTGGCAACAAGGAACCCGAGGCGTCTCGGAGACGAGACCCGACACGACGAGAAGAAAGGTGCCGACCATGGGACTGAACCCCGATGCGGTGGGCTCCACCTCCGAGCCCTCCGAGCGGTCGTGGGACCACAGGGATGCGCTGCTCTACGCCCTGGGCGTGGGGGCCGGTGCGCTCGACCCGACGGGATTCGAGCTGGACCTGACCACCGAGAACTCGGTCGGGGTCACCCGAGCGCGTCCTCCCGACCTTCACGACCATCGTGGGCCAGGCCGGCGGGGCGAGGGAGTCGATCGGCGACTTCGACCCGGCCATGCTCGTCCACGGCGAGCAGGCGATCCGTTTGCACGGCGAGATCCCCACGGCGGGGACGGTGTCGATCGTCACGAAGGTGGCGGGCATGTACGACAAGGGCTCGGCCGGTCTCGTCGTGCTCGAGAGCGAGTCGCGCCACGCCGACAGCGGTGAGCTCGCCTTCACCAACCGCAGCACCCTCTTCATTCGTGGCGCCGGAGGCTTCGGCGGGCCCCGGAACCCCGAGGGCGACGAGGAGAGCGCGCTGGCGGCCGAGCCACTGCCCACGCCGCGAGCCCGACGAGGTGGTGTCCTACGCGACCCGAACCGACCAGGCGCTGCTCTACCGGCTCAGCGGGGACCGCAACCCGCTGCACTCCGACCCGACCTTCGCGAAGCGGGCCGGATTCGATCGCCCCATCCTCCATGGGCTCTGCACGTACGGCTTCACCGGGCGCGCGCTGCTGCACACCGTCTGCGGCTCGGACCCGGCGCGCTTCGGTGCCATGCGGGCCCGCTTCTCCAAGCCGACCATGCCGGGCGACACCCTCACGATCTCCGTGTGGGACATCGGCGACGATGCGAAGGGCGCCTACCGTTTCCGCACCGAGACGCAACGCGGCGAGACGGTGATCGACGCCGGGCTGTTCCGGCTGGCCTGAGCCGTCCGGTCGGCGCGCTCAGGCGCGGCAGTCCGCGCACACGCCGAAGATCTCGACGGTGTGGGTGACGTCGCTGTAACCGAGGGCCGTTGCCGTCGCCTCGGCCCAGCGCTCCAGGTCCGGCAGCTCCACCTCGGAGCCGCGGCCGCAGACCCGGCACACGACGTGGTGGTGGTGCGCCTCGCTGTGACAGCGCCGGTAGACGAGCTCGCCGTCGGCGGTCTGCAGTGCATCGAGCCGGCCCTCGTCGGTCAGCAGCGCCAGGTGCCGGTAAACGGTGGTCAGCCCGACCGCCTCCCCGGAGGCCCGCAGCTCGGCGTGGATGTCCTGCGCGCTGCGGAAGTTGTCCGAGCCGAGCACGACGTTGAGCACCGCCTCACCCTGCCGGGTCCGGCGCGAGGCGCGGCCCGGGTGCTCGCTGAGCTCAGCCACGGTTCAACTCTGCCAGGTCCGGGGTGGCCGACCGGTGCCTCCGGCGGGAGGTCACGGCAGGACCGACGAGGCGGGCCACCACGTAGAAGGCGAAGCTGAGGGCGACGATCAGCACGCTGGGCTTGACGGTCGGGAACGAGAAGCTGAGGAGCAGCCCACCGTCGGCCGCCACCACCGCCATGGCGATGGAAAGTGCCGTCACCACGAAGGGGTTGGAGCTGAGGCGCTGGGCCGCCGCGGCGGGAGTGATGGCGAGGCTCAGCACGAGGAGGGTGCCCACGATCTGCGCCGCCTCGGTCACCGTCACGGCGAGCACGAAGAGGAAGACGATGCCGAGCAGCCCCGTGCGCACGCCCCGGGCCTGGGCGACGTCGGGGTCGACGGATGCGAAGAGCAGCGGGCGCCAGATGGCCGTGAGCACTGCGGCCACGGCGATCGCGATGCCGCCCAGCAAGAGGATCTGGCTCGAGCTGATGCCGAAGATGTTGCCGAAGAGGATGTTGAGTGCCTCGCTGGCGTAGCCGTGGTAGTAGCCGAGGAGGAAGACTCCGAGGCCGAGCCCGGCGGCCAGGATGACCCCGATGGTCGAGTCGCGCTCCGAGGCGCGCTGCCCGAGGAGCCCGATCAGCGAGGCCACCACGAGCGCACCGACGAGCGCACCCGCAACCGGGTTGTCGGCCACCAGCAGTCCGGCCACGGCACCGGTGAAGGCGAGCTCGCTGGTGCCGTGCACGGCGAAGGACATGGTGCGCGTGATGACGAAGGGTCCGATGAGGCCGCAGCTGACCGCCACGAGGAACGCGGCCTCGAGCGCGTGCTGGGCGAAGGGGAACTGGAGGTAGAAGCCGATGCCCATCAGTGGCCGTGAGGGTCGTCGTGAGGGTGGGAGTGATGGGCCTGGGCGCCGGGCTCGGTCGGCAGCTCGTCCTCGGCGCTGACCACCAGGTAGCGGTCGCGTACCTGGACCACGTCGACCTCGATCCCGTAGAGGTCGCTCAGCCGCTCGCTGGTCAGGATCTCGGCAGGGGTGCCGATCGCCCACCGACCGCGCACGAGGTACAGGATGCGGTCCACATAGGGCAGCACGGGATTGACCTCGTGGGTCACGAAGACCACGGGCGTGCCCGCGGCGCGGCGACGCTCGTCGATGAGTCTGGTGACGGCGCGCTGGCTGGCCAGGTCGAGTGCCAGGAGGGGCTCGTCGCACAACAGGACGGTGGGGTCGCCCAACAGGGCCTGGGCGATCCGCAGCCGTTGCTGTTCGCCGCCCGACAGCAGGCCGACGGGTGCGTCGGCGTAGGCGGCGGCGCCCACGGCCCGCAGGGCGTCGTCGACGCGCCGCCTGGTGGCGCGGGCGTGTCGGACCACACCCCACTTGTGGCCGTCCACTCCGAAGCGCACCAGGTCGCGCCCGCGGATGGGCAGGGTGCGGTCGAAGGCCTGCTGTTGGGGCACGTAGCCCAGCGCCGGGTTGCCGCGGCGGGGCGGCGCGCCGTTCACGCGCACCGTGCCCTCGGAGAGGGGCACGAGGCCGAGCAGGACCTTGAGCAGCGTGGTCTTGCCCGTGCCGTTGGGGCCGAGCACGGCGAGGAACTCGCCCTCGGACACGGTCAGGTCGAGGCCCGACCACAGGGTCCGCTGGCCGAGCTGGACGGAGGCCGCCCGGAGCTCGACCGGTGCTGCCGTCACGGGCTCCGGCTCGACTGCAGGGCGTGGAGGAGATGGGTCAGCTGTGACTGCTGCCATTGCTGGTAGGTGGCCACGCCGGCGGGCATCGTCTCGGACACGCCCACCACGGGGATGGCGTGCCGCACGGCGAGCGCGCGGATCTGTGTCGTGACCGGCGTCACCGTCTGCACGTTGTAGAGGAGCACGTTGATGTCGTGCCTCGTGATGAGCTGTTGCATGGCGAGGGTGTCCGCCGGACCGGGGTCGACGCCCTCCTCGATCGAGCGCGCGAAGCCCGGCGGGGTCTTGACGTCGAGGTCGGCCACCGCCACGGCATAGCCGGGTACCCGCTCGGTGTAGGCGATCGAGACGTCGTGGAAGTTCTTCTTGATGGTGGCCAGGGTGGCCATCGAGGGGGGCGAGGGACGCGTCGAAGCGGACGAGGTTGGCCCGGAAGGTGGGCGCGTCCAGCGGCGCGGCCCTGATCAGCGCGGAGGTGATGGCGGATGCCACGGCGGGCACGCGGGGGATGTCGTACCAGAGATGCGGGTTGGGGTCGCTGCCTCCGATGTGGAGCACCGACGATGCGACCACGACCCCGGGGTGCCCGCCGTCGGCGCTGAGGAGGGACTGCATCCAGGTGTCGTAGCCGGCGCCGTTCTCGACGACCACCCGGGCCTGGGCGAGGGTGGCCGCGCCGGCGGCGCTCGTCTCGAAGAGGTGCGGGTCGTCGTTGGGGTTGGTGATCAGGGAGGTCACACGGACGTCACGCCCTCCGAGCTGGCTCGTGATGTTGCCCCAGAAGTTCTCGGCGGCGACCACGTGGACGACCGCCGGGGCCCTGGCCGCCGTCGATGCGCCGGCCGAGGTGCCGCCCGCCAGGCCGGCGAAGGCGAGGCCGAGTGCTCCAGCCAGGAGGGTGTGCGGCAGCTGTCGGAAGATCACAGTAACCATAACGGTAATCATTTCGGATTAGTGGCGCAAGGGCGGCCCTCGTTCCTGGTTGCCGGCGGCGGGCGCCGTGCTCAGCCGAACAGCAGCGAGTAGTCGGCGCCCCGGCGGAGGTGGTGGCCCCCGTCGACGCCGAGGGTCTCGCCGGTGATGAAGGACGAGTCGGGCCCGATCAGCCAGCTGACCGCGGCCGCCACGTCCTCGACGGTGCCGACGCGGCCGAGGGGCATCTGCGCCAGGTAGTCGTCGAGGAGCGGGCCGCCGGCCGTGATGAAGGACATCAACTCGTCGTCGATGATGCCGGGCGCCACCGCGTTGACCCGGATGTCGAACGGGCCCAGCTCCTCTGCCGCGGTCTTGGTGAGGAAGCAGATGCCAGCCTTGGCCACCCCGTAGGCCCACAGGTGTGGGTGGGGGAAGCGGCCCGCGCCCGAGGACATCAAGACGATCGACCCCGGGCCGCCCTGCGCCTCCATGGTCGCGCCGGCCCGCTTGACGCAGATGACCGAGCCCATGAGGTTCAGGTCGACGGTGGCCCGCACCGCGACGATGTCGGCGGTGAGCACGGACCCGAGATGCAGGGAGCCGCCGGCGCAGGCGAAGAGCCCGTCGATGCGCCCGGTCGCCTCGGTCGTCGCGGCGACGGCCTCGGCGACCTGCTCCTCGACGGTGACGTCGGCGACGACGTAGCGCGCCGTGGCACCGTGGGCCGCGGCCCCGGCGAGGCGCGCCGTCGCGTCGGCGAGCTTCTGCTCGGTGCGCCCGCAGATGGTCACGTGCGCGCCCTCGGCGATGAGGCGCTCGGCGGTGGCCAGGCCGATCCCGCTCCCGCCACCCGTGACCAGGATCGACCAGCCGGCGATGCCGGCCGAGCTGGTGGCGCCCCCCGCCATCAGACGGGGCCGACGCCGAGCGGGGCGGTTGGCGTGAACTCGACGGGCATCTCCTCGATGCCGGAGATGAAGTTGGCCGGGCGACGCGGCAGGGCCCCCCGGTCGACCGCCAGGTGCAGGTCCGGCAGCCGGGCCAGCACGCGTTCCACCATGATGCGCAGCTCCAGGCGGGCGAGCTGGTTGCCCAGGCAGAAGTGGGCGCCGAAGCCGAAAGCCATGTGCGGGTTGGGGCTGCGGGTGATGTCGAAGGTGTCGGCGTCCTCGAACACCGCCTCGTCGCGGTTGGCCGAGGGGTAGAGCAGGATCAGCTCCTGACCGGCGCGGATCCGTGCCCCGGCAAGCTCGACGTCGCGGGTGGCCACCCGGGCCATGTTCTTGATCGGCGACACCCATCGCAGCATCTCCTCGACCGCGCTCGGCATGAGCCCGGCCGGGTCGGCGGCCAGCCGTTCCTGCTGGTCCGGGTGGGCGAGGAGCTCCTCCACGCCGCCACTGATGACGTGGCGGGTCGTCTCGTCGCCCCCGATCAGGATGAGGAGCGTCTCGTGCACGAGCGAGTCGTCGTCGAGCGAGTCGCCGTCGATCTCGGCGTGGCAGAGCACTCCGACCAGGTCGTCGGTGTTGTGCGAGGCCCGGCGCTCGTCGAAGACGGGGTGGATGTACGTGGAGTACTCCACGAACGCGGTCATCGCGTTCTCCATGAGGGCCGGGTCGGGCGCCCCCTGGCCCTTGAGCATGTCGTCGGACCAGCGCAGCAGGTCGTCTCGGTCCTCAGGCGCGACGCCGAGCATGTCGCCGATCATGATGATCGGCAGGGGAGCCGCAACGTCCTTCACGAAGTCGCACCGGCCCTTCTCGCAGACCTGATCGAGCAGGGCGTCGCAGACCAACCGCAGCTTGTCCTCCAGGGCGCGCACCCGCCTCGGGGTGAAGCCCTCGGAGACCAGCCTGCGGCGGCGCACGTGCTCGGGCGCGTCGAAGTCGATCATCATCGGCAGGGGCGGGAACTTGGGCCGTATGCCCCCCGCGTTCGAGAACGACTCGGTGTCGACCGAGGCCTGCTTGACGGCGGCATAGCTGGCCGCCGCCCACAGGTCGTTGGGCTCGTCGTAGTAGACGGGGGCATGGGCCCGCATCCAGGCGAAGGCGTCGTGGGGCTCCCGTCCGAAGAAGGTGCCGCTGAGCAGGTCGATGCCGAGATTCGTTGGGGAGGTTGTCACGGCGGAGACGATATCGCCGGGTGGATAGGGTGGGACCATGGCAGACCAGGCGAACTTCACCGACGTCGCCATGGAGTTCATGCCGGGCCTCTATTCCGCCGCACTGCGGATGACACGCAACCGGGCCGATGCCGAGGACCTCGTCCAGGAGACCTACCTCAAGGCGTACCGCTCCTTCGGGTCCTTCACCGAGGGCACCAACCTGCGGGCCTGGCTGTACCGGATCCTCACCAACACCTACATCAACTCGTACCGGGCCGCCCAGCGCCGGCCCGAGGTGGCCGACGTCGAGGACGTCGAAGACCTCTACCTCTACAAGCGGCTGGCCGGCTCCGGAGGCAGCGACCCCGGTCGGTCGGCCGAGGACGAGGCTCTGGAGCGCTTCACCGACGAGGACGTGAAGGCGGCGCTCGAGGCCCTGCCCGAGGCGTTCCGCATGGCCGTCATGCTGGCCGACGTCGAGGGTTTCAGCTACAAGGAGATCTCCGAGATCACCGACGTCCCGATCGGGACGGTCATGAGCCGGATCCATCGGGGAAGAAGGGCGCTGCAGAAGGCGTTGCACGATGTAGCGGAAGCACGGGGACTCGTCGGGAGCGTTCCCGGCGGATCGAGGGAATGAGCGAGGACGTGCCCAAGAGCGAAGAGACCGAGAAAGGCACCGCGGTCGACGCGGGTGGGCTGTTCGGCCCGTCGGTCGACTGCGGCGAGGCGGTGCACGAGCTGTACCACTATCTCGACGGCGAGCTCACCGAGGAGCGCCGTGAGGTGATCCGCCTCCATCTGGACTGGTGCGGGCCTTGTGGCGGCGCCGCCGAGTTCGAGGCCGAGCTGCGGCGGGTCATCGCCAACCGGTGCAAGGACCGGGTCCCGGACAGCCTGATCAGGCGTGTGGCCGAGGCGATCGACGAAGAAAGTCGGCAGCACGACGGCGAGCACTGACATCACCCCTGCGGTCCCCGACGTCCTGCTGGGCGGTCCGCCGATGGTGGACTGGGCCCTGGCCCAGCGTGTCGCCGCCGGCGCCCTCATCCTCAAACCGGCACCCGCTTCCTACCGCTCCTCCGACCTGCAGGCCCAGTTCGACGAGCTGACGGCACGCGCCGAGTCACTCGTCAGCGAGGCGACCGGGTTGCACTCGGCCCGCGGGACGGCCCGGGCCAAGGTCACCGACCGACCCGGCTGGACGGCGGCCAACGTGCGCTCCATCGAGCGCCTGGTGGGTCCCGCCCTCACGGAGCTGCAGCGCAAGCGGGGGGCGAAGCTGGGCGGCCCCTCGCTCGTGGTGGGCCGGGCCGTGGCGGGCACGCAGTTGGGCCTGATGCTGGCCTACATGGCCACCCGCGTGCTGGGCCAGTACGACCTCCTGATCAACGACGAGTCACCGGAGGACCAGGACCTGGTCTCCTACGTGGGCCCGAACATCGTGGCCGTCGAGGAGCAGTACGGCTTCGCGCCGAGCCAGTTCCGCCTCTGGCTGGCGTTGCACGAGGTCACCCACCGCCTGCAGTTCACCGCCGTGCCCTGGTTGCGTGACCATTTCGTGGGCCTGGTCTCCGAGCTGCTGGGCCCGCTCTCGGGGGATCCCGCCGGCTTTGCCGAGATGCTGGGGCGCGTCGCCACCGAGTTGCGCAACGGACGCAACCCGGCCCGCGAGGCGGGCGTGGTCGGCATGCTGGCCACCCCCGAGCAACGGCTGGCGCTGTCGAAGATCTCGGGGATGATGAGCCTCCTCGAGGGCCACGGCGACGTGACAATGGACCGGGCCGGCGCGGCGGAGGTCCCCGGTGCGGCCCACTTCTCCCGCGTGCTGCACGAGCGGCGTACCCAGGCCCGCGGCGTGACCAAGCTGATGTCCAAGCTCCTCGGTCTCGACGCCAAGATGCGCCAGTACGCCGAGGGGGAGCGGTTCGTCGAGTCGGTCGAGGACGCGGGCGGCCCGGCGTTGTTGGCTCGGGTCTGGGAGGGCCCCGAGTGGTTGCCCACCCTCGAGGAGATCCGCGACCCCACCCTGTGGGTGGCCCGGGCCGGTGGGTGAGGGGGAAGGCGCCGCCTCCCTCGCCTCCGACCTCCTGGCTCGCTGCACCTTCCCGCCGCCGGGCACCCCGCTCGCCTGCGCGGTGTCGGGTGGTGCCGACTCGCTGGCGCTGCTCGTCCTGTCCACCGCCGCCGGCTGCGCCGTCACCGCCATCCATGTCGACCACGGCCTGCGCCCCGGGTCGGGCGCCGAAGCGGACGTCGTGGAAGCGGCCGCCGCCCGGCTGGGGGCGCGTGCCGAGCGCCGTCGGGTGTCGGTGCCCCCGGGGCCCAACCTCGAGGCGCGGGCCCGCGCGGCTCGCTTCGCGGCGCTGCCGGAGGGCGTGGCGACCGGTCACACCATGGACGACCAGGCCGAGACCATCCTCGTCAACCTGTTGCGCGGAGCAGGCTCGGACGGGCTGGCCGGGATGGAGCCTGGCCCGCGGCACCCGCTGCTGGCCCTGCGCCGGAGCGAGACCCGGGCGTTGTGCGCCGCCACCGGGCTGGTGCCGGTCTGTGACCCGAGCAACGACGACCCTGCCTTCGTCCGCAACCGGGTCCGCCACGAGCTGCTGCCGCTCTGCGCAGACGTGGCCGGCCGCGACCCCGTGCCTCTGCTCGCCCGCCAGGCCGCGCTGCTGCGCGACGAGGTGTCCCTCATGGAGTCACTGGCGAAGCACGCGTTGCCCGACCCGGCCGACGCCCGGGCGGTGGCCCGGGCGTCCCGCCCGGTCGCCCGCCGCGCGCTGCGCCGCTGGCTGCGCGAGGTGAGCGGGGGCGAGCACCCGCCGTCGCTGGCCGAGGTCGACCGCACCTTGGCCGTGGCCTCCGGTGACGCCGTGGGGACCGAGCTGACGGGGGGCCGGCGGGTGCGCCGCACGGCCGGTCGGCTCCGGGTGGAGCCGGGCGGCTCCGGTAGTGTCACGCCGGTGACCCACGAGACCGCTGGTGCGGGGGTGCCCGCGTGGGCCGAGTCCGACGTCGGGCCCGTGCTGGTCGCGGCCGACCGTCTGGCGGCACGGGTGGCGGAGCTGGGAGCCCAGATCACGTCCGACTACGCGGACGAGCCACCCCTCCTGGTGGCCGTGCTGAAGGGCGCCATGCTGTTCATGAGCGACCTCTGCCGCGCCATCGCACTGCCCGTCGACGTGGACTTCATGGCCGTGTCCTCCTACGGCAGCGCGACCAAGACCTCCGGCGTGGTGCGCATCGTCAAGGACCTCGACTCCGAGCTCGAGGGTCGCCACGTCCTCGTCGTCGAGGACATCATCGACAGCGGACTGACCCTCAACTACCTGCGGCGCTACCTCAAGGCCCGGCAGCCCAAGAGCCTGGAGATCTGCGCGCTGCTGGTGAAAGAAGGCGAGCAGCGGGTCGACCTGGACCTGCGTTACGTCGGCTTCGTCATCCCGCCCGAGTTCGTGGTCGGTTACGGCCTCGATATCGACGAGCGCTACCGCAACCTGACCGGGGTGCACCTCTACAAGGGGTCCCACCGGTGAGCGTCGATGTCGAGCGGGTGCGGGTGGCGGTCAAGGAGCTGCTGAGTGCCATCGGTGAGGACCCCACCCGCGACGGGCTGGTGGCCACGCCCGACCGCGTGGCGGCGATGTACGAGGAGCTCTTCTCGGGGCTGCACGACGATCCGGCCCGCCATCTGGAGGTCACCTTCGCCGCCGAGCACGACGAGATGGTGATGGTGCGCGACATCCCGTTCGCGTCGCTCTGCGAGCACCACCTGGTGCCGTTCCTCGGCAAGGCGCACGTCGCCTACATCCCGGCCGAGGACGGCCGCATCACCGGGCTGTCCAAGCTGGCCCGCCTCGTCGACGGTTACGCCCGGCGCCTGCAGGTGCAGGAGCGCATGACGACCCAGATCGCCGACGCCATCGCCAACGTCCTCACACCGCGCGGCGTGCTCGTCGTGATAGAGGCCGAGCACCTCTGCATGTCGATGCGGGGCGTGAAGAAGCCGGGCACCGTCACGGTGACGTCGTCGGTGCGCGGGCTGTTCCGCTCCGACGTGGCGACGCGGGCCGAGGCGATGCAGTTCATCCGCGGCCGCTGACGCCCGTGCGGCCGGGCGGCGGGCGACCCCTCGTGATGGGCGTGCTCAACGTCACGCCCGACTCGTTCTCCGACGGGGGCCTCTACGACACCTTCGAGCGCGCCCTGGCCCGCGGCCTCGAGATGGTGTCCGAGGGAGCCGACGTGATCGACGTCGGCGGGGAGTCGTCCCGCCCCGGGTCCGAGCCCGTCCGGGCCGCAGTCGAGCTGGCCCGGGTGGTCCCGGTGGTCGAGGCGCTCGCCCGTTCGGACCAGGTGGCCGCGCGCTCGGTGCGGGTCTCGGTCGACACCGTCAAGCCCGAGGTGGCCGAGGCGGCGGTGGCGGCCGGGGCGAGCCTCGTCAACGACATCTCCGCCTCGCTCTGGGAAGTGGCCGCCGCCGGGGGGGCAGGCTGGGTGGCCATGCACATGCAGGGCCAGCCGCGCACCATGCAGGACGACCCCCGCTACGCGGACGTGGTCGGCGAGGTGGGGGCGTTCGTGCTGGAGCGGGCGCGGCGGGCGCTGGAGGCGGGGGTGGGCGAGGTCTGGGTCGACCCCGGCATCGGCTTCGGCAAGACGATGGCCCACAACCTCTCGCTGCTGCGCCATCTGCCCGAGCTCGTCGCGGGGGCCGAGGCGGCAGGGTGTGCCGGGGTGCTGGTCGGGGCCAGCCGCAAGCGCTTCCTGGGCGTGCTGGCCGCGGGACCGGCGGGCAGCCAGGCGGGGGAGGCGGCGCCGCTGGAGGAGCGGGCCGAGGGGTCGCTGGCGGCGGCGGCGGCCGCCATGGTGGCCGGGGCGGGCATGGTCCGGGTCCACGACGTGGCGGCGACGGTGCAGGTGGCTCGGCTGTATGGTCCTGCCGCATGAAGGGCAAGTGGGCAGCCGGCATCCCGCCGCGCAATTTCACCTGGGTGATCAAGGACCACCTGGCCGTCAGCGAGCGGCCCGGCGGCTTCTCGGTCAACCACCGCCGGGTGCGGCGCCAGGAGGAGATCATCTGGCTGAGGGTCCAGGGGTTCGGCCGGGTCATCTCGCTGCTCCCCTCCCCGCACAACCTGGCCGCCTACGAGGAGGAGGGCCTGGCCTGGGCCCACTACCCCCTCGAGCGCTCGGGGGACCCACGGCCCGTCCTGGCGGCCTGCTACCAGGACATCGACGACTCGCTGGCCGCCGGCCTGCGCATCCTCGTGCACCAGGACGAGCTCGGCGACCGGGTCATGGGGGTCCTCGCCGGCTACCTGGTCTGGTCGAACCGCATCGGCAACCTGCCCCAGGCGGTGGCGCTGGTCGAGCACGTGTGCGGGCACGCCATGGGCGAGCCCGGCCGGGAGCTGATGTCCGAGCTGGAGGGCATGCCGGGGCGAGGCCAGGCGCAGTGAGCGACCGCATCGAGATCCGTGACCTCAGGGTCACGGGCGTGCACGGCGTCCTCCCCGAGGAGCGGGAACGGGCCCAGCCCTTCTCGCTCGACATCGTGGCCTGGCTCGAGATGGGTGCGGCGCAGCAGAGTGACGACCTGGCCGACACCGTCGACTACGGGGCGCTGGCGCAGGCGGCGGCCGACATCGTCGGCGGGCGGTCGTACCGGCTGCTCGAGGCGCTGGCCGGCCGGCTGGCCAGCGCGCTGCTGATCACGGACCCCCGCCTGGAGGCGGTCGAGGTGACGGTGCGCAAGCTGCGCCCCCCGCTGCCGCTCGACGTCGGCTCGACCGGGGTACGGGTGCGGCGCGCCCGCTGATGGCGCGGGCGGCGCCGCCCCCGTGGCGCGCCTTCATCGGACTCGGCTCGAACCTGGGCGACCGCCGGGCGTACCTGCGGGCGGCCGTGGAGGAGCTGCGTGCCGCCGGCGACGTGGTCGGCGTGTCGCCGCTCTACGAGACCGAGCCGGTCGGAGGCCCCGAGGACCAGGGGCCGTATCTCAACGTCGTCGTCGAGCTGTGGACGGCCTCGAGCCCGCGAGAGCTCCTCGGGCGCTGCCGCGACCTGGAGGACGCCGCCGGCCGCGTGCGCACCGTGCGCTGGGGGGCCCGCACCCTCGACGCCGACGTCCTCCTGGTGGACGGGTTCGAGGTCGATGAGGCGGACCTCGTCGTCCCGCACCCGCGCCTGTGGGAACGGCGGTTCGTGGTGCAGCCGCTGGCGGACCTGGCACCCGACCTGGTGACGTCCGGGCAGCTCAGGGCCTCTGGTGGTCAGGTCTCCCGTGTGGGTATTCTTTAGGAGCTGTTTCTCGGATCGTCTGTAGGCGAACGGCACCCGACAGGGGCTGGAACGCCGAAGGAGGTCAGATGCACTCCATCCGGATCATCGGTCCCGGTCGGGCCGGCACGTCCCTCGCCGCTGCGCTGTCGGCGCGCGGCTGGATGTTCGCGGGGTTCTGCGGGCGCCACGACGACGTCTCCGACGCCGCGCGCGGGGTGGACGTGCTCGTCATCGCCACGCCCGACGACGCCATCGCCGAGGTCGCGGCGGCGGTTGCCCCCGTCGCGGGGACCACGGTCATCCACCTCTCGGGCTCGCTCGGGCTCGACGCGCTGGCGCCGCATCCAGAGCGGGGGGCGGTCCACCCGCTCGTCCCCCTGCCCACCGGCGAGGTCGGTTCGGCCCGTCTCGGCTCGGGCGTCACGTTCGCCGTGGCGGGAGCGCCGGTGACGCGTGAGATCGTCGAGTGCCTCGGCGGACGCGTGGTCGAGGTGAGCGACGGCGACCGGGCGGCCTATCACGCCGCGGCCTGCATCGCGGCCAACCACGTGGTGGCGCTGCTGGGACAGGTCGAGCGGGTGGCCGCGGAGGTCGGGCTCGATCTCGAGTCGTTCCTGCCGCTCACGAGGGCGGCGGTCGACGACGTGGCAGCGCTCGGGGCCCGCGCCGCGCTGACAGGGCCTGCCCGCCGGGGTGACTGGGCCACCCTCAGCCGCCATCTCGACGCGCTGCCCGAGGGGGAGCGCGTCGGCTACCAAGCCGGTGCGGCGCTGGCGACGCGGCTGGCCCATTCCGACGTGCCCGAGCCGGTCGTGCCGGCGGCGGTGTAGGGCGGCCGGCGAGATGGACGTGATGGAATCCGCCGGCGGCTGCCGCGACGCGCTCGACCGGGCCCGCTCGACCGGGCGCACGGTCGGGCTGGTGCCCACCATGGGTGCGCTGCACGACGGGCACGTCTCCCTCATCACGCGCGCTCGCGCCGAGTGCGACGTGGTCGCGGTCAGCATCTTCGTGAACCCGCTGCAGTTCGGTGACCCCGAGGACATGGCGCGCTACCCGAGGACGCTCGAGCGGGACCTGGTCGTGTGCGCCCAGGCCGGTGCGGACGTCGTGTTCGTCCCGCCGGTCAGCGAGATGTACCCGTCGTGGCCCGCGGCGCCGGCGACGACGGTGTCGGTGCGCGGGGTCAGCGACCGCTGGGAGGGCGCGGCGCGCCCGGGCCACTTCGACGGTGTCGCCACGGTGGTGTCGAAGCTGTTCTCCATCGCAGGCGCCTGCCGGGCCTACTTCGGTTTGAAGGACTTCCAGCAGCTGGCGGTGGTCCGGCGCCTGGTTTCCGACCTCTGCCTGCCTATCGAGGTGGTGGGGTGCCCGATCGTGCGGGAGGTCGACGGCCTGGCCCTCTCGAGCCGCAATGTCCGCCTGTCCGGCCCCGAGCGCCAGGCGGCGACCGTGCTGTCGCGGGCCCTGGCCGCCGGCCGGGCCGCCCTGGCCGGCGGTGCGCAGTCGGGCCAGGAGGTGGAGTGCGCCATGCGGGCCGCCGTCGCCGGCGAGCCACTGGTGCGGCTCGACTACGCCGTGGCGGTGGACGCCGTGTCGCTCGAGGAGGCCCGCATCCTCGACGACCTCTCGGCCGTCCGCCTGCTCGTGGCGGCCCAGGTGGGCCCCGTCCGGCTGATCGACAACAGCGCCGCCCTCGAGGATGCCGAGGGCGCCCCCACCGGAGCCGACGTGCCCGACGAAGTCCGCCAACTCGAAAGGATCGGGTGAGCCCGTGCGCCGCCGCATGATGAAGTCCAAGATCCACCGCGCCACGGTGACGGGAGCCAACCTCAATTACGTCGGGTCCGTCTCCATCGACACCGAGCTGATGGCGCTGGCCGACATCCTCCCCTACGAGCAGGTGGCAGTGCTCGACATCGACAACGGCGCCCGCTTCGAGACGTATGCCATTGCCGGCGAGCGGGGGCAGATCTGCCTGAACGGCGCCGCGGCACGGCTGGTCGCGCCAGGCGACAAGGTGATCATCATCACCTACGCCGACTACGAGCGCGCCGAGCTCGAGACCTACATGCCGCGGGTCGTGCACGTCGACGGGCGGAACCGGGTGATCGACGAGGTCTCGGCTCGCCTCGACGCCGAGCTGACGCTGACCGAACCAACGTGACCGGCGAGGCCCGGCCCGGACCCTTCGACGTCCTGGTCCTGGGCAGCGGGGTGGCCGGGCTGTCGGCGGCGGTGCGGCTGGCCGGTTCGGGTGCGCCGTCGTCGCACCTGTCGCTCGGCGTGCTGACCAAGGGCGCGCTGTCACAGTCGGCGACGCGGTGGGCCCAGGGTGGCGTCGCCGCCGTCCTCGGCGGCGACGAGGACTCGGAAGACCTGCATCTCGCCGACACGCTGGCAGCCGGCGCCGGCCTGTGCGACGAGGAGGCCGTGCGCATCCTGGTTGGCGAGGGGCCGGGCCGCGTCCACGAGCTGATCGCGCTGGGCGTCGAGTTCGACCGCGAGGCCACCGGGCTGTTGGCGCTCGCCCGCGAGGGAGGCCACTCGCGGCCGCGCGTGGTGCACGCCGGCGGCGCCGCCACGGGGGCGGAGGTGGAACGGGCCCTCGTCGACGCCACCTACTCCTCGGCCAGCGCGGTGCTCGAGGGCTGGTTCGCACTCGACCTCCTGAGAGAGGGCGGGCGCTGCGTCGGGGTGACCGCGCTGCCGCCCAGCGGTGTAGGCACCCACCCGGTGGCCGTGCGGGCCGACCACGTGGTGCTGGCGACCGGCGGGGCGGGCCAGCTGTTCTCCGTCACCACCAACCCCGCCGAGTCCACCGGCGACGGCGTCGCCATGGCGCTGCGGGCGGGCGTCCCGACCGCCGACCTGGAGTTCGTGCAATTCCACCCGACGGCCCTGCACCATCCGGCCATGCCGCGCCCCCTGCTCTCCGAGGCGCTGCGCGGCCACGGCGCCTTGTTGCGCGACCGCGACGGCGAGCGCTTCGTCGACGAGTTGGCGCCCCGCGACGTGGTGAGCCGCGCCATGGCGGCGCGCATGGCGGCACAGGGGGTGGACCACCTGTGGCTCGACGCCACCGGGCTCGAGCGATTCTCCCAGCGCTTTCCCACCATCGCCGCCTCGCTCTCGTCGATCGGGCTGGACCCCGAGCGCGACTGGCTCCCCATCGCCCCGGCGGCGCACCACCTCTCGGGTGGCGTGGTCACCGATCTCTGGGGCGCCACCGCCCTGCCCGGCCTCTGGGCCGTGGGCGAGGTCGCCTGCACCGGCGTGCACGGCGCCAACCGCCTGGCGTCCAACTCGCTCCTCGAGGGCATGGTCTTCGGGGCCCGCCTGGCCGAGCGCATCGCGGCCGGGGTTGGGGGCCCAGAGGCGAGTGGCGCGCTGCGGGCCGTGTTCGGCGAGGCGCCGATCGACGGGATCGGGTGCATGTTCCTGCCCGAGCGCACCGTTGCGGGTCGCCCGAGCGTGGAGCCGCTGTCGGGGGTCGACGTGACCAAGCTGCGCGACACGCTGCAGCGCGCAATGACGCGGGGCGCAGGGGTCGTGCGGAGCGCCGAGTCGCTGCGCGAGGCCCGTGCGGTGGTTGGGGACACGACATCGGCGCTCGGTGAGGCGGCCTTCTCCGTCGGTGCGGGCGAGCTGGCCAACCTGCTGCGCCTGGCCGACTCGCTGCTCGATGCTGCGCTGGCGCGCACCGAGAGCAGGGGTGCCCACGCCCGGCGGGAGTACATCCACACCGACCCCGCGTGGCGTCGACGCATCGTCCATGGGCGGGTTCCGACGCGGAGCAGTTCGTGAGCGAGGGCGAGCCCGATCCGGACGCCTACGCCCGCGCGGTCGCCGACGCGGTCGGTCGGGCCCTGGCCGAGGACGTCGGGCCCGAGGGGGACCTCACGGCGGCGCTGGTGCCTGCCGACGTGATCGCTCACTTCGCGCTGCGGGCGCGCCACAGCGGCATCCTGGCCGGGCGCGACTGCGCCACGGAGGCCTTCGGACTGGTCGACCCTGCGCTCGAGCCGGTGTGGCACGTGGTCGACGGCACCGAGCTGTCAGCCGGCGACACCGTCATGGAGGTGACGGGCCCGCTGCGGCCGATCCTGACCGCCGAGCGCACGGCGCTCAACTTCCTCGGCCACCTGTCGGGCGTCGCCACGCTCACCGCGCAGTACGTTGCCGCCGCGCACGAGAGCAACCCGTCGGTCCAGGTCCTCGACACCCGCAAGACCACGCCGGGGCTGCGCGTCCTCGAGAAGGCCGCCGTGCGCGCGGGCGGCGGCACCAACCACCGGGCGGGGTTGTCGGACGCCGTTCTGGTCAAGGACAACCACCTGGCCGGCACGAGCATCGCCGAGGCCGTGGGCCGGGCCCGCGAGCTGTGGCCGGGTCGGATGGTCGAGATCGAGTGCGACACCGTCGGCCAGGTGGCCGAGGCGGCGCGCGCCGGGGCCGACGCCGTGCTGCTCGACAACATGGACCCGGGGACCGTCGTCGAGGCCATCGCCGTGGCGGGTTTGGACGCCACGCGGCCGATCCTGACCGAGGTGTCGGGCGGCGTGACGCTCGCCACGATCGGGGCCTACGCGGCGGCGGGCCCGGACCGCATCTCGGTCGGCGCACTGACGCACTCGGCCGCGGTGCTCGACCTCGGGCTGGACCTGATCTGGACGGAGAAGGAAGGCGGAGGCTGAGGGATGCTCCTCGCCATCGACGTCGGGAACACCGAGACGGTCATCGGGCTGTACGCGCGCGACGAGGGGGAGGTGCCGGCACCGGAGGACGGCGTCGGCGTCGGCATCGGAACCGAGCACGACCCCACGGCGCCACGCGGCCTCACCCACCACTGGCGCCTCTCGACCGTCCCCACCCGCACGCCCGACGAGCATGCCGTCCTCCTCACACAGCTGCTCGATCTCGAGGGGCTCGACATTGCGGCATCCGTGAGTGGGATCGCCGTCAGCTCCTCGGTGCCACACGTGACCGCCGAGCTGCGGCAGATGGCCTCCCGCTGGTTCTCCGACGTGCCGTGCGTCGTGCTCGGCCCTGGTACCAAGAGCGGGATGCCCATCCTCTACGACAACCCCAAGGAGGTCGGCGCCGATCGCATCGCCGACGCCGTCGGTGCCTACGACCTCTACGGCGGCCCGTGCGTCGTGGTCGACATGGGCACGGCAACGACGGTCGAGGCGATCAGCGCCAAGGGCGAGTACCTCGGAGGGGCGATCACGCCGGGCGTGGCCATCAGCCTCGACGCCCTCTACCAGCAGGCGGCCGCGCTACGGCGGGTGGAGCTGGTCGAGCCGCGCAGCGTGATCGGGCGGTCGACGGTGGAGTCGATCGAGTCCGGGACGCTCTACGGGTTCGCCGGCCTGGTCGACGCGCTGGCCCGACGCTTCATGGAGGAGCTCGGGCCCTCCACCGTCGTCGCCACGGGCGGGTTCAGTTCGCTCATCGCCCCGTATTCGGACACCATTGAGCACGTGGAGCCCTGGTTGACCCTGCACGGTCTGCGCATCGTGTACGAGCGCAACGTCAATTCATGAGCGGTCCGGGGTCATGACCGAGCCGAGAGCCGTCCCGTACCGCTTCGAGCGCACCCACGACGCGGCGGCGGTCCTCGACGCCTGGTCGTCGCTCGCCCCCGGGGAGGAGTCAGGCGTCACCGTCGGGGTGGCCGGCCGGGTCATGCTCTCGCGGCCGCAGGGGAAGATCTCCTTCGCCGAGCTGCGCGATGCGTCCGGCTCGGTGCAGCTGTTCGCCGGTGCGAGTTGGACCGAGCGCTTCGACGAGCTCGTCAGGCTCAACCTCGGGGACTGGGTCGGGGCCACCGGCGAAGTGGTGCGGACCAAACGCGGCGAGCTCTCGGTGAAGGTCAAGGAGTGGGAGCTGCTCGCCGAGGCGCGGCGCAGCTTCGGCGACAAGTGGCGAGGCGTGAGCGACGTCGAGACGCGGTATCGCCAGCGCGAGGTCGACCTGTGGGCCAACGAGCGCAGCCGCCAGCTGCTGCGGTTGCGCAGCGACGTGATCCGCCACTTGCGCGACCGTTTGTGGGCGCTTGGATTCGTCGAGGTCGAGACGCCGCTGCTGCACCCGATCGCCGGCGGCGCCACGGCGCGTCCCTTCGTCACGCATCACAACGCGTTCGACACCGACTTCTTCCTGCGCGTCGCGCCCGAGCTCTACCTCAAGCGGCTCGTAGTCGGCGGCTTCGACAAGGTGTTCGAGATCGGGCGCATGTTCCGCAACGAGGGCATCTCACCGCGTCACAACCCCGAGTTCACGATGCTCGAGCTCTACCAGGCCTACGCCGACTACACCGACACCATGGTCGTCTTCGAGGAGCTCGTCGCCGGCCTGGCCACCGACGTGCTCGGCACGACCAACCTGACCTACGGCGGGCGGGACCTCGACCTGACGACGCCGTGGCGACGTGCCCCGATGACCGAGCTGATCGCCGACGCGACGGGGTTCACGCTCGACGTGCGCTCGCCGCGCGCCGAGCTGGCCAAGGTGGCCGAGGAGGTCGGCATCCACGTCGACGACGCGTGGGGCGCCGGCAAGATCCTGCTCGAGATCTACGAGAAGACGACCGAGCCCGAGTTGTGGGGGCCCGTCTTCGTGATCGACTACCCCGCCGAGGTCTCGCCGCTGGCGCGGCGGCACCGCGACGGCCCCGAGCTGGTGGAGCGCTACGAGCCCGTGGTGGCGGGGCGCGAGCTGGGCAACGGCTTCACCGAGCTCGTCGACCCCGACGAGCAGCGCGCCCGCTTCGAGGAGCAGGCGGCCAAGGCCCGGGCCGGCGACGAGGAGGAGTCCCCAGAGATCGACGAGGAGTATCTCCGCGCCCTCGAGTACGGGCTGCCGCCGACCTCGGGCTTCGGGCTCGGGATCGACCGGCTGCTGATGCTCTTCGGCGACGTGCCCAACATCCGCGAGGTCATCGCCTTCCCGACGCTGCGGCCCGACCGGGGCTGAGCGGCTCTGAGGGGCTGCTTCGTCTCCACCGACCCAAGGCCGCTGTTTCTTCTGCCGTTCTTACACTTCCGCCGCATTCCTCACACCGCCCTTACAGGTTCCTCACATCCGCAATCCAGAGTTGTCAGTGCCGTCGAGCGGCGGCAGGGGCGCAACGGAGCGCACCGAAGTCCAAGGAGGACACCATGTTTCGCAAGATCATCGCAGGAACGGCCGTCGCGGGGGCACTGACCTTCGGCATGGCCGGCATCGCCGGCGCCGCCACCACCAACACCGCGACGGGGACCCCGTCGGCGGCCGTGTGCGCCAAGGCCGCCAAGGTCGAGGCCCGCATCGGGGCCTGGGAGGCCAAGGTCAACGCGCGCATTCCCAAGGCCGAGAACCGCGAGACCCAGGCGAGGAACGCGGGCCACACCAAGCTGGCCGACTTCATCGCCAACCGCATCGCCAAGGTGCAGGCCCGTGAGACGAAGGTGAACGCACGGCTGGCCACGATCGAGGCCAAGTGCGGCACGACCGGCGCCGCCGGCTCGACGGTCGGCTAGTCCGGCAGGTCGCTCAGAAGCTCGGCCACCAACCGGGAGAGCCCCGCCCGCAGATCGGGCCGGGTGATCCCGGCGGTGGCCGCCTTCGCGTCCGCGACGTAGGCGCGCGCCACCTCGACCGACTCCACGATCCCGCGGGACGACATCACGATGGCGCGCGCCTTGTCGCGTTCGGGCTGCGCCAGCGGCTGCCCGAGCAGCGCGCGCAGGTCCGGACCCGCGTCGGGGTCGGCCAGGGCGATGAGCGCCGGCAGCGTGTAGATGCCCTCGGCCAGGTCCTGACCGACCGGCTTCTGGAGCTGGCCGTCGGTGGCGCTGATGTCGAGGATGTCGTCGCGGATCTGGAACACCATGCCGAAGCACCGCCCGAACTCCGTGCAGGCGTCGACCTCGGTCGTGGGGAGGCCGCCGGTCAACGCGCCGATCCGGCACGACGTCGCGGTCAGCGCCGCCGTCTTGCCGCTGATCGACGCCGTGTAGTCGTCACGGCTGCGGCCGATCTGGAAGGCCGAGCGGACCTCGGTCACCTGGCCCTGGCAGAGCCGGCCGAGCGTGTCGGCGAGCAGCGCCGCGATCTCGGTCCCGAGGCTGGCGGCGATGGCCGCGCTGCGGGCCAGGAGGTAGTCGCCGGCCACGATGGCCACGAGGTTCCCGAAGCGGCTGTTGACACTCTCGACGTTGCGCCGGATGGTCGCTTCGTCGATCACGTCGTCGTGGTAGAGCGAGGCCAGGTGGACGAGTTCGACCGCCACGGCGCCCATCAGGTCGTCCTCGCTGGGTTCCCGCTCACCCGCCGTCGCCGTGGCCAGGGCCAACAGGGGTCGCAACCGCTTGCCGCCGGCCGCGATCAGGTGGGTCGTCACCTCGTCGAGGAAGCCGTCGCCCGTGACCACCGAGGCGGTGAGCAGGGGCTCCAGACGCCGCAGTCCCTCTTGCAAGCTGGGCAGGCCGAGGGCCTCGCTAGGATTCACTCCCCCAAACGTTAGGTCACGACCACAGAAATGCGACAACCGCCTGGTCGCAGGGGCGAAGGAAATCCAGGTCGGCGTGGTTTTCCTCCGAATGGGCCGTCGCAAGGGGTTGCGGCGTGTTCCACTAAGGCCACAGGTACACTGGGCCGAGAAGCATTAGGAACAAAGGAGAGGCGGTCAGGGTGTTCGAACGTTTCACCGACCGGGCACGGAGGGTGCTGGTTCTGGCGCAGGAGGAAGCGCGCCTGCTGAATCACAGCTTCATCGGCACCGAGCACATTCTCCTCGGGCTGATCCACGAGGGCGAGGGGGTCGCCGCAAAGGCGCTCGAGTCCCTCGGGATCTCCCTCGAGGCCGTGCGTGAGAAGGTCGAGGAGACGATCGGCATGGCCGGGACCGCGCCGAGCGGCTCACCCCCGTTCACCCCGCGGGCCAAGAAGGTCCTCGAGCTCTCGCTCCGCGAGGCCCTGCAGCTCGGTCACAGCTACATCGGCACCGAGCACATGCTCCTCGGTCTCGTGCGCGAGGGCGAGGGCGTGGCGGCCACTGTCCTCGTGAGCCTCGGTGCGGACCTCGGGCGCGTGCGCCAGCAGGTGATCCAGCTCATGTCGGGAAACCAGGGCAAGGAGTCCGTCGGCGCGAGCCAGGGCGCCAGCTCGGGCGACAACCCCTCGGGCTCGCCGGTGCTCGACCAGTTCGGGCGCAACCTCACCCAGCTCGCCCGGGACGGCAAGCTCGACCCGGTCATCGGACGTGCCAAAGAGATCGAACGCGTCATGCAGGTCCTGTCGCGCCGCACCAAGAACAACCCCGTCCTGATCGGTGAGCCCGGCGTCGGCAAGACGGCCATCGTCGAGGGCCTGGCCCAGCGCATCGTGGCCAACGAGGTGCCCGAGACGCTGACCGGCAAGCAGCTCTACACGCTCGACCTGGGCGCCCTCGTGGCGGGCAGCCGCTACCGGGGCGACTTCGAGGAGCGGTTGAAGAAGGTCCTCAAGGAGATCCGCACCCGGGGCGACATCGTGCTGTTCATCGACGAGATCCACACGCTGGTCGGCGCGGGCGCCGCCGAGGGTGCGATCGACGCCGCCTCCATCCTCAAGCCGATGCTGGCGCGCGGCGAGCTGCAGACCGTGGGCGCCACGACGATCGACGAGTACCGCAAGCACCTCGAGAAGGACGCCGCCCTCGAGCGGCGCTTCCAGCCCGTCAAGGTGGACCAGCCGACGGTGGCGCTGACCATCGACATCCTGAAGGGCTTGCGCGACCGCTACGAGTCGCACCACGCCGTCAGCATCACCGACCAGGCGTTGGTGGCCGCCGCCAACCTGGCCGATCGCTACCTGGCGGACCGCTACCTCCCGGACAAGGCGATCGACCTCATCGACGAGGCCGGCAGCCGCCTGCGCATCCGGCGCATGAGCACCCCGCCGGGCGCCAAGAAGCTCGACGAGGAGATCGCACGCCTGCGCGCCGACAAGGAGGCCGCCATCGAGAAGGGCGCCTTCGAGCAGGCCAAGAAGCTGGCCGAGCAGGAGAAGGAGCGCCTCGACCGCAAGGAGAGCCAAGAGGCCGAGATGCGGGCCGACGGCGTCGACCTGTTCGACGTCGTGGACGAGGAGGTCATCGCCGAGGTGCTGGCCGCCTGGACCGGCATCCCGGTCTACCGGCTCACCGAGGAGGAGACGGCCAAGCTCCTGCGCATGGAGGAGGAGCTGCACAAGCGGGTCATAGGGCAGGAAGAGGCGCTCAAGGCCCTGTCCCGTGCCATCCGGCGCACGCGCGCCGGCCTCAAGGACCCCAAGCGTCCGAGCGGTTCGTTCATCTTCCTCGGCCCCACGGGCGTCGGGAAGACCGAGCTCGCCAAGACGCTGGCCGAGTTCCTCTTCGACGACGAGGACGCGCTGATCCAGCTCGACATGTCCGAGTACATGGAGAAGCACACGGTCAGCCGTCTGGTCGGCTCGCCCCCCGGCTACGTCGGGTACGAGGAGGGTGGCCAGCTGACCGAGGCCGTGCGGCGCAAGCCGTTCTCGGTCGTGCTCTTCGACGAGGTCGAGAAGGCCCACCCCGACGTGTTCAACACGCTCCTGCAGATCCTGGAGGACGGTCGCCTGACCGACGCTCAGGGCCGCTCCGTCGACTTCAAGAACACGGTGCTGATCATGACGTCGAACCTGGGCACCGCCGACCTGCGCAAGTCCTCGATGGGCTTCGCCAAGACCTCGGAGGCCGTGACCTACGAGCGGATGAAGGCCAAGGTGGACGAGGCGCTGAAGAGCCACTTCCGTCCCGAGTTCCTGAACCGGATCGACGAGGTCATCGTGTTCCACGAGCTCTCGCGGGCCGAGGTCACCGAGATCGTGGATCTCCTCATGTCGCGCACCGTCAAGCAGCTGTCGGACCAGGGCATCGGCCTGGAGCTGACGCCCGCTGCCCGCACGCTGTTGGCCGAGAAGGGCTACGACCCGCAGCTCGGGGCACGGCCCCTACGCAGAGCGATCCAGCAGTTGGTCGAGGACCCGCTGTCGGAGCGCATCTTGTGGAAGGAGTTCCGGGTCGGCGAGACGATCGTCGTCGACGTGGAGGAGTCGCCCATCGACGGAGAGGGGCCGCAGCTCAGCTTCACGGCGATAGAGGGGATCCAGCCCCCGCCGCTCGAGCTGGCCGGCGCCGGCGCCGACGCCGAGTAGTCGCTCCCGTCGACGCCCTCGCCCCGGGGGGGTCGACCTGGTGAGTTCCACGGCCAGGGCCGGGTGTGCGACGTGGAGCTTTTTTCCAACTATCAACGACATCGTGAATGGTTCCGGAAACGTCGCCGCCCGGACTGCTCCAACCTTCTTGGATAGCCCTCACTCCCAGCAGTAGGAGAACTCCCCGCGCAGAGTGGCTGCGTCGCCCGGGAGCCGTCGCGCCTGGAAGTGCGGGTTGCCCGTCCCGACGGGTGCATAGCTGAGTCCGAGAGGGCCGGCGGGCTCGAAGCCGAAGCGCCCGTAGAAGGCGGGGTCGCCGAGGAGCACCAGCAGGGGCCAGGCGCGCGCCTCGGCGCGGCGGATCATGTCCTGGACGAGCCCGGACCCGATGTGCCGGCCCTGGTGCGTGGGGGCGACGCACACCGGGGCGACCCCGGCGACCGCGGTCGCGTCGCCGTCGAGGCGCCCCGGCGCCGCCAGCGCGTGCCCGACCACGGCCCCGCCGTCGACGGCGACGAGCTCGATCCGGTCCGACGGCGTGCTGCGGCTCCAGGTGCGGCGGACGATCTCGAGCTCCTCGGTGGCGTCACGGGTGTCGTCGGAGAAGGCGTCGGTGACCGCGGCCAGGATCCCTGCGGCGTCGTCGGGACGCGATGGCCGGATGGTCGTCATGGCGCCCACGCCGGACGTTCCACGTCACGGTCGGCCCGACTCGGTGTGTCCATCCCGCGAGCCTGTCACCTGACGTGCCGAGCGGCCGAGCGGTGTGTGACAGCCCTTCCGTAGCGTGCCCACATGACCACGACCCAGCGCGCGCGTTCCGACGTCCCCTATGTCTGCACGGCGTGCGGGACCACCTCGCTGCGCTGGGTCGGCCGGTGCGGCCACTGCGGCGAGTGGAACACCCTGGGTCCGGCGTCCGTCCGGGTGCACCGGCCGGGCCGGGCCGCCAACGCCGACACCGTGACGGCCGTGGCTTTGCGCGACGTGTCGAGCGACGCGGCGCGCCCGCTGCCCACCGGCGTCAGCGAGCTCGACCGGGTCCTCGGTGGCGGCGTCGTGACGGGCTCGGTGACCCTCGTCTTCGGCCCGCCGGGCATCGGCAAGTCGACCCTGCTGTTCCAGGTGCTCTCGTCGGTGGCCTCCCGGGGCGTCGACGTCATGCTCGCCTCGGCCGAGGAGTCGCTCACCCAGGTCAGCGGTCGGGCGACGCGCATCGGCCCGGTTCCCCACCACCTGCTCGCGCTCGAGGGTCCCGACGTCGAGGCGATCGAGGCCGCCGTCACGCGCCACCGCCCCGCCATCGTGGTCGTGGACTCGCTCCAGTCGATCTCCGACCCCGAGCTGGCCCAGCCGGCCGGCAGCTTGGCTCAGGTGCGCGCCTGTGTCGAGCGTCTCACCCGGCTGGCCAAGTCCAGCGGCGTCCCGCTCCTCTTGGTGGGTCACGTGACCAAGGACGGCGACCTGGCGGGCCCGCGCGCCGTCGAGCACCTCGTCGACACCGTGCTGTCCTTCGACGGCGATCGCCATCACGCGCTGCGCGTGCTCACATCGGTCAAGCACCGCTTCGGCCCGACGGGCGAGGTCGGCATCTTCGAGATGCGCGACGACGGCCTGCGCGCCGTCCCCGACCCCGGGCCGCTCATGCTGGGGGACCGCATGGCCGGCGTCCCCGGCAGCGTGGTCGTGCCCGTCCTGCAGGGTCGGCGTCCGCTGCTCGTCGAGGTGCAGGCCCTGTTGGGGCCGGGGACCGGCGGTGGCGCCGGGGCCGGCCGGCCCCACACCCTGGGCGTGGACGCGGCGCGGGCGAGCCTGCTGCTGGCGGTCCTGGCCTGCCGCACCGGCGTCGACGTGCCGGTGCCCGGCGAGTTCTTCGTCGCCGCCGTCGGCGGCATCACCATCACCGAGCCGGCGGCCGACCTGGCGGTGGCGCTCGCCCTGGCGTCGGTGGTGCGTCAGCGGCCGGTGTCGCCCGAGCTGGTCGCGTTCGGCGAGCTCGGCCTGGCCGGAGAAGTGCGCACCGTCCCCGGCGCCGACCGCCGTCTGGCCGAGGCGCAACGCGCCGGCTTCACCACGGCGCTGGTGCCCGCCTCGACGCTGGGCGACGGCGCGGTCAGACCCCCTTCCATGGTGGTGCATGGCGTGCGCACCCTCGCAGAGGCGCTGGCCCTGGCCGGTTCGTAGACGGGGCCGGGTACGATGCCGGGGTGGTCGACGGTGCCGGCGGCAGCCAACCGCTGAACGACGCGCTGGCGATGATCGCGCCGGGCTCCACGTTGCGGGAGGGCCTCGACCGGATCCTGCAGGCCAAGCACGGCGCTCTGATCATCGTGGGGGACGACCCGGCGGTCCTGTCCGTGTGCACCGGGGGATTCCTGCTCGATGCCGAGTACACGCCCCAACGACTCTCCGAGCTGGCCAAGATGGACGGCGCCATCATCCTGGCCGCCGACGCGTCACGCATCGCGCGGGCCAACGTGCACCTCGTCCCCAAGGCCACGATCCCCACCTCGGAGACCGGCACCCGCCACCGCACGGCCGAGCGGGTGGCCCGTTCCATCGACGTGCCCGTGATCGCGGTCTCCGAGGCCATGGCGACCATCGCGGTGTACCGGAACGACCGCAAGCACACCACGCAGTCCGCGGGCTGGCTCATCGACCGCTCGAGCCAGGCCCTCTCCACCCTGCAACGCTTCCGCGCCCGCTACGACGACGCGCTCTCGACGCTCACCCGCCTCGAGATGGAGGACACCGTCTCGGTCCGCGACGTCGTCTCCGTGCTCCAGCCGGGCGAGATGGTGCGCCGCATCGCCGAGGAGATCGAGGGCCATCTCGTCGAGCTCGGCTCCGACGGCCGGCTCATCCACCTCCAGACCGAAGAGCTGAGCGCCGGCGTCGAGGAGAGCCTGACGCTGGTCCTGCGCGACTACGCCGACGAGAACGGGATCGCCCACTTGCGCTCGCTCTCCCCCGACACCCTCATGGACCTGCGCAAGGTCGTGGCGGCGCTCAGCCTCCCGGCGTCGGACGACCAACTGCACACCGAGCTCGCACCACACGGGTACCGCCTCCTGCATCGTCTGCCCCAGCCGCTCTCCGAGACGCTGATCGAGCGCCTGGTCAAGCGCTTCGGCTCGTTGCCCGAGATCCTCTCCGCCTCGGCCGCCGAGCTCGAGTCCGTCGACGGCATCGGCGCGGCCACGGCCCGCCACATCCGTGACGGCCTGGCCCGCCTGGTGGAGGCGAGCATCTTCGAGCGCTACGAGTGACGGGCGGACCTGGTAAAATAGTTGGCCACCATCGGGCGGCTCGAGCCCGCCCTGGCATCCTCTCAACAGCAGCGCCACCACGTCCGTGTGCCCATGCGGGCGGACCCGGTGCGCCCAAGGAGTCGTGAGTCCTGTGTCCTTCAAGGTCGGAGACAAAGTCGTCTACCCCCACCACGGGGCGGCCGTCATCGAGAAGCGCGAGACCAAGGTCGCGTTCGGCGAGAAGCGGGAGTACCTCGTCCTGCGGCTGGCCTACGGCGACCTGATCCTGAACGTCCCGGCCGACAACACCGAGGGGGTCGGCCTGCGCGAGGTGATCAACGACGAGGAGGTGGAGGAGGTCTTCGCCGTGCTGCGCAAGAAGGAGGCGCGCATGCCGACGAACTGGTCCCGGCGCTACAAGAACCACTCGGAGAAGCTGCGCTCGGGCGACATCTACCAGGTCGCCGAGGTCGTGCGGAACCTCTCCATCCGGGACAAGGACAAGGGGCTGTCGGCCGGCGAGAAGCGCATGCTGCAGCGGGCCCGCCAGATCCTGGTGTCCGAGCTGACCTTCGCCCTCAACGTGGACGAGGAGACGGCCGAAGAGCGTCTGAACGACGCGCTGACCTGATCGCCCGGCCCGGTCGCACCCCGGCGTTGGTGTGGTCGATCGTGGTGGCCGGTGGCGCGGGCCGGCGCTTCGGCGATCGCAAGCAGTTCTCCTCCCTCGGCGGCCGCCCCGTGCTCGAGTGGGCCGTCCAGGCGTGCCGGCCCTCGTCCGCCGGCGTCGTCCTCGTGCTGCCCGACGACATGCTCGATGCGGACTCCCACGGGGCCGATGTCGTCGTGGCGGGCGGTCCCACCCGGGCCGACTCGGTGCGCTGCGGGCTCGCCGCGGTCCCCGACGACACCGAAGTGGTCGTGGTGCACGATGCGGCGCGGCCGCTGGCGTCGGCCCGCCTCTTCGATGCCGTGATCGCCGCCGTGACCGCAGGCGGGGTGGACGGAGCAGTGCCCGGCCTCCCGCCGCGTGACACGATCAAGGCGGTGGACGGCGCCGGCAACGTCACGACCACGCTGGACCGCAGCACGCTGGTCGCCGTCCAGACGCCCCAGGCGTTCCGGGCCGGATCCCTGCGGCGGGCCCACGAGCAGGCCGGCACCGGCGCCACCGACGACGCCATGCTCGTCGAGGCGCTCGGCGGCACCGTGCGGGTGGTGCCGGGCGAGCCGGGCAACCTCAAGATCACCGACCCCGACGACCTGGGCGCCGCCGAGCGCCTGCTGGCCTCGCCGGAGGGTTGAGCGTGCGCATCGGCCAGGGGATCGACGTCCACCCCTTCTCCGAGGACCCGCACCGCCCGCTGGTGCTCGGCGGCATCGAGATCGAAGGGGCGCGCGGGCTGGGCGGCCACAGCGACGCCGACGCCGTCTGCCACGCGCTGGCCGACGCCGTGCTCGGTGCGCTCGGGCTCGGTGACCTCGGCCGCCACTTCCCCGACACCGACCCGGTCTGGGAGGGCGCCGACAGCGTGGCGCTCCTCACCGAGGTGGTCCGCATGGCGGCCCGGGAGGGGTACGGCTGCGCCAACGCCGACTGCACCGTCGTCGCCGACGCGCCGCGCCTCGCGCCCCACACGTCGGCCATGTCGGAGCTGTTGAGCGCGGTGCTCGGCGGGCCGGTGTCCGTCAAGGCGACGCGGGCCGAGGGCCTGGGCGCGCTCGGCCGCACCGAGGGGATCGCCTGCCTGGCCGTCGTGCTGATGGAGCCCCGGTGAGCCCGAAGAACCGCTCGTCCCGCGGCGGGCCGCGAGGTGCACCGGACCGGAGGCGCGACCCGCGTCCGGGTGGCCGACCCCGCCCCGAGGCCCTGAGCGAGCTGGGCGGGGACCAGGTCGAGGGCCGGCGCGCCGTCCTCGAGCTGCTGTCGGTGGGGCGCCGGACCGTGCGGCGGATCATGCTCGCCGAGGACCAGGACCCCTCCCCACAGCTGGACCGGATCGAGGAGTTGGCCGGCCGAATGAGGGTCCCGGTCGAGACCGTGCCCCGGGCCCGCCTCGACGCCCAGGCCCGGACCGAGGCGCCCCAGGGCGTGCTGGCGCTGGCCCGGCCTCTCGAGCCCGTCTCCCTCGAGGACCTGACCCGTCCGGGCCGGCACGGCACGTCACCGTTCTTGCTGGTGGCGGCCGGCATCACCGACCCCCGCAACCTCGGTGCACTGCTGCGCAGCGCCGAGTGCGCCGGCGTCACCGGGGTCGTGCTGCCGCGCCACCGCTCGGCCCGCCTGTCACCGACCGTCACCAAGACCGCCGCCGGGGCGATCGAACACCTGCTCTTCGCCGTCGCGGGCGGCGTGCCGGCCGCGCTGAGCGAGCTGCGCGAGCTCGGCGTGTGGTCGATCGGGCTGGCCGGGGAGGCCGAGCAGTCGCTCTACGACCTGCCGCTGGGCGAGGGGCCCGTGGCCCTGGTGGTGGGCAGCGAGGAGAAGGGGCTGGCGCCGCTGGTGCGCCGGCGCTGTGATGCGGTGGCGGCCATCCCCCAGCACGGCACGCTGCCGTCGCTCAACGTCGGCGTGGCCGGCGCGGTGGCCTGCTTCGAGGTCGCCCGCCAACGCGCCACGGCGACCACGCAACGAACCTAAGCGGCCGGCGCCACCTCCGAGGTGCAGAACGCGCAGCGCCGGGCCCCCACGGGGATGTCGCTCAGGCACTCCGGGCACGGCCGCGTCTCGGGCTGGGGCTCGTCCTTGGGCACGAGGTTCAGCCGCCGCATCAGCGCGGTCAGCGGCACCACGACGGCGAAGAAGACGACCGTCGCCACGATGAGGAACGACAGGACCTTGTTCAAGAAGTCGCCGTACATGAACTTGGAGTGGTGCACCGTGAAGTACAGGTTCTGGAACGAAGACTTTCCGAAGATCGCGCCGATCAGCGGGGTGAGGAAGTCCGCCACGAATGCCGCGATCACGGCCGTGAAGGCGACGCCCACCACCACGGCCACCGCCAGGTCGACGACGTTGCCCCGCAGGACGAACTTCTTGAAATCCGACAGCATGGGCTCCTCCTGCTCGCTCTCCACGCACTCCCGCACCGCCCGCGCCACGCCGGGGACCGCCCCGGGTGCCGCAGAACCGAGCCCGAGGCAGGAATCGAACCCGCGACATCTTCATTACAAGTGAAGTGCTCTACCAACTGAGCTACTCGGGCGTGTGTCCCATTCTAGGACGTCTGCCGTTACCACAGGAGCCAAGGGTATTTCCCTCGAACTACCTGTTCAAGGTCATAATCTGTGAACCGGTTATCGGCCACACGGGATCCGATGAGAGTGGCCGACCGACCGAAGACGGGGGCCGAAAGAGGGTCGATCGGCGCCTTTTCGGCTCTCAATTCAACCCAGATTCAACCTGACGGGGGTACGCTGGTGATCCGGTCCCGGACAGTCAGGCACGGATCACCGCCACGGTGAGCCGGTTGGAGGTGATCGCAATGGCCCGCAACTACCCGGATCCGTGGGTTCCGAGGACGTTCCAGGCATGGGTCGTCAAGCAGAGGAGGGTCCAGCGGGCGACCGACCGGGCCAGCGGTGGGGTCAGGCGGCGGAATGTCGACTGCTGGGACGTCAAGGGCAAGTGTGACGGCGTCCAGTGGTTCAAGCGCTTCCACAAAGCCGGATTGGCCGAGACGTGGAGGGAGCGGGCAGAGCGGGATTTCACCCGTGGGCTGCCCTTCGATCTCAAGACGAAGCAGTTCGTCGAACCGCAGGCACCAGCGGTGTCTGTGGCACCTTCGGTGTTCGCCCTGACGGAGCTCTATTTCCACCAACACTCCGAATGGGAGCCGGCGACCAAGGAGGCGGCGGCACGGTCGTACAACCGGGCACGGCGCTGGCTGCTGGTGCCGGGCGCTGAGCCGGCCGGCGACGATCTCGTCGCCGTCGAGGACTACCTGAGCCAGGCCAGCTTCCTGCCGGCCCACCTGGAGGGGCGGATCACCGATCGGCAGCTGGCCGGGCAGCGGTGGCTGGAAGCCCATTCGGCTCCCGCCGACTCGCTCACCTCGAAGCAGATTGAGGCATTCGTCTCACGGATCGAGGTCAGCGAACGCAAACCCGGCACGCGGCTGTCGGCGGCGACCCTGACCCGGTACCTGCAACCGCTCAGGGCGGCCTGGAACTGGGCGATCGCCCGGGATGACCTCCCGATCGACCGAAGCCCGTGGGTGGTGGTCCGTGCCCGACGCAAGGTGAAGGGTAAGGCCACGCTGGCGGCCGGGCGGGCCGGTCTGGCCGTGGACGCCGACATGGTGCTCAGCCTGTCCCAGTCACTGGCGCTGGCTGAAGCGTGCGTCTCCGAGGGGGCGTGGGGCGGAGTTGTCGAGTGTTTCGTGCTGGTCATGGCTCTGTGCGGGCTTCGACCAGGGGAGGCGGCCGGGCTCGTGAGCGAGGACCTGGAACTGCCGTCGGCCGATGAGGCCGGATGGCTCGTCGTCCGACGCACCCATCGTCCGACCCGGGATCGGTGGCTCGACCCCGACGAGGATCCCGAATGGGGACCACTGAAGGACCGAGATCTCACCGAGAGCCGCCGGGTCCCCGTGCCGTCGCTTCTGGTTGCCAAGCTCCGTCAACACCTGGAGCTCTACGGCGAAGGCCCCGGCGGGCTCGTGTTCCACCGCAATGGCAAAGCGTTCGCCGGCAACAGGTTCGCCGTCAGCGTGTGGGAGCCGGCGTGCGCCAAGTTGTTCCCCCGCAGGGCCGACCTCGCACCCGACGACCCCCGCCAATCCAAACTCTCGCGCCTCCGGCGCCACGACCTGCGCCATGCCGCCTGCTCCTGGTGGCTACGGGAGGGAGTCGATGCCGTCGTCTGCCAGCGCTGGTCAGGTCACCGGACCCTCTCGGTGTTCCTCGACATCTACCAGGGAGTGGCTCCCGGGCGAGAAGACCGGGGCGTCCGACGACTCGAGCAGAGCCTTCGTGGCGCGGCATAGGGACGCCGACTCAGAGCTCGACTCCCGTCACCACCTCGATCTGCGGCTCCCAGGCAGGGCCTGCTTGTTCGCCATGAGCGTCGTGGCTGATGGCCACGGCGCGCTCTGCCGCGGCCAGTGCCCGCTGGCGCTGGCCCATCTGCTCAGTGCTCCCGACATCGCTCTTGGCCCCGATGCTGCGCTGCTCGGTGATGTGCCAGCGGTCCCGATAGGCCGCGACCGTCGAGACTTCACGAACCCAGCGGGCTCGTCGGGAAGGATCGGACGGCAGGCTCCCGAGGCGTTGCACCCAGCCGGCTCCGGCCTCGATCGCTTGGGCGGCCAAGGTGAGGGCACGCTCTTGTATGGCCGCATCCCGCTCAGCCAACGCCTGGGCCATCTCGGGGTCGCTGACGCCTCTTGCCCTGGGAATCAGCCCGGCGATGAGATTGTCTGCTCTCCGCCGTCGGCCACCGGCCGCCTGGGCCCAGCGGTCCACCCGGCCGTGGAGCACCGCGGCCACGTCGGCGGCGTCGGCCAGGGAGCGCCGGGCCACCAGTTGGGAGAAGGCTGCCTCGACGTCGAGACCACGGGCTTCGGCCTCGCGCAGCGATGCCAGCAGCGGGCCGTGCGCCTCGCTGGCCCGAGCGGCTTCCAGCTCGGCATCGGTCAGCCCGGAGCGGACGAGCAAGGCGTCCCAGCGCTCTGCTTGGGCCAGTGTGGCCAGCGTCAGGTACTCGGCCGACAGGCGCTCCATGCCTTCTGTCTCGTCCTGTGCGCGGCGGATCATCTCGTGCGCCGCCACGTCGGCACCCTCGTTGCGCAGCACCCCGGCCAGCAGCTCTCGAGCCGTCACCGGCTCGCCCACGTCGCCGTGGGAGGTCTGCGGGTCGGGATCGTAGTGGGTGTCCACGTAGAGCCGGTTGTGCTCCGTTCCCCTTGTGACCGAGACGTAGAGGACCTCGCGGGTGGTGGTCGAAGAGACCATGGCGTGCGCCGTGTCGACACTGCGGCCCTGGGCCCGGTGCGCCGTCGAGGCGTAGGCGAGCTCGACGTGTTCCCGCACGTAGCCGGCTGGGAGGACGACTTTCCCTGTGCCCTTGACCCGCTGGACCGTCATGGAACCATCGTCATGGGTGGAAGCAACGGTCCACTGATCGCCGTTGCGGACCCAGCTTCGGCCCGAGGCGAGGCGCCGGTCGTTCTGACGGGTGACGATCTTGTCGCCCACCCCGGCCGTGCCTGCACCGGCCACGTCCAACCCGCGCTCTTCCACCTCTCCGGCGGCGATCCGCTCGGCCCGGGCCCGGCCGTTGAGCTCGCTCACACTGCCCAGGTCTCCGGCGATCATCAGGCTCGTCCGGCCGGCCCTGGTGTCCTCCTTCCATCCCCGGTAGAGGGCGTCGAGCATCTCCTCACGGTTCCCCTCGTCGATCTGCCCGTGCGCTGTGTAGGCGTCGATGGCGTCGGGAGATCCCTGCCGCAGCTCGACGCTGGCCGCCTTCTCCCATTCGTGGGAGAACCGGCGCACGTCGCTCAATGCTGGGGCCAGGCCGTCGCGGTCACGTACCAGGGCGGCGAACATCCCGCCGGACTCCACCGCGCTGATCTGACGGTCATCACCGACCAGGACCACTTTGCTCCCGGCGGCTCCGGCCGCGCTCACGAGTTCATCGAGTGCGAACGTTCCGGCCAGGCTGGCCTCGTCGACGATCACCAGCTGACCGGCGCGGAGCCACCAGCGGGCCAGTTCAGCTTCGGCCCGGGCCACCTTGGCTCGTGTGGCCGAGGGTTGCCCGGACGTGGGGTGAGGAGACGCCAGTTCACCTCGCAACTCCGCCAGCGTGTGCAGCCGTTCGGCTTCTCGGCGGTGCTCGTAGAGCCACTTGGCCGTGTTCTCCGTGTCGATACCGAGCTCCTCTGAGAGCACCTCGGCCGCGGCGGCAGAGGGGGCCAGGCCCAGCACCGAGCCCGCTCCGTACTCGGCTTCCCACACCGCCCGGAGCCCGGCCATCGTGGTGGACTTGCCCGTTCCGGCCGGACCGACCAGCACGTCGAGGGAGCGGCCCGAGGTGGCGATTCGCTCCACGGCCAGCGCCTGATCGATGCTGAGTGGATGGTGCCGTCCGCGGAGGTTGGCCCCGGTCACCGACGCCACGACGCCCATGGAAACGTCGGGCCCGCCCACCTGGCGCCCGGCCTCGAGCAGCCGGGCCTCGGCCTCCAACAGCGTCGCGGTGGTGTATACCTCGTGGCCCTTGGCCCGGAACCGGCTCGATCCGTCGGCGCGGCGCAGACGCTCGGGCGTGTGGTGCAGCTTGGGTGCCGAGACCAGCAGGGACTGGGCCAGCGCCAGGTCCACGGTGCGCTCGGCCAGCGCGATCCGCTCGTCTGGCGAGGCGAAGCGGACACCGTGGAACTGGCGGTGCACCTCGGCCAGGACGTTGGCCCGGGAGAAGGTGGCCCGGCGCTCGGCCACGCTCTGCACCGCCACGCCGGCGGCGTCGGCCAGGATCTCATCGGCCAGGTCCTCGGCGTGCAAGAGGGGCAGATCGTTGCGATCGGCCAGGCTGGCCACCCATGAGGATTGGTCGTCTCCGATGTAACTCTCCGCTCGTCCTCGCCACCCTCTGGTCAACTCTCGCAGGCTGTGATGCTCCTTGAGGGGTCGGGTTTCCAAGGTCGCTCGTTGGCGCAGCTTCAGCAACTCCACACTGGTCGGCTGGCGCCCAAGGGCGGCGACGAAGGCGTCCACCAACGCGGTCTTGCGGTCCTCGATTACGGCGGCCCGCTGGGAAAATTCGGTCATCAGCGCCTCTGATACGCCGGTCACCTCCCACCGCAGTTGTTCCGAGTGCCGGCGTGTCCGACCGTCCCAGCCCCACCCGAGAGCTTCGGTCAACAGGTCGCTGAGCACGCCCTGGTGCAGCTCGGAGAGCATCACCACAGACTTGAACAGGCCCCGCGAGTCGAGGGTCCGCCAGGTGCCGTCAGAGACGGAGCGCGCCCGGTTGGCCACCACGACATGGTCGTGAAGCTGGGGGTCTCCGGCCCTCGAGTCCCAGTGGCTGAACGCGGTGGCCACCACACCTTCGACGTCCTCTTGGACTACGCCACCCTTGCCCGAGCGCGAGCGGAACACCTCGCGCTCGGCGTAGGTCAGCACGACGTCGATGGCCCGGCGGTGGCAGTCGTAGATGAGCGCCTTGGTCTCCCTTTCGGCCAGGGCCCAAGCTGTGGACACCGACTTGGAGGGCGAGAAGGTGAGGTCGAACCCGGCCACGGGGGCGCGGAACTTTCCCCCTCGAGCTCGTTCCCCGGCCTCGCTCCAGGGTTTCTGTCCGGCTCGCTCCGCCTCACTGGCGGTTGGTGCGATGGCCTGCCCTCGCTCTGCCATCCGCGTGGCCAAGGAGAGCTGGGAGCGGTTGGGCGGGCGGCCCAAGGCTTTCCCAGTCACCGGGTCGGCGCACATTCCGAGGAGGTTGAACAGGTGCTCTTCGCCGACTGCCGATCCCTTTACGACCCCTCGACCGTCGTCGAGGGCGGCCAGGCCGGCGCCCAGGAACACGCCCGGTGGTGTACCCGACTGGGTGTAGTAGGTGGTCAGACTTGTTGACTGGCGACGGACTCCATCGCCCGCCGCCACGGACTCCATCAGGTACCGATACCCAGCGCCCAAGCTCATCCGGCGCAACGAAATCACGTCGCACTCCCGTCGTTGGGACGACCCTCGTCCCGCAGCTACGGTGGGACCGGCGACCACGATCAGCCCCTTGAGCGAGCCACGGGTGCCAGACGTGTGAAGCAATCTGATGTGGCTGATGGGCGGCCGAGAACGTAGCGGTCTGGACTGGGAGCGACGAGGCGCACTGGGACAGAAGAGCGCGCGTGTAGGTGGAGGGAAATGCTGTGCTACGGATTGTCAGAGTTCGGGCCGCTGAAGTAGTCCGATGGAGTGGGATTGGGGGCGACGGATTCGGGGCCTTCGGTGGCACAGTTCGACGCGCCCGATACTCCAACAGTCGCCCGAGCGCGCTGGCTCTGCCGGCACGGCCTGAACCCGGACGCGCAACAACCCCGGCAGGGCCGGGGCTGTTGCTTTGGGGGATTTGCGTGAGCAGGAAGTCCGCTCCGGGCTAGGAAGTTGGCTCGGCCTCCTGAAGCTGGACCCGCCGCACGTCAGCAGTGGCGAAGCGCAGACTCGGGCCGATCTCGTCGGCCACGATCTCGACCTTGGATCGATGCTCGCCCTCGTCGCTCTCCCAGTTGCGCTGCTCGAGGCGGCCGGTGACCACCACGGGCATGCCCTTGGAAAGGCTGAGGGCTACGTTCTCTGCCAGGTCACGCCAGCAGATCACGTCGAAGAACGACGTCGCCTCCTGCCACTCCTGGCTGGTCCGGTTCTGCCAGCGCCGGCTGACGGCGACCCCCAGTTGGGTCGTGCCTGACGTTCGCGGGTGTAGCGGATTCGGGCTCCCGAGTCAGGTTCCCGGGGACGATGGTTGTCGTGTTGCTCATGATTCTCTCCTCGTGCTCTTACCTTCGTTCCTTGCGAACGACTCCACTGCGTCGTTCGCATGACCGGCGATCTCCGCCGGCAGCGAAGCGGGGTCAAGTTCCGGAGAGGGCAGCCCTTGGGCCGAGCAAGAAGTTCTGGCGGGGTCGCCCGCAGGGCGAACTTCAACGATCACGAGGCCGCCAGAAGTTGTTGCGAGCCGATCCGGCGACTTGACGCCGTAGAGCACCGGTGGTCTTGCGAGTCTTCGTCTGTAATCAGAGAGGTGCTCGACGGGCTGATGGCGGCTCAAGAAATGCGGGCGCCCCTACGCCCCGTACGGCAGTAACTCCGTGGCCTTGTCGGTTACATGATTCCCTGCATCGGGGCCGCGCGGTGGCCTCTTCATCAGCGTGTCGAGGACCTGGGTGACCCGAACGAGGCCACCGTGACTTCGTTGAGTTGGAACGAACTCAGGGTCGGGGGGAACGGCCGCGTCGCTGAACTGCGGGTGCGCAGTCTGGACAGGTGCCGGTGATCTCCACGGTGTGGGTGACGTCGAGAAAGCCGTGCTCCTCGCCGGTCCTAGTGGCCCAGCGTTCCACTTGTGGTCCTTCGACCTCGATGGCGGTGCCGCAGACGCGGCAGACAAGATGGTGGTGGTGGTCGGCGCTCGCGCAGCGGCGGTAACGGGTTTCTCCGTCGTCGCTTCGTAAGGCGTCGAGCTCACCCGCATCGGCGAGCGCTCGGACTTGGTTGTAGACGGTGGTGAGGGCGATGTTCTCGCCTTGGGCTTGGAGCTCGGCGTGAAGTTCTTGAGCCGAGCGGAATCCATCGGATGCTTCCAAGACGGCGGCAAGGGCGCGTTTCTGCCGGGTTGAGCGCTCTTGGGGTGCCCTACCCGGCAGAGCGTCACCGTCGGCGGCAATCACCACGAGTCAGTACCGGTCCGTTCCGACGGCTCAGTGGTCGTCCCAGTGGCCTTCGTGGGAGGCGTGGCGGTGCCCGTCGTGGACGTAGTCGACGTGGTCACCGTGAGGGACTGCGACATGTCCGCAGCCCTCGCCGTGGGTGTGGTCGTGACCGGCGTGCTCGGTGTGGTCCGCGGTGGTGCACTCATCGAAGTGCCCGTCGTGGGCGGCGTGCAGGTGCCCGTCGTGGACGTAGTCGACGTGGTCGCCGTGGGGAACGGCGACATGTCCGCAGCCCTGACCATGCAAATGGGTGTGGTCAGGGTGCTCGGCGTGGGTGGTGGTCACTGATGTTCCTCCTGTGAGTGTCGAATGGCGTCGTTGACGATGTGACCGACGTGGGCATCGGCCAGTTGGTAGGTGATCTCGGTACCGCGCCGGGTGGTGGTGACCAGGCCGGCCTCGCGTAGCACCTTGAGGTGCTGGGATAACAGTGGCTGGCTCACTTGCCGCCCGGCGGCCTCGAGCGAGGTTTGCAGCTCGTGGACGCAGCGCGGCCCCTCGCCTAGCTCGACGACGGTGGCCAAACGGATGGCAGACGCCAGGGCCTTGAGCAGGTCCACCGCTCCGACCATGCGGTCAGTCGTCTTGGTATCAACCACACTTCATACATTAGCGGTTCCTTATATAAGGGACAAGCCATGGATCCCGATCTTCCCGGAGTGTATTTGCAACCGTTCCAGATACGGGGTACGGTTATCTGAAACCGATCCAGACAAGCGCTTGAAGACGCTGGATTCGCCTGGGGCTTGCAACGGGGTCGGTAGGACCGTGTCGGCGACGCCGACGACGAAGTGAATGACGGGAGGACGATGTTCAGATTCGCGAAGGTGGCCGCGGCGACTGTGGGAGTGGCGGTAGTGCTGTTGCCCGTCGGGGCGATCGTGACCACGGCCTCGGCGGCAAC
>CAVSSK010000024.1:0-9426 GCA_963730395.1 uncultured Acidimicrobiaceae bacterium | reverse complement strand
CGTCTCTCCTTGAGTTCCGCGTAACGCCTGGGTCAGGGGTTGAGCATGTTCAGCCCACCGGGTATCTGGGTCACTGGACCCGTTCGATCTTCCCCCGCTCGTCGGGAACAAGGTCATGCCCCCACGCCTCCTGGTAGACGCGTGAGTCGGATCAGACGAGCAAATGTCAGCGCAAGGGCTAGCTCACTTATGACGAGACCGACCCAGCGAAGGCCATGATGATTGAGGCCGAGCGGGAGGAACCAGAACAAGACACCTAGGGTCAGCCCCAGTGGCACCACGCTCGCGATGAGGAGTGTGCGTGTCTTCGGCTTGGGGCGGGGCGGCAACACGATTGAGCTCTTCAGCGTTTGCTCAGCGACTGGTTGGCTGTAGAAGTTGATGGCGGCATGACCGAGCCGCCTGGTCGCCCTTGCGCTGGCGTAAGTCCAGACTGGCATGCTCACAACGGGAACGAGGTACGAGGCGACCTCTGCACCCGCAATCACCAAGTCGATCGGGGACCGCGTGTACTGACGAAGCCGCAGCCCGATCATCGACGGGAACTGCCGCACCACATCGAAAAATGTGCGTACCTCTGCAGCCGAACGACGACTCTCGTCGACCGCACCAGCCTTTTGAAGGGCGTCAGCTGCATCTTGGACCGTCGAGTATCGACCTTGAACGACGAGCACTTCGGCCGCCCGTGCCGGATCGCTCGGATCTCGGCCATATGCGGCGGCGATGCGCAACACGACGATGAGCTGCTCGCAGTAGATCATGGCCATGGCAGGAAGCATGCCGACGTAGAAGGAGGATCCCGTGATCAAGCCACCTCGACGTGCCACGCTCGTCGAGTGGCGAAGCACACGCTTGGCGATCCGATCGGGGGAGTCCGAGGACCGCGTGTGACTCGTCTTGGACCACCACATCCTCACGTGGGGTGTGAGCTGGGGGAGTGCATAGAGGACGGCGATGTCGGCTGCGTGCAAAGGGTCGTGGCGCATTGCTTGCCATAGACCCATTGGCCGGGAAAGTGCGGGGTCCCCGAACTCGACCATGACGAGCAGTCTGCCCGGCGACGGTTGCAGGAGGCCATTGACACCAACCCCCGTGGGGGCCGTTCTTCCGGGAGAGGCCGAAGGCCCCGACCGCCTGGCGAGGCGGCAGCGGCTTGAAAAAGTAGACAGGCGTCTCAACCGATGTCTGCAAAACCGACATGTCTGCAGACGGCCTCGCTGAAGACCTTGAGATGGTGTCGTCCACCCGAGGGTTTGTCGAGGTCGCCGTTGAGCTCTCGAGTCCCGGACTTTCCGTACCCGCAGGGACATCGAGCGGTACGAGGATGATGATCCAAGGCATTGGCCGGTCCACATGACCGGCCTGGGATGCTCTGCGTGAGCGCCCCGCTGCCGGCGTCACTCAGAAACCCAGGTGCACACGCACGTTATGGGGCACTGGCCCCTTTTGATGACCGTGTCCGGTGGCAATGTCGTCCCCGCATGAAGTAAATGGAGGGTGTACGGTCACCGGGAGGGCTCGACGACAGGGTCCACGTCATTGACGACGCCTTGGCAAGACGCCGCCAAGGAAGGACGACGTCATGGCTACCAGCATCGTTGATGCAGGGACCACGCGGGCCGCACCTGGCTGGGAGCGGTATGCCTGGCTGGCAGGGATCCTCTTCGTTCTTGCCGTCGTGGCGGAGTCCGCGATTGGGCTCGGGGTCGGCATCAACCAGAACGACTCGGCCGCGAAGATCGCGAACACGCTCGCCGATCACAGGAACCGACTCGTGGTGGTCGAGGGCTTCTGTGTCGTCTACGCCGCCATGTTTCCGATCTACCTGTGGAAGCTGTTCGACCGTCTTCTGCACACGGATGCCGAGGGCTCGCGTGCCCTCGGCTCCTTGCTGCTGGTCGGTGGCGTGGTGTTTGTCGCCCTTCACGCGGTCAGCGACATCGGGATCTACGGAGTGCTCGATGGGAAGCTCGCGACGTTCGGTGCGCAACACGACCACAGTGTCTCCTACACGCTGTACCTGTTGACCTACGCCGTGGACAGCGTCGCGGACGTCTTCGGCAGTCTCTTCGCGTTGGCTGCTGGGGTGCTCGTGTTCAGGAGTGGAGTTTTGCCGCGGTGGCTTGGGTGGGTCTCGATCCTCGCCGCGCCCCTGCTCTTTCTGCAGGCCTTCGGCCTCGGCGGTGTGATCGCATCGTTTGGCCTGGTTCTCGACCTGATCGGATTCGTGCTGCTCCTACTCTTCGTCCTGGTGAGCAGCGTCATCCTTTTGAGGCGGGAGAGCGCGGCTCGGTGACTGCGAGCGAGGGGACGAGGTCAGCTCCGCGACTCCTGATGGCACCCGGGAAGCTGATCGGCGAGGTCTTGAAGCCCCTGCCTCGCCCCATGCGATTGCGAAGATCGCTAACGATGCGCAGAGCAAGCGGATCGCAGCCAACACTGGCGAGGAGTTCACGAAGTAGATCGGAGGCTCGATCGACTTTGCCGGCGGCAGCGGCGCGAACTACCTCGACATGATGGCGTTCCCAGATCATTTGGCGTCGAGACGATAGGGCTCGGGGGTGCTGCGGTCATGGCGTCGAGATCGGCGACGGCGAGGCCGAAGCCCGGATCAGCCTCAACCGCAAGGCGTAGCGCGGTCACCGCGTAGGACGAGTCGACGGCCTGCTGCGCTTCGCGATAGAAGGCGGCGGCCTCTGGGTTTGCCGTGACAACCCGACCGTGGTCCTCGACCGTTGGCCCCACGTTGCCCGGTTGGCGTCGCCGGCCCGAGGGCTGATCCGGATTTGCGTGCATGACTCCTAGGTTGGGCCTCTGGCCTGAGGCCGCCCTGAGGTGATGCTGAGGCAAGCCAACGCCAAGGCTTGGGGGGCCATTTGACGTTGGTCCGATCTTCCGGTTCCGGGGAGACTCCCAGCCCCCGTGGAGGCGCGTCGTTAGCTGACGACCGGTACGAGGCGAGCTGCGAGCGCGATCAGATCTGGCTCATCAGTGAGGGCGCGATGCGACGGACCCAGGGTTCGTCGTTGCACGAGCGCGATGAAGTCGTCTGTGTGGTGCTGTGTGGGCTCGGCGATCGACTTGGCTGCAGCTAGGGCGGAATCGGCCAGCACCTGGCTTTCTGAATCCCCCGTTGTCCCAGCGACGTTCACCGCGTCCGCTGCGTAGATGATAGCGGCATCGGGTTGACCTGCACCGAGGGCCCACCATGCCAGTCCCGCCAGCACCCTGGGCCGGCCCGCGGGAAAGCCCGCGTCTCGGTACAGTTCCGCTGCGGCGTCGAGCAACGTTCTCGCTCGGCCAAGATCACCCAGGCGACGGACGGCGGCAGCTTGGCCGACGATGGCGTCCGCTGACAGCCACGGATTGAAGCAACATCCAATCGCCTCTTGATAGAGATCATCGGCTGCGTTGTCGTCACCTTGTCTGGCGCGCAGCGACGCCAGGGCGACGAGAGCTAGGTTCAGGTAGGGGTGCTGCTGGGAGGTCCGGCACCGACCCAGAAGCGCCTCGTAGGCGACTGCGGCACCCTCGAGGTCTCCCTTTGCCGCAGCGACTCCGGCGAGAGCATTCAGTGAGTTGACGACAAGCACCTCCTCTCCCACTGCGTCGAAGCGCTCAATGCTCGAACGGGCGGCCGTCTCGGCCTCTTCGAGACGTCCGAACGACGCCATGTTCCAGGTGATGAGCATGTCGTGCGCCCCCAGGAGCCAGACGTCCTCATCGGGCTCCAGCAGCGTTTGCGCTTCGCCCAGGGCTTCGAGAGACCGGTCGAACTTGTAGGCACGCACGAGTACCGACGCCTGCAGCAGGAGCGCCTCTGCCAAGCCAACACGGTCGCCCGCCGACCTCAAGACGACGATCGCCTCTTCGCATTCGGCGACCCCCGCCGATGGGTCAGAGGACATGCCGACGCAGTAGCCGTGCCAGACCTGGGCGGCCGCCTGTACCTCGGGGTGGCGCTTTCCTTCGGCACCGAGCGCACTAGCGAGCCAACGCGCTCCCTCGGAAAAGTCGCTATTGATGAACCACAGCCAGGCCATCCCAGAGGCCATGGAGAGTGCCGCATCAGCGTTTCCGGTCGCCAGGTGCCAATCGAGTGCGGCCTTCAGGTTTGCCAACTCCGGGGTCAGGCAGGCGCGCCACTCCGGCGCCGAGGCGCCTCGGAGACCTTCGTTGGCATTTGAGGCCATCTGGCGGTAGTAGGCAGCATGCCTGGCGCGGACGGTGTCCGCCTCGCCCGACTCGTCGAGTCGACCCCTGCCGTACTGCCACAACGTTTGCAGCTGGGTGAACCGGGTCCCACCGGCGGTGGGCGCCGTGACGAGCGACTTGTCCACCAGCCGGCTCATCACGTCGAGGGCGTCTTCCCTCGGCACCTCGTCGTCGGCGCAGACGGCCTCAACCGCGTCGAGCTCGCAGCCGCCGACGAAGACTGACAGGCGATCGAAGAGGTGCTGCTCCTCATCGAAGAGGAGGTCGTAGCTCCAGTCCACGACGGCACGGAGCGTCTGCTGGCGGGGTAGGGCAGTGCGGGCGCCTCGGGTCAGAACCGCGAATCGGTCGTCGAGCCGTTGGACCAACGTCGACAGGGGCAGCACCCGGAGACGTGCGGCGGCGAGCTCGATGGCTAGAGGCAGACCGTCGAGCTGGCGACAGATACCTTCGATGACATCGCCGGTTGTCCCGCCACTCTCAAAGCCGGGGAGGACAGCACACGCGCGCTCGACGAAGAGTTCGACGGCGACTGAGGGCGCCAACCCGTGGATGGGAATGACACGTTCACCGGGAACGCTGAGCGGCTCACGGCTCGTTGCGATCATCCGCAGGCCAGGCACCGCCAGCACCAGGGCGTGGACCAGAATCGCCGCCTGGTCGATCACGTGCTCGCAGTTGTCGAGGACTACGACCAGGGATCGACCGGCGAGGTGGCGCACGATGTGCTCCGTCGTCGTTTCAGGCGGATGGCTGCCGGGGACGGTCGACCCCACCGCCCCCAGCGTCGCGGCAACGACTGGGGCGACCCCGTCGGGATCGGTCACACCGGCGAGGTCGATAAACCAGGCACCGCCGGGGTGGTGATCTCGAAGACGGGCAGCCATCTCAGTCGCCAGTCGGGTCTTGCCCACCCCTCCGGGGCCGATCAGTGTCACCAACCGGCATGAGCGGACGGCCTCGCTCAGATGCTCTAGCTCGAGGTCGCGGCCGACAAAGCTGCTTAGCCCTTCGAGGAGGTTGCCCTCGAGTGTGGGTGCCGCTGCGGCGCGAGGAGTCTGCCGCTCAAGAACGCGAAGTGAAGGGTCCTGAACAAGGATGCGGGCCTCGAGATCGCGCAGTGCCGGGCCGGGCTCGATCCCGAGCTCCTCAACCAGGTGGTCGCGAATCTCGGTGAAGGCCCGCAACGCTTCGGCTTGGCGTCCAGCTCCGTAGAGGGCGAGCATGCGCAGCTCCCACACGCGCTCACGAAGCGGGTGTTGGTGACACAACGCCTCGAGCTCGTCGACCAACTCCCCATGGTGGCCCTGTGCCAGGTCCGCCTCGGCCCGAGCCTCGATGGCCACCACCGTCAGTTCTTCGAGGTGCGCGCGCTCTGAACGTGCGAATTCGGCGTAGGCGAATTCGGCGAGCGGCTCCCCACGTCGAAGGTCGAGCGCCTCGCCGAGCACGGCGGACCCTTGTTCGAGGTCACCCTCCACGATCAGCTTGCGACCTCTCGCCACCAGCTGCTCGAAGCGGACGACGTCGATCTCCTCGGAGCCGACGGCCAGGGCATAGCCGGCCTCAGAGGTGATGATGGACGACGCTCCGAGAGTTCGGCGCAGCTGGCCGATCTGGGCCTGCAGCGCGTTGGCTGGTTTGGCGGCCTGGCCGTCATCCCAGAGCTGGTCGATCAGCTGGTCGGCGCTGACAGGAGCTCCTCGGTTCAGCGCCAGGAGGGCCAGCAGCGCCCGCTGCTTGCCGCCGCGAACCGGAATCGGCACACCTGTTCTCGCTACCTCGAACTCTCCGAAGAGCTTCACCTCCACGGCCCCACCGTACGACTGCTGGCGAACGGGAGCTCTTCGAGGTGGTCAAGGCCATCTCAGCGCCACGACAGTCCCACCTCAGGCCCAGAGCGCAGGCTGACTCCAGGACCAAGAAGATCGAGGAAAGGACGCACAATGATCGAGGCAAAACACCTGACCAAGCGCTACGGCAAGACGGTTGCGGTCAATCAGGTCTCCTTCACCGTGAAGCCCGGACAGGTGACCGGCTTCCTCGGCCCCAACGGGGCCGGCAAGTCGACCACCATGCGCATGATCCTGGGCCTGGATGCTCCGACTTCGGGCGAAGTTCGTGTGGACGGCAAGCCTTACCACCAGCTGGACGATCCTCTCCGGTCGGTCGGGGCGCTCCTCGACGCGAAAGCCATCGTCGGCGGTCGCAGCGCCGTCAACCACCTCACATGGCTGGCCGACAGCAACGGCGTCGCTCGCCGCCGGGTGAGCGAAGTGCTCGACATTGTCGGCCTGAGCGACGTGGCGGGAAGACGGGTCGGGACCTTCTCGCTCGGTATGAACCAGCGGCTGGGCATCGCCGCCGCCCTACTCGGCGATCCCAAGACGGTGATGTTCGACGAGCCGATCAACGGCCTCGACCCCGAGGGGATCCTATGGATCCGCAACCTGATGAAGTCGCTGGCATCGGAAGGCCGCACGGTGTTCCTCTCGAGCCACCTCATGAGCGAGATGGCCCAGACCGCCGATCACCTGTTGGTGATCGGTAGGGGCCGCATCATCGCCGACGCCGCCACCGATGAGTTCATCAACCGGCACACGGTCTCGAGCGTGCGGGTCCGGGCCCTCCAGCAGGCCGATCTGGCCCAGGCCGTCGCCCGGAAAGGCGCCCTGGTGGAGTGCGGACCTGACGGCGCGCTGGTCGTGAGCGGCATGGACTCCGCCGCCATCGGAGGAGTCGCATCCGCCAACGACATCACCCTTGTCGAGCTGGCGCCTCTCGGGTCGTCGCTCGAGGAGGCCTATTTCGACTTGACCAAAGATGAAACCGAATTCACCGCCGGCCAGCTGGTCGGCTCGACCAAAGGAATCTGACATGACTACGACGACCTACACCATTAATCCGATTCACGACCATCCTTCGGCTTCGCCGGTGCGGACGTCGGCGAGCAAGAGGGCACTCAAGGCGGAGTGGACCAAACTTCGCACGTTGCCCTCCACGTGGCGGACAGCCATGATGGGCGTTGCTATATCTGTGGTTTTGGGCGCCATCCTCTGTATCACGCAGGCCGACCAGTGGGCCACCATGACTGCTCCAGAGCGTCATCTCTTCGACCCAACGGCCTGTTCATTGTTCGGTGTCGTCTTCGTCGGCGCCGTGCTGCTCGCAGCGCTCGGCGTACGGTCGGTGACATCGGAGTACTCGACGGGGATGATCCGGTCTACCTTCACCGCCACGCCCACCCGACGCCGGGTGCTGTCTGCCAAAGCTGCGGTCACGGCGGTGTTCGTGTTCCCGCTGGCGCTGCTGGCGGAGGTCATCAGCTTCGAACTTGGCCAGCGGGTCTTCGCCGCCAGGCATCTCCAGGTGTCCCTGGTGCATCCCGGCGTTCTGCAAGCGTTGGTCCTCGGTGCGTGTGCCGTGAGCCTTGTCGCCATCATCGGGGTCGGTCTCGGCGGGCTCATCCGACACACAGCGGCAGCGACCACGGCACTGGTGCTGGTCATCGTGGGAGGCGTCACGCTCGGCCAGTTCCTTCCGGCCGGCCTCCGTCCGTACCTCCCCGGGACCGCGCTCCAGGCCGCCGTCACGGTCAACCATTTGGCCGGGCTCCCGAGGCCTGCGGCTGCCATTGCGATTCTCGGAATCTACGCCGCCATCGTCCTGGCGGCGGCGTCGATCCGGACGTCCCACCGCGACGCCTGACGTCGAGCGCAGCTTCAGCCGTCTTGTCCAGCGCCTGGTGACGTCCTTCTTCAACTGAAGCCACATGGGGCTTAAAGCGATGGGCCTGGCGTTGATCCGACCCGGCGTACTGATGACCGGATACATCGAACGACTTTCAGCCTTCAGCACCTGAATCGAATGGAGAGGCCAATGAAGAACGCAATAAGGACACGCCAGCGCTTGTTCACCCTCGTTCTCCCCCTCACTGGGGCGCTCTACGGCGGTGCCGAGGGACTTGATCCCAAGGGTCAAGCAGGACGGCACGGTGCTGTGCATTACTAACTCATGGGTCCGGCTAACCGTAGCGGGCCGGACCCATGAGATGCGTAGCAAGGGGAATCGGACGACGAGTCTGGTGCTCGTTCCTCGGGAGCTGGTTGACGTCGTCTCGGGAGGCAAATGCTCCAGATTGAAGGCGTGAACTTCAATGCAAAGACTAGTGGCGTGGTGCAGACTCGCTTGCATCGCTAAACGTTTCCCGTACTGGGCAAGCGGAGATTCGCCTTGTTGACCGCAGTCGATGAAACGGGGCAGCCAGTGGTGCACTTCCGCAAGCGAAATCTCCGGCGACGGTCCATGCGCCGCGTCGAGGTGCTCATCGCTCCGGACCAGCGGATAACTCCGGCGCTTGTTTGCGTGATCGGCGTGGCGACGCGATTCCTTTGGTTGTATTTCCAATCAGGACGCAGTGGTGGATGACCATGTGGTCGATTCTCAACCGGACCCATTGCCGAACCCCGAAGCTGGCCGCTGCGGCGATGAGACCCGCTCGCAACGTGACACCGCGAGGGCCCAGAGGGTGAGTCCCACTTCGCCAATCGGGACGGTGGGGCATTTCAGCCCAGCTAGCGAGGGGTGCTCTCATCTGAGAGAGAGCCTCTACCCGGCCGGAGGGAATGGTGCATCGCGGGGTATGGATAAGAGGGAAGAGCAGACGGTGAGAATCCTCGGAGGTGCAGGCTCATGGACGTCCAGTTTGTAACGAGCATTGCCCCAATCGTGCGAGACCCTGGACGCCTCTCGGTCCTTCTACGCGGATGCCTTGGGTCTGGGCTTCGAGGGCCACGACGGCAACTACGTGTTCACCCACAAGCTTGAAGGGACAAAGCACTTTGGACTCTGGCCCCTTTCTGAGGCGGCGAATGCCTGCTTCGGAACCACCCAATGGCCTGCCGAGATCCCTGTACCTCAGGCCAGCATTGAGTTCGAGGTTGCTGACGTCTCGGCTGCGGCAGCTGAGCTCACCGCCAAGGGCTGTCGCCTGATTCACGGTGTCCGCACGGAGCCGTGGGGCCAGATCACCGCTCGGCTGTTGAGCCCCGAAGGCTTGCTTGTGGCTGTCTGCTACACCCCGGCATTTCGGGGTAATAGGACAGCTCTCCGCACGAGGAGCTGTCCCCGTACGACCCTGCCGGGTCGGGGTGCCACCGTGCGGCACTTATGGGCTAGGGCCGTAGGTCGAGGTATTCCGGTCGATATCAC
>CAVSSK010000023.1:0-240961 GCA_963730395.1 uncultured Acidimicrobiaceae bacterium | reverse complement strand
GCGCATCTCGGAATCCGGGGATTTGGGCCATCGCGTTGAACCCACGTGGCCCGATGATCAGCAATTCCAGATCCGAGAGGGCCGAGACCGTGGCGTTGCGGATCCCGCGACGCGCAGCCGCCCAGCTCCCCAAAGAAGCCGCAGGGGCCGAGCGTGTTGACCCGCCGGCCGGTCTGAGTGACTTCGACGGTGCCAGCGAGGATAAGGAAGAGTTCCGGCCGCTCTGCCCGTCTCTGACCAGGATCTCGCCCTGGTCAATCTTGACGTGCTCCGCCAGGCGAGCCACCCCCCCCGGAGCTGTGCCTTGGTGCATTTCCTGAATAGGTCGACCGACTTCAGGTGGTCGACGGGGGGCTGCCGACGGAAGGTTCGCATCACTCTCTGCCCTTTCTTCGAGCCTGCGACCCCCAACCCGGTTCTCACCAACACCCAGTAATCGGGCGTACAACTACAACTGCGTCGAAAATATCTTCACGAAGAATGCAGTGATGTGCAAGGGGCGTTGAGCAGTGTCCATCGCGATTTCACATGCTGATGGGCAAGGCCCCGGGTCAGATGTACCGACAGCGACCGGCACGGGCTGGACATCAAGGGCCTGATCTGTGTCACAGACCCGGTGTGTGGCACCCCTTCCGGCAATGTACGGGGGCAGGCCACGCTCAGCCGGTCCCGCGAGAACGTCGATGCGGTTATCTTTCGGAGATGAGCGAGGAAGAAACGGTCTACGACTATGGACCAGACATCTACACGGAGGCAGACGGCGAGGACAACACGCTCGCCAACCTCGGCCCGCTCCGTTCCCTCGTGGTGTCTGGACCAGTGCCGTAGGTGCCGATGTTCACCCCATAGGTCCGGGGTCAGACATCAGTGGTGTCGTCCTCGGGGGCGATGAGCACAACACTTTCGTCGAGCGCTACGAACTGCAACCTATCGACCGCCAGACAAACGGCCCACAGTTGTTCTACGGCCTGCGTTATCACACGCACATCGTCAAGCCCGGTGAGACCGAGACGTTCCATGACCAGGTCGGCTACTGGCTCTGGGAGCCTGCGGCTCGCACTGTTGTCCATACGCTTGCGATTCCGCGGGGCCAGGTACTCCTCGCGGCGGGCCATGCCGGGCCTGACGACAAGGAGTTCGAGGTCACCGCCGCACTCGGCTCGGAGGTGTACGGCATAGTCTCAAACCCGTTCCTGGACCGAGCCTTCTGTACGGTCAGTTTCCGCATCCGTGTCACCGTCAACGACGACGGGACGTGGTCATATGAGGAGTACACCTCAATCCGCATTCCCGACCGCGAAGGTTTAGTCGACCACGTCGACCGCAATACGCTGCGTCGTATTGGCGAACCGATACCAAACCCCCTTGCAGCAGGGGCGAGCCCTCCTCCCGAGGCATGATTCAGGAGCGGTTAAACCACAAAGGTCACATAGCCGGGGGCAATGTTCGGGGGTAGTCCCCTTGGCGCCGTATCGATCTCATGAGGCAGGTCCCCCCTTAGCCGAACTGGGCGGAATGCTACGAAGGCGCCTGGGTCGAAGTACCCGCTGTCTTCTGGGCCTCCAGATATTTGCGATGTTGGTCCAAGATTTGCCCTTGCGACGTGCCCTTGGTGGGAACTCCTGGGTGATGACGCGGACAAAGGTGATACGGAGTGCCTTCTAGCGGGTAATGGCCAATCCTCCAACAGCCCTTCGTATGACAGTTGACCTTGCGCAGCCCGGTATAGAGGCCCACGCGACGGCTCCAATGAGTGTCGCCTCTCCGAGGTCAGAGCCGAAGCCAGACCAGAAGTTGTAATAGACCGGACTATTAGGGGAATAGATCGTGCCGCTATCAATTGCTGTCCAATGGCGAAGGAAGTCGAAGTACGCGATCAGCAACGCGAGGCCGGCGAGGCCGGCGAGGCCGAGCACTACGGCTAACGCCTTCTTCAGTGGGTGTCCTTCCGTATCAAGAAGGTCGAACTCATCCTCTATTTCTGCATGCACGGTATCCATTGAGCACCTCCGTTTCTGATGTCCGCTCCTCGAAAACAAAGTAGCCAGGAGGGGATGAGCCGGCGGTCCTGGTCGGGCTCAATGGCGTCAGGGCAGCCGGGTGGCGCCCATGGCCGGCGTACTGGGATAGGTATCCCAGGCTCAGTGAGGGCCTTATCCTGGAATAGGGCTCGCTCGGCACGGCCCTTGATTTCCCGCATCATCTTCCGTGTCATCACAAAGCTGACTGCTTCGACGGGTTCCACTAGGAATGGCGCCCACCAGCGCGAGTACCTGTAGCGCTCCCGAATCACCAATCTGGTGGACCCGTCTCCTTCGTTCAAAACGAATGCCCATGTGAAGTCGTATGGCGGAGCTGCCGTTCCCGTCGGCACCGCGCCCTGAACAACAAGTGCGTTCCCCAGATCCAACAGAGCAACCTTGAGGCTCACCTGAGGATGAAGTCGAAAGTCGTCGCCTACCTCGATGAACTGGTATTGCGGAAGAACTCGATCGGCGCTGTGCATGTCACAGCCGACAAGATTTTCCAGCACGTCGTAGCTGTATAGCCCGCCTCTTCCCTGGCCAAGCTGAGCAATCCACGGCCATACATGTTCGGATGTGTTGTGAATGCTCACCGTGCGAGTCGCGATGAGGTTCGCAGAAGACAGGAGGTCGTCGCCGGGCAGCGATGCACCGATCTCCTGGTCGGTCGCTCCCCACCGAAGATAGCTACGCCTTACGATCATGAGCAGGACTGCAGTCGAAGTTACGCTCGCGAGCGCAGCACGATACCGGTGTCTCACTCTGATCCCTCGCTCACTATGTCAACCGAAGTGCCCAGACACTAACGATCTCACCGGTTCCGATCGTCGAGCAACCACCCAGGAACGTCTCCAACCCGGCGGCGTACTGGGCAGGCGCGTCTGCCGGGCCCTTGGAGAACAGCAGTATCTCAATGCACGTAGTTCGACCAGGTGATCGTGATGTGGGCAATACCGAAGATGACACACGGGACGAGCGCAAGATAGTCCTTCATCCAGCCCGCCACGAAGAAGTAGTAGAGGGGCGGCATGGCGGCGATGCCGATCACGAGCAGCCAGGACGAGACATTGCCTCGGTAATACAGAACCCAAGCCGCGTAGTACCCCGCCAAGAAGATGCCAGCGCACAGCATCAGCCAGGGGCTGTTGCGCCCCTCCGTCCCGCCTCTGCTGATGACGATTATGAGGAGGGCTACCGTCGCAATGCCGAAAACCTGTTCGATCAGGTTGAGAGCTGCGTGTGGTGAACTGTTGTGTTTGAGAACATCATTCGCTGGCGGCGTGGCAAGCCAGATGATGTTCGGCAGGAGCTGGAGGGCGTACAGAAGAAGGCCAGTCAGCGAGAAGACGATCACATAGCTGCCAATGCTGCCGATCTTCAGCGTCACCCGTCGCCCTCCAATGCCCATGCATAATCGCGGGAACTCCTACCAGGCAGGGTCGAAAGTCCATAAGGCGTGCCGATACCGCTCGATCTGGAGCGATCAATCGACTTTCCCCATGGTGCCGCAAGGTGTCACCCCAGCCCGGCGAGCTCCTATCACTTGTCAACCCCTCTTTGGGGGCTCGGGAGTGAAAACAGCGGACACGACATTGATCAGTCACTCGAGGTGAGGACAAGCTCCTATCGGGTCACGCGTTTTCAGGATGGAGGCCCGAGCTGAGGGTCGGCGAGTCGCTGGAGAGGCAGCTCCGAGGAGCGACAGTACTGGGGAAAGCCAGACCGAACAGCTCGAGGATTCAGCCGCGAGGCAAGTAGCGATAGACCTCGCGTGCGACGTAGCGCTTCAAGATGCGGATGACCTCGGGCTTGGTCTTGCCTTCCTTGACGCGGCGCTCGAAATAGAACTGGGTCTCGGGGTCGTGCGCGATGCGGACCATGACGATGCGCCACAACGCGGTCGTTGGCCTGGCGGTCCGCACGATTGGAGTTCGCCCGACGATAGTGATCGTGAGGGTGTCGGATGGTTCCAACCGGACGTGGCCGCGCTCAACCTGCTCATTTGGAGACGGCCGAACGTATGCGTCGGTCTCAAAGGGGGCGCCACTGATCGGGCCAGGTAAGACCATGGCCTTTGTGTCTAGCCGCACACGGTCCTGGGATGCCTCATTCCGGCAAGCAAAGCATCCCCAGATGCCGAAGTGCCCACCCTCCCGCCGAACTGGGTCACCCTACAAATGGGTCCTTCAGACCTGTGCCGTCGCCCCTGCGGGGGGTCTTCGGCCGCTCGGGCTCGGCCGACCGCAATCGTGGCACTCCTGGTGGCTTGGAATCTGCTGCTGACGGCGGCCGTGATCGCCGAGGTTGATTGGTTCGCGTGGTGCGACCTTTTGCTGTCAGGGCCCTGCCGTCTGCTCCGGTCACGTCGCGACTCCAGTGGTGGACTTGGGGATCGGAGTCAGAGCAGGCGGTTCCCGACTCAGTTGCCGTGCGCGGGTTCGGCGCCAGCCAAGGCAGCTGCGATCCGGTCAAGGTGACGCGCCCAGAGTTGCGGATAGAAAGCGGCATCCTCCGCACTTAGGCCGGAGAATTGCACCCTCACATTTGTGCCGTCACCCGTCGGGGTGAGCGTGATCTCAATGAATGTAGGTGTCGGCGTCGCTGTGTCGGTTCCTTGACGGTCCCATCTAAGCAGCATGCGGTGCGGGGGATCTACTTCGATGTAGCGGCCGGCAATTGCCGTCCCGTCGAGGTCGAGGTGGAACGTCTCCCCCACGCGAGGAGCTGTCATCGAATTCCGTCCATCTTGACGAGGCCGGTCCACGTCCAAGAGGCACGAGCAGTCAGGGTCGGCTGAATGAGCTCACGGAAAGCCAGACCTGAGCAACCCACTGGGAGCGACGAGGTGTCCCGCATCACGAACGGCAGCGGGTCCGCAAGCGCATCGTGTGGATGCACGTGCATCATCCAAGAGCCGTGAGCCGACCTCGGCGATGGCTGTGAACGAACCCGGCTTGGGCTCATCTGCCGATGGCAAGGGCGAGGAGGGTATTGACGGCAGTCTCGAACGGACGGGGACTCCGCTGTACCTGGGCGAGTAGAAGTCCCCCTTGGAGCGTGGCGAGCAGAGTAGTGGCGAGGTCGTCCGGGTCGATGTCGGACGGGAGCTTCCCGTCGGCATGAAGGGATCTCAGTCCATCGCCGATTGCGGCTGCCCACTGATCGAACCCTGCCGCGATGAGCGCTCGGGCCTCGGGGTCACTCTCGGCGAGTTGACCAACGAGCGAGCCAAGTTGGCAGCCCCCCTTTGCTTTGGTGCGCTTCGCTGCGGTGATCACCATGTTCCGCCAGGCTTCGACTCCGTTCGCGCTGCCGAGCGCGTGCCGCTGGCGATTGACGATGGTCTCGGCTTGGTAGTCGATGACCGCCTGCACGAGTTCGTTCTTGTCGGGGAAGTAGTGGTACATCTGAGAGCCGCTGACTTCCGCCGCCACCTTGACGTCTTCCAAGGTGGTGCCCGCCACCCCGCGCTCATGGATCAGGGCGGCGGCCTCCTCCACTATTCGTGCCCGGGTGCGTGCTCCCTTGGGGGTGAGCCTCGGCCGGTCACTCGTCTCGTTGACCATGCACCAATGTTAACAGGATTCTGAGTTTGACAACCCAGTTCCGAACTGTCAGAGTGAGTCGCACCACCCATTTTGGAGCGAGAGGACAACACATCGCATGACTGACCTAAAAGGCAAGACAGCTCTGGTGACGGGCTCGACGAGCGGGATCGGCAAGGCTACGGCCATCGCCTTGGCCGCCCGCGGCGCTCACGTACTGGTAGTGGGACGCAACGAACAACGAGCCAAAGACGTGGTCGCCGAGATCGAAGGCAGCGGAGGTAGCGCAACGTTCCGGCTCACTACGTTGAGCGATCTGGAATCGGCCCAGGACCTGGTCGAGTGGGCCACTGAGGCAGGCGACGGTCACGTCGACATCCTCATCAACAACGCTGGCGTCGCCTTGCTCGGACCAAGCAACGCAGCCACCGAAGCAGAGTTCGACGAGACCTTTGCACTGAACGTCAAGGTTCCGTTCTTCCTCGTCGCGTCACTGGCACCAGCCATGGCCGAACGCGGATGGGGTTCGATCGTCAACATCTCCACGATGGTCGCGAGCTTCGGACAGGCCGGCATGGCTATGTATGGCGCCAGCCGAGCGGCTCTCGAACTGTTGACGAAGGCCTGGGCCGCCGAATACGGCCCGAGTGGTGTTCGGGTCAACGCCGTTGCCCCCGGCCCGACGCGCACCCGGATGATGGAAGCAGTCCCCGACGAGATGGTGAATCAGCTCGCAGCACTGGCACCAGCAGGTCGCGTAGCTCAGCCCGAGGAACTTGCTGCGGCGATCGTCTTCCTCGCCAGTGATGATGCCAGCTTCGTCCACGGCGTCACTCTTGCGGTCGACGGAGGCCGGGTCGCGACGTAACTGCAGATCCCACCCGGTGCCCACGTGCTCGTCGACCCGCTACGGGTCTATGGCAACCCCGGAGAACCGGTGGACGCAACCCGGCAAGAGCTGTCCTGCCTGACCAGGCCCACAGAAACGAGAGGAAATACCAATGAGCACACGCCCAGGAAAGACGGTGCTGATCACGGGCGCCAACGCCGGGATCGGCAAGGACGTGGCCCGGCAACTGGCGTTACGTCCCGAGATCGCCCGCATCTACCTGGCGTGCCGGAACCAAGATCGGGCGACAACGGCAAAGGCCGAACTCGAAGCCGTGACCGGCCGGCACATCTTCGACATCATTCTCATGGACGTCGCCGATCTGGCTTCGGTTCGCGCCGGCCTAGCGGCCATCAACGGATCCCTCGACGCGCTGGTCATGAATGCTGGTGTCATTGGCCCGCAGTCGATGGGCTTGACCGCTGACGGGGTCACCAACGTGTTTGCGACGAACGTCCTTGGCCACGTCGTCCTCCTCGAAGGGCTCCTGGCCGATGACCGGCTTGGCGAGGTTGCGGTCCTCGCCGGAAGTGAAGCAGCCCGGGGACTTCCGAAGTTGCGCATGAAACGGCCGTCCTTTGTCTCAACCTCAGCCGATGAACTCGCCACTGTCATCGACGGTAGCTACTTCGCCGGCAAAAAAGCTGACTTCAACCTGGCCTTCGGGCAGGCCAAGTACATCGGGGCCCTATGGATGGCCTACCTGGCCCGCCAATACCCCGACCGCCGCTTCATCACCGTGAGCCCCGGCGCCACCACCGGCACCCAAGCCCCCAACGGCGTTGCCCTTACCGCTGCGTGTAGCGGCCAAGTACGTCATGCCCACCCTAGGGATCTCCCACAAACTTGAGGATGGCGCGAAGCGACTGGTCGACGGTGTCACCGACCCGAACCTTTCGAGTGGCGTGTTCTACGCCAGCGCGGCCAACAAGTTGAAGGGTCCCTTGGTCGACCAAGCGGACATCTTCCCCGATCTGGCCAACCCAACCTTTCAGGACCACGCCAACGAGGCCATCCACCGCTTCATCACCGAACGTCGTTCTGAGCCTCGCCGATTGGAGTCCGATCGCTAAGAGCCCTAGCGGATAGGCGGGTCAGCCGGCGTCTCGTGCCTGGCGGTCGATCAGCTTGACGATGAGCAAGATGGCGATCACGAAGGCGAGTTGTGCCCGTCGGTGCGCGTTGCAGCGGTCGGTGTTGCGGCGGAGCTGCCCGTAGTTTGAGAGCCACGAGTTGGTGCGCTCGACGGCCCAGCGCTGTCCGAGGGCGAGAGGGGCCTTGGGGCCCGTGGTGGTGCCGCGGCGCCGGCGCTTGGCGACGTCGAGCTCGATGCCGAGGGCGGCCACCTGGCGGTGCACCACGGGGTTGTCATAGCCACGGTCGAGATGCAAAGTCGCCACTGCTCCGAGCAGGCCGTGGCGCTCGACCTCCTCGAGGGTGGCGGGTAACAAGACGCATTCGTTGTGGTTGGCCCGGTCGGCGAGCCAGCCGATCGGGATGCCCGTCTCGTCGGTGGCGATGGACCACTTCCAGCCGAGCTTGCCCCGGTCAACTGGGCTTTTGCCTGTCCCCTCGCCCCCGCACGGGGCCTTGTGGATGGACCCGTCGACACTGAGCGCTTCGCAGTGCAACCCGATCGTCTCGTGGTAGGTGCTGAGCATCATCTCGGCCAGGCGCTCGAAGACCCCCGCCGCTGCCCACTCGTCGCGCCGGGTGCGCAAGGTGGTGTCTGAGACCCCGCCCACGAGACGCTCGGCGTCGACCCAGCTGCACCCGGTGACCAAGCGGACCAGCATGGCCCACAGGCAGATCCGATCGGGCACCCGAGGCCGATGGCACCCGAGCGGGTGCACGGTGCTCGGCTCTGGAAGCAGGGGCTCAACTGCGGAAAGGACAGCATCGAACACTTCGGGCTCGAGCGCGCGGATGATGAGAGGGACCTCCACTGGGTCGTCGGGTTTGGGTAGCACCCAACATCACAGTTGGGCCATCACGGCGACCGGTGGATGGTCTCCTCTCAACCCCTATCCGCGCGGGTTCTAAGCGGATCTCTCGCCTTCGCCATCCACAACGCTGAGCTCAGCGAGCCGAGCGTGGGTGAAGTGCCAGTTTCGTCGCTCGCATGGACTACCCGGACACTCGTCTTCCGGCGATCTCGGACACCAGGAGGGTATCCCCAAGGATTTGTGACTGGGGCACCCAATCCCCATGAGCTCGTGGAGCGCTCGCCACAGCCCTACGGCCTCTTCGGGAACTCCTTGAGCGCTTGGTCAGTCGGCTGGGGTTCCTTCTGATCTAAGTCTCGGTCGAACGCTGTCTGAACCGCCCCGGGATTGGTGACTGTTCCTTCCATTGAGAGGATGGAGCAATGCCAGAGAAGAGCAAGGCGGGACGAGGTCCCTGTCCGCCCGAAGTCCGGGAACGGACCGTGCGGATGGTCTTCGATCACCAAAGCGAGTACCCGTCGCAATGGAAGGCCATCGAGTCGACAGCAACCACCGATCGCAGCGTGGGCATGGGTTGGGACTCTGCTCTTCGCGATGCCCGCTTTCACTGCCAGATGACGGAACCCCCTATTCTCCCAGCTGATAGGTGGTATGACGGTGAGCCGGCCTGTAGGCGGGATTCTGTCCGGCTCCCCTCCTCGATGAGAGGCGGAGAGCCTGGGTGGCCATCCATCTGAGCGGCCTACCTGGGGAGCGTCCCCTTCCGAGGACCGGGCGAGCAGCCCGTCTCCCACGCTTGGCCTTGCTCCGGGTGGGGTTTACCGAGCCGACGGGGTCACCCCCGCCGCTGGTGCGCTCTTACCGCACCCTTTCACCCTTACCTGTGCGGGCCCGGGGGCCCGCCATCGGCGGTTTCCTTTCTGTGGCACTGTCCTGCGGGTCGCCCCGACTGGCCGTTAGCCAGCACCCTGCTCTGCGGAGTCCCGACCTTCCTCGACGCGGTCCCGCAGCGCGGTCCGTGCCGCGGCCACCTGGCCGGCTCACCGTCCCCACCAGTGTGCCACCCCGGGTGGCAGGTCACCGCACAGCGCCTCGGTAGGGTGTCGAGGATGCCGGGCGGCGCACATCAGCTCTTCGATCCCGAGGCTCCGCCCCTGTCTGCTTCGGGTCAGCCCGGCCGCCCCCGACACCGAGTCCGGCGGGCGCAGCGGGGTCCTCTCCATCGGCAGCCTCTACGAGGAGGTCCAGGGCGCACTGAACTCGGCCTTCCCCCGCCGCCGGCAGCTCTGGGTGCGCGGCGAGATCCAGCACATCTCGGACCATCGCTCGGGCCATCTCTACATGGACCTCGTCGACCCCGGCGACGAGGGAGCCTCGTCCGGGTCCCGAGCCCGCGGGGGCGAGCCGACGCTCAAGGTCAAGTGCTGGCGCAGCTCGTGGGCGCCGTTGCGGCACCGGCTCGCCAAGGAGGGCATCGAGCTCGCCGAGGGGATGGTCGTCGTGCTGCGGGGGACCCTCGACGTCTATCGGGCGAAGGGCGAGATCAGCTTCGTCCTCGCCGAGGTCGACGTCACCGCACTGCTGGGACGTATGGCCGCCCAGCGCGCTCTGCTGCTGCGCAAGCTCGAGGACGAGGGCCTGCTCGGGCGCAATGCGTCGGTGCGCGTGCCCGAGGTGACGATGCACGTCGGGCTGATCGCCAGCCCGGGGACGGAGGGCTACCAGGACTTCCTGGGCCAGCTGACGGGGTCGGGCTTCGGCTTTCACGTCTCGTTCGTGCCGGTGAGCGTGCAGGGGCCCGGGGCGCCGGCGGCGATCGCCCGTGCCCTCAAGGTGCTCAGCCGCAGCGATTGCGACGTCATCGCCGTGGTCCGCGGCGGGGGGCGCGAGCCGACCTGGCGGCGTTCGAGACCGAGGTCGTGGCGCGGGCGGTCGCGGGCGCGGCGAAGCCGGTCTTCACGGGCATCGGCCACAGCGGCGACCAGAGCGTCGCCGACATCGTCGCGGCGCGCACCTGCATCACGCCGACCGAGTGCGGGCACCAGATCGTCGTGGCGACCCGGCGCTGGTGGGCGACCCATGTGGCGGAGCCGGCGGAGCTGCTGGCGCGCCGCGTCCCGGCGTTCCTCGGTGACGCCCAGGCCCGCGACGGGCGGGCGCGCGGCCGCCTGACCGCGGCGGCGCGGCACCAGGTCCGGGTGCACCGGGATCGCCTCGAGCAGAAGGCCTCGACGGTCGCCCGCACGGCGCCGAGCCGCATCGAGTCGAGCGAGGCGCGCCTGCGCGCCCGGGCCGCCCGGCTGGGTCCGGTGAGCCTCGGGCACCTGGGTCGTCAGGACGAGCGCCTGCACTCGTGGCGCCGCCTCCTGGCCGCCTACGACGTCGATCGCCAGCTCGAGCGGGGCTACAGCCTCACGATGACCACCGAGGGCGCCCTGGTGCGCAGCGCGGCCGGGGTGGCGGCTCAACAGCAGATCCTCACGAGGTTCGCCGACGGGATCGTCCGCAGCCGGGTGGAGCGAACAGACGTGACGCAGCAATCGGTGCAGGCGCCGGAGCCGGCGCCCGAGCAGGAGGACTGAGGTGACCGTGCCGGACGACCCCGTCGCCGTGGACAAGCTGAGCTACACCGAGGCGAGCCGCGAGCTCGATGCGATCGTGGACTTCTTCGAGCAGCGCGAGGTCGACGTCGACGTGCTCGTCGCCCGCCTGGAGCGGGCCACGGCCCTCATCGACGAGCTCGACCGCCGCCTGCGCCAGACCCGGGCCCAGGTCGAGGAGCTGGTGCCGCGGCTCGAGACGCTGGCGGCCGAGGTTCCCACCGGGGGTGAGGTCGATGAGTGACACCGCCTTGGGCGACCGGGTGTACTTCCGGCAGCTGCTCTCGGGACGGGACTTCGCCCAGGGCGACATGATGGCCCGCCAGATGGTCAACTTCGTCTACCTCATCGGCGACCGCGAAAGCGGTGAGGCGGTGGTCGTGGACCCGGCCTACGCGGTGCAGGACCTCCTCGACATCGTGGAGGCCGACGGCATGCGCCTGACCGGCGTCCTCGGCACGCACTTCCACCCCGACCACCTCGGAGGGCAGATGGGCGGCTGGTCGCTCGAGGGCATCAGCACTCTGCTCGAGAAGGTCCAGGTGCCGGTCCACGTCCAGGTCGACGAGGTGCCCTGGGTCGAGCGCACGACCGGAGTCAGCCGCACCGACCTCGTGGGTCACCACAGTGGCGAGGTCCTGCAGGTGGGGCAGATCGGGGTCGAGCTGATCCACACCCCGGGCCACACGCCGGGCAGTCAGTGCTTCCTCGTCGACGGAAGGTTGGTGGCGGGGGACACCCTCTTCCTCGAGGGGTGCGGGCGGACGGACTTCCCCGGCTCGGACCCGCTGGCCATGTACGAGTCGATCCACACCCGGTTGGCCCGCGTCCCCGACGACGCCATCCTGTTCCCGGGCCACCTCTACTCGGCGGACCCATCGGCGAGCATGGGTGACACCAGGCGGTGGAACTACGTCTTCCGGCCCCGCTCCGCTCAGGAGTGGATGGCCATGTTCGGCCAGTGACGCCAGCAGATGATCTGACCGAGGACAGCACGGTCGTCGTGGTCGGCGCGTCGCTGGCCGGATGGCGGTCCGTCGAGACATTGCGCGCCGAGGGCTTCGAAGGAAGGATCTCTCTGGTCGGAGACGAGCGCCACCTGCCCTACGACCGGCCACCGCTTTCCAAGCAGGTGCTGGCCGGGACCTGGCCACCGGAGAAGGCGGTGCTGGCGGACAAACGGCGCTCGAGCGAGCTCCGGGTGCACGAGGTGCTGGGCCGCCGTGCGGTGCGGCTCGACGCGGAGGGCCGCAAGGTCGAGCTCGACGACGGGACCGTGCTGGACGGGGATGCCATCGTGATCGCCACGGGCGCCTCTCCGCGCCGCTTCCCCGGCACCGAGGAGCTCGGCCGAGCGCGACGGCCTCTTCACCTTGCGGACCCTCGACGACTCCGTCGCCTTGCGGGCGGCGGTGACAGCGGTCACATCGCCGCGGGTCGTCATCATCGGAGCGGGGTTCATCGGCGCCGAGGTGGCGTCCACCTGTGTCGGGCTCGACGCACGCGTCACCGTCCTCGAGGCGATGGACATCCCGCTGCGCAACGTGCTCGGGCCGATGATCGGCGTGCACTGCGGCTCGTTGCACGCCGCCAACGGGGTGGAGCTGCGCACCGGGGTGGCGGTGACGGGCATCCGCAAGGGCGGGACCGCAGCGGGAGTGGGCGCGGGGGGCGGACTCGTGATCGATCTCGCCGAAGGCGAGCCTTTGCCCGCCGACGTCGTCGTCGTCGGGATCGGTGTCGTTCCCACAACCGATTGGCTGACCGACTCCGGGCTGACACTGGAGAACGGCGTCGTGTGTGACGACCGGCTCTTCGCCGCGGACGGCATCGTCTCGGCGGGCGACATCGCGAGATGGAATTGGCGCCACGACGCCGGAGAAGAGCTGATCCGGATTGAGCATTGGCAAGTCGCGGCCGAAGCGGGGGTCGCCGCGGCACGCAGCATCGTCGCCGGTCGCTCGGAGGCACCGTCGTTCGTCCCCGTCCCGTACTTCTGGTCCGACCAGTACGGCATCCGCTTCCAGGTGCTCGGGAACCCGCGTGGTGACGACGAGGTGGAGATCACGGAGGGATCGCTCGAAGAAGGAAAGTTCGTCGCGCTGTTCGGCCGATCGGGGCGCCTGCGTGCCGTCATGGCCATCGGCAAGCCCCGGCAACTGATGGGGTTCCGGCCGCTGCTGCACGACGGCAGCAGTTGGGATGACGCCCTGGCGCACGGCCGCTCGTAAGGGCGCGCGGGACGACCCGTGCCGGTCCACGAGCGGTGTGAACACCGGCATGCTGCGGTGTTCACACTGGCGTGTTCAGGACGTTCCAGACGAGCGCGCTGCCGGGGCGGCACGTGGAACGCGGTGACTGAGAATGCATCGAACGGCTCTATCGGGCGCGCGCCAGGTCGGATTTAGCTTGCAAGGAGCCGTTCGCGCACGCCCGCTTGCCGGCATCACGTACGGCTCCGGCGGGCACCACTGAGTTGCGAAGACAGCGGCGGCGCTCTTCGGCACGGGCGCCGAATTCCTTGAGCGCAATTGTCGGTTCGTTGTCGGAAAATCGCGAACTGCGTGCTTACAATCCTGACGTCGGGTACGCGGTGCCCACCGGACACCTCGGGTGGGCGGTCGGCCCACTGGGCGATCGTGACACCGCTGCGACGGCCGGGTACTGGCGCCTGGGGACGCCGCCTATCGGCAGAATCCAGGGTCGCCTTGAACATATTTGTGGTTCTCTTGCGCCAACTGTGGTTACCATGCACCCGAAACACTCCCAGACAGCGGAGCGTCGGAAACGACGCAAGAGCAGGCGGTCGAAGACTTGGCGATCAAAATGAAGGTGCGTCCCCTGGCACGGACAGCCGCGTTGGTGGCGGTGCCCCTTTCCCTCGCGGCCATCGCGCTCCCGATCTTCTCCAGCACCGTGGGCGCCGATGACACGCCGGCCGTCACGCCGGCCGTCACGCCGGCGATAGCCGGGCCCTTCCACCAGTGCCCGGCCATCGGCGCCGACACCACCGGGTGCGGGTTCCTCATCAGCCTGCCCCAGACCGGTTCGGCGACGGTCACGCCGAGCGGGCAGGGCCCGTACGACGGCAGCGACGACACGTTGATCGGCGTCGTGAACAACACCGACCAAGCCATCTCGACCGTCACGCTCACCTCGAGCAGCGATATCTTCGCCTTCGACGGCGATGGCATCTGCTCCAGCGGGTTCAATTCCCACTGGACGAACACGTGCCCGTACGGTACGACCGGCTACGAGGGCCCCGGGACTTCTTTCTCGAACATCTCGGGAGACAAGAAATCGGGCACCTTGGACCTTTTCCCGGCCCTGGCGCCGGGCGCATCCACGTTCTTCAGCCTGGAGAGCGACCTGACGGGCGCCAGCTTCGTCATCCCGGCGAAGTTCACGGTGGTGAAGAGCGTCACGTCGACGGGCCCCTACTACGCGGGGTCGACGTCCAACCCCATCGACTACAGCATCTCGGCCACCAACGACACTGGTGCCCAATCGGGCAACATCAACATCTCCGACTCGGTGCCCACGAACACCACGCTCGTGACCACTCCGGCCCCGGGCTGTCCGCCGCCGGTCTCGGGGATCGGGTGCACCTTCACCAACACGAGCAACACCACGTTGTCGTGGGCCTTCACCGGCGTGCCGGGTGGCGCAACGGTGACGGCGTCGTTCGCCGTCACGCCGAACGACAACGCGGCCCCCTCGGTGTCGAACACCGCGATTTGGAGCGGGCCAGGATGCCTGCCCGCAGTCGAGGATGCCGCGAATAGTCATGTGCAGACCGTGACCTGCCGCACCAACACGACGACGACCCCCGTGACGCCGCCCCCGTTGGTGATCACGGCGTCGAACACGACGAGCGTGTACGGCACCGCGGGACCCGCGGTCACCCCGACCTACACCGGCTTGACGGGCGGCGACACGCAACCGACGACGCCTCCAACGTGCACGACCGTGCCGCCGGTCACCGCGACGACGGCCGTCGGGACCTACACCGGGGTCAACAAGTGCTCGGGCGCGGTGGATCCGAAGTACACCATCACGTACGTGAACGGGAACGCAGCCGTCACGCCGGCTCCGCTGGTCATCACGGCATCGAGCGCCAGCGTGACCCCCGGCGCGGCAGCCCCGACCATCACGGCCAGCTACAAGGGCTTCGTCAACGGGGACGGCGCGACGAACCTGACCACCCAGCCGACCTGCTCGACCACGTACACCGCCACGAGTGCCGCGGGCTCGTATCCCTCGAGCTGCACGGGAGCCGCCGACCCGAACTACTCCATCACGTACGTCCCGGGCACCGTGACCGCCGCCGTGGTCACTTCGGCGGCGACGACGACGCCGTCCACACCCGCCACGACCCCTGCCACAACCCCGGTCACCTCGCCAGCGATCGCCTTTACCGGCGCATTGCTCAGCCAGGAGTGGGTCGTTGGCGCAGCGGCGATCCTGTTCGGCATGGGGCTCATGGTGCTGGCTCGCCGTCGCCGCCGGAAGCCCCGGCACGCGGCCCGGTAGGTAGGCAGCTAGGGCCAAGACCTCAGGCGAGCGTCACCGCCCACACGGTCGCCGCCGGCGGGCCGCTCGGCACGCCTGAGCCCATGATGCTCGGCCGAGCGGCCGGCACTGCCAAAGAATGGTGCGCGCGTTTCCATGACGGCATTGCGCCGGTCGTGCAGGCGCCAGGGCTGCCTCCTGACTCCTCCCTGAAGGCGATGCGCGGACAAGCCCGAGGCCACAGCAGGAGGTAGCACTCTTGGCGCGCGGTGAGTCTGTGCGCGTTGTGCGTGTGTTGTGCGTGTTGTGTGTGCTGTCGGGCTTGTGTGTGGGGTTCTGCCGCGAAATAGGGCCGAACAGCCCACCCAAACTGGAGCCGGTTAGCCCTAACGACGCGACACGGACCCGGGTTACGGTGCCAACGTCAGGACGAACGTAGGCAACAAGAGCGGAAGAACGGCTCTGTTGCAACAGAAGTTCTACTCGTTCAGGGCGCCCGCTCGGCGGGACTTTATTTGGCGAACTTGGCGAATCGGAAGGACGGCGGTATGCGACCGGCTTGGTTTCAGAGGATCTCTTCACGTCATGGCGCGCCCAGCGGGGGCCAGAGGCACAGTGCGTTGCGCCGCGCCTGCAAGGCAGGGCTGGCCTCAGCCATTGCCCTCGGCGGCCTGGTCGTGTTCGCGACCGCGGCGTCGGCGCACGACAACATCATCACGGCGGCCGCGAGCTGCAACAGCCCGCTCGGCACCGGTGCGACGATCACGTGGACCATCGCCAATGACTACAACGAGAACGTGACGGGCACGGTCACGTCCGTGACGGGCGGGCTGTCCACCTTGGGGACGCCTCCCATCAGCTTCAGCATCGCCGCGTCCCCGGGCAAGCCGTACTCCACGACCACGCTGACCCAGAAGCTGCCTGCCTCGCAGACCGGTGTGATCACCCTCAACATCAACAGCACCTGGCACGGGGACAATTTCAACCGGGATGACAGCGGGACCTTCGATCTGTCGACCATCGACTGCTCCGTCCCGACGGGCAAGATCGCCGGACACATCTACCTGTGTGACAACGGAGGCAACCAGACGTCCACCGAGGTTCCTGGCGGCACGTTGGGCGCGACCGGCCCCCAGACCGTGACGGTCCAGGGCAACCCGCTCAACCCGACGACCGTCGCGACGGGCGCCTACACCATGACCGCCACGTCTCCATCGGGCTACAAGCTCGTCACATGTCACGGTTCATCGACGCCGGACGGATCGGGCGCCTCGGCCACTGAGCCCGTGACCGTGCCGAAGAACGCGACGGGCACCGGTTACTTCTACGTGACGCAGGTTCAGACGCTGGCCGGGCACATCTACCTGTGCAACAGCGGATCCCCCACCTCCACCGAGATCCCTGGCGGGACCCTGGCGGCCGGCGGGTCCGGGCTCACCACGATTCCCGCCACGGCGAACCCGCTTGGCGTCACCCCCGTGATCGCCGGCACCTACACCATGACGGCCACCAACCCGTCGGGCTACCAGCTCGTGGCGTGCGGCGGCTCGTCGACCCCCAACGGGTCGGGCACGTCGGCCACCGAATCGGTCCACGTCCCGAGCGGCGGCGCCGGTGTCGGTGTCTTCTACGTGAACTCGGTCCAGACGCTCGCCGGGCACATCTACCTGTGCAACAGCGGATCCCAGACAACCTCCGAGGTCCCGGGCGGGACCCTGGCGGCCGGCGGGTCCGGGCTCACCACGATTCCCGCCACGGCGAACCCGCTCGGCGCCACCCACGTGATCGCCGGGACCTACACGATGACGGCGGCCACACCGGCGGGCTACATGCTCGTGGCGTGCGGCGGCTCGTCGACCCCCAACGGATCGGGCACGTCGGCCACCGAATCGGTCCACGTCCCGAGTGGTGGTGCCGGTGTCGGCGTGTTCTATGTCTCGACCATCCAGACCCTGGCCGGGCACATCTACCTGTGCAACGCCGGATCCCCGACGACTTCCGAGGTTCTCGGCGGCACCCTGGCCGCCAGCGGACCCTCCACCGTGGCCGCAACGGCCAATCCCCTGGCGCCGAAGGACGTGATGGCCGGGACCTACACCATGACGGCCACCAATCCGGCGGGCTACCAGCTCGTGGCTTGCGGCGGCACGTCGGCTCCGAACGGGTCGGGGACATCGGCGACCGAGTCGGTCACGGTGCCCAGCCTGGGGGCGGGCGTGGGTGTCTTCTACGTCAGCATCCAGAAGATCAGCGGTCACATCTACCTGTGCGACAGCGGATCCCAGACCACGACCGAGGTCCCCGGCGGGACCCTGTCGGCCGGCGGGTCCGGGCTCACGACGGTGCCGGCAACGGCCAACCCGTTGTCCCCGACCGACGTGATCGCCGGGACCTACACCATGACGGCGACCAGCCCGACCGACTACCTGCTCGTCGCCTGTGACGGCTCGTCGACCCCCAACGGATCGGGCTCGTCGGCTACGGAGTCGGTGACGGTCCCAAGCAGCGGCACTGGGACCGGCGTCTTCTACGTGGTCCCCTTCTCCCCGTCGATCTCCGTGGTCAAGTCGGCGGACGTGACGACAGTCAGCGCCGTCGGGCAGACGGTGAACTACACCTTCTTCGTGACCAACACGGGGAACGTGCCGCTCACCGATGTCGACGTGACCGACGCGCAGGCCGCGCCGTCGCTCGACTCGAGCCTTGGGCCCATCACTTGCACGACAGGAACCGACGGGTCGATCACCCTGGCTCCCGAGGCGACCGACACCTGTTCGGCCAGCTACACGGTGACCCAGGCCGACCTGACCAACGGCTCGATCGCCGACACGGCCACGGTCACGGGCAACCCACCGAACGAGCTGCCTCCGGTCACGGACAACTCGAGCCTGTCGCTGTCGGTGACGAGCGTGCAGGTCGTGAAGACTGTCAGCCCGAGCAGCATCGTCGCCGGTTCGACCACCCCGATCGTCTATACGATCACGGTGACGAACAACGGCACCGCCACCACGACCGCACCGATCGTGGTCAGTGACTCGGCGCCGAGCAACACGACGTTGAACTCGAGCTCGCCCAAGTGCGCGTCGGGTGGACCTCCGAACTGCACGGTCGTGGTCAGCAACGGCACGATCATCTGGACCATCCCGGCTGGGGTGGCTCCCGATGCCTCCTACACGCTCACCTACTCGGTGACGGCGAACCAATCGGACGCCGCCGGCACCACCATCACCAACACGGCCTCGTGGAGTGGTCCGAGCTGCGGGACGCCCGTGGCCCCGGCCCCGGTGATCACGACCGAGAGTCCTCAGGTCGCCACGCAGACGACTGTCTGCTCGACGAACACCGTGACCACGCCGATAGACCCGGCGCCGGTCACCGGCGCCACGACGGTCACGCCGACGGTCACGCCGACGGTCACGCCGGCCACCACCGCGGTGCCGCCGAAGACGTCGCCCGCGACGACCCCGGTCATCGCGTTCACCGGTGCGCTGCTGTCCCAGGAGTGGATGATCGGCCTGGCGGCTCTGGTGCTCGGCTCCGGTCTGGTGCTCGTGGCCCGGCGCCGCCGGCGCAAGCCGGGACACGCGGCCGAGTAGTTCGGATCCAGGGAGAGGTACCTCGGGAGGCAATGGTCTCCTTCTGGGCGGGAGTGTTTCCCGCTCAGAAGGAGATGCCCGAGAGCTCCGGAATGGTGGCTTCGGCTTTGGACCGTGCCGCCAGCCAGCGCTCCCGCGAGACGGCGCGGTCGGCATCGTTGACTCGAGGCTCGACGGTACGGCGGGCCGAGAACGTGCCCACCAGCTCCTCGGTCGACGAGTAGGTGCCGGTGGCCAGCCCGGCCAGGAGCCCGGCGCCGAGTGTGGTGGCCTCCAGGACCGGGGAGACCTCCACCGGGCGCCCGATGGCGTCGGCCAGCGCCCCGACGAACACCGCGTTCTCCGACATGCCCCCGTCGACGCGCAGGGAGGTGATCGGGTAACCGCTGTCGCTCTCGGATGCCTCGACGAGGTCGGCGCCGCGGTGCGCCACCCCCTCGAGGACGGCACGGACGATCTCCGGTCGACCCGAGCCTCTCGTGAGGCCGACGAGCGTGCCCCGGGCGCCGAAGTCCCACACCGGCGTCCCCAAGCCGAGGAGTGCGGGGACGAACCAGACGTCGCCCGAGGTGGGGCAACGCGCGGCGACAACCTCGGACTCGGCGGAGGTGGCGAGGATCCCGAGGTCGTCGCGTAGCCACTCGACGCACGTCCCCGCCGACAACATCACTGCCTCGGTGCCCCAGGTGGCCCTCCCGTCCACCCGGAAGGCGACGATGGGGAAGGTGCCCGCGCTGCCCCGGCCCGAACCTGAGGGACCCGGTCCCGTGCCGGTGCACTGGTCGAGCATCCCACCGGTGCCGAAGGTCGCCTTGGCCATGCCCGCCAGGGTGCAGCCCTGGCCCACCAGGGACGCCTGCTGGTCGCCCGCCATCCCGCAGATCGGCGGTGCACCGGGCAACGCGGACGCGATGCCGACGGCACCGGACGAGTCCACCACCCTCGGCATCATCTGCGGGGGGATCCTGAGCGTGCGGAGCAGGGGCTCGTCCCAGTCGAGGGTCGACGGATCGATGAGCGCGGTGACCGCGGCGTTGGTGGCGTCGGTGACGTGCAGCGGGTCGGAGCCCGACGCGCCGCCTGCGAGCGTCCAGGCCACCCAGCTGTCCACCGTCCCAAAGCACAGCTCCCCCTGCTCGGCCCGTGACCGCTCTGGGTCGGCCTCGTCGAGGATGGCCATGACCTTGGTGGCCGACGCGTTGGGAGCCAAGCGGATCCCCTCGGCCTGGAGCACGAGGCAGGTCCCGACGGTCCTGAGGTCCTGCCAGCCGATCCCCGGTGCGACCGGCATTCCGGTGGCACGGTCCCACACGATGCTCGAGGCGCGTTGGTTGGCGATGCCGACGCCGCTCACCGGCCCAGCTTGGGTGAGGGTCGCGCGCGCCACAGCCAGGATCGCCTCGGCCATCTTGGCCGCGTCGAACTCCACGAGGCCTGGCGCCGGCGATTCAGGCAGCAAGGGGACATGGTGTTCGTGCTCGACGGTGGCGTCGGGTCGCACGATCGCGGCGCGCACTCCGGAGGTGCCGACATCGACGACGAGGATGCTGCCCCCCGAACCGCTCATGCCCAGGGAGGGGGCCCGAAGGGCGACGCCAGGCCGAATTTGCCGGGATTCAAGATGCCACTCGGGTCAAACGTCGCCTTGAGCCCCTGCAGGACCTCGAAGCCCGCACCGAGGGCGCGGGGCAAGAACCGGGAGCGGTTCAGCCCGATGCCGTGGTGATGGCTGATGGCGACGCCGTGGGCCAAGGTGGCCTCCGTGACGGCATCCCAGGCCTGTCGGTAGTAGCGCTCCCTCCACTCGGCGTCCCCTTCGGGCCCGCGTCCGCCGAAGGTGAAGTAGAGGCACGCGCCGTCCGGGTAGGCGTGGGACTGGTGCGCCGACGCGGCGAGCGTCCCCTCAATCGACGTGAGGGCGGAGATGACGTCCTCGAAGAGCCCAGGGAGCGCAGCCCACGGGCCCGACACCTCCGCCGTGTCGACCACGATCCCGCCGCGCCAGAGCGGCGCCAGCGCCGAGACGTCGTTGCGGTGCCCGAGCCACCGCTCGACCAGTTCGCGGTCGAGGGGCTGTGCCCCGGACTCGGGGCCGCACTCGGCGTCGACGATCGCCAGCGTCCCCGACAAGATGTCGAGATCGGCCTCGTCGAGCACGATGAGGACGTTGGTGTCGGGCTCTTCGAAGTTGCGCGCCGACTCCGTCCGGTCGTAGAGGCGCAGGACGGCGGGCGTCGCCCCCCGGCGGAGGATCCTGCGGCACGCATGGAGCCCCTCGGTGAACGTGGAGAAGCCGAAGGCCCGGCGTTCCTGGCCGACGGGCAGTGGGTGCACGCGCAGGCGGGCCTCGGTGATGACACCGAGAGTTCCCTCGCTGCCGACGAAGAGCTGGGTCAGGTTCGGCCCGGTGGCGGCGCGTGGACCGTGGCCCTCGGTGCGCACGATGCGGCCGTCGGCCAGGACGACCTCGAGACCGATGACCATGTCCTCGATCTTCCCGTAGCGGGTCGAGTACTGCCCCGCTCCCCGACAGGCGAGCCACCCACCGACGGTCGACAGGTCCATCGACTGGGGCCAGTGGCCGAGGGTGTAGCCGGCTCCGACCTCGCCGAGCGCGGCCTCGAGGTCCGGCCCGAAGGTGCCGGCCCGCACGTCTGCCGTGAGGGAGGTCTCGTCGACGCCCGCCACGCCCTCCATCCCGGTCATGTCGAGCGCCACGCCGCCGTGCACGGGGATCGAACCCCCGCACACCCCGCTTCGCCCGGCGGCGGCGGTGACCGGGACGACGGCCTCGTTGCAGGCCGCGAGGACCTCGGCCACCTGCGCGGTCGAACCGGGCCGGACCACCACCGCCGGCCGCTGGGGGACAGCACCCTCGGCCGCCCAGCCAATGGCGAGCGGCCACCAGTCGCGCCCTGCCTCGGCCCGGGTCTCGTCGTCGCTGAGGACGGTGGCTCCGCTGGCTGCGATGCGGTCGAGGACGGCCGGGGGCACCTCGACCGTCGTGGCACCGAGCCGGTCCTGGACCTCTGCCGCGGCGCCGTCGATCGGGGTGGCGGGCGTGGGTGTCGTCATCGCAGGTCGAGCCCCGCGGTCAGGAGCTCCTTCTGGCACGATTCGGAGTACCGCATCGCCTGATCCGCTGCCTCCTTGTCGTCCCAGCCCATGTCGGGTGCCACCAACGCCGCGATGGCCGCAGCGGCGCTCATGGTGTCGTGGGCGCGTTGGATGGTCGCCCGGGTCCGTCGGGACAGCACGTCGTCCAGCGTCTGCGCCATCTCCTCACGGACCGCATACACCACCTCCGCGCCGGTGTAGGGCAGGCCCGCCACGACGGGCTCGAGCAACTCGGGCCGGCCATCGGCCACTGCGAGCACGGCGCCGGACTCGTTGCCGTAGCGGCCGAGCAGCCTCGCCTGGGGCTGGGCGAGGGCGACGGGGTCGCGGTCTTGGTGGTGGCGCCGATGAGCGGAAGGGACTTGGTGATGCAGCGCCGCCGTCGGGGCGATTCGCCGAGGCGCCCGACGACGGCGTCGACCGTGTCCTGTGCCATCTTGCGATAGGTGGTCAGCTTGCCGCCGGTGACCGTCACGACCCCGCGCGCCGACACTCTGACGGTGTGGCGGCGTGAGAGGTCGGCGGTGCGCGCCGAGACGTGCCCGCCCTTGTCGGGGCGGGCGAGGAGGGGGCGCAACCCGGCCCACACGCCCGTCACATCTGCCCGGGTGAGATGCGAAGTGGTGACGTTGTTCGCCGCCTCCAGCAGGTAGTCGACGTCCTCGGGCGTGCACGAGGGGTCGTCGAGGGGCCCCGTGTAGTCGGTGTCGGTCGTGCCGAGGTAGACGAGGTCGGTCCCCGGCCAGGAGACGACGAAGATGGAGCGCTTGTCCCTGGGCACCGGGATGACCGCCGCGATGTCGCAGGGCAGCCGGTCGGCCGGCACCGTCACGTGCACGCCCTTGGCCGGGCGGATGGCGTGCGGGTCGGTGCCCTCGTCCAGTGCGCGCACCTCGTCAGCCCACACACCCGTCGCGTTGACCACGACGCGGGCCCGTATGGCGACGTCCGCTGACTCGTCACCCTCCTCCGGCCGTACGATGGCGCCGTTGACAGCACCGTCGTCTCCTGTGGTGAGTCGGACGACCGGTGTGTAGTTGGAGACCGCCGCCCCGTATTCGAACGCCGCCGTGCGGAGGACAGTCAGCGTCAGCCGGGCGTCGTCCGCCCGGGCGTCGAAATAGAGGAAGCCGGCCACCAGGTGGTCCGTGTTGAGCGTCGGGAGGTGAGCCAGCGCCTCGTCCTTGTCGACCCGCTGGTGCCGCTCTCCGATGCGCCAGCCGCCGGTGAAGTCGTACATCCAGAGGGCGGATGCATAGGAGCGGGCCACGGTCTTCGAGACGACCCCGTCGCGTCCGAAGAGCGGAATGAGGAACGGCAGCGGAGTGACCAGGTGCGGGGCATTGTCCAGGAGCCGCTGCCGCTCTGCGAGGTTCTCGTAGACGAGGCGGAACTCGCGCTGTTGGAGGTAGCGGATGCCGCCGTGGATCATCTTGGAGGACTTCGACGACGTGCCTGAGGCGAAGTCGCCCTTCTCGACCAGGGCGGTCCTCAGGCCCCGGCTGGCGGCGTCGAGCGCCACCCCGGCACCGGTGATCCCACCGCCGATGACCAGCACGTCGAACTCCTCGTCGGCGAGGCGGCGCAGCGCGTCGTCGCGGCGAAAGGGGTGCACCGATCAAGCCTGCCACATCCGCCGTAGGGGTCTCTTTGGGCTCTCAACTGCCGTCCGGGAAGCCCCCACGGTGGAGGACCATCGGATAGTGCGGCAAGGTGGACGGCCGTTGCCTGACCCGGCGCGCCAATTGTCGGGGGAGGGATCGATGCCCGGGGCCAGCGGAGAGGTGGCAAGCGTCCCGTCCCCGACGAGGTGCTCGAGCGCCGCTCGGAGCGGGTCGACGGTGCTCGCCCCGTACGACGACCGTGATCCCACCAGCGCCGATGTACTGCAGCACGTTGGCCCACAGCGCGTACGACACCAGCCACGGACCATCCCGGCGCGCCTCGGGGTCGTCCGCGCGGGTCGTCCGATGGGGGAGCAGCCGCTCCGCCTCGTTGTCGAGCTCGATGGTGTGGGCGACCAGCACCGGTGACAGCAGAGTCGGAAGCGGGAGCGGCGTTGCCACCCGCTCCGTGATCGCGTCGTCGCCTAGGTTGCCGCCATGCCTCTCGAGCCGGGGGACCCGTGGGTGAGCTACGCGCGGACGGTGGTGGAGATCGTCCGGCCCCGAGAGGGAAACCTCGTGGTCCGCTCGGCGCCCCTCGGCGTCGTCGGGGAGTGGCCGTGGCCATGGTCCGAACCGGTGCACATCCTGACGGCCTGGGATCCGGGCCACGAGCGACCCAGCGAGGCGGACAACCGCCGGCGTCAGACGGCCCTGGAGGCGGATCTGCGCCCCATGGGCGACGCCATCTGGGTGGCGGTGGGAGTCGATCCCGTCTCGGGCCACCGGGAGGAGGGTGTCGCTGTCGCCGGCCTGTCCGAGGCCGCCGCAGCTGCGCTCGGTGCGCGTTACCGCCAGGACGCGCTCTTCACGTGGACCCCCGCGGCATGGACCATCGTGGCGTGCACGGGCGGCCGTCGGCTGGCGTCGGGATGGTCCATCGATCACGGATCCTGAGTCGGGCCCCTGCGCGGCCCTTGTATTACTACGTCATACGTAGTAATGTGGCAGACATGCCACGACGTTCCGCAACCTCGAAAGGCGGTCTGGGTCGGAGCAACGAGCCGCCGGTTCTGATCCTCACCAGCCTGGCCGCCGGCCCGAAGCACGGCTATGCACTCACCAAGGACATCGAGCAGTTCGCCGGCGTCACCCTCGGGCCCGGGACCCTGTACGGGGCCATCACCCGGCTCGAGGAGCGGGGGCTCATCGAGCCCGAGGCCGTCGGCAGCGACGAACGACGGCACCCCTATCGCATCACGGGTCCCGGACGTGTCGCGCTCGAGGAGGCAGTGCGCGACATGCGCCGGCTGGCTGACGAGGGTGCGCTGCGGCTCGGAGTCAACGTGCCGGCAATCGGGTTGGGCGCGTGAGAGCGGAGTCCTTCGAGCGGCTGATCCGCTGGTACCCGCCGCGTTGGCGTTCCCGCTACGGCGGCGAGATGACGGCGCTGCTCGAGGACAGCTACGCCGCAGCGGCGGACGTCCCGCTCCGCGACCGTTTCGGGCTGGCCCGGGCCGGCCTGGCCGAACGCGCCCGCGAGACCGGTCTCGTCGGCCCCGGCCAGGGTGCTGCCGACCGCCTGCGCACCGGGTCGGTGCTGGTCCTGTGCGGGTGGGCCCTGGTCCTCGCGGCCGGAGCGATCTTCGCCAAGTTCACCGACAACTGGTCGGTCGGAACGCGGGACGCCGATCGCTGGGTGGCGAGCACCGGCTACCACACGGTCGTGGTGGCGGGCGGGGCGGGAAGCCTCCTCGTCCTCGTGGCGGCCCTCGTCGTCCTCCCCGCTTTCGTACGGCTGGTCCGACGGGGTGGCTGGCACACGGTGCGCCGCCCCGTGTACCGCGCCCTCGCGTGCGGGGCTTTGGCGGTGGTGCTCGTTGGCGGAACGGTGGCGTGGGCACACCACCTGAGTCAGCACGACCGCAACGGCGGTCTTCCCCTGTACGGGGCGATGTTCGTGGTGACGGGCTTGGCGATGGCCACGGCGCTGGGTGCCGCCACCGCCGCTGCGGCCACCGTGGGGCGCCGAGTCGACCTGGGGACACGGCCCCTGCGGGCACTCGGTCTGATGGCAGTCGGACTGGCCGGGATCATGGTGCTGGTCTTCGCCGGGATCGTCTCGTGGTGGGCCAGCGAGTCCGTCCGTGCTCCCGGTGTTCTCCTCAACGGAATGGGCAACGGCCTGCCCTACACCTCCCGGGTCGTGCCCCCGACTCTGCTGATGGTGGGACTCCTCACGACCATCGGGCTCGCGCTGGCCCTCGCCGGCTCCGTGCGGATCGTCCGGGCCGTCCGGGTCGTCGGCCGCGGACGCGCCATTCCCTGACGCGTTCGACAGTCGGCGAATCTCCGGACGGTCAATTCCTCTCCAGGCGGGCCACGATCGCGCCGATCCGATTGCTCGGACATCACGGTGTGGGGAAACACCCGCTGCAGGGAGTGCCTCGATCGTGGCCCGGTGCCGTTCGCAAGGTGTGCGCGGCGCTTCGAGGAGGAGGGCGATGGATCGCTTCGAGGAGGGTTGGGAGTACGACGCCGAGTACGAATCCGACTTCGACTCGGCTTTCGACCTCGACGACGCCGAGGGGCTCTACCTGAGCATGATCCCGGACGAGGAGCGGCAACGCTTCTGGTCCGAGCGGATCTCCGACACGATGGAGGACGAATTCCAAGACGAGAGGCTGCTGTTCGCGGATCGTCGCGCCGAGGTGGAGCTGGGCAAGGAGATTCGTCTCTCCGAGCTGTGGGGCAGCCGCCGGGACCGACCGTTCACGATGGATGAGTTCCTCGAGCTCTCGATGCTCGTCACCGAGGTGAGCGGGATCCGTGGCGCGCTGTGCACCGACTGCGCGATGTTGGGCCGTCCCGGCGTCAGTGCGAACTGGGCGTTGGCCAGCACCACCCTGTGCCGCGGCCATCTCCGCTTCCGCCTCGGTCACGCCGAGATCGACGGCGGCAGCACCCACCAGAACACCTAGCCGGTCGACGACGACGTTCCGCCCGCAGGGCCGGGACGAGGCAGAATGGAGACGTGACGTTGGCTGCCCGCGTCTTCGCCGCATCACATCTGACGGGCACCTTCGTCCTGCGGTCGGGGCGCACGGCGGACCGCTACTTCGACAAGTACCGCTTCGAGTCCGATCCCACCCTCTTGGCCGAGATCGTCGAGGCGCTCGCCCCCCTCGTGCCGTCGGGGATCGACGGGCTGGCCGGGCTGGAGCTGGGCGGCGTCCCGCTGGCCACCATGCTGTCCTCCGTCACCGGTCTGCCCGTGTTCTTCGTCCGCAAGCAGCCGAAGAAGTACGGCACCGAGCGGGTATGCGAGGGCGGCGACATCTCCGGGCGCAGGCTCCTCATCGTCGAGGACGTGGTGACCACCGGGGGACAAGTCGTCCTCTCGGCCCAGGACCTTCGCTCCGAAGGCGCCGTGGTCGAACACGCGCTGTGCGTCATCGACCGGGAGGGTGGGGGGGCCGATGTCGTCGGCGCGGAGGGCATCGCCCTCCGCGCCCTGTTCACGATGTCCGAGCTCGAAGCGGCCATCTGAGCAAGCTCCCGGCTCGGGGCTCAGGCCGGCGGGTTGCGGTGGGCCGGTAAGCGGCGTTTCGCGTCGCGCTGGCTCTCGAGAAGCGACTGCAGCCGGCTGAGGCTCTCCTTGTCCTCACCCACCCGGTTGTGCCGCTCCTCGGGATCGGTGCTCAGGTTGTGCAGCTCGAACAACGGGTCAGCGGCGGGAGGGGCGAAGGGGTTGGTGGCGATGCCGTGGTCGGCATTCCACTCGTCGAGGCGCTCGTAGTAGTGGTTGAGCTTCCACAGTTCGTCGGCTCCGTCGGCACCGGTCGGGAGGGTGGCGATGACCGACTCGATGTTCGACGGCCCTCCGACCGGCTCGAAGGGCGTGCCGTTCAGGATGTTGACCTGGGTCAAGCCCTTCGATGGGTTGTCCTCGGTCATGAAGTACACCGGTGTCGCCATGGAAGCGGCGTCTGTCTGCCCGGTCACCACGCCGCTCAGGTCCCGGCCAGGCAGGGCGTGCACCTCCTCGTGGTGGGCGGACACGCCCGCCGTCGCCTGCTCGAGGTCGATGCCGGCCAAGCCGAGCAGGGTCGGGATGAGATCGACGTGGCTGGTCGGGACCGAGATCCCACCGTCGACTCGCGCCACGCCCGGGCCGGTGACGAGCAGCGGGACGCGTGTCGCCTCGTCAAAGACGTTGAACCACTTCTGGACCAGGCCTCCGTGCGCGCCGATCAGGTCGCCGTGGTCCGAGGTGAACACCACCACGGTGTCGTCGTACATCCCCGAAGCCTGCAGGGCCTCGAGGATCCGCCCGATGGACTCGTCGACGACCTTTTGCAAGTAGTAGTAGAGGCGACGGTACGCGAGGTCGGTGGACGATTCGAAGATCATCTTCGGCCACAGGGCCTTGAAGGCCTCCTGGCACGGCGGGCGTCCGGCGAAGCTGTCCCCCTGGGAGGGCGCCTCGGGGATGTCGGGCACCGTGTCGTCCGGAGGGCCGAATCCGAGCAACTGCTCCCAACCGAAGCCGTTGAAGGCAATGTCGTGGGGATTGACAAATGATGCGACGGCCAGCCAGGGACCGTCGCGGCGCGCCCCGGCCAGCTCGTCGAACAGCTCGACCACCTGCTCGGCGAACACGCCGTCTCTGATCGTGCCGCAATCGGACTTGGCCGCGCCGTGTGGCTCCCGGCCGATCCACCCCGAGAAGCCGAAGGGGTCGAGGCGGTCGGCCCTCCTGTAAGCCTCGATCGCCTCGGGGATCGGCTTGCCGGCGTCGTCGGACGCCATCAATCCCTCGTGTGTCCCCGGGATGACCAGGTCGGCGTGCGAGACGTGCCATTTGCCCCGGTAGTGGGTGTGGTAGCCCCCGGCGCGGAACCAGTCGCCGAGGGTCGGCACTGAGTTGGGGTCGAGCCAATTCATGCCCGGGTCGGTGCTCAGCTTGGCCGCGCCGTCGGTGGAGGACACGCCGTGGAGCGACGGGTACTGGCCGGTGAACAACGTGGCCCGGCTCGGCGTGCACGCCGTCGAGCCGGCGTAGTGGCGGTGGAACTCGACACCGCTCGAGCGGATCGATTCGCGGGCCGTCAGATGGCTCTTGCGAAACGACCTGACCGCGTCCGACTCGTAGGGAGGAGGGTAACGCTCCTCGTCGGTCATGATCAGCAGGATGTTGGGTGAGGGCATGGTGTATGTCTACAGCCCAGTCTCGGCGCGGATGCGCCCGTTGGCCACCGCCTTCTGCAGCTCGCCGTAATCCCTCTCGTTCTGGTCGGCGTAGATCTCGGCGAACTCGACGAGCGCGTCGTCGAAGACGCTGCTGTTCCCGAGGTACGACGCGATCGCGATGCGATCACCGGAGCGGGCATGGGCCCGGGCCAGTGCCTGGGCACAGACCCCCGAATAGATGGCGATGCCCTTGGGCAGCGCTCCCTCGATCTCGAAGGAGCCCTTCCAGTCGCGGAGCTGGCGCAGGTAGTAGTCCCGGTTGATGCCGTCGAGGCCCTCGACCCGCTGCCAGCCCAGGAAGATGTCGCTGGCCGCCTGCATCAGGTGCTGCCCGGCGACGACCCGCTCGCCGTGGTTGGCGTAGTGGCTCTTGCCCACGAACTCCTCGAGGACGGAGGCCTCGGCCTCCTTGGCCTGGAGGAACAGCGGGTCATTGCTGTCGCGACCCTCGAAGAGCAGGATCCACGCCCGCGTTCCCACGCTGCCGACACCCACGACCTTGCGAGCCACGTCGACGAGCTCATAGCCCTCGAGCAGGTGGCGGCGGTCGGTCTGGAGGGTGCGCCGGTAGCTGCGCACCAGCTGATGGAGCGATTCGAACACCGCGTCGGGCTGTTGCTCGGCCGCCAGCTCCTTGAGGGGGACGATGAGCGGGGGGTCGCTGATGATCTGCCGGCGGCCGTCGACCACCGTGGTCAGCTTGGCCTGGGCCTGGAGCGAGTCCTTCGTGCGCGACTTCGCAACGATGGATGACGCCTTGGTCGCCATCTGCTCGTCGCGCTTGGCCTTCTCCTTGTCGGCCTGCCTGCTCGCCCGGGAGGCGAGCCCGGAGATGACCTGCTCGATGTCGACCCGTGAGTACCACACGTCGAGGTTGGACGACTCGGCCAGGCGGTGCATCTCCTTCCGATAGGTCGCCCCGACCTCCCTCGCCGCGGTGGCGCAGTCCTTCCTCGAGAACTTCTGGTCCCGTCCCGCGATGACGACGCTGGCGGCCAGTCGCTTCAAGTCCCATTCCCACGGGCCGGGCAGCGTCTCGTCGAAGTCGTTGACGTCGAACATCATCGCCCGCTCGGGGGACGCGAACAGCCCGAAGTTGCTGAGGTGGGCATCGCCGCAGACCTGCGTGGTGAGGCCGGAATGAGGCGTCGTGGCCAGGTCGGACGCCATGATCAGCGCCGCACCGCGGTAGAAGGTGAAGGGGGAGACGAGCATGCGCCCGTAGCGGATCGGCACCAGCTCGGGCACGCGTGACTTGGCCTGGCGCTCCAACAGGCTGACCGGGTCGGGGCGAGACGGGGAGGGCTCGAAGGCCGCCTGCGATGCCCACGGCACGCGTGCCCGGGCCTCCTTGCCGCGTTGTGCTCGTTCCTTCGGCGTCAGATGTGCGACCTTCTTCGTGGCTCTTGCCGTGGACTCGTGTTGCATCGTCATCGTTCCTCCATGGGCGCGCGCCTCGAAAGGGTGCCGACACCCGCCTCCACCCTGCCCTCCCCGGGGTCGGCTTGACTAGGGCCATTCGTCCTGGTTGTAAGGCCAACGACCCGGGCCACAGCGCCGTCGCGGACGGATGGATGATTTCGACAACGATTGTCAAAATGGGCCGGCGTCCCGCTAGGGTGACGGGGCCATGCAGTCACCCGATGCCCTGACCGACCTCTTCCGGGCCCACGGACGCAAGATCACCGCGCAGCGCCAGTGCATCTTCCGTGCCCTGGAGGGTGACGTCACCCATCCATCGGCGGAAAGGGTCTACGAGCAGGTGCGTCGCGAGATGCCCAACGTCTCGCTCAAGACCGTCTACCAGACTCTGAACGACCTGGCCGAGCTGGGCGCCATCGCGGTCCTCGACGTGGGCACGGGCTCCGCGCGCTTCGATCCGAACGTCGAGACCACCCATCACCACCTGGTCTGCCGAACCTGTGGAAGGGTGCGCGACCTCGCGGCGGACTTCCCCGGACTCATCGTGCCCCGCCGGGCGACTCAGGGCTTCGACGTCGACAGCGCCGAAGTGGTCTTCCGGGGCCTGTGCCACGAGTGCCGCGGATTGCCGGGAAGCGCCCGGGAGCACCGGCCCGAGGAGTTCACCAACAGCAACAACCGAGAGAAAGGAACAGAACCGCCATGCCAGCACTGAAGGGGTCCCAGACCGAGACCAACCTGAAGGAGGCGTTCGCCGGCGAGAGCCAGGCCAACCGCCGCTACCTCTATTTCGCCCAGAAGGCCGACGTCGAGGGCTACCCCGACGTGGCGGCGCTCTTCCGCTCGGTGGCGGAAGGCGAGACGGGTCACGCCTTCGGGCACTTCGACTACCTCAGGGAGGTGGGAGACCCGGTCACCGGGGTTCCGGTCGGTGCCACGGAGGACAACCTCAAGTCCGCCATCGAGGGCGAGACCTACGAGTACACCGAGATGTACCCCGGGTTCGCCAAGACGGCCCGTGACGAGGGCTTCGAGGAGATCGCCGAGTGGCTCGAGACGTTGGCGAAGGCCGAGAAGTCGCATGCCGGCCGCTTCACGCAGGGGCTCGAGTCCGTCTCGTAGGAAGGGCGGCCGCAGTGACCGCCACGTACGACCCGACTGATCCCACGTACTTCGACCCGGCCGCGCTCCGGGAAGAGGTCGACCGGGTCTTCGACCTGTGCCACGGGTGCCGGCTGTGCTTCAACCTCTGCCCGTCCTTCCCCACGCTGTTCAACTTCATCGACGCCAACGACGGGGATGCCTCGGCGTTGACCGATGCGGAACGGGGTCAGGTCGTCGACGAGTGCTACCAGTGCAAGCTCTGCTACGTGAAGTGCCCCTACGTGCCACCCCACGAGTGGGAGCTCGACTTCCCGCGGCTGATGAGCCGGGTCCACGCAGTGCGCCAGAAGCAGGGGGTCAGCGTGAAGGAGCGCCTGACCGACCAGTTCCTGGCCCGCACGGACCTGCTGGGCCGCGCCTCGGTCCCGGCGGCCCCCGTGGTCAACTGGGCCACCGGGACGCCGGGCTCGTTGCCTCGGCGGGTGATGGAGAAGACGGTCGGCATTGCATCGGAGCGCCTGCTGCCCCCGTACGCGAAGCAGCGCTTCTCGACCTGGTTCAAGAGGCGTCAGCGCCGGGCGGTCGCCGCGGAGGGTGGCGGGGCAGTTTCCGTCTTCCCCACCTGCTTCGTGGAGTACATGGAGCCCGGCGTCGGCAAGGCCATCGTCGACGTGTACGAGCACAACGGCATCGAGTGCAGCCTGCCCGCCGGCGCCAAGTGCTGCGGCGCGCCGTGGCTGCACTCGGGGCATGTGGACGAATTCGTCCGCGCGGCGGAGCGCAACGTCGCCGCCCTGGCCGCCGAGGTCCGGGCGGGACGTGACGTCATCGTGGCCCAGCCCACCTGTGCCTATGTGATCAAGCGGGACTACCCGATCTATGCCAAGGGCCCCGACGCCGACGTGGTCGCGTCGCACACGTACGACCCGTCCGAGTACCTGATGCGGCGCCATCGCGATGCCGACGATCCGTTCACCTTGCGCGAAGATTTCCCCGGCCGTGACGACGGATCGGTGCCCGACGAGGTCACCTATCACGTGGCCTGCCACCTCCAGGCGCAGAATGCCGGGCTGAGGGGCCGTGATCTTCTCAAGGCGGCCGGCGTGAAGTGCGCCCTGGTCCCGCGTTGCTCGGGCATCGACGGGACGTGGGGATACCGCGCCGAGAACTACGAGCTCGCCCGTAAGGTCGCCGCACCGCTGGGGCGTGAGGTCCGGGCGGCAGGGAACGCGGTCGTGTGCGGCGACTGCCACCTGGCCAACGGGTCGATCCTCCAGGAGACGGGGACGCAGCCCGTGCACCCGCTGCAGGTCATGGCGCGGGCCTACGGCGTCGGGGAGGCCGAGGGTGGCGCGTCGTGACGGAGCCCACCGGGCCGGGTCCCCGGGGTCTCACCCTGAGCGACGTGCTCGACCTGCGCGAGTACGAACGGGTGCGCGAGGACTACCGGGCCCGCGTCATCGCCCGTAAGCGAGACCGGCGGGTGAGCGTCGGGCCCATCATGACGCTGGTCTTCGAGTGTGTGGACACGGTGCGGTTCCAGGTGCAGGAGATGGCCCGGGCGGAGAAGATCATCAGCGACGAGGCGATCCAGGTGGAGCTCGACATCTACAACAGGCTGCTGCCGGGGGAGCGAGAGCTCTCCGCCACCCTCTTCATAGAGTTGACCTCGGACCCCGCCCTTCGGGAGTGGCTGCCGCGGCTGGTGGGGATCGAGCGACAGATGGGGATCTCCATGGACGGGGACGTCGCGGTCAGCGTCCCCGAGGCCGAGCACGCCGCCGCCCTGACCCGGGACACCATCACCCCGGCGGTCCACTACCTTCGTTTCGCCTTCACCGAGGCCCAGGTCGAGGAGTTCCGCACGGGCGCCGAGGTGGCCGTGGTGGCCACCCACCCCGCCTACGAGGCTCGGACCACGCTGCCGCCGGCGGTGCGGGCTGAGCTCCTCGGTGACCTGCTGGGGACAACAAAGCCTCTACCGATCGCCTGACCAGGGACAATTCTGTGCGCAAGTCTTTACAGAAGCTCAGTTTGTAAGCCATACTCTTCGTTCGCCTAATTCGGAGGCGGTGCCATCGGTCGTTGCACCGAAAGTGCCCCCGAGCAGGGTGAACTCAAGTATCCGCCGAATTGTCCGTTATGAGGAAGTGTTTCCAATGATCGCCACCACGTGGCGCAAGCTGGCCGCCTGCCGGGGTCTCGACGTCGAGGCGTTCTACCCGGTGACCGAGGACGAGGCCGACGCAGCCGAGGCCAAGGCTGTGTGCGCCGACTGCCCGGTCCGCCACGCGTGCCTGGAGCACGCCCTGGCCCACCGCGAGCGTGAGGGGATCTGGGGCGGCACCACCGAGCGGGAGCGCCGGCGGATCGTGCGGCAGCGGCGCAAGTCCGCCTGACTCAGCTCCGTCGCCGCACCGTCCGTCCGCCCTACTTCGTCCCCTTCACCGCGGTCGTGGTCCGGGGGGACGCCTGGGTCGCCTGGCCCGTGGTGCAGGGGGATGGGTTCCAGGGCTCGGGCTGGGTGTTGGCGTAGACGTCGGCGGGGATGGTCGTCGTCGTGGTGGTCGTCGTGCCGGACGAGGCACCGGTGACCGTCAACTGGGAGCCGGCAACGAGCAGCGAGACCGTCTGACCACTCAGGGTCGAGTCGGGCACCAGGGTGACCGGTCCGCCCAGCACCGATTCGAGCGTGACCGCGGCCTCGTGGCCGGATGGGCCGTAGAGGATCTCCGACGCCATGCCGCCGGTGAGGGGCGATGAGGCGTCGCCGATCTCGGTGCACCTTGAATCCCTGCGCGGTGAGCGCAGCCGCCGTGCTGTGGGCGATGCCGTTGACCGTCGATGCGTTGAGCACGTTCACGCCGACCTGGCTGTGGGCCTCGGTGGGAACCGTCGTGGTGGGGGCGCTCTTGTTCTTGTTCGCGCCCACCGGGATGGCGGCCGGAGCGGGCGTCGCCCCGATCTGATTGAAGGCGTTGATCATGTTCTGGGCGTAGGGCTGGGCCAGCTTGAGCACGGACGCCCCGCCGTCCGTCGTGTAGCCGAGGGTGGGCAGCGTCTCGGTCACCAGGTGGGACGACGGGAGCCCGCGGAAGTCCTGGGCCATGTGGAAGAGGTCACTCTGGCTGAGGGTGTCGTCGATGGTCAGGTTGCCGACGGCGGCCCCGATGAACGCGTTGATGGTGAAGGGATTGGTGATCGACTGGTTCACCTTGGCCAGCACGGCGCGGAAGAAGGCGTCCTGGCGTTGGATGCGGCTGAAGTCCGACAGGCCGTCGTACTCCCAGTAGCCGTTGGGTCCCATATAGGAGAGGTGGCGGCTCCGCACCAACTGGAGCGCCACCGTGCCGTTGACGACCTGGCAGCCGGTCGTGGTCACGTCGAGGCCCGTGTACTGGTCCTTGACCGCCGTCGGGAAGTCCATGGTGATGCCGCCCAGCGCGTCCACCATGCCCGAGAACCCGGGGAAGTTGACCGACATGTAGTGGTTGATCGGGATGCCCAGGTCCGTCTCGATCGTCTGCACCAGGAGGTCGGGGCCCGAGTTGAAGGCGGCGTTGATGCGGTTCATGCCCGAGATCCCGCTTTCGTTGCCGGGGATGTCGACCCACAGGTCGCGTGGGATCGACAACACGGTCACCGTCTTGGCCGCCGGGTCGAAGTGCGCCACCATCGTCACGTCGCTGCGCTGGCCCCCCGCGTTGGCCTCGTTGCCGAACGCGTTGACCTGGGTCGCATTCGACACGAAGGCCCGGGAGTCCGAGCCCACCAGGAGGAGGTTGAAGGGCTTGCCGGGCGTGACGTCGGCCACCAGGTGCTTGGCATGGATCTTCTTGATCTGGTCGAAGCGGTAGAGGGCGTAGACGTAGAGGCCTCCGGCACCCAGGGCGGCGATCAGGACGATGAAGGAGAGTGCGTAGAGGGTGCGCCGCCGCCAACGGTGCCGGTGCTTCTGCTCCTTCCTGTGCGACTTACGGAGCTCGGCCTGGAGGTCGGCCCGCGACGGGGGCGACTCAGGAGCGACCCGGTCGGGGTCGAGCGGCTGGAGAGGATCGGGCTCGTCGGGCGTCAAGAACCAGAAAATACCTGGCCGGGTGGTCCGGTAGCCTGCGCCCGTGCAATTCGACCTCCCCGACGAGCTGCTCGAGCTCCGCGATTCGGTGCGGCGGCTCGCGCAGGACAAGGTGAAGCCCCGGGCCCGCGGGATCGACAAGGATGGCGCCTACCCGACCGACATCTTCGACGCCTTCCGCGACGCCGGCCTGCTCGGCCTGTGCATCCCGGTCGAGTACGGCGGCTCGGGGGCGGGGATCCTGGGACTGGCCATCGCCATCGAGGAGGTGGCCAAGTACTCCAACACCGCGGCGCTGATGCTGCTGCTGACCCGGCTACCCACCGGGCCGGTCATGATCGCCGGCACCGAGGAGCAGAAGAAGCGCTATCTGCCGGGGATCTGCGAGGGCACGCTGCGGGCCGCCTTCGGGCTCTCCGAGCCCCAGGCCGGCAGCGACGTGATGGGGATGCGCACGAGGGGCGTGCCCGCCACCTCCTCGGACGGCGGCTGGGTGCTCAACGGCACGAAATGCTGGATGTCGGGCGTGCGAGAGGCCGACTGGTACACGGTGTTCGCCAAGACGAGCGACCCCGCCAGTCGGGCGCACGACTCGGTCACCGCGTTCATCGTCGAGCGGGACTCCGACGGCGTCGAGGTCGGGCGCACCGACCACAAGATGGGCGTGCGCGGGGTGGACACCGGCGAGCTCGTCCTGACCGACGTGCACGTGCCGCCCGAGAACGTGATCGGCGAGGTCGGCGGCTTCCGCCTGGCCATGCTCGGCCTCAATGCGATGCGCCCGATCGTCGCCGCCCGCGGTATCGGGCTGGCCGAAGGTGCATTGATGTACGCCACCGAGTACGTCCAGGGACGGGCCGCCTTCGGCAAGACCATCGCCGACTTCCAGGGTATCCAGTGGGAGATCGCCAAGTGCGCCGTCGACATCGAGGCGGCCCGGCTCCTCACCTACCGGGCCGCCGTGCTCGCCGACTCCGGGAAGTTCACCAAGGAGTACGTGCCCTATCTCTCCATGGCCAAGTACCACGCCACCGAGCTGGCGGTGCGCGCCTCGTCGCTGGCCGTCCAGCTGCTCGGGGCCGCCGGCTACATGGAGGACCACCCGACCGAGCAGTGGTACCGCGACGCGAAGCAGTTGACCATTGTCGAGGGCACCTCTCAGGTACAGCTGGGCCTGATCGCCCGTGGCGTCCTTGATCGGGACCTGTGGTGGGACTGAGTTGGCCCGAGATCCTGGCCCGGCTCTCGCGCCGCGAGTCGCTCACCGCGCAGGAGGCTGAGGACGCGCTCGAGGTGGTCCTGGCCGGTGATGCCACGCCGGCGCAGGTGGGGGCCTTCCTCACCCTGCTGCACGCCAAGGGTGAGACGGCCGAAGAGGTGACGGGGCTGGCGCGGGCCATGGTCGAGGCCGCCGTCCCGTGCCCACTGGGCCCCGGGGACTCGTGGACGGGTCCCGACGGTGACCCCGTCGTCGTCGACCTGGTGGGTACCGGGGGCGACCGGCTCGCCAGCATCAACGTCACCACGCTCGCCGCCTTCATCACCGCGGGCTGCGGCGTGCCCGTCTGCAAGCACGGCAACCGGGCCGCCTCGTCGTCGGTGGGGACGGCCGACGTGCTCGAGGCGCTTGGAGTGGCCATCGAGATCGGCCCCGCGGGCGTCGCCCGCTGTGTGTCGGAGGCCGGCATGGGCTTCTGCTTCGCCCAGCGGTTCCACCCCGCCATGCGCTTCGTCGGGCCCGTGCGCAAGGAGCTGGGTGTACCCACCGTCTTCAACTTCCTCGGGCCGCTGACCAACCCCTCGCGCACCAGGTACCAACTGGTGGGCGTGAGTGACGCGTCGATGGGTCCGATCATGGCGGGCGTGTTCGGGGCGACCGGCAGTCGGCACGCCATGATCGTGCACGCGGACGACGGCCTCGACGAGCTGAGCGTGACGTCGCCGTCGAGCGTGCTCGAGGTCACGGGCGACGGCGCTGGGCAGTTCGAGATCAGCGACTGGCGGGTCGATCCTGCCGCGCTGGGTTTGGCGCGGGCGACCATGGAGGACCTGCGGGGTGGGGACGCCGCGTTCAATGCGCGCGTCATCCGCTCGGTGCTCGAGGGAGAGCGGAGCGCACGGCGGGACATCGGGGTGTTGAATGCCGCCGCGGCACTGGTGGTGGCGGGTCGTGTCGCCGACCTGGCGGGCGGCGTGGAGCTCGCCGCCGAGTCGGTCGACAGCGGCCGGGCGGTCGGCGTGCTCGATGCGCTGGTCGCTACGTCCCAAGCAGCGCTGCGCCAGCAGACGGACTGACCCGCCAGGCGCGGCGCGGCGCATGCGCCGCCGGGTCCAACGCCGGCGAGTCCGGCCGGCACAGCGCCACCACACAGCCGCCGAAGCCGCCACCGGTCATGCGGGCACCGAGGACGCCCGGCAGGGCGAGCAGGTCCTCGACCAGCTCGTCCACCGCCGGCACGGACACCCGGAAGTCGGCGGCGAGACTGCGGTGGCCTTCGGTCATCACCGTCCCGAGCCCCATCAGGTTGCCCCGGGCCAGCAGCCGCTCGGCCTCTTCGACCCGGCCGCACTCGGTGATCACGTGGCGGGCCCTCCGGCGCAGGACGGGGTCGCTGAGCGCGCTCAGGTCGCCGAGCTCACAGGCGCCGAGCGGCCGGCCCAGGACATGTGCGGCCCGCTCGCACTCGGCGCGTCGGGTGGCGTAGGGGGTGGCGGTCAACTGGCGAGGGCTCTCGCTGTGCACGATCACGAAGGCGGCGTCGTCGGGGATCGGGACCTGACGGGTCTCGAGCGTCGTGAAGTCGATGTGGAGCGCGTGGCCGGCGCGGGCGCCGCCGATGGCGAGCGGATCGAGCAGGCCCACGTGGACGCCCGCTCTGCGCTCGGCCTCCTGGGAGGAGCGGGCGAGGGCGAGCGGGTCGGGGTCATGACCCAGGACGAGGAGCAGCGCGACCGAGAAGGCCGCGCTCGAGGACAGCCCGCCCCCGACCGGGAGGGTGCTGGTGACCCGGACGCTGCCGCCCGAGGGGGGTGGTTGGATCCGAAGGAGTCCGGCCGCCAGGAGCGCCTCGCGGGGGACCGGGGCGGTGCCACCCAGGGCGATCTCGAGGGGCTGGTCGGGGAACTGGTCCGACTCGATCCCGATGAGGAAGCTGCCCGGCTTGGGCGTGAAGGTGACCTCGGTGGCCAGGTCGATGGCGATGGGGAGGGAGACCCCGCCGTTGTAGTCGGTGTGGTCGCCGATGAGGGTGACGCGTCCAGGGGCGCGGGCGGTGGGCACGGCTCCAGCTTGGCGCAGTGCAGGCCGGCTTGACCGTCGTGGGCGCCTCGGGTCACGATCCTGCGATGGCCGACCGGGGTGGACCGCTGAGCGGGATCAGGATCATCGAGCTGGCGGGGATCGGGCCGGCGCCCTACACGTGCATGATGCTCGCCGACGCCGGCGCCCAGGTCCTGCGTCTGGAGCGGGCCGCGCCGGGGGCGGTGGAGCGGGGGGAGGAGTTCAGAAGCTCGGGGTCGGGACCGTACTGGGACCTGCTGAACCGGTCGCGGCCGTCGGTCGGGATCGACCTGAAGAACCCAGACGCCGTCGAGCTCGTGCTGGGGTTGGTCGAGAAGGCCGACGGGCTGATCGAGGGCTTCCGTCCCGGGGTGGCCGAGCGCCTGGGCGTGGGGCCCGAGGCCTGCTTCGCCCGCAATCGGCGCCTGGTCTACGGGCGCATGACCGGGTGGGGCCAGGACGGGCCCATGGCGCCGATGGCCGGGCACGACATCGACTACATCGCCATCGGCGGCGCGCTGTGGTCGCTGGGTCGGGCCGACTCGGCGCCGGTGCCCCCCCTGAACCTGGTGGGCGACTTCGGTGGTGGGGGCATGCTGCTGGCCTTCGGCATGGTGGCCGCGCTCCTCGAGGCCTCGCGGTCGGGCCAGGGGCAGGTCGTGGACGCGGCCATGGTCGACGGCGCAGCGTCGCTCATGACGATGATCCATGCCTTCCGGCTCAACGGGCTGTGGAACGAGCAGCGCGGGGCGAACATGCTCGACACCGGCGCCCCCTTCTACGAGGTCTACGAGACGTCGGACGGGCGGTGGATGGCGGTCGGCGCCATCGAGTCACAGTTCTACGCGGCGTTGCTGGAGGGCCTGGGACTGGCGGGCGACACGTCGTTGCCGGCGCAGATGTCCCGTGTGGAGTGGCCGGCCATGAAGGAGCGGTTCGCGGCGGTCTTCAAGACGAAGACACGCGACGAGTGGACCGTGATCTTCGACGGGACCGACGCCTGCGTGGCGCCCGTGTTGTCGGCGTGGGAGGCGCACACGCATCCCCACAACGTGGCCCGGTCGACCTTCATCGAGGTGGACGGGGCGGTGCAGCCGGGGCCGGCGCCACGGTTCTCCCGCACGCCGTCCGCGGTGTCGAAGCCGCCGTCGCCCCCCGGCGCGGACACGGTGTCGGGGCTCGTCGAGTGGGGCGTTCCCGAGGACGCGGTCGAGAAGCTGCGCGAGTCGGGTGCCTTGAGCTAGAGGGCCCGCGGGCTCCTCCGAGGTGTCACACCCCGTCCCTATCGTGCACCTGTGGCGTCATGTCCCATCTCGCGTGAGCTGATGAGCACGGTCGACGGAGCGGTCAAGGGACTCCGTAGCGTGGTCCGGCGGGTCGCTCCGGCATCGATATCGGGCGAGGAGGCGCTGGCGCTCGTCGAGCTCTTCGCCGAGGCCGAGCGGGTCGTCGCCTCCGGGATGGCACTGCTGACGCCCCGGGTGACCGAGACCGGCGCCTACGCCAAGGGCGGCTACGCCTCGGGGCCCGATTGGTTGGCGGCCGTGTCGGGCTCGTCGGCCGGGACGGCCCGGTCCCGGTTGGCTGCTGCGGATCGGGCGGCGGTCGAGCCTGAGCTGTCCCGTCCCCTTCGCGAGGGCAAGCTTTCTGCTCCCGAGCTCAAGGTGCTCAGCGACACTGCGGTGGCCGCACCCGAAGCGCTCGGAGACCTGGTGGCGATCGCCGTCGGCGAATCGAGCCACAAGGAGTTGGCCGACGCTGCGGCTCGGGCCAAGTGCGCGGCCCGCAGTGCCGAGTCGGCGCGAGCGCGCCGGGCCCGCGTGCATGCCTCACGGCACCTGAGCTGGCACCAGGAGGACGGTGGCGGTATCCGAGGTGAGTTCCTGTGCGACGAGGTGGCCTGGGCCAGGGTCGCTCCTCTCCTGGAGGCTGAGTCCAAGAAGCGCTGGCGCGACGCCGGTGCGCCCAACAGCGAGGACCTCGGGGCTCACCGTCTCGATGCCTTCATCGATCTGCTGGGGCGCGGACCGGGTGGGGTGAGCGGCGCCGTGGCCGCACACGCGCTGATCTTGGTCGACGCGGCCGCACTGCGCCGGGGGCGACTCCGGACGGGTGACACGTGCGAGATCGAGGGTATCGGACCGGTCTCCCTCGAGATGGCGACGGAGCTGTTGGGAGAGGCGAGTGTCCAATTCGTGATCAGGACGGGCCGCGACGTCTCCACGGTGACCTCCTCGACTCGGACCTTGCCACAACGCACGGCAATGGCGCTCGCGGTGCGGGACCGCACCTGCGTGGTGCCGGGATGTGGGAAGCGCCTCGGGCTGGAAGCGGACCACTGCGACGTCGACTATGCCGACGGGGGCGAGACCACGATCACGAACCTGGTTCGGTTGTGCCCGGCGCACCACGACATGAAGACGAACGGCGGTTGGCGGATCATCGGGCGAGCGGGTCACTGGAAGTGGGTGGCGCCTGTGAAGCCACCCAGCGCGGGGCGAGTTGCCCGGACGAGGCGGCTTGCCGCGGCACGGGCCAAAGCCTTTCGGCCGATTAGATCCTGATCTCGCCACCAACTTCGGGCGATGCTTGTCCTCGGGGCTCTGTCGCGCCCGTGCACGAGACGAGGAAGGGCCCGCGGGGGCCTTCTCTCCGTGCTGTCCTGGGTCGGACCTCAGATGCCGAGTGAGATCCCCGCTGCATCGGTGACACCCGTGCCGCCGAGGCTGCCATCGAAGGGGGCAGACCCGTAGTTGAACACCGCCGTCGGAGGCCACGAACCAGTAGCCGTGGCCCGCGGGCGTCGACGGCCATGCTGACGATGGGCGAGTTGAGGTGCATGCTGCCGGCCGAGAGCATCGTGGCGGACCTGTGGTCGGCCGTCGAGGCGGAGCCGCTGCGTCAGCGCCGATGGGCCGCCAGCTCATGCTGGCGCTGCACCGGTGCGGGCGCCAGGTCGATGCGCTCAACGCCTTCCAGCGACTCCGGAGGGAGCTGGGGGAGGGGCACGGCGTCGAGCCGTCGGCGGAGCTCGCCGAGCTCGAGCGGGCCATCGTGGTCGACCGGCCCGAGCTGCAGGGGTGCCGCCGGTAGAGGCGGGCGCCGCGCCGGCGACGGTGGCGTAGTCGACGGGGCGTCGCGCCCGCGCTCAGAGCTTGACGACGGGACAGGTGATCGTGCGGCTGATGCCCTCGATCCGCTGGATGTCGCGCACGACCATGCGCCCGAGGTCGTTCATGGTGGGCGCCTCCGCGTGGGCGATGACGTCGTAGGGCCCGGTCACGCCCTCGGCCACGAGCACGCCCTCGATCGTCCCGACCTGCTGGGCGACCTGGGCTGCCTTGCCGACGTCGGTTTGAATCAGGACGTACGCATGGACGGTCACGGCACACCGTACATTGGCGTGGTGGCCATGTCGCCGAAGATCGAGCAGTTCAAGGACATGGCACGGCAGGCGCAGAAGGACCTGTTCGACCAGACCCAACCGATCGGCCGTCTGTCGTTGGTGCAATGCGCGATGCTGGCGGGCGGCACCGTCGTCACCATCTCACTGGCGGGCTCCCTGTTCTTCTCCATCTCCCCGACCGCGGCCGACCACAAGGTCCTGCTCTACCTGCTCTTCACGCTCGCCCCCTTCGCCATCGTCTCGCCGCTGCTCGGCCCGCTCATCGACCGCAGCCGCGGTGCCCGCCGCCTCATGGTGGTGTCCTCCGCCATCGGGCAGGTCGTGCTGTGCCCCCTCATGGCCACCCACATCCACAGCCTCCTGCTGTTCCCGCTCGCCTTTCTCGTGCTGGTCTGCCAGAAGCTCTACCTGGTGACCAAGGGCGCCCTGGTCCCCGAGATGGCCGCGCTCACCGCGCCCGACGAGCACGGTGAGCAGGCCGGCTACGCGCCCTTGAACGCGCGGCTGACACTGCTCGGCACGCTGGCCGGCTTCGTCGTCTCGGTACCCGCGGTGATCCTCTACAAGCTGGGCGGGTCCCCGGCGGTGCTCGTCCTGGCCACCATCGTGTTCGTGGGGGCGGCGATCGCGGGCGCCCGGCTGCCGGTGCTCACGGGCAAGACGGCCGAGCACCTGTGGACCGACGAGGCGACCCGGGTGCGCGAGTACGGCCAGCCCGGCGAGGCGCACGCTCGTGAGCAGGACCTGATGCGCCTGCAGCCGATCGCCAACCCGGAGGTGATGTTGGGGCTGACCGCAATGTGCATCGTGCGCGGGCTCACTGGCTTCATGACCTTCATGCTGGCGTTCGGGCTCCGCCGGATGAAGGGCGTCGGGCTGTGGTGGTACGGACTCGTCCTGGCCAGCAGCGGCGTCGGGGCCATCATCGGGCTCGTCCTGGTGGGACGGCTCCGCAAGCACATGACCGAGCAGCAGCTGTTGCTGTGCTCCCTCTGGCTCATCGCAGCCACGGCGGCCGGGTGTGCCGTCTGGGGGACGCTCTTGGCCCAGGTGGTGCTCGCCTTCATGGTCGGCCTGTGCGGCGCGGTCGCTCAGCCCTCGTTCGACGCCATGACGCAGCGCTACATACCGCTGTCCGCGCAGGGGCGTGCGTTCGCCCGGTTCGGCATGCGCCAGCAGCTGGTGTGGGTGGTGGGCTCCCTGATCCCGGTGATCATCGCCTTCACCCTCCCGCAGGGCGACGCGACGATGGCCGTGCTGGCGGCGCTCGGCGGGCTCTCCTACGTCTCGGGCCGCCGTGCCGTGCACGCGCCACGGCTGGCGCGTGGGATCCGTGACATCCGGGACCTGGGGGACGTGGGGGAGGCCGGGCGCTGAGCAACGCGGACGGCGCGTCAGCGGTGCTGCGTCAGCCGAGTCGCTTCTCGAGGGTGTCGGCCTGTTCGTACAGCGCCCGGGGGAGCCGGTCACCGAACTTGGCGTAGTACTCCTTGATGAGCGGCACCTCGGCCCGCCAGCCCTCGGTGTCGACGCGGAGCAGCTCCTCCATGTCCTCCCGCGTGACGTCGAGGCCGGTGATGTCGATGGCGTCGACGGTCGGCACGGCGCCGATGGGCGTCTCGACGGCGTCCGCCTTGTCGGTGATGCGGTGGAAGATCCACTCGAGCACGCGCGAATTCTCCCCGTAGCCCGGCCACAGGAACCTGCCGTCGGCGTCCTTGCGGAACCAGTTGACGTAGAAGATCTTCGGCAGGGCGTCACGGTCGGGTGCTTCGGCGCCGATGCGGAGCCAGTGCGCGAAGTAGTCGGCCATGTTGTAGCCGCAGAACGGCAACATGGCGAAGGGGTCACGGCGCAGGTTGCCCACGGCGCCCGCCGCCGCCGCCGTCGTCTCCGACGCCATGATGGAGCCCAGGAAGACGCCGTGCTCCCAGTCGTGCGACTCGAACACGAGGGGGACGACCGAGGCCCGGCGGCCCCCGAAGAGGACGGCGCTGATGGGGACACCCTTGGGGTCCTCCCACTCGGGGGCGATGGCGGGGTCCTGTGCGGCCGGCGTCGTGAACCTGGCGTTGGGGTGCGCCGCGGGGGTGCCCTTCTCGGGCGTCCACTCCTCGCCCTTCCAGTCGGTCAGGTGGGCCGGCGGCTCGTCCGTCATGCCTTCCCACCAGATGTCGCCGTCGTCCGTCAAGGCGGTGTTGGTGAAGACGCAGTTGCCGTCGAGCATCAAGATCGCGTTCGGGTTGGTGTGCGTGTTGGTGCCGGGCGCCACTCCGAAGAAGCCGGCCTCGGGGTTGATGGCGTAGAGACGGCCGTCGACGCCGAATTTCATCCAGCAGATGTCGTCGCCGATCGTCTCGACCTTCCATCCCTCGATCGAGGGGATGAGCATGGCGAGGTTCGTCTTGCCGCAGGCGGACGGGAAGGCGCCCGTGACGTAGCGGGTCTCACCCTCGGGGGAGGTCAGCTTGAGGATGAGCATGTGCTCGGCCATCCAGCCGGCGTCGCGGGCCATCACCGAGGCGATGCGGAGCGCGAAGCACTTCTTGCCGAGCAGCGCGTTGCCGCCGTAGCCGGATCCGTACGACACGATCTCGCGCGTCTCGGGGAAGTGGACGATGTACTTGTTCTCGGCGTTGCAGGGCCACGGGACGTCGGCCTCGCCCGGCTCGAGGGGGGCGCCCACGGAGTGCAGGCACGGGACGAAGATGCCGTTCTCGCCGAGGACCTCCAGGGCGCCCGTGCCCATGCGGGTCATGATGCGCATGGAGACCGCGACGTAGGCCGAGTCGGTCAGTTGCACGCCGATGTGGGCGATGTCGGAGCCGAGCGGGCCCATCGAGAACGGGACGACGTACATGGTGCGGCCCTTCATTGCGCCCTCGAAGAGGCCGTTCAGGGTCTGGCGCATCTCGGCCGGCTCGCACCAGTTGTTGGTCGGCCCGGCGTCGATCTCCTTCGCCGAGCAGATGAAGGTGCGGTCCTCGACCCGGGCCACGTCCCCCGGGTCCGAGTGCGACCAGTAGCTGTTCGGGCGCTTGGCGTCCGAGAGCCGGGTGAACGTCCCGGCGTCGACCAGTTCCTGGCAGAGGCGGTCGTACTCGTCGGCCGAGCCGTCGCACCACTCGATCCGGTCGGGCGTGGTCAACGCGGCCACCTCGTCGACCCACGCCAGGAGTTTCGCGTTCTTGGTTGGCGCCATTTCGGGGGGATCTGCTCCTTCGTCCGGCCGGTTTCGGTGGGGTCCAATGCTAGGCATGTGACGTGGGATCCCCCAAACCTGCGCACATGACACCTCTCGCCCGAGAAGACGAGGTCCTAGAGCGTATCCGAGGCGTGCTGGGAAACGGAATCGAGGTGTTCGGCTTGCGCGACGACGCCGCCACGCTGGGCGTTCCGGGCGGCGGGCCGCTCGTGGCGTCGGTCGACAGCGTGGTCGAGGGCGTCCATGTCGACCTCTCGGTCTGCAGCCCGGATGACGTGGGCTGGAAGGCGCTCATGGGCGCGCTGAGCGATCTGGCCGCCATGGGCGCGGCCCCCCTGGGTGCGCTGGTGGCGTTGTGCGTCCCGGGCGGCTCGGGCCGGGGCGACACGGCGCTCGGTGTGATGGCCGGCGTGGCGGAGGCGGCTGCGGCAAGCGGGTGCCCGGTGGTGGGAGGCGATGTCTCGGAGGCTGCTCAGCTGATGGTCGCGGTCACGGTGTTGGGGACGGTCGGGGGCGGCGGGGAGCCCGTGGCGCGCTCGGGGGCGTCGGCCGGAGACGTGGTCCTCGTCACGGGGCCGTGCGGTGGCTCGGCGGCGGGGTTGCGGGAGCTGCGGACCGGTGGCTCGGACGGCGCGGCCTACCGCCGTCCGGTGGCGCGCCTGCGCGAGGGCGAGGTGGCCCGGCTCAGCGGTGCGCACGCCATGATCGACGTGTCCGATGGCCTCGCGCTGGACCTGCACCGGCTGGCCGACTCATCGGGGGTCGGGTTCCGGCTCGACGACGTGCCGGTGACTCCGGGCGCGACGCTGGAAGAGGCGCTGGGTGGGGGCGAGGACTACGAGTTGTTGATCACGGTGGCCGAAAGCGTCGTCGAGGAGATGTGTGACGCCTTCGCCGCCAGTGGTCTCCGGCGCCCCATCCCGATCGGGCTGATGGACCGGGAACCGACGACACGGACGCTGGGCACACAGGACCTCGAACGGCTCGGCTGGCAGCACCACCTGGGGTAGTGCCCCTGGGTAGTGGAGGCCTCCTCGCCGAGGAGGCAGCGCCCTCGCGTCAGGTGGTGGGGCTCGCCTCGTGCGCCCGGCGCAGCGGCTTGGTCACCTTGCCGGCCCGGATGCACGAGGTGCAGACGTGGAGCCGCTTCGGCGCGCCGTCGACCAGGGCGCGGACCCGCTGCACGTTGGGGTTCCACCGCCGCTTGGTGCGCCGGTGCGAGTGGCTCACGTTCATGCCGAACGAGGGCTTCTTGCCGCAGATGTCGCACACAGATGCCATGGGGTGAACCTTCCTGAGGGAGGCCGCGGTCAAGGCAGCACGCAGGCCTTCACGAACGGCTCAAAGGTTAGCATCCCCTGCCATGACCTCCCCGGCGACCCTCGGCGCCGTTGACCTCCGCGCCGTGATGGGGGGGTACCGGGATGCGCTGCGGCTGCACCAGACCGACATCAACCGCCTGAACGTCTACCCGGTGCCCGACGGGGACACGGGCACGAACATGGCCCTGACCCTGGAGGCCGTGGTCACCGAGCTGGAGGACGTGGGCCAGGAGGCGGGCCTCGACGAGGTCTGCAAGGCCATCGGGCACGGCTCGCTGATGGGGGCCCGGGGGAACTCGGGCGTGATCCTGTCCCAGCTCCTGCGGGGGATGAGCGAGCGCATGGCGACCGCCGGGCAGGCCGGCGTGGGGCCTGATCTCCTGGTCGACGCCATGACCCATGCCTCCGACCTGGCCCGGAGGGCGGTGGTGCGGCCCGTCGAAGGGACCATCCTCACCGTCGCCTCCGCTGCCGCCGTGGGCGCCGCCAACGGGTCCGGCCTCGTGGGCGTCGTGGAGAGTGCGCGGGACGAGGCGGCCGACACCCTGGCCCGCACGCCCGAGATGCTGCCGGTGCTGGCCCAGGCCGGCGTCGTCGACGCCGGCGGTGCCGGGTTCCTCCTCCTCCTCGATGCGTTCCTCCTCGTGCTCGACGGGCGCCCACTGCCGGAGCCCTCCGGGGTGGAGGCTCCCGACCTCTCGTCGCTCAACGGGGGCTGGGCCACCGGCGGGTCGGAGGGCGCGGGGTCCGCCGAAGGGGCGCACGCCGTCGGCGACCTGCGCTACGAGGTCATGTACCTGCTCTCGGCCCCCGACGACTCCATCGACGCGTTCAAGGAGGTGTGGGCCGGCATCGGCGACTCCATCGTCGTCGTCGGCGGCGACGGCCTGTGGAACTGTCACATCCACACCGACGACGTGGGAGCGGCCATCGAGGCCGGCGTCGACGCCGGGCGCCCGCAGCGCATCCGGGTGACCGACCTCGACGAGCAGGTCGAGGAGGAGCGCTGGGTCCGCGAGAGCGTGGGCGCGCCGGGAGCCGGGCCGCCCATGGAGGGGACGGGGCCGCCGCCGACCACGAGCGTCGTCGCCGTGGTCTCGGGCGACGGCATCGGGCGCATCTTCCGCTCCCTCGGGGTCCACCACCTGGTCGTGGGCGGCCAGACCATGAACCCCGCCACGGCCGATCTGGTCAAGGCCGTCGAGTCGGTCGGCTCCGACGAGGTGGTGATCCTGCCCAACAACAAGAACATTCGTCCGGTGGCCGAGCAGGTCGACGGGTTGAGCGGCAAGACGGTACGCGTGGTCGCCACGGGGTCCATCGTGGAGGGGTTCGCCGCCCTCCTGGCCTACGACCCTGCTGCCGGCGCCGAGGCGAACGTGGCCTCCATGTCCGAGTCGGCGGCCCGGGTCGTGCCCGCCGAGGTCGCACGGGGCGGTGCGCGACTCGGTGACCGATGCGGGCGAGGTGCACGAGGGTGACTTCATCGGGATCTCGCGCGACGGCGTCGTCGCCATCGCCGACAATCCCGTCGTGTGCACCCGGCTGCTGTTGAGCCGGCTGCTGGACGACACGCACGAGCTGGTGACGCTGATTGAGGGCGAGGGTGCCCGCGTGGCCGACACGAGGCGAATAGAGGAGTGGCTCTCCGAGGAGTACCCCGACGTCGCGCTCGAAGTGCACCAGGGCGGCCAGCCCCTCTATCCCTACCTGCTGGGGATCGAGTAGCTGGGGATTGAGTAACGGCCGCACCCTCCGCGACCTGAGCATGCGACCCGTGTCGGTGCTCGAGTCGGTGTCGGAGCGCAAGGCGGGGCGCCTGGCCGACTTCGGGGTCGAGTCCGTCCTCGACCTGGTGACCACCTACCCCCGCCGCTACATCGACCGCACCCGGCAGGCCGACGTCTCGGGTCTCGAGGTGGGGGACGAGGCGGCCGTGCTGGCATCGGTGCAGTCGGTGCGGTCGCGGCGGGCGAGGAACGGCCGCGCCGTCGTCGACCTCGTGGTGGTCGACGGGACCGGACGCCTGGCCGTCGTCTTCTTCAACCAGCCCTGGCGGGCCAAGCAGCTCGAAACGGGCACCGAGGCCATCTTCTTCGGCAAGGTCGGCGAGTACCGGGGCACGCGCCAGATGGTCAACCCGGTGGTCGACGTCGTGGCCGGCGTGACCCCGGGTCGCCGGACGCTGCGGATCCTGCCCGTCTACCCGGCCTCGGCCAAGGCGGGGCTGACGTCGTGGGAGATCGGCGAGTGCGTCGAGGAGGCGCTGGGGCGGGCGGGCGACTTCGTCGACCCGCTGCCCGCGACGTGGCGGTCGTCGCTCGACCTGTGGGACCGGACCGACGCCTTCGGGGCCATCCACCTCCCCGAGTCGTTCGACGTGTTGCGGCCCGCCCGACGTCGCCTGGTGTTCGACGAGCTGTTCCGCCTGCAGCTCGCCCTGGTGCTGCGCCGACGGGCCTTCGAGGTCAACGCGCGCTCCCTTCGCCACGACGTGTCACCGCGGGAGATCACCGGCGCCGTCGCTGACACCCTGGTGGCCCGCTTCCTCGCCCGCCTGCCCTACGAGCTCACCACGGCGCAGCGTCGGGCCCTGGCCGTCATCGTGGCCGACATGGCCGGCCCCTTCCCCATGCATCGCCTCCTGCAGGGTGACGTGGGATCCGGCAAGACCGTCGTCGCGTTGGCCGCGCTGCTCGCCGCGGTGCAGAGCGGGCACCAGGGCGCCCTGATGGTGCCGACCGAGGTGCTGGCCGAGCAGCACTTCTCGGCCGTGCGGGCGCTGCTGGGGGACCTGGAGGGGCCGGGGGGGATGGGCGGGGGCGAGGTGCGCGTGGAGCTGCTCACGAGCCGGGTGAAGGGCAAGGCGCGCACCGCGGTGCTGGCCGGGCTGGCGGCGGGGGCGGTGGGCCTGGTGGTCGGGACCCACGCGTTGTTGACCGAGGAGGTCGAATTCGCCTCGCTCGGAGCGGTCGTGATCGACGAGCAGCACCGCTTCGGCGTGGAGCAGCGGGCGACGCTGCGCGCCAAGGGCGCCGACGGCGACCCCGACCTTCTGGTCATGACGGCGACCCCGATCCCCCGCACGGCCGCCATGGTGATCTTCGGCGACCTCGACCTGACCACGCTCGACGAGCTGCCTCCCGGTCGGATCGCCGTGGAGACCGTGTGGCTCCCGGGCGACGCGCACGGGGCGCAGGCGGAGGCTTGGGACAGGGTGCGCCAAGAGGTGGCGGCGGGCCACCGTGCCTTCGTCGTGTGCCCGCTCGTCTCCGATTCGCCCCGGGTCGAGGCCAAGTCGGCCACCGAGGAGTTCGAGCGACTGGCCGCCGAGGAGCTGGTGGGCCTGCGCGTCGGGCTCATGCACGGGCAGATGGCGGCGGCGGCGCGCGAGGAGACCATGGACCGCTTCCGCTCGGGCGAGCTCGAGGTCCTCGTCGCCACCACCGTGATCGAGGTCGGGGTCGACGTCCCCGAGGCGACCGTGATGGTGGTCGAGAGCGCGGACCGCTTCGGGATCGCCCAGCTGCACCAGCTACGCGGCCGAGTCGGGCGCGGCTCGGACAAGAGCTGGTGCTTCCTGCTCGGCGGTGAGGAGGGCAACGAGCGGCTGGCGGCGGTGGCGGGCTCGACGGACGGGTTCGCGCTGGCCGAGGCGGACCTGCGGCTGCGTGGCGAGGGGACCCTGCTCGGAGCCCGCCAGAAGGGGCAGAGCGACCTGCGACTGGCCTCGCTCAGCGACCCGGGCGACGTCGCGCTGCTCGCCGAGGCCCGCACGGTGGCCGAGGCGGTCGTCGGCGAGGACCCCCAGCTCGAGGCGCACCCCGACCTGGCCGACGAGGTCAAGCTGCTGCTGAGCGAGGACGAGGGCGAGTACCTCTTCAAGAGCTAGACCGGCCGTATGGTGGTGCGGATGCGGGTCATCGGAGGCCGGAGCGGCGGGCGCCGGCTGGCCGCCAAGCTGCCCCGGTCGGTGCGGCCGACGTCGGACCGGGTGCGCGAGTCCATCTTCGACATCCTGGGCTCACAGGGCGGCGTGGAGGGCCTGCGCGTGGTCGACCTGTTCTGCGGCAGCGGCGCGCTGGGCGTCGAGGCGCTGTCCCGGGGCGCGGCCTCGGCCACCTTCGTGGACCTCGACCCCGACGCCCTCGCCGCCGTGCGTCAGAACCTCCACGCGGTGGGACTCGACGGCGAGCCCGCCACCCTCGTGCGGGCGGCGCTGCCGGGGTGGCTGGAGGGCGGCAGCGCCGGGAGCTTCGACCTCGCGCTGTGCGACCCGCCCTACGACTTCTCCGACTGGCCGGCCCTGCTCGGGGCGCTCCGGGCCGGCCTCGTCGTGATGGAGTCTTCGTCTGCGATCCCGCGCGCCCGAGGGTTGGGTGGTCACGAGAGAACGGCGGTACGGCGGTACGCTCGTCACCGTGGCTCATCGCAGCAGTGCCGGCTCGTGAAGGTCGGCCTCTTCCCAGGGTCGTTCGACCCCTTCCACAACGGGCACCTCGAGATCGTCGAGCGGGCCAGCCGGCTCTTCGACGAGGTCGTCGTGGCCGCGTTGCGCAACCCCCAGAAGAGCGCGCCCCTCTTCGACCTCGAGGAGCGCGAGGCCATGCTCGAGGAGGTGGTGGCGCACCTGCCGACGGTGCGGATCGTCTCGGTGTCGACGCTGTTGGTCAACGTGGCACGCGACGTGGGTGCCTCGGCGATCGTGCGCGGCCTCCGGGCCGTCTCGGACTTCGAGACCGAGATGCAGATGGCGCAGATGAACAACCACCTCTCCGGTGTCGAGACCATCTTCATCCCGACCAGCTCGAAGTACTCGTTCGTGGCCTCGAAGCTCGTGCGCGAGGTGGCGCGCTTCGGGGGTGACGTGTCGGCCTTCGTGCCACCGGTGGTGGCCAAGCACCTGGTGGCCAAGTTCGAGCACCAGGAGGGGGGCGGGGGCGAGTGAGCGACCAGTTCCTGGACGTCGACGAGGAGCAGCCCGTCGAGGAGGTGGGGGTCGAATCGGTCCTCCACCAGTTGCTCGACCTCATGGCGACGGCCAAGTCGATGCCGTTGTCGTCCTCGGTGATGGTCTCGCGCGAAGAGGTGACCTCGCTCGTGCAGGCCGCGATCGACAGCCTCCCCGACGAGCTGCGCCAGGCGCGCTGGCTGTTGCGCGAGCGCGAGGAGTTCATGGCGGAGCGGAGCCGCGAGGCGGAGGCGCTCATGGACGAGGTCCGCGCGCAGGCCGAGCACATGGTGCAGCGGACCGAGATCGTGCGCCAGGCCAACTCGGTCGCCCAGCGCATCCTCGACGATGCCAACGAGGAGGCCCGCGTCCTGCGCCACCAGGCCGAGGACTTCGTGGACACCAAGCTGGCCGGCATGGAGATCGTGCTGGACCGCCTCACCCGGACGGTGCAGGCGGGCCGGGCCAGGCTGGCCGCCCCGCTGGTGGAGGCCCCGATCGACGACCACCAGGCAACCGGGACGGAGGAGGACGGCTTCTTCGACCAGGATCAGGCGTAGTGGGCCCGCTCTGATGGCCGCGGACCCCTTCGTCGTCCACGTGGCGCGGCTGCGTCGCTCGTCGGGGCACCGGGTGCACGAGGTGCGCCGCGGTGAGGTTGCCCTCGCCGGCCCGCTCGACGAGGCCGGGATCGACCCCGGGCGCAGCGTGGTGCCCGCCGGCGCCGAGGCCGAAGCCGACGTCACCCTCGTGCCCTTCGTGGGTGGGATCGACGTCGACGGCACGGTGACGGCGCCCTGGGTCGGGATCTGCCGCCGCTGCGCGGAGCCGGTGTCGGGCGAGCTGGCGATCCCCGTGCACGAGCGCTACGCCGACGCCCCGCTGGCCGGCACCGACGAGGAGCTCTACCCGATCGTCGACGACGAGCTCGACCTCGGCCTCTTGGTGCGCGACGCCGTCGTGCTCGAGCTGCCGATGGCGCCCCTGTGCCGGCCCGACTGCGCCGGCCTGTGCCCGCGCTGCGGGGCGAACCTGAACGAGGGCGCCTGCGGCTGCGTTGCCCCACGCGACCCCCGGTGGGCTAACCTCGACGTGCTCCGGTAGCCGGTTTCTGCGGACCGGCGCAGTCCGAGAGCGCCCGGAGCGCCCCGAACCGATCGTTGGAGATCCTCCATGGCTGTCCCGAAGAAGAAGAAGTCCAAGGCCAAGGGCCGCAGCCACCAGGCCGCGGCGTGGCGGCTCGGCCGCCCCGCCCGCAGCGTGTGCCCGCACTGCCAGGCCTCGAAGACGCCGCACGTCGTCTGCCCGAGCTGCGGCTGGTACAAGGGGCGCCAAGCGGTCGAGGTCGACTGACTTGAGCCGGCGGGGCGAGCGTCCCACGCCCGAGACGCTGGCCACCCTCCCCGTCGCCGTGGACGCCATGGGCGGCGACAAGGCCCCCGGCGAAGTCGTCGAGGGCGCCCACCGGGCCGCCACCGAGCACGGCGTGGCGGTCGTCCTGGTCGGGCCCCCCGAGCAGGTGGGCGACACGCACGGCCTCGACCTCCTGGCCTGTAGCGAGGTCATCGGCATGGACGAGGACCCCGCCGGCGGGGTCCGGCGCAAGAAGGACTCCTCCCTGGTGCGGGCCGCCGAACTGGTCCGCGACGCCAAGGCGTCGGCCATGGTCTCGGCGGGCAACACCGGGGCGACGATGGCCTCGGCGCTGCTGCGGATGGGGCGCCTGCCCGGGGTCGTGCGGCCCTGCATCGCCACGCCGCTGCCCCGCCTCGGCGGCACGCCGGCCGTGCTGGTCGACGCCGGGGCGAACGCCGAGTGCACGCCCGCCATGCTGGTGCAGTTCGCGCAGATGGGCGCCGCCTACGTCTCGGCCCGCTTCGGGACCGAGTCACCCTCGGTGGGACTGCTCTCCATCGGCGAGGAGCCCACGAAGGGCACGCCCCTGGTGAAGGAGACCCACGGCCTGCTCGCCGCCGAGTCGGCGCACGGTGCGGGGTTCGAGTTCGTCGGGAACCTCGAGGGCCGGGACCTGCTGCCCTCGCCGGCCGACGTCATCGTGACCGACGGCTTCACCGGCAACGTCACGCTGAAGTCCCTGGAGGGATCGCTGCGCTTCCTCTTCGACACCATGCTGGCCGTCTTCGGGACCGACGACGCCACCCGGGAGGCGGCGCAGGTCCTCCTCCCGCACCTGCTCCCGCTGGCCGCCGAATTCGAGCCCGAGAACACCGGCGGGGCCATGCTGCTCGGCACCGCGGGCGTCTGTGTCATCAGCCACGGGTCCTCCAGTGCAACGGCCATGATGAACGCCGTGCTGGTGGCGCACGAGTGCGCGACGCGCGGCCTGGTCGACCAGGTGGCGGCCGCGGTGCGCCCCGCGGAAAAGACGTGAAAAGACCAGTTCAGAGGGTATAAACAGGCGGTCAGGGCGCCGAAACACGTACACTGGTGCGCGTGCCAGCAGAAACCCATACCAACCAGGGCCCCCTCGACCGCAACGGGGTGTTCGAACTCATCCGGGACCAGCTGGCCGACATCTTGGAGACGGACCCGTCGTCGATCACCGAAGGCGCCTCCTTCGTCGAGGACCTCGATGCCGACTCCCTGGCCCTGATCGAGCTGGTCGAAGCCCTGGAAGAGGAGCTGGGGGAGCGCACGGTCGGGTTCCGAATCGACGACGAGGACCTCGAGGACCTGCGCACGGTCCGGGACGCTGTTGACTACGTCTACGCCAAGCTCGAGGCGGGTTGACCCCGGCGCTGAGGGGGCGGCCGCACTGGCCGAGCGACTTGGCCACACCTTCGGGGACCTGAGCCTCTTGCAGCACGCCCTGGCGCACCGGAGCTGGTGTGGGGAGCAGGACGGTGGGGCGCCGTCCAACGAGCGCCTCGAATTCCTCGGCGACGCCGTGCTCGGCCTGATCGTGGCGGGCTACACCTACGACCACTTCCCAGACTTCGCCGAGGGGAAGCTGGCCAAGGTCCGCTCGGCCGTGGTCAACGCACGCGTGCTGGCCGAGGTGGCCGGGCGGCTCGGGGTGGGTGAGGTCCTCCTGTTGGGCCGGGGGGAAGAAGGGTCAGGCGGCCGCGCCAAGGCCTCCATCCTGGCCGACGCCTTCGAGGCCGTCCTCGGCGCGGTCTACCTCGACGCCGGCTGGGAGGCCGCGCGGCAGCTCGTGCTCCGCGAGCTGGGCGAGGCCATCGAGCGGGCGGGCGAGGAGCCCGACGACTTCGACCACAAGAGCCGGCTGCAGGAGAAGGCCGTGCGCGACGGCGACGGGACGCCGCGCTACGTGGTGGTGGGGTCCGGCCCGGACCACGACCGGGCCTACGTGGCCGAGGTGTTCCTGGGCGGGACGCTGTGGGGAACGGGCGTGGGGCGCTCCAAGAAGGACGCCGAACAGCAGGCCGCGCGTGCGGCCTGGGAGGAGATCACCGGTGCCTGAGCTTCCCGAGGTCGAGACCCTGCGCCAGGACCTGGCGCGCGAGGTGGTCGGCCGCAAGATCAAGGCCGTCGCGGTGGCCAACGGGCGCTCCGTGCGCCGTCACCCCTCGGCCAAGCACTTCCGTGCCCTGCTCGAGGGCCGGACCATCAAGTCGGTCGGGCGGCTGGGCAAGTACCTCCTGCTGACCCTCGACAGCGGGGACACGCTCGTCGTCCACCTCGGCATGAGCGGCCAGCTGCTGCGGGTCAAGTCCCCCAAGGACCCCAAGCCCAAGCACACCCACGTCGTCATCACGTTCACCCAGGGCGGCGAGCTGCGCTACGTCGACCCGCGCACCTTCGGCGAGCTCTTCGTGTCCACGCCACCGCTCAAGGCCGACGGGACGCCGCTCAGCCCCGTCTCGGGGACGGCGGGCGGCGACGGCGCCGCCATCCGCAAGGCGATCCCCGAGCTGGCCCACCTCGGCTTCGACCCCATCGAGGACCTCATGAGCTGGGACCGCTTCGGCGCGCTCCTGCACCAGCACCACGGGGGGATCAAGGCGCTCCTCATGGACCAGAGCTTCACGGCGGGCATCGGGAACCTGTACTCCGACGAGATGCTCTACCAGGCCGGGCTGCGCTATGACCGGACGGCGGACTCGCTGACCGCCACCGAGGTGCGGCGCCTGTACCGGGCCATCGTCGAGACGCTGGCCGACGCCATCAAGCACCGGGGCTCCTCGCTGGCCGACGAGCAGTACCGCGACCTCTTCGGCGAGCTCGGGGACTTCCAGGGCTCGCACCAGGTCTACGACCGCGAGGGCCAGCCCTGCCGGCGCTGCCGGAACACGATCATCCGGGTCAAGGCCGGCGGCCGCTCGACCTTCTTCTGCGAACACTGCCAGGTTTAGGCCCCCGCGCCCTGTAGGCACCCAGTAGGGTCGCCCTGAATGTTCCTGAAGTCGCTCAGCATGAAGGGCTTCAAGTCCTTCGCCGACCCGACCGTGCTGGAGTTCGAGCCGGGGATCACGGTGGTCGTCGGTCCCAACGGGAGCGGCAAGTCGAACGTCGTCGACGCCGTGACCTGGGTGCTCGGCGCCCAGGGCCCCCGCTCGCTCCGCTCGGCCAAGATGGAGGACGTCATCTTCGCGGGGACCTCGTCGCGCCCCCAGCTCGGCCGGGCCGAGGTGTCGCTGACCATCGACAACTCCTCGGGCAAGCTGCCCATCGACCTGGCCGAGGTCACCATCACCCGGACGCTGTTCCGCTCCGGTGACAGCGAGTACGCCATCAACGGGGCGCCGTGCCGGCTCCTGGACATCCAGGAGCTCCTCAGCGACTCGGGCGTCGGCCGCCAGCAGCACATGATCATCGGCCAAGGCCAGCTCGACACGGTGCTCAACGCCCGCCCCGAGGACCGCCGGGCCATCATCGAGGAGGCGGCGGGGGTGCTCAAGCACCGCCGGCGCCGCGAGCGGGCCGAGCGCCGCCTGGCCGCCACGGCCGAGAACCTCGAGCGCCTGGGGGACCTCGTGCGCGAGGTCCGGCGCCAGATCCGCCCCCTGGAACGCCAGGCCGCCGCCGCCCGTTCTCACGACACGGTCGCCTCCGAACTGCGGGCCGTGCGCCGCTACCTCGCGGGTTCCGAGCTGGCCGACCTGACGGCCCGCCGCCGGGCCGCCGCACAGAACCTGACGGTCTGCCGCGACGAGGAGCGCGAGCTCCACGAGGCGCTCGAGCAGCTCGACGACGAGGCCACCTCCACCACGGCCGAGCTTTCGTCGCGCCGCGAGGAGGACCTGGCCAACGCGCTCGGCCGGGTGCAGGGCCTCGTCGAGCGGGCCCGCGGCACCTCGGCCCTGCTCCGCGAGCGCGGGCGGGCGGTCGTCGCCGCGCTCGACGCCGCCGCCGACGTCGACGTGGTGTCGACGCTCGAGGCCGAGGGGGCCCGGCTGGCCAGCGACCTCGCCGCAGCGGAGGCAGACGGGGCGGCGGGCGGCGCGGAGGAGCGGGCAGAGCTCGAGGCGGCACTGACGGCGCTGGGCGAGGAGGAGGCGTCGCTGCGGGAGCGGTGGTCGGCGGTCCTGGGCTCCGAGGCGCCCGACGAGGCGATCGCCCGTGTGCGGGCCCGCATCGAGCTCGTGGCCCGCGCCGCGGGCCGGGAACAGGGCGACATCGGGGCCCTCGCCGGCCGGGTGGGGACGCTCGAGCAGCGCGTGGCGGCCGCCGCCGTGCGGGCCGACCTGCTGGCCAAGGCCTCCGAGGAGCTCGACCAGGCCACGGCCGCGGTCGAGGCCGAGCTGGCCGCCCGCACGGCCGAGCTCGCCGACGCCGCCCGGGGCGCGGAGTCGGCCCAGGCGTCGGCCGACGAGGCCGCGGACGCGCTCCACCGCACGGCGGCGCGGGCCGAGGCGCTCGAACGCGCCCTGTCCGACCTGCTGGGTGCCGGCGGGCGCGAGCTGCTGCGTGACGTGGACGGGGTGGTGGGGTCGCTGGTCGACCTGGTCGAGATCGACGAGGGCTGGGACGCCGCCTTCGAGGCGGCGGCCGGCGCCGGGGTGGCTGCGGTCGTGGTCGACGGCCGCCGCTCCGCCCAGGCCGCGCTGGCGACGCTGCGCGAGCGGGGCGTGACCGGGGCCGTGCTGGCGCCCCGGCAGTCGGGGGCGGCCGAGGCGGGAGCCGTGGCGGCCTCCCTTCCCCCGGGCAGCAGCGCCGAGCCGGTGCGCGGCCACGTCCGGGTGCGCCACGGCGGGGCGGTCGCCGAGTCCGTGCTCGACACGCTCGTCGGCCGGGCCGTCCGCGTCGACGGCTGGGAGGAGGCCATCGACCTCTCACTCGCCCGCGACGACCTGGTGGTGGTCACGCCGGAGGGCGACCGCTTCGCGGCGACGGGATGGCGGGTGCGCACCGGCAGCGGCGTGGTCACCGCGGCGGCCGTCGAGGAGGCGCGCCGCAAGGCCGAGGAGGCCGCGGCCGCGGCGGAGCTGGCCCGCGCGCACCTCACCGAGTCGCGCATCACGCTGGCGCGCGCCCGTGACGCCCGTGCCGCAGCCGAGCGGTCGGCCGACCGGCACGCGTCGGCCTGCGAGTCCGGCCGGGCCGACACGGAACGGGCCGGCGAGGAGCAGCGACGGATGGCCGGCGAGCTCGACGAGGCCCGGGCCGCCGTGGCGGAGGCGCAGCTGCGGCTGTCCGAGGTGACGGCCGAGCAGGCGCAGCTGGACCGGGCCCTCCCCGAGCTCACCGACGCGCTCAGCGCCTGGCGGTCGCTCGAGGAGCGGCGGGCCGAGGTCACGCGGGGGCGCCAGGCGCTCGAGGTCCGCGTGGCGGGCGTCGCCGAGCGTCGGCGGGTGCTCGCCGAGCGCCAGGCCGAGGTGGAGCGCCGCCTGCAGGGTCACGCCGAGGAGCGGGCCACGGCGGCCACCCGCCGCGAGCGGCTGGAGGCCGAGGGCGCCGCGCTGGCGCGCCTCGAGCAGCTCGTCGCCCAGGAGCACGCCCGGCTCGACGGCATCTTCGAGTCCCTGCGCCACGACTACCAGGATCAGGTCGACGCGGTCCGGGCCGGGGGCGAGAAGCTGGAGCAACTGCGCCGGGACCGCCACACCACCGAGCAGCGCCTCGATGCGGTCCGCACCCGCACCCGCACCCTCGACCTCGAGGCCAACGAGGTCGACCTGCGGACCGAGGCCCTGCGCGAACACGTCCAGCGCGACCTGGCGGCGACACCCGAGGACCTGGTGGGCCTGGCCGAGCCCGAGGCGCCCGAGGGCACGACGCTGGTGCAGCACGCCGAGGAGCTCGAGCGCAAGCTGGTCGCGCTCGGTCCGGTCAACCCGCTGGCCCTCGAGGAGCTCTCGACGCTGGAGGAGCGGCACAAGGAGCTCGAGGCGCAGGTCGACGACGTGCGGGGGGCACGCCGCGAGCTGCACGAGGTCGTCCGCACCCTCGACCACGAGATCATGACCTCGTTCGCCGCCGCGGCGGCCGACGTCAACGAGCACTTCTCCACGCTGGTCGGCATGCTGTTCCCCGGTGGAACCGGCCGTCTCGTCCTCCTCGAGCCCGACGACCTGCTGAACACGGGCGTCGAGATAGAGGTGCGCCCGGCCGGGCGCAACGTGCGCCGCGTCTCGCTGCTCTCCGGCGGCGAGCGCTCCATGGCGGCGCTGGCCTTCCTCTTCGCGGTCTTCCGCAGCCGGCCCTCGCCCTTCTACCTGATGGACGAGGTGGAGGCGGCGCTCGACGACGTGAACCTCAGCCGCTTCCTCGCCCTGGTGCACGAGTTCCGCGACGAGGCGCAGCTGTTGATCGTGAGCCACCAGAAGCGCACGATGGAGACGGGCGACGCGCTCTATGGTGTGACGATGGCGCCTGGCGGGTCCTCCCAGGTCGTCAGCCAGAAGGTCGAGAAGGAGCCCTCGCCGGCATGATGGCGGTGGAGGTGGGCTTCTACATCGTCCTCGTCGTCGTGGTGGCCGTCCTGGGGCTGGTCCTCGGTGGTGTCGCCGCCACCCGCTCGCGGCGCCGGGGTGGTGGCGCCGCGGCGCCGACCGCTCCACCCCAGGCGCCGCCCGCCGCTGCCGCCGAGGCGCCGACGGCACCGCCGCGCGCCGCGCCCGGCACCCGAGGTGGCGGCACCGCCGTCGTACCGCAGCCGTCTGGGCGGGGTGCGCGGGCTGTTCAGCGGTGCGGTGTCCGCTCTGCGCTCCGGCCGCATCGATGCCGCCACCTGGGACTCGCTGGAGGAGGCGCTCATCCGGGCCGACGTCGGCGTCAACACGACGAACGCGCTGCTGGACGAGCTGCGGGCCAAGGTCGAGACCAAGGAGGTCAAGGGCGGCGACGACCTGCTCGTGGCGCTCCGCGGGTCGATCCGCGAGCTCCTCGAGACCGGGGGGTCGCGGACCCTCCACTTCGACGGCCGCACGGGCTCGCCCGACGTGTGGCTCTTCGTCGGGGTCAACGGGGTGGGCAAGACGACGACGATCGGCAAGGTGGCCCGGCGCCAGACGGCCGCCGGCCGCTCTGTCCTGCTGGCGGCGGGCGACACCTTCCGCGCCGCCGCCGCCGACCAGCTCGGCATGTGGGCCGAGCGCACCGGTGCCGAGATCGTCCGTGGCGCGGAGGGAGCCGACCCCAGCGCCATCGTGTTCGACGCCGTGCAGCGCGCGACGGCGCGGGGCAACGACCTGGTGCTGGCCGACACCGCCGGGCGCCTGCACACGAAGGTCAACCTCGTCGAGGAGCTCAAGAAGATCCGGCGGGTGGCCGACCGGGACCCGGGCAACGTCACCGAGGTGCTGCTCGTCCTCGACGCCACCACGGGGCAGAACGGGCTGGCGCAGGCCCGGGAATTCGCGGACGCGGTGGACGTGACGGGGATCGTGCTCACCAAGCTCGACGGCACCGCCAAGGGCGGGATCGTCATCGCCGTCCAGCGCGAGCTCTTCGTGCCCGTAAAGTTGGTCGGCCTCGGTGAGGGCCCCGACGACCTGGTCGACTTCGATCCCGACGAGTTCGTCGATGCGCTGCTCGCCACGGACTGAGGAGCGCCCGTGATGACCGATCAGCAGAAGAAGGTGCTCGCGGTCGCGCTGGTGATCCACGTCATCGTGCTCACGCTGACGTGGCGCGACCTGCGCCGGCGGCCCGACGCCGCGGTGCGCGGTCGCAAGCGCCTGTGGCGCATCGCCGCCACCATGAACACCACGGGCTCGCTGGCCTACTGGCTCTTCGGGCGCCGCCGTCAGCCGCCCGAGGCAGCGGCGGCCGACTGAGCCCGAGGCCGGCCGGTGCGGGCCGGCGGCGCCTCAGCTCCAGCGCACGTGGACCTGGTCGAGGAACAGGCCCAGCACGGCGCGGTCGCCCTCTATGGCGAGGGCCTCGGGGCCGGTCCGGTTCCACAGCGCCAGGTAGAGGCCGGCCGCCGGCCCGCGCACCGAGCAATCGGCGCCCGCCGGCATGCTCGCAGCAGGGTGGGTGGTGACGCCCTCGGCGCCGATGCCCAGTAGCCACGCCGCGTCGGCGTCGGTGCAGCCCACGGCCAGGGAGGCAGGCTCCTCGGCCCGCAACGTGGTCGAGCGGCGGGGCACGAAGCATTCGAGGAGCTCGCCCACCCCGTCGGCCGCGAAGGGTGCCGCCACCGGACCGGGGACGGCGCCGGCCGCCAGCTCGGCGTCGACGCGGTGGATGGCCGTCTCGTGGGCCTGGCGACGGGACCACATGGCGAGCGGCGACGGCGCCCGCAGGAAGGTCCAGCACTCGAGGTCGGCGGGCGCGGCCGCCAGCGCGGCGGCGAGAGCCTCGCAGCCCTCCCGGAGCCAACCGGCGAGCTCCGAGTCGCCGGGCCAGGTGCCCACCACCTCGTCGAGGTCGACGTCCCACACCTCGGTGCGTGCCCCGGCCACGTAGCCCGTGGCCCAGCGGTGCACGCCGCCCATGTGGCGCACCAGGTCGCGCACGACCCACTCGGGGCAGGTCGGCACCGCCGCGTCCGGGCTCGAGCCGGCGACGGCGGCGGCCATGCGCTCCCCCTCGGCCCGCAGCGCGTCGATGTGGTCGGCGACCTCCATGCGCGGCCCGGGCCTCAGCCCGTCCTCGATCGCCGCGCCGGGGGTGCCATGGGCCGCGACGGTAGCCGGTGGGACCGGCCGGGCCACGGGTCGGGGGCCGAGCAGCGCGGGGACCTCCCGCCCGCCACGTGGCGTCGGTCCCCACGGCCTCCGTGACTAACCTGAGACCCCATGTTCGACGCCCTGTCCGACCGCCTGGAGCGGATCTCGACCCGCCTGCGCGGCAAGGGGCGCATCAGCGACGCCGACCTCGATGACGCGCTCAAGGAGATCCGCACGGCGCTCCTCGAAGCAGACGTGGAGCTGACCGTCGCCCGCCGCTTCTGCGACGGCATCCGGCTGCGGGTCAGCACCGAGGCGCTCTCCAAGAGCCTCACCCCGGGCCAGCAGGTGGTCCGCGCCGTGCACGAGGAGCTGGTCAGCGTCCTCGGCGGCGACACGCTCAAGCTCACCTACGCCTCGCGGCCGCCGACCGTCGTGCTCATGGCCGGCCTCCAGGGCTCGGGCAAGACCACCAACTCGGCCAAGCTCGCCCAGTGGTGGAAGCAGCAGGGGCGCAACCCGCTCCTCGTCGGCGCCGACCTCCAGCGTCCCGCCGCCGTCGAGCAGCTGCGCGTCCTCGGAACGCAAGCCGGGGTGACCGTCTTCAGCGAGGCGACCGACCCCGTCGCCTGTGCCAGGGCCGGCCTCGAGGAGGCGCGCCGCCTCGGCAAGGACATCTGCATCATCGACACCGCGGGGCGCCTCACGATCGACGTCGAGCTCATGCGGCAGATCCGGGACATCTCGGCGGCCACGGAGCCCCACTACACGTTCCTCGTCATCGACGCCATGATCGGCCAGGACGCGGTGGCGACCGCCAAGGCGTTCCACGACACCCTCGAGCTGAGCGGCGTCATCCTCACCAAGCTCGACGGCGACGCCCGTGGCGGCGCCGCGCTGTCGGTCAAGGGAGTGGTGGGCAAGCCGATCGCGTTCGCCAGCACGGGCGAGCGGCTGGCCGACTTCGACCTCTTCCACCCGGACCGCATGGCCGACCGCATCCTCGGGATGGGCGACGTGCTCAGCCTGATAGAGCAGGCCGAGCGCACCATGGACTCCGACGAGGTGGCCAAGAGCGCCAGCCGCCTCATGCAGGGCCAGTTCACCCTCGAGGACTTCCTCTCCCAGCTGCGGCAGGTGAAGAAGATGGGGTCGCTCGGCGGGCTGATGCGGCTGATGCCGGGGATGTCCAAGGAGATGCGCCAGGCCGCCGGCCAGATCGACGACGGGGAGGTGGGCAAGGTCGAGGCCATCGTCTGCTCCATGACCCCGGCCGAGCGCAACGACACCTCCCTGCTCGACGGCTCGCGCCGCAGCCGGGTGGCCCGGGGCTCGGGCACCACCATCCAGGACGTCAACACCCTGCTCAAGCAGTTCAAGGAGATGCAGAAGATGATGAAGGGGATGGCCTCGGGCAACATGCCCAACCTCCCCGGGATGCCCAACATGGCCGGGATGAGCGGCCGCGCCGCCCGCAAGATGGCCCAACAGGCGGCCGGCGCCGGTGCCCCCGGACAGGCCGGCCAGCCCGACTTCGACATGCTGTCCCAGTTGATGGGGGACGGTGGCGAGCTCCCCTCGAGCTTCCCCGGACTGCCTGCGCCGGCCCCCTCCCGGCCCGTGGTCAGCGTCAACAAGGGGACGAAGAAGAAGAAGAAGGGCGGGCGGGTGACACCCCCGAAAGGCCGGTAGTCCCGCCGTCTGCCAGAATGGACGGCCAAGACGTCCAGATCCAGTGGAGGAACCACCTCGTGGCAGTCAAGCTCCGCCTTGTGCGGATGGGTAAGAAGAAGCAGCCGACCTACCGGGTCGTGGCCGCCGACAGCCGGTCGCCCCGTGACGGCCGCTTTCTCGAGATCGTGGGGACGTACGCGCCCCGGGGCACCTCGACGGCAGAGCCCGACGCCGTGATCCAGATCGACAACGCGAAAGCCGTCAAGTGGCTGGTCAACGGCGCCCAGCCCACGGAGCGCGTCGAGCGCCTCCTCAAGACCTCGGGGGCCTGGGACGAGTTCGCGGCGGCGAGGGCCACGTGACCAACCTCTACGAAGCGGGCGACATCAACCAGACCGGGGACCCCGGCGGCGCAGCCGATGACGTCGACGATGAGGTCGAGGATGACGTCGAGGACGTGGACGATGGCGACGGCGGCTACGAGGATGACGACGACCGCGACGACGGCGTGGGCGAGGGCAACGAGCTGCGGTCGGTCGACGGGGGCACGCCGCTCACCGTCTTGACCTACCTGGCCCGCTCGCTGTCCAACGACCCCGACGCGGTCGTCATCGACACCGAGGAGCGCCGCAGCGGGGTCCGGCTCAACCTCCACGTCGCTCCCGGTGACATGGGGCGGGTGATCGGCCGCCGCGGCCGCACGGCCCAGGCGATCCGGACGATGGTGAACGTGGCGGGCGCCAAGGACGGCGTCCAGGCCAGCGTGGACATCGTCGACGACTGACCTGCTCAAGATCGGCCGGGTCGCCAAGGCCCACGGCCTGCGGGGCGAAGTGGTGGTCCATCTCTGGACCGACCAGGCGCAGCGGCTGAGCCCCGGGACGGAGCTCGCGTCGGCTCGGGGCACGCTCCGCGTCGTGTCGTCCAAGCCGTTCGGCCGGGACCGCTTCATCGTGCAGTTCGAGGACGTTCTCGATCGCGAGGACGCCGAGCGTCTCCACGGTGTCGACCTCGAGGCAGAGCCGCTCGAGGTTCCGGGCACCCTGTGGGTGCACGAGCTGGTCGGTGCCACGGTGCACGACGGCGCCGGCACCGAGCTGGGCCGCGTCGCTGCGGTCGAGGCGAACCCGGCGAGCGACCTCCTGGTGCTCGAGTCGGGCGGCCTGATCCCGCTCCGTTTCGTCACCCGTCACGACGCGGCGGCCGGGACCGTGGAGGTCGAGATCCCCGAAGGCCTGCTCGACCTGTGAGGATCGACGTCTTCACGATCTTCCCCGACGTGGTCACCGCCTACTGCGGGGCCTCCATCCTCGGGCGCGCCGTCGACGCAGGCGCGCTCGAGGTGCGCGTCCACGACCTCCGCGACGGCGCCGACGATCCTCGGCGCTCGGTCGACGACAGCCCGTTCGGGGGCGGCGCCGGCATGGTGCTCCGGGCCGAGCCGATCTTCCGCTGTGTCGAAGCCGTTCCGGACCTCCCGCGGCCGTTGTACCTGCTCGCCCCGGGTGGCAGGCGTTTCGACCAGGCCACCGCCGCCGAGTTGGCCACGGCTCCCGGAGGTTTCTCCTTGCTCTGCGGCCGCTACGAAGGCGTGGACCAGCGGGTGGCCGACCACCTGGTGGACGGCGAGCTGTCGGTGGGCGACTTCGTGCTGGCCGGCGGGGAACTGGCCGCCCTGGTCGTGGTGGAGGCGGTGGCCCGCCTGCTGCCCGAGGTGCTCGGCAACGAGCAGTCGGCGCTGGACGAGAGCTTCGCCGAGGGATTGCTCGAGTACCCCCAGTACACCCGCCCGGCCGAGTTCAGGGGATGGGGGGTCCCCGAGGTGCTGCGCTCGGGCGACCACGGTGCGGTGGACGCCTGGCGCCGCACGCAGGCCCTGCTGCGGACGGCCGAGCGGCGCCCCGACCTGATCGCGCACCTGGTCAGGGCGTCGACGCTCAGCGACAGCGACGTGCGGGCCCTGGCCGAGCACGGCTACGATGTTCCGTCCGGCACTGAGCCGGAGTAACCGAAGGACGCCCCATGCACCCCACCGAGACCATCGATCGCGACAGCCTGCGCGACGACATCCCCGAGTTCCGCCCCGGCGACACCGTCAAGGTCCACGTCCGGGTCGTGGAGGGGAACCGGGAGCGGGTGCAGGTCTTCCAGGGCGCCGTCATGCGGCGCCAGGGCGGTGGCGTGCAGGAGACCTTCACCGTGCGCAAGGTCAGCTTCGGCGTGGGCGTCGAGCGCACCTTCCCGGTGCACTCGCCCACCATCGCCAAGATCGAGGTGGCCACGCTCGGCGACGTCCGGCGGGCCAAGCTGTACTACCTGCGTGAGCGCCATGGGAAGTCCGCCAAGATCAAGGAGCGGCGTGTCGCCCGGGGTGCCAAGGCAGCCACAGCGGCGGTCGAGGAGCTCGATGTCGAGGACCTCGACGTCGAGGCGGTCGACGAGGTCGAGGACGTCGAGGCGGACGGGGGCGAGGATGTCGACGAGGCCGTCGAGGAGGCCGCCGACGAGTAGGACCGGCGCCTGGTGAGCGAGGAGGACCTCGAGCGCTACGAGTCCGAGATCGAGCTCGGGCTCGTCCAGGAGTACAGGGCCGTCCTCCCTGTCTTCACCTACGTGATCGAGACCGAGCGGCGCTTCTACCTGGCGAACGAGGTGTCGCTCAACGTGCGATCCGACACCACCCCGGCGTGCATCGAGCTCGAGCTGCGCGACGCCTGGGTGTGGGACATGTACCGCCCGGCCCGCTTCGTCCCCGAGGTGCGCGTCGTCACCTTCCGCGACGTCAACATCGAGCGCCTCCCCGAACAAGAGCTCTGAGCGACCGTTCCCCGCCGTGGGGGACACCAACCGGCGCAGGGCCGCCTTCGGCCATCTCGGCGAGGAGCGGGCCGCGGCGCACTACCGGGGGCACGGCTACGCCGTCCTGGAGCGGAACTGGCGCTGCGCCGCCGGAGAGGTCGACCTGATCTGCGCCCGCGGCACCACGCTGGTCGTCTGCGAGGTCAAGTCCCGCAGCCGCACCACCCACGGGCACCCGCTCGAGGCAGTGACACCGGACAAGCAGCGCCGCCTGCGCCGCCTGGCTGCGGCCTACCTGCACAGCCAGGACCGGCACTGGGCCGAGGTGCGCTTCGACGTCGCCATCGTGCTGGGCCGCACGCTGCACATCGTCGAAGGTGCGTTCTGAACCAGTGCGGCCTAGGGTCGAAGGCCATGGAGACCCTCATTGTCGAGCGCAAGGACGGCGTCGTGACCGTCACGATGAACCGCCCCGAGCGGAAGAACGCGGCGAACAACAAGATGCTGAACGAGCTGAAGCAGATCTTCGGCGAGGTCGAGGACAGCGACGACGACCGGGTGATGGTCCTGACCGGCGCGGGCGGCGCCTTCTGCTCCGGGGCCGACCTGTCGGACCCCGATGGCCCGGCCACCGACCGCACGCGCTCGGGCCTCGCCCGCATGCGCAGGCTGGGCGACGTCGCGCTCGGGCTGCATCGGGTCACCAAGCCGACCATCGCCAAGGTCGACGGCGTGGCCGTCGGGGCCGGCCTCTCGCTCGCGCTCGGCTGCGACCTCATCGTGTGCAGCGATCGGGTCCGGCTCTCCATGATCTTCTCCCGGCGCGGCCTGGCGCTCGACAACGGCGCCTCCTGGCTGCTGCCCCGCCTGGTGGGCCTGGCTCGAGCCAAGGAGATCGCTCTCTTCGGCGGCATGTGGAGCGGCGAGGAGGCGGCGGCGATCGGGCTGGTCAACCGCGTCGTGCCCCTCGACCAACTCGATGCGTTCGTGGACGACTGGGCCTCCACGCTGGCCGCCGGACCGCCCCTGGCGCTGTCCATGAGCAAGACGCTGCTCAACGCATCGTCCATGGCCTCCATGGAGCAGGCGGTGGAGGACGAGGCCCGCTGCCAGGCGCTCAACTTCTCGACCAAGGACACGGCGGAGGCGATTGCCGCCTTCACCGAGAAGCGAGAGCCCACCTACATCGGGCGCTAGTAGCGTGGTGGTCGTGCGTAGCGGCGTCCAAGGAATGGTCGGCGACACGGCGTTGGTGACCAAGGCGATCGAGGGCGCGCACCACCCCGGACGGATCCGGGCCCGTGGTGAGGAGTGGCTGGCCATCCCACTCGACCCCGACGCCAGTATCCCGGTCGGAACAGATGTCGTCGTCGCCGACGTCGAGCGCGGCCTGCTCGTCGTCTTTCCCACCGAGAGCTAGCCACTCACAAGCAGAAGAGAGGTACCCCATGGTCGCATCGGCCGGAGAAGTGTTGGGGATCATCGTCGTAGCCGGCCTGGCGGTACTCGGGCTGGTGACCCTGTTCGCGAGCCGCTTCATCAAGATCGTGCAGCAGGGGAGCGTCGGCGTCGTGAAGCGCCTGGGCGAGTTCCGCGCCGTCCAGCAGCCCGGCCTGCACATCCTGGCGCCCTTCGTCGACCGGATGGAGAAGGTCGACGTGCGCGAGTTCCCGATGACGGGCGACCAGCAGGCGGTCATCACGAAGGACAACGTGTCGCTCCAGGTGAGCGCGACCATCTTCTGCCAGGTGATCGACGTCAGGTCCGCCCTCTTCGAGATCAACGACTTCCAGTTGGCCGTGGACCAGTTGTCGCGCACGGCGCTGCGGGCGGTGTTCGGGGAGCTCTCCCTCGACCAGGCGCTCTCCGAGCGTGAGACCATCAACAGCCGCATGCAGGACCACATGGCCGATGCCACGGCGAAGTGGGGCGTGCGACTCAACCGGATCGAGATCCTCGACATCACCCCGCCGCTCAACGTGGTGCAGGCGATGTCCGAGCAGAAGGAGGCCGAGCAGCACAAGCGGGCCGCCATCTTGAAGTCCGAGGGGGAGCAGCAGGCCGCCATCAACAGCGCCGGTGGCCGCAAGCAGGCCGCGGTCCTCGAGGCCGAGGGCGCCAAGCAGTCGGCCATCCTGCGCGCCGAGGCGCAGATGAAGGTGCTCGAACTCCAGGCCGAGGGTGAGAAGAAGGCGCTCCAGCTCCGTGGCGAGGGCGAGGCGTCCCGTCTCACCTCCATCGACACCGTCGCCATCAACCCGCACACGCTCGCCGTGCTGCAGCTGCGGGCGCTCCAGGACATCGCGGCCTCCGACAACGCCAAGGTCGTCGTGCCCTACGAGGCGACGAGCCTCATGGGCGCGGCCGAAGTGCTGCTGTCCACGCTGCGCAACGAGAACCTGAGCGACGCCAGCACCAACGGCGCCGCGCCGCCGCCGGCCGCCACACCGGCCCGGCCGCCAACCAGGGAGCTGCCGCCCCAAGACTCATAGCCGAAGAGCCTGAGGCCCTGCCTCGGGGCCGCTCAGCGTCTGTGGGCCGAGGCCGTCGAATCGAGCTCGCACCATCGCCTCACGACTCGACGACCGGCTCGGCGTCCCCGGCGCTCAGAGAACCTGGTGCTCCTCTGTCAGAAAGATCGGCGAACGGGAGTGGTCGATGAAGTTCGCCTCATCGGCGTACAGTGCCCCGGCCGCCGCGACACCCTCAGGGGTGCGGGCGGCCCCGACGAGAGCGTCCAGGCTGTCGAACCACAACTCGGCAACACCATCGAACTGCTCGGGTGCGTCCCGGCCAGAGGCGATGGCCGCACTGACGGGCCCCGATGTCGTGTGCAGCTGCACGTAGCGGCGGATCCCGAGCACGGGGGCGAAGGAGGCCGCCAACGGTCCATGTACCTCTCGCCAGTAGCGGTGGAATTCAGCCTCGTCGATGTCCCGGCGCCGGTGGAGGCAGAACACGAGCTTGACCACCTCGCGAGGATACTCGGGCGTCTGGTACGAGCTCCGGCCGCCATTCGCCCAGTGCGGGTCATCCGTGGGTCCGACTCTCGGTCGTGCTCGGCGAGCGTGCTCGATGGCTCAGGTTCGTCAATCCCGGCCCTCACTTCGCCCGTAGTCCGTGTGAGCACACATCCGGCGGTCCATCGACTGGTGAGAGGTCAGGAGGAGTTCGTCCATGTCATTTACATCGGTGGTCATTTACATCGGTGGTCATTTACATCGGTGACCCACGCGTCATCGGGGCAACGCGTCGCATCGTTCCTGCTGAGCGACGACACCCAGAGCAGTGTTCCGCTTCTCGTCGTCGGTGCCGGCCTGGCGCTGGCCATCGCGGTGATCCATCTACAGGACCAAGGCGGTCTGCTGGGAGATCAATCTCCCGCGTGGTTGAAGGACGGCTACTACATGGTCGAGATCAGCAGCACGATCAGTGCCGCGCTGATCATCCGCGGCAAGACACTCGGATGGCTGCTCGGACTGGCATCGAGCACCGGGCCGATGACGGGATACCTCATGTCGCGCACCGTGGGCCTTCCTGGCGACTCGGGTGATGTTGGTAACTGGGGCTACCTTCTCGGCACGGTGAGCCTGATCGTCGAAGGGTGCTTTGTGGTCCTGGCCGTGATCAGCCTCACCCGGATCGGCAGGGCGTGGCAGTCCCATTCGGATGATGCCGGATATGAGTGGTCTGGCTCTGTTCCCAACACCACCGAGTAACAATGGTCTGACCACTGCACGCGCTGACGATCAAGGGCCAACGGTGAGGTCGTCAGAGTGTCCAGCCTCGAGTCGAGGCCACTGGGCGATGGGCCGTCCACCCGGCCACTCTGACACCGGTGGCCAGTCGGGCGAGCCGGCGTTCGCCCGTGTGATGGAGCAGTGTTGTGGCCAGCCGGGGGGTGAGTCCTCCCACGTCTCCTGGCGTCCGTAGACGCTGAGGTCCATGAGCGCGTAGCTGTTGTCCATCGCCTCTACGCCGCGCAGGGTGGTCCAGTAGGTTTCGAAGACACGGTCACCGGCACGTATGTAACAGACGATGTGCATCATGCCGATTCGGCGCCCGACGAGGAGCTCGTCGAGGGAGTCCTGTGCCGAGTACCACGGCATGTCCCAGTCCATGAAGTCGTGGTAGCGGATGCTTTCGTCGTAGGGGCCCTGACAGAAGACGGCGTAGGTGATGTCGCGAGAATGGAGGTAGGACAGCTCAGCGACCTGGGTGGTGACCCACGTGCAGCCTTCGCATTGCTCGGCTGCAGGGTGACCGGTGTGCCACATGAAGTAGTAGGCGATCAGCTGGCGACGTCCCTCGAAGGCGTCGAGCAGGGTGAGCGGTCCGCTGTGCCCGACCAGCCCGAGGTCGGCGTCGACCTCGACCATGGGGAGCCGCCGTCGAGCGGCGGCGATCGCGTCACCTTCGTGGGTGTGCGCCTTCTCCCGGACCCGCAGCCGGTCCAGTTCAGCCTGGAAGGTGGCGCGGTCCACGGCCGCCGGCAGGCTCGGTGCTTTGGGGGCGCCGGCGGCCGAGCTACCGGGGTTCGTCGATTCGTCCTTCATGAGGGGTCTCCTCTTGTTCGATTCGGCTTGTTCGTCCCGGAGTCCGGTACGCGGCTCAGCCAAGGGGTCGCTGGGCCACGCCGAGCACTCGGCGAGCAAGATCGATCACCGGAAGTACCCGATCCGCTTCTTCAGCGAGGCCCTTGAGTCCCGGGTCGTCGTTGGTGGCCGAATCGATCTTCGCCCGTTCAAAAATTCTACGCTCTCGTTCGATCCACTCGGGTCGATCCTCAACGACCACCACCTCGAGTCCGACTGCCTCGAAGAGCCCAGCGAGATCACTGAGTCGGTCGGGCTCCTCCCAGGTGGTGAAGGCCGCTCTCGCTCCGGGTTTGAGAATTCGGCGAACTTCTCGCATCACGTCAAGACGGTGTGTCATCAATTGAATGGCGTCGACACAGACCAACCCATCCGCGCCGCCATCGGGTAGTCCGGTGGCGGCCGCGTCGGCGACGAGGTACCTGGTATCCACATCGCGAGCAAGCCCCGCAGCCCGCTGTCGGGCGTGCTCGATACCCACGGCGGAGAAGTCCACCCCGACCAACTCGACCCCAATGCGTCGGGCCAGCCACAACCCTGGACCACCCCGTCCGCAGGCCAGATCGACCAGCAGCGATCCCGGTGACATGTCCAGCCAACCGACGATGTCCTCCAAACCGGTCAGCGTGATGAACGAGAAAGCGTCCACTTCATCAGGCAAGTCTTCGGCAAAGACTGATTGGATCCAGTGGCTCCGTGCCACTTCGGTGAACACCCGGTCAAATATCTCGGGAGTCAACTGAAACTCGTCAGTCACGACTCCGCAGGATATGACCGAATGACGAACGGTGCTTTGACTTCCAGTGACTTCGCGTCACGACGCCGGCCCCGGAGAGTCGTGGGACCACAACGCGCCCGACCCGGAGTGCGACGGCACCCGCAACATTGCTCAGTAGTTGACCCGGAAGCCTCCGATGAAGGTGATGCGGTTGCCATCCGGGTCAGTGATACTGGCAGTCCTGACACCCTTGTTCGCGGCCTGGGTCTCGTCGAGAACCAATCCCCTTGCCGCGAGTTCAGCTGCTTGCGCCTCTAGATCGTCCACGGCGAAATTGAGAAGCGTGGAGCCCGCTCGTTGCGGATCGAAGAACACCTGCAACCAGCCCGTGTCGGTGACCCTCCACTCAACCAGCGTGCCCATGGGGTGGTTGTCTTCCGGGCGCCCAAGGAGCGCCTCGTACCACTGGCGCGCCACCTCGATGTCCGAAACGGGAACTACGGCGAGCACGTGATCAATGGACATGGCATGGATGTTCCCAAATTCAGACGTGCTGAACCCTCGACCGGTTGACCCCAGTACTTCGACGGCGGGACGATGGAAGCGGAGGATGGTGCGACATGACAGGAGTCAATCGGGAGGACATCGCAGTCGTCGGCAGGACGATCGTTGGAGAGCTCGGCGACAGGAACGAGGTCGAGTGGCAGCTGAGCGCGACGCCGGAGCTCGAGTGGGCCGAGATATTCCAATTGGCAGGCCCGTCGGACCGTACGGGTTCGATCCAGTGGGTCGAGGGCAGCGGGCCCGACGTGATCGGCGCTGTCGTACGGTGGTTCGTCCCCGACGGCGAGATCGAAGAGGCCGATGCGGAGGTCAGACACCGGCTTGGTGTGGCGAACCAGAGGTTCGGGTCGGGCGCGGCGACGGGTATCGCCGCTCCATAGGCCGCGGCTCCGCTCCGCCATCGCGGTTGAGGGCAATGCGGCGCGGGCGCGTCACGCCCTCCCGAGCCAGGTATCGGTTGGCGGACTCCACCCACCCTCGTGGATGTCAGACCTCGGTTATGCGGACTCTGAGGTGGTCGTAGTCGGCGCCCAATCCCTTGAGCACCCTGGCGGCAATTGCGTCAGGATCGAGGAACAGGCCCAGAAGAAGGTGTTCGGTCCCCACGTAGTTGTGGCCCAGTTTCACCGCCTCCCCGACGGCGTTATGAACCGCCGCCTTCGCCCGCGGGGTATAGGGGAGCCTGCCGACCTCTGATCCGCTCCCTCGCGTGACCTGCGCCAGGATCTGCGTTTCGGTCACGGATCTCGTGATGCCGGTTTCGCCGAGCACTCGTGCGGCCAGGCCGTCGGGCGACTCGAAAAGGGCAAGGAGGAGATGCTCGGTTCCCACGAAACCATGTCCGAGATTCCGAGCCTCTTCTTCGGCTCGAGTGAGGACGGTACGGGCTCTCTCGGTAAATCGCTCGAAGGTCGGAACATCGAAGGAGAACCGCTTGTGGGCCGCTTGCTTGCTCACACCGAGGGCACCGCTTATCTCGGACCAGGAGTGACCGCTCCGACGGCATTGATCGACGAAATGACCCAGGAGCGCGTCGGTCGTCTGTTCGAGGTCGGTAACGGTCTTCGAGGCCTGCGACAGTTGGAGTAGGGGATCGTCAGCCGGCACATCTGCTCGAACACCGTCGATCAGTTCCTGCAGTGTCGGTCCCGGAGTCATGTCGTCAACCCTATGTTGACCACGCTACGTTGTCAACCTCAGATTGACGAAATAGCAACTGGATTCGGTCAGCGCCGGACCGGGTGCGCGCTGCCATCTTGTCCCGTGGCCTTTCCGACCTGGGGGAGAGTCTGCGGCCCCGAAGGGCCGTGTGTAGCTCCGACCCCTGCGTCGGTCGGTCGGCGGGCAGGCAGGTCGGACTTTGGCCCGAACGCGCCGGACGCTGACGGTTCCCCCAAGCGACTGAACTGTGGTTCAGAGTCGTTCCTACGAGCGGACCATCATTCCGGTTGAAACAGCGCGATCGTGTTCCCGTCGGGGTCCTTGAACCACGCAGATCGCCCGATGCCCTTCGTGGTGACCACGTGATTGACGGTCTTGAACGTCTCCATGTCGTATTCCTCGAACCCGATGCCATTGGCGACGAGCTCCTCCACGTCCTTCTCGATGTCGCCCGACCAGAAGCGAACCTGTGTGTGGTCAGCCCGGTTGCCGCTCGGGCGGCCGTAGACCAGCAGTGACGTCCCGTCCCCGCATTCGAACACCAGGTGGTTCTTGATCGTCTCATCAGAGAGCTCGAGGCCAACCTTGTCCTCGTAGAAGCGCTGAGCGCGCTCGAGATCGGTCGAAACGAGCACCGCGGAGATCTTGTTGTTCCTGACCATTTCGTGCCCTCCGCTCAACGGATCAAGGTGTCGATGTCGATTTCGGTCTCCTGCGGAGGGGTGGGGAAGCCTCCCTCGACGCCGGCCTGCAGCCGGGGGAGCAGGATGCCGTCACGGAATTGCTCCCAGCTCTCACGCGACTCGTGAACGGCCATGATCGTCCACCCTCCCGCCGAAGGGCCGGCAGCGTGAAAGATCTGCCCGTCGGGAAGAACACCCGGGCCGGGGTGCACGGCGGCGATCGAGGCCTCGTAGTTCTCCTTCGTCCCGCCTGGGAAGTGGTGTACGACTCCGAATGCCATCGGTGGTCCCTCCTGGGTAGTATTTTCTTACGAAAGGAAATATACTCGTGTTCGTGGCGAAGTCAAGCGTCGATGATCACGAGTTCCTGGACCGCGACGAATGGGAGTCGTGGGGCGCGTTGATGATGCTGAACCGGACCGTGGTGCAGGCCCTTGACACGGAGCTGCGCAGCCGCCACGGCCTTGCGGTCACCGAGTTCGACGTGCTCATCACGTTGTTCAATGCACCGGATCAGCGCCTCGGGATGTCGGCACTGGCAGATCGGGTGTTGCTGAGCCCGGCGGGAACCACGCATCTGGTGACGCGCCTCGAGCGCGACGGAAAGGTGCGGCGAGAGGTCGATCCCACCGACCGCCGCAAGTGGTTCACCGCCCTCACGCCGGAGGGGGACCGTACTCTGCGGGAGGCTCGGCGAACGCATAACGACGTGCTCCGCCGCACCTTCTTCAGCGCTACGTCGCCGACCGATCGGCGCACGCTACAGCGGGTCTGGCGACGCCTCGCCGCCGAGAACGGCGATCGGTTGCCCACGGCCTGACTTACGGGGTCCAATGGGACGGGCGCCCGGACGCTGCCCTGCGGGGAGCCAAGAGGACCGAGCGACGACCAATTCCCGACAAGGACGGGACAATTGGTCCAAGGTTTCGCGGTCCAAGGTCCGGATCGGGAGTGAGCCCGCCTAGGCCTAGGACAGGATCTCGACGTACCCGTCCGTTCCGTTGACGCGGATTCGCTGCCCGTCTCGGATCAGCCGGGTGGCGTGTTCCACGCCCACCACGGCCGGCAAGCCGTACTCCCGTGCGATCACTGCGCCATGGGTCATCAGACCGCCCACTTCCGTCACGAGGCCTGCGATCACGACGAAGGTCGGGGTCCAGCTGGGGTCCGTGGAGGCGGTGACCAGGATGTCGCCCGGCTCCAGATCGGCTTCGGCCATGTCCAGGATGACGCGAGCACGTCCCTCGATGATCCCGGCGGAAACCGGTAAGCCGATGAGCGCACCAGTCGGCACGTGATCGCGTCGGTACGTCCCGCAGACGACCTCACCGTCCGATGTGAGCACCCGGGGCGGCGTGAGCGCTTGACATGCGAAAAATGCGTCCTTGCGCTGCTCGATGAGCTGGTCGTCCACTTGGTTCGACCGCACCGCGTCATTGAGCTCCTGGAACGTGAGGTAGAAGATGTCCTCCTTGTCACGAAGCACGTGCCTCCCCACGAGGCGGTCGGCCTCTTCAAGCAGAGCGTGCTTGTAGACGAAGTAGCGACTCACCATGCCGAACTTCGGATACTCCCGGTACCCGATGAAGGTCCGCACTCGGTCGATCTTTCGCTTGGTCTCCTCGGCCTTCTCCGCTCCGTCCGGCAACGCCCGCACGCGCTCCAGCACTTCCTGTTCCTTCGCCTGCGCCTCCCGTAGCCCCTGCTCGAACCGCCGCTCGCCGGCGCCCGGCCCGAAGTTCTTGATGTCGCCGAGGATCACGGGCAGAAGCGTTGTGGGGCGTTCGCTCCAGCGCGGCCTCGTGATGTCGATCTCACCGACACAACGCATCCCGTACCTGTCCAGGAAGTCCCGGATGGCAACCCGCGCTTCCCGGCCGCCTGCGAGGTCCGCCAGCCCGTCGAGGAAACCATCGTCCCCCTCCACCTGTTGCAGAAAGGCGACCACCTCCGGATGCGGCCGGATCACATCGGCGACATCCAGGAGCGCCAGCCCCATCTCCGACGTCACATTGTCGGGCACGGACTGTGTGAGCGTGTCGGCCACGTTCTTCTCTCCCAGCCACGCCTCCAGCTGTTCGTTGAGCCACCACGTGGCCTCCATGGCCGACATGAACACCTCATGGCTCTGCGGATCGAAGAGGATCCGCCTCAGCTCCTGGATGTCCGCCAGGATGAACTCGATCAGGGACGGTCCGGACTTGGTTCGGATGTCGCGCCGCAGGGCGGCTATGGATGCCTGCGTGCGCCCGATCAGCTGGGCGACGATCGCCGGATCGGTCTCGAGTGGGGCGGGAGCGCTGACGGCCGGCGCGCTGGTGTGACCCTCGTCCGGGAGCGACGGGATGAAGTCGTCGCGTTCGAGGACGATCTCCAGCGCGTCCCTGATCAAGGGATCAGCCCTTCCCATGACTTCGAGAAGGGCTGCACGGGTCGTTGGGGACGCCAGGCGCTGGGTGACATCGACGAACAGTCTTCCGCCGGCCTCGTACATCGGGGGCCGGGCCGTCAGCTGCCACATGGAGATCCCCAGGGGCTTCATGGGATCGGTCATCATCTGTTGATGACCGACCGAGACAAAGACGTGGTCGCCTCCGTCGTCCGTGGCGGGGACGGGGAACAGCGTGGTGATCGGCCGACTCTGGACGATCTGAAAGCCGTCATCGACCAGGCACCATTCGATGTCCTGGGGGCCGCCGAAGTGCGTCTCGATCTTCCTTCCCAACCGCGCGAGCCGCACGACCTGCGCATCCGTGAGCGCCGGCTCACCCTGCCGCTCCGGGTCGATCGCATCTTCCTGCGTCCCACCTGAAGGCGAGGCATGAATGGCAAGCTGCTTGGTGGCGACCACTTTGGCAACGATCTCGCCATCTCGCACCTTGTAGACGTCGGGGTTCACACGCCCTGACACCAGGGACTCCCCGAGGCCGAAGGTGGCCTCCACGGAGACGAACTTTCGGTTGGATGTGACGGGGTCTGCCGTGAACAGGATGCCGGCCGCCTCAGGGAAGGCCATCTCCTGCACGACTACGGCCATGTGGACCTTGCGTTGGTCGAATCCGTTCTGCAGGCGGTAGGTCACGGCCCGCTCGGTGAACAGGGAGGCCCAGCACCGGCTGATGTGATGGAGGATCGCCGCCGAACCCACGACGTTCAGGTACGTGTCCTGTTGGCCGGCGAAGGAGGCCGTCGGCAAGTCCTCCGCCGTAGCACTGGACCTGACCGCGTAGGCGGCTTGCTCGCCGAGCCGGGCAACCGAGTCGGTGATCGCCGCCGCCAGCTCGCCGGGGATGGCGACTCCTTCGACGGCCTGGCGGATCTCCGCGCTCAGCGTGCCGATCGCCTCCCGGTCGTCTGGACTCAGGTGCGACAGCAGATCGATCCCTTCCTCGACGGAGGGCGCGTCCGCCATGATCCGCCGGAAGGCCTCCGTCGTCACGCAGAAGCCAGCCGGCACGCGAATGCCTTCGATCCTCGAGAGCTCCCCTAAGTGCGAACCCTTGCCACCAACGATCGCGACCTGCGTCTGGTCGATCTCCTCGAAACTCAGCACGTAGCCGCCCATCCGTCCACCATCCCCTTCACACCGCTCGGTCTTTCTCGTTTACCACCGTCGATTGGGCCAACCGTCCTTGGACCGGCTCGTGGCGTGCATTGTCAACACGCCGTAGGTCCTTGCGGCAAGCCCCCCACTCGGGTGTACCTTGGTAGTGGCGGGGACGATGGCGAGTGTCTTGGCGGCGCAAGAGCCACGTATCTCAACGAACCGACACCCGCTGGTGTCTGGATCGCCTGGTCGCAACTCACCATCCTCCAACGCGACCATGAATCGCTCAACGACGTCCTGCTGCTCCGACCGTACGGTGGTACCCAGGTAGCAACTGATCACGGAAGGGCACGGCGGGGAACGGAGGCGCCACCAGTGCGACCGTTCCCCAGCATGCTCGCCGCGATTGCCTCAGCGACGCTGGGCGGCGCCGTCGGGCGTGCCGTCTCCGTCGAGGTCCACGTGTCCAACGGACTGCCCGGCTTCACCATCGTCGGGCTGCCCGATGCCTCTGTGCGAGAGGCCCGAGATCGGGTCCGTGCCGCCCTGTTGTCCAGCGGCTTCACCTGGCCTCTCCGCCGGACGGTGGTCAACCTGGCACCGTCGGGCATCCGAAAAGGCGGTGCCGGCCTGGACCTTCCCATCGCGGTGGGACTGCTCGTGGCCACAGGCGAGCTCGACGTCGGCTGCACACAGGGGCTCGCCTTCTGCGGTGAGCTGGGGCTCAACGGCTCGCTGCGGCATGTCCCCGGCATGATCGCCCTGGCCGACGCCACGGCGCCTCTCGGCCTCGTGGTGCCGCTCTGCGACGTGCGGGAGGCCGCGCTCGTGCGGGGCGGCCACGTCCACGGTGCCGTTGCGCTTGGGGAGCTGACCCGGGTGCTGCGCGGCCAGGCACAGTGGCCCGAACCCCCGCCCCGGTCCACCGCCCCCGCCCTCTCCGCCGGACCCGACCTCTCCGACGTGCGGGGCCAGGCGGTGGGTCGCCGGGCCCTGGAGGTGGCCGCGGCTGGACGCCACCACCTCCTCATGATCGGGCCGCCCGGGTCGGGCAAGACGATGTTGGCCGAACGCCTCGCCGGGCTGCTCCCGTCGCTCACGCCCGAGGATGCCCTCACCGTCACGCGAGTCCACTCAGCCGCCGGCTGCACGCTGCCCGAGGGCGCCCTGGTCGACCGCCCGCCGTTCCGGGCCCCGCACCACCAGGCCTCCATCGTCTCGCTGGTGGGTGGCGGCAGCTGGTCGCTGCGGCCCGGCGAGGTGAGCCTCGCCACCCACGGAGTCCTCTTCCTCGACGAGCTCGGCGAATTCCCCGTGGCCGCCCTCGAGGCACTCCGCCAGCCGCTGGAGGAGGGGGTCATCCGGGTGAGCCGTGCCGGCGGCACCTTGACCTTCCCGGCTGCATTCCTGCTCGTCGCCGCCATGAACCCGTGCCCGTGCGGTGAGGGCGTCTTCGAGGGTGCCTGCACCTGCAGCGCCGTCGCCCGCGCCCGCTACCGGCGCCGGATATCTGCGCCGTTGTTGGACCGGTTCGACCTCGTCGTCCCCCTCAGCCGGCCGGACCCCGACGAGCTCCTCTCCGGCGTGCCGGGCGAGGCGTCATCCGCCGTGGCTTCCCGGGTGGCCACCGCTCGGGCTCGCGCTGCGGCTCGGCCCAAAGCGGGGTGCGGCCCGCCTCTGGCGCCCGACGCCGAGGCACTCCTCGGCTCGAAGCTCCGGTCCGGCGCGTTGAGCGCCCGCGGGCTGCACAAGGTGTCACAGGTCGCGCGGACCGTCGCCGACCTCGCCGGCGATGACACTGTCTCGTTCGCGCACGCTGCTGAAGCTCTGTCGCTGCGCGCCGGCCGGACGGTCGTGGCGCGGTGACGCTGCCCGAAGAGGCGTTCGCCGCCGCCCTGGCGTCCGTCCCGTCGGTCGGTCCTTCCACGCTGCGCGACCTCTTGGCGGAGGATCCGCCTTCGGAGGCCTGGTCGCGTACCTGTGGCGCGACGAGCACGGAGCGCGATGTGGCACGGATCTGGGAGCGTCACGAAGAGCTGGGCATCGGCGTGCTCCTGAGGAAGCAGCCGTCGTGGCCGGCGCGGTTGGACGACGATCCAACGGCGCCGGCAGTCCTCTTCTGCCTGGGCGACCCCGCCGCTCTCGACTTGGCTCCGACCGTCGCGCTGGTGGGCACGCGCGCCCCGACCCGTTACGGCATCGGCGTGGCGGCCCAGCTGGGCGCCGACCTGGCGTCGGCCGGGGTGAGTGTCGTGTCGGGACTGGCGCTCGGCATCGACGGCGCGGCCCACGAGGGCGCGTGCGGCGCGGGCGCGCCCCCCATCGGCGTCGTCGCCGGCGGGCTCGACGACCCCTACCCGCGCCGACACGTCCGGCTGTGGGAGCGGGTCGCCGAGCGCGGGACGATCGTGTCGGAGTCGGCCGCCGGGGTGGGCACGGAGAAGTGGCGCTTCCCGGTGCGCAACCGCCTGCTGGCAGCCCTGAGCGACGTGGTGGTGGTCGTCGAGAGCAGGCATCACGGCGGCTCGCGCCACACCGTCGACGCCGCCATGGCCCGGGGCACCGCAGTGGGCGCCGTGCCGGGTTCCATCCGCAGCGCGACGTCGGAGGGCACCAACGCGCTGCTGGCCGACGGCGCCTTCCCGGTGTGCTCGGCGGCCGACATCCTGGTCGCGCTCTCGCTCGCCGGCGCCCCGGCGCCGATGCCGATGGCGGTGACGCCCCGGTCACGGTCGCGCCGCGCCGAGGTCGCTGCAGGGGACGACCGTCGCGTCTACGACGCGTTGTCTCCCGACCCGACCTCGCTCGACGAGCTCGCCCGGGTGACCGGACTCGATCTGTCCGCGCTGTGTGGCGCGCTGGAGCGGCTCGGACGCGCCGGGCTGGCCGTCGACGTCGGAGGCTGGTGGGAGCGGGCCTGATCAGGCACCACCCGGTGGCGCACTAGGGTCCCCGTCGCCTGGGAGACCATTGGAGCCGCGTGAACTCTGCAGCCGACACCCTCAACCGCTCGCTCGACCGGACCATCGCGTCCGCCGCCCTCATGGTGGCGGTGAGCGTGGCTCTCCTCGTCGTGGCCGTCCTCGAGTCTCCCGCCGGGGCGGTCGTGGACCATGCGAACTCGCACCATGCGAAGAAATCGAAGGCCTCCTCGACCTGTGGTGCCTACAAGCCGGGGAAGAACGGCGTGATCCGCACCTTCTGCACCGGGCCGGCCACAGCCACTGTCAGCGCGGGCGGCACGACGACCGTGATGACGGGCGGGACCTGCGTCAATAGCGGCGGCTTCTTCGCCGTGAACGTCGGCGTCGTGACCGGCCCGCAGTTCAAGGGGGCCAAGCCGAACTACTTCGGGATCGACGTCCCACCGAACGCGGCCACCTTCTCGAACGTCACCCTGGCCTTCGCCGCCAACGGGGCCGGTGGCTACGCCACGACCAACAGCGGCACGGTGGCGGCCAACCACAAGAGCGGCACCTTCAGCGGGACCGACCTCGAGGGAAAGACGGTCAGCGGCTCGTTCACCTGCTGACGCGTCGGGAGACGCACGGCTGCCCGGTACTGGAAGTGCGGCGCTTCACGTCGCTGGACCAGCACCAGCCCGGCTCGAGGATCAGGCAGCGACGTCGCTCCCCGCGACCTGGACGATCTCGACCCGGCCCCGCTCGTACCTGCGGGTCTCGTCGGGCGTGGCGAATGGTCTGCTGGCCTGGCATCGCACTCGGGCCGTCCGGCCCGCCTGCCCATCGTCGACGTCCTGCCTTGCCGTCGATTGGCCGCGGCGGTGGCAATCTCCCGGCAATGTGGTGGGGTCACAGTGTCCGCATGGTGCCGAGACCAGCAGAGGAGGCCAGCATGGACACGACGGAGACCACACAGAGCACGGACGAGGTGATCGGCAGGTTCCTCGCCTTCGTCGAGGCCGGCGTCAGGCCGGAGTCCGGCGTCCTGAGCGACGACGTCGTGCTCGATGCGACCGTGCCGAACTGGCGCTTCACGGTGCGCGGGGCGGACGCCGTGGGCGCCGAGCTCGGCCGCTGGTACGCCGACCCCGGCACCTTCGAGGAGCTCACCCGCACGCCGCTGCCGGGCGGTGAGCTGGTCACCTTCACGCTGCGCTGGCAGGAGAACGGCGTCCCGCACGCCGTGCACCAAGCGCACGTCGTGGCGGTCAGCGGAGGCAGGATCGTGCAGGACCAGGCGTGGTGCGGCGGGCGCTGGCCGGCCTCGCTCCTGGCCGAGATGGCAGAGGCCGGCCGTGGCTGAGGGGGCCGCCCGGCTCGACGAGCTCCTGGGCCGGGCCGAGGTCCGGACTCCGTGGGAGCCCGACGACACCAAGTCGGGGGCCCGCTTCGAGCGGGTCCTCATCGACGGCGAGTCCTTCGTCCTCAAGTACCAGGACCCGAGGGACGACTGGCTGCTCCGGGCCACGGGCGATCCCGGTCGCTGCTATGTCCGGCTGTGGGAGAGCGGGCTCCTCGGACGCCTCCCACCCGTCATCGACCACGCCGTCGTGGCGGCGGACTTCGACGGCACCGTCGGGAGGGTCCTGCTGCGCGACGTCGGCGCGGCCCTGCTCACCCCTGACGCGCCCTTCTCGCTCGAACAGCACGCGCGCTTCGTCGAGCACATGGCCGCGTTGCACGCCGCCTTCTGGGGATGGAGCGACGACGTCGGCCTGACGTCGCTGACCCGCCGCTATCTCTTGTTCTCGCCCGCCGTCGCCGCCGCCGAGGCGGCGCGGGGGAGTCAGGCCGTCGTGCCCCGGGCCATGGCCGAGGGGTGGGGGCGCCTGCCCGACGCCGCCCCCGCCATGGCCAAGGTCGTCCTTCCGTTGCTGCGTGACCCGGGTCCCCTCGTCGCCGCACTGGCGCGGGTGCCGCACACCCTCGTCCACGGCGACTGGAAGGCGGCCAACCTGGGCAGCCACCCGGACGGGAGGACGGTGCTCCTCGACTTCGGCGAGGCGCCCGGCGAGGCCTCACCAGTCGCGGACCTGTCGTGGTACCTGGCCCTCAACGCCGCGCTCCTGCCCGAGTCCAAGGACGCCGTGCTCGAGTCGTACCGCGAGGCGCTGGAGCGCTGCCGCGTCCCGACCACAGGGTGGTGGGACGAGGCCGTCGCCCTGGAGCTCCTCGGCTGCATGGTGCAGTTCGGGTGGGAGAAGGCGCTGGGCGGGCCCGGCGACGAGCTGATGTGGTGGGAGGAGTGGGTCCAGCGCGGGGCGCGCTGCCTGGCCGAAGGCGCACCCTCCTAGCCTGGTCTAGCTGTACATCTAGCCGAACCGCGCCGCCGCGGCACGGCGCAGGGACGGCGCGAAAGGGCCTGCGGCGGACGCCAGGTCCGAGGCGCGTTGGGCCGCCAGCGCCCTCCAACGCGCCATCCCGAAGCACTCTGCCACGTCGGCCGTCAGCCACCACGCCTCCATCCCGGCGACCCGGTCCAGGCCGCGCAGCCAGACGTCCACGTCCTCCGCGTCGCACGGGAGACCCGCCCGGTGGCGGGCCATGGCACCGACCAACCGTGCCTGCAGCTCGTGGCGCGGCACGCCGAGTGCGGCGGCGTCGTCCGCCAGTTGCTCTGCGCCGGCCGCCGCGGTCTCGAAGTCGGCCGTCACCAGAGCGTGGCGGGCCTCGAGCAGCCGCCGCCGCAGCCGGTGCCGCCAGCGGAAGGCGTGCTCCTCGTCCTCGAGGAGCCGCGCCTCTTCGAGGTGGTGCACCGCCCCGTCGGCGTCGCCGGCCATGAGCCGCCCGGCGGCGAGGTCCAAGAGGCCGTGGGCCAGCGGTTCCGCCAGCCCCAGTGCGCGCGACCGCTCGATGGCCTCCTCGTTCAGGTCGTCGCCCTGCACCGGGTCACCGAGGTTGCGCACGATCCAACCGCGCAGGTTGGGCGGACGCGGTCTCCACCGCGCCGCGTCCATCCGCTCGATCGCCGACTCGAGCATCCCGAGCGCGGTCAGCGCATGGTCGGGCCGGCCGAGCATGGAGTGCGCCATGGTGGCCGCCATCAGCGCGTACGCGTTGGGGTAGCGGTAGGCGGCGAGGCCCGTCCCGTCGGAGACGTGCACAAGCCCGATCGTCTCCTCAGGGCGGCCCTGGCTGGCCCGCAACCAGGCCAACCACGACTCGGCCTGCACGGCGCCACCCGACGGGGCGGTGCCGAGCGCACGTTCGAGGCGCGACTCCGATCCAGCGAGATCCCCGCTGGCCAGCGCGACCCAACCGCCGAGCGAGAGGCAGCCCGCCCGGAGCTCGTCGGAGTCCGCGTCACGTGCGCCCTGGTCGGCCAGGAGCAACGCCTCGGCGAATCGCCGCCGGAAGTGCGACGACCAGGCGGCGACCTCCAGGGTCTCGGGACCGGCGCCCAGGGCCCGCGCCGCCGCGAGGTCCGCTGCCGCGTCGTCGTGGCGGTCGTGCATGGTGAGGACCCGTGCCCGCTCGACGCGGGCCGCCGCCGTGTCGTGCAGAGCGACGGCCTCGTCGAGGAGGCGCAGGGCCTCGGCGCCGTCGAAGCGGGTCACGGCGATGCGGGCCGCCGCCATGAGCATGGTCGCCGCGGTGGCCACGTCACCGCCGAGCCGGGCGTGGGAGGCCACGGCCAGCGGGTCGGTGTCGGGCCTCCCGGCGAGGGCGCGTGCCGCCTGGCGGTGGATGAACGCGGTCCGCGCCGCACTGGCGTTGGAGGCGAGCGCCTCGCGCACGAGGGCGTGGGCGAAGGAGAACCGCGGGCCGTCCTCCACGAGGAATCGGCGCCGGACCCCTTCCTCGAGGTGCGCCAGCAGCTGGCCCGGGGGAGCGCCCGTCACCGCGGCCAGCACGTCGAGATCGACGTCGCGCCCGATCACTGCGGCCGTGCGCAGGGTGGTCCCCGCCTCGCCGGCCCGGGCACACCGCTCCTCGACGGTGCCCCGGACGCTGTCGGGGAGGTGTGCCACGCCGTTCGCCCCGGTCGGCTCGACTGCGGCGAGCTCCGTCAGGAGCAGCGCGTTGCCCCCGCTCCGGGCCAACAGGTCATCTGCCCGCTCGGGCCCCACGATCGCTCGGGCCGCCTCGAGGTCCAGCGGGTCGAGCTCCAGCGTCCGCGTGGTGCCGGGTAGCCGGAGTCCCTCCTCCAGTCGAGTGCTGACCACGAGCAGCACGGGCGCGTCCCCGACGTGGGCGGGCGCCTGCGACAGCCAGCGCAGCGTGGCGGGGTCGGCGAGATGCGCGTCGTCGAGCAGGAGGACGACCGGTTGGCGTTGCGCCGCGCGCCGGACCGCACGCGTCAGCGCGCCATGGAGGATGCCCCGTCCCGAGTCGGGCTCGGTCAGCGCGGCCAGCAGCGACGGCGACGCCCCCTCGGTGCTCGTGCCGAGGAGGGGTCCCAGCACGGGGCCGTCCGGCCCGAGGACGTCGTCGGCGCCGGCAGCGCCGGGCCGCGCCAGTGCGGCGACGAGGTCCAGCACGGGCTGGAGGGGGAGGGCCTGGCCCAACTCGTCGCATGTGACGGAGGCGACACGGACCGCGCGCCCACTGAACCCCTCCGCCCACGTTCGCAGGAGCCGTGTCTTGCCGATGCCGGCCTCTCCCTCCACGACGCAGAGGACGCAGCGGCCCCGGCACGACTCCTCGAAGATCGCGTCGAGCTGCTCGAGGGGCCCGGCGCGGCCCGGGAGCTCGGGCCGTCTGCTGGCGTCGAGGCCCCGGGCATCCTGCGCCGGGTGCGCAGCCACGTCGGTGAGCCTGCCGCGGAGTATGGCGCCGTGGAGCTCCTCGGTCTCCTCTTCGGGGCTGACGCCGAGCTCCTCGGCGAGCAGCATGCGGAATTGGGCGTAGGCGGACAGGGCGGAGGCGGCGCGCCCGGAGCGGGCGAGGGCCGTCATGAGCGACCGCACGGCGACCTCGTCGAAGGGGTCCGGGCCGAGCAGCGCCCGGGCCTGGTGCTCTGCCTCCATGAGGTCTCCCGAGCGTGTCGACGCAGCGAGGAGCGCATGGCGGAGCCGCCGCAGCCATTGCTCGGCCACCGCGGACTCGGGTGCCGCCCACCACGGATCGGGCTCGTCGGCCAGCAGCCGACCGCGGGCGAGCGCGACGCCGGCCGCCGCCGCCGTGCGGGCCGCGACCAGCGCGTCCTGCGCCAGGGCGCGCTCCGCCTCGCCCGCGTAGTCACCGAGTGCATCGAGGTCCAGCCAGTCGAGGGTGAGCTTGTACCCCGCGTCCGTGCGCTCGATGCGCTCGGCCCCCAGGAGCGCCCGCAGTCGGCTGACGAGGACGGAGAGCTGTTCGGAGGCCCGGGCGGGAGCGGCATCGCCCCAGAGGCACTCGGTCAGGTGGTCGACGCCGACCGGGCGGCCGTGGTGGAGCGCCAGGATCTTGAGCAGCGTGCGCTGCTGGCGACGGCCCAGTGCGGCCAGGTCGCACCCCTCCACCTGGAGCTCGCCCAGCAGCCGCACCCTGAGGGTCCGCACGCCCCCATCCTGGCCCGTGCGGGAGTTCGATCGCCCTTCTCGAGGCGGTGGCCGGCGGCGGGGTGTCGGCGCCCGGTGTGACGCCGGGGGAGGCCCCGGAGCGTCCTAACCTGCCTCGCCGTGGAAGGACGGATCCTCCGGGCGGACGACCTGGCCGGGTTGCGAGCGCAGGCGCTGCGTGCCGTGGAGCAGGAAGCCGGGGTCGTCTTCGTCGACGAGGGTCCCCTGGGCGACCCCCTCGTGCTCCTGGCCGGGCTCAGTCCGTCGGTTCCCGGGGTGCAGCTCGGCGCCCGGCTGGGCCTGCCCGAAGACGGGCGCCACCCCGCCGTGCTGGCCCGGGACGTGACGAGCCTCGACCTGGTCTGCGGCGGGCGTAGCGTGGTGTGCTTCACGCCTCCCTTCGACGACCGCCTCGCCGAGGCCATCGCCCTCTGCCGAGCCCTGTGGCGGGAGGGCCGGGCTGACGGCGGTGGCCCGCGCTTCGAGGTGCAGGATGCCGTCAACCGGCCGTGTCCCGATGATCCCGGTCCGCTCGTGGCGCTCGACCTCACCGGCGGCGCAGCGCCACCCGACACGCTCGCGGCCGCGGCCGACCTGCTGGTGCGCCCGACCGACGACCCCACCGTCGTGCGGGTGGAGCGCCCGTGACCGACGCCACGCTCATCCACGAGCTGCCGGGCTCCCGGGAGCAGCCGACGGCCGTCACGGGCCGGCACCTGCCGGCCCTGAACGGCCTGCGGGCAGCCGCCGTCATCGGTGTGGTGGCGTACCACCTCCAGTTCGGCTGGGCGTCGGGCGGGTACCTCGGTGTCGATCTGTTCTTCGTGCTGTCCGGCTTCCTCATCACGACGTTGTTGCTCGAGGAGTGGGGCGGCACCGGTCGCGTCGACCTGGCGGCCTTCTGGGGACGGCGGGCGCGGCGGCTGCTGCCGGCCCTCTTCCTCGTGGTCGGCGCGCTCGCCCTCTACCTGATCCTGAACGCCCGTCTCGGGGCCCCCGGCTCCAACGCCCTCATCGACCTCTCGGGCCTGCGGGGCGACGCCATCTCCACCCTGCTCTACGTGAACAACTGGCACTCCATCTACACGCACCAGTCCTACTTCGCCCAGTTCTCCTCGCCTTCGCCGTTGCAGCACACGTGGTCGCTGGCGATCGAGGAGCAGTTCTACCTGGTGTGGCCGCTGGTGCTCCTGCTCCTGCTGCACCTGGCGCGGCGTGCGTGGCGGAGGATCGGTGTGGCCCTGACCCTCACCCTGGGAATCCTGTCGTCGGTCCTCATGGCCGTGCTGTTCCACCCAGGGGCCGATCCGACGCGGGTCTACTACGGAACCGACACCCGGCTCTTCGACCTGATGGCGGGGGCGACCGTTGCCTTCCTCGCCGCCTCGCGCCCGCAACCCAGTCGCGCGGGCGGGCCGGACCCTGCACGTGCTGGCCCCGGTGGCGGCCCTCGCGCTCGGTGTGTTCTGGGTCAGGGCCGGCACGCCCGGCGGGCTGCCCACCAACTTCATGTTCGAGGGCGGCTTCCTCCTCTGCGCGGGGCTGGCCGCGCTCGTGGTGGCCGACGCCCGCCTCGTCGAGCCGGGCTGGTTCTCGCGCGTGCTCGCGTGGCATCCGCTCCACTTCATCGGCACCATCTCCTACGGGATCTACCTGTGGCACTGGCCGGTGATCGTCTATCTGAACGGGGCGCGTACCGGCCTGTCCACGTGGCCGCTCGACCTGTTGCGCATCGTCGTCACACTCGCGGTCTCCACGGCGAGCTACTACCTGGTCGAGCGACCGATCCGCCAGGCTCACCAGCGCGGCTGGGTGCGTTGGTGGGGTGCCCCTCTGGCCGGCCTGGTGTCAGCCGTGGTCATCGTCGTCGCCACGATCCCGGCGGTGGCCGACCCGTCGCGCGTGGTCGGCACCACGCACCTGACCACCACCGGGCAGTCGGTGCCCGGCTCCGGCGGCTACCACGGCCAGCTCCCGATCCACCTCACGACCACCCCGTCGCCGGCCGATCCCCTGCGCGTCATGCTCCTCGGGGACTCGGTCATGCACGACGCCTCGTACGGGATCACCGCCGCGCTCCAGGCGACCGGCGAGGCCACCGTCGCCACCCGCACCATCGACGGCTTCGGCCTGACGGTGGCCACGAACTGGCCCACGTCGATCCCCAATCTCATCCGCATGACCCGGGCCCAGCTCATCGTCGCCTCGTGGAGCTGGGACCAGTACGGGCCGACCACGCCCAACGCGCTGCACCAGCCGGTGCAGTACACCAGGCTGCTCCGCCAGGCGGTGGCGACGATGCTCACGCCCGGCAACGGTGTCGAGGGGGTCATCTTCACCGAGTTCCCGCAGTCGGGACCCCTCCCGGCGGCCAACCCGGCCGACCAGGCGGCCTACAACAGTGAGCGCTGGAACGGCGTCGTGGCCTGGAACGAAATCGCCGCCCAGATGCCCTCGTACTTCCCCGGCCGGGTCATGTACCTGCCTCTCGCCGACTCCGTCCTCCTGCGCGGCCACTACTCGGCCTGGCTGCCGCCGGAGGGACGTCCCCGTGCGCCGAGCCAGGACTGGATACGGGTGCGCAAGGTCGACAAGGTCCACCTGTGCCCCGAGGGCAGTGCCCGCTACGGCGACGCGCTGCTCACGGACATGACGGCCGTCTTCGGGCTGGCGCCTGCGGCGGGTGACTGGTCGCAGGGGCCCTGGACCTCGGACCCCAACTTCAACGACCCGCCCGGGGCGTGCCCCGACGACCATCCGCCCGGTCCGTGAGGATGTCGGGTGGCGGGCCCGCCCGTCCGTGTCGGCGAGGGCCCGGCGTGCGGCACCGGTCCTAAGCTGGCAGACGTGACCAGCACACGGATCGAGAGCGACAGCATGGGCGACATCGAGGTCCCCGCCGACCGGTACTGGGGGGCCCAGACGCAGCGGTCGCTGCACCACTTCGACATCGGCACCGAGACGATGCCCAAGCCCTTGATCCGGGCGTTCGGGATCCTGAAGGGTGCGTCGGCCTCGGTGAACCGCGACCTGGGCAAGCTCGACGACTCCCTGGCCGGCCTCATCGAGCAGGCGGCGGGCGAGGTGGCCAAGGGAGCCCTCGACGACCACTTCCCCCTCCGCATCTGGCAGACGGGCAGCGGCACCCAGACCAACATGAACGCCAACGAGGTCATCTCCAACCGGGCCATCGAGCTCGGTGGCGGCGTCATGGGCTCGAAGGCACCCATCCACCCCAACGACCACGTCAACATGTCGCAGTCGTCGAACGACACCTTCCCCACCGCCATGCACATCGCGGCGGTCGAGGAGATCGTCCACCGGCTGCTCCCCTCGGTGGCGGCGTTGCGCGACGCGCTGCACGACAAGGAGCTCGAGTACGCCGGCGTCACCAAGATCGGGCGCACCCACCTCATGGACGCCGTGCCGCTCACGCTGGGCCAGGAGTTCTCCGGCTACGTGGCGCAGCTGACGGCGGACGTCGAGCGGATCGAGCAGACGCTCCCGGGCCTCTACGAGCTGGCGGCCGGGGGCACCGCGGTCGGCACCGGGCTCAACACGCACCCCGAGTTCGGCGAGCGGGTGGCCAAGGCGATCGCTGACATGACCGGCCTGCCGTTCGTCACCGCCCCGAACAAGTTCGCCGCCTTGGCGGCCCACGACGCCCTCGTCTTCACCCACGGGGCGCTGCAAGACCCTGGCGGTGTCGCTGATGAAGATCGCCGACGACCTCCGTTGGCTGGGGTCGGGACCGCGCAGCGGCCTGGGCGAGCTGGCGCTTCCCGAGAACGAGCCCGGCTCGTCGATCATGCCCGGCAAGGTCAACCCGACCCAGAGCGAGGCCATGATCATGGTCGGGATCCAGGTGATCGGGAACGACGTGGCCGTCACCACCGCGGGCAGCCGGGGCAACCTCGAGCTCAACGTCGCCAAGCCGGTCATCGCCTACAACGTCCTGCAGTCCATCGCGCTGATGACCGACGCCTGCCGGGGCTTCCGCGAATTCTGCGTCGAGGGTCTCCGGGCGGACCTCCCGCAGATCCAGCGGCACCTCACGAACTCGCTCATGCTGGTCACCGCCCTGGCGCCGATCATCGGCTACGACAAGTCGGCCGAGGTGGCCAAGAAGGCGCACAAGGAGGGCTCGACGCTCAAGGAGGCGGCGCTGGCCCTGGGCTACCTGAGCGAGGAACAGTTCGACGCCGCGGTGCGGCCCGAGGAGATGACGCATCCGTGAGCGAGCCCGTGCTCACGCAGGCCGAGGTCGACGCAGCGCTCGACGAGCAGGGCCTGCACTGGGCCCGGGAGGGCGACGTCCTGGTCGCCACCGTCAAGCTGCACGACTTCGGTGCCGCGCTCGAGTTCGTCAACGCCGTCGGCGCCGCGGCCGAGGCGGCCAACCACCACCCCGACATCGACATCCGCTGGAACACGGTGCGCCTCGTGCTCTCCACCCACGACTCGGGCGGGATCACGCTGCTCGACCTGGCGCTCGCCGGCGCCATCGACCGCTTGCGCCCCGACGTACGCGAGCCGGACGAGGACTAGCGCGCCGGTTCGAGCAGGCCCGCCCGCAGGCCCTCGACCACGCCGGCCTCCGTCCCGAGCCCGGCGACGTAGGCGTCGGCCGAGCCGTAGCGCTCCTTGAGGTGGTCGAGCAGCTGCTCCATCTGGGACGGCTCGGCCGAGAACACTTCGTTGAGGTTCTCGATGGAATCCCGGCCCTCGGGAAACTTCAAGATGAGCTTTGCCCGCAGGCGTTCCATGGCCTCGCCGCTCAGCGCGTAGTCGGCCACAACCGTCGGCTCGTCCACGCCGAGCAGCGAGAGCACGATGGCCGACAGGACCCCGGTGCGATCCTTGCCGGCGGTGCAGTGGAAGACGGCCGGCAGTGCACCCGGGTCGGCGAGGACCTCGAGGGCGGCGCGGATCTGGCCGCCTGCGTCGCTGAGGAACTCCCGGTACTGGGAGCCGAGGAATCCCGGCCGGCGCTCGAAGTCCTCGCGCGTCAGGCAGCTCCTCCATGAAGGGGAAGTGGTGGAACGCCACCGGGTGTGCGTCGACGTCGAAGCGGCCGCGCTCGAGCTCGCCTCCCGAGCGGAGGTCGATCACGGTCCGGATGCCGAGCGCCCGCAGCACCGAGAGATCGGACTCGGTCAGTTCGCCGAGGCCGTCGGCCCGGAACAGCACCCGCCAGCGCGTCCGCATCCCCTCTCCCGCGGCGTAGCCGCCGAGGTCACGGAAGTTGACCGCACCCTGCAGGGCGATGAGCCGCTCGACCGCCTCCGTCACGTCAGCAGGGCGGGGTCACGAGACCGGCATGTCCCACATGGGGAACCAGCGTGTGATGTCGGACTCGAACGGCAGGTCCGCGCCCACCATGGTGCGGATGCGCAGTTCGAGCTCGGTGTCCCGGCGTTCCTTCTGGGTGTCGACGGGGGCGAACGGGTAGAAGGTCCCGCGCTTGAAGAGGTACACGAGCCGGAACGCCTTGGCGTCGCCGGGCGCGTCCGGCCCGGGCACGAAGCCGAACACCGAGCACAGCAGCTGGGGCCCCCACCCGTTCTCCTGCAGCGTCGAGTTCGCCATGTGGATCTTGGTCACCAGCGTGTCGAGATCGGGATCGTCGAGCAGCAGCCAGCCGTAGTCGAAGGAGTCCACGGCGTTCTTGAAGCCTTCGCCGACCAGCTCGGAGATCTCCTTCTGGGCGTCCGCCGCCGCCTGGCCCGGCGGCGGCTTCCAGCAGACGCCGGCGTGGCCCGAGGACACCAGGCCCCCGGCGCTCTGCAGGGTCAGGGCCGCGGTCGGCAGGGCGAACAGCGCGTCGAGGTTGGCCCGGACCGGCTTGGAGCGGCCGAGGATGGTGTCGAAGAGTCCCACTGCCGGCAGCTCCGAGGTGGACCGGGAGTGGCGGTCAGCCGGCCTGGCCGAGCTGGTGCTCCAGCGCGTCCAGCTGGGCCAGCCGCCGCTCGAGCGTCGGGTGCGTCCGGAAGAGGTTGCCGAAGCTGAAGCCGCCGCCGCTCCCCTGGGTGGAGCCGTTGGCCACGGCCGGGGTGAAGAAGAAGGCGTTGAACGGCTCGGCCGCCCGCAGGTCCTTGGTCGGGATGCGCCCCATCTCGCCGGTGATCTTGACCAGGGCCGAGGCCAGCAACGACGGTCGCCCGATCAACAGGGCCCCCGACCGGTCGGCGGCCAGCTCGCGGTAGCGGGACAGCGCCATGGTGAGGAGGAAGCTGACGAAGTACACGACGACCGACACCAGCAGCACGACCATCTCGACGAGTGCCGCCTGGCTCTGCTGGTTGTTCCCACCGCCCCGGCCGCCGCCGAAGAGCTCCGAGTAGAACAGCACCCGGGTCATCAGCCCGGCGATCATCCCGAGCCCGCTGGCGATCGTCATCACGGCGACGTCCCGGTGCGCCACGTGCGACAGCTCGTGCGAGAGCACGGCCTCGACCTCGGGCTCGTCGAGCCGCCGCAAGAGCCCCGAGGTCACGCAGACCACGGAGGACTTGGGGCTGCGGCCGGTGGCGAACGCGTTGGGGATGTCCGTCGTGGCGATGGCCACACGGGGCTTGGGCATGTCCGCCAGCGCGCAGAGCCGGTCGACCACGCCGTGCAGCTCGGGCGCCTGCTCCGGGGTGACCTCCTTGGCGTGCATGGCGTACATGGCGATCTTGGCGCTGAACCAGTACTGGCAGAAGATGAGGACGACTGCGATGACCAGCACGAAGGCATAGGACAGGCCCACCGCGATCAAGATGCCCACGACGAGCCCGTAGAGAAGGACCAGGAAGAACCCCGTCATGAGCATCCGGTAGGTGAGGCCCCGGTCCGGCTTGATGTTGCGTGAGATTGCCATCAGGCGCTCTCTCCTCCTGTGACCCCCGGCTCGGCCGCCGGCAGGGCCGCCGTGGGGTCGGTGGCGGCCGAGCCCGTTCCGAGCTCGGCCCTGAGGGCAGCCAGCTCGGTGTCGACCTGTGACGTCGACGACACCTTGTCGAGCTCCTTCTGGATGTCGTCGACCGGCTGGGTGAGGTCGTCGAGCGCGCCCGACGCCAGAAGCTCGTCGAGGGCGCCCGCACGCGCCTGCATGCTCGCGATCTTGTCCTGGGCGCGCTGCATGGTCGCGCCCGCGTTGCGCGTCGAGTCCGAGATCCCCGACACCGCTTCGCCGACCTTGGTCTGGGCCTCCGCCGCCGTGTAGGACGCCTTGAGCGTCTCCTTCTGGGTACGGAAGCGCTCGACCCGGGTCTGCAGTTCCTGGGAGGTCTGGACGAGCTTCTGCTCCTGCTCGCTGATCTGGTCGTGCTGGGTCTTGAGCTCGGCCAGCTGCTCGCCGAGCGCGGCCCGCCGCGCCAGCGCCTCGCGCGCCAGGTCCTCGTTGCCCTGCCCCAACGCGGCCTTGGCCTGGCCCTGCAGCTTGTCGGCCTGCTTCTGCAACCCCTGGGCCTGCAGCTCGATCCGCTTGCGGGCCGTGGCGACGTCCGCCACCCCCCGTCGCACCTTCTGCAGCTGCTCGAGCTGCTTCTCGTAGGACAGGTCGAGGGTGTCCCTCGGGTCCTCCATCTTGTCCAGCGCCTTGTTCGCCTTGGACCGGAAGATGTCGCGGATCCGACTGAACGTGCCTGCCATAGGTACCGAGCATAAGGCCCAGCGGGGGAGGGGTGGCACCGGGCTGGCCTGGGAAGGCCCGCCGCTAAGGTCGGCACGTGCCTGATCGCCTCTGCCTGCTCTGCGTCCACGCGCACCCCGACGACGAGGCCTCCAAGGGGGCGCCGACCGTGGCCCGGTACCACTCCGAGGGCGTCCGGACGGTGCTGGTGTGCTGCACCGGGGGGGAGGAGGGCGACATCCTCAACCCGGCCATGGACACGCCCGAGGTGCGGGCCGACATCGGCCGGATCCGCATGGCCGAGCTCAAGGCGGCCACGGACATCATCGGCTACGACGAGACCGTGCTGCTGGGCTACCGGGACTCGGGGATGCCCGACTCGGAGGCCAACACGCGGCCGGACAGCTTCGCCCAGGCGCCACTCGACGAGGCGGTGGGCCGCCTGGTGGCCGTCATCCGGCGCGAGCGCCCGCAGGTCATCGTGACCTACGGGGACAACCAGTCCGAGTACCCGCATCCGGACCATCTCCGGGTCCACGAGATCTCCGTCCTGGCGTTCGACTCCGCCGGTGATCCGGACGGCTTCCCGGAGGCCGGGCCTCCGTTCGCCCCGGAGAAGCTGTACTACTCGGTCTGGTCGGGGGAGCGGTTCCGCCAGATCCACGCCAAGTACGAGGAGCTCGGCTTGGAGTCGCCCTTCGACGACAAGTGGCTGGCCCGCATGACCCGCACCGAGCCCTTCAGCACGAGCATCGACGTGACCGGCTTCACCGACGTCCGCGGCGAGGCGCTCAAGGCGCACGCCACCCAGGTCGACCCCACCTCGCCCTTCTGGTTCGGCCTCCCGCCCGAGGTGATGCGAGGCATCCACCCGGTGGACGAGTTCCGGCTGGCCCAGAGCCGCGTCGGCCCGACCGACGTGACCGAGGACGACCTCTTCGCCGGCGTGCGCACCGCCTGAAATCGGGTCAGGCGGTGGGGCCCAGGAAGCCCCAGTCGATGACGCCCGCGCTCTGCAACAGGACGAGCACCACCGCGGCGGCGAGCAGGCCCAGCAGGACCACGGTCGTCACCGCCTTCCAGGACGGCAGGTTGTGCGGCCTCAGCCGCCGCCGCGCGGTCGGCCCGGGACTCCGTCGGCGCCGGTTCCGTCGACGGGGTGGCCTCGGTGCCGACCGGCGCGGCATCGGGCACCCCCCCCGGGCCCGTCACCTCGCGCATGAGGATCTCGAGATCATCGAGCGTCCAGCCCGGGACGACGAGTGGGGTCGTGGCGCCCTCGCCGTGCAGGGTCAGGAGGCAATAGTCCCGGCGCTCCTCAATCTCCCACCGCGAGACCCGGCTCCATGCCATGCGCTGGACGGGTAGGCCCGGGCGCCTGACCTCGATCCCCTCGAGCGAGAGCGCGAGGTCGAAGGCGTCGCCGCCGCCGGGGCGCTGCCCCTTGAAGACTGAGACGCCCCGGATCGTCGTCGTGGTCGTGGCGGCCACCCGCGTCCGTTCAGCCGCCGGCCCTTGCCAGCTCGCGCAGCGGCCGGAAGCCGATCAGGGTCGCCCCGGCCTCGCCGAGGGATCGCCGGACCCAGTCCTCGTCACAGATCATGCGGTGGTCGTCGACCCGCGCCTCCCAATCGTCGGTCGCCAGTGAGCGCAGCTCGGCGCTGTCGACCGCCGGGTGCAGGTGGAACTCGGTGACGCCGGGGCGCAGCGTGGCCAGGTCCTTCTCGAACATGGCGCGGGAGCCCACACCGGGCACGAAGCGCATGTGGTCGGTGAAGACGGCGCCGGCCTCCGCCGCGACCGCCCGACCGGGGAACCCGACGTAGCGCTCCATGCCCGGGCTCACCATCCGCAGCGGGAGCCCGAACTCCAGCGCCAGCTCCAGGTACACGTCGAAGAACTCCGGCCGCAACTGCAGCGTGCCCATGTGGGTGTCGAGGTGGCTGACGTCGAAGCCCCAGAGGATGGCCCGCTCGATCTGCGCCCGGCACTCGCGGCGGACCTCGTCCAGGTCTGCGTGGTCCCACACGTCCTCGACCGTCCGCGGGAACCCCCCGTCGCCACCCAGCAGCGACGGGGCGTAGGTGATCGGGCCCCACCGGTAGAGCTCGTACTCCGCGTTGACCGTGAGGTGCACGCCGATGTCCTCGCCGCGGTGGCGGCTGCTGGCCTCGCGCGCCCACGGGCAGGGCACCATGAGCGTGGCGCTGGTGACGGTCCCCGTCGCCAGGCACTCGAAGACCCCGACGTTGGCCGAGTGGCACGAGCCGAGGTCGTCGGCGTTGACGATGACCAGCTTGGCGTCGGCGGGGTAGCCCAGCCGCTGCGCCAGGTTCGCCTCAGCCATCTTCGCTCGCTCCTCCCGACCCTGCCCCGTCTGACACCTCAGCGTCCTGGGCCCGGGCGTCGGACGCGATCTCCTCTTGGAACGCCTCCATTCTGGCAGTCAGGCCGGCGTCACCCACCGCAAGGATGCGCACGGCCAGCAGGCCGGCGTTGCGCGAGCCGTTCACCGCCATCGTGGCCACCGGCACGCCCTTGGGCATCTGCACGATGGAGAGCAGGCTGTCGAGGCCGTCGAGCTGCGACAGCGCGACCGGGACGCCGATCACCGGCAGGGTGGTCACCGAGGCCAGCATCCCGGGCAGGTGGGCGGCGCCTCCGGCGCCGGCGATCAGGACCCGTAGCCCCCTGCCCGCGGCCTCCTGACCGAACGCGATCATCTCGTGCGGGGTGCGGTGCGCCGAGACGACCCGCACCTCGTGCGCCAGGCCGAAGCGCTCGAGCATCTCGACGGCGCCCCGCATCACGGGAAGATCGGAGGAGCTGCCCATCACGACGGCCACCACCGGGCCGGCCGTCGTCACCGGAGCGCCCCGGGGGGGAGCTGAAGGGCTTCGGGCACCGGCGTGCCGAGGGCGATGGCGGCCGACCAGGCGCGGGCCCGCACCAGGTCGGGATCGTCGCCGCAGACCGTCACGTGACCCAGTTTGCGTCCGGGGCGGGCGGCCTTGCCATAGAGGTGCACGTGCGCCCCCTCGGTGGACAGTCCCCGGGCCAACAGGCGTGCCGGATCCTCGCCGTCGGCACCGCCGAAGATGTTGACGCTGGCGACCTCGGGGTGTTGGGGGGCGGTGGAGCCGAGGGGTAGGTCCAGCACGGCTCGCAGGTGGTTCTCGAACTGGGAGGTGACGGCGCCCTCGATCGTCCAGTGACCCGAGTTGTGGGGCCGTGTCGCCACCTCGTTGACCACCAGGCGGCCGCCGGACCAGAAGAGCTCGACCGCCATGACGCCGACGGCACCGGCGATCTCGGCCACCTTCTGACCGAGCGCCGAGGCGGCCTCCGCCACATCGGGTTCCAGCCGCCCCGGCACCAGCACCTCGCGGCACACGCCGTCGACCTGTGCCGTCTCCACCGCCGACCAGGCCGCCGATGAGCCCGACGGGCGGCGAGCCACCAGGACCGCCAGCTCGGCGTCGAGTGGCAGGAGCTCCTCGACCACCACCTGGCCCGCCACCCGCGCCAGGACGGCCTCGGCCTCGGCCCGGTCACGCACCGGCCAGACACCCTTCCCGTCGTAGCCGCCCCGGGCGGCCTTGACCATCACGGGCCAACCATGGGCCCGGGCGAACGAGTCGACGGCCGCCGGGGCGTCTCGCCCGGGGTCCACCACGACGTACGCCGGGACCGGCACGCCCGCCCCGTCGAGGACCGTCCGCATGCGCGCCTTGTCGACCGCGAGCTCGAGCGTCTCGGCACCCGGCCGGAGCACGGCGCCGCCCGCCGCCAGTGCGGCCACGATCTCGAGGTCGACCTGCTCGTGGTCGAACGTGACCACGCCGCAATGCTCGGTGAAGGCTCGCAGATCGCGGGCCACGAACGGCGACCCGAGCATCACCTCCGCGGCAACCTGGCACGCGGCGTCGTCGGGTCGTTCGGCCAGCACGGCCATGGAGAGGCCCAGTGCGCTGGCCGCCTCACCCGCCATGCGGGCCAGCTGACCCGCCCCGACGAACCCGACAGGATGGGTGCTCAGATCGCTCGCCCCCGTCCGGGGATTCGCCTAGACAGTGGGGAGGACACACCGGGCAGACTACGCGAGGAGCACCAGGGACATGGCCAAAGCGCTGCGCATCGGGGGCATGATCGACGTCGACCAGCCGTTCGCCGCCGTGGTCGAGGAGCTGCGCGGCTTTGCCGATGCCGGGTTCGACCATGCCTTCGCCGCGCAGATCTTCGGGCCCGACCCGCTGACGCTGCTGGCCGCCGCCGGCGCGCAGGTGCCCGGGATCGGCTTGGGGACGGGAGTGGTGCCGGTGCACCCGCGCCACCCGATGATGTTGGCGGCACAGGCCCTCACGGTCCAGGAGGTCACGGACAACCGGCTCATCCTCGGCATCGGTCTCTCCCACCAGGTGATGGTCGAGGGCATCTGGGGGATGAGCTACGACAGGCCGGCGCGCTACATGAAGGAGTACCTGGCCTCGCTCATGCCCCTCCTGCGCGGGGAGACGGTCAGCAGCGCCGGCGAGCGCGTCACGACAACGACGCCCCTGCCCATCGGCGTTCCGGGTGCCACGGCCCCGCCGGTCCTGGTCGCCGCCCTGGGCAGCGTCATGCTCAAGCTGGCGGGCACCGTGGCGGACGGCACCGTGACCTGGATGACCGGCACCGCCACCATCGACAGTCACATCGTGCCCACCATCACCGCGGCCGCCCAGGCCGCCGGAAGGCCGGAGCCGCGCGTCGGAGTCGCCTTGCCCGTCACGGTGACGAGTGACATCGACGCCGCCAAGGAGCGGATCAACCGGGCCATGGCCATCTACCCGACCCTGCCGTCCTACAAGGCCATGTTGGACAAGGAGGGCGCCGAGAGTGCGGGGGACATCGGCTTCGTCGGGGACGAGGAGTCGGTCGCCGCCTCCGTGGCCCGCCTGGCCGATGCCGGGGCCACCGACTTCGTGGGTTCCATCATCGGCGACGACGCGGAGCGCGCCCGCAGCTTCGCGCTGATGAGCGAGCTCGCCCGCTCCTGACGGCCAACCGAGCCCGACCCGGGCTCAGTGCGACAGCGTCGTGTGCTTGAACTCGTTCAGCTCGGGCATCGTCTCGAACAGCCCGAGCACACCCTCCACCGTCCGGCGGGCCAGTGCCGCGTCGCCCTGGGGGCGGCTCATGATCCGCACGAACACGGCACGGTCGTCGACCACGAAGGTGGGCACGCCGAACACGGCCCACTCCTTGACGGCCTGTTCGTGGGCACGACGGATGTCCCCCAGGGTCGCGGCCGTGGCGACCTCGGCGACCACCTTGTCGCCCGGCACGCCGACACCGTCGAGCACCTGGGCCACGGCATCGGGGACACGGAGGTCGAGCCCCTCGTCGTGACGGGCCGCGAAGAGGGCGACGTGTGCGTCGAGGAAGCGATCAGGGTACTGGTCGCGCACCACCACGCCCGCCGCGAGCGCCAGGAGATCGGGCGCCTTGGCCGGATCGTCCCACACGGGCGTCCCACCGTCGTGGACATGGGCCTGGCTCAATGAGAACGGAAGGAAGGTGACGTCCCAGTCCGCTCCGTCCGCGAGCGCGACGGCAAGATGCTCATGGGCGTTGCGGGCGAATGGGCAGCGATAGTCCCAGGTGACGGCGAAAGGCTTCACAGTGGTTCCAACACGATCTCGTGCCGCGCCATTCCCCGCCCGCCCGACCCGCGGCGGTCGCGCCGACGGCGGCCCTTGCGCCCCGGGGTGATCACGTTGACGACGGGGCGCAGTCCCAGCCCGAGCACCGAGCCGATGACCGCCCCCCCCAGCACGTCGGTCGGATGATGCGCCCGCAGGTGGACACGGCTGGCGGCAACGGCCGCGGCGAAGCCGACGTTCGCCGCCGTGCCGGCATCGGTGTCCCCGAGGATGAAGGCGGTGCAGAACGCGGCGAGGGTGTGCCCGCTCGGGAAGCTGCTGCTCGACGGGGCCCGGACGGCGGCAGCGAGATGGTCGTCGGGCCGCTGCCGCTCGACCGCCTTCTTCACGATGCGACTGACGATGAGCGACGAGAAGCCGGCAGTGGCCAGGGCCACGACGGCGCGGCGGCGGTCCGGACCGCGCCGGCGGGCCTTGACGCCGGCCAGGACGACCCAGATGAGGCCGTAGTCGGCCAAGTTGGAGACGACGGCCGCGGCGCGGTCGACCCCGGGCTTCCCCCGCAGCGGATCGAAGGCGGCGTCGATCGCCTCGTCGAGGGTGCTCACCGAAGGCCGCTCACGCTGCGGCGAAGGCGGGGCAGGACGCCTTGAAGTTGCAATAGTCGCACAGCGGGCCCACGCGGGGCCGGAAGTCCTCGGCGTCACAGGCCTTCTCGATGGCCGACCACACGGCGAGCGTCCGCCGGCGCTGGCCGCGGATGGTCTGCTCGGAGGCCACCGAGGAGATGGCGATCGGCTGGCGCAGGTAGAGCAGCCTGACCTCGGCCGGGGCGCGGCCCAGGACGCTCTCGCACAGCAGGGCGTAGGTCTGGACGCCGCCCAGGCTCCCCCGCTCGAAGCGCTCGGAGGGCGCCCGCCCCGTCTTGTAGTCCACGACGATGAGGCTGCCGTCTTCGGCGCGACGTCGAGGCGGTCGATGATCCCACGCAGGCGCATGCCGTCCACCACCGTCTCGACGCCGAGCTCCACGCCGATCGCGTTGGCCTCGTCGGGATCTTCCAGGCAGAAGTAGTTGTCGACCAGGACCCGGGCGTCGGCCAGGAAGGCGTCGGCCGCGTCCCCTCCGAGCTCGAGCTGCACGAACTCGTCGTCGTCCTGCAGCAGGCCCCAGGCCCTCTCGAGCTCGGCGGCCGCGGCTGCCGGCGTCCGGTCGCCGGGCAGGTGGTGCCAGAAGAGGCCCTCGAGCGCGGCGTGCACCAGGGTCCCCTTGACCGAGTGCGGGGAGGCCGGCTCCGGCCGCCGCTCGATCTGGGAGAACCGGAAGGCGAGCGGGCAATTGGTGAAGGCGGTGACCTTCGAGGGGCTGAGGGTGCGCGGGAGGTCGAGCGCCATGGACCTTCAGGATACGGCGGACCGTGGACGTCACGGCTCATCCCCGCCAGGCGGTAGAAAGAGGGCGATGCCCCGTTGTGCCCATGGCTGACCTCCGCCGCGCCACCCGGTGGGCCGGATTGCGGCCTGGCGACCCCGTGCAGGTCGAGGGCACGCGCCTGCGTGGCGCGTCGTGGGAGTTCGTGGCGCACGTCACCAACGGCGAGACCGGCGAAGCCTGGGTCGAAGTCGTCGGGGGCCGCGCCGGGGACCGGGCGGTGCGGTCGTTCCGACCGGACCAGCTCTACGCCGCCTCGGCCCGTCCGGGCCGCGACCCCTCGTTGGCCGACGCCCCGGGACTTCCCCTGGCGTGAGCGTCGGCAGCGCTGCGCCGCCGAGCGGCTGATCCGATGGGCCATCCCGGCATCCCCACACTGACCACCGAGCGACTCGTGCTGCGCCCGTTCGAGCCGGGTGACCTCGACGCGCTGGTGGCGATCCACGCCGAGGAGTCCTTCTGGTGGTACCCACGCCGGGGTGCCATGCCGGCGGAGGAGACCGGGAGGTTCTTGGACACGATGCTCCAGCGCTACGCGGACGACGGCTTCGGGATCGAGGCGGTGATCGAGCGGGCCAGCGGGACGATCATCGGATGGGCCGGCCTGGCCGTGCCGCACTTCCTCCCCGAGATCCTCCCCGCCGTCGAGGTGGGGTGGCGTCTCTCCGGCCCCTACCGCGGGCGTGGCCTGGCGACCGAGGCCGGTCGCGCCGCAGTGGACTTCGGGTTCACCGCAGGCGGGCTCGAGTGCATCGTGAGCCTCTACGAGCCGGAGAACGTCGCGTCCGGGCGGGTCATGCAGCGATTGGGCTTCACTCACCGCCTCACCACCGTCGGTCCCCGGGGCGAGGACGTCGCCGTGATGGAGTTGCACAAGAGCCGGTGGGAGGAACGCCGGGCCCATGGGTGACGTGGCGCGAGAGACGGCGGCAGAGCGCGTGGGCGAAGACGCCGACGGCGCCGCCATCTACGCGGCCACGGTCAGTGGTGACTGGGAGATCTGGGGCCCCTGCGGCGGGTACGTGGCCGCCATTGCCCTGCGTGCCGCGGGGGCCGAGAGCCCGTTCGCCCGGCCCGCCAGCTTCTTCTGTCATTACCTCTCCGTGGCCGCTTTCGCGCCGGTCGACCTGGTCGTCACCCCGTTGCGCTCCGGCCGCACCGTGCTGGCCCAGCGGGTCGCCATGATCCAGCGAGGACGGCCGATACTCGAGGCGATGGTGTGGTCCGTGGGCGAGGTCGAGGGGCTCGACCACGAGGACCTCCATCCGCCCGATGTGCCCGATCCCGAGGGGTTGCCGACCGCGGCCCAGCTGCGGTCACGCGATGACGGCGAGGACCGGCCCCCGTTCCCCTTCTGGCGCAACTTCGACCAGCGGATGATCGAGTGGTCCGCGACGTGGCCGCCACCCGGCCCGCTCCCGCCGACCTGGCGTACGTGGGTGCGCTGCACGCCCGCCGCGACGTTCGAAGACCCGTGGGTCGACGCGGCGCGCTCCCTGATCGTGCTCGATGTGGGGAGTTGGCCCGCCGGCTCGCGTCCACACGCGCATCTCGATCCGCCCTACATCGCTCCGAGCCTCGACCTCTACGCCTCCTTCCAGCACCCGGGAGCCACCTCGGAGTGGCTCCTGCTCGACGCGCACTCGCCGGTGGCGCAGGGCGGCCTGCTCTCGTGGAACAGCAGGGTCTGGTCGCGCGATCGGCGTCTGATCGCGAGCGGCGGGGGCCAGGCAGTGTTCCGGCACGCGTAGCGCCCTGCATGGCGTCCCTACTCGGCCGAGTAGCCGTCCATCCGCGCCAGGATGCGCAGCATGACCTCGTCGGCCCCGGCCCCTATGGAGTCGAGGCGGGTGTCGCGGAAGTAGCGCGAGGTCCAGTTCTCGTCCATGTAGCCCATGCCGCCGTGGAACTGAACGGCAGTGTCGGCCACCTCGCGCTGAAGGCGGGAGCCGAGCAGCTTGCCGATGGTGGCGTAACGAGTGGCGTCCTCACCGCGCAGCACCGCGTCGGCGGTGGTGCGCGCGTAGTGCTTCAGCACGTCGTGGCGCGCCGACAGCTCGGCCAGCACGAACTGAAGGTGCTGGTTGGCCAGTAGCGGCGCGCCGAACGCCCGGCGCTCACGCAGGTAGTCCTTGGTGCGCTCGAGGGCCAGCTCAATGGAGCCCACCTGCTTGTAGAAGGTCATCAGCCGCTCGGCCTGGAACTGGACCATCTGCTGCTGGAAGCCGCGGCCGATCTCGCCGATGGTGTTCGAGACCGGGACGCGCACGTCGGTGAACGACAGCTCCGCGGTGTCGCTCGACCACATGCCGAGCTTCTCGAGCTTGCGCGAGACCACGACGCCCGGGACGTCCGTCGGCACGATGATGAGCGACATGCCCTGGTAACCAGGTTCGTCGGACGTGCGGGCCAGCAGGCACAGCCAGTCGGCCTGTGTGCCGTTGGTGATGTAGAGCTTGGCGCCGTTGATCACCCATTCGTCGCCGTCGCGCACGGCCCGGGTCCGGATGCCGGCGACGTCGCTGCCGGCATCGGGCTCGGTGACCGCGATGGAGGTCACCACCTCGCCCCCGATGGCGGGTGCCAGATATCGCTCCCTGAGCTCGTGGGAGCCGTAGCGGGCGAGCGCAGGCGTCGCCATCGACATCTGGACCGCCATGGCCATCGGCACGCCGCCGCAGCTGATGCGCCCCATCTCCTCGCCGGCGATCATGGAGTACGTGTGGTCCGCCCCCATGCCCCCGTAGGCCTCGTCGTACTCGAGGCCGAGCAACCCGACGGCCGCCAGCTTGGGGAAGAGGTCGTGGGCCGGGAACGTGCGGGCCGCTTCCCACTCGTCGACATGGGGTTCGATCTCCCTCTCGAAGAGGTCCCGGAGCGTCTTGCGGAACAGCTGGTGCTCGTGGGTCTCGATCACCGGCGAACGATACCACCGGCCCTTTTCGGCCCATCGCCGGGTACCCCCCTACACTGCGCCCCGTGACGGAGGCATTGGTCGGCGTGCAGCACAACGGCGGCATCCGGACCCTGACGCTGGACTCCCCGGCCAACCGCAACGCGCTCTCGACCCGTCTGCTCGAGGAGTTGGACCGGGCGTTGCGTGACGCGACGTCCGACCACGACGTGCGCGCCATCGTGCTCACGGGCTCGGGTCCCGTGTTCTCCTCCGGCGCCGATCTCTCCGAGCGCGGTGCGGCGGCAGCGCCCAACCTCATGCCCGCCATCCTCACCCTCATGATCGAGAGCCCCGTGCCGGTCATCGCCCGTGTCAACGGACACGCCCGAGCCGGCGGCCTGGGCCTCATCGCGGCATCCGACCTGGCGGGCGCCGCGGCGGCCAGCACGTTCGCCTTCACGGAGGTCCGGGTCGGCGTGGCGCCGGCCATGATCATGGTCCCGGCACTGCGCGTCGTCGAGCCACGGTTCCTCGCCGCCATGACGCTGACCGGTGAGAGGTTCACGGCGCGCCAGGCCGCCGACGCCGGGCTGCTCTCCGCCGTCACCGATGACGAGGCGGCTTTGGACGAGTGGGTTGCCGGCCAGACGCTGGCCATCTCCAAGTCGGCTCCTGGGGCCGTGCAGGCCACCAAGGCTCTGCTGCGGACGCTCCCCGCCCAGAGCTGGGTGGACGGGTTGACGGCGGCAGCGGCCACCTCGGCCCAGCTCTTTGCCGGCCCGGAGGCGGCAGAGGGGATGGAGGCGTTCCTCCAGAAGCGCCGGCCCGCCTGGGACACGACGCCGTGAGCACGCCCATCCGCTCGCACCTCGCCACGGCGAGTCAGGTGTTCGCGGACAACGCCGACGCGATGCGGTCCCTCGCCGAGGAGGTGCGCGCGCTGCACGACGAGGTGCTCGCCGGGGGCGGCCCGCAGTATGTCGAGCGACACCGGGGCCGCGGCAAGATGATGGTGCGCGAGCGCCTCGAGGCACTCGTCGACCCGGGCACCCCGGTGCTCGAGTTGTGCCCGCTGGCCGGTCTGCATACCGGCGACCCGCTCGGCGGTGGTGTCGTGGTGGCGCTGGCAGAGGTCGCGCACACCCAGTGCCTGGTGATCGCGAACGACCCGACGGTGCGGGGCGGTACGACGAGCCCCACCACCATCCGCAAGCTCCTGCGCGCCATGGACGTGGCGGAGGAGAACCGCCTCCCCGTCGTGATCATGGTCGAGTCCGGGGGAGCGGACCTGCCCCGGCAAGCGGACGTCTTCGTGCCCGGCGGCGAGCAGTTCCGCCGACTGACCCAGCTGTCCGCACAGGGCATCCCGACGATCTGCGTTGTCTTCGGCTCCTCCACGGCCGGCGGTGCCTACCTCCCGGGCATGAGCGACTACACGGTGATGGTGGAGGACCGGGCCCGCGTGTTCCTGGGTGGGCCGCCGCTGGTCAAGATGGCGATCGGCGAGGAAGCCGACGAGGAAGAGCTGGGAGGAGCGCTCATGCACGCCCGCACCTCGGGCCTGTGCGACTACCTGGCCCGGGACGAGCCCGATGCACTCCGTATCGCACGCGGCATCGTGGCGCACCTGCACTGGCGCCGCCTCGGCCCGGGCCCGGCCGGCCCGGCCGACGAGCCGCTCTACCCGGCCGAGGAGCTGCTCGGTATCGCCTCGGTGGACGTGCGCGTCCCCTTCGACGTGCGCGACGTCCTGGCCCGCGTCCTCGACGGCTCCCGCTTCGAGGAGTTCAAGGAGTTCTACGGCGCGCAGCTGGTCTGCGGCTGGGGCTCCATCGGCGGCTACCCGGTGGGCATCGTGGCCAACAACGGCATCCTGTTCTCGCCCGAGGCGCAGAAAGGGGCCCAGTTCATCGCGCTGTGCAACCGCATCGACGCCCCGATCCTGTTCGTGCAGAACATCACCGGCTTCATGGTGGGCACGCGCTACGAGCAGGGAGGGATCATCAAGGACGGCGCCAAGCTGATCAACGCGGTCTCGAATTCGAAGGTACCGCACCTGACCCTCATGGTCGGCGCCAGCTACGGGGCAGGGAACTACGCCATGGCGGGGCGGGCCTACGACCCCCGGTTCGTGTTCACGTGGCCCAACCACCGCATCGCCGTGATGGGGCCCAAGCAGCTGGCTGGCGTCCTCTCCATCGTGCGCCGCAACGCGGCCGAGGCGGCGGGCCGCCCCTTCGACGAGGTGGCCGACGAGGAGCTGCGCCAAGCCACGGAGAACCAGATCGAGGAGGAGTCGACGGCGCAGTACGCCACGGGACGGTTGTGGGACGACGGCATCATCGACCCACGTGATACCCGGACGGTGCTGGCCATTGCGCTCACGGCAGTGCACTCGGCGCCGGTGCAGGGGACGGCCGTCTTCGGGGTGGTGCGCCACTGATGGCGGCTGACGTGCGGGCAGTCCACCGAGTCCTGGTCGCCAACCGGGGTGAGATCGCGCGGCGCATCATCAAGGGCGCGCACGATGCCGGCTGCGACGCCGTGGCCGTCTACGCCGCCGACGACGCGGCCAGCCCGTACGTCGGCGAGGCCGACGCGGCGGTGCTGCTGCGGGGCACGACGCTCGCCGAGACCTACCTGAACCCCGTCGCACTCGTGGGCGCGGCGCGCGCGAGCGGCGCGGACGCCCTCCATCCGGGGTATGGCTTCCTCTCCGAGAGCCCCGCCCTGGCCGAAGCGTGCGCCCAGGCCGGCATCGTCTGGGTGGGCCCGCCGCCCGAAGCGATGCGGGTCATGGCCCACAAGGCGCGAGCCAAGGAGGTGGTGGCCGACGCCGGCGTCCCGGTGCTCCCGAGCGCCGTGGTGGTGGACGGCGGACCCCCCGACTCGCTCCGCGTCGCGGGCGAGCGCGTCGGCTATCCGCTCCTGGTCAAGGCCTCCGCCGGGGGAGGGGGCCGGGGGATGCGCCTGGTGCACGAGCCGGGCGAGCTGGCCGCCGCGGTGGCCTCGGCGCAGCGGGAGGCCGCTGCGGCCTTCGGCTCCGACGACGTCTTCTTGGAGCGCTACCTCGCGGCACCGCGCCACGTCGAGGTCCAGGTCGTCGGGGACACCCACGGCACTGTCGTGCACCTGTCGGACCGGGAGTGCTCGGTGCAGCGCCGGCACCAGAAGGTGGTCGAGGAGGCGCCCGCAGTCCTCGCACCCGAGTCGACCCGCCGCCAGATGTGGGACGCCGCGGTGGCGGCCGCGCGAGCCGTCGGCTACGAGGGCGTCGGCACGGTGGAGTACCTGGTCGACGCGAGCGGCTTCTACTTCCTCGAGATGAACACCCGCCTGCAGGTCGAGCACGGCGTCACCGAGCTCGTCACCGGCCTCGACCTGGTGGCGCTGCAGCTGGCGGTGGCCTCCGGCCGCCCCCTGCCCTTCGATCAGGCCGACGTGTCTGTGGCCGGCCACGCCGTCGAGGTCCGCCTGTGCGCCGAGCGACCGCGGGAGGACTACCGGCCCACCCCGGGCACTGCGACGCGCGTGCGCTGGCCCGAGGGTCCCGGCCTCCGAGTCGACGCTGCCATCGAGTCGGGCAGCACCGTCAGCGCGGCCTACGACTCGCTGGTGGCCAAGCTCATGGCGCACGGAAAGGATCGGGACGGCGCGATCGCACGGCTGGCCCGCGCCCTGCGGGACCTCGAGCTCGACGGTCTGGAGACCAACCGGGAGCTGCTCTCTGCCGTGCTCGACGACACCGCCTTCCGTCGCGGCGACATCGACGTCCACTACCTCGAGAACCGACCGGACCTGCGCGACGCGACGCTCCAGGACGACGCACGCCGGCGTCACGGCGCCGCGGTGGCCTTCCGCCTCCTGGCCGCGCGGGCGGCGCAGAGCCTGATCCCGGTGCCTGCGGCCGGCTGGCGCAACGTCGGTCGTCCGCTGCACGCCGATCAGCTCACCGACGACGCCGGGACCATGGAGGTCCACATCGGCGCGCCCGAGGAGGCTGCCCACGTGCGGGTCGGGGACACATGGCAGGTCGTGGGCACGGCCACCACCGACGGCGACGTGGTCGACCTGCTGGCCGAGGACGGGGTGCGGCGCCGCTATCGCGTGCGCCTCGTCGCCCACCAGGCCGCAGTCAACGGGCCGGAGGGCCAGTCGACCTTCACTCTGCGCACCGAGGACGATGCCGAAGAGCGCGGCGGCATCGCCGGTGAGTGCCGCGCCCCGCTGCCCGGTTCGGTCACGAAGGTCTTGGTCACAGCCGGTGACGTCGTGGCCGAGGGCGACGGGCTGGTGGTGCTCGAGGCGATGAAGATGGAGCACACCCTGCGGGCGAACGGTGCCGGGAAGGTGTCGTTGGTCCAGTGCGCACCCGGGCAGCAGGTCGACGTCAACGACCTCCTCGTCGCGGTGGAGCCTTCGTGAGCGGTCCCGTCCACCGCCCCTCCGTGCTCCGGGTGGCCAACTGCAGCGGTTTCTTCGGGGACCGCCTGTCCGCCGCCCGCGAGATGGTCGAGGGCGGTCCCATCGACGTGTTGACGGGCGACTGGCTCGCCGAGTTGACGATGTACATCCTCCACAAGACACGCGAGCGCAGCGGCGGCTACGCGCGCACGTTCCTGCGCCAACTCGAGGAGGTCCTCCCGACGTGCGCGGAGCGGGGGATCAGCGTGGTCTCCAATGCCGGTGGCCTCCATCCCGAGGCGCTGGCGGGCGCCGTGAAGGAGCTGGCACGACGTCAGGGGATCGAGGTGCGGGTGGCCTCGGTCTCGGGCGACGACATCACGCCGCGGCTCGCCCAGCTGCGGGCCACGGGGGAGCGGTTCGTCAATCTCGACACCGGCGAGCCACTCCCGGACGAGGCGGCCGTCGTCACCGCCAACGCGTACCTGCGCGCCCGCCCCATCGCGGACGCCCTGGCCGCCGGCGCGCAGGTGGTCGTCACGGGCCGCGTCACCGACGCCGCCCTCGTGGTCGGGCCTGCGTTGCACGCCTTCGGATGGGCCGACGGCGAGCACGACGCCATCGCCGGGGCAGTGGTGGCGGGCCACGTCATCGAGTGCGGCGCCCAGTGCTGCGGTGGCAACTATGCCTTCTTCGACGAGGTGCCGGGCCGGGATCGGATCGGCTTCCCGCTGGCCGAGGTGTACCCCGACGGCTCGTCGGTGGTCACCAAGCACCCGGGCACGGGCGGCACGGTCACGATCGGCACGGTGACCGCGCAGCTGCTGTACGAGATCGGTGGACCGCGCTACCTGAGCCCCGACGCGGTGGCCCGCTTCGACAGCATCGAGCTTTCGCAGGCGGGTCCGGACCGGGTGCGCATCGCCGGCGTGCGCGGTGAGCCGCCGCCGCCCACCCTGAAGGTGACGGCGAACCTCGAGGCGGGCTGGCGCAACTCCATGACGCTGGCCGTGACCGGCGCGCAGGTGGGGGAGAAGGCCCGCTTCGCCGCCGACGCGGTCTGGGCGGGCATCCCCGGCGGGCGCGACGCCTTCCTCGAGTCGGCCGAGGACCTCTCGGGCGACCTGACGGGCGGCGGCATGGCGTACCTGCGGCTGGCCGTGCGGGGCGACGACGAGCAGATGGTCGGCCGCGCCTTCTCCGGCGCGGTCGTCGAGACCAGCCTCTCGAGCTACCCCGGCACGTTCTTCACCTCGGCGCCGTCGGGCGCCCAGGGCGTGGCGCGCTACTGGCCGACCACGGTGACCGCGGCGTCGGTGACGCCGCACCTCGAGTGCGACGGGGAGGCGGTCCCGGCCACGCCGCCCTCCACCGCGTACGGGGACACCACCACCGGTGCCGAGCGGGTCGCGCGCCCGCCGGTGCAGACCGACGTTGCTGCGTCGGCGGACCTCGTGCGGGTGCCGCTGTGGGTGCTCGTCGGGGCGCGCTCGGGCGACAAGGGTGGCGACGCCAACGTGGGGGTGTGGGCCGACGAGGACGCCGTCGCCGCCTGGCTGGCCCAGCACCTCACCACGGGCGTCTTCAAGGCACTCCTGCCCGAGGTGGAGCCCTTCGCGGTGAGTCGGTACCACATGGCGAACCTGCGCGCCGTGAACTTCGTCGTGCACGGCATCCTCGGGTGGGGTGTGGCGTCGAACCTGCGAGTCGACACGCAGGCGAAGGGTCTGGGCGAGCTGCTTCGCTCGCGCCTGATCGACGTGCCTGCGTCCCTCGTGGCAAGCGGCCGGCCGGCGGCGCGGTACGCATCGCTCTGACGGCGTTCCCGAGGCGGGCGCCCGGGCATCTGGCAGGATGGCGCGATGGAGACGGTCGCGCGCCTGGTCGCATCCGTCGCGGGCGTCGTCATCATCGTCCTGACGGTCTGGAGTGTGTTCACGTCCCTCGTGCTGCCACGTGCGTCGTCCTCGCGCATGATGCGCGGCGTGGCGCGCCTCCTCGGCGGCCTGGCGCGCAAGCTCGTCGTTCGCCTCCCGAATTACGAGGTGCGTGACCGCGTCCTCTCGTTCGTCGGCCCCGGCTCGGTGGTCACGCTGTTCGGGCTTTGGCTGTGCCTGATCCTGCTCGGTTTCTCCTTGGTCATCTGGTGGAACAGCGGCGTCAACTTCCTCGACGCCATGGGCGTCGCCGGCTCCTCGGTGACCACGCTGGGCATCGCCACGGCCAGCGGTGCCGGCCCGCGGACGCTCGAGATCCTCGGCGCCGGCATCGGCCTCGGTGTCGTCGCACTCGAGATCGCCTACCTCCCCGCGCTCTACAACGCGTTCGCCGCCCGGGAGACCGAGGTGACGCTGCTCGACGCCCGTGGCGGCGCCCCGGCGTGGGGGCCCGAGATCCTGGCCCGCCACTACTGGCTCGACACCATGGACGAGCTCCCGCCCCTCTACTCGGACTGGGAGCGCTGGGCTTCCGCGGTGTCCGAGAGCCACGCCAATTACCCCGGGCTGATCTGGTTCCGCTCGCCGGTCTCCTCACGCAGCTGGCTGGTCGGGCTGGTCGCCATGATGGACTCGGCCGCCCTCTACCACTCCGCGAGCCCGCAGCTGAGCCCGCACGAGTCGCGTCTGTGCCTGTCGATGGGGATCCGGTGCCTGCGCTCCATGGCTCGGGCGCTGCGCATCCCCTACGACGCCGATCCGCTGCCCACCACGGGCATCCGGCTCACGAAGAAGGAGTTCGAGGACGGGTTCAAGCGGTTGCAGGACGTCCATTTCCCGCTCGAGCGCGACCTGGACGAGTCGTGGCGGCACTTCCAGGGGTGGCGGGTGAACTACGAGCCCATCGTCGACGCGCTGACGGAGTTGATCTCACCGCCGCCCGCCCCGTGGTTCCTGAATCGCCCGGAGTTGGGCGCCTCAGAGTGGCCGCTCATCTACAACCGGACCCCCGACGAGCCCCAGGGCGCTCAGAGCTTCGGGTCCAACAAGACCTTCAAGACGCCGTCGGCCCGGGAGTCGAAGAGCTCGTAGGCCTCGGCGGCCTGGCTCAGGCCCATCCGGTGGGTGAAGGTGCCGGCAAGGTCGAGACGGCCGGACTGCACCAGCGGGACGAGGGCGGGCCAGGTCCCCGGTACCGGTGCGAAGACGGTGCGCACCGTGAGGCTCTTGAGGAAGACCAGTCCCATCGGGAAGGGGAGCTCCATGGAGAGGTTGACCCCCACGATCGAGACGGTGCCTCCGGTGGCGACGCAGGCCAGGGCGTCGAGCACGGTGGCGTCGGCCCCGACGGCCTCGATCACCGAGTCGGCACCGCGGCCGCCGGTCGCCTCGAGGACCTGGACCGACCCCGGCGCGGAGCGGGCGTCGATGGGCTCGGCCCCGAGCGCCTCGGCCCGGGCCAGCCGCTCGGGGACCATGTCCACGGCCAGGATCCGGGCGGGGCCGAAAAGGGCGGCGCACTGCAGTGCCATGACACCGACGGGGCCCAGCCCGACCACGACGACGGTGGCGCCGGGCCGGATGGAGGCGCGGAGTGCGCCGAGGTACCCGGTCGGGAGGATGTCGGTCAACAGCACGGCTTCGTCGTCGGCCACCCCCTCGGGGATCGGCAGCGCGAAGACATCCGCGAAGGGGACGGCCATCGCCTCCGCCTGCCCGCCGGGGAGGTCGGGCACCGTCCCGAACGCGGCGGACTTGTCGGCGAGGCAGACATTGGGCTGACCCGCTCGGCACGGGACACAGACGCCGCAGCCGACGACTCCCGAGACCAGCACCCGGTCGCCCACTCCGACGCTGCGCACGTGCGGGCCGGCCTCGGCCACCGTCCCGATCACCTCGTGGCCGAGCCGGATGCCAACCCCTGTCGGCGCGTCGTGGTACAGGTGCAGATCGGACCCGCAGATCGCTGTCCGCTCGACCCTGACGATGACTCCTTCGGGTCCGGGGAGCACGGGGTCGGGCACGTCCTCGACCCGGACGTCGCGCGGCCCTTCGAGGACGGTGGCTCGCATACCCGCACGCTACAGCGCGGGACTACACTGCAATGGGCCGAAATTGCAGGCCCGAAAGCATCCAACGATGACGTCAACGCTCGACCACCCCTCGACCATCAACCTGCCAGAAGTTGCCGACGGGGACATCGACGCCTTCTTCGACTTCGAGGACCTGTGGGCGGTGATCGTCTGGAACGACGATGTGACCACCTTCCAGACGGTCATCGAGGCATTCGTGGAGATCTTCGGCCACACCGTCGAGCGAGCCGACCAGCTGGCCTGGAGGATCCACCGGACCGGTAAGGCGGTGGCCGCCGTGCGGCCCAAGGACGAGGCCGAGGCTGCCGTGCACGCCCTGCACCGGCGCAAGATCTCGGCCACGCTCTCGCGGGCTTAGTCCGTCGGACCACTCTCCTGGCCGCCGGCTCGCTGGCCCAACTGCGCCGTGAGGCGCGCCTTCACCGCCGGCCATTCCGAGGCGACGATGGAGAAGCGCGCCGACGTGCGCACGGTGTCGTCGGCGCCCGGCCGGTCGGCGCGCATGATCCCGTCGAGCTGCCCCCCGATCCGCTCGATGGCGGCCCACGAGCGCTTGTTGCGTACGTCGGTCTGGAGCGCCACCCGGTGGACGCGCCACTGCTCGAAGGCGTGCGTCAGCATCAGCAGCTTGGCCTCGGTGTTGACCGCGGTCCGCTGGGCCGATCCGGCCAGCCAGGTGAAGCCGATGTCGACGACGTCGGGCACGTCGTGGCGCTGGTGGGTGGCCCCCGGGGGCCATTGCCACCGGGCGATCTCGCAGAAGCGCGTGGCGCCCACGACCCGGTCCGTGACGCCGGGCCCGGCGCCCTTGCGCACGGTGGCGAAGGCGACGTGGTCCCCCGACGCCACCTTGTCCCGAGCGTCGCGGACGTAGGCCGTCATCTGCTCGAGCCCTTCCGGCGTGTAGGTCCACTCGTAGCTCCCGCGGTCCTCCGCGGCCGCCTCCACCAGGTCCGGGACGTGCGACTCGTCCAGCGGCTCGAGCCGTACGTAGATCCCCTCGAGCGTGAACGGCTCAAGCATGCGCGGCGGGCGCGCCAACGGCAGCAGGGGCAGTGGCATCGGCCGGCGCCGATCCGCTCGGCGGCCCCCCCGCCCCGGTCGGGATGACGAAATCCCGCTGGCGCACCAGCGCGAAGGCGCACACGGCACCGACGAAGGCGACGATCGCCCCGATGTCCATCAGGTGGTTCAGGGTGGCCGAGAACCCCGCGTGGTATGCGCTGAGCAGGGCTCCCCGGGCAGCGGCGTCGGGTATGGAGGCGGCCACTTGGTGCACCTCCCCAGCCGAGAGGGCGCCGCGCAGATGCGCACCGCCCCGACTCAGCACCTCCTTGCCCGAGACCGTCTTGCCGAGCGCGCTCGTCGTGTACCGCACGATCTGACTCTGGAACACCGCCCCCAGCACCGCGATGCCAGTGGCGATGCCCACCTGCCGGAACGTGTTGTTGGCCCCGGAGGCCATGCCACTGCGCTGGGGCTGCACGACCGAGACCGCACCCGAGGCCAGGACCGGGTTGACCGTACCCGCCCCGAAGCCGGCCAGGATGAACCCGGGCAGCAACACGGTCCAGCCCGATGTGGGCTTGGTCGTCCCCATCGCAAGGAGCGCAGCCGTGACGATGAGCATCCCGATGCCCAGGAGATAGCGCGAGCGCACGCGCACGGTCAGCCGCCCGGCGAAGAAGGACCAGAAGAAGATGACGAGTGTCTGTGGGAGGAATCGGATGCCGGCGGCGAACGGGCCATAGCCCAGGTCGTCCTGGATGTAGAGGGTCAGGTACAAGAACATCGCGAAGATGGACGACGCCAGGGTGAACGCCACCACGGACAGCCCGACAAAGGCGGGGATCCTGAAGAGGCCGAGGTCGAGCATCGGATCGCGGGAGTGGAGCTCATTGAAGATGAACACCACCATGAGGACGGCCGACGCCGCGAAGAGCCCCACGATGGTCGCACTGCCCCAACCGAGGTCGTTGCCGCGCACGAGCGCGAACACCAGGACGAACAGGCTGGCGGAGAACGTGACGAAGCCGACCCAGTCGATGCGGCGCTCCCTGGGGTCCTTGGACTCGGCGATCTTTGTGATCGTGATGATGACGGCGAGGACCCCGATGGGGACGTTGACGAAGAAGATCCAGCGCCAGCCGATGCCGCTCGTGATGGCGCCGCCGATGAGGGGCCCGATCGCGACGGCTCCGCCGATCACCGCGCCGTAGAGGCCGAAGGCGGTCCCCCGGTCCCTCCCCACGAACGCGCCGGCGATCAAGGCGAGCGAGGTGGCGAACATGATGGCGCCGCCGACGCCCTGGACGGCACGGGCCAGATTCAGCATCAACGGCGTCGTGGAGAGCCCGCAGAGCAGTGACGCGAGCGAGAAGACGACCAGTCCGATCGCGAAGACCTCCCGGCGGCCGTAGATGTCGCCGAGGACGCCGGCGGTCAACAGGAACGCAGCCAGGGTCAGCGAATAGGCGTCCACCACCCACTGCAGGTCCGAGAAGCTCGCGTGCAGGGATCGCTGGATGTCAGGCAGCGCCACGTTCACGACCGTGATGTCGAGGAGCAGCATGAAGGTCGCGGTGCAGACGGCGATCAGGGTCCACCATTTGCGATCCAGCGCGGGCACGTGCGGAGTGTATCGAGCACGGGTTCCCGCTCGTACAATGTGCCGTGATCGTCGGATCGGCCCTGACCATCGAAATCGGTGACCGCACCCTGCTCTCGGACGCCTCCTTCGTGGTCGGCGCCGGCGAGAAGGTCGGGCTGGTCGGGCGCAACGGCACCGGGAAGTCCTCCTTCATCTCCGTGCTGGTGGGCGAGCCGACCCCGCAGTTGCGGCACCGGGGCAACGTCCGGCTGCTGGGGTCCTTCGGGTACCTCCCCCAGGCCCCCATCGCCGGCGGCCTGGGGCTCGAGACCACCGGGTTCTCGCACGTCCTCTCGGCCCGGGGTCTCGACGTGCTCGACGACGCCCTCGGTGCGGCGCGCCACGCCATGGCCGACGAGCCCTCGGAGGAGAACATCGAGCTCTTCACCGACCTGCAGGAGCAGTTCCAGTCGAACGGCGGCTACGAGGCCGAAGCCGTCATGGCCCGCCTGGCCGACGGCCTGGGCCTCCGCCAGGAGCTGCTGCTCGAGGACATCGACGAGCTGTCCGGCGGCCAGCGGCGACGCGTGGACATCATGCGGGTCCTCTTCCAGGAGCCCGAGCTGATGATCCTCGACGAGCCCACCAACCACCTCGACCGCTCGGCCAAGCGCTGGCTGCTCGACGAGCTGGCGCGCTTCGGTGGCGCGCTGCTGGTGGTGAGCCACGACCTCAAGCTGCTCGACCAGTCCATCACCAAGGTGCTGCACATCTCGAACCAGAGGATGACCGAGTGGAAGGGCAACTACTCGCGCTTTCAGGCGCAGCACGAGGCGGACCAGTCCCAGCGCGAGCGCGCCGCCGAGCTGGAGAAGCGCGAGATCAACCGGCTCTCGACGCTGGCCGACTCGATGCGGGCCAGCACCGAGAAGCGCGCCCGCAAGGCCAAGGCGCTCGACAAGCGGGTCGAGCGGCTCCATGCCGAGCGTACGCAGGTCGACAAGCGGGAGCGCGCCAATGTCTTCAAGCTCCCGCCGCCGCCCCGCTCCGGTGCCACGCCGCTCGAGGTGGCGAAGCTGGGTGTGCGCTACGGCAGCAACGAGGTGCTCGCCGACGTGACCTTCCACGCCGGCCGCGGCGACCACATCGTGATCATCGGGCGCAACGGCGCCGGGAAGTCCTCACTGCTGCGCTGCCTGGCCGGGGTGCAGGAGCCGTCCAACGGCGTCATCGAGCTCGGTGCCAACGTCGAGGTCGGCTACTTCGCGCAGGAGCACGAGCAGATCGACCCCACGCGCCCGGCGCTGGCCAACGTGAGCGACGCCGTGCTGAGGTCCGAGCGGGACCGGCGGGCGCTCCTGGGTTCCTTCGGCCTGCCGTCGAAGGCAGCCGACCAGCTGCCGTCCACGCTCTCAGGGGGCGAGCGCGCCAAGCTCGGCCTGGCGATGCTGGCGGCCGGCGAGGTGAACCTCCTGCTGCTCGACGAGCCCACCAACAACCTCGACCCCTCGTCCATCGCCGCCGTCGGGCGCCATGCTCGGCGCGTGGCCGGGGACCATCGTGGCCGTCAGCCACGAGCGCGCCTTCGTGGAGGCCCTCCGCCCGACCTACTGCCTCCGCCTGCCCGAGGAGCGCTTCACGCACTGGCGCGAGGAGTACCTCGACGACGTCGAGATGCGCTAGCGACAGCGAGGCCCCTACGACACCCAGATCTGCGTCGGCCAGAGCACGCCCTCGTCGAAGGCGATGGCCTTGCTTCCCGGTCAGCGTGGTCGGGTTGGCGAAATTCTGCACCTTGGGGTTGGCCACCACGGCCCAGGTGTCGCGGGCCAGCCACAGATACGGGATGTCCTGGGCGAGATACTGGTTGATCTGCTGGTACGCCTTCACTCGCGTCGCGTGGGCGTCCGTCGTCCGCCCGGTGAGCAGGGCCGCCTGAATGCGGGGGTCGACGTTGCGGGCCATGTTGAGGGCTATGGGGCCCGAAGCCAGCTGGGTCGTCCACCAGACGTAGTTGAGGTCGGGGTCGACGGCGCCGAACTGGCGCCAGGTGGTGGCCTGGTAGGTGCCGGCCAGCGCGTCGTTGATGAGGGTCGACTGGGCCAGGATGTTGATGTTCACGTGCATGCCGGCCGTCTGCCAGGCCTGCTGGAGGAACTGGGCGGCCCGCAGCACGTCGGGGTTGCTGATCGCGTTCAGGTTGAAGGTGACCGGCCCCGACTGCTTGGAGACCTGCGAGATCAGCTTGGCCGCGCCCGACGGGTCGTAGCCCGGGTAGGAGGTCTGCGTGTAGTACTCGGAGCCCGGGATGAACAGTCCGCTCATCGGCGCGTCCACGCCCTTGTTGATCACCTTGGAGAACTGGGGCCGGTTGACGGCCTTGGCCGCGGCCAAGCGCACGCTGTGGTTGTTGAACGGGGCAGCGGACGTGTTGAGCATGATGCACTGCACCGTCGGCTGGCCGACCACCTGGCCACTGTTGTCGTAGTACGACCACTGCTTGTTGCCACGGAACTGCTGCAGGCTGGTGGGCGAGTTGGTGTGCATGATGTCGATCTCGCCCGTCTGGAGCGCGTCCGCCCGTGCGTTGGGGTCGATGATCGGCTTGTAGGTGATGGAGTCGAGGTAGGGGTAGCCCTTGCGCCAGTAGTGCGGGTTCTTGGTCGCCGTCATGTGGCTGTTGGGCACCCAGTCCGAGAAGACGAAGGGCCCGGTGCCGATCGGGTGTGACGTGCCGTTCGGGTTGTTGAGCATGGAGGGCGCCGCCACGAAGCCCGTCTGCGCCTGGGCGAAGTAGTAGGGGAGCGGGGCCCACGGCGTCTTGGTGGTGATGGTCACCGACAGCGGGCCGCTGACCGAGACGCCGGCGATGTTGGTCGCGAAGGCCGGCCCGGTCGTGAGGGACGTGGCCTGCTTCTCCAGGTTCAGGTGCAGCGCGTTGGCATCGAGCGGCGTGCCGTCGTGGAAGACGATGCCCGGGCGCAACGTGATGGTGAACGACGTGAAGTCGGGGTTCGAGGTGATCGACTGGGCCAGGTAGGGCTCCACCTGCCCGGCGGCGTTGACGATCGCAATCGGGTCGAACACCGTGCGCCCGTAGAGGAAGCCCCCTTCGTCATCAGCGCGCCGTCGAGGGGTCGAAGCCGCTCTCCTCGGTGTCGATGCCGAAGGTGAGGGAGCCGCCGGTCTTGGGCTTGGCGCTCGAGACCCCGTTGCGCCCCTGACCGTTGGTCTGAGCCGCGCCCGCCTCGCCCTCCAGGCCCCCCAGCACGGCGGCCCCGGCCCCCAGTGCAAGCCCCCCGGCCAGGAACGACCGGCGATCAAAAGACTGCGTCATCGCAACCCCCCAAGGTCTCGATCCCACGTGGTACCTCTGTGTCGCGGTTGCGACTGGCGGCAGGTTACAACTTCATGACTGTTCGGGGGTGGCGGCCGATTGCCGGTCGCGGGAGGTCGTATGGCAACCTGGCCCCGACCACGTGACCACAGCCCGACCACGTGACCACAGCCCGGCAGCCCGACGAGAGAAGGAGGCATCGAATGACGATCGCAGTCGGCGACCGTGTCCCCGACGTGAAGGTGTTCACCTTCGGCAACAAGGGCCCCGAGGTCACCACGTCGGCGGAGGTGCTGGGACACGGCAAGGTCGTCCTCTTCGGGGTGCCCGGTGCCTTCACGCCCACCTGCTCCGACCACCACCTCCCCGGCTTCGTGTTGCTCGCCGACGAGCTCCGTGCCAAGGGAGTGGACCAGGTGGTCTGCGTGTCGGTCAACGACCCGTTCGTCATGGGGGCCTGGGGCCAGGACCAGAACGTGGGCGACTCGGTCGTCATGCTGGCCGACGGCAACGGGGAGCTGGCCGAGGCGATGGGGTTGACGATGGACGGCAGCGGGTTCGGCCTCGGGAAGCGCTCCCAGCGCTATGCGGCGATCATCGACGACGGCGTCGTCAGCTGGCTCGCCGTCGAGCCCAGCCCCGGTCTCAGCGCCAGCTCGGCCGAAGAGGTGCTCGCCGCCCTCTGAGCCGGGCGCGCCCAGGGACGGGCCTCCCCGTCCTGCCCCCGCGGCAAAGATCCACGGTCCGCTCTTGACATGCAACCGACTAGCTGCTTGACTTCATTATGCAACTAAATGGTTGCGTAACTCACGAACCAGCAGACCAACGATGCGAGACATGGATGCGGCCTTCAGGGCCCTGAGCGACCCCACTCGGCGCCGGCTCCTCGACAGGCTGAACGAGCGCAGCGGGCTCAGCCTGAGCGAGCTCTGCGAGGACATGGGCATGACCCGGCAGTCGGTGTCGAAGCACCTCGACGTGCTGGAGGCGGCGGGTCTCGTCGCCTCCCTGCGCCGGGGTCGGGAGAAGCTCCACTACCTGAACGCCGCCCCCATCAACGACATCGCCGAGCGCTGGATCCACCACTACGACCGGGCGCGGGCCGAGGCCCTGTCCGATCTCAAGACGGCACTGGAGGCCACACCCCCCATGAACCACAAGAACGACCAGACGACCTTCGTCTACTCGACCTACGTCCACGCCACGCCCCGAGCGGGTGTGGCAGGGGCTCACCGACCCGGCATTCACCACGCGCTACTGGCGGCACCCGGCGGCCGGCGGGCTGGCGTACGTCTCGGACTGGCAGAAGGGCTCGTCCTACGACCTGTCCTACCAGGAGTCCGGCTTCGACGTCAGCGACCCCGGGCAGGTGATCCTCGAGTCCGACCCCTACCGCCGCCTGGCCTACACCTGGCACACCTTCACACCCGAGTGGGCCGCCAAGCACGGATTCGACGAGGCCACGGTCGCCGTCTGGCGGGCCGAGCCGCGCTCGAAGGTGGCCTTCGACATCGAGGACGCCGGGCCGGGCGTGGTCAAGCTCACGGTGGTCCACGACGGGTTCGAGCCGGGCAGTGCCGTCCTCCAGGGTGTCTCGGGAGGATGGCCGGCCGTCCTGGCCAGCCTCAAGACGCTGCTCGAGACCGGGTCCCCTCTGCCGTCCGCCTGAACCGGCGCGGCCTGTCCCGGCTCGGCGCCCGTCGGCGCCGGGTGGGCTGTCACCCCTTGCCAACCGGAGCCCCTCCGGCGTAGGATACTCAGTATGCTACTTCGAAATGAGGCCGCATGAGCGTCCGTCACGCCCTCCTCGCCCTCCTCAGCGAGGGCCCCAAGTACGGGCTCCAGCTGCGCCAGGAGTTCGAGGCCCGCACCGGGGAGGTCTGGCCGCTGAACGTCGGGCAGGTCTACACGACCCTGCAGCGGCTCGAGCGCGACGGCCTCGTGGAGTCCGACGACGCGGCCGACGAGGGGCCCCAGAAGGGGTTCCACATCACCTCCAAGGGTGAGGACGAGCTGGCGGACTGGCTCCGCACCCCGCCCGACTTCTCCTCGCCGCCCCGCGACGAGCTGGTGATCAAGGTCCTGGTCGCGCTCGGGCTCCCCGGTGTCGACGTGCACGAGGTCGTGCAGGTCCACCGTCGCTACCTGGTGGAGCTGATGCAGCAGTGGACCCGCCTCAAGGAGGACGAGTCCCGCTTCGACCTGAACTTCGCCCTGGTCGTCGACGCCGAGCTGTTCCGGCTGGATTCTCTGATCCGGTGGCTCGACACCGCGGACGGGCGTCTCAAGCGAGCGGCGGTGGAGGGCGACGCGCCGGCCCCCCAGCCGTTCCCCCTCCCCAAGGCCCGGCGCAAGGTGGGAGTCAAGCAATGAGCTACCTCGAACTACGCGACATCTCCAAGGTCTACGGAGAAGGGGCGTCGGAGGTGCACGCCCTTCAGCGCATCGATCTCTCGGTCGACGCCGGGTCTCTGGTGGCCGTCATGGGCGCCAGCGGCTCGGGCAAGAGCACGCTGTTGACCATCGCCGGCAGCCTCGAGGACCCGACCTCCGGCGAGGTCTACGTCGGCGGCCGGCCCCTGTCGTCGCTGTCACGCAACGGCAAGGCGCGCCTGCGCCGGCAGTCCATCGGCTACGTCTTCCAGGACTACAACCTGCTCGCCGGGCTCAGTGCGGTGGAGAACGTGTCCCTGCCCCTCGAGCTCGACGGCGTCGCGGCCCGCAAGGCCCAGGCGGCGGCGCTCGAGGCGCTCGAGGATTTCGGGCTGAAGGACCGGGCGTCGAGCTACCCAGACCAGCTGTCGGGTGGCGAGCGTCAGCGCGTCGCCATCGCCCGCGCCGTCGTGGGCAACCGCCAGCTGCTCCTGGCCGACGAGCCCTCGGGCGCGCTCGACTCCACCAATGCAGAGGCCGTCATGCGCCTGATCCTCGCCGCCTGCCACCGCGGCCTGGCCGCCGTCGTGGTGACCCACGACGCCCAGCTCGCCTCGTGGGCCGACCGTGTGGTCTTCCTGCGCGACGGCAGAGTCGTCGACCAGACGCTCCCGGTCGAGAGCCCGGACGCGATCCTCGCCCATCTCCCGAACCAATGAGCGTCGACGTCCTCGACCGCCCGGTCGACCAGTCGGCCCCCGAACCGACCACCGGCGGTGTCCCCGCCCGCCGAGCCATGCTCCGCTGGTCCTGGCGCCTCTTCAAGCGTGAGTGGCGGCAGCAGTTCCTGATCCTGCTTCTCATCGTCGTGGCGGTGGCCGCCGTCGTGGTCGGCTCGGCCGTCGCGGTCAACACGCCGCCGCCGGCCAACGCCGGGTTCGGCACGGCCCACGACCTGGCGACCTTCAACCTGACCCCCACGAGCAAGTCGTCGACGACCAGCCCTGCCGTATGTGGACGCGCAGATCGCCGTGCTGGAGCACGACTTCGGCCCGGTGCAGGTCATCGCGAACGAGACGTTCACCGTCCCCGGCTCGACGCAGACCTACCAGCTGCGCTCGCAGGATCCCCACGGCCCCTACGGGGGGCCGATGCTGCAGTTGCTGTCGGGGCGCTATCCGACCGGGCCGAACCAGATCGCCCTCACGCCGGGCCTGGCCTCCCAGCTCAACCTCCGGGTCGGCGACACCTGGCCCGCAAGGCGGCAAGACCGTCGTCGGCATCGTGCAGAACCCCCAGAGCCTGCTCGACGAGTTCGCACTCGTGCCGCCCGGGCAGGTGACCCACCCGACGCAGGTGAACGTGCTGTTCGACGCCTCGCCCTCGGCGGCAAGAACCTGCCCACCTACGTCACGACGCCCGGTTCGGCCAACAACAACATCGTCAACCCGTCCACCATCATCCTGGCGTTGGCGACCGTCGGCATGCTCCTGATCGCCTTGGTGTCGATCGGCGGCTTCACCGTGCTCGCACAGCGCCGCATGCGCTCCCTCGGCATGCTCGAGTCCATGGGGGCGACCGACCGCAACGTCCGGCTCGTCCTGGAGGCCAACGGCGTCATCGTCGGGGTCGTGGGGGCCCTCGTGGGCTTCGCGCTGGGCCTGGTGCTCTGGCTGGCCTACCGGCCGCACAACGAGCAGAGCGCCCACCACCTCATCGGTACGTTCGCCCTGCCGTGGAAGGTGATCGTGCCGGCCATGGTGCTCGCGGTCATCGCGACGTTCTTCGCCGCCGGCTATCCCGCCCGCGCCATCACCCGCGTGCCGGTGGTCAGCGCCCTCGCCGGACGTCCTGCGCCCCCGCGCCAGATCCACCGCTCGCTGGTGCCCGGGGTGATCGCACTCGTGGTCGGGTTCATCATGTTCTCCATCTCGGGCGCCTCGGGTAACGGCGGCGGAGTGATCTGGCTGGTTCCCGGGCTCATCGCGCTGATCGTCGGGATCATCCTCGTCTCACCGTTCTTCCTCGCCCTGTTGGCCCGGATCGGCGCCAAGTCGCCCATCGCCATCCGCCTGCCGCTGCGCGACATGGCGCGCTACCGGGCCCGCTCCGGGCTCGGCCCTCTCGGCCATCAGCCTCGGCATCATGATCGCGGTGATCGTCTGCGCCGTGGCCGTCGCCCGCTACTCCAACGTGTTCGACTACGTCGGGCCGAACATGGCGGCGAACACGCTCAACGTGTACAGCCCGCCCACCGGCCCCACCTTCGGGCCGAACGGTCAAACAGCAGAACGCGACGCCGCCGCCGAGCATCCAGACGCAGGAGGCCGCCGTGCACGCCATCGCCTCCGCCGTCGGCGCGACGCGACCTCGTCGAGCTCGACAACCCAGCGGGCTCGGTCGGACTGCAGAACCCGAGCGCGGGCGGCCGGCAATGGAACGGCCCGATCTACGTGGCGACGCCGGCCCTGCTGCGGGCCTACGGCATCAACCCGTCGTCCATCCCGTCCAACGTCGACGTCCTCAGCTCGCGGCCCGGGCTGGCGGGCTCGGGCGTCCAGCTCACCTACGGCGGCGGCGGCAAGGGCGGCGACGGCTTCCAGGGCCTGGGCGCAGGCGGGAACAGCACCAACCCCTGCACACCCGGCCAGTGCCTCGCCCACCCGGTCATCCAGGAGGAGAGCCAGCTGCCCATCGGGCACGTCGGCCCCCAACACGGTGATCACCGAGAGCGCGCTGCACCGGCTGCACCTCGCGGACCAGAACAGCCTCGACGGCTGGATGATCCTGACCAACAGCCCGATCACCTCGGCGCAGCTCACGAGCGCCAACTCGCTGGCGGCGTCCGCCGACCTGAGCACCGAGTCGAAGAACGACGAGCCGACGTCGGCTGAGATCGTGAACTGGGCGACCGTCTTCGGCATCGCGCTCGCCCTGGGTGTCCTCGCCATGAGCGTGGGCCTCATCCGCAGCGAGACGGCGAGCGAGCTGCGCACGCTGACGGCCACCGGCGCCAGCTCCCGGACCCGGCGCACCCTGACTGCGGTCACCGCCGGCGGCCTCGCCTTCCTCGGCGCGCTGCTCGGGACGGTGGCGGCGTACGTCGGCCTGTTCGGCTGGTTCCGCTCGAACTCGCTTGGAGGGCGGCGTGTCCGACATCATCAATCACGTCCCGTGGAACAACCTGTTCCTCATCGTGATCGCCATGCCGATCGTCGCCATGGCCGTCGGCTGGGTGCTGGCGGGACGCGACCCGACGGGGATCGCCACCCGGCCCATGGAGTAGGCGAGCGTGGCCATTCGCAGCGACGCCGGCCCGGTGACGAGTCAGGCCGCCTCCCCGTCACCGAGTGACGCGGTCGAGCGAGGTCATCGGATGCGGGCCCGCTTCGCGGTCCATCTCGGCCTGCTGGCGCTCTTCGCGGCCTCGCTGGCCACCGTGACGTTGACCACCGAGGGGTGGCCGCACCTCGTCGTTGGACTGGCGTTCGTGGGCCTGGTCGGTGTGCACGTGGCGCAACGCCGTCACACCGTCGAGCGGTTGCTCGGGAACCTGGGACGTACCCGCACGTGGTTCAGCCGCGGGGGACGGCGGGCGTGGTCGGACGTGGCCCTGGCTCTGTTGGCCCTCAACGTGCTCGCCTCGGGGACCTACGACCTGCTCTCGGGCAACCAGGTGATCCTCCACCCACGCGGCGTCGGGATCCCGCTGCCGCGACATGGGGTGGCACGTGCTGTCGGCGCTCGTGCTGCTCGTGTACCTGTGCGTGCACGTGGCGCGCCGCTGGGGCCGCATCCGGCACTCGGCCATCCGCTAGGACTCGAGCGTGACCCCGAAGCGCTCGGTGTAGAAGGACAGCGCCTGCCGCCGCTCGGCCGGGTCCAGCCCGAACTCGCCGAGGTCATAGCGGACGGCGCCGAACTTGCCCCGTGGGTGCTCGTCCACGAACGCCGCCATGGCAGCGCGCGAGGCGTCGTCGAGAGGCTGGCCCGCCAGGTCGTAGACGTGGCCCACCATGGCCAGGTCGTCCGCCATGAACTCGTCGAAGCGCACGTCGATCGTCCGGGCCGTCGGCAGGACGTCTCGCTCGGCCGCGCAGCGGCCCAGCATGCGCTCGAGTCGGTCCGCCCAGTAGTGGCCGATGCTCTCCACGTCGACCCGGTCGCGGGTCAGCCGGGCGCTGTAGGCGATCATCGTCACCATCGACGCCGTCACCGACACGGGGTCGCGGTGGGTCACGACGAAGGTGGCGTCGGGGAACGTGTCGACCAGGGCCGGGAACTGCTCGAGGTGCTGGGGCGACTTGAGCACCCAGCGCGTCCCGCCCCGCAGCCATTGCAGCACCTTGAGCACCCGCAGCAGGTAGGCGTAGCTGGACCGTTGGTCACGTGCCAGGTAGTGGTCGCGCCAGGTGGGCATCGGCGCCGTCGTCTCGAACAACATGGTCGAGAAGTCGATCGCCAACAGCTGGATCTCCTCGTGGGTGTGCTCCACCGTCATCTCGTGCATGCGCTTGAAGTACGGCAGGGCGGCATCGAGGAACGACAGTGCCACCTCGGTCCGCTCCCGGCGAGGGTCGGGCGCGCCGGGTGCGGGCCGCTCGCGCTCGGCGAGCACCGGCTCGAGGCTCTCCCAGTAGGGGAGCGACCGCAGGGCGGGGTCGGCGGACATCAGGTTGTGCAGGTGCGTGGTCCCGGTCCGGGGCAGGCCGCAGATGACGATCGGGGCGACGATCTGCTGCTCGAGGATCTCGGGATGGCGTCGCAGCAGGTCCTCGATGAGGAGGCGGTTCTTCAGCAACCCCGTGAGGAAGGCGTGCTGTTGCAGCACGCCGGCCCCGTTGAAGCCGCCCTCCTCCCGCATGGCCCGGCACAGCACGTCGAGTCGCTCCCGGAAGTCCGGGGCACCGAAGTCCTCCAGCCCGGTCTCGCCGGTTGCCGTGTCCATGAGGGCCCTGGGTTCCAGGGTCAGCTGGGACCCAGCTTCGTCCATGAAGTCGAGGATGGCGCGCACCTCGTCGCTGAAGCGCGGCTGGGCCAGGTCGTCGATCCGGACCGGTGCAGGGCGCGAGCTCATACGTCGGCCACCGGCACGACCTGCACCTCCGGGTGCTGCGGGGTCTCGGCGGGGAGGAACCAGCGGAACCAGATCCGCCCACTCGAGTGCCCGGCCGTCGACACCCAGTTCGGGTGCTTCGGGCGCGCCGCGCTGACCACGATGGTCCAGGACCCGTCGGGCTCGTACTCCACCTGAGCTCCGTTGATCGTCACCCGCTCGTAGTCGTAGTTGTAGGTGTGCAGCAGCGGGTTCCACAGGCACATGTTCCAGAAGACGCAGTCGGGCGAGCGGCCGCGGATGACCAGGGCCTGATCGTCGTCGAGCTCGAACGCACCCATGGCGTAGGCGGCGTCGCCGGCGGCCCAGCCGAAGGTGGTTGTCGGCACGGGGTACGGCGGGTCGATGGCATTGGGCGTGGCGGGTGGCAGGGGGACGATGCTTGCCTGCTCGCGCACCCAGGTCGTCATGGCCCGGATGCGACGGGCCAGGCCGGCGTCGTCCTCCCGGTAGGTGTCCGGTGGGTCGTCCGCCCGGATGCGCCATGTGGCACGCAGCCCGGTGGCCGGGTCCTCCAGGTAGTCGCGCGTGATCGCCGCCACGGCGTCGGGCTCGAGCTTGATCCAGGCCACGCCGGCTTCGGAGGGAGGATCGGGAGACAGGACGAGGTCGAAGGTGCCGTGCGGGAGCCACCCGGCATCGCGGCTGTTGAGGGCTCCCACGATCCGCTCGGAGTACCGGCCGTCGTTGGGGCCGCCGTAGACCGTGAGGGAGAGGTAGACCGCGTCGCCCGGTTCGACGGTCACCCGGTAGGTGCGGGTGGGGTCGACGGGCGCGTAGCAGTAGAAGGCGTCGGCGTTGTCACCGCCCCACTTCTTGTACGGGCCGACGATCTCGACGAAGCGGGGTCGTGCGGTGTCCGACCACAGGTTCACCTCGGCGGCGACCTGGAGGATCGAGAGGATCCATTTGTGGGCCTCGAGCAGCGTGGCCCGGTCGTCAGCCAGCTGCTCGGTCAGGCGCGTCTGCGTGGCGGCGACCACGTCCAGCAATTCGGCGAAAGCCGTCTCCGTCTCAGTCGTCATGGGGCCCCCGGCGTGTCGGCGTGGCGCCGATCATAGGGATGGTCGGGACACATCGGCGGCGCCGCGTTACTGGGAAATCTGCACCTGGTCGGCTTGCGCCAGGAGGGCGGCTCGGTCGGCGCTGAGGATGTACCCGTTGGCGATGGCCTTGTTCAGGCTTGCCGTGTACGCGGCCAGATAATGGCTCTTGGTCCCGTACACGCCGGCGAGCTCGGCGGAGCTGAACACTGTCGCCGATCCGAAGAACGAGCAGAGGACGCTCGCTCCCTTGGGCGCCGCACCGCTGAGGGTCGAAATCGGGACGTCGACTGCCGGGGTCCGCACGCCTCCGATGACATTGCCATGGCTGTCGAGAGCCAGGGTGGGTGGGTGGGCGCTGGCCAGGCGGAACGGGGTCGGTGTCGGTGGAGGTGTGCCCTTCACGACCCACTTGGTGAAGGCGACGAAGGCCGCCTCGGCGACGGGGTGCTGGGGGCCGTCGTTGACGGGAGTGGTGCAGCCGAGAACGTTGCCTGCCGACCCCAGCTGGTAGGCGTCGGCGTGGGCCGTGCCGGCGACCTCCCAGGTCCGGATGTGGCGCGTATCGGGCTGTCGAGCTCCGGCATAGCCGAAACCGATCACATCGGTCTGGGTCTCGAACATGAAGACAGGGATCTTCAGGTCGGTGCGTATCCGGAGATCCTTGTGGTACCCGAACAGTGCCCCGCTCAATGACGCAGCCGATCCGAACCGACTGTGGATGAAGATACCGTCGAAGGTGTGAGTCCGGGGCTGCAACGCATCGGCGAAGGTCGTCAGATTTGCCGCGGATTGCGACTCGCCGACGGCGACGATGTGCCTCGGATGCAAGCCCCCCAGTGCGGGTTGGTCGGGGATCCGGAGAGCGTTCCCGATCTGGGCGAAGATATCGAGCGCGTACTGGTCGCCGGGATGGTGGAGGGATCCGTACCGTGCCGGCTCGGTCCCGACGAGGCCACCCCCCCCGTTCCCAACCCCCGAAGGCAGACCGAGGAGTGACCGCCCACCGTCGACGGCAACGGACTGGGCCGACACCCCGACGTAGGCGTACCCGTCGCGTATCAGCATGGGATTGAGGAAGTCCCAGTCGACGGCCGACTCTGCGACGGTCACGTTCATCCATTCGACGACCACGGTCCCGTTGAACCGGGCGGGATCCACCGGCCGGCGGACCAGGATCCTCGTCTTGTAGGGGGCCGATGTCGTGGGCGTGATCGACCACTCGCCATTGCTCGGTAGGGAGGTGCCCCGGAACGCCGTGGCGGTGCCGGAGGCGAAGTACTCCTGCTCGACGTAACCATTGGCGGCGAGATCGGGTGGATGGGTGGAGACCGGCTCCACGACGTGCCCCGTCGTGACCGGACCGGCCAAGGTCGCCGCGGCGCCGTACCCCGCCCCCTGGGTCGTCGTCGCACGCAGCACCGACGCTCCGGCGGCCCCTTCCTGGCCGGCGGGGGCGAGCGACAACAGGACGATGAGCATCGCGGCCCAAGTCAAGAGCGCTCCGGCTCTGGCCGCGACGTCCCGTGGTGTGTTGGAAGACATGAACGACTCTGTCTAGCCTCTCCATGAACGTTCTCGACGTCACGGACACCTCCATCGAGGGGATCCGTGTGCCTCCGCCTCCTAGACCGGCAAGTGTTCGCCGCGCGATGGCCTCAGCCCGGCGATAGGAGGCGCCATTTAGGACCTTCTCCCCTACGGCGAACGCCGGAATCGCTTCAAGATCGCAGGGTCCGCAGGGTTCGGGGAAACGGAGGATCGATGGTCTCGAGATTCGATCGCCGCACACTGTTGGCCGGTGGCGCTGCCGCGGCAGCGGGCTTTGCGGGGGCATCGGCGCTCGGCATGGGCTGGGACGGGATCGCCGGCGCGACGACGAACGGCCCTGGACGCAACGGGGTCACCAGGGCCACGCCGAAGAAGGGCGGCTCGCTGGTCTTCGGGGTCGATGCCGAGGAGCGGGGTTTCGACCCCACGCAGGCCCAATTCGACGAGGTGGGCGTCATGTACGCCCGCACCGTGTTCGACCCCCTCACCATCATCTTGACCAACGGTGACTGGGCCCCCTATCTGGCCCAGTCGGTCGTGCCCAACTCCTCGTACACCGCGTGGACGATCACCCTCCGCCCCAACGTGGTGTTCCACGACGGGACGCCGTGCAATGGGGCGGCGCTGCTGACCAACCTACGGGCGCAGTCCAAGTCGCTCCTCAACGGCGTGGTCATCAACCCGACGCTGGTGTCGATCACCCAGACCGGACCGCTGGCGGTGACCATCACGTTCAAGTCACCCTGGGTGCCCTTCCCCTACTACCTGGCCGGCGGCATCGGTGGCCAGATCGCCTATGTCGTGGCTCCGTCCATGCTGGCCAACCCCAACGGCACCTCGCACCCCGTGGGCACCGGGCCCTTCGTGTTCAAGGAGTGGATCCCCAACGACCACTTCACCGCCACCGCCAACCCCCATTACTGGCGACCGGGGCTCCCGCACCTCTCGCAGATCACGTACAAACCGATCCCCGACGAGAGCGCGAGGTCCGAAGCGCTGCGGTCCGGCACCATCGACCTGATGGTGACCGACACGACGCAGATCATCACCCAGTACCGGGGCAACCGCAGCTATTCCTACATCGACGACAGCACCCACGTCGCCGGCGAACCCGACATGAACTGCGTGCAGCTCAATTGCCTCGCACCGCCGTTCAACGATGCCAACGTGCGCCTGGCCGCCGCCATGGCCATCAACCGCCGTCAGTACGCCCAGGTCATCGACGACGGCGTGCTCCCGGTGAGTACCGGCCTCTTCGTGCCGGGCTCCCCCTATTACTCCGCCACGTCCTACCCGGCCTACGACCCCTCGCGGGCGGCCACGCTGGTCAAGCAGATCGAGAAGTCGACCGGCAGCCCGATCTCCTTCACGTTGGGCAACACGAACGGGCCTGTCAGCGTGCGTCAGCAGGCGTACCTCCAGCAGGCGTGGCAGTCCGTGGGATTCCAGGTCAAGACCCCCATCATCGAGCAGAACGCCTTCATCAACAACGCGCTGGCCGGCGAGTATCAGGCGCTGAATTGGCGCCAGTTCGGGGCGGTCGACCCCGACCTCAACTACATCTTCTGGAGCACGACCACCGTCAGCTCGGGGTCACTGTCCATCAACATGGCCCGCAATGCGGACCCGACGATCGAGAAGGCGCTTCTGGCGGGGCGGTCCAACACCGAGCCGAGCGTCCGCGAGGCGGCCTACATGACGGTCAACAAGCGCCTCGCCCTCGACCTCCCCTACCTGTGGCTGGATCGTGCGGTGTGGGCCGTTATCGGCAGCCCCACTGTGCAGAACTTCAACAACCCGACCACGCCGCAGGGCCAGCCCGCGTTCGGGATGATCGGTGGCTCCATCTGGCCCACCCAGATCTGGATCAGCTGAGCGCCCACACCTTGGCGTTCTGGGGCACCGGACTGTGCCAGCCTAAGCACCGTGACCAGTCCCGCCGGCCCGCGTATCGAAGTGCCAGAAGCGCTGGTCTCCTCGCACCTCAAGTTGTTCGGCGAGATCGGCCGCGCCTGGATCGACGCGTCCCCAGACCTCGCCGCAGGCCTCCTGGACCGCTGGCGGCTGCGGCCCGACGGAGCTCCGACCTGCGGCGCCACCGCGCTCGTGTTGCCCGTCGTGCGCGCAGACGCCACGCCCGCGGTACTCAAGATCCAACCCGTCACCGACCACACCGTCGGCGAGCCCGACGCACTGCGCGCGTGGAACGGAAACGGCGCTGTACGCCTTTTCGACCACGACCCCGAATCGGGTTCGATGCTGCTCGAACGCCTCGACGCCGACCGCCCGCTGGCCACCGTCCGCGACGACCTGGCCGCCCTGCAGATCCTGTCCGAGCTCCTCGCCCGGCTCAGCGCCGTTCCCGCACCCGCCGGCATGCGCCAGCTCTCGGATTGCGGCGCCGACCTACTCGACCGTGTACCACGCGCACTGACGCTCGTGCGCGATCCGTCGCAACACGACCTCATCGGAGCATGCGCGTCCGCGCTCGAGGAGGTGCTCCCAGAAGCCGGCGACCGCCTCGTGCACGAGGATCTGCACTTCGACAACATCCTGGCACCACACCCGGCCGACCAGCGAGAGCCCTGGCTGGCCATCGACCCCAACCCGGTGGCCGGCGATCCCGGCTTCGCGCTCCTCGCGGCACTGCACAACCGGTGGGAGGAAGCCGTCGCCACCGGCGACGTACCACGGGCGATCCGCCGCCGCTTCGACCTGATGACCGACATTCTCGGCCTCGATCGGAAACGCGCAACCGCCTGGACACTGGCCCGCATCCTGCAAAACACACTCTGGGACGTCGAGCACGACGACACCATGTGGCACACCGAGTCAGACCGAGCCATCGCCCAAACCCTGCTCGACACCGCAGGCTGAGGCCGCCGATCGCCCCACGGCTGCGCGCGCCTCGCCCCAATGTACCGAACCATCCCACCGTCCCGGCGTACGGGGCAGCCCGAGCTGGGCCGACTGCATCTGGACTGCCCAGAGCCTGGCGTGACATGGGGTAGTGATCAGCGCCGAGCGCGAGACTCTCGGAATGGAGCTCTTTCGGCGAAAGTCGTTCCAAGACGATGCCGTCGAAACCTTCGCCCAGGCGCTCGAGCCGAGCACAGCCACGATGGTGCGCAGTCCGGAAGCCACGGCCGCCAATGAGAGGTTCATTGCGGCCCAGGCTGAGCGCCAAACCCAGGCCAAGTATGCCGACGACCTCGCCCAGGCGTTCACCCAGCTGCCGGAACACTCGTCCCGGGAGAGTCGATATGCCTCGGCACTGTTGGTGTCGGGCGCGTATCTCACGGCATATTCCTTGACAATCACGGAGATGAAGCTCCTTGAGGTCCAAATGACCCTGGCGATACCCGACCACGCCCAGCGCCAGAGAGAAATGGACAGGTCTCAGGCGGGATATGCAATGACCCAAGTTCCCCGGCGATTCGTTCTCGCTGCTGACCATTGGCGCGAAGTGGCCGAACTCGAAAACCTTAGGCGGGACTGAGCCGCCCCATGCCCAAAGCCTTCGTCGGTGTAGTCACTCTCGGCTCGTGCGCTCCCGACACGCCTCCAAGTACCGGGTGCGCCCAAATCGCGACGAACTGGGGCAGTCTGAAAAGTTGCGGCTCAGCCCTCGGCGCTATCGGGCTCCCATCACATCCAGCAGCTGCGCCGTGTCCACGAACTGCTGGGACGCTCCTCCGACCTACCCAAGGGTCCTGACGAGTCAGTGCGCCCAACCGGTGTGGCTGGCTCGGTTCGTGTCCATCGGGCGAGGCTGTTGCGACAGCCTGTATGGCGGGCGGCAGCGCTGACGGCCATCCTTGCCGTGACCTTCGTCGAGGTCGCGCCCGTTGGCGGGATTGCCGCGCCGCCCCAACGCGCGGCTGGCACGCTCAACCCGCCACCCGCTCCCTCATACGCGTTGGGCAAGCTGGTGCCGCCCTACAACGTTCCCATGACTGACCCCACTGTGACGGTCGGGGGCCGCACCGACTATCTCTACACCGGTGCCGGCGGCTACGACCCCCCCAACATCTCGGTGCGGGCGTTCAGCGACCTAGAGCACCTCGGCAATGAGGTGGACGCAATGCCTGCGCTGCCGCCCTGGACCACCGGCTGGACGTCCGCCCCCGATGTCCGTCACGTCGACGGGCGATACGTGATGTGGTTCTCCTCTCCCGACGTCGATGACATCCTGGCGACCGGGGTTCCGGCCAAATGCATCGGGATGGGCGTATCGACCTCGCCCTTCGGCCCCTTCATCGTTGCCCGGCAACCGGTCGTCTGTAACCCGTCGGGATCCATCGACCCCCGGACCTTCATTGCACCCGACGGCCAGCTCTGGCTCGACTGGAAGGCCGACGTCAATGCCGCCTGGGGACCGGCACAGAACCCCGATCTCCCTCAGAACCAGCCGGCGGTGCTGTGGGCTCAGCGGCTCGCGCCCGACGGCATGACCCTGGAGGGATCACCAGATGAGCTGCTTGCCGCCACTCGGCCCTGGGAGCACAAGCTCATCGAGTCACCCGAAATGGTCCATGCCGACGGCCGCTTCTACCTTTTCTTCTCGGCCAACCCCTCCTACCAAGACGGCGACGGCATCGGCGTGGCGGTGTGCCGGGGGCCGGCCGGTCCGTGCGAAGAGCCCTATGCCGGCCCCATCTTGGGCTCGAGTCCGCTCGGCCTAGGCCCTGGCGAGGAGTCGCTCTTCACCCAACGCGGCGTCACCTGGATGCTTTTCTCTCCGAGCGGGACCGCGCTCTACCGCCAACTCGCAGTGGCACGCATCGCATTTGGACCCCACGGCCCCTATGTGTCCGCCTTCGACGGCGCCACCCCCGGCCTTCCGCGCAGTGAAGGCATCGTCTCTCCTTGAGCTCCCGTAACGCCATGGGTTATGGGCTATGGCCGTAGGCCGAGGGATTCCGGTCGATATCAACCGTCCGCCATGAAGTTCGGGGGACCATCCCGACGCAAACCTGGCTGACTCTTAAGTTGCGGGTCTGGCGGTCATCCCGCCATACCCGTCTTGGTTGATCGACCATTCGGTGGGCTCCCCCGATTCCGTGAGAATGTCGGTCAACCAGAACGTTTGGTCTGGGTCCCATCCGGCAAGGACCGTGCACGCATCAAGAACCGGCAATGCTCGTCCCGCTGTCGTGAGGTAGCCGATCACAGTGAGATGGACCGCGTCGTAATCAGATGCGACAGCAACCCAATCGGGAATCAGCCAGGCACTGGCCGTGCCCGTTGTGCGCCACCAGTCGTGGCGCCGAGACCGACTCACGTTCAAGGGATAACGAGCAACCAGGTCGACCCAGTCGTCGGGAGTCCGGATGTCAAGGATCCGCGCTGGGCTGTTTGGCAGAAGTGGCCAACATCGGGCCTCGGTCCAGCCGGAGGAGTCTTCGGCCAGGACCAGTTTGACGGCACCCAGTCCAGGCAGACTCCGGGTCGTACAGACCAATTGGCTCGGAATTGGAACCGACCACCAGAATCCGCTGTTACTGGCAGAGGGGTCCTCCGGCCGCATCTTGGCCTGTTCCTCGTCCGCGTCGGTTGCCAGGCGCCAACTCTCTAGCTGTGCGCGGGCACCTAAGAGTGACGGTGGCCCGCTGCGTATCCCATTGACCCACTCGGTGTATTGCTGGTCTTTGAGATCGACACCAGTCGACCACCAGCGGGCAGCTGGCGAGTCCACAACGGAGCAAGCAACTGGCTCAAGGAGCTCGTAGATTTCGGGGTGGCTCAAGGTGCGATCTTCGCTGTCTGGCTCTTGCCAGTACATCGCCGCACCAACAGATTGTGAAAGAGCGCCCATGAGGGCCAGTGCATGGTTGGCTGACGAAATCGAGGTGAGATTTGTTGTCGACACTGCGGCCTCGAGGTCTGCCGCTAGCGACCTCAGATCTGGCTCAGCATCCCTGCGAAGGAACGGCCTCCAGTGAGGTAGATGGGCCGGATCGATTAGGGCAAGGCACAGTCGTCGACCCCTCGGACCGTGCAGGAGTACGGTCCAATCCTCAGCCCAACTCATGGAGAAAACGTAACAACCCGACCTGGTGCCCCCGAACATCGCCGGGTTTGGGTTGCCGTGGTGATGGCAGTTCTGACGCTCCCAATCGGCTGACTTTCTTGACTCTTCCGCTACGTCAGCTGATTGACTAACCCGTATGTACGGGATCGGCACGGTGGCTCGCTTGTCTCAGGTGTCGGTACGCACCCTGCGGCACTATGACGATCTGGGTCTGCTGAATCCAGCCCACGTTGACCCACGCACTGGGTATCGGTATTACGCGCCCGACCAGGTCGTACGGCTGCATCGCATACTTGTCCTGCGAGACCTAGGTGTGCCGTTGTCAGAAATCGCGCAGCTCATCGACGAGAACGTGACGGTGGAGCAGCTACGGGGAATTCTGCGCCTGCGCCAAGCCGAAGCCCGCGCCCGGCTCACTGAGCAGACCGAACAGCTCAAGCGGGTCGAGATCCGACTCGCGCAACTTGAGGAGGAACCAATGACTGCCTATGAAGTGATCGTCAAACGGCTTGATCCGCTGCGCGTGATTGCTCTGAGTGAGGATCTGACGGGCGTTGACGAGATCGGTGACGCGTGCGGCCGGATGTACCCACAGTTGCACGCAGCACTTGCGCGGCACGGTGTCGCCTTTGATGGTCTGTCCCTTGCGTTGTACGAGGACACCGGAGTCGAAGCAAGACCGCTTCGGTTGACGACTGCGCTCCCAGTCCCAACCGAGGTGACAATACAAGGTGACGAACTATCGACAGTTCAGCTTCCTGCTGTCGAGCGTGCAGCCACCACGGTCGTGCACGGAGCGCCGGAACAGTTCCATGACGCTTTTCAAGCGCTCCATGAGTGGGTCGTCCGGACCGGAGAGCGAGCCACGTCGTTCGATCGTGAGCTCTACATCGACTGTGACGGTCCTCGTGACACGTGGGTGACCGAGTTGCAGACAGTCTTGGAACCCAGATCGTAAACTCCTCAGCGCAGGGTCGACCGTCGCCACTCGGCTAGATGTACAGCTAGGTGACACAGTCGGGGCACTGTCAGGGCAGGATGGTGCGATGACGGGCACGCAGCCAAACGGCCTCGGTCGAGTGTTCAACGAGGTGCCCGAACTCTATGACCGTGTCCGACCGACGTACCCAACAGAGCTGTTCAGAGACCTCGTTGCCATCACCAAGTTGAACAAGCAGGCCTCCGTGTTGGAGATCGGCTGTGGCACAGGACAAGCGACAACGTCGCTGGCAGCGCTCGGGAAAACAGTGACCGCTGTCGAGCCGGGACCAGACTTGGCCGCCTTGGCCCGTCAGCGACTCCTCGACTTCGACAACGTCGAAGTCGAGGAGTCGTCGTTCGAGGAATGGGACGACCGCGGTCGTCACTTCGACTGCCTCGTAGCAGCGTCGTCCTGGCACTGGGTGAACCCATCGATTGGTTGGCGCCGGGCACACGAGGTGCTCAACCTCGGGGGATGGATGGCGCTGCTCGGGCATGTAGTTGTCCGTCGGCCGGGTGAACCCGAGGTCTACGCCGAGACCGCCGACCTCCACCAGCGATTCGCCCCCGGTGACCCCGGCTGGGGTCATCCGCCCCTCGAAGAGGACGTGCGCAAAACGGACGAGGGTTGGGGCTTGGTCGAGGATCCCGGAGCTTTGTTCGGCCCGACGATCGTGCGGTGGTATCCAACCGTGCAGTGGTTCGACGGGGACGGCTTCGCCGATCTTCTCCGCTCCTCATCGCTCTATCGGAGACTCGATCCCGATGTACGTGAGTTGCTGGTTAAGTCGATCGCCGAGCGGATTCGCACGCGGATGGGCGATCGAGCTTCACGTCGCTACCTGAGCGTCCTCCGCGTCGGCCGACGACGCTAGGTCACCTCACGGTCCGTTACGCGGTCATGGCGTATTGAGATTGCGACAACTCTTCCGAAACCGAGCCCCTGCCCAAGTACGGCGGTTCGAGGCGCCTACCCCCGACCCGGCTCACCGACACCCTCACTCGCCGATAGTGGCTCCGCGGAGGTCCCTCCTGCTTCGAGGGCGTTAGACGACCGGCTATGGCGGCCTTTCGGTGGGCGTGCGTCCCCTTGCCGCCGCGCATTTCGCATCTGCGTCTTAAGACACAGCACGGGTCATCTTTGACCGTCAGATTTAGACTCTTGCCCGCCCCCCCTGGGTGCCGCCGCGCGGCACATACTGGCAAAGTCCTCATTCCCGACGCGCCTGAGAGGATGCCTCATGAGCTTACGAGTGGCTTGTGTGACGATGGATGCCGAAGACCCTCGGCGGCTCGGGCAGTTTTGGGCCGCCGCGCTGGGCTGGAGGGTCGTCGCGGACACTGAGGAGGGGGTGTATCTGGTGCCTCGGGACGCCATGGGCCGAGACTCCGCAGTTCCGGGCCTCTTCCTGTTCCCATGCGACGATCTGAAGAAGGTGAAGAATCGATTTCACCTCGACCTGAAGCCAGATGACCAGGTCGCTGAAGTGGAGCGTCTAGAGGCATTGGGGGCGACCAGGGCGATGATCGGTCAAACCGGGGGAGAGCCCTGGGTCGTGATGTCCGACCCTGAGGGAAACGAGTTTTGTGTCCTGACGGCCCGGTAGGCGATCCAGTCGTTCGGGTCCGATGTGTTCCTTTGATATGGACTATCCCCGTTCAGTCGCCGGCCCTGGGCGCGCCCGACCGGCACAACTGCATCCTCGAGATACGTCGATCGACTCACCAGTCCCCTCAGCACTCCCCAAGGATTGGGCGTCCGAACTCCGGCCCCGTTCGGCAATGGCGGTTGACCGATCTCACGTTCTGCGATAGGAAATTCTCATCCTTGAGGAGGGGAGGTCATCTATGTCGTGGAACCTCAAGGGAAGCTACGTCGAGACCTGTTCGTGCGAGCTGATGTGTCCGTGCAACCTGTCGTTCGACCATGGTGCGACGTACGACTTTTGCCGGGTGTGCCTGGTGTTCAATATCCGAGAGGGTGAGGTAGAGGGCACCCAGATCGGCGGCCGCAAGGTGGCGATGATTGCGGACACGCCGAAGGTCATGACGGAGGGAAACTGGCGTCTCGGTGTGTTCGTTGACGACGAGGCGACCGATCAGCAGTTCGAGGCATTGGTTCAGGTCTTCAGTGGGCAGCTCGGTGGTCCGATGGCGGCGCTTGCTCCGCTTGTCGGCGAGATGCTGGGCGTCGAGCGAGCGGCGATCGAGATCGTCGATGACGGTCTGCGGCACAGTGTCCGCGTAGGAGACGCGATCGACTTTGAGATCGAGGACATCGTGCCTTTCGGTATCGAGACAGGTGAGCCGGTTCGCTTCTCTGGCATGTTCCACCCGGTCGGGTCGAACTTGACGATGGCCGAGGCGAAACGGTCGCGGATCAACGCCTTTGGTATCCAATACGAGGGCAAGACCGGTCTTTCGACCTCGGAGTTCTCCTGGGCGGCCTGATCGGGTAGTCATGTTGGCTGACGAGCGCCTATCGCGAAACGTGGGCCTCGCCCCGGCGTTCGCCGCGATGCGGGCGCGGTTGGCGGTGGTGACTCTGCTCTTTGCCCTTGCCGGTATCGGCTGGTGGTGGACTGCCGGTCAGATGCGGGGGATCGCAATGGACCCGGGACCGGTCTGGGGGCCGTCGGCTGGTTCCTCGGCGTCTGGGTTGTGATGATGGCAGCGATGATGTTCCCATCCGTCGCGCCCACGGTCGCCTTGTATTCGCGCATGACCCGGAAGCGATCGCTGCTGGTGCCTATCGTCTTCACCACTGGATATCTGGTCACGTGGGCGGTCGCCGGGGCAGTGGCCTTCGCCCTAGTGACTGGAGTTGGCCGGATCTCAGACAATGCGCTGGCATGGAACCACGCAGGACGGCCGGTCGCGGGCACCATCTTGATCCTTGCTGCGGTTTACCAACTGACTCCGCTGAAGGACGCGTGCCTCGGCAAGTGCCGCAGCCCACTCGGGCTTCTCCTCGGCTCTTGGCGCGACGGGCGATCGGGCGCCTTTCACATGGGAGCCAAGAACGGCGCCTGGTGCGTCGGCTGCTGCTGGGCACTCATGGCATCCCTTTTCGCCTTGGGCGTTATGAGCGTCGCCTGGATGGTCTTTGTGGCCGGGCTAATCGCCATCGAGAAGACGATCCCATCGCGCCGGCTTGCAACCTACGGGACTGCGCTGATTCTGCATCAGCCTCGGCGTGCTACTTCTTGCGGCACCTGACGCGATCCCGCTGCTCACTATCCCGCAAGACCACCAAATGGGGCGTATGCCGTCCATGGGCTCGTAGATCGAATCTTTGACGCTGCCCCGTACATTGCCCCGCCGGCTGAGGGCCACAGACTTTGAAAGACTGACGCCGTGCGGATGGCAAACGTGGGTGGAGGAGTCACCCGGCCTGCCGACGCGCTCCCTCTCGACACCATCGAGATCAACCCACTGTGCGTGGGTGGCAGCCAAATAGAAGTTCTGGACGCAATAGTGGTCTGGGACAAGGACCAGGACGCCAGGACAAGGAACAACACAAGGAGAACGACCTATGACGAGCAGCCTCCTCGCCGGCCGCACGGCCCTGGTCACCGGCGCCAGCCGGGGGATAGGAAAGTCGATCGCAGAGCGCTTCGCCGCCGAAGGCGCCGCGGTGGCTGTCACCGCCAGAACGGTCGAGCCGGGAACCAGCCAGTTCGAGGGGAGCCTCGAAGAGACCGTCCTGGCGGTCACCAAGGACGGTGGGCACGCGGTCGCCATCGCGGCGGACCTGTCGAGGCCGGAGGAGCGGGAGCGGTTGATCCAAGAGACCGAAGCCGTCATCGGACCCATCGACATCCTGGTCAACAACGCGGCCGTCACCTTCTTCAACCCGATCGCCGACTTCGCACCGAAGCGCCAGCATCTGATGTTCGAGGTCCAGGTCTACGCCCCGATGGACCTCGCGCAGAGGGTCCTTCCGGGCATGGCCGCAGCCGGCCAGGGATGGATACTCAACATCTCTTCGGGCGCTTCGCGCCACCCTTCGCTCCCGCCGGACCCGATGTGGCGTGGAGGCGGCACGGTGTACGGGATGGTCAAGGCGGCGCTGGAGCGGTTTACGACGGGGTTGGCCGCGGAGGTGTGGGAAGCGAACATCGCGGTCAACTCGCTCTCTCCGAGCAGGCTGGTGCCCACCCCGGGCACGGTCTTTCACCATCTGGTCCGCCCAGATGACCCGAATCAGGTCGTCGAGCAACCCGAGGTGATGGCGGAGGCTGCGCTTGCGCTTTGCAGTCGCCCGCCTCGGAGCCTCACCGGCCGGGTCGTCTACAGCCAGGACCTGTTGGCGGAGCTGGCGGCTGCGGCCCCGTGAAACCATCGCCCAAACCGGCGCCCAAGCCGACGTCCGAGACTGCTCCTGGCTGGGAGGGCGGCGTGACATGAGGCGAGCGTCGATGGCAGCCTGCCCCAGTTCGCCGGCTAGTGGGCATGCGGTCGCCCTCTTCTCGCCGAAGTCAGCGGGAGAGCGTGAGATGGATCACGCCACTGGGGGAGCTGACGAATTCCAATTCGAAGCGAGACTCGAGTTCTTCCAGCCCATCCCAAAGTCGCTCGCCCCGTCCGAGGACTATGGGCACGATCGCTACGTGCATGTAGTCGATCTGGTTTGCGGCAAGAAATTCGCGGATCGTCAGCGGGCCTCCGCCGATACGAACGTCGAGGCCGCCAGCGGCCTCTTGGGCAACTTTCACTGCTTCAGCGGGACTGGCATCTATGAAGTGGAACGTCGTTCCGCCCTTCATTTCGATCGAGGGCCTCGGGTAATGGGTGAGTACGAACACCGGGGTATGGAACGGCGGTTCATCCCCCCACCAGCCTCTCCACTCCTCGTCCACCCACGGCCCGCGCTGAGGTCCGAACTTATTGCGGCCCATGATCTCGGCACCTATGCCGCGATCCCAGCTGCTTGCGAAGGCATCGTCAACGCCGGTGCTTCCGCCCGGGTCGCCCTGCGTCTCGCGAAAGCTGCAGAACGTGCGGGTCGGAAAGAACCATTCGTGGAGCTGGTTGCCAGCGTGTCCGAAAGGAGCTTCGAGACTTTGACCCTCACCGGTACCGAAACCATCAAGGGACACCGAGAAGTTGTGGACGCGAACACGTGACATAAGGCTCCTCCTCAGAGTGCGCGCCGCCCATGGGTGGGTGCCGGGCTCTTTTGGCAGACGGACTACTCCGCCCACTGAACGATATTCCGGCGTCAAGTCATCGGGGCGCGATCTGAACCGATCCATGACCAGCCGGAACCGCCCGATCGCCCCAACCTTCGGCTGAAGTCCGTGCGAGTAGCACCGAATACGTGAGGACGCTTTGGTTGGATGGTGTCCCCGAACAGCCGGGATGGCGGCGCCGGGATGGCGGCAAGTCTGAAAAGATACCAAGTGTCCTTGCTTCCTCCTGCAAGCAGTGGGCTCGGACGCCATGCTGTTTGAGGGTGCTGTGTTACAGATGACGCACCCGCCGGTGGCACCACCTGCCATGATCGTGTCGACCGGGAGGGATCGTGCAGCAGCATCATCGAGACGCCATCGAGCGTTGGGCCGAGGCCGCCGCCGATGACGACGAGGTGCTCGCCGTGGTGGTGGCCGGTTCGCTGACCAAGGGGTACGGCCTCGCCGACAGCGACGTCGACGGGTTCGTGATCATCACCGACGAGGCGTTCGCCCGCCGCCGAGCCAGCGGCGAGCTCACCTTCTTCTCCACCGAGCTCTGCGACTACGAGGGTGGCTACGTCGATGCCAAGTACGTCGACCGGGCCTTCCTCGAAGCCGTCGTGGAGCGAGGCAGCGAGCCGGCCCGATCGGCGTTCCTGGGGGCGATCGTGCCCTGGTCGACCGACCCGTCGATCGATGCGCTGGTGCACGCGGCGGCCACCTATCCCGAGGCCGGCGTCGAACAGCGCATGGCCCGCTTCCTCGCGCAGGCCCAGGCCGCCCAGTGGTACGTGGGCGAGGCGGCCAAGCGCGACGACCCGTACCTCGCCGGGTGGGCGGCGAGCCGGCTGGCGCTGTTCGCCTGCCGCCTGGTGCTGGCCCACAACCGAGTGCTGTACCCGTACCACAAGTGGCTGCTGCGCACCGTCGCCGAGGTGCCCGACCGTCCCGACGACTTCGTCGACCTGGTGCGCGCCCTTGCGATCGAGCGGACCCCGGCCGCCGCCGAGGCGGTCGTGGTGTCGCTGCTCCTGTTCCGGGAGTGGCCGCAGGCCCCGGCCGGTTGGTCGACCCAGTTCATGCTGGACAGCGAGTGGAACTGGCTCAACGGTGAGCCGCCCATCGACGATCTCTGACGGCACGGCTGGGCATTTCACCGAGTACCGGGCAGCAGAATCCGGGAGCAAATAGCCGCAGCCAGTCTCGGGTACGGGTGCCCCGTCTGCCGGTCGGTGGACGCTACGAGATCCAGCCCAGCTGCTCCTGATCCGGCAATCCAATGCGCTTCCTTGGCGGCGACCCGACGACCGCGGGCAGACTGTCCAAGGTGGTGGCCGACGCCCCTGAGACCCGTTACACCCGCTCGAGCGATGGGACCAACCTCGCCTACCAGATGAGCGGGGACGGGCTGCTGCTTGGCAAGAGGTGTTTCACTACGACGGTCACCTTGTACCCTGGTACGGCAACGACGACCTCACGCCTCCCTGGCGACAGACCAGGCCATCTCAAGAGAGTTAGCCGAGATTCATCGCAGGACAATTCAGGGCTGACGGCACGGCCGAGACTATGAACGGCTCGTCTCGTACCCGGCGATCTGGGGCACTCTCGGTCGGAATGTCGCACTGACGGGGTCTGGTCGTAAAGGGGCAGATCGGATCGGACCGGGATGACGATCATGGTCACCCCCCAATCATCCAAGGCCTTTCGAACCGCGAGGATTTCACCGGACTCGACATTCCCGACCGAATTGGCCGGGGATATGCCGGCGATGACGGCAGCGCCGGCACGCTCCTTCCCGGCCCGCACAACGAAACCGGCAGGCCCACCGACGTTCACCATCGAGTAGGACATGCGGTCGACAGCCTGCCAGGAGGACGGGCTCTCGTAGCCCTCAAAATAGGGACCTCTTCGGCGGCTCTCGGTAGTAGCCGAGGCTGCGCCGGGAAGTTTGCGGATGAGCACGAGGTCTAGGGCCATCCCCTCGACCATCAGCGGGCGTCCGGTGGTCCGTGACTTCAGTCGATCGATCCCTCCGGCGTGTCCATGCCCATCCCCGGGGATTCCGTCGATCTCCGAGATGGTTACCAAAATTTCGGTTACCGCAGGTTAAGTCCTGCCCGCTGGTAGCTCCAACCGCCCGCAGCTTCCGGATGCCGACCGGTCAGACGGGGGAGTCTGATGTGGGGGAGTCTGAGCGTGGTTTCGGTTGCGGAGCCATCGGTGCATCCGTGAGAGCGGAAGGCGCTCGAGAAGGGCCGACAGAGCACGGTTCTCAGCCTCGATGGCTGAGGAAGCGCCCCTCCGTGTTGCACGCTGTTGCACGTTTGTTGGCTCATCGGATTTCAGCGGGGAGTCCCTGGTGAGCGGGGTCACCCAGAATTAGGCGAAGGCGCTTCAGGCTTGTGGTGTGAGCCAACAACCAAGAAGCACCTTCGTCCTTGTCCACCCTAGTGAGATCCTCGCCGCCCTAGTGGGTCTCAAAGACGTCGCGGTCGTGTGCCTCGAGCGCCGGGGACCCGACGTCGAACTCATGGTCGAGCAGGTGATCGCTGAGGTGTCGTGTCCAACCTGTAGAGGGCCGGCCCAGGTCAAAGAGCGCCCGGTGGTGCGCTACGTCGACCTCCCCGTCTACGGGGTGCCGATGAGCCTGGCTTGGAAGAAGCACCGGATGCGCTGTGTGAACCCGAGGTGCGAGAAGCGGAGCTGGGTCCTCTCTGACCACCGCATCGCGGCCAAGAACTGCTTACTCACGACGCGGGCGGCCAAGTGGGCCACGCTCCAAGTCGGTGGGGGCCGCACCGTCTCAGAGGTGGCGGCCGAGCTGTCCTGTGACTGGCACACGGTCAACGACGCCGTGTGCACCTATGGCGAGGCCCTGCTCGCGGCGGATCGCAAGCGCTTGAACAAGACCACGGCCATCGGCCTCGACGAGACATCGTTCGTCAAGCTCTCGAGCCGAAACCACACCGACTACGCCACCACGGTGGCCGACGTGGAGAACCACCAGATCATCGAGATCCTCCCCACCCGCAAATACACCGATGTGGCGGGCTGGATCGACAAACAACCCAAGTCCTGGAAGGAGCGGATCCGTTTCGGGGCCCTCGACATGTCGGCCACCTATGCCGCGGTGTACAGCGTCATGTTGCCCCAAGCGGACCAGGTGGTCGACCCCTTCCACGTCATCTCGCTGGCCAACCGCAGCCTCGATGCGGTCCGTCGGCGCGTCCAAACCGAACAGACCGGCCACCGGGGACGCAGGGACGACCCGCTCTATCGGGTGAGGCGGGTCCTGCTGCGCGGCGAAGAACACCTCGACGCCGGCGCAACCGAGCGCTTGTGGTCACTGCTCGCCTTGGGCGATCCCGGGGCCGAGGTCGCCATCGCCTACCGGGTCAAGGAGCGCTTACGCGAGTTCTATCGAACGCGCGACCCAGAGATGGCCAAGGCGATGCTGAGAGAGCTCGAGGCGCACTGCCGCCGCCGCACCATGCCGCCCGAGATCCAAAGGCTCGGACGCACTCTCAAGGCCTGGTTCGACAAGATCGCCAACTTCCACCTGGCCCGGGTGTCCAACGGTCCGACCGAAGCGCTCAACAACCTGATCAAGCGCATCAAACGGATCGGCTTCGGGTTCCGCAACTTCGAGAACTACCGCATCCGAGCCCTGCTCTACGCCGGCAAGCCGAACTGGCGGGTGCTCGGTTCGATCGTCGTCCGGTGAGGTCGCAGACCCCGCCAGATTCCGAAGAACCCGTTTGTTGCACGACGACCCGCTCCTAGCGTGGAAGCGGAGGGACGAACCGATCGGATGGCGGGTTCGACCTGCGATTGCCAATCAGAGCGGCCGACCAGGATCGAACTGGCATCATCAGCTTGGAAGGCTGAGGTTCTACCATTGAACTACGGCCGCGAATCGGCGAGCAGTCTAAAGCCTCTACTGTCGACGCCGTGAACGCGTTGTTCGACCGGGTCGGAGGGGAGCAGTTCTTCGTCGACCTCGTGGACCGCTTCTATCTGGGTGTCGCCGGCGACCCGCTCCTGCGCCCGCTCTACCCCGAGGACCTCGCCGAATCGGCCCATCACCTCGCACTGTTCCTCATGCAGTACTGGGGCGGTCCGGGCACCTACAACGAGCAGCGTGGCCATCCCCGGCTCCGCATGCGCCACGCCCCCTTCGTCATCGGTCCGTCCGAGCGCGACGCCTGGCTGCGCCACATGGAGCGCGCGCTGGCCGCGCTCGAGGCCGAGGGGCGCATCTCGGACCCCGACGCCGCCGAGCTGCGGGCCTACCTGGACATGGCGGCCCACCAGCTCGTGAACACCGGCTGAGCCGAGCTGGCCTTCAGTCCTTGAAGTCGGGCGTGCGGCCTTCCTTGCGGGCCGCCACCGCCTCCTCGAAATTCCGCGTGGTGATGCGGACGAACAGCTGCGCGGTGCCCTCCGCGTCCATGTGGGACTGCAGGCTGCTGGCGTCGAGGCTGTTCCAGAGCTGGCGCTTGGTCAGCTCGACGCCGGCCCGGCTCCAGCCGTTGATGCGGTCGGCCAGCTCGAAGCAGGCCGGCAGCAGATCTGTGCCCGGGACCACCCGGGACACCAGGCCGATCCGTTCCGCCTCCGCCGCGTCGACGTCGCGGCCCGTGAGCATGATCTCGGCCGCCCGTGACTGCCCGACCGCCCGCGGCAACAAGAAGCTCAGCCCGAGCTCCGCCGCGGTCAGGCCGTTGTTGATACCGGCCGCCCGGAAGTAGGCGTCGTCGGCCGCCACCCGGATGTCGGCCGCCAGCGCCAGACAGAAGCCACCTCCGATCGCCGCCCCGTTCACGGCTGCGATCACCGGCTGGTGGAGGCGCCGGATGGTGGAGATGACGTCGTCGAGCATCTCCATCGACCGCAGCGCGATGGTCGGCAGGGTCAGCTGGTCCATGTTCGGCATCGTCCCCGGGTTCTCGTGGTCCGCTCCCGAGCAGAAGCCGCGGCCGGCGCCGGTGATGACGACGACCCGCACCTCGTTGTCGCTGCCGATCGCACGCAGCGCGTCCCGGAAGGGGATCATCACGTCGAAGGCCATGGCGTTCATGCGTTCCGGCCGGTTGAGCGTGACCACGGCGACATTGGCGTGCGGCCGGCTGACTTCGGTGAACGGCATGCGCCGCATCGTAGATGGGCAAACGGGCCAACCCTCGAAGCCCTAGGCCGCCGGTTCCTTGTGCTCGGCGCCGCGATGCGGGGTCCCCCCCTGGCGGGCCATCCAGCGCAGCCGGGCCGCCCGGGCGTCCCAGTCGTAGACGACCGCCGTACCGGCCAGGAAATCGTCGAGGGCGCGTCGTTCGCGCTGGAAGATGATGCCCAGGAAGGGAATGCCCAGCAGGAGGAGGCAGAGCCCGAGTCCGAGGGTCCGGATCACTGCCTGGCGGGTGGTGATGGGCCCCCCCTGACGGTTCACCACCTGGACGCCCAAGATGGCCATGCCCAGCGTCTTGCCGCTCACCGCCCACTGGTAGGCGTAGTAGACGAACTCCCAGATCGCCAGAGCGAAGAAGGACAGGACCTTGTCCTGGCCGAACGTGTAGGTGTGTCCGGTCACCAATTTGAGAGCGGCGTTCACGAGCACCACCCCCAACGTGTAGACGCCCCACGACGCCCCGACATCGGCGGCGAACGCGACGAGGCGGCTCACGGCGCCGGCGTAGTGGCCCTGGCGGCCGACCGTCAGCTCGGGGGAGGGGACGGGGACGGTCGTCATGGCGCCACCTTCGGCTGGACGAGCAGCGGTGGGCCCTCGGGCCAGTCGGCGACCCGCTTGCCCCGCCCGATCAGGCGGTTGCCCCAGCGCAGGATGAAGTCGTCCAGGCCTACCCCCTGGGCGCGGATGACGTCGAGGACCTCGGTGAGCACACCGGTGGTGGAGCGGGCGATGATCGACCCCAGCTCGGTGTGCTCCACCAGTGCGTCGATGTCGATCTCGTCGACGATTGCGTTGATGTCGACCCGGTCGATGATCTGCTGCACGTCCACCCGGTCGATGATCTTCTGGACGTCCACCCGGTCGATGATCTTCTCGACGTCCACCCGCTCGATGATCTTCTCCACGTCGACCTTGTCGAGCAGCGCGTCGATGTCGATGGCGTCCACGATCAGGGGCACGATGCGCTCCGCCAGCGCCTGGGCCAGCTGCTCCACCCGGGAGCCGAGCGGGTTGGGGGTCATCGGGGCTCCCGGCACTGGGACATTCCCGTGATCATCTCACCCGAGACCCGGTGCGAGTGGGACATCCATCGGGTACCGTCGGAAGGGTCGGGGCGAGAGGACAAGGAGAAGGCATCGTGGAGTACGAGCGCTACGAAGACGGAGTCCCCTCGTGGGTCGACCTGGGCAGCCCCGACCTGGCCAAGTCGAGGGAGTTCTACGGGAGCCTGTTCGGCTGGAACTGTCCCGAGGGGCCGCCCGAGGCGGGCGGCTACTCCGTCTGCGACTTGGGCGGGAAGACGGTGGCGGGCCTCGGCCCCAAGATGAACCCCGACATGCCGACGGTGTGGATGACCTACGTCAACGTGGACAGCGCCGACGACACCGTGGCCAAGGTCTCCGCCAACGGCGGCACCGTGTTCATGCCGCCGATGGACGTCATGGATGCCGGCCGCATGGTGGTCTTCGCCGACCCTCTCGGCGCGGTGCTCGGCCTGTGGCAGCCCAACCAGCACACGGGGGCGCAGCTGGCCAACGAGCCCGGTGCGTTCTGCTGGAACGAGCTCATCACGACGGACCTCGACGCCTCGAAGGCCTTCTACAAGGCGGTGTTCGGGTGGGACGCCGAGGGGCAGGGCCCGCCGGGGGAGCCGCCCGCCTACACCGAGTGGAAGCTGGCGGGTCGTTCTGTCGGCGGCATGATGGCCAAGACCGCCGACATGCCGGCCGAGATGCCGCCGAACTGGGGCGTCTACTTCGCGGTGGCCGACACCGACGCCACGGCGGCCAAGGCCCAGGAGCTCGGTGGCGCGCTCTTCATGGGGCCGACCGACATCGAGCCGGGGCGCTTCGCCGTGCTGGCCGACAACGTCGGCGCGGTCTTCAACGTCCTGCAGCTCAAGGGCTAGAGGCGGAGGGGGTATGGAGCGTCGGCGCCTCGGGCGGACCGGCCACGAGAGCAGTGTGGCCGTCCTCGGCGGGGCCGCCTGCTGGGACGCCACCGTGGACGCGGCGGGGGAGTGGCTGCAGTCCGCCCTCGACCACGGCGTGAACCACCTCGACATCGCGCCGCAGTACGGCGCGGCCGAATCGGTGGTGGGCCCCCACCTGGCGTCGCACCGTGACGAGCTGTTCATCGCGGGCAAGACCCTACGGGCCAATCCCGCCGGCGTCACCGAGCAGTTCGGCACCGACGCGGCGCCTGCTCAACGCCGAGGTGCTCGACCTCTACCAGGCGCACGCGGTCACCACCGTGGAGGAGCTCGACCGGCGCTCGCCCGCGCTCGAGCAGATCCTCAAGTTCCGCGATGCCGGCCAGACGCGTTTCGCCGGCATCACCGGCCACGATCTCGAGGTGCCGCGGGCGCACCTCGAGGCGCTGCGCCGCTTCGACCTCGATACGGTGATGTTCCCGGTCTACCCGGCCCTGTGGGCCCGGCCCGAGTACCGCGAGCCGGCCGAGGAGCTCCTGGCCCTCTGCGCCGAGCGCGACGTCGGCGTCATGGTCATCAAGGCGGCGGCGCGGCGGCCCTGGGCCGACCGGCACCCGCTGGCCGACGCGGTCGCCGGCGACCCCGCCACCGCCGACCGTTGGGCCGGATCGTGGTACGAGCCCGTCGCCACCGACGACCAGATCGACCGTGGCGTGCACTTCGCGCTCTCCACCCCGGGCGTCCACGCGTTCTGCACCCCGGGCGACATGGCCATGCTTCCCGCGGTGCTCGCCTCGGCCGAGCGCTACGCGCCGATGGACGACGAGGCGCGTCGCGCGCCGCGGTCGACGCCATGGCGGCCGAGGAGCTCATCTTCCCCATGCCCCGCTGACGCGGGCTGGCCCGGCCCGGGCCTCAGCCTGTTCGCAGAGCCCCCACGAGGAGGCCGAACGCATCGTCGTGGCCGCTGTCGGCCGGTGGGGACACCACGATGCCCTGGCCCAACCCGGCGAAGCGGTCCCGCAGGATGGCGGGCAACTCGTCGAAGGTGCCGCAGGGGACAAGGGTGTCGAGCACCTCGTCTGAGAGCACGCCCGCCAGGTCGTCCCAGCGGTCGTGGCGGATGAGCTCGCGCAGCCGGGGACCCAGCTCGGCCCAGCCGTAGAGGTCCAGGGTCGGGGCGTAGGCGGGCGTCGAGTACAAGAAGGCCAGTAGGCGGCGCTGGCGCTCGCGCTCGGCCAGCACGGCGTCGAGCGAGCTCCCGGTGATCACCGAGGTGCCGATGACGGTCTCGAACCCGACCCGGCTCAGGTCGCGGCCCGCGGACCGGGCCCCGTCGGCCAGCGCCGGCAGGCAGGTCTCGCGCAGGTAGCGCGGGTTCGAGTTGGTGGGGTGGCTGACGAACCCGTCCGCCACCGCGCCGGCCAGCTCGCAGGCCCGACGTTGCACGCCACCGAGGTAGATCGGTGGCGCCGCCGTTTCGTCGTCGGGCCCCGGGTTGAAGTACGGCTGCATCCGGGTCACGCGGTAGTGCGGGCCCTCGTAGGACGGCGCCTCACCCGAGGCGAACGAGGCGAACGCCGCCCGCACCGCGCCGACGTAGTCCTCGAGCCGCCCGATCGGGTCATCGCCGAAGGGCACGCCGTAGCGGTCTTCGATGTTCTGGCGGATCTGTGTGCCCAGCCCGAGCTCGAACCTCCCGCCACTCAGCTTCGAGATGTCCCAGGCCGCATAGGCCAGGAGCGTGGGGCTGCGCGTGAAGGCGAGCGCCACGCTGGTGCGGACCGTGATCCGCTCCGTGTGCTCGGCCACGAGCAGGGCCACCGCGAGCGAGTCGTGCACCGTCTCCGCCACGTGCAGCCCGTCGTAGCCGAGCCGTTCCACCCGCTGGGCATGGGCGATGGCGTCGGGCAGGCTCAGGCGCGGGTCCATGCCCGCGTAGACCCTCACGTCGGCGGGCCGTCGAGCTCCGAGGTCTGTGCCCGGCCCCGGGCGACGATGCGCTCGTGCTCGCTGGTCAGGCGCGCCTGGTCGAAGCGCTCGTCCATCCACTTCCTCGACCAGGCGGATTCGGCCCGCCAGGCCTCCTGGCCGGTCAGTGCGCCGATCTCGTCGTACATGCGGCGCAGCTCGCGCACGTTCTCCGCTGGGACGGCCGCCACGGTGGCCGCCAGCTCGCGGGCGCGGGCGAGCAGCGACTCGTGGGCCACGACCTCGACGACCAGCCCCCAGTCGAGGGCCGTCGCCGCGTCGATGTAGTCACCCGTGAAGCTCATGCGCCGGGCCCGGTCGATCCCGATGAGCTCGGGCAACCGGATGGTCATGCCGCCCCCCGGCATGGCGCCCACCCGGGCGTGGGTGTCGGCGAAGCGCGCACGCTCCGACGCGATCATGAAGTCACAGCACATGGCGAGCTCCAGGCCGCCGGTGACGGTCGGGCCGTTGACGGCCGCGATGATCGGCGTCTCGTGCGGGGGCAGCATGCCGAGGTGGCGCAGCGGACCACGCTGGCGGCTCTGCTGCACCGATCTGAGCTCGGAGGCCAGAGCCTTCATGTCCATGCCGGCGCAGAACGCAGGATCCGCGCCGGTCAGCACCATGCATCCCACGTCGTCACGACCGTCGAGCTCGATCACGGCGTCCTCGAGCTCGCGGTGCAGGTCGCCCGAGATCGCGTTACGCGCCTCCGGGCGGTTGAGCGTGACCGTGGCCACCCGGTCGTCGACTTCGACGAGCACCAGCATCGGCATCCCTCCCCGTGAACGGACTCCTCATGATCGGCCATGAGGGCGGCGGGCACCAATCCCTCCCGGTCGGTTCACCCGTACTGCACCCAGTCGTCGTAGAGCAGGGCGAAGCAGTCGGCGTCGCGCTGCTCGTCGTCGATGCGCTCCCAGCCCCGCAGCGTGGCCTCGCGGTGGAAGCCGGCCGACTCGGCCGTGCGGGCCGACGCCGCGTTCCACGGCTCCACGAAGAGGTGCAACCGGGGGATGGCCAGCTCGCCGAACGCGAACGACACGACGGCACGCAGCGCATGGGCGGCCAGGCCCCGGCCACGGGCGTCGGCGACGACCCAGTACCCCACCGAGGCCCGCCCACTCTCGATCTCCTGCAGCCACAGCCCGATCGACCCGACGCCCGAGCTCGGGTTCGCCTCCTCGGCGATCACGAAGGAGAACCCGTCCCCGGCGGACGATCGCTCGTGCTGGCGCTGGATGAACGCGATCCCGGCGTCGTCCGTGTACTCCCGGGGGACCGATGTGATGGACGGGATGAGAGGGTCGTCCGAGGCCTGTCGCACCATGTCGACGTCCTCGACGGCGAAGGGTCGGAGCACGAGTGGCGGCCAAGAGAGCCGTGGCACCCGTAGCGGAGGCGTGAAGACCGTGAGGTCGAATGCGCTCATCGGAGGCTGAAATAGCCGGGCACCAAGTGGTGCGGTGTGTCGAGATAACCCTTCGCCTCCGGCAGACCGCCAAAACGGCCGTGGCTCCAGCGCACCTCGATGTGCCCCGCCACCTCGTGCAGCTCGTTGGTCACGCGGTCGCGCACGACAGCCTCCCAGCCCACCCGGGGCTGGCCCCCGGCCTGGGGATCCATGCTGACCGAGATCAGCCTGTACTGCTGCCGCCAGTCCCATGACGTGGCGATGCGCAGCCGCAGTGAGCGTGCCGCCGAGGAGCCGAGGACGAAGTAGGGCGCGCTCCCGATGCGGAGGAGGCGCCACACCATGGCCTCGCCCGTGCCACCACCGATCTCCATGGCCGCGTGCCACCGTCGCACCGATGCCCGCGCCACCGCGTTCGAAAGCTTGGCGTAGAGCGACGTGGCCTCGGCCGGCCACCCCGACCGGAGCCACTGGCCCAACGTGTCACGTTGCGCCGAGGTGAGGTCCACGGCGCGAGGGGGAAGGTGCACCAGTTCGGCAAGGAGGCCTCGCCGGGTGTCGGCCGTGCCGTTCTCACGCGTCGTCCCGTCGTGGTCGGGGGCATCGCCCCCGCCGAGCCCGGGCAGTGCGACCGCGGTGGGGGACCGGCCACCGCCCCGCGCCGGCCGGGCGGGACGCAGCGGGGCCGTCCCTGTGGCGCGCACTCCGCCCTCCGACCGCTTCGCCGCGACCCGCACGGCCTCATAGAGCGCCTGGTGCTCCGCCGGCGCCACCTCGGCGTACCAGTCCCCGCCGCCCGGGAGCAGACCCCGCGCCGCTCGTCCGGTCCGGGCCGGCCCGCCGGCGAGCAGCTCGTCGAAGACGTGGGACGGCGACACGTTGAACAAGATGGTCGAGAGGTACTTGCAACTGACGAGGTAGACGTGGTCGACGCGCAGGTCGATGGGCGCCACCTCGTCGCCCGGGGCGCGGCCGGTCCCCTTCCACTCCACCACGTTGGGCGGCCGGCCCCGCAGCCCGTCCGCGGCGCCGAGGAAGGCCTGCCCGTTCGCCCAGGCGGCATGGAACTCGCCGTCGTAGGCACCGCCGGCACGCAGGCGGGCCAGGCGTTCCCACATCTCGGGCGACAGGCTGTGCATCACGGGCGTGCGTGACCGCACCGCCTCGTCGATGTCGGGCAGGCCCAACATGCCCAGCCCCGTGCCGAGCTCGGTCACCGTGGTGCGGTCACTGGGCATTGAGGCATCCTGCCACGGCGTCACCGCGCATCGACTGTCCGGGAAGGGGGCGGGCGCGGGACGAGGCCGGACGTCCCGTTCAGTCGGTGAACAGGGGCGTCAGCTGCAGCTCCAGCGGGCCCACGGCCGCGTCGGCGGCAAGGTGGAGCTCGGTGCTCTCGTAGACGTCCACGGCGACGCCGGTGCGGGCGATGAAGGCGAAGACGGCGTCGCCCCAGCGTTCCTCGCGCAGCGCCTGGCGCAGCGCAGCGCGCTCGCCCTCTGGCAGCTCGCGGCCCGGGGTGGCGGCCACGAGCCGGCAGGCCAGCACCCAGTTGAGGGTGTCGAGGTCCTCGGCGACGAAGACGCGTGGGGGATCGTCGCGCACCACCGCGCAGGCGACGAGGGTACCCATGCCTCAGGCGTCGCCCACGCTCAGACGGCCCCGGGCGCCACGTCGGAGGCGCTCCAGAACCCAGGGACCGGCGAGCTGGACCGGCCCTCGCCGTAGGCGGCGAGGCGAGCCGGCGCGTCGGGCGAGAGGAGGTCGACGACGTCGAAGATCCCGCCCGGCCCCGGCGCGCGCAGCGCCCGGTCGGACTCGGTGCCCGGCCGGGGCAGCTGCGTCGTGAGCACGACGAAGGGGGCGACGCCGCGGGCGGCCATCACGTGGGCCCGGCCGAGGGCGCGCCACACCGTCTCCGAGCGGACCATGCCGCCGCGGTAGGACGAGTTGGCCCCCGCCACGTCGAAGTACCAGGTGCGCCCGCGTCCGTCGCACGCCGTGAAGTCGACGGCCAGGCCGAGACCGCGCAGGCGGCGGTTCGGCCGTACGTCGCTGAAGCCGGCGGTCTCGAGGGCCGCCCGGGCCAGAGCGGACGCCGACGTGCCGTCACCGCCGGCCCCCCCGGTCGCATCCCCGGCGCCGGGCGCACTGCCCTCGGAGGCCAACCGGGCCAGGGCCAGCTCGACGTACGCCGGGTCGAGGTCGTAGCCGACCGCGTCGCGTCCGCACCGGGAAGCAGCCACCAGCGTCGAGCCCGACCCGCAGAACGGGTCAACCACGAGATCGCCTCGATACGTGTAGAGCTCCATCAGCCGCTGCGGCAGCTCCACGGGGAAGGGCGCCGGGTGCCGCACGCGCAGCGCGCTCTCGGGCGGGATGTCCCACACGTCCAACGTCAACGCCATGAAGTCGTCGGCCCCGATGCTGCTCTCGTGGGGCAGCCCGTCGCGCTTGCGGTCCTTGGGGCTGCGGGCGCGGCCGAAGCGTCCCTTGCTGGCCACGATCACCCGCTCGGTCACGTCGCGCAGCACCGGGTTGGCTGCGGAGCGGAAAGAGCCCCAGGCGCACGAGCCGCTGGCCCCCTCGCCCTTCTGCCACACGATCTCGCCCCGCGGCAACAGGTGCAGGTCGTCCTGCAGGATGGCCATGACGTCGGCCGACAGGCTGCGATACGGCTTGCGCCCGAGGTTGGCCACGTTGACCGCGATGCGCCCGCCCGGCTCGAGCACGCGCTTGCAGTCGGCGAACACGTCGCGCAGCAGCGCCAGGTACTCGATGTAGGACCCGGGCACCCCCTCGCGGTCGAGCTCCTCCTCGTACTGCTTGCCCGCGAAGTAGGGGGGAGACGTGACCACGAGAGCCACCGAGTCGTCGGCGAGCGCACCCATGTGGCGGGCGTCGCCGCAGAGGCACGTGATGCCGGGCTCGTGCGCAGTCACGCGCTCGTCGGCGCTCAGCTCGGGGGCCTCGAAGCGCGCGTAGAAGGCGTCGGCCACGTGGGACTCGCGACGCCCGACACCGAAATTGGACGTGGAGGTCGCGCTGCGACGGCGGGTCGGCATGGCTCGCTCGAACCCTACCGGCCGGCCCGAGGGGGGGGCGAGACGCGGCACCGAAGGCGGGACGTCGGTCGGCGGGGTGGGGCGGCCACGGGGGACGACATGGCGGACACGGTACGGAACTGCTGTGACACGAATCGCCGGCGGGCAGCGGATGGGCCCACGGCTACATCTCGTAGACGACGAACGAGGTGGGGTGCCCGACCAGGTCGTAGAGCGAGCGGGCTCGACCGTTGTACTGCTGCGTGTGCCAGTAGACGCGCTTGGCCCCGCGCTCGGTTCCGGCCTGCTTCACGGCCTCGAGCAGGGCGCGCCCGACGTCGTGCCCCCGGGCCGAGGGGGCCACGAAGAGGTCCTCGAGGTAGGTCTTGGGCTGCCGGGACCACGTCGAGGAGTGCACGACGCAGTTGGCCATCCCGATGCCCCGACCGGCGTCGTCGACGGCGAGCAGGCCGAACATGCCCTCGGTGCCCGCGCACAGACGCCCGAACGTGGCCCCGGAGGTCTCGTCGGGCAGCTCGGCCCGGTAGAAGGCCAGGTAGCCGGCCCACAGGGCCCGCCAGTCGTCCCAGTCGTCGGGCTGGAGAGTCCGTATGGTGCCCACCCCCTCAGCTTCGCATCGACCGGCACCGGGGGGCGGGACCCGACCGCCGGGCCCCTGGCTCGCGTCCCCCGCCTGCCGCGGGCCTAATGTGCGGCCATGGCCCCTGCGCCGGCCGACCCGGCCCTCTCGCAGCTCTACGGGCAGTCCCAGGCCCGGGTGGTCGCCCTGGTCGTGGAGCTCGACGAGCAGCAGGTCGTGGCCCCGGTGCCGGCCTGCCCCGGCTGGCGCGTCCGCGACGTGGTGGCCCACCTGACGGCGGTGGGGGAGGACGTGCTCGAGGGCCGCCTGACGGGCCCGCCGTCGGACGAGCAGACCGCTGCGCAGGTGGCCCGGTTCCGGGACCGGCCGTTGTCCGAGGTCCTGGCGCGCTGGCGGGAGCTGACCCCGCAGTTCGGCGAGGCGATCGACGCCTTCGGCGTGTGGCCGGCCGTGCTCGACGTCGCCACCCACGAGCACGACATCCGGGGCGCCATCGGCGCGCCGGGGCGCGGGAGACCGAAGTGGTCCGCCTCGGGTCCGACCGCCTGCTGGCCTCGATGCAGCCTCCCGTGGCGCTGCGGGTCGAGGTGCAGGACGAGGCCTACGACCTCGGGCCCGAGGAAGAACCCGCGATCGTGCTGCGCACGGAGCGCTTCGAGGCGCTGCGCTGGCGCATGGGGCGGCGCAGCCGGGCCCAGCTGGCCGGCCTGGACTGGACCGGCGACCCGACGCCCGTGCTCGATCACCTGGTGGTCTTCGGGCCGTCGCCGGCCGACATCACCGAGTAAGGCACCCGCCCGCCGGCATGAAGCTCGTCCTGGACCTGCACGACATCTACAACCGGGGCGACGACATCGACCGTGCGCTGCAGGGCGTCATGGAGGAGGCGGTCGACAAGAAGGCCAAGCTGGTCGAGATCATCCCGGGCAAGGGGAGCGGCCAGCTCAAGAAGCGGGTGCTGCGCTTCCTCGACCGCAAGGACATCAAGCCGCTCTACCACCGGGTGGAGAAGGACTCGCACAACTTCGGCCGCATCTTCGTCCACTTCCGGCCGAAGTAGGCCTTCGCTCAGCGTGACCGGAGCCCCGAAAGATCTCGGCGGTTCGTTCCCTCCGTGCGGCGCCGTGTCGTTCTCCATCCGGGACGCCGCGCTCGCAGACATGGAGGCGCTCCGGGAGGTCTTCCGCAGGGCGTCGCTGTCGAACGAGAACGACCGCGAACCGCTCCTGGCGAACCCGCAGTGGCTGGCGCTCCCCGAGACGGGGGTCCGCCAGGGGCGGATGCGGGCCGCCGTCGACGAGCGCGGCGCGGTGCTCGGCTTCGCCACCCACGTGGTCACCGGCGGGGTGGCCGAGCTCGAGGACCTCTTCGTGGACCCTTCCCAGAGGCGCCGGCGCATCGGGGAGGCGCTGGTGCGCGACATCTCGCAGCGGGTGCGCGCACTGGGGTTCGAGACGATCGAGGTCACGGCCAACCCCCATGCGATGGACTTCTATGAGCACATGGGCTTCGTGGCCGTGCGCATGGTCGACACGGAGTTCTACCCGGGCCTGCGGATGCGACGCCCGACCAGCTGACGCGCCGGCGCGCCTACGAGAACGTCGTCAGCGAGAGCGTGTTGCCGTCAGGGTCGCTGAACCAGGCGACGCGATCGCCGCCCGGGGTCGTCCAGATGCCCCGCTCGTCCTGCTCCATGCCGTCGTAGCGGGTGAAGGCGATGCCGCGGGCGACGAGGGCGTCCACCGCGGCGGCGATGTCGGCGACCTCCCAGCCGGCGATCGTGAAGGCCTGCGGCCGCAGGTCGTCCACCGGCGCGAGTCGCAGCATGGTGCCCCCGGCATCGAGGACCACCGCGAACGGGTTCTCGTCGGTCACCGGCAGGCCGAGCGTCTCGCCGTAGAACGAGCGGGCGGCCTCGAGGTCACGCACGGGGATGAAGGCCATCAACGGCGCGCCACCGAGCATGGACAGATGGTACTGACCGCTGCGATGCCCCCCTCGCCCACTTCGCACGCACGGACACCACGACCTCGACACCGTGACCTGGCAGGATGATTGCATGGCTGACAACGACGCATACGACAAGGCGCTCCTGCATCTTCAGGAGGAGCTGGTGAAGATGCAGCAGTGGGTCCGCGACGAGAGCCAACGGGTCGTCATCGTGATAGAGGGCCGCGACGCCGCCGGAAAGGGCGGCGTGATCAAGCGCATCACCGAGTACCTCAATCCCCGATGGTGCCGGATCGCCGCCCTCCCGGCTCCGAGCGACCGGGAAGAGGGCCAGTGGTACTTCCAGCGTTACATCGCACACCTGCCCGCCGGCGGGGAGATCGTCCTGTTCGACCGCAGTTGGTACAACCGGGCCGGGGTCGAGCGGGTCATGGGTTTCTGCACCGACGAGGAGTACCACCGTTTCCTCCGGCAGTGCCCTGCCTTCGAGCGGATGCTGATCGACGACGGCATCGTCTTGCTCAAGTACTGGTTCTCCGTGAGCGACGAGGAACAGGAGCGAAGGTTCAAGGAGCGAGTCAACGCGCCCCTCAAGCGCTGGAAGCTCAGCGACATGGACCTCGAGGGCCGCAACCGTTGGGTCGCCTACTCCAAGGCCAAGGACGAGATGTTCGCCCACTGCGACCTGCCGGACTCGCCCTGGTACGAGGTCGAGGCGGACGACAAGAAGCGGGCCCGGCTCAACTGCATCGCCCATCTCCTCTCCGTGGTCCCCTACGACGCCCGAAAGCCCCCCAAGGTCAAGCTCCCCCCGCGGCCGCCCGTGGGGGATTATCGGCGGCCGCCCCGCGACCGCTACCACTACGTCCCCGACTACGCGGCCACGATCACCTGAGCGCTGGCCACCGCTGGGCCAGCGGTCCACCCCTCCCGGGGCCAGTGCGCGTCAACCGGCATCCCGGCCCGGGGGAGGGGAAGAGGGCTCGTGGCCCGGCGCCCGCGGTGGGACCATGGCGAGGGACAGCATGTCTGAGGCGCGCACGGCGGCGCGCCGCGATCGGATCGGGAGGCCATTCATGGGCGAGGTCGACGGGCCGAAGGCAGCCGGGCTCGAACCGGTCTTCCGCCATCTCGACGATCTCGATGTCCCCTGGCAGCAGGTCCGCGCCGTGCGGCTGGCCGACGGCACCGTCGCCTCGGTGTGGGAGAAGTGGCTCGCCTTCTCCGCCGACCCGCTCTACCTGTCGCTCTACGCCCGGTGGGACCCCGGGGTCATCCAGCGGCGGCACGGCCACCTCAGCCCGCACGTCGTCATGGTCCTCGCGGGCGAGATCCTCTGCGGCGACCGGCGCTGCCCCGCCGGGACCCACATCGAGCTGCCCCAGGGAGCCGCCTTCGGGCCCTTCGAGGCCGGCCCCGAGGGCGCCGTCCTCTTCGAGGTCATGATGGGCGACCCTCGGGGCTGGGGCGACGACCCGGTCTCCTTCGAGCGCCTGCTCGAACAGCGCGGCGCCGAGGCTCTCCCCGACCCTCCCATCGAGCTGCCCGCCGTGGCTCGAGGACCTCCGGGGCCGCTGGGCGGCCGATTGAGCGGCCGTGGCTACTTCGGTGTCGGCCGCCGGCGCAGCGACCGGCCGCCCCGCCCACGGCCCTCGAACTTCTCGCGCACCTGGGCGCGGCGCGCCTGGAGGTCGCGGTACGTGAGGCTCTCGGCCGAGTCGTCCAACCCGAAACCAGCTTTGAAGCCTGCCATGTCCGGCGCCCAGTCCGCCTGGTGTCGGAGGCCGAGCTGGGACATGATGCGCTCGCCGTGCTTGGCGGCGAACATCAGCGCGATCGCCTCGACTTCGGCGAACAGGTCGAGGTCGGGTGCCAGCGTGGCGATGGCGCCGTCGAGGAACATCATGTTCTTCACGAACAGCATCAGCTCCTTGGGCAGCCGGGCCCCGAGTCCCAGCAACGTCTTGATGGAGCGTTGCATCTCCGCCACGAGCTCGTCGGGGGTCAGCGTGGTCGGGTCCACCGGAGGCCGGTCGAGGCCGAGTATCTCGATGACGTGCTGCACGTCGACGTCGTCGGGGAAGGCTCCCAGGTCCCGCAGCGCCGCCACCTGCGTGGGGATGTCCCCGTTGGAGGCGCCGACGAGCAGCGAGAGGAGCGCCAGCCGCTTGGCCTCGGTCAGCCGGGCGGTGATGCCGAAGTCCAACAGCGCGATCTTCCCCGATGAGAGGACGAACAGGTTCCCGCCGTGCAGGTCTCCGTGGAAGATCCCGTGCATCATGCAGCCCTCGAGGAAGCCGATCATCCCGGCCCGCACCACCGCCTCCGTGTCGATGCCGGCGCCGCGCATGCCGGTGACGTCGCCGAAGTTGAACCCGTCGAGCCGCTCCATGACCAGCATGCGGCGCGTCACCAGCGTCGGGTGGGGCCGGGGCACCACGAAGTCGCGCTGCTCGAGCGCGGCGAAGGTCATCGCGATGTCGAGCATGTTCTCCGCCTCGAGCCGGAAGTCGAGCTCCTCCATGATCGTCTGCGCGAACAACTCGACGAGTGCGGGCGGGTTGGCCAGCGCGGCCACCGGGATGCGCCCCACGAGGTGCGGCGCCAACCACGCCATGACGGCGAGGTCCTGGCGCACCCGGTCGGCCACCGACGGCCTCTGCACCTTGATGACCACCGGTGTCCCGTCGGGCAGCGTCGCCGGGTGCACCTGCGCGATGGAGGCGGCGGCGAGCGGCGTGCGGCCGACCGACGCGAAGGCCGATGAGATGGGTCCGCCCAGCTCCTCGGTGAGGACCCGCTCGACGACCGCCCACGGCTCGGCGGGCACCTGGTCACGGCACCACTTGAACTCGGCGACGAGCTCGGGTGGGAAGATCCCGTCCCCCGAGGCGATGATCTGGCCCAACTTGATGTAGGTGGGGCCGAGCTTCTCCGCCGCCACCCGCAGGCGGTGCGAGAGGCCGGCGATGGAGGCCGCGCCGCCGCGCCGGCGTTCCTTGAGGTACCACAGCCCGAGCGCACCGCCGAGGTGCCAGACCGTCGTGCCCATCCGCCGTCCGGGCGGCAGAGTGCGGGGACGGGTCAGGCGGGGAGCGCGGCACCGAGACGGGTCCGCACCGCGGCCAGCCCGCTGCGCCAGCTCAGCGCGTCGGGGTCCACGACCCAGGGCCCGTGATCGGTGAAGACGCCGAGAGCGGTGTCGGGCGAGGCGCCGGGGTCGGGTTCCGTCACGAGGAGGACGACGAAGGGCGGACGAGCCCGGACTGGAAGGCGAAGACGACGGCCTGCACCCGGTCACGCAGCCCGAGCTTGGCCAGCAGGCGCCCCACATGGGACTTCACGGTGGCCTCGGAGACGTACAGCCGCTCGGCGATCTCCGCGTTGGAGAGGCCGTCGGCCACGGCGAGCAGCACTTCTCGTTCACGGTCGGTCAGCTGGGCCAGCGCCGTGTCCTCGGCGGTGTCCTCGGAGGCCGAGCCCTCGCCGCCACCCTCGGAGAGGTCGGGCAGCTTGTCGGCGTACTCCTCGAGGAGGCGCCGCGTGATGCGGGGCGACACGACGGCATCCCCCCGGGCCACCGTGCGGATGGCCGAGACGAGCTCGGTTGGCGGCACGTCTTTGAGGAGGAACCCGCTGGCGCCGGCCCGCAGCGCGCTGAAGGCGTACTCGTCGAGGTCGAACGTCGTGAGGATCAGGACCCGGGTCTCGCCTCCCGTCGTCGCCTCCGTGATCGCCCGTGTGGCCTCGATCCCGTCGAGGACGGGCATGCGCACGTCCATGAGGACGACGTCGGGCTTGTACAGCTCGACCAGGCGCACGGCGTCAGCCCCGTCGGCCGCCTCGCCGACGATCTCGAGGTCCTCCTCGGCCTCGAGGATCATGCGGAAGCCCTTGCGCAGCAGCGCCTGGTCGTCAGCCAGCACGAGGCGGATCTTCATGGCGCGGTGGGCGCCTTGCAGTCGCGCAGCGTGGCCGCCACCTCCCAGCCGCCGGTCGCCCGCGGCCCGGCCGTGAGCGTGCCCCCGAACGCCGCCGCCCGCTCCTTCATGCCGGTGACGCCGTGCCCGCCGCCCGCCGGCCAATTGCCGCTCAGGTGCCCGGACCCGTTCGCGTGCCCGTTGCCGGCTCCGGGCACCGGCACCGGAACGTCCGTGCACCCGTCGTCGGTCACCCGCACCGAGATGTCGGGGTCGCTGAACTCCAACCGCACCTCCACCGACGCGGGATCGTGCGCGTGCTTGAGGGCATTGGTCAGCGCCTCCTGCACGATGCGGTAGACGGTGAGGCCCGCCGCGCTCGTCACGACGAAGGGCCGACCGGAACGCTCGACCGAGACGTCGAGGCCCGTGTTCCGGATCCGCTCCACCAGCGCGTCGAGGTCGTCCAGCCCCGGCTGGGGCGACAGCGGGGGACGCTCGCTCCCGTTCGCACGACCAGTGCCTCCGCCACCGGCACCCCCCGGGCCGTCGCGCAGCACCCCGAGCATGCGCCGCATGTCGGTCATCGCCTGGCGCCCGGTGCTCGATACCTCGTGCATCGCCTCCGCGGCCCGCCCCGGATCCGATGCCTGTGCCGCGGCGGCGGCGTCGGCGAGGGTGACCATCACCTGGATGTTGTGCGAGACCACGTCGTGCATCTCCCGTGCGATGCGGGCCCGCTCTGCCGCCGCTGCCAGCGACGCCTGCTGGTCGCGCTCGAGCTCCAGACGGACGGCCCGCTCGGCCAGCCAGTCGAGCTGGCCGCGCAGCGCGCGCACGACGACACCGGCCAAGAGGGCGGCGAAGACCATGCCGGTCAGGAAGACGAAGGACTTGAAGTCGCTCCCCGTTGGCTTCCAGCGCACCGTGGCCATCACGACACCGGCCTCGAGGATGAGCCACGCCGTGACGACCAGCACCCATTCCGACTCCATGGCGACCGTGTAGATGGCGACGAGGAGGGCCGCGTCGGCCAGCACCGGCCCCGTCACGAGCCACTGGACGAACGCGATCAGCGCAATGAGGAGGAAGACGGCCATGGGCGCCCGGCGCCGGAGGACCAGCGGGGCGATCAGGGCGGCCACCAGCCACAGGTTGGGGGAGCTGCCGCCGGCGTCGATGAACCAGCCCGAGCACAGCACGAACAGCACGACGGCGATCACGACGTCGACCCAGGTGGCGTAGCGGCGGTCGAAGGCCCGCATCCGCTCCCAGACCCGCCATGCCCCGTCGAGCTCCCGGCCCGGCGTGGCCACGACGGGTGTGGCTTCCGGTGCGCTCCCCGGCCGCAGCCACTGGGGGTAGAGGTGACGTGTGCTGGGGGCCATCGGATCCTTCGTTCCCAGGCGAGGGGACCATCGTAGTGCCCCCTGAGCTGGGTCTCCTTTCGGGAACCGCCCCGGCCGCATCCCTCCACTCTCGATCCCGGGGGCCGGGCCGGTGCTCATCCCCAAGGATGAAACGGGGTATGGCAGTTCATTCCTTCGGACGATTCGGGAACGGCGGGTGTGGGCTTACGGTCGACTTGCCAAGCCTTCGGGCGGCGCGAGGTAGCGGGCGTGTTCCGCCCCGAGCATGCAGCGCACCTCGCGTTGGCCGAGGGATCACGCTGTCCGCCCCGCGCCTCAGGTGCGCCCCGAGTTCAGGATCGTGCCGCCGCCTCCCGGCAGGCCTCCAGGTCGTCGAACGCCCGCGCCACGTCCTCGGGGGTGAACGCGAAGAACAGGGCGGCCACGGCGTCCGCGCCCGCCTCCGCGTACTGCCCGACGGCGTCGGGCGTCAGCTCCTGGAAGTAGGGGCACACCGTGATGCGCAGGTCGGTGCGTCGTGCGGCCTGCCTCCTCGAGGTGCCCGTCGAGCTCGGCCAGCCCGGCCGCCAGCTCCTGGGGCGAGCGGTTGAAGGTGTGCCAGCCCTGCCCGACCCGGGCCGCCCGCCGCAGCGCGGCGGGGGTCTCGCCGCCGATGTGGATCGGCGGATGGGGCTGCTGGACGGGCTTGGGGAACATCTCGCAGGGCGCCAGGTCGTAGGTCTCGCCGTGGAACGCCGACGGGTCGTCGACCCACAGGGTGCGCAGGACCTCGAGGTACTCGTCGGTGCGCCGGCCCCGGCTGCTCCCACGGCACGTTGAGCGCGTCGAACTCCTCCTTCAGCCACCCGACGCCGACGCCCAGGTCGACCCGGCCGCCCGAGAGCCAGTCCAGCGAGGAGACCTCCTTGGCCACGTAGACGGGGTTGCGCTGGGGGAGGAGCAGCATGGCGGTGCCGAGGCGGACCGTGGTGGTCCGGGCCGCCAGGTAGGTCAAGCGTGACCAGCGGCTCGAGCAGCCCGCTGCCCGGCGGCGCCGGGATGCGCCCGTCCTCGGCGTAGGGATAGCTGCTGGCGTAGTCCTCGAAGAGCACCACGTGCTCGCCGACCCAGATGGTGCCGATGCCGCGCGCCTCGGCGCCCTCGGCCACGGCGTCGAGCAGCTCGGGGGTCGTCATCGGGCTGGCCGTCGGCAGCCACAGGTCGAACTTCATGTCATCCCCCCAGCCCGCGACGGACGAAGTCGCAGATCTCGTCGGCGGCCTGCGCCGCCGGGACCGGGTCCGGCTCGCCCGCCCGGACCGAGAGTGCGCCGTAGATCTGCTGCCCGACGAGCACCACGGCCCGGTCGGGGTCGAGGTCGGGCCGGAAGTCCCCTGCCGCCCGGGCGGCGACCACGAGCTCCTCGAGCACACGGATCATGTCGAGCCCGATCATCATCGAGCGCGCCGCCCACGGCCGCCGAGCCCTCGCCCGGGGTCGCCTGGGTCGCCATGGCCAGCCGGAAGAAGGCGGGGCTCTCGTCGATGCGCTCCAGCAGGCCGAGGATCAGGCCCCGCAGCCGCTCCGCCGGCGACGCGTCGTCGGAGACGATCAGCGCGATGGTCTCGGTCATGCGGTCGTACATCGACTGCACGCAGGCCCGCAGGAGGTCGTCCCGGTTGGAGAAGTAGACGTAGACCGTCGAGCGGGCCACGCCGGCCTCGGCGGCGATCTCGTCCATGGAGACGTCGGTGGTGCCGCGCTCGCCGAAGAGCCGGCGGGCCGTGTCCATGATCTGGTCGCGGCGGAAGTCGCGGATGACGTCCTTCAGCGCATCGGGCGCGCGGCGCGGCACGGTTCGCTCAGCCCCTCAGCAGCGCTCGCTCAGGAGCCCAGGCGGGCGGACGGGGTGAAGGCCACGGGGAGGTGCTTGACGCCATTGATGAACTGGGACTGTAGGCGCTGCATGTCGCCGTCCTGTCGGATGTCGGGCATGCGGTCGAGCAGGTGCTCGAACATGACCCGGATCTCCATGCGGGCCAGGTTGGCCCCGAGGCAGAAGTGGGGGCCACCGCCGCCGAAGGCGATGTGCGGGTTGGGGTCGCGGGCGATGTCGAAGGCTGTCGGGGTCGTCGAAGACCTCTTCGTCCCGGTTGGCCGAGGCGTGGAAGAAGACGACCTTGTCCCCGGAGGCGATCTCAGTCCCGCTGAGCTCGAGGTCGGCCATGGCCGTGCGGCGGAAGTTCATGACCGGCGTCACGAAGCGCAGCATCTCCTCGACCGCTCCGGGCAGGAGGCTGCGGTCGTCCACCAGGCGCTGCCACTGCTCGGGGTGCTGGAAGAAGGCGTGCATGGCCCCCGACATCAGGTTGCGCGTCGTCTCGTTGCCGGCGACGGTGAGCAGGAGGAAGAACAGCTCGAGCTCCAGGTCGCTGAGCCGCTCACCCTCGACCTCGACGTTGGTCAGGACGCTCATCAGGTCGGCGTCGCGGTCGATGCGCTTCTTGCCGAAGAGCTCGGCGGCGTAGGCGTAGAGCTCCATGGCGGCGTTCAACGCAGCCTCTGCCTGAACCTGGTACTCGGGGTCCTCGTTCCCCACCATGTTGTTGGACCACTCGAACATCTTGTGGCGGTCCTCGGGGGGCACGCCGAGCAGCTCGGCAATGACCCGGAGCGGCAGCTCGGCCGAGATCTGGGTGACGAAGTCCGCCTGGCCCCGTTCGATGACCCCGTCGATGATGTCGTCGGTGGAGCGATGGATGCTCTCCTCGAGGTCGCGCACCGTGCGTGGCGTGAACCCCTTGTTCACCAGCCGCCGGTAGCGGGTGTGGAGCGGGGGGTCCATGTTCACCATCATCAGGCTCTGCTGGGCGACCTCCTCGGCACCGAGCTCGAAGGGCATGGTCCCCTGGGCGGCGGAGCTGAAGTGCTCCCAGTCGCGGTTGACGGTGACGCAGTCGGCGTACTTGGTCACGGCCCAGAAGCCGGGGCCGCCGGGCTCGTCCTGCCAGTGCACGGGGTCGTGGCGCCGCAGATGGGCCAGCCAGGCGTGCGGGACCCCCGCCACGTAGGACCGGGAATCCGAGAGGTCGACAGGGGTCACGCCCGCCAGGGTGCTCATGATTGGACAACTCCTCCGATGAATCGGACATGCTGTCCGATTCCTCGGATGCTAAGTCCTAGGCCTCAATCTGTCAATGAACGTGAGGGTTCGGCGGGTCACCCTCGACTGCCGGGGAATCGAGAGCGCCGGGGCGGCGCCGCTCCCGCTCCGCCACGCCACGGGGAACCTGGGCGATTCGGCCGGCGTTGCGGTGACGTCGGTGCGGTCAGTCCGTGGGTGCGGCGGGCGGTGGTTCCGGCATGATGGCGACCGACTTCGTCGGATCATCGGGGTCGAGGATCACCCGCACACGCTGATCGGCGTCGGGCGGGTCGCCCGGCACCGCCGCCACGATGACCACCTCGTCCACGGGTGGCGCGAAGACCGCGTGGAGGCCCCGGGCGATACCAGTCCCGACCGCACCGAGCGCCGACTCCTTGCGCCAGCGTTCGAAGCCGGCAGCGTCGTCGCCCTCTCTCGTCGCTCCGTTTGACGCGTCCTCGGGCGGCTCATGGTCGTCATCCGATCCCACTTCCACATCCTCGCAGGGTTGAGCATCGGCGTGATGCCATCCACGGAGGCCAGGTTGGACGAGGCCTGAGGCATCAACGAGAAGGCACGTCGGTGCCACCGGTGGCCTGCCTTGTTCGAATCCAAGGGGCACTGGTGCGGCGTGCACATCAGTTTGTCCGTGGGTGCAAGAAGTCAGGCCGGCTGTGCCGATACCAAACGCGCGATCGGGCTCGAATCAGTTCAACACAAGGTCGAGCCAATCGGGCGAAGAGCAAAAGAACTTGAGGCGGCTTCGCACAACCGAGTCACAACCTTTCTTGGCCTCCACTTGGTGACAACACGGTGAACTCGTTGCGCCACAACGAGAGGACCAGGGAAAACGATGCCTGGTCGGCCAACTTGCACCCGAAAAACGGGTTCGGTCGAGTTGCTCGCGCGGTGCAAAAGCATTGACGCGTTTCGCTGCGCATGTTTTCCTTCTGCCCATTGGCGAACCGAGTGGTTTGGCGACCACTCAGTTGTCTCAGGCGGAGGCGGTCAACAGATGGCGAGGCCCTTTGGCGATTCAGCGTTCTATGACGCGTCGTCGCTCGATGCTGCCCGCGTTCGGCTCAGCCGCCCCGAAATCCGTGGTTCTCGAGCCAGCGCTCCGCGCGATCTAGATCGGACAGGTGCAGCATCACCCCTCGAAAGGGGAAGTGCCTCACTCACACACCGCTCCGGCAGGTATCGCACCGCGCACCGACCCGCCCCGCAGACGCCCGAGGAGCGGATGGGCGTCTTGGCCAGCACCGCACTGGCCATCGTGAGTCTCGTCTTCGTGTCGGCGGTGGCACTCGGCTCGCTGCTCGCCTCCACGGCGATCCTCCACCTCCTCTCCCCCGATCGTCGCTTCGACACCTTCCGTGCGCTCCATGAGCCACTGGTGGTCGGTTTGCTCTTCGGCCTTGGTGTGCTCTGGCTCCTGCCCCCACACCCGTGGGCAATGGAGCCCGCATACAGCGAGCCGAAGAAGCGTCGTCTCTTTCGAGCGAAGGCAGCGGCCTGATGGCTGCTTTCGACGTACAGGTGTTGCGGCTCGTGCAGGCGGGGCAGACCCGCCCCGCCTGGCCGCAGCAGGAGGGACCGGCAACGGTCCTTGGCATCAAGAGCAGCAGAGGTGTTGCGGTTTTGGCAGGCGGGGCACTCCCGCCCCGTCTGGCCGCATCAACGGGGAGCGACGTTGCTCCTTTGCAGCACCCGAGAACCGCCGGTTCTCGGTTCCTTGGGCGACGTGTTGATCCACAGGCCGAGTTTGGTCGCCGGGCCTGTGGGGAGCGAGTGGCGAAACCTGCGCCCAGATCCAGCAATCAACTCAACCCAAGGAGCACAAACAAATGCATATGAAGCGATTCATGAACAAGAAGGTGGCGGCCATCGGCCTCGCTGCGGGGCTCGCCCTCGGTGCTGCGGGTGCGGCGTCCGCGTACTTCACGAGCGGTGGTACCGGGACGGCTCCGGCACCGCTGGCACTTCGACGAACTGGAGCGTGTCGGTGGACAACGTCGCGACAAGCACGTTGACGCCGGGCGGTCCGACGCAGTCCATCGGACTAACGGTGAAGAATAACGACTCGGTACCGAGTTTCTGCACCAAGTCGTCTTCACTGTGGCGAACAGCGATTTGTCGGCGTTCAGCTTGCCGGCAACTCCGAACACGCAATCCACAGTGCACTAAGGCTGACTTCAGCCTCAACAGTGCAGCTGCCGGAAGCTCTTACACGGCGTCAGTATCAACACTGAGCTGACTCCGCATGGAACACGCGGTGACAGCTACGCAGGCAGCATCACCATCCAAATGGTTGACAGGTCGGACACCACTCCAGGTGACGACACCGGCAACCAGGACGGCTGCCAGAGTGTGACGGTTACGTTCACGCCGTTGCTAGCTAATCAAACGATCTGCAGCTGGGCTAATTCAGCTCCTTCGGAACACAACTCGGTCGGAAGGCCGGGTCACGGATCCTCCGTGGCCCGGCCAACCACCGGGTGAGGCCAGCGAGGGACAGCAGGGAGCGGAACCTGAGGTCCCTCGGTGGGCTTGCCCATCACAGTGAAAGCATTGAGGAGTAGATGAAGCCAGAGCGGTTCAAGAGGACGAAGTCGGTGATGGCATCTGGTGCCATCGCGCTCGTCGTCGCGGCCTCTGACCTTCGGCGTCTCCTCTGCCCGTGCTCGGCCCCCGTTCCGCCTCACCGGCGCACCCCGGCTTCGACCTGACTTCTGGCGGATCGAGCTTCACGATCACCAGCAACATTTACGCCTCATCCTGCAGCGGTGCGACGGTCTCGCTCTACCCCAACGCCGCCGATTGTGCGGTCTTCACGGTCCAGAACCTGCTGAACGTCCCCATCACCGTCCAGAGCATCACGACCGCACTCGACACGAGCTACCCGGCTCCCTCCCACAGTGTGCGCCGCCGACCAACTTCACGTTGCCCACGTTCTGCGGGTTCGACGACCGTTGGGGCCAGCGCCACGACCAACCTTCCCGGCGTGCCGATTGAGCTGAAGGACGACGGCAGCCCCGACCAGACCGCGTGCGAGAACTTTCAGTACCACTTCGTCTACACCGGCAGCGCCCAGTACACCGACTCGACGGCGTCACGGTCCTCACCTCGGCACCCAACCCGTCGAACTCGGGCCAGTCGGTCACCTTCACGGCCACCGTCACCGCGGCAACCCGAGCACCGACGCCAGCCTGCCGAGCGGCACGGTGAGCTTCTACAGCTGCCCGACCTCGGCCCAGTGCGCCTACAGCAGCACCAACCTGCTCGGCAGCGGGACCATCGGGGCGGGCGGCGTGGCCACCTTCAGCACCACGTCGCTTCTCGACCGGCACCACCTACGTGGAGGCCGTCTACCCGGCTTCGGGCACCAACTTCACCGCTTCGACCTCCAACGTGGTGGCCCAGGTGGTCAACTCTGCGACGACGCACGGGAGCACCTCGCACCTCACCTCGTCGCCCAACCCGTCGAACTTCGGCCAGTCGGTCACCTTCACCGACACCGTCTCGGGCTCCTCGGGCACGCCGACCGGCACGGTCACCTTCTACAACTGCGGCTCATCTTCGAACTGCAGCTCCAAGAGCGCCTTCGGCCCGGCCGTGACGCTCAACTCGGGCAAGGCCACGTACTCGACCTCGAGCCTGCCGGTGGGCACCACCTACGTCGAGGCCGATCTACGGCGGCTCGGGGACCTACCAGGGCTCGACGTCGAACATCGTGGCCCAGGTGGTCAACGCGCTCGGCACCACCTCGGTCCTCACCAGCTCGCCCAACCCGTCGGTCCCGGGCACCTCGGTCAGCTTCACCGACACCGTCTCGTCCTCTTCGGGCACGCCCGGCGGCACCGTGACCTTCTACCGCTGCACCACCAACAGCTGCTCGACCAAGACCTCGCTCGGGACCGAGACGCTCTCGGGCGGCAAGGCCACCTACTCGACCTCGGCCCTGCCGGTGGGCACCACCTACGTCGAGGCGATCTACGGGGCCACGGGCAACTACTTGGGCTCGACGTCCAACGTCGTGGCCCAGCTGGTCATCGGCCGTCCCGAGCGTCTGCGCCAGTGGTGGCTACGGCAACTACCTCTTCGGCAACCCGGTCTTCCCCTTCCTCAACGGGACCAACGGCAGCGACTTCCTCTACGCCTTCGGTGGGGGCTACTGGATCAACGGCTTCAACGGCAACGACTGCATCGACGCCGGTGACGGGAACAACTTCATCACCGACGGGAACGGCAACGACGGGATCTCCGCCGGCAACGGCTCCAACAGCGTGCTCCTCGGCAACGGCAACGACAAGGTGAGCCTCGGCAATGGTTCCGATGGCGTGTGGGCGGGGAACGGCACCGACTCGGTGACGCTTGGCAACGGCTCAAGGACAACGTCATCCTCGGGAACGGTTCGGACACCGTGAGCGTCGGCAACGGCTCGGACGGCCAGGTCATGGTGGGCAACGGGAACGACACGGTCAGCGTCGGCACGGGCTCGTACAACGGAATCCACCTCGGAAGCGGGACCGACACCGTGACGATTGCCGGCTCGCACGACGACATCGACGGCGGGGCCGGCAACGAGACCATCTACCTCGGCTCGGGCACCTACAACTCCTACAGCGGACAGGCGCACCACACCAACGTCTGCCACCTGCCCAAGCCGCCCTCCTCCTGGCACGGGACCGCGGCGGCCTACTACCACGACACCATCACCAACTGCACGGTGGTGACGCCATGAGGCACGCCCGGACCATGAGCACCAAGCGCCGCGTCGTCGCCGTCCTTGCCGTCGTCGGCGTCCTCGCCGTCGGGGGTGCGGCGTGGGCCTACTTCACCTCTACGGGATCGGGCACGGGCGCGGCCACCGACCGGGACGATGAGCACCGTCACGCTCAGCGCCACGGCCGGGACGCCTCGACACCGCTCTACCCCGGCGGAAACGGAGACGTGAGCCTCGAGGTGAACAACCCGAACGCCTACGCGGTCACGCTCGTCAGCGTCACCGGCAACGGCACGATCACCCACGATGGCGGTCATTCGGGCTGCACCACGACCGGCGTGACCTTTACGGACCAGACCGGGCTCACAATGACCATCCCTGCCAGCGCCACCAACTATCAGATCCATCTGTCTGGCGCGGTCTCGATGGGCTCCTCGTCGTCAAACAGTTGCCAGGGGGCCACGTTCTCCATTCCCGTCACGATCACGGTGGGGAAGCCATGAGCAGCTCGATCCCGCCCACACCGCCTCCCGGTGAAGGTCTCGCTCTCGTCCGCTTTCGGGCGTGCTTGCGACGTCGTCGGCTCTCGGCGCTCTGGCCGGCCTGGCGTTCGCCTACTGGCAGACGACCGACAGCTCCCACCCGGCGGCGGCGTCGGCCACGAGCCTCGTCCCCGCCGAAGTCGGCACCGCAACCGAGGCATCTGCGACCTCGGTGAACGTCGGCTGGACCACGGGACCGTCAGCCTACCGGCACCGAGTACGTGGTCCGGGGACGGTCCAGCTCTGTGACGTCTGCACCGCGACGGGCTCGAGCCAGCTCGGCGACACCAGCGCCTCGGACCTCTGCAGGACAGCGGCCTGCGCACCGGCGACTAGCCTACAACTATTCGGTCACCGCCGACTCGGTCTGGCAGTCGTCGGCGGGCACGACGTCGTTCACGACGATGGCAGTCAACATCACGACGCCGAGCAATGGCTCGACCTCGGGGCCGACTGGAGCGGCTCGATGAGCGGGACCTCCTCGCCCGCCACGGGAAAACGATCTCTAGCGTGAAGGTCTCCATCCAGCAGGGGAGCGGATCATGTTGGTCAGGGTCAGGCAATCACTGGACAACGGCCTGTCCCAACTACGTCTACGGGCGGCACCATGAGCAACTGGACTCTGAGTCTGCCCATCGGTGACCTGAACTTCGTGAACACCTACCACGTCACCGCGCAGGCCGCGAATTCCTCCGCCATCTCGGCGACGACGATGTCTTCCTTCACCTACACCACCGCGGGCCCGATCCCGCCCCCCGTGCCGAGCGCGACGACACACTACACGGGCTCCGGTATGCTACTGGATCAACGCCGAGACCGTCAACTTGACCGATTCGGTCACTCCGGTTTCGGGGACATTCATCGTCTCCTCCTACTTCTCTACGACAATTCGAGCTGTACCAGCGCTGACGGAACCTCATGATGCAACGACATGGGGGAACGCTGGTTGGTTAACTCGACGATCCATGATCCGTCCCGACCGATGACGGCGACTATTACATCATGGCAGTCGCAGGCGACTCCCTATCCAACGTTGGGACGTCTCCGACCACCCGATCGGTGTTTACCATAAGGCGCCGAGCATGTCGACCCGAGCGTGAACGGACAATGGTGATACAACCTGTCAGATCCATTGTCCCCGCGGTCACATGCATCGTTCGCAGAAGCCGCGGCGAGACGTTCGATTCGTCACGCTTTCGGCGGCTGGCTCGCTGCTCTCGGGCGTTCTCATTGTGGCCGCGCCTGCCCTCGCCCCGCTCCTGCATCCGCCGCCACAGTCAATCCGACGTGGAACATGAAGGTGCACCTGGGCTGTGGCCAGTCGAACTCCGCCAGCGTGCCTGCTCACGACGGCGTTTACGTCCACTCTCTACGGCGGCGGCGGAGTGGTGGCGGGTGCGGCGACGGCTCGGGCGGAGGCCAGGAGTGTACAAGCGGAAATCGGCCTCAGCTCCCGGCTTCATTGACGGGAGAAACCGTCTGAACCTGCTGGGCTGCGGCGGGGCAGGCGGACCACGGTTCGTCGTCCAGCGGGTCCGGCGGAGCGCCGGCGACGCCGGACCCGGCTTGGCGAATGGCGTCGGCTGGTGGGAGCGGCGGTCGGACTCCGACGACCGGGCCTTTGCAGGTTCCGGTGGCGGGAGGGGTGCCGCCCGGTGGTCTTCTCCAGCCTTCCTCCGTGGTAGTGCGGACTGCGGGAGCGGCGACACCCTGGTCGCCTGGCTGGAGGCGGCGCAGGTGGCGGTGGTGGGGTGCCGCCGAGACCGGGTTCGCCGGGGTAGCGCCTGTGACACTTCACGACGAGCGGGGTGGTGGTGTCTACGACCCCGGTGCCAGCGGAGGCGGCGGCGGAGGAAACGGCGTCGGTGCCGGTGTTGGTCGTGGCCGAAGCCCGAATGGTGGAACGGGGGCGCAGCCGCTCAACGACGCCGCGCGGGTAACGGGGCGAATGGGTCGGCGACTACCGGTGGGGCCGGCGGCAGCCAGAACGTCTCTGGCGAAAGCGCCTCGAGCAGCGGTGATGGTGGAGGCCGGGGCTGGACGGCGAGCTCGCCGTCGGTGACCGGCGGCGGTGATGGAGGTGCAGGACGCCACGGGCTCGGCAGGTGGAGCGGCGGGCGGGGGGGCTGGGCTGATGCTGTCGAGCACTCGTCACTTCGTGCCACATCTTTCATCCAGCAGCCGCGAGTGCCTCGTCCACCTGCACTGCTACGGGGACTGGGACGGAACGGCGGGATCGGGTCGTTCGAGCGGAGTGGTCCGTCGGCTGCCCGGGTAGTCTTAACCTCGCCTTAACGTCTCCTTGAGCAGCCCCACTCTCACCGCTACAGGACAGCCACGGCGAGCAACGGACGCCATCACCGCCAGTCCCATCTCGGCCACCCTAGCGTCTGGTTCTGGCCCGACCGGATCAATCACCTTCACTGTCTTCGGCCCCGGCGGCGAGCCCTGGTCTTGCACCTCAGGGGGACGACAGTCAGGACAGCGACGGTGTCGGGCAACAACGCCTACCACCCGGGCGCCGGGTCCGCCCCGAGCGCCAGCGGGATTACTCGTCGTACACGTCGTATGGCAGCGACGGCGACGACAGTGCGCGGCATCACCTTGTCGCTCGGGAATGCCTGACGGTGGCTGCCCGGCATCACCGACGCTGACGTCGCGGCCCCCGTTTCCCGCGCCAATGTCGCCGCCGCGATCCCCCGCAGCTCGTCGCGGCCACCTTGAGCGGCTCCTCGGCACCAACGACACCAACACCATCACCTTCACCGTCTTGGTCCCCCGTCGTCAGCTCCGACGAACTGTGCCTCTGGGGGACGACCGTGGGCACCGCCGCCCCGGCGGGCAACGGGACCTACGCCTCATCCGCCGGCTTTTCCCCAAACGCCAAGCGGCGTCTACGTCGTGGCAGCATCACCGTCAGACGCCAACGACGGTGCCGCCGCGGAGCGCGTGCCCGCCGGCCGTCGAGACGGTAGATGAACGTCCTGGTGCGCGACGGCACCACTCTTCACCGACGCTGCCACCGATGCCCGGTCAGGTTTTTCCTTGATCCAGCTACTTCTACTGCCCCTCTTCGAACTTCGCTACCTTGACCTGCACGTCGAGCACGCCTAGGACCCTGATCGGCACGTCCACCAGCACTTCGCCCTACTCAGTCACCTGGAGCGGCCAGCCGACCAACGGCGACTACGTGGTCGTAGCGACGGGTACCGACAATGTGACCAACGCCATGGCCCGAGCACATCGATTCCCGTCACGGTGAGCAAGCATCACGCCGAGCGTTGCCGTCACCTACCAGTGACCGGGACGTCCTCTGGGCCAACTTGGGTCAGGAGCAATCGCGGGCACCGCTACTTCCAACGACGGGCCGGGGTCCTCTATCTCCAATGCGGCGGTCCCGATCGAGGACACGTCGAACACCACATACTGGAACGGGTCCTCGTGGCAGTTGAGCCCGGTCTACAACGCTGCCAGCGGCGGAACGTCTAGGAATTACGCCGTCTGGTCGAGCCAATCTCACCACTGGGCACGACTACTTCGGTGAGAGCGCCGGCAACCGACAACTTCGGCAACATCGGCACGAGCACCGCGGTCAGCTTCTCGTACAAGGGCACCGCTCCGACCGTTGCGACCGTAATCGGACCGACGTCGCGTCCCTCGGTGAACGGTTGCATATGGATGAACACCGGCTACTACGTCTACGCCAACGTGACGGATAACTCCGGCACGGGATCCAGAGCGTGACCGCCAACGTGGCCGACATTGACGACCGGCGACACCGCAATTGCCCTGACCATAGGGTCCTGCACGGCCCCAGGTAAAGGCAAATGCAACTACCGGAGCACTATGCTCACCTCCAATGCTAGCCAGAGCGACGGTGCGGTCAACTACCCAGTACGAGGGGGCGCCAAGGACAACCTCAACAACACCTAGACCTACTCGAACAAACGGCTCGTCTACCCTCGACTCGACCGCCCCGACGGGCAGCGTGACGCTGCCCGCCTACTCAAACTCGACGTCGGTGACGTTCGGCGCCACCGACAACACCGGTGGCTCGGGAGTCAGCACCGCTGGCGGTCAGCTCGTGGGGGCATCTGCCACGTTGTCCAATGGCGCCTCGCGGATCATTCGGCTCCTACTCGCAGGTCGGCTCAACCGGTCTCAGCTCGCCCTACAGCGACGCCTGCTCGTCGGGGCACTGTTACAATGGCGAGTATGTGGTCTCCTTTGTTAACGGCAACCCCGGCACCATCTGGTCCATCTGGGCAGCGAGTTGAGGTCGCTCACCGGCTCTCCGACCTTCGCCATTACGAAGGCGGGACTTGACGTCTACACCGATGGCTTGGCCACATCTACGTCCCGGCGGCACAACCGGCAGCAGCTTCACCCTGACCGGCGACTGAGTCCGTCTCGGGCGTTAACGCCACCACGGTGAACTTCCCGACCATCACCAACTGGAACAAGGGCACGGTGACGACGACCGCCACGACGGCCAGTGTCACCTACACCGAGACGGCGAGTCCGGGTATGGTTGACCAGACAGCCAGCGTGGCCAGCAACGCCGGGAACTAGACGACGCTCGACTACAGCATCACAGGCTGACAACACAGCCCCAACCGGTACAGTCACCTACACCAACGGCTACGTGACGACCGGCCTCGGTGTCGGTCAGCCTCAGTGCCACGGACAACACCGGCAGATCAAGGAAGTCAATGCATCGACTGGTCAGCTCATGCGGGCGTCGGCCACGCTGACGAACGGGAGCTGCGGGGGCTTTGGGACCTACTCCAACGTCGGCTCGGCCGGGGTCACCTCGCCCTACAACGACACCAGCGTCGCTTCGGGTACCTGCGACGAGTTCCGTTACGTGGTCCTCCGACAACGTCGGCAACCTGGGCACCGTCCCCTCCGTCGAGCATCGTCAAGGTGGACGCTGTGCCAAGCCCGACGACCTCGATCACCCCTAGCCCAAGTTCACCCAACGGCAGCCGGCTGGTACAAGGGCACGAGCCCGACCTTCACGCTTTCGCCACCGATACCGTAGGCTCCGGGGTCGCCACGACCTACTACAGATCGACGGTGGCACTGAGACCGTGTACCCGGGCAGCGCCGTGACCATCCCAGACGGCTCGGCGCAGACGATCAGCTACTGGTCGGTTGATACCGCCGGGAACACCGAGGCGACGAACACCACGTCGCCGCTGAAGATGACACCGTCGCTCCGACGGGTCAATCACCGCACCGGCCGCGAACCGACATGTCTCGGGAAGTGCGGTCACAGTTACGTCCAACTCGGCAGACGGCGCTGGGCGTCGCCTCTGCTGAGTTCCAGTACTCCGCACACGACGCCAACTCGTGGACGGCGATTGGCACCGCCACGTCCTCGCCGTACACCGTCAGCTGGAATACGGCGTCCCTGACACCGGCAGCTACGACCTCCGCGTGATCACCACCGATGTCGCCGGGAACTCAACGACGTCGGCAATCGTCACCGTCACCGTGGAGGCCAGTTCTCCGGTAATAGCAATGGCACGCAGGTGTTCCCAGGCTTCGGGGCATCGCTGTACGGTAACGGCACCGCCTCTGCGAACATGAGCACTTCGAATAATGCCAACACGTGCACATCACCGCCGGCTCCACACTGACGAACCTCTGGTTACTTGCGGGTACGGCGAGTTCCGGCGGAAGTTCAGCGACGCTGACGGTTACCGTGATGAAGAATGGCGCAGCAACCGGACCTGACTGCACGATCGCAAGTGATGTGACCACCTGCAGCAGTGCGGGTCCGGTGTCATTCGCCAGCGGCGACACGATCAACATTCAGACCTCTAGATCAACTGGCGGTACGCCGAGCACGATCAGCGGCAGCTGGACCATAAGTCACACATAGCGACCCGCAGCACCGAAGGATCCCAAGGTGTCTCGCTTTCGCGTCGAGCAAATTGGAGCCGTGAGCGAGTTCCTCGTCGTCTATCTCGACTCCATCGACGAGCGCCTCCTCGACTACCTCGACGAGGACGACGAACTGCGGCCCGAGGTGGTCAAGCGGCTGCGCTACTACGCCAGCGCCCTCCTGGAGGGCTCCATCACCCCGGCCGCGGTGGCCGAGGACTGGGCCGACTGGTTCGACCTCACCGAGCCTTCGTCGCGGCCCACGCCCCCGAGGAGACCGAGGAGCTGGAACTGGCGAGCCGCTCATGAGCGACGAGGTGGAGAAGCACACCGTCCTCACCGAGGCGGACCGGGCCTACCTGGCTGCAGTCGAGCTGCTCCTCGACACCTACCCCGAGATGCGACTGGGCGAGTAGCTCACTCGGCGGGGAACGCCTTTTCCACGGCGTCGGCGAGGTCGGCGTCGGAGAGGTGGAGGTACCGCGTCGTGGTGGCGATGTTGGAATGCCCGAGGAGGCGCTGGACGACGTGGATGTCGGCGCCGCGGCGCAGCAGACTCGTGGCATAGGAGTGGCGCCAGCGGTGGGGGAAATGGCGTCCCGAGATGCCGGCGCCGGCCCGGTCCCAGCAGCCTTGACCAACTTCGACACCGACATCGGGCCGAACCGGCCCGTGTTCGCCCCGCCGCTCTGTGAGCTGGGGTTGACGAGGAAAAAGGCGGACTTGGGCTGGCCGGGCGCAGGTTGGTCAAATAGTCGTCGAGGATCGGAACGAGCGGGGGAGCGATGGGCACGATGCGGGCCTTGTCCCCTTGCCGACGACCGAGATGCGCCGGGCGTCGAGGTCCACCTGATCCAGGTGCAGCATGGACACCTCGTTGCGGCGCAGCCCCGTCCAGCGCAGCATGGCCAGGACGGCGAAGCCCACCCGCCCGCGCTTACCTGGCTGATCACCCTCCCAGGCCAGCACCAGGTCGGCTTCGGCGTCGGTGTAGATCTCGGTGCGCAGCTTGCGGGCACCGGGGACCTTCATCCCGAGGGTGGGGTTCAGCGGTACGAGCTCCTCGGAGCGCAGGTACTCGCAGAACGAGCGCAGCGCGAAAAGAGCCGAGGAGCGGATGGCGGGGGCGATGTCCCGGGCGGCCAGCGCCAACATGTACGCCTTCACGTGGACGGCCTGCACGGCGAGCAGGGTCAGGTCGGGATACTGGTCGGCCCGATGGCGGCGGAACGTCCCGAGGTGGCTCGTGTATGTCGTCTGGACACCGGGGACATTCATCCCGAGGGTGGTGTTGTGTGCTCGGAGCGCAGGTACTCGTAGAACGAGCGCCATGGAGTACACCGATCGGTCCTCCAGTTCGACCGGGCCGTTGCCGAAGCCGCGCAGGATCGTGCAGGTCGACAGGGTCCCGGCAGCAGGGCGGCAATCGGGCAGACTTACCGGATGACAATCCTCGTGACCGGCGGCGCCGGCTACATCGGCTCCCACACGGTGCGCCTCCTGCCGAGCGCGGGCGGGACGTGGTGGCGTTCGACTCGATGGAGTTCGGGCACCGGGCCGCCGTCGGTGACGTCCCGTTCGTGATAGGCGACGTCGGCGACCCGAAGGCGGTGGCCGATGCGGTCGAGCGCTACGGCATAGACGCCGTGGTCCACTTTGCGGCCTACAAGTCACCCGGCGAGTCGATGTTCAAGCCGCAGCGCTACTTCGGTAACAACGTGGCCGGCAGTGCCTCGCTGATCGAGACGCTGCAGCGGGTCGGGGTCGGGCGGATCGTCTTCTCCTCGACCTGCGCCGTCTACGGGACGCCCGAGCGGGTGCCGGTGGGGGAGGACGCCCCCATCCATCCCGAGAGCCCCTACGGGGAGAGCAAGGCCATGACCGAGCGGGTCCTGGGCTGGTACGACCGCTGCCTGGGACTGCGCTCGGTGAGCCTGCGCTACTTCAACGCCGCCGGCGCGTGGCCCGACGGGTCGATCGGGGAGGACTGGACCGTCACGATCAACCTGATCCCGCTGCTCATGAAGTCGGCATTCGGACGGCGAGGGCCGCTCGAGGTCTTCGGCACCGACTACCCGACACCGGACGGGACGGCGATCCGCGACTACGTGCACGTCCTCGACCTGGCCGACGCGCACGTGAGGGCGCTGGAGTATCTCGAGGGCGGGGGAGAGACAACCGTGTTGAACCTGGGCACGGGAGTGGGCTCGTCGGTGCTCGAGGTGCTCGGGGCGGCCGAGCGGGTCATCGGGCGACCGGTGCCCCACGAGCTGGTCGCCCGCCGACCCGGAGACCCCGTGGCGCTTTACGCCGATACCACGCGTTTCGAAGCAGGTCCTGGGGTGGACGGCCCAGCGCGGCCTTGACGAGATCCTGGCGTCGGCGTGGGCATGGCACTCGACACACATCGACGGGTACGGCGACTGATATCACTCGTGGTTTCCAGGTGATCGGCGTCACCTGAGGAGGAGGCCGGCCCCTGGAGCAGGTCGGTCTGGGACCGGTGGGGAGGTGCCCGGCGCTGCCGAGGCCGAAGAAGGACGCGAGCCGGGGTCAGGCGGACTGCAGGTAACGCGTGGTGTTCTCGCTGAGGGAGGCCGCCAGCGTGTCGAAGGCCTCTTCGAATTCCTTCTCGTCGGGGGCATCGCACATGTGCTGGAACATGGCGCGCAGCCCGTAGTCGGCACCCGCGAAGTCGGCCGCCGAGCTCACGATGGCCACGACCTCGGCGCGCCGCTCCTCGAAGGTCCGCGTGTCCTGGTCGGAAAACATCTCCGCGAGCTTCATTTCCCGCACACCCCCCTCGTTCAGGCGCCGCGCCTTTTGGAGCTAGTGCCTTTCCCCTGATCAAATGGTAAGTCGACACATGGCGAATGGGAATGAGCGAAAAGACCCACGCGGGGGAAATTGTCGGTCCGTTGTGCCGGCTTGTGCCCGGGGGCTTTTTCCGGTGCCCTGCGTCTGCAGCCTGGATGGTCAGTGCTGGAGCGATGGCGTCCGCTCTGCCGTCTCGAGGGGTGGCTGCTCGGCGTGCTGCCGTAGGAGGTCACGGAGCGGTCCTCCGGCCAAGACGATGCCAATGCCAACGAGTATCGCCTGCCAGAGCCAGGTGACGGGCTGGTGGCGCAGGGGATTGCTCAATACCGGCCACAGGATCAGGGCGCCGACTACCAGAGCGGCCCACATGAGGAGATCCCATCCGATCCGGTGCTGCACCACCCGGCGAACGACGAGCAGGAGCGCAATCATCATCACGACGGCCGGAAACCAATGGCTGGCATCCACGCCCCACCATTGGCGCCACCACATGATGAACCCCAAGCCTCCCTCGCTGTAGGCAATCGTGACCATGGCCAACCACGCGATCAGCGACTCGCGGATGCGACCCTGCAGGACATCGAGCAGGACGAGGCACACGGCGACGGCCATGTAGTAATACCCGAACATGTTCTCCTCGAAGACGAGGCGCAGGCTCAGCGAGAGGGCCACCAGCGCGATCAGCGCCGTCGGCTGGAGCGCCGCTCGACCGAGTCGCTTGGCCACGAACCTTGCCAACACGAGCGAGAGCGCTAGGGGCACGATGCGGGAGAGCACGACCAGAGGTGCCCCGTTCAGCTGGAGCTCCCACAGCAGCGTGCCGCCACGCCCCACTGCGTCCCCCGAGCCCAGGAAGATAAAGCGTGCGGCAGAACCCGATGTCAGAGCAAGGAGCGGACCGACGACGAGCACGCCGGTGGCCGACGCGGCTCCGACGAATCGGGCCCGCGCGCCGACAGGGGCGACGATCAAGAGGGGGAGCGCGACCAACAGGGCGAATTGCTGGGTGAGCACGGCGAGCGCGACGAGGATGCCCGCTGCGACCCATTGGCTGCGCAGGGCGCAGGCCATCGCTGCGAGCGCGAATCCCATGGCGACGAGGTCCTGGGGATGGAAGAAGAACTCGATGCACCACCACACCGGCGGGAGACACGCCACGAGGATCGCAGTTGTGGGCTCCCAGCCGCACCGGCCTCGACCCGACGCACGGAGCAACCAGATCAAGCCGACCAGCAAGTAGAGCCAGCTCAAGAACCCCAGCCGGAGGGTGGCATCCTTCACCCCTGCTATGAGCGACCACTTGGTCATGGCGTGCACGGCAGCTTGACAGTGGCCCCCCAACGCCGCCGCGGAGGGGAATGCGGTCCCATGACCTATCTGCGTGATGGCCGCGACCCCCGCTGAGAGCAGGGGATAGAGGGGTGCGGCATAGGTCGTGATCGCCTTCGGGTGCGGCGGGTACATGCACGACACGTGCCCATGAGCGACAGCCCAGGTCGAGTAGATGGACTCAAAGGAATCACCGGCGAATATCCCGCCGAAGAGGACGACCAGGCCGATGAAGGCCCCCGTCGCGAGGCACCATCCGAGAGCGCACCACCACCCAGAGAGTGGTCGGGAGAACCACGACGGCTCCGCCGAGGCAGCATCGACGTCCTGGACGAGGGAGCTCGACCATGTCCGTGAGCCTTGGCCGTGCCCATGGCCGAGGGCGACGTCTGCGGAAGACGGGGTCGGCTGCCCTATCGATTCGACGGGAACGACCATTGGCGCATTCACTCCGGCACCGACGTGACCGTCGTGCGGTATATCCACCGAGCCGATCACACCGTGTGGCGGTGTGGCATCTCGGGCCAGGTGCGCCTGGCTCTCGCGCGTGAAGCGGACCAGCGGTCCTGCTGCCAACCACATGCCGATTGAGACGAGCACAAGCTGCCAGAACCACTTGGGAAGCGGCGTCCGAAAGGGTTCGTCGGTGAAGGGCCACGTGGCGAACGCGGCCACGGTGATCAGGAGCGACGCGACGCGGTACCAGTGCACCCGCGCCCCGCGCGACATCGACGAGGACGATGACGATCCCGAGCACTATCAGTACCTGGGGCAGGTGTTCCGTGGCCCCAAAACCCCAGCTCACAGAGCCGAACATATTGAGAGGCCAGACGTCGTGGGCAAGGGTGACGATTGCGAGCCAAGCCACGACGGGGCCGCGAATCCGGCCGCACACCACGTCGAGAAGGAGCAGCGCGACGGCGAGAGCCATGAAGTAGTAGCTGTCGCGCAGGTTCTCCTCGAAGACAAGCCGGAGGCTGAGCGACAGTGCGACCAGCGAGGCAAGGGGGAGGGGGGAGCGGACTGACGCTGCACCGAGCCGCCTCACCAGCCACCAGGCGAGCACCATGGACAGAACGATGGGAAGGACACGTGACGTTCCGGCGAGGACCCAGCCGTGCAGGCGGAGCTCAGTCACCAGGGTGCCGCCGGTGATGGAGGAGTCACCAGAACCGTAGGTGAGGGTGCGCAGCACTTTTCCGGACCCGAAGGCGATCAGCGGCAGTGCGATGACGGCGGCGGTTCCCAGGGCAGCCACTGAGAACCGAAGTCGACGGTCGCGCGGGGCAAGGACGAAGATCGGGGCAGCCACGAGCAGGGCGAACTGATGCGACAGCACCGCCAGGGCAAGCAGGACGCCGGCCCACGCCCACCAGCGGCGGAGCACGCAGGCGAGGCCACCGAGCGCCAGGCCCATCGCCACGAGATCCTGAGGGTGGAACACGGTCTCAATGGCTCCCCAGACGGGCGGAAGACACGCCAGGACGATCAGCGTGAGAGGTTCCCAGCGACAACGGCCGCGACCCGCCGCGCGGAGGAACGCTACGGCGCCGGCCATCAAGAAGAGCCACCCGACGTAGCCGATGTCGACCGTCGCCGGCAGCGCCCCGCTCTTGATGGACCACTCGGACATGGCCGGAAGAGCCGTCGCACAATGTGGGCCGAGCGCGGTCGTGGAGGGGAACGGGACGCTCGATCCGACCCCGGTCAAGGCGGCGATCGCGCCGGACACAAGTGGATAGCCGGGCGCGGTGTAGGAGTACACGGCACTCGCCGGAAAGGCACACGCGAGATGACCGTGAGCGATGGCCCACGTCGAGTACATGGACTCCACCGAGTCGACTGTGCTCGCACCGCCGAGGACGAGAACGAGGAGAACGAAGACCCCGGTGGCGACGCACCAGCCCAGAACACATGCCCATCCGGGCAACGGTTGGTCGAGCGATGCCCACGGGGAAGGCCGGACTACCGACTCGCTCTGGGACAGGTCGTCCATTCCTACCCGATCACGAAGATTGATCCGTGACAGGACCCGGATCGGCGGGCGGTCGGCCTTGGTGCCACGGACAGGATTATGGCAAGACCAATGGACGGAACCGAGGACCTCCGTTGCGATCCCACGGATGCACGGAGGGACCCACTAGCGTTGGGTCGTGATGATTCAGGCGTGCGGCTCCTAATTTCCTCCCTGCCATGCTTGGATTGCTGATTGGGCTGTGTACCCTGCTCGGTCTCGCGGTCGGATCGTTTCTCAACGTCGTGATCTACCGGGTGCCTCGAGGCGAGTCCATCGTGTCCCCACGCTCGGCCTGCCCGTCCTGTGGCTCGCCCGATTCGCGAGCGGGACAACATCCCGGTCGTCTCCTGGCTCCTCCTGCGTGGGCGATGCCGCGATTGCCAGGCGCCGATCTCGGCTCGGTATCCGCTGGTCGAGTTGCCTGTGCGCCGCACTCTTCGCCGGCACCGCGGCCCGATTCGGATATCAATGGGACCTTCCGGCCTACCTCGCACTCTTCGCCGGGCTCCTCGCGCTCTCCTGCATCGACATCGAGCGCATGCTGCTCCCGAAGAAGATCGTGTACCCGTTGACGGCTCTGGTCGCGGCTCTCCTGCTGATGGCCGCGGCCGCCACCGGCGATTGGCACCACTACGTGTCGCGATCGCTCTGCGCTGTCGGGTGGTTCGTCGTCTTCTTCGCACTGAACCTCATCAGTCCCCGGCTACTGGGTTCGGCGATGTTCGGCTGCTCTGGTGCCTGGGATCTTGCGCTCGGGTGGCTGGGGGTCGGCTACGTGTTGCTGGGGTTCTTCGCAGCCAACGTGATCGGCGCGGTCATCGGGCTCGCGTTGATCGCGACGAAGCGCATGAATCGAAGTGATCGGATCCCGTACGGCGTGTTCCTCGCGCTGGGCTGCGCTGTGGCCGTATTCGCCGGACCCGAGCTCCTGCGTCCGTTCACCCACCACACGTTCTGAGAAGAGTCGCGGTCGCATCCGCAAACCCGTCTTCCGCGGGATCAGCGAAACATCTCCATCCTGAGTCCCTGCTCGTCCCATTCCGGGTCGGCTCGGGATCCGGATGCCGGCATGGGCGAAGATCCGTCGCGCTGTCCAAAGGAAGGCCGCGGCATCGAGGAGGTGCGAGGGGCTGGCTCCCGGAACCTCGGCGTCGAGGATCCTTTCCACGCCCGGGACCTTCTCCTCCAACAGGGCCCTTCGCTCCTGCATGCCCTTCTCCGAATGCTTTGACCATTGCAGCGGAACGTCCCCATTCAGCTGGTAGAAGCTGAGGTCCGAGTGCACTTCGAAGATGGTTCGCTGACGGAATGGTGCCATCTCAGCCGCCACTTCCTGGTAGCGGGGGAGAAGTGTGCGGCTAATGGCATCGAGATGATCGGGCAAGAGGTCGATCTCACGGCCGGTGTCGATCTGCACCGGAGCGCTCTTGATGGACGCTCCCCGTCGGCCAAGGAGCGCACGAGCCTCACGGTCACACGTTCGACCTCCACGACGCTTGGTTCGAACCCCCGATGGAGCGTTCAGGGCGATGGTCGAGTAGGCCGGCCGCATGTCGACCACCTCGATGAACGCATCCACTCGGACTGGATCCTCGGGAGCGAAGACCGTGCCCTGGAGCTTCGCGGAGGCGACGAGCCAACCGCCCCGGCATGGCGTGACCCCGGCCACGAGCTGAATAGGGAAGATTCGGCCCCCGGCGAGTCGGTTGATCCGCGCTCACGCCGTCGAGAGCATGGCACCTCGGTGGCTCAACAGACGATCGAGCTCCTTGGGGTGCGCGGAGACGGCCAAGGCATCCTCGTAGGTGACCACCTCAGCTTGGATGAGGTCGACCAGACTGGACTCCATCGTGCACATGCCTTCTTGCGCGTTGGTCGTGATCACGTTCAGGAGCTGGTTGGTCTTGCCCTCTCGGATGAGGTTCCGGACCGGGTTGTTCGCCACGAGAATCTCGAAGGAGGCGACCATGCCGCCCCCGATCTTCGGCACGAGCCGCTGGGCCACGACGGCGCCGAGGCAGGCGGCCAGCTGGACCCTGATCTGCTCCTGCCGGTAGGCCGGGAACACGTCGATGATGCGGTCGATCGCCTGGGCAGCGTCGTTGGTGTGCAGGGTCGAGAAGACGAGGTGCCCTGTCTCGGCCAGTGTGAGGGCGAGCTGAATGGACTCGAGGTCGCGCATCTCACCGACCAGCAGGACATCTGGGTCCTCACGGAGAGCTGAGCGCAGTGCCCTCTCGAAGGATGGACTGTCGACGCCGACCTCACGCTGTGTCACGGCGGACAGGCCGTGGGGGTGTACGTACTCGACAGGATCCTCAATGGTGAGGATGTGCAGCGAGCGTGTCTCGTTGATGCGAGCGATGATGGATGCCAGTGTCGTAGATTTTCCCAGACCCGGTCGGGCCTGTCATCAGTACGAGGCCACGGGGGAGCCTGGCCATCCATTCGGCGACCGGCGGCAAACCCAAGCTCGTCAAACCTCGGGATATCCGAGGGGATCATCCGAAGGGCAAGTGCCATCTCCCCTGTTGACTGAACGCGCTGCCACGAAGTCGAGCCCGGTCGAGCCAGGTGAGGGAGAAGTCGACGTCCTGATGCTCTTCGAGGACGTCCTTCTGTTCCGGCGTCAACATGCTCGCGGACGATCTCGTCGATCTCGGCCCCCGACAACGCCGGTGCCCCCTCGACGCACTGCAGCATGCCGTCGAACCTCACCCGCGGCGGCGAGCCACTGACCAGCAGCAGGTCGGATCCCCGCCGGCTCCCAGAAGATCGGAGCCAGGGAGTGATTCGTTCGTTCGGGATTCGAGTCACGTTGACACTTCCGTCTGTCATTCGGCGGTGAAGCCGAAGCGCCCGGCCCTAGCGGCCGGGCGCTTCGGTTCACTATTATGTGATGCGACTACTACAGGGCGTTGCAGAGTGCCTGCCCGTCGGAGTCAGTCGTAGCTGGCTGCGGTCGGCGGCGTGGCCTGCTTGTCACGTCCACTTGACACCGGCCGTCGCCCCCAGGCTGATCTGGTAGCCGTTGCTGTCGTCGTGGCCGTCGGCGCCGCACGCAGGTACGGCCCATGTCCGCCGTGGCGTCAAGTCGACCGTCAGGCGGCTGTCGGGGTCGGAACGCGTTGTTCTCGGCCTGGTACGCGGAGACTGCTGTCTCAACCGTCTTGGCGTCGGAGTTGCACGCAGCAGCTTGCTCTGACCGGTCACTCCCGTGAGGGAGAAGATCACGATCGCGGCGAGGATGCCGAGCACGATGATGACGATGAGCAGTTCGATCAGGGTGAATCCGACTTCCGGATCGTCCCCAGCCTTCCTGCGCTCCTGCATTTCGCGATAACGCTCAATCACGCGCTATACCGCCTTTCTTTGCCGGGCCGCCAAGGAGCCCGGTTGTTGGGTTTGGAAAGGGTCCCCGGTTGAGTTCCCCGTTCCCCCAGGATGCCATTTCCTGAGGACACTCATGCTATCGGCATCGGCGATCTGTTCAAACGAGCCCTTTTTCACGTGCCACCAGGTAATTGTTGTGAAATTGACCCAATGAAGCCGCGTGCAACGCAGAACAATCCATCGAGGGCAAATGTTCAACTAAAGACTGAGAAAATAGCCCGTCAGAATTGCGGATATATGGCTGAACGGCAGGAATCGTTAGATCCAAAAGCCAGATGTGAAGAGATCTCGCCGACCGTTGACCTGGCGGTAAATCCCGTACATGGCGGAGACGAGGGCGACGGCAACGAATCCAACGATGACGCCCATGAAGATGATCACTGCCGGCTCGAACAGGCTAGTGAAGTGCTTGACCTTGAGCTCGAGCTCACGGTGGTAGAAGGCCGCCGCTGTTTCGAGTTGCTTGTCGAGCGTTCCCGTCTCCTCGCCGACGCGGAACATCTGCCGTGCTGCGGCGGGGAAGAGCCCGGTCTCGGCCAAGTGGCTCAGCGAGGCCGGCACCCTCCATCATCTGCTCACGGATGTGGTTGATGCCCTCGCTGTACACGGCGTTGTTCGACGATTCGGCCGTGACGGCCAGTGCCCGGGGGAGGTCGACCCCCGCTGTCACCAGAGATGCCAGCACTCGGCAAACACGTTCGATGATGGCGGCTTGGACCAATGCAGCCGGCAACCGGAAGCTTGAGGAGGAGCGCGTCCAGCTTCGCTCGCCCCTTGGTTGACCGACGCATCGCGACGCACCGATGACGAGGATCACGATGCCGCCGAGGATGGCCCACCACCATGTGCTGATGAACCCAGAGACACTGAGCAACATCCGGGTCGGAAGCGGAAGCTTGGCGTTGAGCGAGTCGAAGAACGTCTTGAACTTTGGCAGCACGAACGCGGCCAGGACGACGATCGTGACGACGGCCAAACAGGCCACCACCGCTGGGTAGATCAGCGCCGAAATCACCTGCGACCGAGCGTCTATGTCTCGTCTGGAGATATTCCGCGAGTTCTTCGAGGACCTTGTCGAGTGTTCCCGTCAGCTCGGCCGACTCGAGGACCGCGACGTAGTAGCGAGGAAAGGCCTCGGGATGGGACGGCAGCGGCCGAGCAAAGGTTTCGCCCGCCTGGAGTTGGTCGATCATGTCGAGCAAGACCTTCTTCAGGAGCTTGTCCGTCGTCTCTTCCGAGATGACCTCCAGCGCCTCCATGATCGGAATGCCAGCCTCGACGAACACGCTGAGCTGGCGCGGAGAAGTGCATGACCTCCTTGCGCGAGACCGTCTTCTTCGTGATCTCGAACTTGAGGATGCTCTTGTGCTCCTTGACATCGATGGGCTGGAGGCCGCGATGGAGCAAGGCCAGGTGTGCCGCACTCGCCGACGTCGCCTTCTCGGTGCCCGTGACCTTGTCACCGTTCTCGTCGAAAGCGGTGTACCGGTATGTCTCTAGCAGTGCTCATCGGATTCTCCTCATCTCACAGAGCTGTAGATGCTTCGGATGACTTCTGAGACGGTCGTGACGTCGTGGGCGACCAGGTCGATCGCTTCCTGTCGCAGCGAACGCATTCCCTGTCGTTCGGCCAGTCTGCCGCAGTTCGTCCTGAGTGGCCCAGCCGACGACCAATCGCTTGATCTCAGGGGTGATCCGAAGGAGCTCGTAGACACCGATTCGCTCCTGGTACCCCGTGCCACTGCAGAAGTTGCAGCCCTTCGCCGCGGACGAAGTCGGTCTTTTCGGGTCCACCGCTTTCCTCGTAGAACGCTCGCTCTTCGTCGTTGAGGGTGTAGGACACCCGGCACGTCGGGCAGATCCGTCGAACGAGGCGCTGCCCGACGATGCCGATCACCGACGACGCCACCAGGAAGGACTCGATTCCCATGTCGAGGAACCGGTGAAGGGCGGAGACGGCGTCCGTTGCGTGCAGCGACGAGAGCACGAGGTGGCCCGTCAGAGCGGACTGGACGGCGATGCGTGCGGTTTCCACGTCGCGGATCTCCCCGACGAGGATGACGTCGGGGTCCTGGCGGAAGATGGAGCGAAGGCCCGTGGCGAAGGTCAAGCCCTGCCTGCTCATTCGTCTGGATCTGGTTGATGGCGGGAAAGATGTACTCGACCGGGTCCTCGATCGTCATCACGTTGCGGGTCGGGTCGCTGATCTCGGTCAGCGTGGCATAGAGCGTCGTCGTCTTGCCGCTCCCGGTCGGTCCGGCACACAGCACCATGCCGAAGGGGGCCCGGACGAAGTTGGAGTAGGTCTCTGCGGAGTCGGCGGGCATCCCGAGCTCGCTCAGATCGGAGCACCGAACGCGTCCGGTCGAGCAGCCGCATCACGCACTTCTCACCCCAGATGGTCGAGACGGTCGCCACCCTGACGTCGACTTCCTTGCCGTCGATCTCCGTCCGCAGCTGGCCGTCCTGCGGCCGGCGGCGCTCGACGATGTTCATGCCCGCCATGATCTTGATCCGGCTGATCAGGCCGACACCCATTGAGGCGGGCAGCATCAAGACCTCTTTGAGCGCGCCGTCGATCCGGTAGCGAACGCGGAGCCCACCTTCGGTCGGCTCGATGTGGACATCGGATGCCCGGTCGCGCATGGCCTGAGTGAGGATTCGGCCAACCACCTGGACGACCGGTGCATCTTCGTCAACGACTCGGGCCCGGTGACCGTCTGCTCGATTGGTCGCCTCCGGGTGGTCTCGACGGCCTCGAAAGCCTGGACGAGTTGATCGAGGCCACCGATGGCTCTGTAGTTGTTGTCGATGGCACGACGGATCTCGGAGAGAGGTGCCAGCATCGGTCGGATCGACTTCCCGCTGGTCCGAGCCAAGAAGGCCAGCAGCTCGGGCGACGGTTGATCGGCCATCGCGACGTGGAGCCCGACTTCGTCTAGCTTCACCGGGATCACGAAGTGCTCGCGGGCCATGGAGTCCGGAATGAGGGCAAGCGCCTCGGCTCGGGGGTGGTCTGTCGAAGATCGGCGAGGACCATCCCGTAGAGCTCAGCGCGCGCGTCCTCGAGGTCGCGCTCGTCGATGAAGCCCATGCTGACAAACACGTCGCTCAACTCGGATTCGGTCTTCGGCAATGCGGCCAGTGCCTGGTCGATCTGTGCGTCGGTGACGAGATTGCGCTCGAGCAGCACGTTCAGCAGCGGTCGGCTGGATTCAGTATCGACCCTGGGCCCCGGGGCGTCGACGGACGATCCGTTCGCGGATGACCCGTTCGCAGAAGATCCATTGGTGGACGATCCGTTGCCGTAGGGCCCGTCGTTCTTCTTGGCGTGCTTCCCACCTTTTCGTTCGCCCCGTTTGCTCAGGACCATGATCTCTCCGCCGCTTCAGTTTGAGAGCCGTCTCGGACGCGACGAAGCAGCTCACGTGCCGCCCGCCACGACGGGAGAATCTCGATTCGCCAAGTGCACATTCTGAGCTCCAGGGCGGACCGCCTCCGCCCATTGGGAAATTTAGTTTCGATCCGACCCTCGGCCTGACAAGTTGGTCCGAGCAACGGATTCCTCATATCGACATCGGCGCAATTCATGGTTTTCTGAAGTTCTGACCATGAAATCACCGGCCAACACAATGAATGGACAACTCCGATCGATCACGGGAAGCCCCACACGTCCATTCTTGGGCCCCGAGCTTGAGGCCAATCGGTGCTGTCTCATGGTGGCTAGGTATGGGTGAAGATGTCGGATGGCTCGTTGTAGGGCTGCGACGGGGGAGTGCTGTTGTAGGCGGAGGGCAGGGTCACAATCGGGTAGTAGGTGCCCGCCGCCATGGTGGGGATGCTGATGATGATCTGGGTCGCGGTCAGCGAAACGACAGTCGCCATGGTCTGCAGCGACGTGTTGGTCGGGCAATTCGCGTTGGTGGGGTTCCCGTTTGTTTCGGCGCAGAAGCCAACGGTGGAGTTCGTGAGGAAGTTGGCACCCGAAATGGTGACTGATGTCCCAGTGGCACCGCTCAGCGGGTTCAGCGACACGACGAGCGGAGCCTGCACCGTGTAGGTGAAGACCGCGCTCGTTTGGACGCTGTACACGTTGAAGACCTCAACCTGGAGGTAGTAGGTGCCGGCGGTACTCCCTTGGGGAAGGGCGGGGCTCAACGCGGTCATGGTGAAGGTCGTCGACCCTGATGCCGGCGGAAAGATATTCACGACGCTGCCGGCGAGGCCACCCGAGCACTTGGCACTCGAGACCGGCGCTCCCCCCCCGGTGGGGCAGAAGAATGCCTGTGCGGGGAACGTGTTGTTCGGCGCGTTCCAGAACCCGGTGCCCTGGATGGTCACCAATGTGTTACCGGTGATGGAACCGGCGGCGGTCCCCGAGAGCCCGGTGACCGTCGGCGCCACCGGGGAGTACGTGAAGGTAGGCACGAACGACGACGTGTAGTCGTTCGGCGCCGTTTGGCTGGTGCCACTGGGTGTGGTCACCGTCACGAAATACGCCGCGACCGATGGTGATGGCGGGTGACGCCACTTGGATGCAGGTGGAAAGAGGGCAGCTCGGCGATGGGGCGGAGATCGTCGCTGCGACGGGCGCGTTGTAGGCACCAGTGGCGAGTTCCTGGGGCTGCTCGAGAAAGTTCACTGTCTCACCGCTGGTGAACCCCGTCCCCTGGATCGTCACGGTCGTTCCCCCGCTGGTGGCGCCGGCCGACGGGGAGAGGGATGTGATGGCGGGCACCACAGGGTTCCACAGCCAGCTGAGCTGTGTCATGCTCACGCCACAGGAACCATTGTCCGGCCCGCTGGGGGGGTTCCCCTGTTGCAGGATCGGCGTGCATTGGCTCGGGATCGGCGAGGGCGACGCGACCCCGGAGGGATAGTCGTCGAAGGCGACGACGGCCTGGAGGAGGGGCTGGGCGGCGCAATCCGCGGGCTTCGCGTTGTTGGATCCGGCGGTGCTGCAGGCCGAATACGTGAAGACGCGGGTGTTGGCGCTGTATGGCTGCCACACCAGGGTGCAGTAGACGTCCACCGAGTTCGTCTGACCAGGGACTAGGTAAGTCGCGCAGAGCTGCGGTGTGGCGTTGTTGAGCATCGGGCCACTGGGGGAGTAGGGGTTTGACGTCGACGTGCCGTAGTCGAAGGAATAGCGGGTGTTCTGGATGGCCAGGTTGACTGCGTCGGTCGCGGCGTACTCCACGTTCCGCTCGTCCTGGAAGTTTGTGGTCGCATGCAGACTCGCTCCGGTCCAGGTGAGCAAGGCGGTGACGATCAGGCTGACGGCGACCAGGAAGACGAGCGCCAGGATGATGACTGCGCCGGACTCGTCGCCACTTCGCTGTTGGGCGGCGCTGCGGGTTGACCGCCAGGAGGCGCCCAGAGCACGGGCGCGACTGGTCAGACGGCGACGCCGAGGCGTGAACGACGTCGAAGGGTGCGCAGGACGCTGTCTAGAAACCACTTGCGCTCCCAGACGTAAGTCGTGTCGTGGAGGCTGGGAAGCCGAAGAGGTCCGTCACGGCGGCATTCAACGCGTATCCCGGGGTTCCAGCCGTGACGTTGGTGCCCACGTTGGCTCCACCGGTGGCCAGGGTTCCGAGCGTGAATGTCAACGTGTCGTTGTTCGGATTCCATGCGATCGTCGAGTTCGTGAAGGTCACCGTGCCCGTCACATAGTTCGCCGAACCCGTGTAGACCGTGCCGAAGTTGCCGCCTCCGCAGGTTGACGATGTCGCAGTGAAGGAATCGGGGGCGCCACTCGTAAAAGTGATCGTGGCATTCGACACCGTTTGAATTCCCGAGTTGCTCCAGGCCGAGCAGATCGTCGTCGCGTTCAGTTGCTCGTTGAAGGTGATCGTTGCCGTGTCTCCCGAGTCGGCCTTCTGCGCGGTTCCGCCGTTCGCCAGGGCGACGTCCGTCGGCGCAGGTTGTGTCGGGGTGAATGTGAAGACGAGACTCGTCTGGCCTGCCTGGGTCGCTTGGGCGAAGTAGGTGGTTCCATAGGTGAGCGCGGATGTGGCGGCCGTCGTCCATGGGTTAGTTGGTGACGTGCCGGTAAGCACCCTGGACACCCGGTTGAAGAATGTGCACGGGAAGACGTTGACGGAGCACACGGTGACGGTCACGGCGTTGGCGCCGGTTGCACCGGTACCGCTGAAGGTCAGTACGGGTCCAGTAGCGGAGTACTTGTCACTCGTGATCGTCAGGCCAACGCTGAAGCTCTGCTGGACCTGGGGCGCCGCGCTCCAGGTGGCGTTGCCGGCCTGGTTGGCGTCGATCACACAGGTCCCGGCCGCAGTGAAGTTGACGACGCCAGCGGTCAAGGTGCAGCCGGTGCTCGTTCCGTCGAGCGTGAAGGTCACCGCCAACCCGGACGTCGCCGTCGCCGTCGGGGTGTAGGGGGCGCCACCGACGGGAGCGCTGGTGGGTGGCGTCGAGGTGAAGGTGATGGTCTGGCTGCCCTTGACGGTGATCGACTGCTGCATCTGAGGCGCCGCGTTGTAGTTGGCGTTGCCGACCTGGTTGGCGTCGACGACGCAGGTCCCGACCGCCGTGAAGTTGACGACGCCAGCGGTCAAGGTGCAGCCGGTGCTCGTTCCGTCGAGCGTGAGGGCCACCGCCAGGCCCGACGTCGCCGTGGCCGTCGGGGTGTAGGGGGCGCCACCGACGGTCACCGGCGAGGGGTTCGTCGAGGTGAACGAGATCGTCTGGTTGCCCTTGTTGACGGTGATCGACTGCTGGACCTGGGGCGCCGCGTTGTAGTTGGCGTTGCCGGCCTGGTTGGCGTCGATCTTGCAGGTCCCGACCGCCGTGAAGCTGACGACGCCACCGCCCAACGTGCAGCCGGTGCTCGTTCCGTCGAGCGTGAGGGCCACCGCCAGGCCCGAGGTCGCCGTGGCTGTCGGGGCGTATGGGGCGCCACCGACGGTCACCGGCGAGGGGTTCGTCGAGGTGAAGGTGATCGTCTGGTTGCCCTTGTTGACGGTGATCGACTGCTGGACCTGGGGCGCCGCGTTGTAGTTGGCGTTGCCGCCCTGGTTGGCGTCGACGATGCAGGTGCCGGTACCGACGAAGGTGAAGACCGAGCCGTTGGTCCCGCCGGAAGTGCAGACACCTGTCGATCCTGAGGTGAACGTCACCGTGAGTCCGGAGGTGGCGGTGGCGGCCGCGGTGTAGGTGGCGCCACCGACGGTCACCGGCGAGGGGTTCGTCGAGGTGAAGGTGATCGTCTGGTTGCCCTTGTTGACGGTGAACGACTGCTGGACCTGGGGCGCCGCGTTCCAGTTGGCGTTGCCGGCCTGGTTGGCGTCGACCACGCAGGTCCCGACCGCCGTGAAGTTGACGACGCCAGCGGTCAAGGTGCAGCCGGTGCTCGTTCCGTCGAGCGTGAGGGCCACCGCCAGGCCCGACGTCGCCGTGGCCGTCGGGGTGTAGGGGGCGCCACCGACGGTCACCGGCGAGGGGTTCGTCGAGGTGAAGGTGATCGTCTGGTTGCCCTTGTTGACGGTGATCGACTGCTGGACCTGGGGCGCTGCGTTCCAGTTGGCGTTGCCGGCCTGGTTGGCGTCGATCTTGCAGGTCCCGACCGCCGTGAAGTTGACGACGCCAGCGGTCAAGGTGCAGCCGGTGCTCGTTCCGTCGAGCGTGAGGGCCACCGCCAAGCCCGGAGCGTCGCCGTGGCTGTCGGGGTGTAGGGGGCGCCACCGACGGTCGCCGGCGCGGGGTTCGTCGAGGTGAACGATGATCGTCTGGTTGCCCTTGTTGACGGTGATCGACTGCTGGACCTGGGGCGCCGCGTTGTAGTTGGCGTTACCGGCCTGGTTGGCGTCGACCACACAGGTCCCGACCGCCGTGAAGCTGACGACGCCACCGGCGCCAACGTGCAGCCGGTGCTCGTGCCGTCGAGCGTGAGGGCCACCGCCAGCCCGGACGTCGCCGTGGCCGTCGGGGTGTAGGTGGCGCCGCCGACGGTCGCCGGCGAGGGGCCGTCGAGGTGAACGATGATCGTCTGGTTGCCCTTGTTGACGGTGATCGACTGCTGGACCTGGGGCGCCGCGTTCCAGTTGGCGTTGCCGCCCTGGTTGGCGTCGACCACACAGGTCCCGACCGCCGTGAAGCTGACGACGCCACCGCCTCAACGTGCAGCCGGTGCTCGTTGCGTCGAGCGTGAAGGCCACCGCCAGCCCGGAGCGTCGCCGTGGCCGTCGGGGTGTAGGTGGCGCCGCCGACGGTCACCGGCGAGGGGTTCGTCGAGGTGAAGGTGATCGTCTGGTTGCCCTTGCTGACGGTGAACGACTGCTGGACCTGGGGCGCCGCGTTGTAGGTGCCGTTGCCGGCCTGGTTGGCGTCGACCACACAGGTCCCGACCGCCGTGAAGCTGACGACGCCGCCGCTCAACGTGCAGCCGGTGCTCGTTGCCGTCGAGCGTGAGGGCCACCGCCAGGCCCGAGGTCGCCGTGGCCGTCGGGGTGTAGGTGGCGCCGCCGACCGTCGCCGGCGAGGGGTTCGTCGAGGTGAAGGTGATCGTCTGGTTGCTCTTCACGGTGAAGGTCTGCTGGACCTGGGGCGCCGCGTTGTAGTTCGCGTTGCCGGCCTGGTTGGCGTCGACGATGCAGGTGCCGGCCCCGATGAAGGTGAAGACCGAGCCGTTGGTCCCGCCGGAGGTGCAGACACCCGCCGAGCCCGAGGTGAACGTCACCGTGAGTCCGGAGGTGGCGGTGGCGGCCGCGGTGTAGGTGGCGCCGCCGACGGTGGCGCTGCCCGGCGCGGTCGAGGTGAAGGTGATGGTCTGGTTGCCCTTGCCCACCGTGAAGGCCTGCTGGACCTGGGGGGCCGCGTTGTAGGTGGCGTTGCCGGCCTGGTTGGCGTCGAGCGTGCAGGTGCCGGCGGACTGGAAGCTCACGACGCCGCCGCCGGCGATGGAGCAGACGGCCGAGCTCGAGGCGTCGACGGTGATGGTCACGGCCAGGCCCGAGGTCGCCGTGGCCGCCGGCGTGTAGGTGGCGCCGCCGACGACGGCAGCCGCCCGGCGCCGTCGAGGTGAAGGTGATGGTCTGGTTGCGCTTGACGGTGAAGCTCTGCTGGACCTGGGGCGCCGCGTTCCAGTTGGCGTTGCCGGCCTGGTTGGCGTCGAGCGTGCAGGTGCCGGGGCCCGGTGAAGCTCACCACGCCCCGCCGTTGATGGAACAGACGCCCGCACTCGCGCGTCGACGGTGATGGTCACCGCCAAGCCCGAGGTGGCGGTGGCCGCCGGCGTGTAGGTGGCGCCGCCGACCGTGGCGTTGCCCGGCGCCGTCGAGGTGAAGGTGATGGTCTGGTTCCCCTTGTTGGCTTCGGCGTAGGTGACCGAGGTGAGTCCGGTGGCGGATGCCGTGATTGTGTAGGAGCCGTTGGTGCCGTTGGCCGTGAAGGTCGACGACGTGGCCTGCCCGTTTGCGCCGGTGGTCTGGGTGCACGAGTACGCCTGCGGGTTGGCGCTGCACGCTGCGAAGGTTGCGCTCGCGCCGCTGCTCGGCGCCGCGAAGGTGACCGCCACGCCTGACACGCCGTTGCCGTACGCATCCGTCGCGGTGGCCACGAGCTTGTTGGTGAACGCAGCGTTGACCGTGGCGGACTGATTGGCTCCGGACGTCGCCGTCAGTGTCGTCGCATTGGCCGGGCTCACCGTGAAGGCGGCCGAGCTGCCCGTGATGAGGCCCTGGGTGGCCGTCAGCGCCGTCGTCTGGGCGTCTGCGAGGGTGATCGAGGCCGAGTTGTCGATTCCGGCGGTGAAGGTCAAGGACGATCCCGTGGCGCAGGCGCCCTTGGCCGGGTAGGTCGGGGCCGGTGTCGTTGGGCGAGTTTGCCGGGCCGCTGAAGGCGACGCACTGGGCCCGGTGAAGCCCGTCGCAGTGTTGGCGTAGGCGTCGATGGCCGTGACGGTCTCGGTGAACGGCGTCCCGGCCGTCGGTGTCGGGGTGGACAAGGTGAATTTGCTCGCCGCCCCCGGGTTCACCGTGAAGCTGGCGGGCGTGGTCCCCGACGTTGCGCCCGTCGCTCCCACCGTCAGCGTGGTGCTCTGGGCGTCATAGAGCGTCATGTTCGCCGTGGCGGCGCCGTTGGTGAAGGTGAGCGACGCCGGATAGGACGGGGCGGTGTTCGACGGGGCCGGCGAGTTCGCCGGACCGCTGAACGCGAGGCCGCTCCCACCGGTGGTCAGGGTGCCGTCGAAGGGGTTGCCGTAGGTGTCGGTGGCATCGATGGTCACGTTGAAGGCCGTGCCCGCCGTCTGGGTGTTCGGTGTGGTCGGGATCGTGAAGGTCTTCACCGTGCCGCTCGAGACAGTGAAGGTGACCGAGCCGGAGATCGGTGCCCTGCGTGGCCGTCAGCGTCGTGCTCCCCGCCTTGAAGAGGGTGATGGACGCCGTGCCGACCCCGCTGGCGTTGAAGGTGACCGCCGACGTTCCCGCGCCGCAGGTGCCGCCGGGGGCCGGGTAGGCCGGCGCGTTCCGTTCGGCGAGTTGGCCGGGCCGCTGAAGGTGACGCACTTGGTGCCGGTATACGTCGGCGACCCCGTTACCGTACGCGTCGCCCGCGGTGATGTTCTCGCCGAAGACGGTGCCCGCTGTGGCCGTCGGGGTCGACAAGGTGAAGCCTGCGAAGAGCCCGGCATTCACGGTGAAGCTGGTCGAGGCGTTGATCGCACCAGAAGCCACCTTCAGTGTCGTCGTTTGGGCGTCAAAGAGCGTCATGTTCGCCGTGGCGGCGCCGTTGGTGAAGGTGAGCGACGTCGGGTAGGACGGGGCATTGCCGTTCGGCGAGGTAGCCGGACCGCTGAAGGTCGGACTCACCGTTCCGCTGAAAGCATTCCCGTATGCATCTGTCCCGGTGATGCCGACGTTGAACGCGATCCCCGCCGTCTGCGTGCCCGGGTTGGTCGGGATCGTGAGGGCCCCCAACGTCCCGGTGGCAACGGTGAAGGTGACCGAGCCGGTGACGGTGCCCTGGGTGGCCGTCAGCGTCGTGCTGCCGGCCTTGTAGAGACTGATGGTGGACGTGCCGACGCCGGCGGCGAAGGTCACGGCGGACGACCCCGTGGCGCAGGTGCCCCGGGCCGGGTAGGCCGGGGCGTTGCCGTTCGGCGAGTTGGCCGGGCCGCTGAAGGTGATGCACTGGGTGCCGGTGAAGCCCGTCGACGTGTTGCCGAACTGGTCGTAGGCGGTGATGGTCTCGGGGAAGCCCGTGCCGGCGGTCGGGGACGGGGTCGAGAGCGTGAAGGTCGCTGCGGGACCCGCCTTGATGGTTTCGGTCTGCGTGCCCGACGCCAGGCCGACGGCCGGCGGGGAGCTGGCGGTGATCGTCGGGGAGCCGGCAATAGTGTCGCCGTAAAAGAAGGACACCGACGACACGGCCCCGCCGGGGATGGTGACCGAGGTCACGGGTGCCCCACCGGCGGTCAGGGAGAAGACGCCCATCGCCGAGCTCGAGCTGAGGTTGACCGTCTCCGGCGCAAAGGTCGGGTTGCCGAACGCATCCTGCTCCTGGACCGTGATCGGGCCGAGGTTGGCGGTGTTCGACGCCGTGCCGGACACGGCCGCCGTCGTGAAGACCAGCTTGGCCACCGGAGCGCCGGTCACCGTCAGGGAGCTCGTCGGCGTGGCTCCCACGCTCGTGCTCGAGTCGACCGCCTTGATCGTGTAGGTCCCGGCCGCGTTGAGGCTGCAGTCCGAGAACTGCACGATTCCGTACGACTCGACACCCGAGCACGTACTGGAGAAGGTGCCCGGTCCCGAGACGACCACCAGGGTGACCGAGGAGAGGTCACTCGTGACGATGTTGTTCAACGCGTCCTCGACGGCCACTTCGGGCTGTGGGGTGACGGGCGTACCCACCGTGCCGCTGGTGGGCTGCTGGAGCCACACCAGCTGGACGGGTGTCCCGACGCCGTTGGGTGGCGGGGGCGCCGAGGGGTCGTAGATGACGGTGGTCACGACCGTGCTGTCGGCACCCGAGCCCGTCGCGGTGACCGTGAGGGTGTACTGCTGAGGGGCGTAATTGGTGCACGCTGACCCCCACCCTGATCCGTTCCAGTAGAGCACGGTCGAGGACACGGTGAACGAGCCCGTCAGGTTGGTGAAGGTAGGGGTGAAGGTGTTGGCGCACAGGAATGGGTTGTTCGCCGGGTTCTGCGCCTGCTGCTGGACGTCGGCAATGGCCTCGTTGGCGGCGATCCTGGTCGACGAGTCGAGCGAGGCGAGGTGGCGGTGCTCGGCGGACGCCGTGATCGCCGTGGCGAAGCCCGTGAGGAGTGCCACGGCTGCGATGCCCAGGACGACGACGGACAGCAGGACCTCGATGAGGGTGTCACCGTCCTCGGAGAAGCGGTCCCGTGCCGACGGAGAGTTCCCGAGCTGCCACCTGGCGACGACACGCCGCAGGATTGCGGCCGGTCGTCTCACAGCAGCACTCCGAAGAACAGTCCCTGGTAACCCGCACCCTTCATCGTGACGGTCACGGACTGCGGGGCCAAGTTGGCAGGCTCCGGGCTGGCCAGCATGAGGGTACCGGTCTTGTTCAACTGCTGGTCGGACTCACAGAGGATGGACGAGACCCCGGTGGTGTAGTTCGGTGCGACGGGGGTGGGGAGCGTGGTGGCGTTCCCGGCGGCGGGCGGCCCGGCCGCAGGGTTGCCCACCGTGGCGGTCGTCGGGGGCACGGGTCCCGTCCACTTGAAGAGGCCGCTGGAGCCCGTGTCGTGGGCGTCGTAGCACGAGTTGCCGTAGAGGGACGCGCTGGTGTTGGGCAGGACCGACCACGTGAGGTTGGTGGTGAAGTTGATCCACTCGCCGCTGTCGGTCGACTCGGCGTCACCCGTCACGAGGGTCCAGCCCGTGGCCGGCTCACCGACAGCGTTGGTGAGCTCGATGTTGCTGAAGGTCACGACGGTGTAGGCACCGTTGCTGTTCAGCTGGTACAGCGCGGGGTTCCCGGGGATGCCCGTGTAGAAGCCGTTGTTGCCGAGGTAGGCCTCGCTGTTGTACCCCTGACTGCCGGGGTTGTAGTAGGTCGGAATGGCGTAGGGCACCACGTTGTTGGGCGAAGCGCTCACGCAGAACTGCAGGACATCGGGTGAGTCGGCGATGGACAGCTTCATCTGTTGGCCGGTTCCGCTTGGGCAATACGCGTTGTTCGAGTTCGTGTTCTTGAAGCTGGTGAAGTCGGCGAAGCAGAGCACTTTTGCGTAGTTGCCGCTCCCGGGGCTGGCCAGGTTGCATCCGGCCGGGTTCTGGGTGAGCTGGATCTGTGACGCCGAGCCGGTCGACGTGCTCGCGCCCGGTAGCCCGGAGAGTGAGTACGTGTAACTACTCCCGGGCGCGACGATGTTCAGTGTGACTCCATAGAGTCCGTTGGTCGACTTCCACGTCGCGTTGGTGCCGATGAAGCCCGAGGGATTGAAGGTCATGGACGTGGTACCGGGGGCGCAGGTAGTAGTTGTGCAGGCGGGCCCGGCATCGTGGGAGACCACGCGGGTGCTCGTGGGGGTGCTGGACGGAGGGGACGGCGGGGAGGTGCAGACCTGGCGGACCAGCCAGTTCGTGTTGCCGGTCGGGACGAGCACGTAGGAGACCACCGTTTGGTAGTTCCCGCTCGCGTCCAGCCCCCACTCGAGTCCCACCAGCTGCGTCTGCCCGCTGACTCCGCAGGCGGGTGTGGTCGCAGTCTCGATCTGTTGGGCGCTCTGCACGTCCTTGTTGAACGTGGACGAGCTGACCGAGCGCGTCGTTCGAGTTTCCGATCCGGTTCTGGGTCTGGTTCTGCAGTCCGAAAACAGCGAGGAGTGAGGCCGCGATGCCACCGATCACGATCGGGAGGATGACCACGGTGATCACCAGCTCAATCAGAGTGAAGCCCGCCTCGTCGTTCCCCTCGACCCGGCGTCGAGTGGCGCGCCGTGCAACGGCCACAGGATGGGCGAGCAGGCGGCGACTCGTCACTGCAACACCCCGTCGGGTGCGAGGGAGCGTCCTTGCTCATCGGTCATAACGAAGGGCCTACATTCTGGGAGAAGATCGAAGTCCGTAGCTACACGAGCGGGCGGGAGCTGGAATGAACATGCTTGGCGCCGCGCGCGAGTGCGCCGCGGAGTGTGCAGCTGCTTGTCCTCGCCTTAATCGCCAAGTCGCCAAGTTCACTCCAAATGAGCGGACCGCCTCCGCCCCAACCACCTGGGAGAACCGTACTCCCTGGCTTCGGGCCTGAAAACCCCGCCTCTTGATTCTTGAGATGCCGTTGAGAGCTTGTCGGCTGATCAGGCACCAATCCGAATGTCTGCACTCGAGAGATCGGCAAGAATTGTGATTCCCTTGATCTTTTTGCGTGTCACAACCAACAGTTCTGGGACTTACCCGACACTTTGGCGGAGCGCGAGGGTCGCCGACGTCGCGGCGTCATCGGGGAATGGAAGTCTTCTGAGTCGTACTGTCGCGACGGTGAAGAGCCCGGCGGGCATGCATCAATGGGAGCGGATGGCTGTGTCGGTGCTAGAGACGGCCTTCAGAAGGTGGCGCTGCGTGGAGGGGACCAGGTCGCATATCTTTGTCAGTCGCCCATCGCGCGTCGCACGTCCCACAGGTGATGGCACACCTCGTGGGCGTTGCCCTGCACGACGTCCAATGCGCTGATGGCACCGGCCTCGGGGTGAGGGGTCGAGACATCATGCGGAGCCTCGAAGGCAGCGGTGCGCCATGCATCCGCCGCCGCGACGAGGGCTATCAAGCCCACGATGGATGAGAGCTGATCGTACGAGCGCACTTCCGCGACGACGTTCTCGTCCCACGTCGGGACACCGAAGGCAGGGTCCGCGCTGATCGTCCACAACCGCTCTGTGCCAAAACGGAGGACGTCGACGGTGTGCCACACGTATCGGCTGGCCGGCCAGAGGCCTGGTTCGACCTCCCGGGCGGGATCAATCCGAGAAAGGACGCCGCCGAAGACTGCCACATTGCGGACACACTGGCCGACGAGGAACTCGTACGCGGATTCGTCCCAGTCGAACCCGCACTCCGGACACTGTCCCTCGGGGTGCTCCCAAGGTCCGCTGACTGGTACGCCTGTCATGTCCTCATGTCCTCAACGGTAACGCCCGCCGGGATTGCCCATGTGCCATGCCGAACAGACGTCGCAGCGGTAGACGTTGAGTTCCACTCCCGAATCTTGACGTCGCACGTCCGCCGCGGCCAGTGCGTCACCCTGGGTCCGGTAGGCGGTCTTTGCGACCCCGTCGGTTCGCCAATGTGACGCCAAGCCAGGAATCCTGTCCCCGTCAGCCTCGCGTCGTCGGTCCCTTCGTGCGTTCTTGCCCCTGCGAGCCATCGGAGCATTCTGGCGGTTGGCTGTCGCAGCGACGACAGGCAGCAGATGCGCCGACCACCCGGCGCGACGCGCCCCGACGCGCCATGGATTCGACGGAGGGGGAAAATAAGGGTCGAATCCGGCGCGCCGAGACCAACCCACCTTAGTCCCTGTATCTCGTGCAACTGCAGTAGCAGACCAGTGACTGTTGCTCAGCCCTGCGCACCGGAGACGGGGAATGCCGCGACGTGAAATCGACTGCTGGAGCAACTGCTGGTTGAGGGGCTTTGTGGGCAGGTGAGGGCTCTGCCACCATTTGGTCATGGCAAAGACCGTGATAGTGAAGCTCACCGATGACATCGACGGGGGTGACGCAGACGAAACCGTTCGGTTTTCCCTCGACGGGAGGTCATACGAAATCGATTTGAGCGCCGCCAATGCGACCAAGCTCCGAGGCGTCCTAGGGCCGTACGTCGAGAACGCTAGGGTCGATGGCGGCGGTGGCCGTTCCCGGTCGCCACGGGCCGGCAGCGTGCCGGCGGAGAGGACGCTCTACTCCCAACTGAGCACGGACGAGAAGTCCCGTTTTAGGACCTGGGCCAACATGGCGACGGCGCGGCGGATCAGCGACGCCCGGGTCAAGAGCTGGGTGCAGGCGGGGAAGCCCTGAGCCCACGGGGTGCGGGCTGCCTCCACATGGGGCGAGCTCGACGCCCTGAAGGAATCAGGCCAGGCTCAGGCTCAATCCCGTAGGTGTTGCAGAGCCCCATCAGGTCGATCAGCAGGAACGCCGAGACGACGGCGATCACAAAAGGCGCCTTCCAGCGGCGACCGTCCGCGGCCCACTGCCGGGGGCATGTACCACAGGGGCAGCGAGGACCGAACTGGGCCAGATGGATGCCGATGGGCACCGCATCCTCGGGCAGGGGGGCACCCGGGTCGGCGGCCAGGGCCAACGCGGTGAGCTCCTCGTCGGTCAGCGCGCCGTCGGCATCCACACCTTCTGCCGTCACGCCGGTAAAGCTAGTTGGCCATCGGCCGCCAGCCACGACCGGGGCCGATCGGAGGTGGTGCAGGTGGACGAGGAAGACGTAGGAACCTCAGCTCCAGTGAGTTCCGGGCCGGAACTGGTCGGCATGCCGCCGGAGCGAGCCCGAAGGCTCCGGGCTGGTACCCGACTCGGGCCAACCCCAGCGACCAGACCTACTGGGACGGCGAGAACTGGACGGCCCGGAGGCGCTGGACCACGGGCAAGGGTGGGTCGTAGTCGGGCGACGTCCCCGCCGGGGCGAGCAGTGTGGCGGCCCCCCCGCCGGCCAGGGCAGCGGTTGTCGGCCAATCCGTATGCCCCCGTGGCGGCCGCAACCAAAGCCACGGCGACCGGCGTCACCTTCAACCTCGGCGTCTTCTTCCTTCTGGTGTGCGGGATCGCGTTGATGTACGGATCGGTCGGCTCGTGGGTGCACGTGCAGCGGCAACTTGGGCGTCGCCAACTTCCACGCATCCATCAACGGCATCGACCCCGGGGTCTCCGCCTTGATCGGCGTCGACGGCTGGGTCACCTTCATCGGCGGCATCCTGCTGGTCGATCTTCGCCTGCTTCGCGATGACGTCGGAGGAGCTGCAGCTCGCGATCTTCACGGCCATCATCGCCGCGGTGACCACGGTCTTCGCCATCTACGACATGTTCCGCATCGTGCAGAAGATCTCGCAGGTGCCGGCGTCCGCCAGGAGCCAACGTCAGCGTCGGCTGGGGATTGATCTGCGTGCTCAGCGCCGCAGTCTTGGCGACGTTGATCGCAATCGTCAAGCTGATTCAGCAATAGCAGAGCGAGCGACCGGCGCCGGCCGACCGCTCGCCTGCCGCTGGACTCGACTACTGCGGCGGCCCCGAGGAGAGCTGCACGGTGGCCGTGTGGTTCTGGCCGGAGCCGTCCGTCCAGGCGATGCTGACCTTGTCGCCCGGGTGGTACGTGAGCATGGCGTTGGTCAGGTCGTTCGCCGAGCCGATGGACTTGCCGCCGAGCGAGGTGATGGTGTCGCCCTGGGCGATGCCCGCCTCCTGCGCCGGCTCGTTGGTGACGACACCGGCCACCGAGGCGCCGGAGACCGACGAACCCGAGCCGGTGTTGCCGCTGTTCCCGCCGAAGAAGCTGCCGAACCCGCCGCTCCCACTGTTGCCCGAGCTCGAGCTGCCCTGCGGGTTGACCTCGACGCCCAGGAAGGCCGTCTCGCCGATGTGCACCGTCGAGGACGAGTTGCCGGCCTCGATCTGACGGGCGACGGAGAGTGCGGTGTTGATCGGGATGGCGAAGCCCTGGGTGCCCTGGGACTGATCGTTGGACTGGAAGGAGAAGCCCGCCGAGGCGGCCGTGTCCACGCCGACGACCTGGCCCGAGGTGTTGACGAGCGCGCCGCCCGAGTCGCCGGGCTGGATGTCGGCGTTGGTCTCGATGAGGCCGCTGAGCTGCTCGGAGGTCCCGTCGCCCTCGTCGCTGGCCGTGATCGACTGGTTGAGGGCGGTCACGGTCCCGCCGGCCGCGCTGGGCGTGCCGCCGGTGCCGCCGGCATTGCCGACGCCGACGACGTCCTCGCCGACCGAGGCGCTCGAGGTGTCCGTCGGGGCGGTCTGGAGCCCGGAGGCGTTCTGCAGCTGCAGCACCGCGATGTCGTGGCTGCGGTCGTAGCCCACCACCTTGGCCGTGTAGGTCTTCTGGTTGCCCACGTCGGTGACGCTGATCTTGGTCGCGCCGTTGATCACGTGGTTGTTGGTCAGGATCACGCCGTTCGAGGTGAGCACGATGCCGGTACCGGCAGCCTGCTCCTGTGAGTAGCCGAGCGTCGTGTTGATGTCGACGAGGCCGGGGTCGACCTTGGCCGCAATGGCACTGGCGTCACTCGGGCCGGACCCGCCCGACGAGCCCGAGTTGCCGTTCCCGGAGTTGCCACTGCCCGTGTTGCCGGAGTTGCCGAGGGCGCCGCCGAACGGTGAGCCGTTCCCGAAGGGGTTGCCTGTTCCATTGCCCGAACCCGACGGGAGCCGAGTGCTGCCCGACGACGGGGCCGATGACAAGGTGGAGGTGCCACCGGTCCAGGCCGCGTGTCCGATGGCCACGCCTCCGGCCAGGAGCACGAAGGCCGCCACTCCGGCGAGCACCCCGTTGCGCACGTGGTGGGCGCCGGCCGCCGGAGCGGCTGGTGCGACGGGAGCGCCCCACATCGGGGCGTTCGGGTCTGTCGGGGGGCCGGCGTCGGAGCCGCCGGTCGGCTCGCCGAGCATGGGGTTCCCCGCCAACGCACCCATGGCGTAGCTGCCCTGAGGGAGGTCGGAGCCCTGCGGAACCCCCATCGGCGGGGTGTCCGGCTGCGGGGTCACGGCGATGGGGTCGGCTGGTGCCGGGGGAGTCGTCGGCGGCAGCGCGATGGCCTGGCCCGTGCTCTCGGGCACCGCGGTCGGAGGAGCCTCGGGCTCCGAACCGCTCACCGGCTCGCCGGTCGCCTGGTCGTTCTGGTGGTTGTGATCCTCGGTCATGTGCGGTCCTCCGTCGGAGCACCCGGCTGCCGGGCGCTGTTCCACGGCTTCCATTGGACAGGTCCGGTCTGTACGCCAGGTCAGAGAAAGATATGAGTCACATAAATGTTGTCTGTGACCCCCGTTGCGACGGCGGTCCGATGCAGGTTGCCGCCACTGGCCATTCCCTTGCGGAGCGGCCCAATCCGTTTCGGGTCCTGGCGGTCCCGTGTCGCCCCAATTTGGCCCGAATTAGGCAGTCGGCGCGGGTCTACGCTGAAGGTGACGACCAGTACCTGCCGGGGGGCCCTGTGGAAACTGCGATATTCGACGCCGACAGCCACCTGATGGAGACACCGGACTGGCTCGGCGAGTTCACCGACGATGCAGTCCGTGGCCAACTCGCCCCGCTTGGCCTGGAGGGCGCCGGGGCAGGGGCGGCCGAATTGATGGCCAGCCTGCCCGAGCTCTGGGAGTCGCACCGGCACCAGGAGATCGGGCGCGACGTGCTCCAGGGCCCCAAGGGGTGGATGGCCCCGGGAGCACTCGACACCGAGGTGCGCTCCCGCGTGCTCGATGCCCTGCAGATTCGTGCCCAGCTGGTGTTCCCCACGTTCGCCCTCGGCCACTTCGCTCGGAGCAGGGATCCCGAGGTCCTCTACGGCGGGACCGAGGCCCTGAACCGCGGCATGGCCGCCTTCTGTTCGCCCGACCCACGGCTGAAGGCGGTGGGCTACCTGCCCCTCAACGACCCCGGCCGGGCCCTGCGGGCACTCGAGCAGGCGCTCGAGGCCGGGGTGTCGGCGCTGTGGGTGCCCTCCGACGCCCCCGGCGACTTCTCTCCCGCCCACGTCGACGTCGACCCGGTCTGGGCCTGCCTGGCCGAAGCGGGTGTGCCCTTCGTGCTCCACGTGGGCGGAGGGAAGCTCCTGCCCAGGGCCTTCCACAACAACGGCCTGCCCCGACCCAAGGACTGGCTCGGTGGTGGCGAGAACCTCCGGGCCAAGGACTTCCCCGTGTTGCACCACTCGCCCGAGCGCTTCTTGGCCTGCATGGCACTCGACGGGGTCTTCGAGCGTCACCCGGACCTGCGCGGGGCGGCCATCGAGCTCGGTGCCACCTGGGTGCCGGGGCTCCTGCGCAACGTCGACCATGCGCTCCGTTCGTTCTCCAAGTTCGAGCCTGCGCTCCGAGAACTGCAGCTCCTCCCGTCGGACTACCTGCGACGCCAGGTTCGCTTCACGCCCTTCCCGTTCGAGGACACGGCGTGGCTGCTCGAGCAGTGCGGTCCCGACCTCTTCATGTTCTCGACCGACTACCCGCACCCCGAGGGCGGCAAGCGCCCGTTCGAGGCGTTCGGCGACGCCGTGGCCGGGTTCGACGAGTCGACGCGCGAACGTTTCTTCTGGCGGAACGGGGCCGAGCTCCTCGGCCTCGCCTGAGCGGCGCGGACGTCGCGGGAGTGGCGCGGTCCACGTCACTCAGCGTGGAGCCGGTGGCGGGAGCCCTCGGTGCCACCGTCACCGGGATCGATCTGGCGCGCGTCACGGACCCAGATCAGCTGGCCGACCTGCGCCGGGCCCTGGCGGACCACCTCGTCGTCTTCCTGCCGGGGCAGGAGCTCGGCCTCGACGATCTCGAGCGGGTGACCGACTTGTTGGGTGGCCGCGACGTCACGCCTTTCGTCGACCCGCTGGAGGACCGTCCCTACGTCATCCGGGTCATCAAAGAGCCGACGGACGCGCTCAACTTCGCCAATGCGTGGCACAGCGACCTGAGCTATCTTCCCGTACCCCCCGCCTACACCCTGCTGCACGCCTGGCAGGTCCCCGACCATGGCGGTGACACCGTGTGGTCGAACCAGTACCTCGCCTACGAGACGCTGTCCGGTGGCCTGCGGGCGACGCTCGACCGCCTCAACGCCGTGCACTCGGCCGGACTGGCCTACGGCACGGGCGGCCTGCTGGACCAGGTCAAGGAGCTCACCTCCATGGCCATCGCGCCTTCGGCCGAGGCGTACGCCGAGCATGTGCACCCGGTCGTCGCCGTCCACCCCGTGACGGGCAGGCGGGCGCTCTACGTCAACCCCGTCTACACCACCCGCTTCGCCGGTTGGACGAAGGACGAGTCACAGCCGCTGCTGGCCCACCTCTACCGGCACAGCATCAACGAGAACTTCACCTGCCGGTTGCGCTGGTCGATCCACACGCTCGCCATCTGGGACAACCGCTGCACCGTGCACAACGCCCTGAACGACTACTCGGGGGTGCGCCGGGAGATGTACCGCACCAGCGTGAAGGGCGCGGCGCCCGTGGGGGTTGGCTGAGGGCACTCCTGCTGGTGCGCGCCCCGGTGTGCCCGGGTGTGTCGTGCACCGGCCCCCGGCACCCCGTGATCCGGTGACCGCCCGCTCAAAAGGAGCGGGGCCGGCCCGAGACCTCGGAGCAACGGCCCCAATGGCATCTGCGAACCGTCGGCCGCTGCGCAGGTCGCCCCACGTGTGGGGCCGGTGCGGCGGAGAGCTCGCGGTGCACGGCCAGCCCGAGATCGCCTGGGTTCGTCTCGACGCCGCGTATCTCGAGTCGCCATTCGTAGTCGGCGTCCTCGAGCGCACCGTCGGTGCTCACGATTGCTGCATCGGGGCAGGCCCGGCGCGCCGTGCAGAGGAGCTCGAACCGCGCGTCGTGCGGGTCCCGGCCGGTGTGGTGGAGCCGCATCGCACCCAGGATCCGGGGCGACTCGATCACCACCACCCATCGCTCTCCCTGACGGCAGAGGTAGAGGGTCGCGCTGTCGGCCACACCGCCGGGCGCGGGCGGGTTGGAGCCGCTGGTTGCTTCCATTGCTAAATGAACGCTCCCGTCTGATCGGCCGTGCGCGGGGCCCCCGCGACCAGGTCTTGGCGTGCCGGCGCGGTCGACTGCTCGTGGGCGGCTGCTGCGGGTCGCTGGTCCCAACTTTCGGCAGCCAATTCGACCTCCCTCTTCACGACCCGAACCGGTGCGCGGGGTGCACAACGTCATCGCAAGTCTGCTTGGGCGGGCCCCCCCGCACCAGTGCCTTATCTCCCTTGTGCCCTGGTCCGAAAGGACCCATCTGCTCGGTGGTCGATGCGCGGACCTCGGTAGGGTTTGCGCCGTGACGGGCGACGACGTCCTGGGCGCGCCTCTTTCCGTGGCACGCGGTCGGCCCCGGCGAGGACCCGTCGCAGGTGCTGCTGTGGGCCAACGGGAGGATCGACCTGGAGGGTCGGCCGCGCCAGTCGGGGTGGCGGTGGCACTGCGCGCCGCTCTCGGAGTGGGACGGCACGCAGCCCTCGCAGGCGTGCGCTTGGTCGCCGTCTCGTGTCGCACGGTTGCCCGACGTCCGACCCACCCCCGGGCGGTGGTCACCCAGGCGGGGTCGCCTTGAGGGTCACGGTCACGTGCCGAACCGTCGGCGGCGTGGTGACGGTGCCCGCGGCCTGGTCGACGGTGCCGGTCGATGCGGTGGCGATGTTGGAGACGAAGGCGGGGAGCTCGAACTGCACCGGCCCCTGCGGTGGCGCACCGCTCAGCGTCAAGGTGACCGAGCGGCCGCTGGCGGTGATGGTGAGGCCGGCGCGCCGGCCGGCCGTCGTGGGGAAATTGGTGACGGTGATCGGCGTGCCGCTGCGCAGCCACGCCGGGGGGACGCCGCGGCCGACGACCAGCGCGCCGCCGGCGCGGACGGCGACGAGCGAGTCGAGCAGGACCTTGTTGGCGCCGGCCATGCCCCAGGCGTGCGGTGACGACCCCTGTCCGGTGGCGGGGTGCCGGCCCACCCACGGCGAGCTCGGGTCGGGGGCGCTCGAGCTCTCCCACCACGACAGCGGCCCGCTCTGGCTGTTGGCGATCATGAACTCGTAGCCCACGATGCCCTGGTCCCGGTGGGCCGTGCTGGCCAGGCCGGCCGTGCCGGTCGCCGCGTTGTAGCCGCTCGAGTAGTAGTCGCCGGGGAAGCCGCCGGTCGTGCCGGGCGGGAGGATGCCGCGCAGGCGGCCGAAGCCGTAGGCGTAGGTGGCGTCGATCATGGTCAGGCCGGGGCCGCTCACCGGGGCGCCGAGCAGGGATCCCTCCCAGGCCCAGCTGCCGAAGCCGAAGGGCGAGGTCCAGTTGGCGTCGCTCGGGTTGGCGCAACGGTTGGCCGTGTTGGGCTCGAGCAGCGAGCAGGGGAGGTAGTCGAGGCCGTTGTGGCTGATGGTCTGGCCGAGCACCGTGTCGGTCGCCGCCAGGAGGCTGGCGTACTGCGCCGTCGCCCAGGCGGCCTCGGTCGTGTTGCCGAGGGCGGAGGCGACGAAGCGGTAGGCGGCCAGGCCGAGCAGGGACTCGTAGTCGTCGACGGTCCAGTACCCATCGGTGTCGATGTCGTTGGTGGCCTCCATCGTCCCCATCGGCCCCGTCCGGTCGGCGGCGATGGCATGGGCGCTGTCCTCGATGCTGGGTTGGGCGCCACCCTGGGGCCCCTCGGTCGCGAAGTTCTGCGCCACGAACGACGTGTCGCCCGTCTTCAACAGGTAGACGGCCCAGGGCACGGCATAGGTCCAGAGGCCGTCGACGTACTGCCCGGTCCCGACGGCGTTGCGGGCCTCGGTGAGCAGCGCGTGCGCTCCCGTGAAGTAGCCCTGGGTGAAGAGGTTGGTGAGGATCCCGATCACGTCGTGGCTGAACTCCATCTCGTAGCCGTTGACGCCGGTGTCGAGGGCGTTGCCGCTCCGCGTGAGCTGCGTGGTGATGAAGCCGCTCTTGTAGGCGTCGACGAGGGTGGGATCGGGCACACGGATGTGCGCGATGGCGGTCAGCTGGGCGGCCCAGAAGGCGCGCATGTGCGCGAAGTGCGCGGCGAAGCCGCCCGCGGCGGCGAGCGCCTGCGCGCTGGGCCATGGCGTGGTGCTCCCGAAGCGGTCGGCGGCCACGACGTAGTCGTGGTCCACCGCGTCGTGGGCCGGCACCGCGTCGGGCGCGGCACCGAGCGGGACCAGGGCGCTCGAGGCGCCGGGATCGAGCGTGACGGTGTGGCCGGTCGGGTTGTCGACGCGCACCCGGCTGTAGACGGCGACGAAGGGGCTGCCGCCGAGCACGACCCGGTCGGCGAACTCGGTGACGGCGACGGTGGCGCCCCGGTCGGCGAACGTCGTCACCTGAGCCGGCAGGTAGCCCTCGGCGTCGCCCCAGGTCGTCCGCTGGCCCTCGTAGATGCCGAAGCCGTACTGCTGGAACAGGCCGCCGGGCCCGTCCTGGACGACGAAGGTGCCCCCGAGGCAGGTGATGACGCTGTTGTGGTCCCCGAGCCACCCGATCGCCGACGCCGTGCCGGCTGCACCGGTGAAGGCGTCGGTGTTGACGTTGAAGGTGCAGCGGTATGCCGGGGCCGGGCCCGGTGCGCCCGTCGGTGCCGGGGTCGGGTTGGCGGCGGCGGGGTCCGGCGCGTGAAGGGCGTCGAGCCCGAACAGGACGAGCGCGACGGCGAGGGCGACGGTGACGGTGCCCACGGCCGTCCCTCCGCGGGTGTGCACGGCGGGCATCGTAGCGAGGCAGCTCGCTCCGTGGCGGGGATGCGGCGGGACCGCAGTAGCGTGCGGCCGTGGCCGTGGTCGCGACGTCTCCGTGGCGTTGCCCGAGATGAACGCGCAGGAGCCGCTCCCGCGAGCCGTGGCGGCGCGGGCGGTGACACGCTGCGCGCTGGCGACCGTGGGGCTGCTCGCCCGGCGGCGGACCCACCTCTGCGGAGCGCGCGTCGGTCTCCGCCTTCGCTTTGCCGACGAGACGTCGGCGCGGGTGTTCCGCGAGACCGTCGTCGACCGCGAGCCGCCCGAGGACCCGTCCCTGCTCGTGGTCGAGTTCCGGCTCCGCCTGCTCCGTGGCCGCTGGCAGCGGCTCTTCCTGTGGGAGTGCATCCTCAACACGCCGTTGTTCGTCGGTTTCCCCGGCTTCGTGTCGAAGCTCTGGCTCGACCGCGACGAACAGGAGCGCTACCGGGGTCTCTACGAGTGGAACGACGCGGCCGGCGCCGAGTTCTACGCGCGCTCGCTGTGGCGGGTGCTCGAGCTGGTGTGCCGGCCCGGGTCGATCCACTACCGGGTGATCCCCGGCCTCGGGCGTGACGACGTGCTGCAGGATCCTCAGCTGCTCGCCGCGACCTCTCCCGAGGACGGCGCAGCGTGGTGGCGGGTGGTCGCACTGGGTTGATCCGACGCGGCGGCACCGGGCGTCGCTTGGTCGCGCTCGGCCCGCTGCTTGATGCCCTGCAGCATCTTGCGCTCCATCACCAGGCTGCCGGGCTCCATCAGGTAGGTGGTGAGGGCCCGGGTCGTGACCGACGCATTCGGCTGGCGGATGCGGTTGCGGCTGAGCAGCCGGGTGCCGGTGCCGTCGGGGACGAGCACGAACGCCCACACCCAGTTGCCGTCGTCGGAGCGCAGCACGAGCGCGGCATCGGGTTCCAGCCGCGCCACCTCGAGCCGCGGCCCCTTCACGCCGAGCCTCCAGCCATCGCCGACACTGACGTCCTGGAACTGCGGCAGGAGCTCGTCGGCGCTGTGCATGTCGAGCCCGGCCAGGTTCTCGATCCAGTCGTAGGTGTAGGCCCCGGCTCGGCCCGGGCCCATCTGGACGATCCAGGGCCAGATCGACGAGGACGGGGCGTCGATGCCGATCGCCCGTGTGGTCACCACGTCGGGATCCACGAGGAGCTCGTCACCGGGCAGGTCCGTGGTGGCTTCCTCGTCGGTGGCGCCCCACGTCAGGCACCACGGCCGCCAGAGCGGGTAGGTCAGGAAGGCGACGGCGCCGGCACAGGCCAGCGACCCGATCGCCCGCACAGCCAAGGCGGACACGCATGGGTCAATTGCACACCTTCGTGCGGGTGCGGACCAGGGGCGGAGGTCACAGCTTCAGGTCAGGCGCGTGCGCTACCGGCAAGGTCCTTGCGGAGGCGCCGGCGGCGGCGGCGTACGATCCCCGGTGTGACCGACATGCTGGCGCTGGTGGAGCACCTGCCCGAGGTTGCATTCGGTCCGGGCGACGTGCTGATCCGCGAAGGCGACGCCGGGGGCGGCATCTGGGTGCTGTTGTCCGGGAAGCTCCGGGTGCGCAAGGGTGACACGCCGGTCAACACGATCGACGAGCCGGGAGCGATCATCGGCGAGATCTCGGTGCTCCTCGGGCACCCCTACGGCGCCACGATCGAGGCGACGGAGCCCACCCGGGTCCGCTACGCCAGCGACGGCAGCGCGCTCTTGCTCGGGGACCCCGAGATCACCCGCCTGATCGCGGTGGGCCTGGCCGAGCGCCTCAATTACGTGACGGGCTACCTGGCCGACCTGAAGTGCCAGTACGGCGACGCACCGGGGCTCTCCATGGTGGAGACGGTGTTGACCCGGCTCGCCCAGCGCCAGGACGCGCCCGCCCGCAGTGGCTCGGCGCGGGATCCCGACCCGGAGTACTGAGGCCCGGTCTCCGATCACGGGCTGACCGGATCAGAACACCGGATCAGAAGACGGTGCGAGAGGGAGCCGACTGCGCCGACAGGTCGATCTCCTCGGTGCCCAGCAGCGACACCCAGGTCGCCCGGTCGGCGTCGAGATCGAGCACGATGTGCGCCGGCACGGGCCCGATCTGGCTCCCGGCGTTGAAGACCCACGTGCGCCCGACGCGGTCAGCCCAGCCACCGTCGGGCTTGAACGGCGCCTCGTGTACGTGGCCGGCCAGCACCAGGTCCGGTTGGTGCTGGCCGATCCAGCCGGCCAGATCGGGGTCGCCGTACTCGCGGCGACCGGTCCACGACGTCGGGGAGCCGGTCGGGGGCCAGTGGTACACCCACAGGCGCCGCTCCGAGTCCCGCGCCGTGTCCGCCGCCAGCTGCTCGGCGACGCGGGCCCGTCCCGCCGGCCCGTCCCAGAACGGGCAGAGCGTCACCAGCACGTCGCCCACCTCGAGGGAGTCACCGTCCGTCGGGATCCCCGACGCCCGGGCCTCGGAGAGCCACAACGCCGACTGCTCCCCGTCCGCGTCGGGACCGGTCAGGTCGTGGTTGCCCGAGCTCACCGCGAGACGGGTCGCTGCCTGCATCAGGGAGAAGTACTCCAGGACCGTGACGCTCTGCGCCTCCAGGGGGACGGCCGACCGGATCGACAGGGAGTCCCCGGCCACGACGACCAGGTCGAAGTCGGGGCCCGTGCGCACCACCCAGTCGAGCTGGGGCAGTGCGTAGTGGAGATCTGAGACCAGGAGGATGCGCATGACGGGGCCCCGAGCGGAGAGTGGCGAGCTTAGGGGTACCGGTTCTCAGGGGCGGAACACGACCTTGATGGCGTGCGAGGTGGTGCGGTCGATCGCCGTCTCGATGGCCTGGCGGTAGTCCTCGAGTCCGAACTCGTGCGTCACCACGACCGAGTCCGGCAGCAGGCCGGCGGAGAGGACGTCGAGCGCCCGGTCGACCGAGTGCCGGCCCGGCCCCCCCGCCAATCCCGGGGCCGACGAGGCGTCGACGGTGTGGTCGATGGAGCCGACGAGCGCGGCCTCCTTGTACCAGACGGGGGTGAGGTCGACCTCGCTGATGCCCGCCGCGCCGAGCAGGAGGACCGTGCCCCGCTGGGCGACGGCGCGCAGCGCCTCGGTGACCGACTGGGGTGAACCGACAGCCTCGACGACGTAGGGGAACCCGCCCATCAGCATCTGGTGGCGCTTGCGCCCGATCACCCGCGAGCCGGACAGCGCGGCCAGCTCCTCCCAGTGCCCGCTGTCGGGGTCGCCCAGCACGACGTGGTCCGCGCCGCAGGCCCTGGCCGCCGCGCCCTGGTGCGGGTGGCGGGCCAGCACGGTGACGGGGGAGTGCGGGAACAGCCCGCGCAGTGCGGCCAGCGTCGCCAGCCCGATGATGCCCGCGCCGACGACGAGCACGGGGTCGCCGTCGTTCGGCCCGGCCCGCATGAGGCCGTGACAGGCGATGGAGACCGGCTCGTAGAGGCTGGCGCCCCTCTCGGCGATGGCGTCAGGGAGCGGGTGGAGCATGGACTCGTGCGCCAGCACGGTGTCGGCCCATCCACCGCCCAGGTCCATGGTGTAGCCGAGGGAGCGTCCAGAGCTGAGTATCCGGCTGTCGAGGTTGAGGCACGACGACGTCCAGCCGCGGGCGCAATTGGCGCACGGAGGGTCGATCCCGCGCGCCAGGCAGGGGATGCAGGGGTCGACGACGACGCGGGTCCCGGTCTCGACGCTGCACCCGGCCCCGGCCTCGACGACCCGGCCCGCGGTCTCGTGCCCGAGGACGAAGGGGAAGGTGCCCACCGAGGCCAGGGTGGGCGACGGCCCCGTATTGTGGGCGAACAGGTGGAGGTCGCTGCCGCAGATGCCCCCGGTCGAGACGGCGACCCGGGCCCACGTGGGCCCCGGGAGCTCGGGCTCGGGGAGCTCGGCCAGCGAGGCGGGGAACTCGGGGTCCACCATGTCGAACACCACGGCGCGCACCGCGTGAGCGTAGGCGCGGCGGGGCGACGGCTCTCGGAGAGGTGCTGGCCTAAGGTGCCGTCCGATGCGGGTTCCCGACGCCACGCTCGACGAGGTGCGCGAGCACGGCTTCTCGCTGCTGGAGGGCTTCCTCGGGCCCGAGGAGCTGGCGGGCGCCCGGGACGCGCTCTGGAAGCACTTCCCCCGGCCCGAGGACTACTTCGAGGACCCCGAGCGCTTCGAGCAGTTCGGGGCGAGCCAGTTCGCCGGGGTGGAGGAGTTCCCCTACCGCTCGTGGGAGCTCAACCGCCTGGCCATCCATCCCGACCTGGTCGACGCGGCGGAACGATTCCTCCGGACGACGGAGCTCCATCTCTACAAGGTGGAACTGTGGGCCAAGTACGCCGGAGCCGTCGACTACGACCAGCCGCTGCACCGCGACTACGGCAGCCACAGCCTGGTCGTGCCGCGCCCCGAACCGCGCTACCAGCAGCTGACAACTTTCGTCTACCTGTCCGACGTCAGCGAGGACGACGGGCCGACCTGCATCGTGCCCTACGAGAACGGCAAGGACGTCCCCTACACGCCGCTGTACCTGCCCTTCGGGCAGCTGGCCGACGTCGAGGTCCGTTGCACGGGCCCGGCGGGGAGCCTCCTCCTCTACCGGACCGACATCCTGCACCGGGGATCGGACTTCCACGGTGCTGGGCGGTCACGCTTCTCGCTGCTCGCCGACTACCAGGTCCGCGGCACCACCTGGGGCGGCAAGATGGCGTGGCCCAAGCAGTCGCCCGAGCGCTGGGCCAAGTTCATCCCGCAGTGCAGTGTGCGCGAGCGCGACCTGTTCGGCTTCCCCCGCCCCGCGGACCCCTACTGGAACTCCGAGACGCTGGCCGGCGTGGCGGAGCGATACCCGGGCATCGACCTCGAGCCGTACCGGGAGCTCGTGCGACCCTGATCCTGCCCCTTCGGTCAGCCGGTGCAGGCGACAGGCCGCGTCCCGCTCGCCTACGGTGCAACTGACATCCACCACAGAGCGAGGGAGACGCCATGCCGGCACAGGTGATCTTGGAGTTCGAGGGCGTGACGACCAAGGAGTACGACGCCGTCAACGAGGCGCTGGGCATCGACCCGGCGACCGGGGCGGGCGACTGGCCCGACGGCCTGCAGGTGCATGCGGCGGGGTTGAACGAGGGCGGCCACCTCGTGGTGACCGAGATCTGGGACACCCCGGAGCACCAGGCGAGGTTCATGGAGGAGCGCCTCGGTGAGGCGCTCGCCAAGGGTGGCATCACGGGCCCGCCGTCGAGCATCACCTGGATCGAGCTCGTGGCGCACCACACGCCCGGCGGCTGAGTCACCGGTCGGGCCGGAGGAGCTCCGCGACGAGGGTATCGACCCGGTCCGCGATCTCGTCGCGGATCCGCCGGACCTCTTCGATCGGCCTGCCGGCCGGATCGGGCAGGTCCCAGTCGACGTAGCGCGTGGCGGGGTAGACGGGGCAGGCGTCCCCGCACCCCATGGTCACGACGACGTCGACGGTACGGGCCATCTCGTCGCTCAGCTTCTTCGGGCGCTCCTGCGAGATGTCGATGCCCCACTCGGCCATGGCGGCCACGACGGCCGGGTTGAGCACCTCCGCAGGATCCGAGCCGGCCGAGTGCACGATCACCCGGTCGCCGGCCCTGCGCGCCAAGAGGGCCGCGGCCATCTGGGAGCGCCCCGCGTTGTGGACGCACAGGAACAGGACCCGGGGGACGAGCGCGGTCACGCGTCGGCCCCGACCTCGTGCGGGAACAGGATGTCGCCGGCCTGCTCGGGGGTCATCTCGGGGTAGAGCACCTTGATCAGCACGATGGCGAGCGCGCCCCCCACGACCTGTGCGGCGATGAAGCTCGGCGCCGACGAGGTGCGATCCCGGCGAAGGTGTTGGAGAACATCCGGCCCACGGTGATGGCCGGGTTGGCGAAGCTGGTCGAGCTGGTGAAGAAGTAGGCGGCCCCGATGTAGGCGCCTACCGCGGCGGGGGCCGACCTCGACCGCCCCGAACGCGCCAGCGCGAAGATCACGAGCACGAGCCCGAGCGTCGCCACGATCTCGGACAGGAAGTGCGCCGCCGACGCGCGGTGCTTCGTCGAGACCTCGAACGCCGCACGGGAGAACATCACGTTGGCCACCACGGCGCCGAACGAACATCCGGCCACCTGGACGGGAAGGTAGGCCGACGCGTCGCGCCAGGACAGGCCGCCGAAGGCGGCGTCGACGAACGACACCACCGGGTTGAAGTGGCCACCCGAGACCGGCCCGAACATCAAGATGATGGCGAACAGGCCCGCGGCGGTCGCGGCGGCGTTCTCGAACAGCTGGAGGCCCGTGTTCCCCGGCGAGAGCTGTTGGGCGGCGATGCCCGATCCGATCACCAGGGCGGCCAGGAAGGCGCTGCCGATGAACTCGGCCGTCAGGCGGCGCCACAGGGCCACGTCCGTCATGTCGGTGAGCCGGTGGCCGGAGGCGGGACCGGTCCGCTCAGCAGCACGGGGCCGCGGCGGTGTCGGCCGATGCCACCTCGTGGCCGGCCGGCGCACCACAGACCCCATCGCAGCCGACGCCCGACTCTTCGGGCGCGTCCGCGAGGACGGCGTAGACCTCCCATGGTGCGCCGTCGGGGTCCTCGACCCACACCTTGTCCTGCACTGCGTAGCAGCACGTGGTCTGTCGCTCGTCCGCGGTGGCCAGGCCCTCACCCGAGAGCCGAGCGCTGGCACGCGGCGACCTCGTCGGGGTCCGTGACCTCCACCCCGAGGTGGTTCAGAGCGCCGTGCACGCCGCTCCCGCGGAGCTCCGGCTGCTCCATCAGGACCAGCTTCAGCGGGGGATCGGTGACGGCGAAGTTGGCGTACCCCGGGCGGACCTTCGCCGGCCCGGTGCCGAAGAGCTTGGAGTAGAAGTCGATTGCCCCGTCGAGATCGGCGACGTTGAGGGCGAGTTGGACTCGTGCCATCGGAACTCCCTATAGATTGATTGACATCGATGGGTTGAGTGTGCACGATACATTGATAGATGTCAATAGGAGACGGCTCCATGGCTTCCCGAACCGCACCCAGCGAAACCGGATCTCCGGCGGGGGCGTGCTGCGCCCCGATCACGGAGGCGCCGCTCAGCGACGAAGAGGCTGCCGAGCTCGCCGCGATCTTCGCCGCGTTCAGCGACCCGGTGCGGCTGCGCCTGCTCTCCATCGTGGCCACCGAGGGCGAGGTGTGCAGCTGCAATCTCGAGGCTCCGCTGGCCAAGAGCCAGCCCACCATCTCCCACCACACGAGGGTCCTCTCCGTTGCCGGCCTCATTGAGGGCGAGAAGCGGGGGCGCTGGACGTGGTGGCGGGTCGTCCCCGCGCAGATGGAGCGGCTGCGCGACCTGCTCGGCGGATGAGTCGGGTGACCGGATTGTCCGCCGCGCCCGAACGATCCCCGATCGCGTCGGAGGTGGCGTGGAGCTCGCGTGACGTGGCCGACCCGAAGCAGTGGACGACACAGCTCACCGCGATCCAACGGAAGGACCTCGTCGACGCGGCACGGTTGGTCACGCGCCGGGGTGAGACGACACCCGAGGCCCTCGGGGCCGCCTTCGACCTGCCGAGCCTGCGGGCCGACGTCGCCTCCTGGCTCGAGGAGTTGCGGGCCGGCCGTGGTTTCGTCCTGGCTCGGGGATTCCCCATTGAGGATCTGACGGCACGTCAGACCGAGCTCGCGTATGTCGGACTGGGACTCCAGATGGGCACGCCGGTGAGCCAGAACGCGGCGGGGGATCTGCTCGGCCACGTCCGGGACGAGGGTATCGCGCGCCATGATCCCAGCGTCCGTCTCTACCAGACACGACAACGGCAGGACTTCCACACCGACGGGGCGGACATCGTGGGGCTGTTGTGCCTCCGCCCGGCCTCTGCCGGCGGGGAGAGCAGGATCGCCAGTTCGGCGACCGTCCACAACCGGATCCTGTGCGAACGGCCCGACCTGATTGAGGTGCTGTATGCGCCCATGTTCTGGGACCGCAACGATGAACAACCCGAGGGTGAGGACCCCTACTTCCCCCTCCCCGTGATCAGCGACGTCGCGGGCTCGCCGCGCATCTTCTTCATCGGCTGGTACATCCGCGATGCCCAGCGGCACCCGGCCGTGCCGCGCTTGACCGACCAACAGATCGAGGCGATCGAGCTCATCGAGAGGATTGCCAATGACCCGGCCGTCCACCTCGAGATGGAGTTCAAGCCGGGTGACATCCAGTGGCTCGCCAACGACCGCATCTTGCACAGTCGAGAGGCATACCAGGACCCTCCCGATCAGGAACAACGCCGTCACCTCCTTCGGCTCTGGCTGGTGGCCCACAGCTATGCGAGCGTGCACGGCGTCCTCCGCAGCGGCATCCCGACCAAAGACGGCGTGGAACCACCGGACGAAAGGAGCTGACATGACGACATCGGATGCCAAGGGGATCCACACGGCGGTGAGGGAGCACTACGCCCGGGCCGCCCGGGACGCCGAGTCGTGCTGCGGCCCGACGGGCACCGCGACGAACCTCATTGGCCGATCGCTCTACTCGGAGGAGGACGCCCACGGTCTGCCCGAAACTGCGTTGGCCGCAGCGCTTGGCTGCGGCAACCCCACGCTGCTGGCCGATCTGAGGCCGGGCGAGTACGTGCTCGACCTCGGCTCGGGCGGAGGCATCGACGTGCTGCTCTCGGCGAGACGGGTCGCCCCGACCGGGAAGGCCTACGGGCTCGATGTGACTCCTGAGATGCTCGACTTGGCCCGGCGGAATCAGGCGGAAGCCGGCGTGACCAACGCCGAATTCCTCGAGGGGAGCATGGAGTCGGTGCCCCTGCCGGACGAATCGGTCGACGTGATCATCTCCAACTGCGTGGTGAACTTGTCGCCGGACAAGCCGGCGGTCTTGCGAGAGGCATTCCGGGTATTGCGACCTGGTGGTCGCCTGGCGGTCTCGGACATCGTGTTGCATCGACCACTCCCGCGGGAGATTCTGCACCTGATGGGGCTGTGGACCGGCTGCATCACCGGTGCGCTGCTCGACACTGACTACGCCGAGGAGTTGGCGCTCGCCGGTTTCGGTGAAGTCAGTATCGAACCGACGCACGTCTACGACCGAGCCGACTTGACATCCATGGCGGGCGACCTGTTGGAGCAGGGGGCGATTCCGGCAACGCTGGACGTCGACGCCACGCTGACGGAACTGGATGGTGCCGTGATGAGTGCCTTCGTGAGGGCTCGCAAGCCCGGCTCACGAGCTCCAGCGCTTACCGGGCGAGCAGTTTGATCGCAGCCTCTCGGTTCGGCACGCCGAGCTTGCGCAGGATGGCGGACACGTGGCTCCGGACGGTCGTCGGTGAGACGAAGAGGCGCTCGGAGATCTCGGCGGTCGTGGCGCCCTTGCGCATCAGCTCGAGCACGTCCCATTCCCGCCCGGTGAGGCGGGCAGCCGGGCCCTCCGGGACGGCGACCCGGTGGTGCTCGCGATCGCGGAACTCCTCGACGAGGCGTGCGACGAGGCTCCCGGGGAGCGTCGCCTCCCCGTTGAGCACCCGGTGCAACGAGTCCCCGATGCTGCCCTCGTCGATGCCCTTGAGCAGGTAACCCGACGCCCCCGCTCGCAAGGCGTCGAAGAGGTCCTCGTCCTGTCTCGAGACGGTGAGCATCACGACCGCCGTTGCGGGCAGCGCTGCGGTGATGCGGGCCGCCGCTGCGATCCCGCTGCCCGGCATGTTGATGTCGAGCAGGCAGACGTCCGGCCCCTCGGATTCTGCGGCCAGGACGGCCGCCTCGGCGTCGGCGGCTTCGGCACACACCTGGAAGTCACCCCGCAGCTCCAGGGCCGTCCGCACCATGGCCCGGGTCCTCGCGTGGTCGTCGGCCAACAGGACCCTGATCGGACGCGTCACGGGACCGCCACCTCGACCCGGGTCCCGAGGGCCGGCGCCGACTGCACGTTGAGGAAGCCGCCGATCGACTGGGCCCGTTCCCTCATGCTCAAGAGGCCGAAGCCGGTCGAGTGCGAGGCACCCTCCAGGTCGAAGCCACACCCGTCGTCCTCGACGATCAGCCGCACACCGTCGGCGTGCTCGAGCCGGACGGTCACCTGACGCGAGGCGCCGTGCTTGGCCGCGTTCGTCATCGCCTCCCGCAGGATCCGCAGCAGGTTCTCCGTCACGTCGCCCGGTATCTCGATGTCGTCCCGCAGGTCGAGCCGCACGGCCAGGTCGAGGCGGGCTCCGAGGTCCTCGGCCGTCTGTGCGACTGCGCTGGCCAAGGACTGCGGCCGTGCGGCGGAGAGCACACTGATGGCCCGGCGCGCTTCGTCGAGCGCACGGTCGGCCGCATCGGCCAGTTGCCGGACGTCGAGGGCGCTCTCTCCCTGCGTCGAGCGATGTGTCTTGCTGGCGATGAAGGCCAGTTCGTGGGCCAGGCCGTCGTGCAGCTCCCGGGCGATCCGTCGCCGTTCCTCCGCCGTGGCTTGCTGCTCCAGCTCCTGATGGGCAGCCCAGTTGGAAAGGGCCAGTTCCATGAGGTGACCGAGCGCCTCACACCGCTCCACGCACTCGGTGGGCACGGGCACCCCCCGGGTGGAGATGGCCAGCACGCCATGGAGCTTCCCCTCGGGGCAGACCGGCACCCACGCGCCGTGGGTGATGCCTGCGGGGCAGAGCAGGGATCGCAGGGTTGGCCCGACGTCCTCGGCGGCGAGGCGAGCGACGACGGGCCCTCCCGTCCGAGCGGCCTCTGCCAGCGGCGGGTGATCCTCGAGCGGCCACGTCCCGCAGAGCTCGAAACCGGTCTCGTCGAATTGCGCCTCGACCCGCACCACGCCGTCCTCGATCACGAGATACGACGCTCGACGCACCTCGGATCCTGCCGGCGAGGCCATACGAGCGGCGAGCTGTACGCCCAGCTCGGTGATGGCGGGCGGGTCCACCATCATCGTGAGCTGACGGGCCGCATCGTTGATCGACTTCTCCTGGCACAGGAGTCGTCTCGTGCGCTCGTTGGAAAGATTCAGGCGATCGCGCAGGGCGTGGATGGCGACGGAGAACATGACCGAGATGGAACCGAACAGCAGCAGCCGTCGACCGGTCGCAGTCGCGAGGTCAGGAGTGGTGAGCGACACGCAGAGGACTGCGGCCAGAACGAGGGCGACCACGCAGGCCGACTCCCAGCGCCGGCCGTACAGCGCGACTCCGACGACGGGTATCAAGAGCAGCGCCCCGAGCCCGCTCGAGACACCGCCCGTGGCGATCATGAGGAACATCACGGATGCGATGTAGATGCCGACCCGGAACAGCAGGGTCTCTGGGAGGACGTGCTGGCGGACCACGACGACGAGGAGGAGTGCGAGAAGCAGTCCCGTGCTCACCCAGAAGGCACTGAAGTTGCTCGGGCCGGGGGGCCACGCCGCGCTGACCTGGCCGACGAGAGCCACGGCGGCGAAGGGCAGCCACGCGGTCACTCGTTCACGGTGCGTGGGGGGCCGCATGAATGAGGTATCGGTGCGGCTGCCCCCCGCCCTGAGGGTCTCCTCTTCGAGGCTCCCCGCAATCTGCGTCGACATGGCATCCATCATGACGCCGCCGGACCTCACAGCCTGGCATTTCGCGCCGACGAGGTCGCACGCCCGGCGCGGGACGACCGCCGACGAGGCAACCGCGGGTCGCCGTGTCCGAGACCGCCGTCGCTTGCATCGGCGGGGCTGCCCGAACCGGAGAACACGAGCGCGTCCATTTTCCTCGACGCCCCGGGATTCGGGAGACGCGGGTGTCCAAATGCCTCAACGTTCCTCAAGGCGGGCTGCAGCGCCTCCGACCCCATCTGTAGTCCCAAGCGATTCGCCGCGCACCACGACAGAGAAGGAACGATCCAAATGCTGAGCAAGGCCCGCCGGATGTCCACCAAGATGAAGGTCGTTTCCGCCGTCATCGGAGTCCTGCTCGCCGGCGTCGGCGCCTATGCGGCGACGAACTGGGTCGTCGGCCTGAACGCCGGCTCGTCCGGTGAGGGGCAGTCGGCGACCATCGCCAACCTGTCCATCACCGCCGTCGCCTCCCCGGCTGCGAGCAACCTCTTGTACCCGGGTGGCAACGGTGACGTGGTGGTGACGATCGCCAACCCGAACCCGTACCCGGTCACCATCACCGCGGTGCAGTTGCCGACGAACACGACCTACGCGACCGGGTACACCACGAGCGCGCTCACGACCACCCAGGCGGGATGTCTGGCTGCGACCCCGAGCGCGGTCACCTGGAACTTCTCCACCGCGACCAGCGGCAGCTCCCATACGCTCACCACACCGTTGACCGTCGGGGCCAGTGGCCAGGCGAACAACCCCCTGGTGGTGACGCTCACCAACGACGCCAGCATGGGGGCCACGAGCCCGGTGCTCTGTGCCAACACCTACTTCTCACTGCCCTCTCTCATCGGGGTGACGGCCACTGGTGGGGCAGCGACGTCGACGACCACGCCGGCCACCGACGCCTGGACCAGCTGATCGAGCCTGACGGCCGTGACGTCCGACAGGGAGGACAGGGGGAGAGCCAGAAGTGAGGCCCGCGGCTCGCCCCCTTGTCTTCCTCGTCGTGACGGCGGTCGTCTTGTTGGGCGCCGTCGGCACGGCGCTCGCGGCGGGTAACTGGGTCGTCCACCTGGTGGCGGGCAGCTCGGGAGAGGCTCATGCCGACCCCCTTCCGTCGGCGCCCACCGGAGTCACCGCGGTCTGTGCCGCGCCCACGACGGCCAAGACGATCAAGGTCACCTGGTCCGCCGTCACCCACGCCACGAACTACTCGGTCTACGACTCGACGACGTCGGCCACCGGGACGTACGGCCTCATGGCCAGCGGCGTCACCACACCGTGGACGAGCGCCGCGCTGACCACCGGGACCAACTACTGGTTCGAGGTGGTGGCGAACATCGGCAGCCACTGGACGAGCGCCAAGTCGGCGGCAACCGCCGAGAGCACGATCAACGGCGCCAACCCGTTCTGCCAGCAGCCGTAGCGGCTGGCGGACCGCGACGGTCCACCAAATACCCGTCGTCGGCGCCGTCTCAGGGGCGGTGCGGCCCCCACCGAGGTGGCATCATTCCGGGCGACCACCTCGTCGCCGCGAGCAAAGGATGTGCCGCCCATGAGCTACCGCGTCATTCAGTGGGCCACCGGGGGAGTGGGGCGCGCCGCCATGGAGGGCATGCTGGCCCATCCCGACCTCGAGCTCGTCGGGGCCTGGGTCCACAGCCCGGCCAAGGAGGGGATGGACCTCGGTGCGCTCCTGGGGCGGGGCGACCTCGGCGTGAGGGCGACCGGCGACGTCGACGCCCTGTTGGCCACCGACGCCGAGTGCGTCCTCTACAGCCCGATCTTCGCCGACCCGGCGGTGGTGGCCGCCATCCTCGAGTCGGGCAAGAACGTCGTCACCCCGCTCGGCTGGTTCTACCCCCCGCCCGAGGAGCGTGAGAAGTTCGACGCCATCGCCACGAAGGCCGGGGTGACCCTGCACGGCACGGGGATCAACCCGGGGGGCATCACGGAGCGGTTCCCTCTCATGATCTCTGCCCTGTCGGGTGTGATCACCCATGTGCGGGCGGAGGAGTTCTCCGACATCCGGACCTACGGCGCACCGGACGTGGTCCGCGACTGGATGCTGTTCGGCAAGACCCCGGAGGAGGCCCGGGCCAGCGTCATGATCGACGCGCTCGGGGGTGGCTTCCGCCAGTCGATCTTCATGGTCGCCGACGAGCTGGGCTTCGACGTCGAGCCCCAGCTGCGGACCACCCACGAGATGGCAGTGGCGACCGCCCCGATCGACTCGCCCATCGGGCCGATCCAGCCGGGGACCGTGGCGGCACAGCGCTTCAAGTGGGAGGCCGTCGTCGACGGCGAGCCCGTGGTCACCGCAGCCGTGAATTGGCTCATGGGCGAGGAGCACCTCGACCCCGCCTGGGGCTTCGGGGACGACGGTGAGCGCTTCGAGATCGAGATCACGGGTGATCCGAGTTGCCTGACGACCTTCAAGAAGCTGCACCCCGAGACCGTGGAGGCCGGTCTCGTGCGCAACCCGGGAGTGGTCGCCACCGCCATGCACTGCGTCAACGCCATCCCCTACGTCTGCCGGGCCGAGCCGGGACTGCTGACCTACCTCGAGATGCCTCTGGTGGCCGGCCGCGCCGCACCGGGCTTGCACCGGGACCGGCGGGCCCGGGCATGATCCTCGACCGTTTCTCGATTGACGGGCGGGCGGCGATCGTCACCGGTGCCGGGCTCGGGATCGGTCGAGGCATCGCCATCGGGTTGGCCGAGGCCGGGGCGGACATCGTCCTGGCGGCCCGCACCGTGGCCGACCTCGAGGAGGTGGCCGGTCACATCCAGGACCTGGGCCGGCGCGCGTTGGTCGTGCCCACCGACGTCACCGACGCCGCCGCCTGCCAACGCCTCGTCGCACGCACGGTCGAGGAGTTCGGCCGCCTCGACGTCCTGGTCAACAACGCGGGTGGGGCCATGCCCCGGGCCGCCATGGAGACGAGCGAGGGCTTCATGGCCCGCACGTTCGCCTTCAACGTGACCGCACCGCTGACACTCACGAAGCTGGCGGCGCGCCAGATGGTCGACACCGTCGGCCACGGTGCGGTGGTCAACATCTCGTCGCGTTCGGCCAGCATGACCCAGACGATGTTCGTCGCCTACGGCGCCGCCAAGGCGGCACTCGACCGGATGACGCGCAACATCGCGCCCGAGCTGGCCCCGCGGGTGCGGGTCAACGCCATCGACGTGGGCGGCGTCGCCACCCGCTCGCTCGACATCGTGCTGACCGACGACACCCTGCGCCAGCAGTTCGTCGAGGGCACCCCGATGCGCCGCCCGGGCGAGCCCGAGGACATCGCCTGCGCCGTCCTGTACCTGGTCTCCGACGCCTCGTCCTGGGTGACCGGCAAGGTGTTCGAGATCGACGGGGGCACCGAGGCGCCGGCCATCGCGGTCCCGCCGCCCGTCCTCAGTCCCAGCCGGCCCGAGGGCCATGCCGAGTAGGGGGCCGACGATCCCCGAGACGACCTCCCGGCGTGTCAGCCGTGGACCGAGTTCACCCAGGCCTGGGCCACCGCGGCCGGTTGCTCCTGCTGCGCGGTCACATCGAGGTTCAGCTTCGAGATCGCGTTGGTGGTCAGCTTGGCATCGATGGCGTTGAGCGCGCTCGCCACGCCCGAGGTGTCCACCGACTTGCGGATGACCGGGACGATGTAGTCGGCGCCCTCGAGGTGCTTGTTGTCCGTGAGCGCCACGAAATTGTTCGAGACCACGTTGCCGTCGCTCGAGAAGAGCTCGACCACCTGCACCTCGCCGTTCTTGAGGGCCGCCACGCTCAGCGGGCCTGCCTCGTCGAGGGACTTGAACCCGGCGAAGGTCAGTCCGTAGGTCTTCTTCAGACCCGGCTCGCAGCCCGCGAAGGTCGGGCACTCCGGTGGCCCGCCGAGGGTCAATTGCGAGGCGTGGGACTTGAGGCTCGAAATGGTCGTGAGGTGGTACTTGGAGGCCGTGGCCTTGGTCACCGCGAAGACGTTGGTGTCGAGGGCCTTGGAGGCGGGCAGCACGGTCACGCCCGAGCTGGCGAGGGCTTTCTGGTCGGCCGGGATGGCGGTGGCGATGTTGTCCCCCGCCGGCTGCGGGTTCCCGCCATGGAGGAAGCCGAGCAGAGAGGCGGCGTAGTCAGGCTCCAGGTCGATCTGACCCTTCTCGATGGCGGGGACGACGATGGCCCGGGTGCCCAGGCTCGGCTCGACCGTCACGTTGTAGCCGGCCTTCTTCAGGACATCGGCCCAGATGTTCGACACGATGGCCTGCTCTTCGAAGTTGGTCGAGCCGATGGTGATGGTGGGCTTGCTGGAGGCTTGGCTCGAGGCCCCGGCCGAGACGACCGGAACGATCAACGTTGCGGCGACGGCGGCAAGGATGCCGGAGAACAAGGACCGCGTGAATCGCATGAGGCCACCTCTATTTGGTTGTGGGGAAGACGCCGAGTGCACCGGGACCGTCGCAGCCGGACTGCAACGGAACTGTCGAATGACCGTAAAGCGTGACCACTTACATCGGGATTGTCAAATATTGGCCGTGGCGGCCGGTTGGGCCAATCCCGGGTCGGTCACCAGGCCACGTGATCGACCCGTGCGACGCAGGGGGATGGGTGTCAGCACCCTGGTCAGCAGGCTGAGGGCCAGCGTGACCAGCGCGGCCATGGCGGCCACCAACAGGGCGCCGCTGAAGGCCACCACCGAGTCGTTGGTGTTGAGGCCGGTGATCACCAGTGTGCCCAGGTCGGTGTAGCTGACGTAGGCGGCCAGCGTCGAGGTCGCGACCACCTCGATGGAGGCGGTCCGCACCCCGGCCATGACGAACGGGAGGGCCAGAGGGGCCTCGACCCTGCGGAGGACCTGGCCGCCGGTGAGGCCCATGGCCTTCGCCGCGTCGCGCACGTCGGCGTCCACCTCCCTCATCCCCACGTAGGTGTTGGTGAGGATGGGTGGGATCGCGAGTGCCGTGAGGGCCAGCCAGGCGGCGAGGAATCCGCTCCATTGAGCGAGGCTCCCGCCGGGTTTGAGCGAGATAGCCGGTTGGATGGCCAGGAGCGTGAGCAGGGCCAGCGTGGGCACGGCCCGAAACGCGTTGGCGGCGTTGACGGCGACCAGGCCACCGCGGCCGGTGTGGCCGAGGACGACGCCCAGACCGCCACCGAGGACGATGGCCGTCAGGACAACCGCCACCGAGAGCTCGAGCTGGTGCAAGAACAGCGTCGGGATGCCCTGGGGACCGGTCCAATTCGCCGACGTGGTGAACCACTCGAAGACATGGGCGAGAAATGACACGTCAGCTGACCGCCTTCGCCCGGCGGGTGCGCGCCCAGGGCACGACGAGTCGTTCGGCACCGACCAAGAGGAGGTCGGCCACGGCGGCCAGGGCGACGGAGAGGACGAGGCCGACGATGATCGGCGTGTTGTAGCCGATGTTGAAGCCGTACGTGATCTGCTGGCCCAGGCCGCCGAGGCCGATCAGTGCGGTGACGGTGACCAGTCCGATCACCGTCGCGGTGGCCACGCGTAGGCCGGCGAAGATATAGGGCAAGGCAAGAGGGAGGTCGACGCGCACGAGTGCGGCCAGGCTGCGAATACCCGAGCGCGGTCGCCGCTTCACGGGCGTCAGCGGGGACGGCATCGAGGCCGGCAACCGTGTTCCAGATGAGGATGAGCAGCGTGTAGCCCACCAGGGCGATCTCCGCCGTCGTATAGGACGCGACGAAACCGGTGATGGGCCCGAGGATGGCGAACAGGGCCAGTGAGGGGATGATGTAGAGGGCGCTGGCCACCCCGAAGACCGGGGCTCTGATGATCCGGTAGCGCCAGGCCAACACGGCCAACGGGATCGAGATGGCGGTCCCGATGGCGACTGCGATGAGGCTCAGCTCGATGTGTTGGACCAGATCGGCCTGGATCTGGCTCCAATTGCTGGTGATGTAGCTCCATCGGAAGAACGGGTTCGTCCCGAACAGCATCGAGCCGACGTTACCCGGACGTCACGCTCGACCGCCGAGCGTGTGGGGTAGCTCCCAGGGAGCGGTGGGTAACCTTCCTCCTGGTGATCACGCTCGACCGGGTGACCAAGCGCTACGGCGCCGACTCGGTGGCGGTGGGCGAGTTGAGCTTGACGGTGGCCGACGGCGAGCTGTGCGTGCTGGTCGGCCCGTCGGGCTGTGGCAAGACGACGACGCTGCGCATGATCAACCGGCTCATCGAGCCCTCGGGGGGTCGGATCCTCATCGACGGGACCGACGTGCTGCAGATCGATCCGGTCCAGTTGCGGCGGAGCATCGGCTACGTGATCCAGCAGGGCGGCTTGTTCCCTCACCGCCGCGTGTCGGACAACGTCGCCACCGTGCCGCGCCTGCTCGGCTGGGACCGCTCGAGAGTCGATGCCAGGGTGCGGGAGCTGCTCGACCTGGTCGGCCTCGACCCCGACCTCTATGGACGGAGGTTTCCCCATGAGCTCTCAGGCGGCGAGCGTCAGCGTGTCGGCGTGGCGCGGGCGCTGGGCGGGGACCCGCCGGTGCTGCTCATGGACGAGCCTTTCGGCGCCGTCGACCCCGTCACCCGGCAACGCCTCCAACAGCAGTTTCTCGACCTGCAAGCCGGGCTCAAGAAGACCATCGTGTTCGTCACGCACGACATCGACGAGGCCACCAAGTTGGGGAACCGGATAGCGGTGTTGTCCAAAGGCGGCGTGCTGGAGCAGTACGACACCCCGAGTGAGGTGCTCGGGCGCCCGGCCACCGCCTTCGTGGCCGACTTCGTCGGCGCCGACCGCGGGGTCCGACGCCTGGCCGTCGTGACCATCGAGCCAGACGACCTCTTTCACCCTCCCCAGGTGACACCCGACCTCTCCATGCTCGACGCCCGAGCGGCGGTCGCCGGAGCCGACAGCCGGTGGGCGGTCGTGGTGGACGATGACGCGCACCTCCACGGCTGGATCGACCTCGATCCGGCTCTGACCGGTTCGGTAAAGGATCGTCTCGTCCCCTTCGAGGTCCAGGTTCCCCTCGGCACCTCTCTCCGGGCCGCTCTCAGCGAGATGCTCCAGCACGACGTGCGTTGGATCCCGGTCGTCGACGGCGATCGCTACCTCGGCGTGCTGACCCCCAACCGGTTGCATGCCGCGATGCGCCGTTCAGTGGGTGGTCACCCTCTCGAGGATTGAGCGCACCGGTCAGCGGCCGGCTCCTCGTGGAGCTCGCACAGCAGACCCCGATCATGCTCGGCGGCGGACCCGCTACGCCCGAGGAGGCCGCGGACGTGTCATAGCGGGCGATTGACGAGGGATTGAGCGCCCGGGCGCCCGCTACGCCCAGATCCAGATCAACGAACTGATCAGCAACCACGGAACAACGATCAGCGCGACTGCCAGCCGCGCGTCCCAGGCGTCGGGAGGTCCCGGCGGATCGGCGTAGAACAGGTCGAAGAGGGGCGCGTTGCTCATTGAGTCCAGCTCCGCCACGAAATCAGCTTGCCAATCAGCCGCGGCTGCGGGCCGAGTGTCGACGACCAGGTCAGAGACGCCCACAGGCAGTTCGCTCCGACGATCCGTTTGCGTCATCTCGCCTCCCAGGCCGGTGCCCCGCTCGTCAGCGGCCACCTCTCCGCATCGGACCAAACCGGGGCTCCCTTTAGCGTGGCGAGAGGCGGAGGATGCCGTGGCACTCACCGGCTCTGTGACCCTTCATCGTCGAAGAAGCTGACGATGTCTCTCGCGATCTGTCGAAGACTGGGGTCGAGCGGCCTCGGGCCGACTTGCACGAACATGTGACCCATGTTCTGGACCAAGACCAGTTGAGTCCGGTCACCCGCCGCCTTGAGGTCTCTATACAGTTCGATCGATTGCGATTTGAGAACCTTTGTGTCGTCGACTCCCTGAACAAGAAGGATGGGGGGCGAGTTCGGAGCAACGTAGGACGTGGGGCTGGCACGAACGAGGTCCCGATGATCATTCTTGCCAAAGACTTGCTGAGTGCCGGAGGGAGAGAACCCTGCTGCTCCCTCGGTGAGGTTCGCCGGCCCGAATATGTCTGCGACCGCAAGAAGGTTGCTCGGCTCGTTCGGATACGGTCCGACGTCGAAGGTCGAATGCGAACCCGTGAGGGCAGCAAGCGCAACAAGCTGTCCTCCAACACTGGTGCCGAACGCGAATATCTCCTTTCCGTTCAGGCCGTACCGTGGTGCATTCGCCCCTAGATACCGGATTGCGCACTTGACGTCTTCGATCTGCGCGGGAAACCGAAACTCGGGTGCAAGCCGATAGTTGACGCTGACCACCGCATAACCGGCCGAAGCCAGTTCGTCGAGGAAGAGTGGATTGAGGTCGGACTTGTCTCCGGCCGTCATACCTCCCCCGTGGACGTACAGTGCGATGGGAAGAGGCCGCGTGACTGCGACACGAGGGATGTAGAGATCAAGGCTTTGCGAGTTGCAGTACGTCAGGTTCCGATCGGCAGTGCCAAGCGAGAATCCCACTTGGTGAGGTGCGCTGCTGCAGCCGGCCAGCAGCCCCGCCAGGAGCAGCCCGGCCAGAAGAGGCATTCGCCGGATCACCTCAACCAGTCTCGGGTCGGCCGTCGGATGTCACCAGGGCCCTTGGTCACCTCTAGGGCATGTCACGGGGTGCCTGAAGGGACCTCGCCGGTTCGGTCTGCCGGGGCAGACAGCCGCAGGCCGACGTCTCATCCGTCGATTTTTGTGGGGAGGTTGTCCGGCCGAGGTCCGTATGGCTCTAGAGGGGATCGGACGATCTCGCAAGAATCGCTTAGGCATGGATGTGGACGGAACCGCACAGCGCTGGCTGATCACGGCGTCGACCGCGCTGCACCCCGTGTCGGCCGCCGCGCGCCGATTCTCGGCGTCGCTGAGCGTGACCGAAGTCACCATATTGGCGGCGGCGGATGAGCTTCAGGCTGCCACCTGGGACGCCAAGCGCTGGATGGCGGCCAATGCCTGTCCAGATGTGGAGCTGCGTGGGCGCGTTGGCTTGTGGTTGAAGTCATGCGCCGAGGCCGCACTGACCGCGCAGCGAGCGATCTTCGATCCCTTGGCCGACACCGAGGCAATCATTGGTCGCCTCGGTGTGCTGGTCAGCATCATCGACATCCAATCGCAGGCGTTCGATGACTGGTAGCAGCCGGGCTCCGTCGATCGGCCCAGTTCGTGGTGCCCTTCGCCGGGTGCCGTGACCAGAAAACGGACCGGGCGCCGACCCGGAGGTCTACCCGGGCAGATACGCGGTGACGTTGACCGTGCCTGTGCCGAAATCCACCGAGCCGATGCCCCAGATTTGCAGTGGGTTGACCCAGCTAACTCCGACGACGCTGCCACTCAGGCGTCCGGTCATCGGACCCTCGAAGGCCACGTCGACGCGCAACCCTCCCGGCGGGGCGCGCTCAGTCCGCCCATGATGTCTCGGAAGCTTTCGCCGTACTCGACCATCCCGGTCACCGACAGGGTGTACTCGTAGGGGTTCTCTTGTCGAGAAGGTTTTCGCAGGTCGGAACTTACGACACCACATTCTCGGTGCTGTCTGACCAGCGGGTCGCAGAGGTGGCGGAGAACATCTATGACATCCATCTCGAGATCGTCGGCGAACGAGGGTTTCTCGGGTTGTCCCCCGTGCGGGCCGTTCGCCCGGGAGATGCCCTCGTCTCCGAGGTCCAAAGAGTGGGGACCGTTGAATAGGGCGGGACCTAGCGACTAAGGGTTTCCAGGATGCGAGTTTGCTCCAGCCAGCGAAAGATGGAGTGGACATGCTCCAATCACCGGAACGGGCCGTCACCAGTGAGTCGATCAGCGTGCACTGTCGGAGCAGCCACCCGGTGCTGCGGGGCTCGATGAAACCACCCAGATGGGCCGGCCCAAGCCGGCCGATGTGAAAGGAAAGAGATCCATGCCAGACTCCCAAGAAGGCAATTCTGACGGCTCGATCGATGAGCGTCACTTGCTGTTGGTCGGTGCCGGGCCCGGGCTCGGAATGGCCATCGCTCGCCGTTTCGCCGTCGAAGGCTACGGGGTGACCTTGGTGGCTCGCAGCACGGACGGTCTTCGCGCACTCGCTGACAGCTTGAGCGACACGGGCGCCACGATCGACACCATCGCGGCTGATGCAAGCGACCCCGAGGGCCTCGGTGAGCGAGTGAGTGTGCTCTACCGGGGCCGGGGTGCACCGGGTCTGATCATTTACAACGCGGTCATGGGCGCTCCGGACGGGCTGCTGAGCTCGAGCGTCGCCCATTTGCTGGAGGCCTACGCGGTCGACGTGGTGGGTGCCATCGTCGTCGCACAGGTCGCCGCCCCGACTATGCGAGCCGCGGGCTCGGGCACCATGATCGTCACCGGCGGCGGGTTTGCCGATTACCCGATCCCGGCTCTGGCGACCATCTCCCTCGGCAAAGCGGCCCTTCGCTCGGCCGCGACCATGCTCGGGGCGGATCTGGCACCAGACGGCATCCGCGTGGCCACCCTCACCATCGCCGGGCAAATCGTGGCTGGTACCGCCTTCGACCCGGGAAACATCGCCGAGCGCTATTGGGATGTCGTCCATTCGGAAGATCCCTGGCAATCGGAATTCCGCTTCACCGGCGAATAGAATTGTGGCGTCTCAGCGAGTTGCGGTCGTCAACCGGGTGGGATGCTTGGCTCGGTTGGTCGGAGCGCGTGTTCGCTCGAGACGGATGACGGTGTCTATCTGTGGAGACAAGGTCACCCGATGACCACTATCAACCTGGAACCGTCGGCCAAGGAGCTGGCGGACGCGAGCTTCGGCGAATCTCCCCCCGCCGCTACAACTTCATTTGCGCCAGCTGTGTCCGTGACTTGACGCCTAGCTTGCGGAACGCTTTGTGCAGGTGATACTCGACGGTGCTGGGGCTAATGAAGAGTTGAGCCGCGATCTCTCTGTTTGTACTTCCCTGTGCAGCGAGGCGGGCGACTTGTGACTCCTGCGGGGTGAGCTGGTCAAGCGTATCTACGGTTCGTTTCCGCGCTCGTTTCGCCGCTCGCCTGCAGCTCAACCCGAGCTCGCTCGGTAAACGCCTCCATTCCAAAGCCGGTGAACATCTCGTGAGCGATCCGCAACTCGTTACGAGCGTCCAGGCGACGACGCTGACGTCGGAGCCACTCGCCGTAAAGTAGGTGAGCGCGGGCCACGTCGACAGCGACTCGGGTGCGCGCTAGTCGTTCGATGGCCTCGGCGTAGAGGTCATCGGCGTGCAGGTCATCCACGAGCAGTGCGTGTGAGCGAGCGGCGATCCCCAGGGCCCAATCCGTCCCGCTCGCTCTGACTCCTGTCCGTCAGACGCCGATCGGTCTCGGCGGCAAGCTCGAAAGCTCCAACTCGCACTGCCGCCTCGATCAGCTCGGGCATCGCCCAGTTCGAGGTGACGAGCTCGGTGTGACCAACCACCCGGCGTGCTGCAGCCAGTGCCTCCGCGTACCGTCCGAGCCCGTTGTAGAGAACGGACTCGGCCCAATCAATGAACGACAGACCAGCCCCCTCTCCACGCCCGATCACCTCGGCACGAGCGATATCGAATAACTGTCTCGCTTCGACCTCACGACCGCGCATCGCCGCGAGGCTCACCCCGTGGTACGGAGCGAGGGGGCTTCCGGTCAGCTCCGTTGCCTCTTGGATGGCCTCCTGCTGAGATGCCGCCAACGCCAGTTCGCCCGCGAACACGTGCATCTGGCCCCGGTGATCGAGTGCTATCGGCAGTTCGCTGAGCGCTCCGGTCTCGCGGACCAACCGAAGATGCAGGTCTGACAGTCGCTCCCAACCTTCGTCATCCCAAAGATGCAGTGTTGCGACGGTCGCCCCCCACATCCAATGCAACTGCTCCGCATGCGACATCGTGCCCTCGATTGCGCTCTGTGCCTGGCGCAGAATCGGCACGGCGACGGAGTAGGCGTCGCTGAGAATGGCCACCAAACCGTCGAGCAGCAGGTCCGGTCCGCGTGGATCCAGCGCTGGGGGCGCCGCACTCGCAGCCGCTGCTACCTCGCGTGGGCCTGCGCCCGGCCCCGCCAGCGGCCCGGCAAAGATGGCCGCGGTCAGTGCCTCCAGGAACGTCTCGCGGGCCAGCTCAGGGTCGATTTCTCGGAACCGTTCAGCGGCATCGAGCAGCAACGTCGCGGCGTCGCCGCTACGCGTCGCGAGGAACGAAATCTGGCCGCGCAGCAATGCAGTCCTTGCCTGCTCGAGCTCACTGAGAACCCCTGCCTCAGCCGTTGCGACCAGGCGTAAGGCGTCGTCCAGCGCACCGGCCTGCACCTTCGCCTGCGCCCCGGCGAGAGCGCGCCCCGACCTTCGCGACTCCTCGGGTGTCAACGCCGTGGCCCGCTCCAGGAACGCCGCGGCGGCCGCGTAACCTCCACGAGCTTGCGCTCGGGCTGCAGACTCCTCCAGCTCCGCGGCAATCTCCTCATCGGGCTTCTGGGCCGCCTGCGCCCGATGCCAGGCTCGGCGATCCGGATCGAGTTCGGGATCAGTCGACTCCGCCAGCGCGCGGTGGGCCTCCCGTCGATCGTTCGGGGTGGCCGCCCGGTAAACCGCCGAACGAACCAGCGGATGACGGAACACCACCCGCGGGTCAAGAACCAACAAGTCTTCCGACTCGACCGTGTCGGCAGCCGACTCTGGGATCCCTAGTCGCTCCGCCGCCCGCCACACGAGCGCTGGATCGCCGACCGGATCGGTCGCCGCCACGAGCAACAGGCGACGGGCATCGTCAGGAAGACCCCCCAGTCGCCGCGTGAAACTCTCCTCGATGCTGGCAGACAGTGGCACCTCGGCCGGCAGGCCAAATCCGCCCGCCAGCTCCGTCGGGGTCAGCCCCCTCGGCAACTCCAGCAGAGCGAGCGGGTTCCCATGGGTCTCGACAACGATCCTCTCCAGGACGGGCTCATCGAGCGGAGCCGGCAAGACCGACTCCAACAGCGCCCGCGCATCTCGATGCCCCAAGGGCGAGATGAGAAGCTCCGGTAGGCCGCCGAGCGCGTCGTCGACTTGGCGCGTGGCGAACAGGAGGACGATCTGCTCCGCCAACAGGCGGCGAGCCACGAACGCAAGGGCCCGCGCCGACGCGTGGTCCAGCCAATGTGCGTCATCAACAACAGCGAGGAGCGGCCGCTCCTCGGCCGCCTCAGACAACAGGCCGAGCACCGCCAACCCGACCAGGAACGGATTCGGCGCCGACCCCGTACTGAGTCCAAATGCGACGCCGAGCGCCTCATACTGGGGCTGCGGGAGACGGTCCAAGAGGTCGAGGAACGGGGAGCACAGCTGCTGAAGTGCCGCGAACGGGAGCTCCATCTCCGCTTCGACGCCGGATGTCCTGGCGACCCGAAACTCGCGCCTGGCCTCGACGGCGTACTCGAGCAGTGCGGTCTTGCCGACACCTGCTTCGCCGTGCAAGACCAACACGCCGCCACGCCCGCCGTCTAGTAACCGGTCGAGGATCTCTCGCTCGCGTTCACGGCCGAACAACTGCCCTCCTGGCGAGAAAAGCGGTGTCGGGCCTTCGTTCATCTCGCCTGACATCATGGCTGAGAAACGGGTGTTCAGGGCGTGCCGAAGGAGTTCCACGACTAAGGAATTCCAGGATTCGAACACCTGGCAGTGGCGTTACGGTCCCACACAGTGGAGAGTGACCACAGGGGCGAGCGCTCGGTGAGCCGAGCTGGCCCGACGCCTGAGGCTTTCGCGGACGCGCGCCCGATGACCGCACAGACGCATCATGTCGGTGCGCCGATCCGAGGGCCGGCGTTCGGCCCCACGGTCGGCGAGAAGGGCTATTACGTCGGGCGGGTCGAGGGGAACCTCTACCGGGTCACGGACGGGACCTACCAATGTGCGTTCATGACGACATGCGACGGCGTGGTCCTGTTCGATGCGCCTCCCACCATCGGTCACAACATCCAACGGGCCGTAGATGAGATCGCCACCGCCAACGGCGTCAGCAACAAGGTGACGTATCTCATCTATTCGCATCACCACGCCGATCACGCCGGGGCGTCCTCACTGTTTGACCGGAACACCACTCGCGTCGGGCACGAGGAGACGCGAAAGCTATTGCTGCGTGACGACGACCCCGCGAGGCCCGCACCAGAAGAAACCTTCCAGGACCGCCGCACCCTCGAGATCGGGGGCGAGCTCATCGAGCTGGCCTGGCACGGCTCCAATCACTCGCCGGACAACATCTTTATCCATCTGCCCGGCCATGCCGCGCTCATACTCGTCGACATAGTGAACCCAGGATGGGCGGCGGTCTGCCAGAGCAACCTGGCCGACGACGTACCCGGGTTCATCGAGGCCGCAGAGTACGCGCTCACCTACCCGTGGAAGCACTTCATTGGTGGTCACATGGGCCGGCTTGGGACACGCGACGACGTTGCAACTCACCGGCGGTACATGGCGGACATCGGGGACAGCTCACGAAAAGCGCTGGACACCGTCGATCCCACGCCGTATTTCGTCAAGCATGGCGAGGACACCTGGGCCGCGATGAGCGAGTATCTAAACGCGACCACCGCTGCCGCCGCGGCGCCGGTCATCGAGAAGTACTCGGGGGTTCTTGCGGCCGCAGACCTCTTCACTCCCGGTACCACGTTCCAGATCATTCAATCGATCCGCCTCGACCTGGGTTACACGTCGCAGGTTCACCCGTGAACACGACGACAACTGGGCCAGGACGAGCCAGCTCCGCACTCGGACTATGGCTTTCCTAGATGCCAATCAAGGCCGCTTGCTCGCAGAATCGCTCATTGACGCAAAAGAAAGGAAGACGTTAATGACAAGCGAGCCGATGCGGGACCCGCTTACTGACTCCCTGTTGACCCCGGCGAACAGCGCCTTGGTGGTAATCGACTACCAGCCGAGCCAGATCAAGACCGTGACGTCGACCGACACCGAGCTCCTCATCCGAAACATCGTGACGGTCGCCCAGCTTGCCAAAACCTACAGGCTGCCGATCGTGCTCTCGACGGTGAACGTGGCCGCCAACGGGCAGTCCCCGACCATCCCCGAGCTCAAGGAGGTGCTTTTCGACGACGTCGAGATCGATCGGACGCAGATCAACGCCTGGGAAGATGTCGAGTTCCGCCGGGCAGTCGAATCGACCGGGCGCACCAAGTTGATCATGACCGCCCTGTGGACCGAGGTCTGTCTCGCGTTCCCGTCTCTTGATGCTCTGCGAGACGGCTATGACGTCTACCCCGTGGTCGACGCCGTGGGAGGGACTTCCCCAGAGGCACATCGAGCCGGTCTTAGGCGCATCGTTCAAGCCGGTGCGCAACCGATCAGCTGGGTGTCCTTGGCATGCGAGCTTCAGCGGGATTGGGCTCGCTCGGAGACGGTCCCCGACGTCGTGGACATCGTCCTCAACTCCCGGCTGCTCGCGGGGGTCTGATTCGCCATCGGCAATCGCTTTTCTGATCGACCACCTGGACCAGCCTGGACCGTACGAAACGGAGCGATCGCGGGTGTTGGAGCCACAAGAACACGACCACGAGATCACGGCCCTTGTCCGGGACGGAACCGAGGCCGACATGAGAGCGCGCTCAGAACCGGGGGAAGTCGGAGAAGCCCTCTGGAGAGAAGGAGTAACCGATGACCACATTGATGACGTTAGAGCACCGGGGTGAAAACGGGGCCCCAGTTGATGTGTCCAACTACGAACGGCGGTGGTGGATTCTCGTTGTGTTGGGTATTGCTCAGTTGATGGTGATTCTCGACGGCACCATCGTTAACATTGCGCTGCCCTCGGCTCAGCACGATCTGCACTTCTCTAACGCCGATCGTCAATGGGTCGTCACCGCGTACTCGCTTGCCTTTGGAAGCTTGCTCCTCCTCGGTGGCCGAATTGGCGACATGATCGGACGCAAGCGGGCGCTCGTCATTGGACTGGTCGGCTTCGCTATGGCGTCAGCCATTGGCGGTGCTTCGGTCAACTTCTCGATGCTCGTCATTGCCCGGACCGTCCAGGGCGCCTTCGGGGCCCTGCTCGCCCCATCGGTGCTGGCGCTCTTGACCACCACTTTCACCGATCCAGATGAGCGGGGACGGGCCTTCGGGATCTACGGCGCCCTCGCCGGCGCCGGCGGCGCGTTGGGACTCCTGCTCGGCGGCATCCTCACCTCCTACGCGTCGTGGCGGTGGACGCTCTACGTCAACCTCGTGTTCGCTGTGAGCGCCATCGTCGGCGCCCTGCTCTGGTTGTCAAACGACGAAGGCGCAGACCACGACCCGCTGGACCTGCCCGGCCTCTTCTTGGTGGCCGGTGGGCTGTTCTCGCTCGTGTTCGGTTTCTCGCACGCCGAGACCACTGCGTGGCGCAATCCCTTCACGATCGGGTTCCTGGTGGCCGGGGTGGTCCTGCTTGTTGTATTCGCCTATGTCGAGACCAAGGCGAAGTACCCGCTGCTGCCGCCCAGGGTCGTGCTCAACCGAACGCGGGGTGGATCTCTATTGGCCTTGCTGCTCGCCAGCATCGGGATCTTCGGGGTGTTCTTGTTCTTGAGCTACTACCTGCAGGGTACGTTGGGATTCAGTCCGGTGAAGAGCGGTGTCGCGTTCCTCCCCATGGTGGCCGCCTTGGCCGCCACGGCCCAAGTGTCCAACCGCTTCCTTTTACCTCGTTTCGGACCCAAGCCCATCGTGCCCATCGGCTTGCTCGCGTGTGCTGCGGCTCTGTTCGGACTCCACCTGGTCGGGCTGCATTCGTCGTACGTGAGCCACGTGCTCCCATATCTGATCGTGTTGGGAATCGGATTCGGGCTGAGTGTCGCCTCCGCCTTCAGTACCGGCACCATTGGGTTGGCACCCCAGGACGCCGGCGTAGGATCGGCAACTCTCAACACGGCCCAACAAGTCGGAGGATCGATCGGCACAGCGTTGCTCAACACGCTGGCCGCTGGTGCGGCGACGTCCTACTTGGTCGGTAGGGCACTGACTCCGGCCAATCTCCAGGCCGCGCTGCTCCACAGCTACACGACCGCGTTCTTGTGGTCCTCCTTGATCTTCGTGGCCGGAGCCGTGGTTGCCGGCCTGGTGCTCCAGCGAGGCGGCCTGACCGAACTCATGTCCGAAGGCCAGGTCGAGAAGGTCGACCCAAAAATGGAGGAGCAGACTCGGATCCACATCGACCGCGTACGGATAGCTTGTCGGTGAATTCGCCCACTGCGCCAGAGGTGGGCGACCGAGAGCCGATCCGGTGGCGAGCCGGGGCTGAGGTGACGAGCATCGCTCCGGCCTGTGGATGTGCGAACCTGACGTCATGAAGGGGGTTCAAGCGCCATGTCGATGATCGACTACGACGCGAGGCCCGTCACCCCTCAGGTCCTGCTGGTCGGGCATCGGGCATCCTCCGTCGGTTACAGCATCCGTGACTTTCTCAGTCGCAATGGTGTCCCCTATGAGTGGGTTGACGTGGACGACGCGGCGCGGGTCGCAGCGTTGCTTCCCGCAGAGGAGAGGGGAGTTGACCGGCTACCCGTCTGCGTCCTCCCCAACGGAATGCGGCTCGCTCCGGCCACGCTGGAAGGTGTGGCGGCAGGACTGGGGATGGTGTCGGCTCCGTCGCTGTCGGAGTACGACCTAACCATCGTGGGCGCCGGTCCAGCCGGGCTGGCAGCCGCCGTGTACGCCGCATCTGAGGGTTTGCGTGCCGTGGCCATCGAAGCCGTGGCGCCTGGAGGTCAGGCCGGGACGACCTCCATGATCGAGAACTATCTCGGATTCCCCCAGGGGATCAGTGGAAGCGAGTTGGCGACGCGGGCGACTGCACAGGCGAAGAGATTCGGGGCCGAAGTTCTTCTCGCTCGGCGTCTCGCTGACATCACCAGTGACGGCCCGGGCTATGTCGCCCACCTTTCCGACGGCACAGCCGTGCGGTCACGGGCCATGCTGGTAGCCAGCGGTGTCGACTGGCGTCGTCTTGAGGTTCCGGGCATCGATGAACTCCTGGGCTCCGGTGTGTACTACGGCGCCGGCCCGAGCGAGGCGGTCACCTGCAGTGGGTGCCGAGTGGCCATTGTCGGAGGAGGGAACTCGGCTGGCCAGGCGGTCATCCGCTTCTCGCGCTACGCCGCGCAGGTGACCTTGCTGGTCCGGGGTCGCTCGCTCGAGGCATCGATGTCCCAGTACCTGATCAGCCAGTTGAAGGAACTGGGAAATGTCGAGGTTCGGACAAACACGGAAGTGGTCAGTCTCGAATCGGATACTCGCCTGCGAGCACTGATGGTCTCGTCAGGAGGCACCGTCGCTCGATTGTCCGCCGACGCGCTCTTCGTTTGCATCGGCGGGGTGCCGCGCACCCAAGGAGCGGCCAACGTGGGACTGGCTCTCGACGCCGCCGGATACGTGCGCACTGGGGCCGAGCTCAGCTCATCAGCGGGCGCACTTGACGGGTGGCCGCTGTCTCGTCAACCCTTGCCTCTCGAAACGAACCTGCCAGGGCTGTTCGCCGCCGGCGATGTCCGGAGTGGGTCGATCAAGCGCTGCGCGGCCGCCATAGGTGAGGGGTCCATGGCGGTTGCGTTGGTCCACCAGCGCCTCGCTGAAGTCGGCGGTGAGTGACGTGGATACCTCCACCGACGCACAGGCCTACCCGGGGACCCGTCGGTGGCGGGTCCCAGCAAGGAGGCAGAGGCGGAGTTCTCTCGAGTGGCCTCCAAGAGAGCAAATCCGCGCTGTAGCCAGCGCCCTCGAACGCAACGGAATCACTTGCACCGTGGTCGACTCCGCCGAAGAGGCGAGAAAGGCCGTGCGGTCCATCCTCCCGGTGGGAGCCGAGGTCTACAACAACACCTCCCGCACGCTCGAAGTCATCGGCGTCGCCGAGGACATCGAACGATCCGGACAGTACCAGCCGCTTCGCCCCCGTCTCTACCAGATGGATCGCGAAATGCAGGGTCGTGAGATGCGCCAGCTGTCCGCTTCGCCCGATTGGGTCGTCGGGAGCGTCCACGCCCTGACGGAGGAGGGCTCACTTCTCATTGCGTCCGCGAGCGGGAGCCAGCTCGGTCCGATCGCTTCCGGAGCGGGTCATGTTGTACTCGTCGTCGGTGCGCAGAAGATCGTTCCCGATCTCAACACAGGACTGCGACGCATCTACGAGTACTGTTTTCCTCTCGAGGATCGGCGGGCCAGGCTGGCCTACGGCGTTCCCAGCGGAGTGAACAACGTCCTTGTCATCAACAAGGCGGTCGCCCCCGGCCGGATCACCGCAATCTTGGTGAATGAACCGCTTGGGTTCTGATCCCGGCACCGTCGCCCCCGCGGCGGAGAATAGATGTGAAGACATGGGCTGACGAGGGGGTTGCATCGGGGATCGAGGCCTGCTCCGTGGAAAGGGTTATCGCATGACTCGCTACAGCGTGCGGGCTTGCCAGACCTGGTCTGGGCCAATCAGGGTGAGATCCATTGAGCACCTTTCGATCTCTGCGGGGGTGAGGCGGATCACCCGGTTTCCGTCCGAATCACTCGGTGAGCTCAG
>CAVSSK010000022.1:0-17889 GCA_963730395.1 uncultured Acidimicrobiaceae bacterium | reverse complement strand
GTGCCGGACATGGTGGTATCGGCCGGCGCCAAATCGGGCACTTGCAGGATGGGGACCCCTTCCGGGTACGACAGCGCGCTGGGCCCGTTCCCTCCTGACAGCCAAACCCCGATTCCGAGGCCGGCGAGCACGAGGACGGCGACAAATACCGTGACGGGAACCCACCGCCGGCGCGCGAGGGGAATGTCGGGCTCATCATCCGACGGTACGGCAGCGTCGTCCCCCTGGCCGGGTTCCTTCAACAACTCATCTCCCTTTGAACGCCGTTCCTCTTCGGGTGCCGGTCTTGACCGTCACAGTAACAATCCCAACTCACCCGATTACCCGCGAGCTCTTGCGTGTCGTCGCCGCAATAGTCCCGGTTATCGGTTGGATGCCATTTGGGAGGCCGCCTCATCAGGGCTCCAGTTCCGATACAAAACCCTCGTAGCGGTCGCCGAAACAGGGGAGAAGCTCCCTTTTCCCCGAGACCCTCGGCCGGCGGCGTCCTCCATAGCTGTCAGAATATGGCGTGGCCCACGGGATCCCTGGCTCGGACGCGGTCCGCGAGATCTTCGTTCCCACGAGGACATTGGCGAGACTGGAGCCTGTCGTTGGGAGAAGCCGCTACACCGAGCTCATGCGTGTGGCCGAAGCGACGCAACAGGAGCTCAATGGCAGGGCGGTATGGAACGTCAGTTCGACGGCCGCCGGCGGTGGAGTGGCCGAGATGCTCCAGGTGCTGGTCGGCTACACCCTCGATGCCGGCTTCGACGTCCACTGGCTGGTCATTACCGGTGATGCTTCCTTTTTTGCCATCACCAAGCGGATCCACAACCGTTTGCACGGAGCAGAAGGGGACGGGGGTGCGCTCGGTTCGACCGAGGCGAGCCATTACAAGGCGTTGACCGCCGCGGCCGCGCAACGGGTCATAGAGCGCACTCGGCCAGGTGACGTGGTGCTCCTCCACGATCCTCAGACCGCAGGGATGGCGCCACCGCTCGTGGAGGCGGGGCGCAGGGTGGTATGGCGGTGCCACGTGGGCCGCGACGAGAGCAACGACTGGACGGATCAAGCGTGGTCGTTCCTGCAGCCCCACGTGTCCGCCGCTCAGGCTTACATTTTCTCCATCCAGAGGTACGTCCCTTCGTGGCTCGACGAGTCCAAGGTGTGGATCATCCCACCGTCCATCGACCCGTTCTCCCCGAAGAACGAAGATCTCGACGGGGAGGCCGTCCGGCGGACACTCCGGCATATCGGGCTTCTGCCGGAGATCCGGAGCGACACGCCGCCGCCTCCGTTCACCAGGCGTGACGGCACGAAAGGGTTCGTCGAGCGCCGAGCCTCCATCGTGTCCGAGGCTCCCCTCGACCCCGAAGCCCCCCTGGTGGTCCAAGTGTCCCGGTGGGACCGGCTGAAGGACATGACCGGCGTCATGGAGGGTTTTGCTCGCTATGTGGTCGGGCAGGCTGACGCGGAGCTGGCGCTGGTGGGTCCATCTGTGAGTGAGGTGTCCGATGACCCGGAGGAGGCCGATGTATTCGGTGAATGTCTGTCAGCCTGGAACGATCTCCCCATCGCGGCTCGGCGGCGCGTCCGGCTGGTCACCCTGCCGATGGACGACATTGACGAGAATGCCGCCATGGTCAATGCCCTTCAGAGGCACGCCACCGTGGTCACGCAGAAGAGCCTGGCCGAGGGTTTCGGTCTCACGGTGGCCGAAGCCATGTGGAAGTCGAGACCGGTGGTCGCCTCGGCGGTTGGGGGCATCGCCACCCAGATCACGCGCGGCACTGGCCGTCTCCTCAAGGATCCGAGCGACCTCGCCACCTTCGGGCAGATTGTCCTCGATCTCCTGGCCCACCCCGACGAAGCCGCTGACCTCGGCGCCCGGGCCCACCGGCGGGTTCTGGAGGCGTTCATCGGCGACGAGCACCTCAAGCGGCACGCACAGCTCATCAGCTGGTTGATCGGAGATTGATCCGAGCCATTGCCGGGCTCGGAGCCAGATCACCGCAGCCGCCTGTCAATGGTCGGGCCGTTCCTCGGGCGCTCACGTTCAAGAGTTAGCGGCCGGCGGTTCGGAGAATATCTCGCGACTGTGCAATAGTTAGTATATGCATGTAACTCGGGCGGGGCTCTCCACCAGCGACTCGATCCTCGACGCCGTGGTGACGGCCAGCCGTGTCTTGGTGGCCATGGCTGCTCGTTCACTCGCCGACGCTGGGGAAGAAGTGACGCTCACCCAGTACCGGTCGCTGGTGGTCCTGGCATCTCATGGCCCGCAGGGCGTCGCCACCTTGGCCGAGGCGGTGGCAGTCACTCCTCCGACCGCGTCCAGACTCGTCGATCGGCTGGTCCGTAAGGGCCTGGTACGACGCCGGACAGACCGTAACGACCGGCGTCAGGTTCGCATCGGCCTGACCGAGGCGGGCCGGCGTCTTGTCGATCTGGTGACTGAGCGACGCCGCCACGAGATCGCCGAATTGTTGGCTTCAATCGAACCTGAGGTGCAACGGTCGATGGCCGCCGGCCTGCAACAGCTGGCCCGGGCGGCAGGCGAGGTGCCCGAGCAGGACTGGAGCACGGGATGGGACCTCTGAAAGAGAGAGGCTCTGCCCCCATGTCGAAGGACTCGTCCACCGGTCAGAGTGCAACGAAGTCGCGAACGTCGTGGCGTGCGGCGATGGCCAGGGCGTCGCGATGGCTGGCCGCTGCTTCCTATCTGCAGAAGTGGCTGGTTCTCGGGGTGCTCATCGGCGCCATGGCCGGCACCGGCGCCATCGTCTTCTACGAAGCCCTCCTTGGCGCTAACCATCTCTTCCTCGGAGTCCTGGCCGGCTACCACGTGCCAACCCCGATCGGCGAAGGGGGGCGCGCGGCATCAGGCTCGTTCTCTCGTCCATGGGCGCTGCCGTTGGTTGTCGGCCTCGGAGCGCTGCTCGGTGCTCTCCTCGCCTTCCGATTCGCCCCCGACGCCGAAGGACATGGCACCGACGCCGCCATCTCGGCTGTGCACCACAATCCAAGGGGCATTCGCTTCCGAACGGTCATCGTCAAGATCGTGGCCTCAGCCCTGACCATCGGCTCGGGCGGTTCCGGCGGACGGGAAGGACCAACCGGCCAGATCAGCGCCGGCTTCGCCTCGCTCCTGGCGAGAGAGCTCGACCTGAGCCCAGCCGATGCCCGCACCGCGGTGGCGACCGGCATCGGCTCGGGCATCGGGGCCATCTTCGGCGCACCCCTCGGTGGCGCGGTCCTGGCCACCGAAATCCTCTATCGAGACGACTTCGACGTCGAAGCCCTCCTGCCCTGTTTCATCGCCTCGATCGTCGGCTACGTCATCTTCGGTGCCGCCACCGGGTTCACGCCGCTGTTCGGCTTCAACGCCAGCTACCACTTCGGAGAGCCCTCGCAGCTCCTCTGGTTCGCTTTGATCGGTGTGCTCGGCGGCATCACCGGACTGCTCTATGCCAAGGGCTTCTACGGCATTGCAGCACTGTTCACCCGCATCGCCCTACCTCGCTGGGTCAAGCCAGCCATTGGCGGTGTGCTCGTGGGCTCCATCGCGTTGGCGATACCCGAGGTGCTCGGCACCGGATACGGCTGGATTCAGCAAAGCCTCGGTCACCAGCTTCTCTCGCTCCCCCTCTGGGTCGTCCTCATCTTGCCCTTCGCCCGCATCGTGGCGACTGGCCTGTCGATCGGATCGGGCGGGTCAGGTGGGATATTTGGACCGGGAATGGTCGTCGGGGCCTTCGTCGGCGCGGGGGTGTGGCGACTGTTCGACCCGATGGTTCCCTCGATGGGACACAGTCCGACGCCCTACGTCATCGTGGGCATGATGTGCTGCTTCGGGAGCATCTCCCGAGCGCCGTTGGCAGTGATGTTGATGGTGGCCGAGATGACCGGGAGCCTGTCGATCCTGGCCCCAGCCATGGTCGCGGTGGGACTGGCGTGGTTCATCGTCCGGCGCGACGACGACAGCATCTACCGAAGCCAGCTGCAGAGTCGAGCCGCAGCCCCCGCCCAACGGCTCCTCGTCGGGATGCCTCTTCTGGGCAACGTAGCTGTCAACCAGGCCATGGCCCCGCCTCGCCTCGTACTCAATGGCGGCACCCCAGCTCACCTGGCCCGACGTCAGGTCGAACAGGCAGGCGTTCCCGGTGTGCCAGTGGTCGACGACCAAGGCCGATTCGAAGGCGCGCTGTCGTTGAAGGACCTCGACCGGCTCGGCGAAGGAGCGGAGGCTCATACCATCGACGCGGTCGTCGACCCATCCGCACCCACCGTCGCCGAATCATCCCACCTCGACGTGGCGCTCGACGCCCTGACCTCCGCCTCGCAACACTGGATCCCCGTGCTCGACAACGACCGGGCCGTCGTAGGGACGATCGCCATGTCCGACGTGGTCAGGGGCTATCGACTCGGCCTGCTGGCCAGCCTTCACCAGCTCGACGGCACCGATCATGCCGCAGGCACCCACGACATCGAGGTCACTACCCGCTCGTCGCTGGTGAACGCGCCGCTAAGACACGCCAGACTTCCAGCCGGCGTCATCGTGACCTCGATCCAAAGAGGACGAGAGCTCCTCGTCCCAGATGGCGACACCGTGCTCCAAGCCGACGATCGCCTCGCGGTCATCGGCGCACCCAAGGACGTCGATGGGCTCAAGGCGGCGGCGTCCCATGCATCACAACGTCGGTCGACGGAAGGCGACCACTAACCCTTCCCCGACGGCGTCAATCTGGCCGTGCCAACAGGTACAAGATCCCGGCCGCGTGGGCATATGCCCGTCTCATCGTGGGCGTCTACCTCATGCCCGGCCAATCGGGTTAGGTGCCCGCAGCCGTCTGAGGCCATTCCAGAAGCGCTCGGGGTGTGCTTCCCGGTCACATGCTCCACAGCGCGAGCGGTACGCTCGTAGTCGGAGAGCCGGGAAGCCTGGTCGGCACATCGATGGTTCGCGCCAAGGAGCTGACGTGTCGCCTGGATTCACTCCCATCTGTTCGTTTCGCCACACCCATACACCGGTTGGGCGTATGAAGAGCGGACCGGAGCGCGGATGAACATGGCACTTTCCGTCGTGGCGTTCGTCGTCGGGGCGATCGTCAGCCTGGCAACGAGCTGGGTGCTCGTCTCGCGTCTCGAGCGGGTCGGCGAGCGCCTCGGCCTCTCTGAAGCCCTCCTCGGGATGGTTGCTGCCCTGGCCGCCGACGCACCCGAGGTCACGGCCTCCATCACGGCACTGGTGCACCACCAGGCCACCGTCGGCGCCGGGGTCGTCCTTGGGTCGAACGTCTTCAACCTCGCCGCGCTCCTTGGGCTCGGTGCGATCGTGGCCGGCAGTATCAGCCTTCACCGGAAAGTCGTGGTCTTTAGCGGCACGGCGGCCATGGCGGTCGGTGCGGCGTGCCTACTCAGCGTCGGAGGCCAACTCTCTGCTGGTGCGGGCCTCGCCGTCGTCCTCGCCGTTCTCCTTCCCTTTATCGCTCTCCTCGGCGCGCATCGAAGGATCCTGGGGCGTCTGCGTCTCCCGGTGAAGTGGACTGTGTGGATCACCGCCGCCATCGTCGAGGAGGAGAGCGAGCTCGAAGAGGCGATCCACCCTCGGCGTGGGACGGCCCGGGATGCCTGGACCGCCGTGGGTGCTTTGGTCGTCGTCGTCGTGGCCAGCGTGGCGATGGAGAGGGGGGCGACCTCACTGGGCGGCCACTTCGGCGTTCCTGAGATCATCATCGGCGGGCTCGTCCTGGCCGCCGTCACCAGCCTTCCCAACGCGGTATCTGCCATCTATCTGGCCCGGCGGGGCCGGGGCGCGGCCACGCTGAGCACCGCACTCAACTCGAACTCGCTCAACGTGACGGCCGGCCTCTTGATCCCGGCCACGGTGGTCGGCCTCGCCCAACCGAGTGGCTCAGGACTGCTCGTTGCTGGCTGGTACGTCGGTCTGACGGCGCTGACGTTGGTGCTCGCCTACGCCGGGCGTGGCCTGCGGCGCGCTGGCGGCGGGCTGATCATTGCGGCATACGTTCTCTTCGGGGTTGTCCTGCTCGCCATCACCTGACCGGGCGAGGATCCAGGCACGAGGATGGCCACCACTCCGAGCGGCAGGCGACTGCGGCTAAGAGGGCTACCTGCTCACGGTATTGCCGCATCTGCTTTACGCCCAATTGTCGGTTCAGGGTCCGACGGCCCTTTCGATGATCCCGGCGGCCCAGGTGCAGGCGATGGCGACCGTCAAGACGCCTCCCTGGCTGACTCCCGATCAGCCTGTTGACCTGCAAGTTTGGGTTGAGTAGCGGAATCACACCAAAACCTGTTCGGCGGCTTACGTAGCGCTCTGAGTGCTTAGCGACCGTCCGGGGATCCCACTTCAGCCCTCTGACCTGGGCTTTGGTGGAGGTGAACGGACTCGAACCGCCGACTTCTCCGTTGCGAACCTGTGGCTCTGAATCGCCCAGGTTCTTGCAGCTGTGCCCTGCCGAAGAACGGCCCGACTGGGATGCCGTGGTCATTCCGATTCGGCACCCATCCGGACCGCCATCGGCTGACGAGGAGGCTTACGTGGCGGGGGTGTTGCCCGCGAGCGTCCACCCGACGAGGGCGTTGGCGTGACCATGCCCCATTTCGTACTCCGACTTGAGGTGGCCGACGATCGCCATGTGCTTGTCGAGGCCACAGCCGGCGATGATCCTCTGCCACTCGGTGATCGAACGGCCGTATTTCTTCTCAATCGATGGAAAGTACGACGCAGGTCCTTGCTTTGGCCATGATGCAGCCTGATCAGTCACGATGGGTCCCCTTTGGGTGTTGGAGGTTGGCGCGTTGACGGTGAGGTGCGGCGGTCATGTTCAGCCACCCGCGATGTTGACCTGCCACCCGATACCGAACCGATCGATGAGGGCGCCGAAGATGTCGCCCCAGAACATCTTCTCGAGGTCAGCCTTGACCGTCCCGCCGTCGCTGAGTAGGTCGAAGATCCTTCGCAAATCGGCCTCCTCGCTCCCGTTGATGGTCAGCTCGATCCTGGTCTGGACGTCGCTCGTCGCGTCGGCACGGTCACTCGCCCGCAGCGTGAACGCCGCACTGTCCAGCGCCGCGTTGATGACGAGACCCTTCTCGCTCTCGGTCGCGCTCGGATCGACGTCGCCTCGTCGGGTGACCGTGAGGTCGCCGCCGAAAATGCCCTGGTAGAAATTCATTGCTTCCACGGTGGTGCCCGGGAAGAACAGGTATGCCTCAATCTTCATGTCGACCTCCTCGGTCATCGCTAATGGAACTAGACCGTATAGTACTGGATCAGAACTAGTCTGTCTAGTACTCTTTCCAAGATGCCGGTCTTGACCTCTGCCGAACAACCGGAACGAAGCTCGGATCGTCGTCACCGCGAGATTCGAGAGGCAGCCATAGGGGTCTTCCTGGCTAGTGGGTACGACGGGGCCACGATGGAAGAGATCGCCGCACTTGCCGGGGTCTCCAAGCAGACCGTCTACAAGCACTTCGCCGACAAACAGAACCTCTTTGCCGACATCGTGATGTCGACAACTGACGACATGGACGCCCTCGTCGGTCATATCAGCGACAGGTTGAGCCAAACTACCGATCCGACAGCAGACCTAGAGCACTTGGCCGAGACCTTCCTCAACGCTCTCATGGAACCGCGCGTCCTGCGGCTCCGGCGCCTTGTGATCTCGTCTGCGGACCGCTTTCCCGAGATCGCCACGGCGTGGTACAAGGAAGGGTTCGAGCGGGCCCTCGGAGCATTGGCAGCGACCTTCGGAACCCTCGCCGACCGACAGCTGCTCGCCGTCGACGACCCGGCGATGGCGGCCGAGCACTTCGTGGGCATGTTGTTCTGGATCCCCGTCAACAAAGCCATGTTCACGGGTGACGACAACTACGCCGGCTCCCATGATCTCGCCCCCGTGGCGCGGTCTGCGGCAAGGGCGTTCATGAAGGCCTACGGCGAAAGACAGTGACGGAGCGATGCTCGACCCAGAGCTCGACACAAACCACGTGGCCCTCAACGATGTCTCGTGTCTTGACGGGGATCCCACTCTAGCCCCCTGACCTGGGCCTTTGTGGAGGTGAAGGGACTCGAACCCTCGGCCTCTACATTGCGAATATTTTTTCGACCCTCTGACCTGCGGCGTTCTGAAGAACATCCTGGTAGTGGCGCTGTAGCTCCCTCATCCACCATCACGTTCCCTCCCTTTCCCTCTCCATTTAGTCACTTCTAGTCACTGGATTCGACGGGCAGGTTTGTTCAACTGTCCGGCATGCCGTAGGCGATGATCGGGCAGCGGGGACCGGGCGCATTGACGAACTTGGTATCGAGTGTGATCACAGCAGTGTTGAGAAGTTCGGCCAGAGCGACGTAGGAGCCGTCGTAGATGGTGAGATTGCCACGTAGCTCCCACGCACGTTCAGCGAGCGGTGCATATGGCCAGAGTTCAAGTGACAGGTCAATGAGGTCTTGGTGGGCCAGTGTGGCCTGTGTGTGATCGAGTGCTCCAATAAGCATCTGGCGCCGGAAGATGTTGGCCGCCTCGAAGAGCGCCAGTTCCGGCGCAGCGAGGAGCGCTCCAGATATGGAAGCGGCCACCCAATCGCCCGCTGGGCCCGCATCGGCCAACAGGGCGACGATTGCGGATGCGTCAAGCACGACCTGCTCGTCGGCCCGACCTGTCACCGCCGCTCAGCGTCGCGATCCGAGAGGATGGAAGCGACATTCATGCCGGAACCAGTGAGCCGTGCCCGTTCACGGGCGCGCCCGACGACCTCTTCGACACTCGGTCGAGAAGCCACCTCGGTGAGGTGGTTCAGGAGGAATTCCTGTAGGGATCTACCGGAGCGCGAGGCCCGAGCTGCAAGTTCATCGCGTACGTCCTCGGGGACATTGCGCACCGTGATCGCTGTGCTCATGATGCCATTATAGCTGCATTGACGCCAAGTTGTTACGGTCCGATAGTTCTCGAGTTTGGTCGACCGCCTATCGCCGACCGCTCGCGGGGAGCAAATATTGGGCGGTCCGGGGTGGGAGAAGTGTGTCCGTGACCCGGCCGATCAGGGCACCCACAGTGCGGCGAGCGATGCACGCCCGGCCGGCGTACGGGGCAGTCCCAGTCAGGAGTCCCAGGCTGCTTGAAACGTCTCGGCGGAGATGGGCAACAGGCCGTCCGATTCGTCTGGTCTGAGCGGCTGATCGGTAAGGAATCCCCATTCGTCGTCCAGATGCTCAGCGGAGTAGACGTGTTTCGTTCCGTCTGATTCGACGGTTAGCTGTCTGATGGCAACAAGCTCGCCCGCATCCTCCACAGCCTCGAAGAACCATCGCTCGGCTGGGTCGTCTGGCGACACGCCGCCCCAATGCGAGCGTGGCAAGGACGTGCGGACCAGGACGGGAAATGAACTCATCCGGGCATGTTCCCAGCGCTGGACAGAAAGCACTGAGATACCAAAACGATCATACGTGTATTAAGCGATAGGGGGCACCCGCCGATGAGTCTTCGCCTGGTGGCCGTGGGAGCGAGGCCTGCAAGAGCGCAGGCAGGCACCTGCTTCCACGACGGCGCACCTCCTGCCGGACGGTCGGGAAGCCGACACACCCGTTCGGCCGTGCTCGTACTGTGGATCCGAAGAAATTCGGTGATCGATGTCGAAGAATGGCATCCCCGTTCGACTCATTGGCGAGAAGTTCACCAACCACAAACCAAGAGGAGTGATCGACATGCCCCGATTCATGGGATTCGTGAGGATGGAAGAGGGCGTCGGGACGCCGCCACAGGCGTTGTTCGACGCGATGGACGAGTACATCGGTGAGCGGGCCAGCAAGGGGATCTTCCTCGACGGTGGCGGTCTCTACGGGACGGAGGACGCGGTGAACTACGTCGTCCGCCAGGGCGAGGTCACCCGTGTCGACGGGCCATACTCCGAGGCCAAGGAGGTCGTCGGCGGTTGGGCCATCATGGAATACCCGAGTCTCGAGGAGGCCGCCGAGGACCAGCGGTCCTTCGCCGAGCTCCATGCCAAGCTTTGGCCCGAGGTCACGGTGATCTCCACGCTGCGCCAGATCTCGACCGGCCCGGAGGTTCCCGACGCCTGACGCCGGATTCGTCCGTGCTCAACCTGCCAGCGGCGGCAATGGGCGGAAGGGCGGGAGGTCTGAGCCGGTATCACTACGCTGGCGTGGTGCCGGCTCGGACCCATCCCGGCGACCCCAACGGGGCCGTCTATGCCGTCTGGCGGACCGAGTCCGCCCGGCTCGTAGCAGCGCTCACACGGATGACTCGCGACGTGAGCCTCGCCGAGGACCTGGCCCAGGACGCCCTCGTCGCCGCGCTCGAGCAGTGGCCGGAGACGGGCGTGCCGGACAACCCGATCGCATGGCTCATGACCGTGGCGAAGCGCCGAGCCATCGACCACTTCCGGCGCACCGAGACCATGCGCCGCAAGGTCGCCGAGCTGGGAGATGCCAGCGACAGGCAAGCGGCGGCGGTGCCCGACGTCGAAAGTCAGGTCGACTACATCGAGGACGACGTCCTCCGCCTCGTATTCCTGTCCTGCAATCCGGTGCTGACGCCCGAGTCACGGGCGGCGCTGACCCTGCGGCTCGTCGGCGGCCTCACCACGGCCGAGATCGCCCGAGGATTCCTCGTCACCGAGTCCACCATGGGGCAACGGATCTCCCGGGCGAAGAAGACGCTGTCGGAGGCCCACGCCGAGTTCGAGCTGCCGGTGGGAGCGGAACGGACCGAACGGCTCGACGACGTGATGGCGGTCATCTACCTGATCTTCAACGAGGGGTATACGGCCACCACGGGTGAGGACTGGATGCGGCTAGACCTCGTGGACGAGGCGATCCGGCTGGCGCGGATGCTGGTCGACCTCGCTCCTGACGAACCCGAAGTGCTCGCTCTGGAGGCCCTCCTCGAGATCCAGGGCTCGCGGATGGCGGCCCGCCTCGACGAGCACGGGATCCCGGTCCTGCTGGAGGAGCAGGACCGTAGCCTCTGGGATCAGGTGCGCGTCCGGCGGGGCCTGGCGGCCCTGGGGCGAGCGGAGGAGTTGGCCGCGACCGGGGCGTCGGTCGGGCGTTACTTCCTGCAGGCCCTGATCGCGGTACAGCACGCGGGCGCGGAGCGCGCAGAGGAGACGGACTGGCACCGGATCGCGGCTCTCTACGACGTCTTGTCCCGCACCGCGCCCGGACCGGTCGTTGAGGTCAATCGGGCCGTCGCCCACGGTCGGGCGTTCGGTGCCGACGCCGGTCTCGCCGTCCTGGAAGAGGTACGCGACGACGCGCTCGGCGAGTCACCCTTGGTGCCGAGCGTGCGTGGAGACCTGCTCGAGCGGGCTGGTCGGCACGATCAGGCAATGGCCGCGTTCACCGAGGCGGCGGCACGTTCGGCGAATGCAGGTGAACGCGCCGTACTGGTGCGCCGGGCGGACCAGAACCGGCCGCCCTCCTAGTACTGCGCCTCCGCGTGGCGTGGAGGCTTGGATCGATGCCCGTGCGTGATGCCTACCCGGTGATGTGGGTCATCACCGAACCATGCAGAGTGGGGATCCAACTCAACTTCCACCCTGCTGTCGGGCTACTTCCTCTGCCGAATCAGATCCTCCAGCTCATCGAGTGAGGTCTGCAAGCCACCTTCCATCCCCGAGGCGAGCGCTGCATCGCGGTGCTCTTGGCTTGGATACCGCCCCAGAATCGCCAGAGTGGTCACTCCATCGGTTTCATTGAAGGTAGTGGCGCTGACGGACTCGGCGTCGGGGACCATCTCGAACACCTCGGTCCTGACGATGCGGTGCGGCCGGTCGATTTCGAGATACTTGCCGCTAAAGGCCACCTCGAATCCCCCATTGGCGGTCATGACCCACCTCCAGGCGCCCCCAATCCGCAGATCGATCTGGGCACTGGTCACCTCACCTCGGGTGCCAGCCCACCAACGCATCACGAGTTCCGGCGTCGTCCATGCCTGGAAGAGGAGGTCCGCCGAGGCGTCGAACTCTCTCGTGATTAGGATTTCCGTGTCAGAGGGCAATGTGAAGACAGCGGAGTCGTGCCGGTTGCCAATCGTGTCCTTCATGTCTGCTTCTCCTTGGTTTGAAGTTCGACCAGCACGTCGTCGAGCTGATCGAGTCGGGCGTTCCAGGTGGACTCGAAGCCGCACACCCATTCGTAAATCGGTTGCAGCATGGGGCCATTCACCTGGTACCAGCGATGTCGTCCATCGATTCGGACCGATACCAACCCCACGGCTCGAAGTACTGCCAGGTGCTTCGACACCTGAGGCTGGCTGAGTCCAAGTCGGTCAACGAGATCGCCGACGGTGGCCTCGTCCGACCCGAGGGCGTCGAGCAGTGCACGTCGGCTGCTGTCAGCAACCGCGTTGAATGCGTCAGTCGTCGTCGGAAGGCGGGCCACCTCGACATCATATACCGATATGGGTATGTGTCAACGATAGCAGCCCGACGAACCCCTCCCGCCGTTCGACTTGACCCGCGGGGTATGGCATAAGTGCGATACATGGGCAGGGGCTGCGCTACGGCGAGGGTGCCCAGATCCGGCCGTTCCACGACGGGGCCAACACCTGCAAGCGGGTCCTGGTCTCGGTCGGTCTTGCCGAATGGGCCCTCGCCCGCCACATCGGGGGAACGACATTCCATTAGGTCCTTGGGCAGGACGTTTGGCCCAGTTGCCCTGGTTTGGCCCGGTAAAATGATGCCGGCATGACATCAACGGCGAAACCCACGAGTTCCACTCGAATCGCGCGGCGATGGCTGCTCGGCCTCGAGCCATTCTTCGAGGGCGGGTGGCTTCACAAAGGTGATCGGGCCCGGACGTGGGATGTCGAGAATGAACTCACCGGACTTTCGATACTTGGCGACGTCACAATCGACCTCTCCGAGGTCAAGAGCCTGCCACCACAGATCACCATCGAGGCGTACGCACTGGGTCGGGACGTCGACATCGTCGTTCCAGCAGACGCCCGCGTCGAACTCATTGGGCGCGCCAACAACGACCACTTGAACAACGAAGTGGTGCCCGGTTCCGGCGACTGACCTACCGTCATTGTCAGGGTCTCCGGACACACGTTCCTCGGGGACGTGTGCGTGCGTTCGGAACAAGGCCACTCATCAGTTGAGTTAACGAGTCCGCTCTTGCTCCAAGGGTCAGTCACACCAGCTCGACAGGTTTCTACGACCCTGGGATAGTCGTTCAACGTGTAGATGGCGTCCAAATCGGGCCGGTTCCGGCGAGGGAAACCGTTGCAAGCAGCTCAGGACCTCAAGCGGTCCTCGGGCGGACCGATCAGGGCTTACGCCGCACTCGACTCGATTCGACTTTGCCGCGGTGGAGTTCCGAGTGGTCAGTGTGTCAGGGAGCGAAAGCGATCAGTGATGCAACCATTCTCGGATCGACGACACACGTGTTCCGACAACGACGGCACCGATCACGACAAGGATGCACGCGACCGCGACCAGCCACATCGCCTGTACTCCGACTGCCCATGCGGGGATCACGATGGCCAGGACAATGGCGCCAACGATGAGCCGGTACGCGTTCATCCGCACAGTGAACAGGCGACGTAACATTGCGGCTCAGCTTGCCACACGGCGCATCATTTGCTCACTCGGGTATCCCGTGGTGCCGTCGTCACCAGCGGTGACGGTAACCGGATGGGCTCTGCTCGCGGGAACGGCGGTCCCGGAATCTCGAGCCCGCCGTTCCTCTTGAACTGGATCCCACCCCTACTACTCCGTTGCGTTCGGCTGGCCCTGGCCCGAGGTGATCAGCTCGCGCAGGCTGTCCTTGATGTAGAAGCCCCATGCATTCGAGCAGTTGTCGAAGCACTCGAACTCCGGAGTCAGGCCGACATGAGTGAAGCGGACCTCCGTCTTGCCGTCCGCCTCCGTGATGTCGAAGGCGATGTCCGTGTCCGTCCACTCCGTCTTGTCCTCGGTGAAGTCGAGATAGCCATCGACGACGTGCCAGGCGACCCTCTTGCCCGGAACGAGCTCAGTGATCTCTTGCTTGGAGTAGTGGATGTCCTTGTATCGGTAGGTCCAGACGTCGCCGACAGCGTCGGTGCTGCCCTCGACATCTCCGGACCACCACCCCCGAACGTCATTGATGGCGGCGAAAACCTGTTCGGGCCTTTGATCGACTGTGAAAGTGGCGGTGAAGTCTTGGAAGTTCATGGTTTCAATTCCTTTCGATGGGATTGGGCTTGGGATCAGACTTGCTATGCCGCGACGAGCGCGGCGCTCTCACGCTCGAATGCCTTGACTGCACCGCTGTGCCAGCTCTCCGCCAACGTGGCCGACATGGGGTCCGGAAAGATGTCGTCCTCTTCGTTCTCCACGCCGTCGAAGATGGCTCGCGCCACTGATTGTGGTGATGCCTTGGGGATCTCGAAGCCCCGGGTCATCTCGGTGTCCGTCGGGCCGGTGAGCACGGCGTGAACCCTCACGCCTTGCCCGGCCAAAAGGGCACGGAGTGATTGGGTCCAGTTGAAGGCGGCGGCCTTGGAAATGGCGTAGGCCGGGGTGAAGGGCAACGGGGCCAGTGCCATAACCGACACGTTGTTGACAACTGCTCCGCCGGACTGCGTGAGCATCGGCAGGAGGGCCTGCGTCACCTCGTAGGGGCCGAAGAGGTTCACGGCCAGGTGGCGCTCGAGCACGGAGCGGTCGCTCAGGTCGTCGTAGAGCGCAACGCCGGCGTTGTTGATGAGGATGTCGAGGGACTCGACCTGCTCCACCGCGGACTGAATCTGCACCGCATCGGTCACGTCAAGGGTCAGAGCTGTCACCCGCCGATCGGGGTGCGTCAGTGCTTGGCGCGTGCCGGCGAATACCTGAGCGGCGCCCCGACGCAGAGCTTCTTCGACCAGGGCCTGTCCGATTCCCCGGTTGGCCCCGGTCACCAGAACTGTCTTTCCCTCAAATGTCATTGCATCCTCCTTTTGATCGAGCCAGAGGAGGTTCCCCCGGCGACTTGCATCATGCAAGTGAGCTATAGGGGAATGACTTGCATGATGCAAGTAGAAATGGCTAGGCTGGACGCGTGCTCGGAAAGACCTACGACTCTCAGGTGTGCTCGGCAGCCCGGGCTCTCGAATTGGTGGGCGAGCGTTGGAGCCTGCTGATCATCAGGAACGCGCTGTTCGCGGGCGCGACCAGGTTCAACGACTTCCTGACACTTGGGATCGCGACCAACATCCTCAAGAACCGCCTTGAGGGATTCGTCGACGCCGGGATCATGGAGCGCCGCAGCACCCCGGAGAGTCCGGAGCACCTCAAATACGTCCTCACGGACAAGGGTCGCGAGCTGGCTCCCGTCATCGTCGCGCTGACCGAATGGGGTGACCGCTGGGCGGCCCCCGACGGCCCACCGATCCTCTACGTCCATTCCACCTGCGGCGGCCCGATCAGCCTGCAGACGAGCTGTGCCAATTGCGGGCATGTTCACGACCCCGCCGAATTGCGCGTCCGACCGGGACCTGGCATGCCCCCCGACATGGCCGAACGCGTCGGTGGCCGAGCTCCCGCAGCAACCGGCTGAGGCCCTACAGCCTCCGCCCCGGGGACGCCGTCAAGACCATGGTGGTATCCAGATCGGGCCGACTACGGGCAGGAGAACACCTGCAAGCAGGTCATACCGTCGAGTGGTCCGCTGGCCGCCCGATCTGGACAGCGAGGAAGGCCTGCGCGACCCCCGAATGACCTTGCCACCTCGATCCGATCACCAGTGAAGGGAACAGAAGGGCAGAATCGCAATCCGGTGCAGAGATTCAGCTCGCGGCTCACGTCTGCAACGTGTTGGAAAGATGTGCAGCCTGGGTGATCAGGTAGTGGCGCTCGCGCAGATTGGCCGTCCTCTGAGACGCTAAATGGAACTCGGCAATGGCGTCTGCGGTTTCTCCGGCCCGTTCGAGCAGGTGTGCCCGAACGGCATGGAAGCGGTGATGCTCGCCAAGCTGATCGGCAAGTCCGTCGAGTATCTCCAAGCCGGCCCGTGGCCCATCATTCATTGATACGGCCACGGCTCGGTTGAGAGTCACCATGGGATTGCTCGTCATGTGTTCCAGACGGCCGTACAGGGTTTGGATTTGAAGCCAGTCCGTGTCCTCGGGGTGGCGGGCCTGGGCGTGCACACCCGCAATCGCCGCTTGCAGCTGGTACTCCCCGATGCGGTGCTGCCCTAGGGCCTCGGTAATAAGGGCCAGTCCCTCACTCATGAAGTGCCGATTCCATAAGGCGCGGTCTTGGTGGGCGAGCGGTATGAGGCCGCCCTCAGTGCCGGTGCGGGCCGGTCGTCGAGCATCTGTCAAGAGCATCAGGGCGAGCAGTCCGGCGACCTCGGGTTCTCGGGGAAGTGCATCATGGATCCCCCGTGCCAGACGGATGGCCTCGCTCGAGAGATCGGTGCGGGTGAGCTCGTCACCGCCGCTGGTCGTGTAGCCCTCGCTAAAGAGTAGATAGAGGACATGGAGCACTGACCCGAGCCGCTCGGAGCGTTCGGATTCGGGAGGCAAAGAGAAGGTCTCGTCGGATCCCCGAATCTTTGCTTTGGCCCGGCTGATCCGCTGGGCCATCGTCGTTTCGGGCACGAGAAATGCAGCGGCGAGTTCGCGCGTAGTGAGGCCGCCGACGGCTCGAAGAGTAAGCGGGATCGCGAGGGTCGGCGTGAGAGACGGATGGCAGCACATGAACATGAGAATCAACGTGTCGTCAGAACCCGGGGTCGGGATCAGGAGGAGTTCGCGACCACGATGCGGCAAGGTCCTCACGCCTCCTTCGAGCGTCGTCACGTCGGTACTGCTGACCCATTTGCCGTGTGGCGACTCGAATCAGCCAACCCAATGGATTGTCCGGCGTTCCTTCTGCGTTCCATTTGGTGGCGGCAACAATGACCGCCTCCTGAACCGCATCTTCGGCGTCCGCGAAGTTGCCATATCGCCTGGTGAGCGCACCGAGGGCCCGCGGCGCCAACTCGCGCAGCAGGCCCTCGGGACCCGACGTCGTGCTCACAGTTCGGGATCGGGTGCGCTCATCACCTCGCGAACTTCGATCCACTGCCCGATCGGGGCGCCGTTTCGACCGGGTGCGGCTGAGATCATGCCGGCGACTTCGACGGCTCGCTCCGCAGATTCGACGTCCACGATGCGATAGCCGGCCAACAGCTCCTTACCCTCGGGAAATGGTCCGTCGGTCACGACTGGTGCGCTGGCTCCATCGGACAGCACGAATTTGGACTGATCGGGTCCGGCAAGTGCCTGGGCATCCACCAGTTCGCCGTTCTCGCTGAGCTCCTGGTTAAGCGCTATCTGGAAGGCGATGTGGGCGTTGATCTCCTCGGGGGTCCACTCCGTCATAGGTGTCGGCTCCAACTCGACCCCCCCGTAGTTCTGGATAAGCATGAATCGCATGACAACCATCCTCTCTCGTCGCCGCACCACGGTGGCGCCGCTCACCTTGGTGTTGAAGCTGACGACACGTTTTCGACACAATCAGAGAGGTTTTCTTCCCCGGGTCGGAGTGGGTTCGAGTAAACGTCGGCCACCATAATCATCGCCGCAAGATTCTCAGGGCTTCTCAGGGTTGCTCGTGGGCGACCAGGCTGGGCCGCCATACCGTGCCCCAATCGGGCCGGATCTGGGCGGAGCAACGGTCGCGAGCACACGGAGTCTCTGCCCCACATGACCCCACGAATTCCAAAAAAGGGGGCTCCGCGGTGCGGGAAAAACCGCAGGAAAATTGCGCCACCCTGGGAGCCAAATCGGTGCCATTTAGTCACTACTGGTCAGTAACCACTTACTCTGGGGATTCCACTTTCGGCCTTTGACCTGGGCTTTGGTGGAGGTGAAGGGACTCGAACCCTCGGCCTCTACATTG
>CAVSSK010000021.1:0-759018 GCA_963730395.1 uncultured Acidimicrobiaceae bacterium | reverse complement strand
CTCGCCCCTGACCATGCGGTCAGGGGCGCCATTCCACTCACGACGTAGCATCGTCCGCAATGGAGCACCTTGACGGGCGAAGCGCGGTCGTGACCGGTGCGGCGAGTGGAATCGGCCTGGCCATCGTCGAAGCCTTCGTCAATGAGGGTATGCGGGTCGTCATGGCCGACACAGACGAGCAGAGTCTCCGTTCCCACGCCGTGAGGCTGAAGGGCGAGGGTGCTGACGTGGTAGCTGTCCCGGCCGACGTGACGGATCCCGACGCAGTCGAGGCCGTTGGTCGTGCGGCCGTCGAGCGGTTCGGACGACTCCACGTGGCCGTGAACAATGCCGGCGTGGTCAACGGGGGCAACTCGTGGGAGATCACCCTCGAGGAGTGGCACCGGGTGATCGACATCGACCTCTGGGGCGTCATCCATGGCATTCGCTCCTTCGTCCCATTGATCTTGGCCACGGGAGAGGAAGGCCACGTGGTCAACACCGCGTCGATGGCGGCGGTCCTCCCGCGGGCAGGGATCGGGCCCTACACCGTCGCCAAGCATGGGGTACTCGGGCTCTCGGATGTGCTCCGGGCGGAGTTGCGTGCAATGGGCGTACCCGTCGGTGTCAGCGTTGTCATGCCGGGCATGATCAAGACTGCGATGAACCCGATCGGCACTGTGTCATCCGTTGTCGTCGCCACACATGTGGTTGCCGCCATGCGCAGACAGCGCAGCTACGTCTTCACGGACGACCACCACGCCAGTGAGGTACGAGATCGTCTCGGAATGATAATGGCGGCCAAGGCCGAAGAGTCCGACTGAAACCTGTGTTCGCTTTGGTCAGGAGCTTCGACGCGGGATCCGCCGCGCATGTCATGCCCAACCCGGAATGAGCGCCCACCGGCTCCGATCTCGGCTTGCGGACACGTTGCCAAAGGCAGGTCGGATTGAACGAGCTCTCACGCCTCCATCGTCCACATCGACAGATCGTGCGCCCACGATTCTCATCTGCCACATGCCTCCCTTCACAAGGCGACGCGGAACAGCACAATGCGGGTTGATCCACCTCAAGTCGGCTACGGGAAGGAACGACATCGGCCTCAAGTCGTGACGCGGGCCCCGTTTCAACTCATTTGTTGTGGGAACGCGATATGGAGTACCCGAACTCTCAGAGGAGCGATCGCCTTGACCCTCTTCCTTCTCAGCATCCCGTTCATGCTCGTGGCGGTCGGAGTCGCAGTCGTCCCGTTGCTCGCCATGTCACGGTCGGAACTTCGGCAGATCGCGTTCGACATCGAGCGACCACGCGATCGGCTTCGCCCTGTCCAGCGGCACGGTCGCCGTCCGCAGACGCATCACAGTCAGCCCGGTCCCGCACAGGGGCGCGCCCGCCGTGGCGCGGTTTCAAACTGGCACGAGCCCGTGCTGGTCCGCAGGCAGTGAGCTCGTTCACAGGAACGCCGCAGGCGACGCTCACCGACGTCTGAGGTCGGGACCCCAAGCTCGGTGTCGAAAGGAGAAGGAACGGGGCACCACTTCCCCGATCCGATTTCGATATGACACTTTTCATCATCAGCATCCCCCTCATGCTCGGCGCCGTGGCGATTGCGGCCGTCCCCTTGCTTGCCATGTCTCGAGCGCAGCATCGCGCCGTTGGCCCCGAGGCGAGCGTGCTCGTCCGGACCGACGCAGCACGCGGTCCGTCCAGCACTGAGGAGCCTGCACTGCCACTCGCTGCATGACGGTCGACACATGGTCCCATCGTCGGCTCGGTGAGTGCGGCGCTACGGTCAGAGCCTGAAGCCGGCGTCGCGCTTGTCGCTCTCGTCGGGGACGGCACGGGTGCGAGCGGTAACCTCCCCGGCCATGTCCGCAGATGACCTCGCTGCCGAGCTTCTGGCGACGGTCCTCGAGGCCGACCCTCTCACCGGATCGCTGTACGGGTTTCCGGGGTACGACGGCCTCCTCCCCGACTTCAGCGCCGAGGCAGAACAGGAGCAAGCCGGAGCTCTCTTGTCCGTCGCCGAGCGGGCCGAGCAGATGTCGGACTCAGGCCTCCGCGAGATGGAGCTCCAGACGCTCGACTTCGTGCGCCACCTCGCCCGGGGAATGGCCGACGCGGCTGCAATCCCGCTGATCGAGTTCACCATCTCCGACACCTTCGCTGCTCCGGTGGGTGCCGTCCACACTGCGCTACGTCAACTCCCGCTCGACACCGAGGATCGGCGTGATGGCTACCTCACCCGGCTGCGTGGCATGCCGGACCTGCTGCGTACTGCCGCCCGGCGTCAACGGGATGGCACTGCGGCCGGTCGCACCGCCGTCGCCAGGCTCGTGCAGTCCGCAATCGCCCAGCTCGACCTGATGATCGCCGATCCCACCGTGGGCGCCCTCGCCCGGACCGACGTCGACGACGAGGCCTTTTCGCGCGACGTCTCCACCGAGATGGAGCGTCACGTCCGCCCGGCGCTGACCGCCTACAGGGACGCGCTCCGCGACGACGTGCTGCCGGAAGCCCGTGACGACGACCACCCCGGCATCTGCTTCCTGCCGGACGGCGAGGCGATGTATCGCGTCCTCGTCCGGCTGCACACGTCAATGGGCTTCACCCACGAGGAGCTGCACGGCACTGGAGTCGAGATCGTCGAAGAAGTGCGCCAGGAGTTCATCGAGACGGGATCCCGGCTGTGGGGCACGAGGGACATCGCCGAGATCTTCGACCACCTGTCCAACGACAGCTCGCTGCGTTACCAGAGCCGCGAGGAGATGCTGCGTCATGCCCGGCGTGTCGTCGCCGCCGCCGAGGCGGAAGCTCCGAGATGGTTCGCCGTGGTCCCCGACGAGCCGTGCGCGGTCGAACCTGTCCCCGAGCCGGAGGAGAGGGGCATGGCTGCGGCCTACTACATTCCTGGGGCCATCGACGGATCACGCCGTGGGACGTACTTCCTCAACACGTCCAAGCCGGAGGAGCGTCACCGCTGGGACGCCGAGGACATCGCGTTCCACGAAGCGGTGCCGGGACACCACTTCCAGCTGACCGTGGCAATGCAGTCCGAGGACCTCCCTCCGGCTCGACGGGTGCTCTATGACACTGCGTGCACAGAGGGCTGGGGTCTCTACAGTGAGCGTCTCGCCGATGAGATGGGCCTCTACAGCGACGACCTCGCACGAATGGGGCTCTTTTCTGCCGACTCGTGGCGAGCGAGCCGCCTGGTCGTCGACACGGGTCTGCATGCACTCGGTTGGACCCGTCAGGAGGCCGTCGACTGGATGACGGCACACACGCCCCTGCCCCGCATTGAGATCGAGTCCGAGGTCGACCGCTACATCTCCCACCCCGGCCAGGCGCTTGCATACATGGTCGGCCGGCGCGAGATCGTCCGGCTCCGTACTTCGGCGGCTGCCGCACTCGGAGCGCGCTTCGACCTCAGGGAGTTCCACGACCTCGTGCTCCGGGCCGGGATGCTCCCGCTTCCGGCCCTGGCGCGCACGGTCGAGCGCTGGATGCAGCGCGTCGCCTCGTAGGCGCCGGCTGGCTCGGCCGCGGCCAGCCCTCCGCCTGGGCTTTTGCTCCAGGGACGAGTGCTGGTCGCGCATGCCCGCCCCAAGGCTCCCGGATCGCACTCAGGTGCCGGCCACGACCGCCCTCCCAGGAGGTGCGCCGGCGGCGAGGACCACCGCAAAGAGGCAGACGGCGCTGACATGCATGGCCGTGCACCAGAGACAGATGGCGCCGATCCGGAAGAGCTCGACGTACACCAGGTACAGGACCATGGCGGCGCCGGCGCTCGCGACGGCCAGGCGCGCCCGCTCGACCCAGGCCCTGCCCGAGCGCCAGGCCCAGGGGACGGTGAGCGCGGTCATGGCGACCGCCCACACCAGCCCCAGGACGGCCAGCGGGACCCCGAGCACCACCGACCACGAGCTGGTGGTGACGAGCGTGCAATTGACGATGCCGGTGTCCGGACAGGCGAGGGCGGCCGGGTCGCTGTAGTGGGTCACCGTGAGGTACGAGGCGATGCCCACCGCGGCCAGGGAGAGCCCCAACGAGGCGGAGACCGCCCACGACCGCACTTGGCGCGCAGCAGCGGTCGCCGCCGGCCTCGCGGTTGACGTCCGCGCTCCCGTCATGTCAGGCCCCCAGCTTCTTGGCGATGCCTGCGATGGTCGCCGAGTTGGCCACGCTGCTGGGCTGGCTTCCCGTGACCTTCGAGATGGCCGCCGTGATGTAGTTGGCCGTCCCGTCGATTGCCTGTGCCACCGGGCTCGACGGGTCGTTCAGCTGGGCCGCGATCTGCTCCCGCGACAGGCCCTGGAGGACCTGGGGCGAGTAGCTCGCGCCCGTGATGACGTACTTGTTCCCGATGTCGAGGAACGGAATGCTCCCTGCGGCGTCGTAGGTGGTCAGGAGCGAGCTCTGCGCGGCCGTCGGGGTCTGGAGGGTTTGATAGGTGCCGCCGACCGGCTGGTTGGTGCTCTCCTCGACCGGTTGGAAGTCGAGGTAGGGGCTCGAGTAGCTCGATCCGTAGAACGAGAGCGTCTGGGTGTTCGGGTAGACGTCGGCACTCGCCGAGTGGGTCCCCGAGAGGTGCGAGAACGTCCCGAACCGGGACAGGGCGACAGCGAGACCCCAGCGCTCGGCCGCGCAGTACGGGCAGTACTCGGCGCCGATGTAGGTGAGGACGGGCTTGCCGTCGGCTCCCCGCAGGATCGCCCCGCTGCCACTCACCGTGCTCGGCGGCACGACACCGGCCGGGGTCCCCACCGCGTCAAGCGTCGCCGGCGACACCGACAACGACGCCAGCACGCTCGCAGGAAGGTCGGTGCGGGTGTCGGTCGGGGACGCCGACCCGGCGGCCGGGCCCGAGGATCCCGTGGCCTTGATGAGGATCATCGTGGCGATGACGGCGATCACCAGCAGCACCGGCACCAGCGCTGTCGCGACGGGGTGCCGCGAACGGAAGGTGGACCGAGTCGGCGTGGCCCTCCGTGCGGGTCCCGACCTCGGAGCCGTGTTTCCGCCCGCTCGGGCCGGCGGACGCTTCGTTGCGCCGGTTGCCGAGCTGTGACCCCCGGCGGTCGCACTCTTGGCGACGCCACGGGTGGGTTTCCCAGCCGGGGGGCGCTTCCTGTCTGTTCTCGTGGTTTGGTTCTTCGTGGTGGGCCGCGCCTGATGCGACGTCCCTGTTGTTGACTTCGACATTTCGTTCTCCTTGAATTGGCCGAGGCGGCGGGAAGGCACGCACTCGGAGGCTCGATGCGGAGGCCGTCAGAGGGCCTCCCTGGATGTCGGACCAGCGCAATCCGCGCCCGCTGATCGGGCCCGTGGACGCGCTGGTGCGCAGTTCCGAGCTAGGAGAACTGGGGTGGGTGGAAGAGCGGGTCGCGTGTGCCCTCGGGCAGTGCGACGACCAGCGCACGGCGACGCCGGATGCTGGATGCAGCGACGGCCGCGATCGCCAGGCCGCCAAGCACCGCGGCCAGCGCCACGGCAGGCGCGGGCGTGCTCGATGCCGGGGTGCCCTTGCCGCAGGTGGCGTCCATGCAGTTGAGCGGCATCGAGGGCACCGGAGTCTCGGCGAGCTGCACCATCTCGGTGGCGCTGCCCTGCGTCGCCGCGAGCACACCGTGGGGCATGAAGCCACCGACGACCGCAGCGGCGATGGCCGCCATCAGCCCGAATCGCCACTTCATGCGCATGGCTTCACGCTACGTGTCAGAGATAAGCCCACGATAAGAACTCGGAAAAAGTTGGAGTGCCGCCCGACAACAGCTGCACAACACGGCGCCTCCCCCCACGCCGTCATCGCGCTACCTGCGCTCGTCCAGGTCGGGATCACGCACCACGGCTGACCGCCGCGCTCGTACCGGCACCCGCTGGAGGGACGACTCGACGCTACGGCGCCCGATCGTGTACCACGCGGCAAAACCGGCCACGGCCAGGCCAGCCGCCCCGACGATCAACGCCATCTCTGCCATCAGTGACCCATCTCCTGTATGTGAGCCGTGCCGGCCACCAGCTGACCCGCCCGCCGCCTCACGGGCGACCTCACATCTCGCACCCCCAGTGTGCGGGCCTGCGGGGGTCCGAGCTAGGGACGAAGGTCACTTCCCGCCGGGGATGCGCCCTAGGTGCCGAAGCTGCCGCTGACGGCCGGGACCTGCGCACCCGGAGTCACCGGTGCCTGGCCCTCCTGCTGGGCCATGACCGCTGCCTCGACCACCTGCTCGTCGGTCGGGTCCATCGTGAGGGGGCCACCCGGGACCGGGACCTGCCACACATGCAGCATCTCGGGGGTCAGCAACGGGGACTCGCCGGTGGGGCAGACGCCGTCGGTTGAGAAGCCCGAGATCGCACCGGTGGGCCCACCCGTGCACAGGTTTGTGTGCGCATGCCACTGGGTCAGGCACCCGCCTGGCATGGGCCCGTTGTCCCCGATCGTCGGCATCAGGTACATGGCGGCGACGAGCACCGGGCCGAAGGGCGTGAACGCGTAGACCAGCGACTGGACGTGGTTCGGGTCGAGCACGTCCTTGCCCGTCATGTACCGGTAGTTCAGGTAGTGAACGACGGGGTAGCGCGTGTCGGTGATCGGGACATAGCCGTCGGCCTTGGCGACGTTGAGGTCCTTGTACTTGGAGACCGCCGAGCTCGTCGTCTGCACCAACTGCATGGCGGCCTCCACCTGGGCGCCGGTCGGCGACGTGTCGCAATTCGGGGTCTGCATGGCATGACCCTTCTCGGTCTCGTTGAACACGGTGGTCAACACCGACTGCTCTTGGGCTGGGAGCGCCGGACCGGTGTAGTGCCAGGAGCGATCCGCCAGGCCACCCATCCCCGGCATCGCCAGCCCCGGGCTCTTCGCATGCGCCGAGGCGCTCGAGGTGGCGCGGCCCATCGCCATGCCGGCCATGACTGGCTGCGCAGAGGACGCCGGCGAACCGGATGCCGGCGACGCCGAGGCTGCGGCCGTGGCGATGGGATAGGTCGAACTGAGCACCAGGATCGCCAGCGCGGCGGCCGAGGTGGCCGCACCGGCGACTGGATGGCGCGTCGCCAGTTCCCGGGCGGGGGAGCTGGCCGGCACCGCGTGCAGGGTCGGAACCATGGCAAACGCCAACAAAGCGATCAAGGGGGCGACGTTGGGATCGGTGCCCATCCCGGTCAGGATCCCCCCGAAGGCCATCCCGGTCACCCAGTACAGGCCCTGCAACGCGACGCCGGTGGCGAGGAAAGGGGTCGGGCGTCGGCTCAGCAGCGGCCCGGCGGCGATGGCCAATGAGGCGATAGCAAGCAGCCAGGGCAACGCCGAGCCGCTGTGCGGCAGCGCATTGGCCAGAGAGGTCTCGAAGTGGGCGTACCACGACGGCTGGCCATTCGATGCCGAGACCAGGGTCGAGTTGATCGATCCGCCGGCCCGGTTGGCCGGGAGGAGCCACAACACCGCCGAGAGCGTCCAGAACGCGCACCAGGCGATGAGCGGCGCGACGCTGCCGAACGGTCCCGACGCCGCGGCGGAAGACGGGATCCCCGCTGCCACGTCGTCTGCGCCGGAGTCCGTCTGCACATCCCTCGGCCAGACGAGCATCCCGATCAAGGGGTAGAGGAGGACGGCACCGGGCGCGCCGGTCAGCGGCGAGGCGGCACCAGTGAGCAGCATGCCGAAGCCCTCGCCGAACCACCACACGCCGAAGGCCCACACCGTCATGACCACGATGGCGGGCTTCACCGTCTTGCGGAAGAACATGCCCACACCGATGCAAAGCTGGAGCGCGCCGAAGAGGAAGTTCCAGACGCCCGCGTCCGGTCGGACGAAATGGGCCAGCTGCGTGATCGACCACGACACCGGTGCCGGCTGGCCGTGCGCCATCGGCAGCATCATCATGTTGACCAGGTCCGGCCCGAACATGCGCGGCTGGAATTGCAGCACGGCGTCGACGATCCAGAGGCACCCGAGCGTGATCTGCACGACGCGGGCTCGGTGCTGCCTGCGCTCTCCCGGCGATCGGGACGACTCCCCGACCACCCGATCCGTGTCGCCTGCCTCGGCCATGGCGGTGCCCCTGTCTCCGGAGGCTCCCGTGTCGGTCACCCCCGGCGTCCATCGGTGCCCGGTTCCCTCGGGCACCCATTTGATCGGCTCCACCCTAGGCCCCCGATTCCGCCAGCGGCGGGCGCGTCCCGCTGCGCTTACGCCGTGCCCGAGCCCGCCACCGGGTTGGCCACCTTGCGAGCCCAGGCGGCCACGAGCTGGAGCAGGCCGAGGTAGACGGCGAGCACGATGACGATGATCAGGAGGCTCCACCCGGTCAGGTTGCCGCCGAAGACGAGGAAGAGGGCGGCGACGACCACGCCGACGATGCGCAGGCCGTTCAGGTGCTCGGTGATCCATCCGCCGGTGTGGCGGGCGCGCTCCGACCCGGCGGCGGCACGGCCGGCGCCCGCCGTCAGCTCATGGGCCTGGGCGGCCACCCAGCGGCCTCCCTTGGCGACGGTCGAGCGGATCCATACGGCGTAGCGGGCCGGCCCAGCCAGCCACGCTCCGAGGGCGACCAGGGCGGCGATGAGCAGCATCCAGCGCAGGTCCGTCTTGAGGAAGCGCAGCATCGTGTCCCACACGGCGGCGGCGACCTGCCCGTTGACGTGTCCCGAGGCCTGGTTGATGAACGTGATCCGCCCCAGGGAGAGGCCGGCCAGCAGCAGCAGGGTGACCAGCGCCACCCCGATCGCCAAGCGCAGCAGTGTCTTGCGGCGCTGTACGGCGATGCCGATGGCCAGGGCCGCCAGCGCCAGAGCGATGGCGGGGATCGCCCACTTCAGCTTGACGATCAGGTTGAAGAGGCCCGTGAACTTCGAGACCTGCGACTTCGACACGACGGTGACGCCGAGCTTGTTGCCCTGGGTCAGAATCGCCTTGACCGGGTTGAACAGTGTGATGCCCTTGGCGTTGGCCTTATCGATGATGTTGTTGAGCGCGGGCGTGACGTTGACGACGATCGCGCCGGCCTTCTCGAGCTTCTTGGTGAGCGGCGTCTGCTTGCCGGTGAGGACGTCGACCACGGCGTCGTGGGTGTGCCGGTTCAGCGTGTCCCACAGCTGCCCGAACTTGGGGCTCTCGAAGAACTTGAGCGCCAGGCCCGTCCACGTAGTTGTGCACCTGGTTGACGATCGGCGTCACGATGGGCTTGGCTGCCTTGGGCAGCGCGGCCGTGACCTTGTTCTGCACGATGTGCGACGAGAAGAGCTGCGTCCGTGGCCTTCGTCGCCAGGTGATCGACGATGACCTGGTTCCGTGCCAGCGGCGCCATGGTGGCGACGTACTGGTCCGTGTTGGTCACCGTGCGGATGGCCCAGACCGAGATCACGGAGATGGGGATCAGCAGCGATGCGAGGACGATCAGCACCCAGGCGCTGATCCGCCTCACCCGATGGCGGTTCGTGCGACCGCCCCCGGCCTCGGGGGTGGCTGGGATCGCCCCCCCGGATGCGTCCTCGGAGTCCATGTCGTTCATTTGGGCACCTTCATTTCCCAATGCCTAGTGCCAAAAGGCCCTAGTGCGCACGGATGGCCACGGAGTACGACAAGATGGGCAGGGAGGTCCTGGATCATGGAGAGCAAGCTGCGCATCATCTTTCTGAGCGCCGTCGCGGCGTTCCTCTCCCCCTTCGTGTTCTTCAGCATCCTGATCCTGAGGAAGGCCGAGCGCCGTTTCAACGTGCACGCCCGCGTCTGGAACAAGCGCCTCCAGAACGAGATCGCTCGCTGGAGCTAGCGACGGAGGCGTCCGGAGCCCGACTGCCCGGATCACACCGAGGACCCGGATCACTACCCGTGGCGACCTACGCTGAGCCGGTGCTGACCGGCTTCGCACACACGGCGGTCTGCGTCCCCGACGTGAGGGCTGCGGTCGAGTGGTACAGCCAGGTCCTCGGCTTGCGGGTGCTGTCCCCGCCCTATCGGATGGAGGGCCGGCAGATCGAGCAGGACATGGGCGAGCTCATCCCACCACCCGTCGTCGTCACTGCCGCCATCGTCGGGTTCGACAAGGACGACAGCGTCATTGAGCTGATCGAGTATCCGGCGGCACACGTCACTGCCGCCGGGCCCGGCCGGCCCTCCGTCACGCGTGTCGGCATCACCCACGTCGGGGTGCTGTGCGACGACATCAGCGCGACGCGGTCCGAGCTGGAGGCCCGGGGTGTCGAGTTCCTCACCAGTGGGGTCGCCGACGTGGCCGGGCTCAAGACGACGTGGTGCCGTGACCCTTGGGGCACGGTGATCATCCTCATGGAGAAGAGCGAGGCCGACCGCCCCTATTGGGGGCAGCTACTGCCGTAGGAGGCCCGATCCAGGCACGACGGAGGCTGCGGTGGTGCGATCGGAGGCTCTCCGCCGAGCAGCCGCAGGTCAGCTCTGAGCGCAAGAATCGGCGTTCCGAAGCCCAAGGATGTGCATCGCAGGGCGTGCTTCGGCCACAATGGGCGCCATGAACAAGCGAGAACTAGCAAAAGCCGTCGCCGTGCAGTCCGATGTCGAGTTGAGGACCGTCGTCACCGTCCTCGATGGATTCACCGACGTCGTGACGGCCGTCGTGGCCAAGGGTCAGGAGCCGGTCTCGATCCCCGGTTTCGCAAAATTCGTCAAGGTCGATCGCCCCGCCCGCATGGGCCGGAACCCGGCGACGGGTGAGGCCATCCGCATCAAGGCGTCGAAGAAGGCACGCATCACCCCGGTGAAGGCGTTCAAGGACGCGGTGCTCGCGCCGTCGAAGGCGCCCAAGCTTGTGAAGGGCGCGTACCCGACAGTGGACGCGGCCGTCGCCGCTGCCGGCAAGACGGCCGCCCCCGCTGCGGCCAAGGCGCCCGCCAAGAAGGTCACCGCGGCGCGTAAGGCTCCGGTCAAGAAGGCCACGACAGCCCGCAAGGCTCCCGCCAAGAAGGCCACCGCCGCCAAGCGGGCGACGAAGAGGTAGCGAGGTCCGCACCGTCCCGAGTGCGGGACGGTGCGAGTGCACTTCGGCTCGCATGGGCGAACCGAGAGATACCCCCGGCCCGGGGCACGAGCCCCCCGGGAGCGACCCGTTGGCCGACAGACCGCTCTCCCGACCGCACGCGGACCGGTTGCCGGCGGATCATCCGGGCTACGCGCAGATCCTGCAGGCGCACGACGAGGCTCTCCGCCAGGGTGCGGACACGTATGTCGACCCCCGATCCGGACTGGTCGTGCTGACGGCCGGCTACCTCGCCTGGCGCGGCGTCTGCTGTGATTCGGGATGCCGCCACTGCCCGTACCTCGCCTGAGTACGACAGGCGTCAGGCCTGCCCCGTATGCTCCTGACTGCACTCGACGCGCACGGAACGGGGCAGGGTCACGGCATGAGCGACACCTCTCAGGGTCCCGGATGGTGGTTGGCATCTGACGGCAAGTGGTACGCGCCCGAGCTGTGGACGGGTCCGCCCGCCGGTGCTCCGTCAGCTCCGCAATCCGTGCCACCCGCGAATCGGGGCCAGGCGCCCGCGTACGGCGGCGCGTGGACCGGGACACCGGCACAACCCGCCACTGGACCTCCCACGTACCCGAGCACGCCCGGACCGTACGGCGGCGCAGGCGCGTACCCGCCGTACGGCTACGGCCAGCCGCCGCCCCTCGGAGCGCCCGCCGTTCGCAAGAAGACCAACGGCATGGCGATCGCATCGCTCGTCTGCTCCTGCGCAGGCATCCTCTTCCTCGGAGTGCCCGGCATCCTGGGCATCATCTTCGGTTTCGTGGCTCGATCTCAGATCCGCAAGTCGAACGGGACCCAGGGCGGTGAGGGTCTCGCGCTGGCCGGCATCATCGTCGGGTGCGCGTGGATCGCGATCCTCATCCTGATCTTCATCGTGGCGGCCGCCAACTCGAACAACAGCGGAGTTGTGCACATCCCCAACGTCGTGCACTCCTTGAGTTAGGAGCGTCTGCATGCAAGGTCTTCTCTACGGCGTCCGACCTGAGAGTTGGACGCCGCCCGACGAGTCGAACCATCTGATGGTCGGTCTCTCCCGGGTACCCATGGTCATGAAGGAACTGGAGCGGCCCGGGCTCATCCGTGACGACTGGGCGGTGGCGAAGACCCGCCTGACCGGGATCTGCGGCTCCGACGCCAAGATGGTCTTCATGGACTTCGGGGACGACTTCGGGGACAGTGCTCTGAACGGGTACTTCTCCTTCCCCACCGTGTTCGGCCACGAAGTCGTCGCCGACGTCGTCGAGGTCGGCCCGGCGGTGAATACGCTCGAGGTCGGGCAGCGGGTGGTCCTCAACCCTTGGCTCTCCTGCGGTCCCCGGGGCATCGACCCCCCCTGCCCATCGTGCCAGGACGGCGACTACAGCCTGTGCTGGCACTTCACCGAAGGGCCGATCGCGGCGGGCATCCACACCGGAACGTCGAGGGACGCACCCGGCGGTTTTGCCGAGTACCTGCCCGCGCACGAGTCCATGCTCATTCCGGTGCCCGACAGCGTCAGTGACGAGGTGGCCGTCATCGGCGATCCGTTCGCGGTGTCGCTGCACTCGGTCACGAGACACCCACCACCGCCGGGGGGCAAGGTGCTCATCTACGGCGGTGGCGCGCTGGGGAGCTGCGCCACCGCCATCGTGCGAGCGCTCTACCCCGACGTCGAGATCATGGTGGTGGCGCGCTTTCCAGCCCAGGCCGCGCTGGCCCGGCGACTGGGGGCGACCGTCGTGAACCCGTTCCCGGTCGAGCAGTTGCTCGAGGAGGCGGCGGCATGGTCCGGCGGTGTGCTGCAGAAGTTCGGCGGTGATGCACTGCCGATGGCGCACCCGGGCGGCTTCGACGTCGTCTACGACACCGTGGGCACGGCGCAGACCGCGGAGATCGGGGTCCGCCTCCTCAAGCAGCGCGGCACCATGGTCAAGAGCGGCGTCCACGCGCCGGAGCGCTGGGAGTGGTCGCCTCTGTACTTCAAGGAGATCTCCTGGGTGGGCTCCAACGCGTTCGGCGTGGAGGAGGTCGACGGGATCCGGATGCACGGGATCGCCCACTACCTACGTCTCGCCGAGCAGGGGCGCGTGGACCTGACGGGCATGCTCACCCACACCTTCCGGCTGGATCAGTGGCGGGAGGCGTTCATCGCGCTGGCGACCCAGGAGGAGAGCGGCGCCATCAAGGTTGCGTTCGACTTCCGCTGAATGGCGGGTCGCACTCCCCTGGAGCACTCCGGCAGATCGACGGGGCGGCCTCTCCGGATGACGTCCGGACCGCACGCGACGTAGCCTTGGCGAGCGGGGGCGGCGCTGCACAACCGATCACACATGACCCAAGGGGGCCCCATGACCACCATCCCGTCGAGCACCGACTCGAACCTCGCCTTCGAGCCGAAGTGGGGGATCGAGTCGCCGTCCACGACGATGTTCGACTTCAACTACACCGGTGGGCGCGACCAGCTGCTGCGCCTCTACGACAAGGGCACACGGCGCCAGTGGATCGGCAGCGACCGCTTGGACTGGAGCCAGGAGGTCGACCTGACCAACCCGGTCGGGATGCCCGACGAGATGGTGCCCATCTTCGGGACGGAGTGGTGGGACAAGATGTCGGACGAGCGCAAGGGCGAGCTGCGGCGACACTTCGAGGCCTGGCGCTTCAGCCAGTTCATGCACGGCGAACAGGGCGCCCTGATCTGCACGGCCAAGATCGTGCAGACGGTCCCCGACATCGACTCGAAGTTCTACGCGGCCACGCAGGTGATCGACGAGGCGCGCCACGTCGAGGTGTACAGCCGCTACCTGCACGAGAAGGTGCAGATGGTCTACCCGCTCAACAAGTATCTCAAGGCGCTGCTCGACGACGTGATCGCCGACAGCCGGTGGGACATGACGTATCTCGGCATGCAGGTGCTGGTTGAAGGGCTGGCGCTGGCGGCCTTCGGGATCATTCGTAACAACGCCACCGAGCCGTTGGCCAAGGCGTTGAACGCCTACGTCATGCAGGACGAGGCACGCCACGTGATGTTCGGGCGCCTGGCGCTCCGCGACTACTACCCGCAGCTCACCCAGGCCGAGCGCGACGAGCGGGAGGCCTTCTGCATCGAGGCGTGCTACCTGATGCGGGACCGTTTCCTGGGCGAGGAGATCTGGGAGCGTCTCGAACTTCCGCCCGAGATCGGCGTCTATGTCGAGAACAGCGAGACGTTGCGGATGTTCCGCAATTTCCTCTTCATGCGGATCGTGCCGATCCTGCGCGACATCGGCCTATGGGGGCCCAAGCTGCGGTCGGCCTTCGAGGAGATGGGCGTGATCGGCTGGGCCGAGACCGACATCGACTCGGAGATGGCCGACGACGAGAAGGCGGCGCAGGAGTATGACGAGGCCCGCGACGTCCGCATGGCCCACGTGAAGGCGGTGGCCGAGCAGGCCTGAATCCTGAGTCAGCCGCCCTCTGGATGGGCCCCGTGGAGGCCGGACTGAATCTGCTGTGTCGGCTCGTTGGTGTCGAGGTAGTCGCGCCACGAGGTGACCTTGCCGTCGGCGTCCACGTCGATCACGGTCGCGCCCTGCATGGTGATGGCGATCCCTGGCCCGTCACCCATGGTGAACGTCCCGGTGCCGGTCCACTCGAAGACGGCCCAGTCCGCACCGCCTCTGATCCGGTCCACTCGCTGCGACCAGTCGGGGAAGATGGCGTCGGTGTCCCGGGCCACCTTGTGCAGGTCGGTGGTCCACGGCGTCACCGGGTCGCAGAAGAGGCCCCCGGGAGCGAAGAGTGCGGCGAACTCGTCTGGCCCGTCAATCGACTCGAACGTGCGCGCCCACTCGGCCCAATCCCGCTCCGGGCTCACCGGCGCCGGCCTTTCGCGGGGGCACCACGCAAGCTCTCGGCCTCGAAGGTGACGACGGCGTCGTCCAGCGGGAGCACGAGCTCTGGCTGGACGAACTGGTGTGCCTCGGCAACGAGGCGGACCGCCGTGCCCCAGGCCGTGAACCCGACGGCGTGGCGAGCGAAGCTCATCGGGCCCTCGGTGACCTTCACCTCCACCACCCCCTGACCCCCGACCTGCAGCGCCGAGCGCTGCATCTTCTCCATGGCCGACTCGCGGGCAGAGTACATGGCCTCCGTGTAGTTGGTCAGCTCGACGTTCTGGGTCGACTGCTTCATCGCCGCGCCTGCCGTGCGGCGGGGGGCATAGACGAAGCTGGCACCGAAGGCGAGTCCGACCGGCATCCAGCCGGCTCGCTGGAGCAGCGTGAAGTCGCGGGCCGAGAGGTCGGACACGAAGGGCATGGCCTGAGCGGCGTCGTTGCCCCGTGCATCCTTGCCGTCGATCGGTCGCACGGCGGTGCCCACGAGCTCGACGTCGATATGGTGCGTGCGCACCGACACCTCGAAGCGCACTCCGACGACGCCGTGGCCATGCACCTTGCTGCACTCGCCGCGCAGTTGTCCCGTGGCCTGGTCCACGGCTGCGTCGTGGGCGTCCGAGGCGAGCGAGATCGAGCCTCTCCCCCAGTTCCAGACTCCGACCGGGACGGACACCACGGCCACGCCGCACACCAGGTCGAGCGGCTCCCAGCCGGCGGCGTGAAGCAGCAGCGCCTCGTCGACGGACAGATCGGACGTGATGCCCCGCTTCTGCGACGGAGGAGCGGCGGTAGCCAGCGGCCCGCGCGCCGAGGAGCATCTCGGCGCGCACATCGGTCCCCGGGCCAGTGCCCGCGGCGGACGTCATGCGAGGCGCACCGTCGGCCTCGGGAGCACGACCTGATCGAAGTCCTTGAAGCGCCGCACGCGGTTGCCGCGCAACGTGCAGTCGACGACTTCGTCGCCCTGGGACAGCTCCCGGGTGACCACGTCGATGGTGGCGCCGTGGAGCTCGTCGCCCGCCAGCTGCTCGCGGACGTGCTTGCGGGCCAACTGGCGCGTCGCCATGTGGGCCCTGCTCACCTGCTCGACGAGTTGCGGCCCCGTCGGCACCCCCCACCCCATCGTGCCCTCCATCAAGTACTCGGTCATGCAGTAGGCCCAGACCCGGACCGACGCCAGCGAGGCCACGACCGCCACGGGCATGAACCCGGCCTCGATCGACTTGGTCAGGCGCTGCCCGGCGAGATACGTGCTCCACGGCACCCCGCCGGCCGGAGGCGGCCCACCCTCGACCGTCACGGCGGTGCCCAGGAAGTGGAACTCGGTGGTCCCCGAGTCGGCGACGTTGGACACCCGATCCACCACGCCGATGACGCCGTGGGCACCCTGAGCGGTGGCCTCCTCGAGCATGCGCTGGTAGGCGGACCCGTAGCCCTGGGCCCAGGCGGCTTCGACCCACGGCTGCTCGAGGTTCTGGCCCCAGGTGCGGTGCTCGTTGGACACGAAGCCATGGGGACACCGGTAGGTCTCAGAGTACGAGCCCGCTGTCTGCGGCCCGCCGACGTAGGGCGACATGCCGCGCATGTACCCCGAGCCCTGCCCGTACCAGCCCCACTGCATGACGCAGAAACCCTGGACAAGAGCGACGGGTTGCAACCCGAGATCGAGGCAGGCGGCGAAGTCGGGCACCGTGAGCCCCGAGGAGAACGCAGTCGACTCGAGCCGGCGGACCGCCGCCTCGGGAAGGTCGACCGGTACGTCGGCCATCAGTTGTCGAGCGAGATGATCGTGGTCGGCCGGGGCAGCGTGACCTCCCCGCTGCTCTTGGTCACCGCTGTCCCCAGCGCCAGGAACTCGATGGTGTGCGAGCCCCACTGATGGGACTTCTCCTCGAGGCGGACGCCGACGATGCCGCTGGCATTGAGCCGACCCGCCTCGTCCTGCATGCGCGTCATCGCGAGCTCCCGCGCCTCGTAGAGGGCCTGCGTGAAGTTGGGCAGCTCCACGTTCTGGCCCATTGATCCGAGCGCCTGGGTGAGCTTGCGGTGCGCGATGTGGAACACGCAGGTGCCCATGACGAGCCCCTGCGGCACGTGGCCGGTCTGCATGAGCGTCCAGAAGTCCTGACCGGAGAGATCGGACGTGAACGGCTTGCCCAGTGCGTTGAGGTACGACGTCCCGTCCTCGGCCTTGACCGCCGTGCCGAAGGCTATGAACTCGGCGGAGTCGTTGCCCCATTCGTAGTAGTTGACGTCGAGGCGGACCCCGACGACCCCGTCGGCGCCGAGCTCCACCGCCTCCTCCTCCATGCGGTTCATCGCCAGCTCCCGGGCCGTGTACATCGCCTCGGTGAGCTTGGTCAGCTCCTGGCTCTCCCCCCACTTCCTGGTCTGGATCCCGATGTGGTAGATCGACGAACCCATCACGAAGCCCAGCGGATGGAACCCGGCCTCCTTGACCAGGAGGAACTCGTTCACCGACAGATCGGACGTGAAGAGACCGTGTTCGAGCTCCTCCAGCCGGTGTGCGGCGTCCTTGGGAAGATCATGTGCCACGGGTTCGGGCGGCACTTCCGACGGCTGTTCGGTCACGATTGCCCTCCAATCACGATGTTCTCCAGAGCGAGGCGCGTCTGCTCGCTGTGGGCGGCCTCCGATTGCAGGGTGGCCAGGAGCCGGGTGAGCCAGTCGTCCATGCCGACCTGCTCACTGCGGATGCGGATGCCACCGGAGGAATGACCGATGCTGCACCGCACCGAGGCACCCTCGACGACGGCTTCGAGCGTGTCGTCCCCGAGCGTGATGCGCACTGACTTGATGTCCTCGGACTTGCGGAAGCGCCCGCCGGCTCGCTCCACGACCATGCGGCCTCCCAGGACGTCGGCCAGCTGGGACACCAGCAGCTTCAGCATGATCCGCAGGTCCGTACTGTTCGACGCCAGCTGTGACACGGCCATGCTGAGGTCGAATGCGGCGCCGGCCGCGCCCGGCGCCGGGCCCGCGCTGCGTCAGTGCCCCTGCGTCTTCACCTGGTGAGCCGGAGGGCTCCATCGACATTGGCCGCATCGTACCGCCATGCCTGCGGACCGGTTCAGCGGTGTCGGGTGCTCGCCGGCACCGCCGGTGTCGGTTCGAGCAGGCGGTCACTCCGAGCGGGGCTCGCAGATGATGACAGGGATGTCCCGGCCGGCCCGCTCCTGGTAGCCGGCATATCCCTTGTAGGTGGCGACGATGTCTGGCCACATCGCCGCCTTCTCCTCGGGCGACGCCGTCCTGGCCCGCATCTTGCGGGTCTCGCCGTGCATCGTGATCTCCACGTCGGGGTTGGAGGTCAGGTTGCGGTACCACTGGGGATCCCGGTCGTCACCGCCCTTGGAGGCGATCAGGACCACTCGGTTGTCGTCATGGACGGGCGAGGTCAGCATCGTCGAGCGCGGGAGCCCGCTCTTGCGCCCGATGGTCGTCAGCTCCACTCCGGGCATGCCGAAGAGGATCGCGGGGCCACCGGCCTCCGGTCACCTTCAGTACGGTCTTGTGGACGAGGTTCAAGGCCTTGAACCCGACGTCGATGACGTAGTTGCGTCGTTCACTCATCAATGGTCCCTTCGCCGATCCGTTCGTCCTCTCGCCGTCTTCGATCCGTACTCGTCCTCGATCCGTCGATCCATGTCGTGTCCTTCGGACGGTCGAATCCGTCGATGTCGATCCGTCGATCCGTCGATCTGTGCGGACTGGACCAGGCAATCGCATGTCGTCATCGTGCAGGGGACGGAACATATCGGTAACCGACGGGGGGCGGTTCGACGACCACGAAACCGTCGTCCCGCCCCATGGAGGGGCCACCCTGTGGTAGCATGTCGAGCATCGGAGCGTTGGCGATCTCATTTCCGACAAGGAGGATGGTGTCTCCCCCGGCTTCGATGACCGCACCGGCCCGCCCTCCCCTCGCCCGTCCTCCGGTCGTTGCTCGCGTCGCTCGTCGCCGTCGTCGGCAGCTCTCTCCGTCCTCTCGTCGCCGCGCCGGCGCGAGCGCGGACAACTGGGCCCCTGTCCACCCGGGGGACTTTCCTGATCCGAGCGTCGTGTACGACCAGGCGACCAGCACCTACTGGGCCTTCGCCACGCAGAACTTCGCGTCACCCAGCCAGACGATCAACATCCAGGTCTCGACGTCCAGCAACGGCACCACCTGGACCCAGATGAACGGCTTGGACGCCCTGCCCATCTTCCCTCCTGGGCCAAGGAGGGCGAGACCTGGGCTCCCAGCGTCGTCTACAACGTGCGGACAACGACTTCGTCATGTACTACACGGCGACCGAGGCTTGGTCGGGCGACCAGTGCATCGGTATGGCCACCTCGGCCACGCCCCAAGGCCCGTACAGCGACACCGAACAGTGCGCCAGCGGTCTGCCAGGACGGATCCGACGCCGGCAACACGGTCGACAATGGGAACTACGGCGGCAGCATCGACCCGGACGTCTTCACGGACTCGTCCACGGGGAACTCGTGGCTGATCTGGAAGAGCGACGGCAACCACATCGGTGAGGGCCCACTTCCATCTGGTCCGTTCCGCTGACCTCGAATCTCATCCCGCTGTACAACACCACACCGACGAACCTCCTATGGCGACCAGGCCTGGCAGAGCGGCATCGTCGAGGGACCCGACATGGTGTACGCAGCCGGCACCGGCGGCGGCTCGGCGCGCCACTACTACCTGTTCTACGCCGGGAGCGACGAAGGCGCCTCCACCTACGCCATCGGATGGGCCACCTGTCCGAGCGGCCCTTCGGCGGCGTGCACAGACCCATCGACCCCCGAACCCTTGCTCGGCTCGGCTCCGGGCATGTCCGGGCCCGGCGGCCCCGACGTGTACACGCTGCCGAGCGGGCAGACCGTCATGGCCTTCGCCGCCTGGCAGGGCAACACGATCGGCTACCTCGTCGTGCGGCATCCGTCCCATGTACCTGGCGGACCTGAGCTTCGGGCCCGACGGCGGTCCGCCGTCGCTCACCGCCGACCCGGCCGGTGGCACCACGCCCGCCCCCAGCCCCACCTGTCCCGGGCCGCCGACGCCCCCGCCGGGATACTGGCAGGTCGCCTCCGACGGCGGCGTCTTCACTTTCGGTTCTGCCGGCTTCTACGGCTCGACCGGATCCATGAGGCTCAACAAGCCCGTGGTCGGGATGGCACAGACCCCTGACCATCGGGGGTACTGGCTGGTGGCGAGCGACGGCGGCGTGTTCTCATTCGGCGACGCCGGCTTCTACGGATCGACGGGGAGCATGATCCTGAACAAACCGATCATCGGGATGATCTCCTCTCTGGATGGGCACGGCTACTGGCTCATCGCCAGCGACGGAGGCGTCTTCGCCTTCGGGGACGCACCGTTCTACGGCTCAGCCGGTGGCGACGGCCTGGCCTATCCGGTCACGGCGGCGGCGCCGTCCTACCTCCACGGCGGCTACTGGCTGGTCGATGCCAACGGTCAGGTCTTCAACTACGGGAACGCACCGTTCGAGGGGCAGCCCGCCTTCGCTCCGGGCGGCTACCGGATCACCGGCATGGCGGGGACCCGCAACTCCTCTGGTTACTGGCTGGCCAGCGCGAACGGCAACGTGGCCGACTTCGGGGACGCAGCCCCCTACGGCTCCATGATGGGCGCCACCTTGAACTCGCCCATCATCGGGATGGCGCCGACCCACGACGGTGCGGGCTACTGGCTGCAGGGGGGCGACGGCGGCATCTTCACCTATGGCGACGCACCCTTCCTCGGCTCCATGGGAGGCCATCCGCTCAATGCCCCGATGGTCGGCATCGCCTCGGTCTGAGTCGCCGGCGGCGGAGGGCGAATCGCGGCCCAAGGGGGAGGAGCATCCGGCGGAGAGGGCTCCGGCCACACCGGGGTCCCCGACGCGTCAGGCCCTTCTGCCGGAGCCCTCCCCACGTCCCAGCCACCCGGAGTGCGCCTCGAACGGTCATACGGACCGAGGCTGCGCCAAGATTGCGGCCTATCCTGTGCACGGCGCCAACCCGGGCCACCAGGCACGGTGGCCCAGCCGGGACCGGGACGAGGGATCCCTGGATCAGGGCAGGCGCCGAGGGAGGGCAGTCTCATGACAGGCAGCACCGGCGGATTCGAGCTCCGGGGCATCAACCACCTGGCGCTCGTGTGCCGGGACATGGAGCGGACGGTCGACTTCTACACCAACGTGCTCGGCATGCCGCTGGTCAAGACGATCGAGCTGCCCGCCGGGATGGGCCAGCACTTCTTCTTCGACTGCGGCGGCGGCGACTGCCTCGCCTTCTTCTGGTTCCCGAACGCCCCCGACGGGGTCCCGGGCGTCAGCGCCCCGGCGGCCCGACCCGACCAGGGCGACCTCACGAGCGCCATCGGCTCCATGAACCACGTCGCCTTCGACGTGGCGCCCGAGAAGATCGAGGAGTACCGCGACCGGCTCGTCGCCGCCGGCATCGACTGCACCGAGATAGCCAACCACGACGACTCCGAGTGGGGCATCAGCGACGCCATGCACTCCGGCGTGTTCGTCCGCAGCATCTACTTCCAGGACCCCGACGGGATCCTGCTCGAGTTCGCCTGCTGGATGCGTGAGTTCAACCTCGCCGATGTCTCCCACACCCCCGCCAGCGCCGTAGATGCCAACCTCGCCGCCGAGCCCGAGCTCCCCAGCCAGCCGACCCCCGTCTGAGCCGAACCGCTCCCATACACACGCCCGATGCCCCGACTCCGACAGGTCCCGAAGGACGAGGCCACCGCGCCCATCGTCACCACCATGTACGAATGGCTCTTCGAGGGCCGAGACCCCGTCGCCGAGCCGGGCCGATGGGACGGCACGACGGGCGACTGGTGGACCGTGTTCGCCCTCAGCCCCGACATCCTCGATCACTGCGTGAAGGGCTTCGGGCTCTACCAGTCCCCCACCCGGGTGCTCGACCCGAAGCTGCGCGAGCTCGGCCAGATCCGCGCCGGGTGGGCCTCCGGCAGCCAGTTCGTCTTCAGCCAGCACGCCAAGTCGATGCGCGAGCTCGGGATGCCCGAGCAGCAGATCACGCACATCCCCGCCTGGAGCGTCGCCCCCGAGGGCACCTACGACGCCGCCGAGCGCGCCGTCCTCGCCTACGCCGACTGCCTCGTGTACGACCATGGCCGCGTCCCCGACGAGCTCTTCGTCGAGCTGGCGCGCCACCTCGACGAGGTGGCCATCCTCGAGCTCACCTACATCACGACGCTGTACTTCCAGCACGCCGTCATGTCGAAGGCGCTGCGCACCGAGTTCGACGATCGCGACGATCCCATCGTCGAGGTGCCCGGTCCTCCGGGTGCCTCCGCCATGCGTCCGGGATCGAGCCGGTGACGGCGGCCCACGTCGTCTTGCCGGACGACGAGGCACGGCACACCCCCGACGGCGAGGACCTGTGGAACGAGTCGTACTACTGCGACTTCGTCCACGCCGACGGCTCGCTCGGCGGCTGGCTCCGGCTCGGGCTGTACCCCAACCGAGGGGTCGCCTGGTGGACGGCCTGGATCGTGCGCCCCGGCCAGGCCGGCATCTCGTCGGTCAATTACGAGATGCCGGTCCCCCCGGAGAACGGTCTCGTCAGCGAGAGCGTGGACGGCGAACGCGTCGAGATCGACCTGCGCCGCCCGCTCGAGGAATTCCGTCTGGCCGCCTCGCACCTCATGGGCAGGGAGTTCGCCGACCCCGCAGCCGCCTACACCGACACCCACTGGCAACCCCGCCTCCTCGACGTCGACCTGACCTGGGCGACCGACGGGATCCCGTACCACTACGACCTCACGACCCGCTACGAGATCCCCTGCCGCGTCACCGGCACGGTGACGATCGACGGCGAGGTCTTCACCGTCGAGGGACAGGGGCAGCGGGACCACTCCTGGGGCGTGCGGGACTGGTGGGCCTTTGGATGGTGCTGGTGCTCCATGCGCCTCGATGACGGCACCCGCGTCCACCTCGCCGACATCCGCATGGGGATCCCGGGCATGCCCGTCTTCTTCGGATACATCCAGACGCCCGGCGAGGTCCACCCCATCACCGCGCTCTCGGTCACCGAGGACCTGGGCGAGCACGGGTTCCCATCCACAGCCCGCATCGAGATCGCTGCCTCGCCCCGGCACGACCTCGCCCTGGATGTGACACCGATCTCATTCGGGCCGGTGCTCCTGCGCAACGACGACGGCCGGACCAGCCGCTTCCCCCGGGCCATGGTGCGCTGCCGGGCCGAGGACGGCCGCTCCGGTGCGGGCTGGATCGAGTGGAACCAGCCCCAACCGCCGCCTGACTCCCCTCCCGCCTGACCCTCGAGCCCAGGCTTCTCTCATCCCGGTGAGACCACGCCCGTCCCCGCGCTCAGCCTCCCACGGCCGGCGCTCCCCACGGCGACGGCATCATGGCCGGCCGCCGGGTCCATCTGCCGGACCGGTTCCGGCGGGCGGACCGCAGCGGCCCACCCGGACTACTTGAAGAGGTCGCCCAGGACCTTGGTCGCCCCGACGCCGACCGCCGCACCCTCGACGCCGCGATGGTCGTCTGGCATGTACTCGCCGATGACGCCGGCCAGCAGCGCGATCGGCATCGACTGCAGCCAGATCCGGCCCGGCCCCGTGAGCACGGCGAAGTGGTGGCCGTCGGCGCCCATGTAGCGGTTGGCCAGTCCCGGGACCTTCTGCACCGAGAAGGTGACCGAGGCCTGGAAGAGCCCGGCGTGGCCCGGGTGCACCCGCATCGTCTGCCCGGCCGCGAGGTCGTAGACGATCACCTCGCCCGAGAGGTCGACGAAGGCCCTGCCGGTGCCGCCGATCTTCTGCAGGATGAGCCCCTCGCCCCCGAAGATCCCACCCCGGAACGACTGCTGGAAGCCCATGGAAAGCTCGATCCCCTGCGTCGCCGCCATGAAGCCGTGGCGGTGGACCATGAACTCGTTGCCCGGTGCCACGTCGATCGGCAGGATGTGGCCCGGGACCTTGGAGGCGAAGGCGATGGATCCGGGGCCGCCTTGGGCCGTGTAGGTGGTCATCATGATCGAGGCACCCGACACGGCTCTCTTGACGGCCCCCATGAGGCCCTTGCCGCCCATGCCGCCACCGGTGTTGGTGGCCATCTGGATGGCATCCGACATCCAGGAGAACTCGCCGGCCTCCGACACGATCGACTCGCCCGGCTGGAGCGAGAGCTCGAGCACCGGCATCGTCGTTCCGTGGATCGTCTCTTCCATCGTGACCTCCTACCTGTCCTGGTCCCTGCTGGGTCTTCTGGTCCCTGTCTGTCCTGGTCCCTACTGTCCGCGGCTCTGGCGACCATCCGTTGTCTCGAGCCGTCCCGAGACCTCCCGCCCCGGGGGTGGCCCTGCCCGTGGGCCCCCTTCCCGCACTCCTGACGGTTTCAATCCTGGCCGGTTACGTGGTCCGACATTGGGATCCTTTCCTGCCTCCCTACGCCGGCGTTGCCCTGCCCGGCAGCTCCACGTCCCCTGAGCGTACGACGTCACCGGGTCCGTGCGCCCCGGTGACGAGGCGCTCCGCCAGCGACACCTCCACCAGGCCCAGAGCCACCCCGAAGGCAAGGCCCAGGACGAAGTTGGTCAGGAACACGAGGAGGACCCGCTCGTGGGGCACGAGGTCCTTGATGAGGACGACGACCTCGTGCTCGATGGCGAGCGGCAGGGTGATCATCACGAACACGATCCAGAAGTGGGGCCAGACGAGACGCACCGACCGCCGGAACGCCTCGCGCACCGAGCAGTCGAGCAGGTTGATCAGCGGTCCGACCAGGGCGCACAAGGTCCCGACCACGAGTCCTGGGACGATGAGGAAGAGCGCGCCGACGGTGGTGGCCAGGAGAAGGATGGCCTCGGCGACGATGAGCCGTATCCAGGGCAACGTGGCCAACACTTCGGAGACCGGCTGGGGCGTGAGGTTGCGCTCGACGGCGCCGACGAGGCGCTCGAGCATGCCCGCATAGAAGGTGAGCCCGAGGGACGACGCGCCGAAGACGACAACGCTCGTGAGGGACTCGAGGCCCAGGTGGTCCGTGGAGATCTCGGTGAACCAGGTGCTCTGCATCGCATCGAGGCCGAAGATCACCACGGCCGGGACGAGCACCCGAGCTGGCTCGAGCCGGCCGGTCCGCCACGCCATGGAAAGCAACTCGAGGGGGTGGAGCGGGTGGAGGCCGCTGGTGCGAACCCGGCGAGGGTGACGGAGAAACCGGAGGTGGCGCCTCCGAAGGTGTGCGTCGTCGGCGGCCGGGTCTGCCCTTCTCGTGGTCGGTTCCTCGGGGAGCGGGTTGAGCAGGGGCCCAGGATCGTCGTCAGGTGCCTTCATGCCGGCGCGCCCCCATCACCGACGAAGTCGAAGAGCTTGAGGGCCGGGTCGAATTTGCGAGCGCTTGGGACGGAGCCGGCGGCGGGCTCCACATCCAGACGGTGCCGGCCGACTGCCAACACGTAGCCGTCGGGCGCCTCGAACGCGAGCTCCGTGAACCCCGCGGAGGCGAAATCAGCCCGGATGGCCGGTGTGGCGTCGGGCGGGCGACGGTGACGGGTCCAGATGACCTCCGACCCCATCCGGCACCATCCAGGCAGCTCCTGGATGGTGCGCGCGATGTCACCCGGGCTGATGTTCCCGAACACCCCGCAGACGAGCACCAGGTCGGCGGGCACATCGCTCTCGTACCACCGGCACAGCGAGGCGTCACCCTCGACGATGCGGACTTGCTCGGCCACCCCCGCGTCTGCGGCGCGGTCGCGGGCGAAGGCGACGAGCGCGGGGTCGAGCTCGACGAGCAGCGCCGACACATCGCCGCCCCTTGGATGGGTGGCGACGACATCTATCACGTCACGGCCCTGGCCGGCGCACACGCTCACCATCCGGACGGGCCCTGGATGGGTGGGGGGACGGGGCACACGATCCAAGAAGTCCCGCACCATGGACTGGACGATCCGGAGACGCAGCGAGAGCGGCGACGTGGGGTCCTCGTAGGACTTGTGCCAGCGCACCCAGTGCGAGTCCGAAGAGTCAGACCGCGGACGACGAATCAGACGCCCCCTCGGAGCCCGCCGCCGCTTCTTGATGGTCCCCGGGGGCCATGACGACCCATCGTAGGGTGGGCCACGTGACCGCCCCATGAGCACCTCGTGACGGCCCGAATGACGACCCGGTCAGCGGCCCGGTCGACCGGACCCCGCGACCGACCCCGTCACCGGCCCCGTCACCGGCACGGTGACCAGCCCGGGGATCGCCGAATGATCAAGTACCTGGGCTCAAAACGCCGCCTCGTGCCGGTGCTCGCCGAGATCTGTCGGGCCTCGGGCGCCCGGGCGGCGCTCGACCTCTTCACCGGCACCACCCGTGTCGCCCAGGCCTTCAAGGCTCAGGGCACGCACGTCACCGCCGTCGATAGCGCTCGATACCGCGCACGCCTTCGCCCGCACGTACATCGAGGCGGATGCCGCCGCCACCGACATGCGGCAGCTCCGGGCGGCGGTCACCCATCTCAACGCCATCCCGGGCAAGCCGGGCTACGTCCACGAGACGTTCAGCCGTCAGGCCCGGTTCTTCCAGCCGCACAACGCCGCTCGGATAGATGCCGTGCGGGATGCCATCGACTCGGAGTTTGCGGGGTCACCCCTGTTCCCCGTGCTGCTGACGAGCCTCATCGAGGCAGCGGACCGGGTTGACTCGACGACGGGCGTGCAGATGGCGTACGTCAAGCAGTGGTCGCCGCGGTCGTTCAACCCCCTCGAGCTGCGGGTGCCGGAGCTGCTGGTCGGGGCGGGGCGCGCCATCCAAGGCGATGCGGTGGAGCTGGCGCCGGAGTTGGGGCATTTCGACCTGGCATACCTGGATCCGCCGTACAACCAGCACCGGTATTTCACCAACTACCACGTGTGGGAGACGATCGTCGCCTGGGATGCGCCAGAGGCCTACGGCGTGGCCCGCAAGCGGGTGGACTCCCGGGACCCATCCACGCGGTCTGCGTTCAACTCCAAGAGGACGATGCCGGCCGCACTGGCCTCGGTGGTTCAGTCCGTGGATTGTGACCTGCTGGTTCTGTCCTACAACGACGAGTCGTGGCTCGGGCTGGACGAACTCGAGGCGATGTGCGCGGTCCGCACCCCTCGCCCATCCAGGGACCCATCCAAGGGGGGCGCCAGTCGCCGCTCGGGGGCTTCGGTGCAGCGGGAGGTCGCGGCCCTCGCCTTCGACTCGACTCGATACGTCGGGGCCCGGATCGGCATCTTCAGCCCGTCCGGGCACAAGGTCGGTCGGATCAGCCACCTGTCGAACCGGGAGTTGCTGGTCATTGCCGGAGAAGAGGCGATCGTGCGGCGCGTCGTCGAGGCGGTGGGCTCGATGTCGGCCGCCCCGGCGGGGGCGGGCACCCCGGTCGGGGTTGCGGTCGCCCCATCCATGGTGGATCGGCTACAAAAGGCAACGTGAGCAAGCACGATCACGGCGGCCACAGCAGTGGCCACCATGATGAAGCCTCCACCGCCGGCGAGACGCCCGCTGCGACCCCGAATGCCCCGAATGCCCCGAATGCCCCGAATGCCCCGAATGCGGACCGCATTACGGCACGTGAACCGAGCGGCGGCGCCCGAACCGACGTGAAGGCGGGGTCGGCGTCGGCTGCGTACGCCCCGGAGTACCCGCGCCTCGAGGACACCGATCTCTCCCTCCGGCTGTCCAAGGACGAAGAGGCGAAGCGGCTCGGCTGGGCGCAACGCCGCCTGTTGCACCTGCGACTCATAAACGGCGGTCAGCTGAGGGAGGGGCAACTCGGTCCACCCGTGTGCATCGTCTTCGAGGGATGGGATGCTGCCGGCAAGGGAGGCGCGATCAAGAGATTGGTCGAGCCTCTCGACCCTCGTCACGTACACGTCGCCCCGTTTGCGGCGCCGACGCCCGACGAGCTGCGGCATCACTTCCTGTGGCGCTTCTGGCCCCCCCTGCCCGGTTGGGGCGGCATGACCATCTTCGACCGCAGCTGGTATGGGCGGGTCCTGGTTGAGCGCGTCGAGAACTTGGCGACCAAGGTGCAGTGGCGCCGCGCGTATCAGGAGATCAAGGACTTCGAGCACACCCTCGCCGAAGAGGGGATGATCGTGATCAAGCTCTGGATGCACATGTCGCACGAGGAGCAGCTTCGCCGCTTCGTCCGGCGCCGTGATGATGCCCTCAAGTCGTGGAAGCTGACCGACGAGGACTGGCGCAACCGCGAGAGGCGGGGGGAGTACGACGAGGCAGTGTCGGACATGCTGCGCCTGACGAACGGTCCCCTCGCTCCATGGGACGTAATCTCGTCGGAGAACAAGCGCAACGGTCGGGTGGAGGTCATCGAGACGGTGATCCGGCGGATGGAGCAAGGCATGGAGCGCTGGGGGGTCCCGGTGCCGCCCCACGACGCCGCAGAGGAAAAGACTGAACTCGCCCTCGTGTTCGACGACGCCGAGTTCCAGCCGGACCCCGACAGGCCCAATGGCTCCGTCGGCTCGCCGGACCAGGACCAGGACCAGGACCAAGGACCAGGACAAGGATCAAGGTCAAGGTCAAGGTGAAGGTCCGGATCCAGGTGAAGGTCCAGGTCAAGAGGAGCGCATCGAGGCATGAGCCCAACTCCCGCCCGTCCGGGCATCACGATCCCCTTCGACGGGATCCCGCTGCACGCCCATCGGTCGTGGTTCGCCCGCCTGCGCGAGCTCGGCTACACCGACGTGTGGTCGGCAGAGGTGGACGGGGCCGACGGGTTCACGCCCCTCGCCCTCGCCGCTGCGTGGGAGCCGGAGCTGAATCTCGGCGTGGCCATCACACCCGCCTACACCCGCGGCCCCGCGCTACTGGCCCAGAGCTTGGCCTCCATGGCGGACGCCGCTCCGGGCCGCTTCGCCTGCGGGCTCGGTGCCTCGTCCGAGGTGATCGTCGCCAACTGGAACGGCCTGGCCTTCGAGAACCAGTTCCGCCGGATGGCCGACACCGTGCGATTCCTCAAGATGGCCTTCAGCGGCGAGAAGGTGACCGAGGATTTCGAGACCTTCAGCGTCAAGGGGTTCCGCCTCTCCCGGATCCCGGAGCAGCTCCCGCCCATCTACTTGGCGGCGCTGCGCCCCGGCATGCTGCACCTGGCCGGGCGGGAGGCGGACGGAGCGATCCTCAACTGGCTCAGCGCCGAGGACGTCTCGACGTCGGTGGCGGAGGTCGAGAAAGCGGCCGAGGGAGCGCCGCGGGAGATCGTCGCCCGCATCTTCGTCATCGTCACCGAGGACGCCGACGTGGCCCGCACGGTGGGGCGCCGCATGATCACCGCCTACCTCAACGTCAATGCCTACGCGGAGTTCCATCGCTGGCTTGGACGTGGTCCGGCGCTGCAGCCCATGTGGGACGCCTGGTCCGCCGGGGACCGCAAAGGCGCGCTCGAGGCCATCCCCGACGAGTTGGTCGACGAGCTGGTCGTGCACGGCTCGGTGGCCGAGTGCCGGGCGCATGTGCAGCGATACGTGGATCATGGCGTCACCATCCCCGCACCGATGGTCATTCCGATCGGGATCGACCTGGCGGAGGCCGTGGCCGGCCTCTCCCCGTCGGCTGGATAGGGCCGGCGCGGGTACGTCGGACAGGCCGCAGGCATGGTTGAGATCGACTTCCGCACCACATCGCTCTCCGATCTCGTCCGCTCCGTGCGGGCCAAGGAGGTCAGCGCCCGGGAGCTGACCCAGGCCGCCCTGGATCGGATCGAGCGCTTCAACCCCATGTACAACGCCTTCGTTGCCGTCGACGACGAACAGGCTCTCCAAGAGGCCGACGCCGTCGACGCCCACATCGGCGGCGGCGGTGACCCGGGCCCGCTGGCCGGCATCCCGATCGGGGTCAAGGATCTCCAGAGCGCCGTCGGCTACACCACGACGTATGGATCGGCACTCCACGCCGATGACCCCCCGGCCACCGCCGACGACCCCTTCGTCGCCCGGATGCGGGCCGCCGGATGCGTCGTGGTCGGGAAGACCAACACGCCCGAATTCGGCTGGATGGGAAACACGACCAACGCCATCTTCGGCCCCTCGCTGAACCCGTTCGACCCATCCAGGGGTCCGGGAGGCTCCTCGGGCGGTGCGTCGGCGGCGCTGGCGGCGGGCATGGTCCCCCTCGCCACCGGCTCCGACGGCGGCGGCTCCATCCGGATCCCCTCGGCCTGTTGCGGCCTCTCCGGCATGAAGCCCAGCCTCGGCCGTGTCCCCGCCGGCGGCCCCACTCCCCCTGGATGGATCGACCTTTCCACGAACGGTCCCATGGCCCGTCGCATCGCCGACGTTGCCCACGCCCTCGACGTGGTCGTCGGCCCCGACCCCACCGACCTTCGCTCCCTCCCTCGACCCGAGGCCTCGTGGCTCGCCGCCGTCGAGGACCCGCACGTCCCGGTCCGCATCGCCTACGCGCCGACCCTCGGGTACGCGACCGTCGACGCCGAGGTCGCCGCAGCCTGCGAGCGGGCCGTCGGGGTGCTCGAGTCACTGGGTGCCGACGTCGTCGTGCTGGACACCGTCTTTGATGACGACCCCGTCAGTGATTTCCTCACCTTCACCGGGGCCTGCACCTTGCGCGCCCTGCGACCGTTCATGAACCATCCGCGTTGGGCGGAGGTGCACCCCGTCCTGCGCCACTTCGTCGACGTCGCTCAGTCGACCACAGCCGAGCAGCTGCTGCAGGTCTTCGACGACTTCCACCTCATGAACCTCCGGCTCGTCGAGCTGTTCCACACGGCCCGGATCCTGGTGACGCCGACATGCTCGGGTGTCGCCCCGTTCGCCGACGACATGACGAGCACGGTCAACGGGGAGACGACGGCCAACTGGATCCAGTTCACCTATCCGTTCAACATGACCCGGTCACCGGCGGCCACGATCCCCGTCGGCCTGAACACCGACGGGCTCCCGATCGGCTTGCAGCTCGTGGGACCCCAACACGGGGACCTCGTGGTGCTCCGCACCGCCGCGGCCCTCGAGTCCGCGCTGGACCTCGATACGCTCGCCCCGCTGCCCGAGTAGATCCAAATCCAGAAAGGAGCCGATCCCGATGTCGATCGCCACGCCTGCCAATCCGAGGGACACCGTCCGCCTCGTCGGCGACGAGGACGCCCCGTGGGCCGACACGGGGATGGGCGTCCTGCTCAAGGTGGTTCGCTTCGACTCCCAGCACGGCACGTGGGTCATCCTGAACCGCTTCAACCCCGGCGTGCAGCTGCAGACCCACCGCCACACAGGGTCGGTGGACGCCTTCACGTCGGCGGGACGGTGGCATTACCTCGAGTACGACTTCTACGTGACACCCGGCTCCTACCTCTACGAACCGGCGAACTCGGTGCACACCCTCCACGTGCCCGCGGACAACGAGGTGGACACGGACGTCTGCTTCATCATCGAGGGCGCGCTGTTGAACCTGGCCGAGGACGGGTCGGTGGAGTCCGTGTCAGATGGGCCCGGGACGCTCGAGGCGTACTACGCGCTGCTCGAGGCACAGGGCGATCCGCGCCCCAACGGCATCATCGTCTGATCCATGTCCACCGATGCCGTCGCCGGGCCGGCTGCCGATGCAGGCCGCCTCACCGACCCGTTGCTGTACTCGGGCGGCGACCCCTTCGCTCTCTATGCCGAGCTACGACGGAGCGCCCCCGTGTGCTGGGTCGATCGGGAGGGCGGTGGGTTCTGGGCCGTCACCACGCACCCCGAGGTGTCGTCCATCGGCGCAGACCCGGTGGGGTTTTGCTCGTCTCAGGGCATCCTGATCGACGAGATCGGCGCGACGTACGACGCCCCGCCGACGATGATGCACACGGACCCGCCCCAGCACACCCGCTACCGCCGGTTGGTCCAGCCGGGTTTCAAGCCTTCGATGGTGCGCCTGATGGAGGCGGGGGTGACGTCGAAGGCGAGGGCGCTGGTCGACCTCATCCAGGGCGGTGAGGCGATCGACATCGTCTCGTCGCTCTCCGTCCCGCTCCCGATGCAGGTCATCTGCGAGCTGATGGGGGTGGACGGCGCCCAGTGGCCCCGTTTCTTGGAATGGTCGGAGGCCGCAATCCCCGGGGCGAGCGAGCACTCGGAGGAGGAGCGTGCGCTCTTGCAGATGGAAATGTGGCAGTACCTGATCGGGGTGGCAGAGGAGCGGCGGGCGGAGCCTGCCAACGACCTGGTGTCGGTGCTGGCCAACGCGGGTGCCGGCGAGGGGAGCGACCAGCTCGGCGAGGGAGCGAGCTCTCGGCGAGGGGAGCGACAGCTCAGCGAGGCCGAGCTGGCCATGTTCCTGATCCAGTTGCTCATCGCGGGGAACGAGACGACGAGGAACCTGATCTCGGGTGGCCTCGTCGCGCTCGCTGAGCGTCCGGCTCAGTGGGTCGCCCTGCGGGACGACCGTGCACTGATCCCGAGCGCGGTCGAGGAGCTGTTGCGCTGGACGACGCCGGTGATCTCCTTCATGCGCACGGCGACCACCCCATCCAGCGTCCGAGGCCAACGCGTTGCGGCCGGCGACCCCGTGCTGCTCATTTACGCCTCCGCCAACCGCGACGAGGACGTCTTTGGTGCCGATGCCGGCGAGTTCCGCGTCGACCGGCACCCCAATCCTCACGTGAGCTTTGGATTCGGGCCCCACTTCTGCCTCGGGGCCGCCCTGGCCCGCCTGGAGGCTCGGGTCGTACTACAAGAGCTCGCTCGACCGCTTCGAGACGCTCGCCTCGGCCGGTCCGGTCGAACGGTCGCCTAGCCCGGTCATTGCCGGCGTGCGCCACGCCCCGCTGGTCTTCGGATAGAGGGACTCTCAGGCCGTGCGCCAAGGCCAACTCCCCAGCACAGGGCTCGGGGTCCGCAGCGAGCTCGACCTCGGCCGCACCCCGCCCAGGCAGGAGCCTGAACGCCACCAGCGCGCCCAGTACCGCCACCCCGGCGCCGGCGACGCACGCCACCCGCAGCCCGCTGCTGAACGCCGAGAACGCGATCGACTGGAGGGCCGGCTGGGCCGCCCGGGGGGCGTGGGCCACCACGACGAGCGCTGCAGCCATGGATTGGTGGGCATCGGCCTTCGGGCCCGCCGGTATGGGCAGCGAGCGGAAGGCGCTGATGATCCGGGGACCAAAGGACGAAGCGAAGATCGAGCCGAAGATGGCCACTCCGAGCGTGCCGCCGAGCTCCCTGGTCGTGTTGTTGACGCCGGCGGCGGCTCCACGCTGGTCGTCGGCCACTGATCCCATCACCGCTTCCGCTGTCGGTGCGGTGATGGAGGACAAGCCGAGGGCCAGCAGCACCATGGCGAGGATGATCGGTCCGAAGTAGGAGGTGTTCGCCTGCGAGTTGAATGCCGTCACCAACAGGCCACCTCCCATGAGGACCAGTCCCGCCGTCACGACCAGACGCGTCCCGACCTTCAGCGCAACCACCGCCGCGATCGGCGTGGCGATGGCCGCGACGATGGCGAACGGGAGCGTGTGCACACCGGCCGAGAGTGTCGAGTAGCCCTTGACGAACTGGAAGTACTGGGTGATCAGAAAGATGAAGCCGAAGAGGCAGAAGAACGCCACCGAGATGGAGAGTGCGCCGCCTGTAAAACGTGGGATCCTGAAGACTCGCACGTCGAGCAGCGGACCTTGAGTGCGCAGCTCGAGCAACGAGAAGGCAGTCAACAGGACGGCCGCGGTCACGAAGCATGTCAGCGTGCCCAGCGATGCCCAACCCCACTGGGGCCCCTCGATGATGGCCAGGACCAACGATGTGACGCCCACCGTCGAGAGCACCACACCTCGGGTGTCGAAGGGATACTGGGCCACCCTGGGGAGCCGCGGGATCAAGATGCCGCCCGCAATCAGGGTCACGATGACGATCGGCACGTTGACCAGAAAGATCGATCCGTACCAGAAGTGCTCGAGCAGTGCGCCGCCCGTGATGGGCCCGAACGCGACAGCTATGCCCGACGTCGCCCCCCAGATGCCGAGGGCCTTCTGCCGCTCGGACGGGTCGGAGAAGACGCTGGTCAGGATGGCCAGGCTGGCCGGGAAGATGAAGGCCGCGGCTACGCCCATCAACGCACGGGTGGTGATGAGGGCTCCGGTCGTGTGCGACCAAGCCGCTGCGCCTGAGAACAGCCCGAAGAGCACGAGGCCGACCTGCATCGTGCCCTTGCGGCCGAGGCGGTCCCCGATGCCGCCGCCGGCGAGGAGCAGACCGGCGAAGGCCAGGCTGTAGGCGTCGACGATCCACTGGAGCGAGGTGATCGAGGCCCCCAGGCTGCGGTTCAGGGTCGGCAGGGCCACGTTGACGATGGTGTTGTCGACCACCACCAGGAAGACCGAGAGGCACAGGACGGCGAGCACTATCCAGCGGCGATCTTTGGCTGGGCGGGCGGGCGTGGTGGGCGTCAGGGGGGCGGTTTCGAGCGAGGTTCCGGGCATCTCGGCTCCTTCCGGATAGGTGCAACTGGAGTAATAGAACGCTGTGCTATTGTTATAGCACGATGTTCTTCAGTACGCTACGGATGTGACGGAAATGCGCAGGACCAGGACACCCAGCGCCGGGATGGAGGCCGCGCTCCTCGCATCCGCCGCCGAGATCCTGGAGACGGAAGGCCCCGACGGCCTCTCAGTGCGCCGTATCGCCGCCGCCGCCCACGTCGCCCCGATGGGCGTCTACAACCACTTCGACTCCAAGTTCGGGATCGTCGAGGCGCTCTTCGTCGACGGCTTCCGGCGGTTGGGCGACGCCCTGGCGGCGATCGCCGAGATCCCGGACCCCTACGAGGCGCTCCGCGAGGGTGGCCGCCGTTACCGCGCCCTGGCACTGGCCCACCCGATGGTGTACCAGGTCATGTTCCTGCGGGCGGTCCCTGGGTTCGAGCCGAGCGATCACGCCCTCGAGATGGCTGCCCGGGCGTTCGACAGCCTCGTGGCGGCGGTCGAGCGGGCGATGGCGGCCGGTGTCATCGCCGATGCCTCCCCCACCGAGACCGCCCAGGTGATCTGGGCCGGCATTCACGGATGGGTCTCGCTCGAGCTCCTCGGTATCGGCTTCGTCGAGGACCAGGACGCGGGGTTCAATCGGGTCTGCACTTCTCTCCTGCGGGGACTCCGCACCTAGCCTGGCCTCACCCCGCGAGGAAGCGACGTCGTACCGGTGGGCTCCCGATCTACCGGGGATCCGGACGATCCAGATACCAGTGCCGCGACACCGAGGGGAACCACTTCGTCTCGCCCTCGGCGCTGCGATGCGCGACCAGGCCGAACCGGCTGATGGTGCGCTGCCCGCCTTCGTGGTCCCCGTACAGAAGCTCGATCGTGAAGGGCGCGTTGTCCCGGATGGCGCGGCTCAGACCTAGGTAGTCGGGATCGTCCGCCTCGCGGATCGCGCCCTGCCAGAAGCCGATGTCTCCCGCCGCGGTGTAGAGGTCCCGGGTCTGCATGCGGAACCGCTCGGGCTCGGTGTGCGTGATATCGGGCGTAGCCAGCCCGATGATCACGCTCCATCCGAAGATCACGGCCAGCCCCGAGCCCACGTTGCGCAATGAGAGGGCGAGGTAGATTCGCCCGTCGACCAGCTCGACGGTGGACTTGGGCGCCCTCGACCGCAGTCCAGCGGTCGTCGACCCACCGCATCTTCTGCACGGGATCCTGGAGGCGGGAGGTGACCAGGACGGGCCGTAGGTTCACGAGATACGAGGCCTCGGCGATCCGGGCCGACCGGTTGGCCGAGCGAACGGCGGCGAAGGTGGCGACAGCCAGGACCAGCGTCCCGATGGCCGTGGCGAAGGTGGCGATCGTCGCCCAGTCGGTCGTCGCGAGGACCATCCGCGCAGGTTAGGCCCGGGGCCGGGCCGGTGGCAGACTCTGCGCATGCTCGATCACATCTCCATCCAATGTGCCGACATCGCGAAGAGCGCGGCCTTCTACGACACCGTGCTCGAGCCCTTAGGCGGGGTGCGCGTCATGGACTTCGGCGGCGCGATCGGCTACGGCAACCCGCCGATGCCGACGTTCTGGATTGGGGCACGAGAGACGGGCGACGGGTTCCGGGAGTCGCACATCGCATTCAGCGCGGCCGACCGGGGCGGCGTCCGGGCCTTTTTCGATGCCGCCGTCAAGTCAGGCGCCGAGGTCCTCCACGAGCCCCGCCTGTGGCCCGAGTACCACCCCAACTACTACGGCGCGTTCGTCCGCGATCCGGACGGGAACAACGTCGAGGCGGTCTGCCACACCCCGGAGTAAGCCGCACGGCGGCGGCTCGTCACCGCTCTAGGCGTCGATTGTCAGCGCGTCGAGGAGGTCGGCGAAGCGCCGCTGCGCCTCCTCTCGGCGCGTCGGGATGTGCTCGGTCGGCACTTCGTGCGCCGAGTACCCCTTGAGCACCCGCCGCGCCACCGTCTGCCGGTGCACCTCGTCGGGCCCGTCGTAGATCCTGGCTGCCCGAGCCGCCCGGTACATCGACTCCAGCGGCAGGTCCGAGGAGTACCCGAGCGACCCGTGCACCTGGATGGCGCGGTCTATGACGTCGTAGAGCACCTTCGCCCCGAAGTACTTGATCATGGCAATTTCGACTCTGGCCGCCGCCGCCCCCTCCTGATCCATCTTCCAGGCGGCCTGCAACGTCATCAGCCGGGCCGCCTGCATCTCAGCCATCGAATCCGCCACCCAGTTCTGGATGGTTTGCTTCTCCGCCAGCATGGACCCGTGCGCGTAGCGGGACACCGCCCGCTCGCACAACATGTCGAAGGCCCGCCGGGACTGCCCCAGCCAGCGCATGCAATGGTGAATACGACCGGGCCCCAGCCGGTGCTGAGCCAGCGCGAATCCCGAGCCCTCACGGCCGACGATGTTCCCCGCCGGCACCCGGACGTCCCTATAGATGATCTCGGCATGGTTCCCGAAGCGCCCGTAGGGCGTATGCGGGTCCTCCATCGTCGACACGTCCCTGACGATGTCCACTCCGGGTGTGTCCACCGGCACGATGATCATCGACGACCCCTGGTAGGGGTGGACGTCGGGATTGGTCACGGCCATCACGATCAGGAAGTCCGCCACGGATCCGTTGGATGTGAACCACTTGTGCCCATTGATCACCCACTCGTCACCGTCCCGTTGGGCGGACGTCGTCAACAGCGTCGGATCGGATCCAGCACTGTTGGGCTCCGTCATCGAGAAGGCGGATCGCAGCTCCCCGTCCAGCAACGGCTGCAGCCAGCGCTCCCGCTGCGCCTCATCCCCCGTCTCCTCGATACCCACCGCCAGCAACTCCGCGTTCCCCGAATCCGGTGCGTTGTTGCCGAACACCACGGGCGCCAGCGGCGACTGCCCGAGGATCTCGTGCATCAGCCCGAGCTTCACCTGGCCGAAGCCCATCCCGCCCAAGGCCGGCGGCAGGTGCGCCGCCCACAACCCGGTCTCCTTGACCCTCTCCTGCAGCGGACGGATCACCTGCAGCAACTGGTCGTAGGTGAGGTCCAGTGTCTCGAGCGGGAAGATCTGCTCCCGCACGAAACCGCGCATCCACTCCAGCTTGTCCTCGAACTCCGGTTCCGTCGAGAAATCCCAGGCCATCGCCGCTCCTCCCTGCCCTCCGGCCAGCTACCGGGGTCCCCCACCCTGCCACTACCGTGGGCGCCGTGACCACCACGAGCCACGTTTCCTTCCGCACCGCCGCAGCGGCCACATCGTCGCCCCCGACCACTCCTGCCAATCCGCCGCCGCCCCAAGTCGCCCTGAGTGAGGCGGAGCGGGCCGTCATCTCCTCGGCAGAGCACGCCCTCCTCGACGAGCGCCGCCTCCTCACCGAGGAGGAGCTCGCAGCTCTGGCGGCCCTGCCCGACGGTGCGGTGATGGCGCTGGCCTCGCTCGCCCACCAGGTTCGCCTCGCGTGGTGCGGGCCGGAGGTGGAGATCGAGGGGATCCTGTCGGCCAAGACTGGCGGGTGTCCCGAGGACTGCCACTTCTGCTCGCAGTCCTCCCGATTCGACACGCCTGTTAAGGCCTCGCCCTTCCTCGATCCCACCGAGGTGCTCGCCGCCGCCCGCGAGACTGCCGCCCTGGGTGCCTCAGAGTTCTGCATCGTGCTCGCCATACGCGGACCCGACGAGCGCACCATCCAGCGCATCCTCGACCTGATCCCCATGATCCAGGACGAGACTGGGCTCAATGTCGCCGTGAGCGCCGGCATCCTCACCGAGGACCAGGCGCGCCGACTCGCCGAGGGCGGCGTGCACCGCTACAACCACAACGTCGAGACGGCGCGTTCGCACTTTCCGTCCATCGTGTCGACGCACACCTGGGACGAGCGGGCGGAGACCTGCCGGCTGGTGAAGGCGCAAGGAATGGAACTGTGCTGCGGCGCACTGATCAATGTGGGTGAGTCGGACGCGCAGCGCGTCGAGTTGCTCACGCAGCTCCAGGAGCTCGATCCGACCGAGGTGCCGCTCAACTTCCTCAACCCACGGCCGGGTACCCCACTCGGTGACCGGCCGATCCTCGGCGCCTGGGAAGCCATCCGCTGGATAGCGCTCTTCCGTCTCGCGCTCCCCTCAGTCATCTTGCGTTACGCCGGTGGGCGCGAGGTGACCCTGCGTGACCTGCAGGCCATCGGTATGACAGCCGGTATCAACGCGCTCATCGTTGGCAATTACCTCACGACGCTCGGCCGATCCGCCGACGAGGACCTCCAGATGCTCGAGGACTTACGCATGCCGATCGGCGCCCTCACCGCCGCCTTCTGAAGTGACGCCATCCGGTCCCGGTCCCGCCCCCGACCCCGGTTCCGCCCTCGGATCGGACTCCGGACCTGATTCCGGTCACTGCACCGGATGTGGCCGTCTCCTCACCGAATGCGCCGGGTGCGGGCGTGTGCTCGACCCGCCCCGATTCTGCCCGGAATGCGGTCGACGGATGACCGTCACCGTGATCCCCACGGGCTGGGCGGCCCGCTGCCGGGATCATTCCGAGCTCCGCTCCGTCTGAAACAGGCAACCGCGCCCGTGCCGGGACACCAGGACCGCGCCGGTCCACCGTCCCCTCCCCATTGGGGTCAAGAATGCGACATGGCCGCAGAGACCGAGTCGGAGGACGGCCCAGTTGCCTCGAAGACGCCGGAGGGCGACGCAGACGGCTCCCGGTGGGTCCGCCTGCAAAGGCGGGCACAACGCACTCGGGCCGACATCGAGGCTCGGCGGGCCGACTCAGCGTCGATTGACAGCGCACTGCAGGCGGTCGAACGCGATGCCCAGACCGGGGGTGGAGTCCTTGCTGCGGCCGTTGCCTTCCGGCTCTTCATGTTCCTCGTGCCCTACGCCTTCGTGATGGTCACGGGCTTCGGGCTGTCATCCAGCGCCGCTGGTCAGGTCCCCAAGGATGCGGCACGTTCGGCCGGGATCGGTGGTCTCCTAGCGAGTGCCGTCGCCAGCACCAGCAGCCTCTCCCTGGCGAACCGCCTCTTCGCACTGGTGTTCGGAGGCATTGCGCTGGCCTTCACCGCTCGCTCTCTCGTCCGCGTGCTCTGGATCGTGCACCGACTGATCTGGGGGGTCACACCCTCTGGGAATCCCACGCCCTGGGCACCGCTGATTCTCGTCGGTGCAGTCACCGTGCTCTTCGGGGTGGCCGATCTCGCATCCTGGTTGGGATCGCAATCAATCGGGCTGCGGCTCGTCGCCATCCTTCTCATGATCGTCACGTCGGGCGCCGCCTGGTTGCTCGCATCCTGGTGGCTGCCGCGTGAGGATTGCGAGTGGTCAGCTCTGCTGCCGGGCGCACTCATCGTCGGCCTGGGTGTGGGGGTGCTCCACCTCCTGACGATCACGTACGTCGCGCATGTCGTGTCGAGGAAGTCCTCCCTCTATGGCGCGATCGGGATCGCCCTGGCACTGCTTCTCTGGACGTATTTCGCCGGTCGGTTGCTCACAGCCGCCATCGCCGCCAACGCATCGCTGTGGAAGCGCCAGAACGCTGGCCCGGCCGTGGCGCAGCCGGAGACCCAGCAGGCTCAGGACGCTCCTGGGGCTCAGGACGCCCGAGAGGACGCCGGGAGGGAGCGAGGGGATCAGGAAACCCAGGAGGCCCAGGAGCACGGACAGTAGGTTTCACCGGCGTGCGATGTCTCCTGACCGCTGTGGCCCATGACACCTACAGCTCACGGCTCCAGAGGGAAGAGGTCGAGTGGCTCATCCTGGACGACGACGAGCGCATCAAGCTCTCCTCGGGCGTTGAGGTCGCTCCGGATATGTCGGATCCGGAGATCGCATGGGGGACGTCGGACCTCTTCCGAGAGGGAGCTCCGCTGCGCAGGTTCTTCTCCACCATGCTGAAGAGCCCGACACTCCGATGGTTCCAATCCCCGGCGGCGGGCTACGACGACGGAGTCTTCAAGTCACTGGTGGATCATGGGGTACGGGTCACCAATGCGCATGTGAACAGCCTCCCCATCGCCGAATTCGTCATGCGCGCCGTCCTCGACGAGTTCCAGGAGGCCTCAAGGTGGCGAGACTCGGCTCGGACGCGGGACTGGCGGATCCACAACTGGCGCGAGGTGTCAGGGACGACCTGGGTGATCGTCGGGCTCGGTGGGATCGGCACTGCGGTTGCCCTGCGGGCGCGAGCGTTCGGTGCGCAGGTGATCGGATGCCGACGACACCCCTCGCCGACCGACCTGGCCGATCGCACCGTGACGCCGGAGGAGCTCCACTCGGTGCTCGGGCTCGCCGATGTCGTGGTCCTCGCCGCTCCCGCCACCCCGGAGACTACGAACCTCGTTGATGCGGACTTCCTCGCCCGAATGCCGCCGAACAGCCTTCTCGTCAACGTAGCCAGGGGCGTCTTGGTCGACGAACAGGCTCTGCTCGAGTCGCTCGATTCGAAGCACCTTCGTGCAGCGATCCTCGACGTCTTCCAGGATGAGCCACTCCCGGCGGACCATCCCTTTTGGTCGCATCCCTCAGTGCGCGTCACGCCCCACAACGCGGCGGGCGGCATCGGTCGACTGAGTCGACAGGCCGATTTGTTCGCCGAGAATCTCGACCGCTACCTCCGCCATCGGCCCCTGTTGCACGATGTCACCGACGCGATCGGCGCGACGACGTAGTGACGGACGGGTCGTTCGCTTCGATCTGAACTTCCACCGCGATCATCGACTCAGTGGCCCATCTCGAGCAGCACGGGCCGGCGATGACCCGGGCCAGGTCGGTGACGGCACCGACCTCATGACGCGCCCGTGCGGGCTGGTGAAGGAGAGCACAGCGTTGGCGTCCCCTCTCATCGTCCACCCCACCTCGTGGACAGCCCTGTGATGCCGGTCGCACAGCGTCACCAGATTGTCGAGATTCGTCGCCCCACCCCGGATCCAGTGGCGCACGTGGTGGACATCGGTGAATTCGGTGTAGGTGCATCCCGGGAAGCGGCACCCCTTGTCGCGCCGAGCGAGCTCGATCCGCTGAGCGACCGTTGGATCACGCCGCGCCCGACCCTGGTCGAGGATGGACCCGTCCCTGGCATCGACGGAGAGGATGACGTGGGCATCGCACGCCAAACGCCGCGCCACCTCGGCGGGGATAGGGCCAACGCCCTCGACCTCCGCCACCTGCGCCACCTGCGCCACCTGCGCCACCTGCGCCACCTGCGCCACCTCGGCACTGGCACCGGCACCGGCACCGGCACCGGCACCGGCACCGGCATCACTGCCCGTGTCCGATCCTCTGCCCACGCTCGTGCCCGAAGACGAGCAGCCGATGAGCAGCTCGAGCGGTGCGTGCACGACGACCCGGGGCCGCACCGGCGGACGATTTCCAGCCTGCGGCGAACCGCCCGCCCGGAACAGACGCATCATCGCGTCGTAGAGGCGCTGGTCGTACGGCACGTAACCGAGGGGGTCCGACGCATCCCGGTCATCGGGAGTCGAACCGCCGCTCCCTCTCTTGTCTGCGGCGACTCTCGTCACGAGCGCCGACTTCGCGGTCGCGTAGTCGTCCCTCGGAAAGGCGATCCACACGGTCCGCCGCGTGTCGTTGAAGCGCAAAGTGCGGCGTTCGAACTCCCGGACGGCCGAGCCAGCAAGCGAATCCCCCCTGGGCCCCGGGCGCTCGCCGGTAGGCCCGCCAGTGGCCTCGCCACGGGGATCGCCACTGGGATCCCCCTCGCCCGTCACCTCGACTGCATCAGCCGCCTCCTCCGCCGCCCCCTCTCTCTGGGCCCGATGCCACGCCACCAACCCCCGCGCCTGGCGCACGCTCCAGTGCGCCGACGCCTCGCGCAACGCAGCATCGGTCTCTGCCGACGCCACCTCCGCCAGGGGCTCGACCAGGTCCAGGGACAACTTCCCCGACGCCAGACCCTCGGCCAGACACGGCAGGGACTCGAGGTTGGCTGCCGAACGAACCCATTGCCGAGCCGTCGACGTACTGACCCCGCACTGCCCCGTCACCCACGCCACCATCGAGACGGACCCGTCACCGCGCCACGCCTCCGATCGGTCGAACTCGGCGATGTCGGTCAGTTGCTCCCGATGCAGCGACGAGATCTGAGCCGAACGCTGAACGATCCGCGCCGCCAGCTCCAGTGAACGGGCGTCGCCACCGAAGTTGCGGCACGGCGGACGTCGCCGCAGCGACCGGTCCCCCCTGGCGCCTGTCGGCGGACGATTCGTCACCGTCCGTGAACGGTCGGCTTCACCCCGAAGCGAGACCCGCCAAATCATTCTCGCCGCCGGGCAGCGTCACGACCGTCAGCCCGTCGCGGGAGCGGAGCCACCGCGCGTTCTGGATATGCACGTCAACGGCAGCATCGAAGCGGTTCAGTACGACGGCAACGGGTGCGCCGAGCCCGCGAAGGGAATCCACCGTGAGGCGCACCGCGTTGATCGTCCCCAGACCCGCGTCCGCCACCAGCACGACGAGGTCGGGGGCGAGGGCGGCGCAGAACGAGGCGCAGTCACCGTCGGCAGCCAGCGGTGAGCGCACACCGCCGGCGGTCTCGACCAGCCCGACGTCGACGGGATCTGTCGGCCACTCAAGCTCACCCACGAGATCGGCGCTCCGGAACGGCGGACGTCCCAACGCCTCGGCTGCCATCGGCGGCGCCATCGGCACCTCGTACCAGCGGTGAGCTGGGCACACCACCTCTGGGGCCTCCCCACTGGCGGCGCCGAGGACGGCGGCGTCAAGATCCGACGGGTCCTCACCCGGGTCGAAGGACTGCGCCGGCTTGCGTGCCGCCACCGTGGCGCCGGCCCCCCGGAGCTCGCTCAGGAGACGGGCGGCGACCCAGGTCTTGCCCACATCCGTACCGGTGCCGACGACCACGACCAGTCGCCCGGGACGAAGGCCGGTCAAGGGGCCAGTCAACGTGCGACGGGCGCCGGACGGGGAAGGATGACCAGGGCATCGAGCAACCGGGTCACGTCCTCGTCGGTGTGCGCCGCCGACAGCGTCACCCGCAGTCGGCTTGTGCCCACCGGGACGGTGGGCGGGCGGATGGCCGGAACCCACAGCCCCTGCTCGAGGAGGGACGCCGAGGCCTCGAGCGCCGCCTGCTCGGGCCCGAGGACGACGGGGATGATCGGGCTCGGATGTCCGGGAGGGACGAGGCCGGCCTCCGAGAGCCGGTCGATCAGGGAGGCGAGGCGGCCCCGCAGGGCATCTCCCTCGGCGGAACGGAGGACGGTCAGTGCGCAGAGGGCGGCGGCGGTGTCGGCCGGGGTCGGCGCAGTCGAGAAGATGTAGGAGCGGGCCAGGTTGACGAGGAGGTCGACCACGTCACGTGACGCGGCCACGAAGCCGCCCAACGACCCCAGCGTCTTGGACAACGTCCCTACCCGCAAGACCGTTCCCCCCTGCGCCCCCCGGTCTCCGCCCCCCGCCCCGGCTCCGTCCCGGCCGGCGGCAGGGAGGTGGGGGCCGAGGACGGCGTGCGCCTCATCGAGGACGAGCAGTGCCCCGTGCCGGCGGCTCACATCCACGAGCTCGTCGACGGGGGCCACGTCCCCATCCATGGAGAACACCGAGTCGGTCACCACGATCGTCGGTGTGGCGGCACCGGTCGGGTTCGCCCCGGCCGTCGTCGTCGCCGAGAGCAGCTCCTCGAGATGGTCCGTGTCACGGTGCCGGTACACGGTGAGCGCGGAGCGAGAGAGCCGGCACCCATCGATGATGCTGGCGTGATTCAGCTCGTCCGAGAGCACGCGGACACCCGGTCCGCCGAGAACGGTGAGCACACCCAGGTTGGCAGCGAAACCGGTCGGGAAGCAGAGCGCGGCCTCGGTCCCCTTCCAATCCGCCAACGCCTCCTCGAGTTCGCCGTGGATGGGGCGGGTGCCCGTCACCAGGCGGGACGCGCCTGATCCGGCACCCCACTGCTCGAGGGCCTCGTGCGCCGCCGCCACCACCGCGGGGTGCGCGCTCAGTCCGAGATAGTCGTTCGAGGCGAACGACACCACCTTCTTCTCCTCGAGCACCCCCGTCGGTCCCCGGGCATCGAACTCTCGTGGAGAACGCCAGCGGCCGTCGTCGACCACCTGGCTGAGTTGGGCCCGGATCCGGGAGGGCCAGGGGCTCTCGGTCACGGCTGGGTGCACACCTCATCGAGCGCCCCATCCAGAGCGTCGACCATCCGGACCACCTCGGCCTCGGTGATCGTCAGCGGCGGCATCAGGACGACGACGTCACCGAGCGGACGCAGCAGCACACCCCTCGACACCGCAGCCGCACAGACCCGACGTCCCCAGCGCAGGCCCGCCCTGGATGGGGCCAGCTCGATACCCACCATCAAGCCCCGTTGGCGGATCTCGCGCACCGCCCCCCTGCCGGCGACCCGTTCTCCGAGCAGGGACGCCAGCTGCGCGGCGCGCGCCCGCACGTTGGCGAGCACGTTCTTGGATTCGACGAGGCGCAGATGCTCGAGAGCCACCGCCGCCGCCAAGGCGTTCCCGCCGTAGGAATGCCCGTGGTAGAGCGTCGCCGGGCCGAGATCGGCACCAAGGAACGCGTCGTACACCTCGCCCGACGCCACGGTGGCCGACATGGCGAGATAGCCGCCCGTGATCCCCTTGCCCAGGCACAGCAGGTCGGGCCGCAGCCCGCACTGCTCGGACGCGAACAGGGTCCCCGTGCGCCCGAAGCCCGTCGCTACCTCGTCACAGATCAAGAGGACCCCGGCCTGGCGGCACGCCTCGCCGATCCGACGCACAGCGGACGCGGAGGCACACAACATCCCCGAAGCGCCCTGCACGAGCGGCTCGATCACGACGGCAGCCAGCTCGGTCGCGTGGGCGTCGACGGCGGCGCACGCCTTGTCTGCCCATCCAGGATCCGCGTAGCCCGGCGTCCGGATCACTGGGAAGCACAGCGGTTCGAAGGCGGCGCTGAACACGCCACCGTCGCCCAGAGAGAGCGCGCCGATCGTGTCGCCGTGGTAAGCGTCGCCGAGCGTGAGGAAACGGGTCCGCCCCTCGATGCCACGGTTCAGCCAGTACTGGAATGCGACCTTGAGCGCCTGCTCGACCGCCACCGCCCCATCCGAAGCGAAGAGGAAGTGGGGGTCCTCGACCGGGACCACACCGGCCAGCGCCTCGGCCAGTTCGACGACCACGGTGTTGCCGTTGCCGAGCATCGTCGAGTGGGCGATCCGGTCCGCCTGGGCCACGAGAGCGGCGTCCAGCTCGGGAACCCGGTGGCCCAGGGTGTTGACCCACAGCGACGAGATGGCATCGAGGTAGCGCTTCCCGTCGGCATCGATCAGCTCGCGCCCCTCCGCCCGCTCGATCACGAGGGGCGCGTTCTCCACGTACGCCGCCATCTGGGTGAAGCCGTGCCACACGACGGTGGCGTCGCGCTCGGCCCAGGTCCTTGGGGTGGTCCCGCTCATGCCCCGATTCTGGACGGCGCCCGGCCGGCATGGCCAATGCGCGGGCTGCGCGAGAATGGGTCATGGACTTGATTGGCGTGGTCGACACCATGTTTGCTCGCTACGACATGGGCGCCGAAGCCATCGACGAGCTGTCGGAGTGCCCGGGTTACGGCACCCGTTTCAACGTGGTGCGCCGCACCGTCCCGGGCTTCAAGGACCTGGCCGTGGCGGCCAAGAAGCTCATCGAGGAGGAGGGCTGCCGGATCGTGGTGGCTCTGGGGATGCCGGGTAGGGAGAAGGTCGACAAGGTCTGCGCCCACGAGGCGTCGACCGGGATCATGACCGCCCAGCTGATGACGAACACACCCATCCTCGAGGTGTTCGTCCACGAGGACGAGTCCGACGACCCGGCCACGCTGGCCATGGTCTTCAAGAACCGCTCGCGGGACCACGCGCGTAACGCCTATCTCATGCTCTACGAGCCCCAGGCGCTCACCGCCCGGGCCGGCCAGGGCATCCGCCAGGGCTTCGCCCACGCCGGGCCGCTGGAACTCTGAACTTCCACTCTCAGTTTCGGGGAGCCTGATCGTCAGGCACCCAAACCTCAGAGCGATGACTGGCGGGAAGGACGACTGGCGGGAAGTGAGGTTGCTAGGGCGACGCCTGCTGCGTCACGAATTGTCCAGTTCACCGTGAATGACGTCCCATCCGGGCTCATGGAGCTCGGTATGGATGGGTGCGGCAGAGGGTCAGGGATCTCGCGGGAGTCCGAGCACCTTTTCGGCCACGATGTTGCGCTGGACCTCGGCCGTGCCGCCGCCGACAGTCAGCGCGGGTGCGAAGAGGAAGCCTCGGGACCAGGTCGGGTCGGCGGTGGAGGAGGTCGGGTCGGGGGAGACAGAGGATCCCCAGCCGCCGACCGGCCCCGTGCCGGCCAGCATGCCGTGCGGCCCGGCCACGTCGCGGGCGACATCCATGATGCGCTGGCCATGGGCGTCGGCGATGGCCTTGCGGACGGAGGCCTCCGCACCCGGCGCCTTGCCGGCGAGGACAGCCGAGACCATCCGGAGACGCAGCACCCGGAGGATCTGGCTCTCCATCCAGACCTCGACGAGACGGTTCCTCGTCGTGGGGTCGGGGGCACCCCCGGCCCGGCGGATCAGCTCGATCAGATCCTCGGCCGTCGGCCCCATTCCCCACAGCGCGCCCTCGCCCGAGAGTGACACCCGCTCGTTGCCGAGCGTCACCTTGGCCAGGTCCCACCCCCCGTGCTCGGGCCCGATGAGATGGTCGGCCGGGATCATCACGTCGGTGAAGAAGACCTCGTTGAAGGCGTGCTCGCCCGTCATGTCGATGAGGGGCCGGATCTCGATCCCCGGCGCATCCATGGGGCACACGAAGTAGCTGATGCCCATGTGCTTCGTGGCGCCGGGGTCGGTGCGGGCCAGCAGGATCCCCCAGGTGGCGACATGGGCGTAGCTGGTCCACACCTTCTGCCCGTTCACCACAAAGTGATCGCCGTCGCGCTCCGCGCGGGTGGTCAGCGAGGCCAGGTCCGAGCCGGCACCAGGCTCGGAGAACAGCTGGCACCAGAAATCCTCACCGCTGAGCAGCGGCCAGAGCCAGCGCTCCTTCTGCTCCTCTGTGCCCGCGTACATGAGGGTCGGCCCCGCCCACCCGATGCCGATGGGGTTGATCGGGCGCCTCACGCCGCCCCGCCGGAGCTCCTCGTCGATCACGAGCTGGGTCAGCGGGTCGGCGTCCAGCCCGAAGGGAGTGGCCCAGTGGGGCACGACATAGCCCGCCTCGGCCAACTGGCGGCCGGTGGGGTGCGGATGAGCCGCGAGCCACTCCCGGACCCGCAGGCGGCGCGGATCGTCGTCACCCGGGAGGCCGAGGTCCACGCCGGCAGCGTAGGCTCGGCGTCTCGCTTCACGCATCTCGGCGGGAGCGGGGGGGTCGACGGGGGTCGACGGACGAGCGGCGGCGAACGGAGCGCGCATGACTGACTGGAACTACGCAGACGTCTGGGAGACCGTGGCGGCCGTCCAGCCCAGCGCGGTGGCCATCACCCAGGGCGACCGCAACCTGACGTGGGACGAGTTCGATCGCGGGGCCGACGGCGTGGCGCAGTTCCTGCTCGACCTCGGTGTCGCGCAGCAGGACAAGGTGGCGGTGTACCTGTACAACTCGCCGGAGTACCTCCAAGCAACGTTCGCGGCCATGAAGGTCGGCCTGGTGCCGGTCAACACCAACTACCGCTACGGGGACGACGAGCTGAGCTATCTGTGGGACAACGCCGACGCGGTGGCGGTCGTCTTCCACGGCACCTTCACCGAGCGGGTCGAGCGCATCCTCGATCGCGTTCCCAGAGTGAAGGGCTGGCTGTGGGTCGACGACGGCTCGGGCCCGTGCCCGGATTGGGCGACCCCCTACGAGGACGTCGCGAAGTCGGCCATCGGCCGGACGCGGGCGCCGTGGGGCCGCAGCGGGGACGACCTCTACATGCTTTACACCGGCGGCACGACCGGGATGCCCAAGGGCGTCATGTGGCGCCAGGACGACCTGTTCGCGCGGCTCATCGACGGCGGCGTGCGCCACTATGACGTCGACGGCGGGCTCGAGGCCGCGCGTGCAGCGCTCGAGGCGAGCACGATCGACCTGACCCTGATGCCGGCATGCCCGCTCATGCACGGGACCGGCGCCTTCACGGCCAACACCGTCCTGGCCGAGGGCGGGCGGGTCTGCCTGCTCGAGGGCCGCAAGTACGACCCCGTCGAGATGCTGGACACGATTGTCCGCGAGAAGGTCAACGCCCTCGTGATCGTCGGCGACCCGTTCTCGGCGCCACTGCTGGCCGTGCTCGACGAGCACCCGGGGGCGTGGGATCTGAGTTCGCTCGTGATGATCATCTCGTCGGGGGCCATGTGGAGCGAGCCGGTCAAGGAGCGGCTGCTCGCCCACCACAGCGCCATGATCCTCGCCGACTCCTTCGGCTCGTCGGAGGCCGTCGGCATGGGCATGTCCGTCTCGGGCGGCGGCGCGGCGGCCAAGACGGCGTCGTTCACGCTGGGACCCGACGTCAAGGTCCTGACCGAGGACGGGCGCCCGGTCGCCCCCGGGTCCGACGAGGTCGGCGTGCTGGCGCTGGCGGGGCGCAGCCCCATCGGGTACTACAAGGACGAGGAGAAGTCGGAGCGCACGTTCAAGGAGATCGACGGCGTGCACTACTCCATCCCGGGCGACTACGCCCAGGTCGACGCCGACGGCACCATCCACCTGCTCGGCCGGGGGTCGGTCTGCATCAACTCCGGCGGCGAGAAGATCTTCCCCGAGGAGGTGGAGGAGGCGCTCAAGACCCACGACGCGGTCCACGACGCCGTGGTGGTCGGTGTCCCCCACCCCACCTACGGCGAGCAGATCGTCGCCATCGTCGAGCCGGTCGAGGGTGCGACGGTGCCCGGCGAGGCGGAGCTCATCGGGCACGTGAAGGACCTCCTGGCCCACTACAAGGCCCCCCGCCGGGTGCGCTGTGTACTCACCATCGGCCGGGCGCCCAACGGCAAGGTCGACTACAAGCGCCACAAGGCCGAGTCGGCCGAGGAGCTCGGGCTCGCCGCAGACTGAGCGGCCATGCGGCCACGGCTGCGCCGGTCCGGGCCGGATCCTGGTCGGGTCCAGCCGACGGAGCAAGACTGAGCCGATGTTCATCGCCCCGGTCGACGCCACCCTCGGCGAAAGCGAGTGGCGACCCTTCCTCGAGGTCCACCCCTTCGGTCACCTCGTGGCCCCGGGCTCCCCCGCCCGCAACGTGCCGATCGTCGTGCCCACGCAGTTCGTGCTCGACGGCGACACGGTCTGGCTGCATCTGGTCCGAGCCAACCCCGTGTTCGACGCCCTGGCCGAGAACCACCGGGTGCTGCTCAGCGTGGCTGACGACTGGGCCTTCATCCCATCCTCGTGGAAGGCAATCGGGGCCGAGGACGCGGCGCTCGGGATCCCGACGACGTATTACGCCGCGGTGCAGCTCGTCGGCACCGCGACGGTGCATGACGAGCGGACGTCGCCCGGGAGCGTCGCCGCCATCCTGCGCCGGCAGCTGGCAGCCTTCCAGCCCGACGTGGGGGTGGCCGACCCGGGCGCGGCTCACGAAACCAAGCTGTTGGGGATCCTCGGGATCGAGATCCGCGTGGAGGAGGTTGCGGCCAAGTTCAAATACGGCGGCAATGTGGACGAGGCGCACCGGCGTGCCGTGATCGAGCGGCTGCGTGGGCGCGATGGCCCTGGCGACGAAGCGGCGTCCATCCATGCCGAGCGCCGGCTGCAGTTTGGATCCAACGGTTCCGGACCAGCGACAACGTAGCTCCTTCGCAGTAGCTCATTCGCGACTGCGTACCCTTGCGCGCGTCGGTGCGAAGCGTGCTCGTCCTTTGGATCGTCCGGGACGACGGTCCTTGATTGGCGTGTGCATCTGATGCAAGCTGCGACGGGGATGGGTTCGATCGGCCCTCGCCCGAAACGGAGGGCAAGTTGATGCGGTGGTCATTGCAGCGCGCGTGTGTCGCAGCCGTCCTGGCGGTGTTCGGTGCTGTCGGTTGGACGGTGGTGGCGGGTGCCACGCCGGGACCCGGAGCCCAAGTGGCGGCCACCCAGTGGACGCCGAACATCCCCCCGGCGATCGGGACCGCGTCCTATGACAGCAGCGTCTCGTGCGTCTCCTCGGTCTTCTGCGTCAGCACGGTGCTTGTGCCGACCAATGGTCCGACCACGGACGTCCAGCAGTGGGACGGATCGAGTTGGCACACCGTCGTACTCCCGGGACCAACCGGAGCCACGGCGGTGTTGCTGACAGCCGTCTCGTGCACCTCGATCTCGTTCTGCACGGGAGTGGGCTTCCAAGACACCGGTTCGGGAACCCTCCCGATCATCTATGGGTGGAACGGCAGCGCCTGGTCGGTCAGCCCGACCCCGACGTTGCCCAGCCCCTACACCCAGGGCTTCTTGGCGGGCGTGTCGTGCACCGGACCCACATGGTGCATGGCGACCGGCTTCGCCGACAACAGCTCGACGACGTACACGGACACCCTCGCCGAGCTGTGGAACGGCACCGCGTGGGCGGTCGCGAGCACTCCGAGCATCGCAGGACACACGGATGACGAGTTCAACTCGGTCAGCTGCACTGGACCGTCCAACTGCATGGCGGTGGGCTACAACACGGGCACCGGCACTGGACTCGTCGTGCCAAGCCCCGGGGCCTCCTCGGCTGGGGCGCCGCAATCCGGATTCCTCGGACTGCCGGGCCCGCTCGCCAACGCGCATGCGCTCACGCACAGCACAAACCCCCGCATTGCGGTGTCGACCCATCTCCTGGCCGAGCAGTGGAATGGCTCCTCGTGGACCGTCACGACCACGGTCGATCCGGCCGGCGTCACCAGCCCCGAGTTCTTCGCCGTGTCGTGCGCGGGCGCAGGCTTCTGCATGGCGACCGGCTACGACACCCCATCGTCATCGGTGCTGACGTTTGCCGAGGAGTGGTCCGCAGGTAACTGGTCCCAGTCGGCGCTTCCCGCCCCTCCCACCGGGAGCAACGATGCACTGCTGGGGCTCAGTTGCATAAGCCCCACGTCGTGCACCGCGGTGGGCACGACATTCACGGGTCCCTCGAATGAGGTGGTCCTCACCGCGTCGTGGAATGGCAGCACGTGGACCCTCGGCACAGTGCCGTCGCCGTCCGAACCCGAGGCCGCGTGGTTCGGCGTCTCGTGTCTCGGCGGCGCCTCGTGTGTCGCGGTCGGTGGGGTGGCCAGTGGCTCCAGCACCATGCCCTTCAACGGGCAGGCACCGATCGGCCGCACCGGCTACCGCGTGGCCGCGTCCGACGGGGGCGTTTTCGCATACGGGCCCGCGGCTCCGAACCTGGGGGCCCCGTATCTGGGCTCAATGGGAGGCACGGCGCTCAACGCGCCCATCGTGGGCGTGACGGTCATGCCTTCCGGAGACGGTTACGACATCGTGGGCGCCGACGGGGGGGTCTTCAACTTCGGATCCGCGTCCTTCTACGGCTCGACCGGCGGCATGCAGCTGAACAAGCCCGTCGTCGGCATGACGATGACGGCGGACGGTGGGGGGTACTGGCTCGTCGCCGCTGACGGTGGCGTCTTCACCTACGGCGACGCGCAGTTCTACGGCTCCACGGGCGGCATGCATCTCAACAGCCCGATCGTGGGCATGGCGGCCACACCCAACGGGCTGGGTTACTTCCTGGTCGCCGCCGACGGCGGGATCTTCGCCTTCGGTAACGCCGTCTTCGCTGGGTCTGAGGGCGGCAAGATGCTGAACAAGCCGATCGTCGGGATGGCGGTGACCGCTGCCGGGGGCTACTACCTCGTCGGCTCCGACGGCGGCATCTTCACCTTCGACGCCACGTACCTGGGCTCCACGGGTGGCACTTCCCTGAATGCCCCCATCGTGGGCATGGGAGTCGCCGGCGGCGGCTATTACCTGGTCGGCTCCGACGGAGGGGTCTTCACCTTCCCCGGGACCGGGACGCCGCCGTTCTACGGCTCGGCCGGCGGTCTCAGGCTGAGCAGGCCCATCGTCGGGATCGCCGCCTGATCGCAGCAGGTCGCGCCAGCCTGCCGTGGAGACCCGTCTACTCGACGGCCGCGGCCAGGTTGCCGAGCGTGGCCGCCATCTCCTTCTCGGCGTGGGCGGCGCTGTGGTCACCCATGACCCGCGCCACGACGACGAACCATGAGGCGCGATGGTCCTCCCACGACTCCGTGACCCGACATCCTGATTCCGTGTCCTCGAATTCGTAGCGCCAGTGGGCGATGCCCAGGGGGCCGGACGTCACTGCGAACTCGAACAGCTTGCCGGGCTCGCAGGCGATGACGGTGGCGTTAGTGGACCAGCGCCTGACGCCGTTCTTGTTCGAGCCGCGGAACACGGCACCGAGCGCCGGGCCGGTGGCACCCTTGATCCACTTCCCGCCCGCGTTCTCCGGTGACCACTCCCCCATCCGAGGCAGGTCGGCGACGAGCGCCCACACCTTCTCGGCGGGGGCGGCGATGTCGCGGGAGACGGAAGTGGGATAGGCCATGCGCACACGATAGTTCGCAGGCCGCCTTCCAGGCGATGGGGGCTTGCCGCGGTTGCGGTCCCCGAAGTGCGCCCGCTCCGTCTGTAACCTCTGCAGAGCACGTCTGGTGCTCGGTGGGGAGACGTCCCACGTTTGCGACTGAGGAGGAACCAATGCGTTCAATCGCGCGATCTACCGTGCTTGCGACGGTCCTGGCGGTTGGGGGATTGTTGACTGGTCTCAGTGGCGCACCCGCGGGCGCCTCGGCACCGACGGCGCCGGCAACCGTCAGCGCTTCGAACTGGACGGTGGGGAGCACACCGGCAGTGACGGCCGGGATCTTCTTGGGTATCTCTTGCGTGAACGCGTCCTTCTGTGTGGGCGTGGGGCAGCAAGGTAGTGGCCCTACGCCGCTCTTCGAGCAATGGAACGGCTCGTCGTGGGTGGTCATGCCCAGTCCGACACCGTCCGGACAGAGCACATTGGTTTCAGTGCATTGCCTCTCCACCTCGTTTTGCGTGGCCGTGGGTGGCGTTGGCAGCAGCCCGCTCGTTGAGCAGTGGAACGGCACGGCGTGGACCATCGCCCCCAGTCCCACGGTGGCCGGTGCCACCAACAGCTACCTCACCGGGGTCTCGTGCATCGGCGCCACGGGCTGTATGGCTGTGGGCCAAGCCTTCTTCGGCGGTGGGGTGTACGCACCGGTGGCAATGAAGTGGGACGGGACGACGTGGTCCCTCCAGACGACACCGGCACTGCCCGGTAGTGGCGGATTCTTCAACGGCGTGTCATGCACCGCGGTGACGATGTGCATGGGTGTGGGCACCTCGGGCAGCGCCAGCTTGACTGAGCAGTGGAACGGCACTGCGTGGGCCATCGTCCCGAGCCCCAGCCCGACCGGCCAGAGCAGTGTCGACCTCAAGGCCGTGTCGTGCATCGGGCCGACATGGTGCATGGCTGCCGGAGAGGGCTATGCAGGCACTTACCAGACGCTGGTCGAGATGTGGAACGGCACCGCCTGGACCATCGTCCCGAGTCCCAACGCAGGCTCGGCGAGCAACAATCTGAACGGCATCGACTGCTTCAGCGCGACCTCCTGCTCGGCGGTCGGCTACTCGACACCCCCGTCGGCTGACGTCAGTGAGTCCCTGACATGGGACGGCGCGACATGGGCGGTCGCCACCACGCCGAGTCAGCAGGGTGCGACCGGGACCCACCTCAACGCTGTCTCCTGCGTGACCGATTGGCAATGCGTGGCCGTCGGTGAGGGCGTGTCGGGACTGCCCAGCCCGTTCGTCATCAGCGCCCCCATCGCCCGCTCGGGCTACCGCTTCGCCGCCAGCGACGGCGGAGTCTTCAACTACGGCGCCGGGGCGCCCTTCCTGGGCTCGCTCGGTGGCTCGCACCTCAACGCCCCCATCGTGGGCATCGGGATCATGCCTGCCGGTGATGGCTATTACCTGGTCGGCGCCGACGGCGGGGTGTTCAACTACGGTTCCGCGCAGTTCTACGGCTCGGCGGGATCCCTCCATCTCAACGCCCCCATCGTGGGCATCGCGGTGACCCCCGACGGTGGCTGGCTACTGGCTGGTCGCCGCCGACGGCGGCATCTTCAGCTACGGCGACGCCCAGTTCTACGGCTCGACGGGCAGCCTGCACCTCAACAAGCCCATCGTCGGCATGTCCGCCACCCCCAACGGGTTGGGCTATTGGCTCGTCGCCGCCGACGGGGGCATCTTCAACTACGGCAACGCCCTCTTCTTCGGATCGACCGGCTCGCTGACCCTCAACAAGCCCATCGTGGGCATGGCGGCCACCACGGCCGGCCAGTACTACCTGGTCGCCTCCGACGGCGGGATCTTCACCTTCCCGACCACCGGCGGCCCGCCCTTCTTGGGCTCGACGGGCTCGATCCACCTCAACAAGCCCATCGTGGGCATGACGACAGTCGCCGGCGGCTACTACCTCTCGGGGACCGACGGCGGCATCTTCGCCTTCCCCGGTGGCGGCACGCCGCCCTTCTACGGCTCGACCGGGTCGATCCCACTCAACGCGCCGATCGTGGCGATCTCGAGCTGAGCCCGATCCCGCACTGACTGCGGGGTACGACCGGGGGCGGCCGGTCGCCTCGGCGGGCGATTGCCCACAGAACGAGAACCTGTTCTAATCTGCGGCCGATGGAGTTCAACCTCGCCGACCTGTTCGAAGCGGCCGTCGATGCCTACCCCGAGCGGGAGTACCTGGTCGCCAACGGCGAGCGCCGGACCTATGCCGAGATGGAGGCGCGGGCGAACCGGCTGGCCCACCATCTGGCGGCGCAGGGGATCGGGCCGGGCGACCACGTCGGGATCTACGCCTACAACTCGGTCGAGTGGGTCGAGACGGCCTGGGCCGTCTTCAAGCTGCGGGCGATCTGGATCAACATCAACTACCGCTACGTCAAGGACGAGCTGCGCTACCTCCTGACGAACGCCGATCTGAAGGCGCTCGTGCACCAGCGGGAGTTCTCTCCGTTGGTCACCACGCTGCTGCCCGAGTTGCCCGACCTGCGGCACGTGATCGTGATCGAGGATGGCAGCGACGTCGATCCCACGCCGGGGGCCATCGGCTACGAGGAAGCACTGGCCGACCATTCCCCGGAGCGGGACTTCGGGCCGCGCAGCGGAGACGACCTCTACATCCTCTACACCGGCGGCACGACCGGCATGCCCAAGGGAGTGGTGTGGCGGCACGAGGACGTCTTCTACGCGCTGGGGGGCGGGACAGACCCGGTGACCAACGTGCGGATCACGGACCCGGCGGTGATGGTGGGCAAAGGAGCAGGCGGCCCGATGGTGCACCTGCCGGTGGCGCCACTCATGCACGGAGCCACCCAGTGGTGCGTCATGGGCCAGAGCTTCGTCGGGTCCAAGATCGTCCTCATGGCCAAGTTCGACCCCCACCAGGTCTGGCAGCTCGTCACCGAGGAGCGGGTGAACTCGGTGATGATCACGGGGGACGCCATGGGCAAGCCGCTCATCGAGTCGCTGACCGACCCGGGGACGGACCACGACCTCTCGTCGCTCCTGGCCGTCGTGTCGTCGGCCGCACTGTTCTCGGCACCCGTCAAGGACCAGTTCTTCGTCCACCTGCCCAACCTCGTGATCACCGACGCCATCGGCTCCTCGGAGGGTGGGAACAACGGGATGACGGTCGTGACCGCGGGCAACACCGCCATGAAGAGCGGCCCGACCGTGCACCTGCTGGGCGAGACGGTGGTGTTCGACGAGGCCCTCGAGCCGGTCGAGCCGGGGTCGGGCGTCATCGGCAAGATCGCCCGGTCCGGCGACATCCCGCTCGGCTACTACAACGACCCGAAGAAGACGGCCGAAGTGTTCCTCCACGTGCGGGGCACGCGCTACGTGATGCCCGGCGACTATGCGACCGTGGAGGCCGACGGGTCGATCACCCTGCTCGGTCGGGGATCGATCGTCATCAACTCGGGAGGCGAGAAGATCTTCCCTGAGGAAGTCGAGTCTGCCGTCCGCTCACACCCCGATGTCATGGACGCCATCGTCTGCGGCGCTCCCGACGAGCGCTGGGGCCAGACGGTGGCCGCCATCGTGCAACCGAGGGTCGGCCACGAGGCGCCCTCCCTGGAGTCCTTGCAGGAACACTGCCGTCAGACCATCGCCGGCTACAAGCTGCCCCGCCGTCTCTACGTCGTCGATGCCGTGGAACGCTCGCCGTCGGGCAAGCCCGACTACACGTGGGCGGCGGCCATCGTCAACGCCGGGGCGGAGAACGGGGCTCGGACTCCCACCGAGTCGTAGTCGGGGCCGAACCCGGCCCAGAACGGCCGTTTGGACTGCCGCACCGGCGGTGCCGAGCAGACACGGATCCGACTTCGACAGACCTCATCGCAGCACGTTACGGTGCGCCGATCAATTGGGGCATGGACACTCGGCGCCCGATCGGGCGATCTGCGGTCGGGCGGCGCGCCCGACGGGCGGCGTCCATCGCTGCGGTCGGCACGAGTCTCCTGTTGCTCGCCGCCGGGGCCGCCGTCGCGCCCGCAGCTTCCGTCGCACCCGCAGGTGCTGCAACTCGGGCGGCCGCGGTCGCTCACGTCGACCCCACCGCCTCGTGGACCGTCTACCACGGCAACTCCGTCGGAACCGGCGTCGACACCTCCGGCGTCACCTTCTCGCCACCCAATCTCGCCTGGAAGTCCGCCGTGCTCGACGGCCAGGTCTACGGCGAGCCGCTCGAGGCCACCGGGCGTGTCTTCGTCGCGACGGAGAACGACACCATCTATGCGCTGGCGGCCGATACGGGTGCGGTCCTGTGGTCGACCCATGTGGGGACTCCGGTGCCCTCGGGTGACCTCCCCTGCGGTGACATCGGCCCCACGGTCGGGATCACGGGCACACCGGTGATCGACCCCGCCCGCGGCGAGATCTTCGCGGTGGCGGACGAGCTGAGCGGTGGGACGCCGGCCCACATCCTGGTGGGGCTGAACATCTACACCGGCTCCTCCCTGCTGGCCGAGGGGGTGGACCCCCCAGGTCAGTTGACGAAGGCGATCCTGCAGCGCACCGGGTTGAACCTGAGCAACGGGAACGTGGTCTTCGGGTACGGCGGCAACGACGGAGACTGCTCGAGCTACCACGGCTGGATCGCCTCGGTACCCGAAGGGGGCGGGACTCCCGGGTACTACAACACCACTCCCAACGGGACCGAGGGCGCCGTCTGGATGGGAGGTGCTGCGCCCGAGGTCGATGCGGCCGGCAACATATGGGCGGCGACGGGGAACGGGTCGGCTTCCAACCCCTACGACGGCAGCGACTCGGTGATCGAGCTCTCGCCGGCGCTGGCGGGGAAGCAGTTGTTCGCCCCGAGCGACTGGTCCAACGACAACGCTCACGACCTCGACCTCGGATCGGACGCACCGGCACTGCTCTCGAACGGGACCGCGCTCCAATCCGGCAAGTCACAAAGGGCCTTCCTCCTCAGCCAGGCCAATCTCGGCGGCATAGGCGGGCAGATCGGCTCGCAGCTCTCGGTGTGCTCCTCCAACGACGTCGACGGCGGCAACGCCGTGCTCGGGACCGTGGTGTACATCCCCTGCGGGGGCGGGGTCGAGGCCGTGCCGACCAGCCCGCTCGGCGTGCAGTGGCAGGCCGCCAGCCGCGCAGCGGGACCTCCCATCCTCGCCGGCAGCCTCGTCTGGTCGATCGGCGGGGGCACGCTCTACGGCATCAACCCCCTCGACGGCGCCACCGTGGAGCAGGTCCCCACCGGCGGTGAAGCCAACCACTTCCCGACCCCGTCTGTGGGCGATGGCCTTCTCCTGGCTCCGTCGACCGACCAGGTCTACGCCTACTCCGGCTCGGCCGGGATCCCGGGCCCGCCCTCTCCCCCGCCACCCGCGCCGCCGAACTCGTCGTACTGGCTCACCGCGTCGGACGGTGGCATCTTCACCTTCGGCAACGCCGGCTTCTACGGGTCGACGGGCAGCCTCCGATTGAACAGGCCGATCGTGGGGATGGCACCCACCGCGTCGAAACACGGCTATTGGCTGGTGGCCTCCGACGGTGGCATCTTCACCTACGGGGACGCCGGCTTCTTCGGGTCACAGGGCGGCAAGCCGCTGAACGCGTCGATCGTCGGCATGGCGGCCACGCCGGACGGGGGCGGGTACTGGCTGGTGGCCTCCGACGGCGGTGTCTTCAGCTTCGGCGACGCCAAATTCTACGGCTCGGAGGGCGGCACACCGCTCAACCGGCCCATCGTGGGCATGGCCTCCGGCTCGAACGGGCTCGGCTACTGGCTGGTGGCCAGCGACGGCGGCGTGTTCAGCTTCGGCGACGCCGCCTTCCACGGCTCCATGGGGGGCACACCACTGAACAAGCCCGTCGTCGGCATGGCGGCCACCTCCGACGGCCTCGGCTACTGGATGGTGGCGTCGGACGGGGGCATCTTCGACTTCGGTGACGCCGGGTTCTTCGGCTCCGCGGGCAGCGTGCCACTGGTCAAGCCGGTCGTCGGCATGGCGGCAACGCTCGACGGTCACGGGTACTGGATCGCCGCATCCGATGGCGGCATCTTCAACTACGGGGACGCAGACTTCTACGGGTCCGAGGGCGGCGTCGTGCTCAACCGGCCCGTGGTGGGGGTGGCGACGGCGGGCTGAGCACGGCCCGCAGCGCGTTCACCCCGGTGCGTGGCCCAGCGCGACGACTCCGGCCGGGGTCGGAGCGAAACCGCAGGCCCCGAGGTAGAACCCGCTGAGCTCCTCGGCGAAGTCGACGTGGAGCCACTCGCAACCGGCGGCTCGGGCCTCGGTGGTTGCCACCTCCAGGAGGTCGGTGCCGATCCCCTCGTGACGGGCATCGCCGTGCACGAGGGTGTCGAGCACGAAGGCATGCACGCCGCCGTCCCACGCCACATTCACGAACCCGACCAGGCGCTCCCGGTCGTGGGCGCACACCCAGCCCAAGCTGTGTCGCTCGACCTGGCGGCGCCAGCCGATGTCCAGGACCGGGTGGTCGAAGCCCTCCGCATGGAGTGCATTGACCTCATCATCGGCGAACGTACCTCTCCATGTGTAGGACACATCCATCGGACGCCAACCTAGGGCTCGCTCGGCGCCGTTGCGCGCACCGGCCGTCGCCCCACGCGATGATGCACCCGTGCCCGCGGGTCCCGTCCTCCTCCTCACCGGCTCACCCGGGTGTGGCAAGACCACCGTCGCGCCACTGGTGGCCGATCGCCACGATCTTTCGGCCTGCCTCGACCTGGATTGGTTCTTCGCCAAGTTGCGAGGGGGTGTCATGGAACCCTGGAAGGAGGCTGCGCACACGCAGAACCGGGTCGTGCTTCGTGCCGCGGCCGAGGCGGTCGTGACCTTCGCCGCGGGCGGGTACTTCACCGTCGCCGAGGGCATCCTCTACCCGTTCATGCTCGACCTCTTCACGGACGCCTGCGCGCCGCGCTGGCCTCGAGCTGAACTACGCCGTGCTGCGGGCGCCCATCGGCCTCGTGCAGCAGCGGGTGCAGGACCGCAGGGTGGAGCCGGAGCACAGCGGGGCGCTGGCGGATGCCGCCGTGGTCGACGACCTCTGGGTGCAGTTCGAGAGCCATGGCGTCGAAGAGCGCCACCGCGTCGACTCGGGTGGGCGCCTGCCGACCGAGGTCGCCGAGGAGATCGATCGCCGGCTGCAGGCCGGTGAGTTCCGGCTCTGACCGGGACGGCGTGATGGGGCCCTCTGCCGCAACGGCGTGCGACCCGGGAGAGCTCCCTGCTACTTGCCGCCGGCGGCGAGCCGCTGCTTGGTCGTCAGGTGCACGGGGTCCTTGTCGAAGTCCTTCAGCACGTGCTTGCCGAACGTCTCGACGGCCTCCTGGCACGACTCGATGGGCATGGAGGTCGACAGCATCCCGAACGCGAGCTGGTCGGCGCCCGTCGCGGCGAAGCTCTCGACGGCCTTGCCCACCTCGTCGGGGGTCCCGACGGCGGTGACACCGGCCGCGATCGCGGCGTCGAGGGTGGCGGCGTCCATGGCAGGGATGATCGCCGGCCACTCGGGGATGCCCGCGGGGCGCGGGAACGTGTCGAGGTAGCGGAACACGAGACTCAGGTGGTAGTTGGAGTCGGCCTCGAGGAAGGTCTTGCGCGCTTTGGCCCCGTCCTCCATGCAGATCATCTGTGTCGTGATCATCACGTTGTTGTTCACGAAGCCACCCACCGGGTTCGTGCAGTCCTGGATCTTCTCCTTGTAGCGACTCACCAGCGGGGTCAACTGGTCCGGGGTGGAGAAGCCGAAGCACAGGACGCCGACGCCCAGATCGGCGGCCAGGTCGAAGGTGGACGGGCTGCCCGCCGCCATCCAGATGGGCGGATGGGGCTTCGAGTAGGGCTTGGGCAGCACGTTGCGAGTCGGCATGGAGAAGAACTTGCCCTCGTAGCTGTAGTCCTCGTCCTTCCACATGCGCACGATCTGCGGCAGCGTCTCGGCCACCATCTCGCGGGTGAGGTCGGAATCCTCGATTCCGAAGCCCTTCTGCTCGGTCGTCGACGAGCCGCGGCCGGTACCGAACTCGAAGCGACCCTCCGAGAGGTGGTCCAACATGGCGACCCGCTCGGCGATGCGCGCCGGGTGGTTGACGGGCGGCGTGATGTTGAAGATTCCCGACCCGATGTGGATGTTGTTGGTCTTGGCGGCCACGAAGGCGAGGAACGACTCGGAGGCCGAGAGGTGCGAGTACTCGGTCAGGAAATGGTGCTCGGAGGCCCAGGTGTACTTGAAGCCGGCCTTGTCCGACGCCACGATGAAGGCCACCTCGTCCATGATGCGGTCGTGCTCGGCGGATTCACCGTGCTGCTCGACGTACTTGGGCAGCACACACGCGGCGTTGAAGATGCCGAATTCCATGGAATTGCACGTCCTCGTCTACGGTGCCGCGGTCAGTTCCGCTGGCGGTCCAGCGACGGTAACACGGGACGGACTAAAGTGCAACGTGTTCCAGTAATCGGCGTTCCACCCCAGGTCAGAGACGTTCGGAGTTGCAGTGAGCGCACCTGAGACGCAGCCGGCCGCACCCGTGGCACCCCCGGCAGCGCCGGCCGGCGTCCCCCAGACCATCACCGGCGCCGTGCTCGCCCGCGCCGCCGACACCCGGCTCGGCCTGGTCGTCGACGACCTCCGTCTGACCCACGCCGAGGTGGTGCAACGGGCCGCCGAGCGGGCGGCTTGGTTGCGGGCCGGGCGAGCCGACGGTCCGTTCCACGTGGCCGTGATGCTCGACAACGTGCCCGAGTTCGTCTTCTGGCTCGAGGCGGCTGCGCTGGCGGGCGCGGTGGTGGTCGGCGCCAACCCGACGCACCGGGGAGACGAGCTGGTCCGCGACCTCACGCACACCGAATGCCAGTTCCTGGTCACGGACTCCACTTACCTTCCGCTGCTGAAGGGTTCCCGGATCGGCGCCACCCTCGGTGCCGTCGAGGCCGGCAACGAGAGGGTGTTGGTACTCGACACGGCCGCCGCACGAGCGACGCTCGGAGCCCACGCCGGAACGCGAGCTGCCGACGGTGACCGAGCAGGCCGTGACACCCGAGACCCTCGGCTACCTGCTGTTTACGTCGGGCACCTCCGGTGCGCCCAAGGCATGCCTGTGCAGCCAGGGCAGGTTGGCGCGCATCGGCGCCGTCGTGGCCCAGATGTACGCGCTCACGCCCCAGGACGTGTGCTACCTGTCCATGCCGCTGTTCCACTCCAACGCGCTCATGGCCGGCTGGGGCCCCGCCCTCATGGCCGGCGCGGCCTTTGCCCTCCCCTCCTCGGGCCGCTTCTCCGCCTCGGGCTTCCTGCCCGACGTCCGGGCGACTGGTGCGACCTACTTCAACTACGTCGGGAAGCCGCTGTCCTACATCCTGGCCACGCCCGAACAGCCCGACGACGCCGAGAACCCGCTGGTGCGCGCCTTCGGCAACGAAGGCTCGGCCGATGACGTGGCCCGTTTTGCCGACGCGCTTCGGCGTCGCTGTCACCGACTCGTACGGCTCCACCGAGGGTGGCGCCACGGTCTCTCGGACCCCCGACACTCCACCGGGCGCCCTCGGTCGTGCGCCGGAGGGAACGGTCGTCCTCGACCCCACCACCGGCGAGGAGTGCCCGCCCGCCCACTTCGACGAAAGGGGTCGGCTGCTCAATGCCGAAGACGCGATCGGTGAGCTCGTGTCCAAGACCGGTGGGGCGGGCTTCGAGGGCTATTGGCGCAACGACGACGCCGAGAAGGCCCGCCTGCGTGCGGGGTGGTATTGGACGGGCGACCTGGCCTACCGCGACGAAGCCGGATTCTTCTACTTCGCCGGACGCGACCACGACTGGCTCCGCGTCGACGGCGAGAACTTCGCGTCGGCACCGATAGAGCGGATCCTCCAACGCCACCCCGACATCGTGCTGGCCGCGGTCTACGCCGTGCCCGACTCCCTCGTGGGCGACCAGGTCATGGCGGCCGTGCAGCTGCGACCCGGCGTGGAAGCGCTCGACGCGGACGAGCTCGCCGAGTTCCTGGCCACTCAGGGTGACCTGGGCACGAAGTGGGCACCCCGCTTCGTCCGCATGAGCCCGACGCTGCCGCTCACGGCGACCAACAAGGTCATGAAGCGCGTGCTGCGCGCGGAGCGGTGGAACTGTGGCGACGTCGTGCTGTGGCAGCGCAACCGCGCAGTCCCCTACGTGGCACTCAGCCCTGAGGACGCCGCCGCACTGGAGGAGACGGTCGCCGGCCGTCCACTCTGACTCGACCGTGCACCCCCCATGCGCGTCGTCGACTCCGGATCTTCCCCTTGACATCTTCGTGGCGCATGTTATCTTGAGATCAAGATAGTTGGCCCCAAGAGAACTGGGCCACGAGCAAGAGAAGGAGGAGAACACATGGCACAGGCAACGCTGCTGGTTCGACACGAGGTCGAGGACTACGCCGCATGGCGGTCGGCCTATGAGAGCGTGGAGGGGCTCCGCAAGGAGCACGGCTGCACCGACGCCGAGGTGCTGGTGGACCCGGCCGACAAGCAGGACGTGTACGTGCTGCACCGCTTCCCGACCGTGGAGCAGGCCCAGGCCTTCGCCGGCAGCAACGAGCTGCGAGAGGCCATGGGCCGCGCCGGGGTCAAGGGTGCGCCTCGGATCGAGATCGCAGTGGGGGCCTGAACTGATCCCGTCTCCGCCAAGCAGCCGAGGTGGCGCCCGCAAGGGCGCTGCCTCGGCTCATCCACCTGAGGTGGCGGCATTCGAGAAGGAATTCCCCGGTGCGTCCTGGCTGTCGGCCCAGGTCTTCCGGGAGCTCGAAACAGTCGGGGGCCAGGCCGAGGCGTTGATCGCGTCGGTTGCCCGTCGTCACGGCCTGTCACACGCTGCGCTCAACGCTCTGGCCGTCATCGAGGGGAACGGAGGCCCGATGACCGCCGGCGCAGTCGGCACGCATATGCACATCACCAGCGGGACCATGACCAGTGTGCTCGACACCTTGGAGCGCAACAGGTACATCAAGCGGCTTACGGATCCCGACGACCGCCGCCGGGTCCTCGTCGACGTGACCCCCGAAGCCCAAGCAGTACTCAATCGGCTGCTGCCCGAGGTCGTCCAAACGACGACGGCGGTCATGGCCGGCATTGCCGACAGTGAGCTCTACGACTTCCTGGGCACCCTGCGTCGGGTCCGCGAGGCCATCGCCGCTGCCCCAGACGATTTGGCACCCCCCGCCCCTCGCCGGACGCCACCCAACCTGAAACGCGCCTAGTCGGGCCGCTCGCCTCGGTGGTCGGCTGCCACCGTGGGAATGATCATGGCGTCATGCCGCAAGGCGCTGCGGTTTCGCCGTCCCTGCGTCACCTGTCGGCACGCAGGGTGGTCATCTTGCTATGCCGCGTGCTCTTGGGCGCGAACCCGAGCGCGCCTCGGCGAAGCGCCGCAACTCGGCGAAACGCTCTGCGTCCTCCGGGGCCATGCCCAGGAACCCGCCGTGACCGGCCGCCTCCCACACGTGAAGCTCGGCCTCGATTCCGGCGGCCCGCAGAGCCCGATGCATGCGAACGTTGTCCGAGAGGAGCCTGTCGCGCGTGCCGGTCAGGAGTATTGCGGGCGGAAACCCGGTGAGATCACCGAAGAGCGGTGAGATGTACGGCTCCCGGCGGTCGTGGTCACCGGCGTAGAGCTCGGTGCACGGCTCGACAGGGCCGGACAAGACACTGTCGAGTCCGTCATTGGTCTGCCAGGAATCGCCCGAACCGGTCAGGTCGAACGCACCGGTGTTGAACACCGCGGCCGCCGGTAGGGCAAGCCCCTCATCGCGGGCTCGCAGGATCAGCGCCGCCGCCAGGTTGCCCCCGGCGGACGTCCCGCCCACGATGATCTCGCTTGGGTGCCGCTCGTCCAACAGCACCCGGTACGCCCTGAGGCAGTCGTCGAGAGGCGTCGGGAACGGATGGTCAGGCGGCATCCGGTAGTCCACCGACCAGACGCGCGCTCCGACCGCATTGGCCGAGGCAATCGAGGTCCTCTTGCACAGGTCGCCACCGCCGAGGACCCAGGCGCCGCCGTGGATGTCGAAGAAGACCCGCCGGTCGTCGTCCGCGACGCTCTCGAGGCGTCACCACGTAGAGGGGGCACGGACCGAGATCGCGCTCCTCGATGCTGCCCGTGAACCCGGCGGTCGCGTCACCCACCATCGACCGCACGAAGCCGTCTGTCTCGGCGACATAGGCCTTCCACCCCACGGTGTCGTCAAGCGCCGGGAGCTCTCTCGGTGGCGGACCGAGCCGGCCCATTGCCAGAACCCCCTGCGCCTCTTGACTGACGGAGCTGGGGACCGGGATCTCTCGAGCCTGGATCTGAAGCATGTGGCAAAAGGCTCCTTCGGGCTGTCGGATTGGCGCGGTGAAGACTAACCCGATGGCCGGGCCCGCCCTCACCCTCGGAGCGTGGCCCCTGCGTCTTTGGCCTCAACCGATCCCGTACGCTCACGACTCCTCCCGTCGAGACATCACGTGGTCGGTACATCGACCACCTCAAGAGGACCACGTTTGAACATCCGGGATTCGGACTCGAACCTCTGAACGGGTGGTGCCTGCCTGAGACTGATGGAAGGTGCTGGCCCTCGGAAGGTGCTGGCCCTCGGAAGGTGCCGGCCCACGGTTGGGTTCGAGTACGACTCAGCGATCGACGCCGAGCACCAGTCCGCTCGTCGGCACGCCCGTGCCGGCCGTCACCACGACGTGCTCGAGTCCTTCGACCTGGTTGACCGATGTGCCGCGCACCAGCCGGGCGCCCTCGGCGATCCCGTTCATGCCGTGCAGGTAGGCCTCGCCGAGCTGGCCCCCGTGCGTGTTGATGGGCAGGGCGCCGCCGATCTCGATGCGGCCGTCGCCGACGAAGTCCTTCGCCTCGCCCTTGGCGCAGAAGCCGAGCTCCTCGAGCTGGTAGAGGACGTACGGCGTGAAGTGGTCGTAGAGGATCGCGGCCTGCATGTCCTCCGGACCGAGCCCCGAGGTCTCCCACAGCTGGCGGGCCACCACGGCCATCTCGGGCAGCCCGAGCAGGTCGTCGCGGTAGTAGCTCGTCATCATGTCCTGGCCGGCGCCCGAGCCCTGGGCAGCAGCGCGGATCACGACCGGGTCCGTGCGCAGGTCGCGGGCACGCTCGAGTGACGTCACCACCAGCGCCTGCCCGCCGTCGGTCTCCTGGCAGCAGTCGAGGAGGTGCAGCGGCTCGACGATCCATCGGCTGGCCTGGTGATCCTCGAGCGTGATGGGCTGCTCGTAGAACCACGCCTTGGGGTTGGCCGCGGCGTGCCTGCGGTCGGCCACCGCGATCCGGCCGAGGTCCTCGCTCGTCGCTCCGGTCACGTGCAGGTAGCGCTGCGCCGCCATGGCCACCCACGAGGCCGGCGTCAGCAGCCCGACCGGAAGGTAGGAGGCCATGTCCGCGTTCTCGGCGTTGGGTATGGGGGCCCGGGCCTGGACGCCGGCTCCGAAGCGGTTCCCCGAGCGCTCGTTGAAAGCTCGATAGCAGACGACCACGTCGGCGACGCCCGAGGACACGGCGAGTGCCGCCTGCTGGATGGTCGCGCACGCCGCACCGCCCCCGTAGTGGATCCGGCTGAAGAAGGTCAGGTCCCCGATGCCGAGGCTGCGGGCGATGTCGATGTCGGGATTGGTGTCCGAGCTGAAGGTCACCATCCCCTGCACCTCGGACGGGGCGATCCCGGCGTCTCGTAGCGCCGCGTCGACCGCCTCGACGGCGAGGCGCAGCTCCGAGCGTCCCGACTCCTTGGAGAACTCGGTCGCCCCGATGCCTGCGATGGCCGTCCGCCCGGAGAAGGTGTGGGGCATCAGGCGCGACTCCCCTGATCGGGGGCGGCGCCGCCGCTCTTTGCCTCGTCACCCAACGGGAGGACCACCTTGACCGTGCCCGTGACGTGATCGCCGAGGTCGTTGGCTCCCCGGATGGCGACGGTGACCACGCCGCTGTTCCCGTCGTCGCCCAACGGTCCCTTGGCCGCCACCGACCCGGTGAGCGTCATGGTGCAGTCGGGGTAGTTGGGCGCGCCCAGGCGGATGTTGACCTCCGACAACCGGCCGCGCGGGCCCGACCAATCGGTGACGTAGCGGCCGACGAGCCCGTTCGTGGTGAGGATGTTCATGAAGATGTCCTTCGAGCCCCGCTCCTTGGCCAGGACGGGGTCATGGTGCACGTCCTGGTAGTCGCGGCTGGCGATGGCCCCCGACACGATCAGCGTGCGGGTGATCGGCAGCACCAGGGTCGGCAGTTCGTCGCCCACCGATACGTCGAAGAAGGTCGGACCGGACGAGGTCATTGCCGCGCCTCCGCCTCCGCCAGAGCTTGCTCGGCGATCTCGGCTCCGAGACGCGCCAGCTGGGCGCTCGGGCCGCCCAGCAGAAGTTCGATCTGCTTGCCCCACAGGAAGTAGCGATGGATCGGATAGGTGATGTCCGCACCCATGCCGCCGTGGAGGTGCTGGGTCGCGTGGACGGTCCGCTGTCCGCGCTCGGCCGCCTGCCACTTGGCCACCCGGGCCGCGTCGGCGGCGTCACGGCCCGAGTCGAAGCGCCAGGCGGCGTTCTGCCACGTCACCCGCATCGCCTCGATGTCGATGGCGGCGTCCGCCGCCCGCAGCATCGTTGCCTGGAAGGTGCTGAGCGGCCGCCCGAACTGTCGGCGACCGTTCAGGTAGGCGGCCGTCTGCGTCAGCGCCGCCTCGCACACGCCCACCTGGAGCGCGCACAGTGCGATGGTCGCAGCCACCATCAGGAAGTCGAGGGTGGCGCGGCCGAGGTCGGGACCGACGAGGATGTCATCAGGTCCGAGCGTGACGCGGGCGAGATGCAGGTGCGGGTGGATCTCGCGGTTGGTCGTCACGGTGCGCTCGAGCCAGACGCCTGTCGCCTGAGGGTCGACGAGCGCAAGGAGCACGCCGCCGTCCTCGGTGCGGGCCGGCACGACGATCCGGGCCGCCAGGTGCGCCTGGGGCACGGCCAGCTCGATGCCCTCGAGCATCCAGCCGTCGCCTGCGGCGGTCGCCCGCACGGCCGGAGCCGAGGTCGGGCTGGCCGCGGTCCCCGTCAGGGCGGCGGTCAGGATCACGTCGCCGGACACGACGCCGGGTAGCCATTGGGCCCGCTGCGTATCGGAGCCGAAGTGCGCAATGGGGAACGCTCCCAGGACGAGCGTGGCCCAGAGCGGCACGGGCGCCACGGCGTTGCCCTGCGCCTCGAGCAGGAGGCAGAGCTCCGTCAAACCGTGGCCGGCACCCCCCTCGGCCTCGGGGACGCCGATGCCGAGGAGGTCGGCGCCGGCCAGCGCCTGCCACAGCGCGCGGTCGATGCGGTCGTCGCTCTGCTCGATCGTCCCGATCCGCTCGGGGTTCACCAGCCCGGTGAACACACCCGTCGCCGCCTCGGAGACAGCGAGCTGCTCCTCGCTGAAGTGGAAGTCCATCAGGCACCATCCTCGGGCTCGGCACCAGCACCCGCACCTGCCGCCGCACCAGCAGCCGCACCAGCAGCCGCACCCGCACCAGTCGGCACGAACAGCGGCAGCGACAGCTCCTCGTCGTGGTCGACGAACTGGGCCTGCAGTGCCATCCCGATCTCGATGTCGTGCGGTTCAACGCCGCCGATGTTCGCCACGACCCGGATCCCCTCCTCCAGCTCGACCAGGCCGATCGGCAGCGGGTACTCGAACGCGGGGACCTGTGGGTAGTGCACCACGACGAAGGAATACAAGATGCCCCGGCCGCTCGACTCGACGGTGTCCCATTCGAGTGAGCCGCACGTCGCGCAGGCCGGCAGGGGCGGGTGGCGCAGCGTGCCGCAGGACGTGCAGCGCTGGATCAACAGGCGATGGGCCCGGGCACCCTCGAACCAGAAGGCGTTGTCCTGGGTGATCGCGGGTCGCGGCCGGGGTGGTCGCTGCTGTTGCGTCGAGGAGCCCGACGACGACTGCGACTGCAATGACGACTGCGACGCCGACGGCGGCACCGGCTGCGACGACCGGTCCGGCGGCAGGTACTTGAGGATGCGGAAGCGCTGGGTCGCCACCGGCTCGCCGGCGGCGAAGAGCACGTGCACCTGTTCGGGCGACAGCGACTGCAGCGCCGACGCGCCCCGCCCGCCGGCACGTCGGCGTCGGGGACGGCCACGTAGTCCATCCGGGTCGTGATGAAGCGTCCCGTGCCGAGCGCGGTGCGCTTCGGAGGGGAGATCGCCTCAATCACCGAGCGCATGATCAACCGGTCCCCCACCACGAGCGGACGGCCGTAGTGCTGCTCGCAGTTGGTGGCGACCACCGAGGTCAACCCCTCATCGTCGAGCAGGCCCATCATGACCTCGTTCGGCCCGCTCCCCTGTGGCGCCCCGGTCGCCCGGGCCTCCTCGAGTGCTCTCGAGGCGCGCAAGCCGCGCATGATCCAGGCCTGCAGCATGGTGGGCGGGGCGATCAGGCGGTCATAGCCGGCCTCCCGGGCCGCCTCGTCGGACACGTAGACCGGGTTCTCGTCGCCCATCGCCTCGATCCAGTGCCGGATCATGGGCTCGTTCACCGGATACGGCGACAGGGGCGACAGGTTCGGGAGGCCCAGGTCCCGGCCGACCAACGCCGCCAGCTCCGCGCTGTGGTCGGGGAAGGCGGCGAGCTCCTCGAAGCGCTCCGACGCCTCGGCCACCGCACCGCCGCCGCGACCGGCTTCGGCGCCGCTCACCGCGCCCCCCGGGTCATGCCCAGCCCCGCCGAGGCCACGATCTCGCGTTGGACCTCGTTCACTCCACCCCCGAACGTGTTGACCTGCGCCTGGCGCCCCGTCGCCTCCAGGCGTCCGCGCAGCAGCGCCCCCGGCGAGCCCGGCGTCAGGTACCCGGCCGCTCCCACCACGCCCGACAGGAGCCGCGCCACCTCGATGATGCGCTCGGTCCCGAAGACCTTGATCGACGACGACTCCGCGCCGGTGAGCTCGCCCTCCGCCACGTGCACCGCCATGCGCCAGTTGAGGAGCCACATCGCCTCGAGCTCGGCGTGGCACTTGGCGAGATCCATCTGCACCCAGCCCTGGTCGATCAGCGTCCTGCCGTCGTCGGTCGGCTGGGTCGCCGCCCAGGCCACGATGTCCTCGTAGAGGGAGAGGGCCAGGCCGCTCCAGGCGGCCAGCCCCACCCGCTCGTGGTTGAGCTGGGTGGTGATCATGCGCCAGCCCTCGTTCTCCTCCCCCACCCGGTTGGACACGGGGACGCGCACGTTGTCGTAGAAGGTCTGCGTCGTCGTGAGGCCACCGACCGTGTTGATGATCGACCACTCGAAGCCCGGCGTCGTCGTCGGCACGCACAGGATCGAGATGCCCTTGTGCTTGGGCACGTCGGGATCGGTGCGCACGGCCAGCCAGATGTAGTCGGCCTGGTCGGCACCGCTGGTGAAGATCTTGGCCCCGTTGACGACGTACTCCTCGCCGTCACGCACGGCCCGCGTGCGCAGGGAGGCCAGGTCGGTGCCCGCCTCGGGCTCGGTGTAGCCGATGGCGAAGTTGACCTCGCCCGCCAGGATCCGGGGCAGGAAGAAGGACTTCTGCTCGTCGGTGCCGTACCGCATGACGGTCGGCCCCACCGTGTTGATGGTGACGAAGGGGAACGGGGCGCCGGCGCGTCGCGTCTCGTCGAAGAAGATGAACTGGTCGGTCGCCGGCCGGCCCTGGCCGCCGAACTCGCTCGGCCACCCGACGCCCAGCCAGCCGTCCTTGCCGATCTGGCGCACCACTTCCCGCCAGGCGTCGCCACCCTCGCCGCCCTCGGCCAGGCCGTGCCGCACCTCGTCGGTGAGCAGCTCTGCGTAGTAGGCGCGCAACTCGGCGCGCAGCTGCTGCTGTTCGGGGCTTTCTTCGAGGAACATCGTTGGCAGCCTCGCGTGCACTCCGCGGTCCCTGCCAGGTCAAGGCCGCGCTTGGGCCAAAACTGTAACACGTTCTCTTTCTGGCGGGCCGGTCCGGAGCCCGCCGCGACGGGTCCGCCGGCCCGGGTAGGCGGCCGCCCCCGGCCCTGCCTGGCCCCTCCCGGCGGCCGAACAGGTGTCAGGACCCGGGCAGCCCCGGGGGACCGGCTAGGACCGGGTCCGCACGTCGGTCACGTCCTCCTGGGTGATCGGCGGCAGCTGGGCGATGCCGTCGAGGAGCTGGCGCTCCCAGACGCGGCTGAGCTTGTGGAGCAGGGGCGAGTCGCTCTCGATGCGGAACTCGCTGATCGTCCGGGTGTCGTTGAGGTAGATGCCGACGTCGTAGGGCGGCCCAACGGACAGGTTCGCCCGCGCCGTGCTCATCATCGACCCCAGCGCGATCTTGGCGGCGGTCACCAGGTCGACGTCGGCCTCGACGGCCAGTTCGAGCATGAACTTCCCATACTTGCTCTCGCCGATCTGGAGGAACGGGCGCTCGTCGGAGGCCCGGATGTAGTTGCCCTCGGGGTAGACGAGCAGGATGTCGGGCGGCTCCGAGCCGACGTGGCCTCCGAGGATGAAGGTCGCCGTGGCGTCCACCCCGACCTCGCTCAGGGCCGGCTTGTGCTCTTGCGCGACCTGACGGCTCAGGCGACCCACGTACAGCGCCGCCTCGAAGAGATGGCCCACCGTGGCCAGGCTCTCGGCCGCGTCGCCCACGGCGACATCGTGCTTGATGCGGTCGAGCACCTCCTGGGTCGTCGCCAGGCTGCCGGCCGACTCGATGACGAACAGCCGGTCGGCGGCGGGCTGGAGCACGTGCATCTTGCGGTAGGTGCCGACGTCGTCGACGCCGGCGTTGGTCCGCGTGTCGGCGAGGAACACCATCCCCTCATCGAGGCGCAGGGCCAGGCAGTAGGTCAACGGATCCGTCCTCTTTCGCTCGGCTTCGCTCGGCCCGAACGGGGATGGCGCCCGGTGTCCGGGGAACATACCCCCTGGTCCATCCCTTCAGACACGAACCCCCGCTCGCCAGTCTGTGCCTATGATCACTGACACACGTTCTAGAAATTGGCTCGAATGGCCTGGCATCTGGCAAGCGCCGCGGTCGGCCGGGGTGACCGAAAGGAGGGCCCATGGGTCTCGACGAGATCGACCTCACCGACGGGCGCAACTTCGTGGGCGGAGTGCCCTACCACTGGTTCGCCGAGCTCCGCCGGGAGGCACCCGTCTACTGGCACCCCGAGGAGGCGGCGCCCCGGGGCGGCTTCTGGGCCATCACCCGCTACGACGACTGCGTGCACGTGAACCGGGACTGGGAGCACTTCTCCTCGGCCCGCCGCACGTCGCTCTTCCACGAGATGGACGACGACCAGCTGGCCCAGCAGCAGCTGATGATGGTCAACATGGACCCGACGATGCACACGCGGTACCGCCGCCTGGTCAACAAGGGCTTCACCCCCAAGCATGGTCCGGGACCTGGAGCAGCAGATCATCGGCTACGCCGACGGCATCATCGACTCGGTGTGCGAGCGCGGCACGGCCGACTTCGTCGAGGAGATCTCTGCCGAGCTGCCCCTGCTCGTCATCGCCGAGCTGCTCGGTGTCCCCCAGGAGGACCGGCGCATGGTCTTCGACTGGTCGAACCGCATGATCGGCTCCGAGGACCCCGAGTACCAGATCCCCGGCACCGATCCGGGTGAGGCTGCCATGCAGGTGTACGCCTACGCCGAGGAGCTGGCCGCCAACCGGCGGCTCGAGCCGAAGCAGGACCTGATCTCGGTCCTCCTCGACGCCGAGGTGGAGGGCGAGAAGCTGGACCAGCTCGAGCTCGACCTCTTCTTCCTGCTCCTCGTCGTGGCGGGCAACGAGACGACCCGGAACCTGATGTCGGGCGCCATGACGGCCTTCTTCGAGCACCCGGACCAGTGGGAGCTCCTGCGCGGTGACCGCTCGCTGCTCCCGGGCGCCGTGGAGGAGATGCTGCGCTACGTCACGCCTGTCATGCACTTCCGCCGCACGGCCACGGCGGACATGGAGCTGCACGGCCAGCAGATCAAGGAGGGCGACAAGGTCGTGTTCTGGCACACCTCGGCCAACCGCGACGAGGCGGCCTTCGAGCATCCCGACACCTTCGACGTCACCCGCTCCCCCAACAACCACATCGCCTTCGGCGGCGGCGGCCCGCACTTCTGCCTCGGGGCGAACCTGGCCCGCATGGAGATCATGGTGATGTTCGACCGGCTGCTCGACCGCATGCCCGACATCCGCCTCGACGGCGAGGTCCAGCGCCTGCAGTCGAACTTCATCAACGGGACCAAGCACATCCCGATCGCCTTTGCGCCGTCGACCCCCGTCGGGGGCACGCCGCTCCCGGCCCGGGCCCGCTGAGGCGTCGGCCGTGACCGACCAGGCCGTGCGCTTCCATCAGGCCGTCGCCTTCCTGCCGACGCGCCAGATCATCCCCCTGGCCAAGGCGTGCGACGAGCTGGGCTACGGCGGCATGTACGTCTCGGACCACCTCTTCAACCCGCGCCACCTGGAGTCTCGCTACACCTACTCGGCACGCGAGGACGGCGCGCCGAGCTGGGGTGCCGAGACGGCGTGGCCCGATCCGATGTGCGTGATCTCGGCGCTGGCGGGGGCGACCGAGCACCTGCTCTTCACGACCGGCGTGTACATCGCTCCCGTGCGCGACCTCATGACGGTGGCCAAGTCGGTCGGCACCACCGCCGTCCTGTCCGACAACCGCCTGCGGCTCGGCGTCGGGGTGGGATGGTGCAAGGAGGAGTTCGACCAGACCGGCCAGGACTTCGCCAGCCGGGGCAAGCGGCTCGACGAGATGATCGTCGCCCTGCGCGCGCTGTGGAGCGGCGGCTGGGTCGAGTTCCACGGCGAGTACTACGACGTGCCGGAGTGCCAGATGGAGCCGTCGCCCACCGCTGCCGATCCCCATCATCGGGGGCGGCCACTCCCCCGTCGCCCTGCGCCGAACGGCGGCGCTGTGCGACGGCTGGGTCGCCGCCGGCGCCTACAGCGAGGAAGAGGCCTGGATGCACCTCGCCGAGCTGCACGACGCCCTCAAGAAGGCCGGCCGTGACGAGACGGACTTCACCATCTACCTCTCCATCAACGAACGGCCCGATGTGGACCTGTACCGCCGCTTCGCCGACGCCGGCGTGACCGACTTCGTGTGCGCGCCGTGGATGGGCGTCGACGTCGCACCCGGCACGCCCGACGACGAGGCGCTGTCGGCGCGCCTGGGCGCGGTGCGCTGGTTCGCCGACGAGATCGTCGCCAAGTTCTGAGCACTCGGGGCACGGGACGCGAGAGGAGCCGCACGTGAAGACGATGAAGATCGGCCTGCAGCTGGGCTACTGGGGCTCGGGGCCGCCCCCGAACGCGCTGGACTGGTGCGGGAGGCCGACCGCCTCGGTTACGACTCCGTCTGGACGGCGGAGTCCTACGGCTCCGACGCCCTCACCCCGCTGGCCTGGTGGGGCTCGCAGCACCGAGCGGGTCCGCCTCGGCACCTCGCTGTGCCAGCTCTCGGCGCGCACCCCGACCGCCATGGCCATGGCGGCGCTGACCATGGACCACCTCTCCGGCGGCCGCTTCGTCCTCGGGCTCGGCGTCTCGGGCCCCCAGGTGGTCGAGGGCTGGTACGGCCAGCCCTTCCCCGCCCCGCTCGCCCGCACCCGCGAGTACGTCGACATCGTGCGCCAGGTCCTCGCCCGCGAGAAGCCGGTGACCAACGACGGGCCGCACTACCCGCTGCCGTATCCGGGGGGCACGGGGCTGGGCAAGCCGCTCAAGCCGATCGTGCACCCGCTGCGGGCCGACGTCCCGATCATCTTGGGGGCCGAGGGCCCGAAGAACGTCGCCCTGGCGGCCGAGATCGCCGACGGCTGGTTCCCCATCTTCTTCTCCCCGCGGGCGATGTCCTCCTTCGAGGCGTCGCTCGACGAGGGGTTCGCCCGAGCCGGGGCGCGCCGCAGCGCGGCCGACTTCGAGGTGCTGGCCTTCGCGCCCACCGTCATCAACGACGACACCGAGGCGGCGGCGGACGGGTTCCGGCCCTCTCTCGCCCTCTACATCGGCGGCATGGGGGCCAAGGAGATGAACTTCCACTTCGACGTCTTCGCCCGCATGGGCTACGAGGAGGCGGCCCACAAGATCCAGGATGCCTACCTCGACGGGCGCAAGGACGACGCGGCGGCGGCGGTGCCCACGGCCATGGTGGAGGACATCGCGCTCGTCGGCCCCGTGGGGAAGATCCGCGACGACCTCGAGGCGTGGCGCGAGTCGCGCGCCACGACCATGCTCATCAACGGCGACGTCACCACCCTGCGCACCATGGCCGAGCTCGTGCTCGGCTAGACAGCTCGGCGGCGGCCCCGAGGATCAGACGGTCATGGCCCGCGGGCCGGCGGCGGACGGCCCCGCGTAGGTCGCCGGGCCGAACCCGAGGATCGGGATGAAGATGAAGGCGAGGAAGATCAATCCGACACCAAAGCCGGTGCTCTTGGCGAAGGACTTCGCGAGATCGATGGCCACGATGATCCAGACGACGATGTTGACGATGGGGATGAAGTACAGGATCAGCCACCATCCCGGCCGCCCGACCACCTTCAACAACACGTAGTAGTTGTAGAAGGGGATGATGGCCGCCCAACCGGGCTTGTCCGCCTTCACGAACACCTGCCACAGCGCGGCGATCTCGAAGACGATGACCGCGATGTAGATGATGATCAGGAAGCCAGCGCCACTTGCTGCCAGCAGAACGGCCATCTCGGACCTCCTCGCGTCCGCCCACGGGAGCGGCTGACCGATCGTAGGTCCGTGCACTCCCAGGTGCAGGGATGCTGACCAGGCATTCACGGAACGGTCACACGGATCGGCCACAATGCCGGCATGACCCTCTTCGACGTCGCCGACCTCATCGGGTCCGAGCCAACGCCCGCCGAGCCGCCCGGCGTGGACGTGACGCCGGATCCGCCGACGTCGACCGAGTGGCGGCGCCGTGAGACCTCTGCCGTCGACCCCCGGCCCGACGTCGAGGTCCGGGTCAGCGCCCGTCGCAAGAAGACGTCGGAGGCGAAGTGGGTGGGCGGCCGGATCGTCGTGTCGGTGCCCGCCCACCTCGACCTCGAGTCACGCCAGAGGACGGTCGACTGGCTCGTCGAGCGGCTCCTGACCCGCCATCCCCAGTCGCGTCTGGGTGACGACGAGCTCCTGGCACGGGCGGTCGCGCTGAGCGACCGCTACCTCGTTGGTGCCCGGCCGGCGTCCGTCCGGTGGGTCACCAACCAGTCGGCCCGCTGGGGCTCGTGCTCGTGGTACTCCGGCGACATCCGCGTGTCGCACCGCCTGCACGTGGTGCCGGCGTGGGTGCTCGACTCGGTGCTGGCACACGAGGTCGCGCACCTCACGCACCCCGACCACTCCCCCGCCTTCCATCGACTGGCCGGCGGGTACCCGCGCCACCACGAAGCGGGCCTGTTCCTGGCCGGCTACGGCCTGGGCCTGGCGCACCCCTCGCCGTAGGTCCGCCCTGGGGCGGCGCGCTCCCCGGCGCCCTCCGCGGCCGCTCGAGGTGTCAGACGGGCTCGTCGGCCAGCATCCGCCCGAGGCGGCGCAGGCTCTCGTTGGCCCCACCCAGCGTCAGCTCGATCTGGCGGGTGAGGAGGAAGTAGCGGTGCAGCGGGTAGTCGCGGTCGACGCCCACGCCGCCGTGGAGGTGGGACGCCGCGTGCACGACACGCTGCCCACCCTCGGCGGCCCAGTACTTGGCGATCGCCACCTCGGACGCCGCCGGCAGCCCGGCGGCGAGACGGGAGGCGGCTTGCCACGCCGTGAGCCTGATGGCCTCGGTGTCGACGTAGGCGTCCGCGGCGCGCTGGCCGACGGCCTGGAACGTCGCGATCGGCTTGTCGAACTGCACCCGCGTCTTGGTGTACTCCGCGGTGAGCTCGAGCGCGGCGGCGCACGCGCCGGCCTCCTCGATGCAGAGCGCCGTCGTCGCGTGCTCGGTGATGGCGTCGATCACCGCGGCGCCGTCGTCGGCACCCTGGCCGAGCAGGCGGTCGGCGCCCACCGTGACGCCGGCCAGCTCGGCGATCGCCTCCGGCCGCCCCGTCGTCGTCGTCTGCCGCGTCAGGGTGAGACCCTGGGCGCCGGTGTCGACGACGAAGACCCCGGCGCCGGTGGGGACCCCGTCCCCTGACAAGCGGGTGGCCGGCACGAGGATGGCGTCGGCCACGAGGGCGGCGGGAACGCACGCCTTCGTGCCCGTGAGCTGCCAGGAGCCGTCGGGCTGTGCCGTGGCCGTCGTGGTCGGCTCGGATCCGCCGGGCAGGATGACCTCGCCGACCAGCTCGGCCATGGCCGCCGTGAGGATGGTCTCACCGGACGCCACGCCCGGCAGCCAGGCCTTGCGCTGCGTGTCGGTGCCGAAGCGGGCGATGGGCACCGCGCCGTAGACCATGGACTCGACCACCGGCACGTAGGCGGCCGTGCGTCCCACCGCCTCGACCACCAGGCAGGCCGCCACGAAGTCGAGGCCCGCACCCCCGAACTCCTCGCCCAGGTGGATGCCGAGCAGGCCGGCACCCGCGAGCTCCCGCCACAGGTCGCGGTCGAAGGGGCCGTCGTCACCGGCTGCGGCCTCCACCTGCTTCAGCCGGTCGTGCGTCGAGAGCTCGCCGCAGATCTGGCCCGCCAGCTGGCGGACGGCTTCTTGCTCTTCGCTGTAGTTGAAGTCCATGGGCTCTCCTGGTCGACCCGGGCTCAGCGCAACGACCGCGGCATGCCGAGGCCGAAGATCGCGATGAGGTCCCGCTGGATTTCGTTGGTGCCGCCGCCGAAGGTGAGGATGATCATCGAGCGGGCGTACATCTCGAGCCGGCCGGCGACCACCGCCGCCGGGGACCCGCGCGTGAGGTAGCCCGCCTGCCCCAGGATCTCCATCAGGGCGCGGAAGGCGCGTAGGTAGAACTCCGTGCCGAAGACCTTGATGCTGGAGGCGTCGGCCACGTCGAGGTGACCCTGCGTGCCCTGCCACGCCACCTTCCAGTTGATGAGGCGCAGGAACTCCAGTTCGGCGTGCACCCGGGCGAGGTGCTCCTGCACCCATTCCTGGTCGATGACGCGCCGGCCGTCTGGCAGCTTGGTCGCCTGCGCCCAGGCCCGCACGTCGGTCAGGACGCGCTCGATGATCCCGGGCGAGCACAGCGTCACGCGCTCGTGGTTCAGCTGGTTCGTGATCAGGTTCCAGCCCTGGTTCTCGCCGCCCACCAGGCTCGTGGCCGGCACGCGCACGTCCTCGTAGAACGTGTAGTTGATGTTGTGGTCCCCGAGGAGCTTCATCGGGACGACGCGGATCCCGGGGGTGCTCATCGGGATCACGAACATGGAGATCCCTTTGTGCTTGGCGACGTTGGGGTCGGTCCGGGTGGCGAGCCACACGTAGTCGGCGTCGCCCGCCAGACTGGTGAAGACCTTCGAACCGTTGATGACGTACTCGTCGCCGTCGCGCACGGCCCGAGTGGTCAACGAGGCCAGGTCCGTGCCCGAGTTGGGCTCGGTGTAGCCGATGCAGAACGCGATCTCGCCGGCGAGGATCTGCGGGAGGAAGAACTCCTTCTGCTCCTGCGTGCCGAAGTTCATGATGGTGGGGCCGACCGTGTTGATGGTGAGCATCGGGACCGGAGCCCCGCTGCGCATCGACTCGTCGAAGAAGATGAACTGCTCGATGGCCGAACGCCCCTGTCCGCCCCATTCCGCGGGCCAGCCGATGCCGAGCCACCCGTCGCTGCCCATCTGCTTGACCACCCGGCGCACCACGGGCCCGACGCCGCCCGCCTTCGCCAGCTCCTGCTCCACCTCGGGGGTCAGCAGGTTCTGGTAGTACGCGCGCAGCTCGCTCTTGAGCTCCTGCTGCTCCTCGGTATAGGCAATCTCCATCGGTGTCCCTCCCGGGTGGCGGGTCCGCGTCGGCCCACGTCAACGCCGCGTCGTCGCCGGCTCGTCCCTGTGGGCTCGGCGCGCTAGAACACGTTACAGTCCGCCTCGGGAGAGCGGCCAATGGCGGCCCCGAAGGCTCCCCGGGTGCCGCCAAGTAACCTGCAATCCGCCCTGGGGGCGGGATCCCCCGGCACCGGAACGAACCGAGGAGCCGTCACATGCCTGAAGCCGTCATCGTCGCCACCGGCCGCACCCCGATCGGCCGGGCCAACAAGGGCTCGCTGGTCGAGTGCCGGCCCGACGACCTGAGCGCCCTCGTCCTGCGGGCCGTGCTCGACAAGGTGCCGCAGCTCGACCCGGCCCAGGTGGAGGACGTGATCCTGGGCTGTGGGCAGCCGGCGGGCGAAGCCGGCTACAACGTGGCCCGGGTCGCCGCCATCCTGGCCGGGCTGGAGAACGTCCCCGGCGTCACCGTCAACCGCTACTGCTCGTCCTCCCTGCAGACGATCCGCATGGCGGCGCACGCCATCCGCGCCGGTGAGGGGGACGTCTTCATCTCCGCCGGCGTCGAGACGGTGAGCCGCTACATGCACGGCGCGTCGGACACGGGTCCGCACAACCCCGAGTTCGCCGAGGCAGAGGAGCGGACGAAGCTGCGCGCCCCCGCCGTCACCGAGCCCTGGTCTCCCCCGACCGGCGTGCCCGACGTCTACATCGCCATGGGCCAGACCGCAGAGAACGTGGCCGAGTACGAGAAGGTGGGCCGCCAGGAGATGGACGAGTTCGCCCTGCTCTCGCAGACGCGAGCAGTGACGTCGCAGGAGAACGGCTTCTTCGAGCGCGAGATCATCCCGGTGACCCTGTCCGACGGCACGGTGGTGACCAAAGACGACGGCCCGCGCCCCAACACCACGCTGGAGGGTTTGGCCAGCTTGCAGCCGGTCTTCCGCGAGGGCGGCACCGTGACGGCGGGGAACGCCTGCCCGCTCAACGACGGCGCGGCCGCCGTCATCGTCATGAGCGACACGAAGGCCAAGGCGCTCGGCATCACGCCGTTGGCGCGGATCGTGGCGAGCGGCGTCTCGGGGCTCAACCCCGAGATCATGGGCCTCGGGCCCGTCGACGCCTGCCGTCAGGTGCTGGCCCGGGCGAACATGACGATCGACGACATCGACCTGGTGGAGATCAACGAGGCCTTCGCGGCCCAGGTGATCCCCTCGGCCAAGCACCTCGGCATCAGTTGGGACAAGCTGAACGTCAACGGCGGGGCGATCGCGCTCGGCCACCCCTTCGGCCAGACCGGCGCCCGCATCATGACCACGTTGCTCAACGGGCTGGAGGACTCCGACAAGACCTTCGGCCTCGAGTCGATGTGCGTCGGCGGGGGCCAGGGCATGGCGATGATCGTGGAGCGACTGAGCTGAGTCAGGACGCGGCGGTGCGCGCCGCGTCGACGGCGGGCACCGGCCCCGGGTCGACGCCCTCGCGCCCGGCGAGGTGCAGCGAGACCAGCTGACCGAAGAGCGCCAGGTCGAAGAAGCGGCAGAGGTCGTCGTCCCCCTCGCCCTGGACCTCGAAGATGCCGGCCATGACCTCGTCGGTGGCGGCGCGGACGGACTCGAACAGGCCGGCGGCCCCCCGGCCCTCGCCGCGGTGGCGCAAGAGCACGAGCGACATCGCCTGGCGCGTCACGTCGCCGCCCTGCCCGAAGCCGGCCAGCTCGTCGTAGGTCAGCTCGGGCAGCGCCGCGGCGAACGCCGGCGCCTTGGCGTTGAGGTTGACCTGGGCCTTCCACCAGCGGGCCGCCACCGCCGCGACCCCGTCCGCGCCGTAGACGAGCGGGATGGTGCGCCCCAGGCGGCGGGCCAGCTTCTCGGGCGGCCCACCCGGAGCGACGAAGGCGTCGCGCCGGCGCCCGAGCGCCGACGCCGCGGCCGTGACCGACACCGCGCTGTCCGACAGCAGGCCGGCCTCGAAGAGCGCGACCAAGAGGGGCACCGTCGCCGCGCCCAGCGCGGCGCGTGCCGCCGGACCGCCCGGTGTCACCTCGCACCACGGGAGACCCGCGTCGGCGGCCAGGCGCTCGAGGGCGCCGTCGCTGCCGACGGCCACCACCCGCGCCCCGCGCGCAACGGCCTCGTGCGCCGCCGCCGTCACGTCGGTGCCCTCCCCGCACGACACCGCCAGGACCAGCGTGTCGGCGCCGACGAAGGCCGGCACCTCGGCGCCGTGGCCCACCCACAACGGCACGCGCAGGTGGGGTGCCGCCAGGGCGGCCACGGCCTCACACGCCGTGGCGCCCGTTCCCTGCCCGAACGCGGCGACCGAGCGCACCGTGGAACCCGGGCTCAGCGCCGAGCCGGCGAACACATCGCGTGCGCCGGCCAGGGCGGAGAGCAGCTGCTCGGGCAGCGCCGCGGCGGCCTCCCACATCCCGAGCGAATCGAGAGGGGGCCGGTCGTTCACCCCTCGGTCGGCCCGGTGGCGCGCACCTTGTCCTTGTCGGCCTTGGCCAGCAGCCGCTCGTGCTCGGCGTCGCCGACGTCGACCGCCTCGTCCACCAGCAGCACGGGGACGCCGTCGACGACGGCGTAGCTCTTGTGCAGCCGTGGGTTGTAGAGGACGTCCTCGTCCTCGAACCACAGCAGGGGGCCCTTGTCGACGGGGCAGGCGAGCACGTCGAGCAGGAGTGGGTCAAGGCTCATGGTGATGGCTCCTCACATCGGGTCGGCACTGGGTCACTTCTGGTCGGCACTGGTCGCTTCTGGCCGGCATTGGGGCCGGCGTTGGCGGCGATGAGCTCCTGCACCTCGGCCACGTGGGCCGCGCAGAGCTCGGGCGTCTTCGCCTCGACGTTGAGCCGGAGCAACGGCTCGGTGTTGGACGGCCGGACGTTGTACCACCAGTCCGCATGCTCGACGGTCAGCCCGTCCAGCAGGTCGATCGATGCCCCCGCCGCTCGCTCGGCCTCGGCGATGGCGGCCACGGTGGCCGCCGGGCTGGCCACCTCGGTGTTGATCTCGCCGGAGTCGGCGTAGCGCTGGTACGGCTGGAGCAGGGCGGACAACGGCTGCTCGCTCTGGCTGAGCAGCTCGAGCACGAGCAGCGCCGTGATGATGCCCGAGTCGGCCCGGAAGTTGTCGCGGTAGTAGTAGTGGCCCGAGTGCTCGCCGCCGAAGACGGCTCCCGTCTCGGCCATGACCTTCTTGATGATGGAGTGACCCACCCGGGTGCGGACCGGGGTGCCCCCCATCTCGGTCACGACCTCGGGCACCACGTGTGAGCAGATCAAGTTGTAGAGGATCAACTCGCCGGGATGCTTCTTCAGCATGGAGGCCGCCACCAGCGCCGTCGTCAGGGAGCCCGACACCGGCTCGGCCTTCTCGTCGACGAGGAAGACGCGGTCGGCGTCGCCGTCGAAGGCGAGGCCGATGTCGGCGCCGTGGGCGAGCACGGCCTGCTTGAGCGCGACCAGGTTCTCGGGCTGGATCGGATCGGCCGGGTGGTTGGGGAAGTTGCCGTCGAGCTCGGGGAACAGGATCTGCACCGAGAAGGGCAGCCGCTCGAAGACGATCGGCACCACCAGCCCTCCCATGCCGTTGGCCGTGTCCGCCACGACCTTGAGCGGTCGCAGCGAGCCCACGTCGACGAACGACACGACGTGGTCCGCCCACTCCTCCAGCAGGTCGAGCTCGCGCCGCGTGCCCTCGAGCGGGGGGACCGGCTCCCCGAGCAGCTTCTCGGCCTCGGCCTCGATGTCGGCCAGGCCCGTGTCGCGCCCGATGGGACGCGCGCCCGAAAGGCACAGCTTCAGGCCGTTGTACCGCGCCGGATTGTGTGACGCAGTGAACATGGCGCCGGGCGCATCGAGGTGCCCGGAGGCGAAGTACAAGAAGTCGGTCGAGGCCATGCCGAGGTCGGTCACGTCCACCCCCTCGGCACGCACCCCGTCGGAGAACGCGCGGGCGAGCTCGACGCCGGACTCCCTCATGTCCCGGGTGACCAGGATCTCGGGGGCGCCGGCGAAGCGGGCCATGGCGCGGCCGATCGCCAGGCACATGTCGGCGTCCAGTTGGTCGGGCACCGTGCCGCGCACGTCGTAGGCCTTGAAGACCTGGTCCATCCGGCTCACGGGCCCCACCATAGGGGGCGCCCGCACACCGATCCGAACGAGCGGGACGTGCAACCGGTCGTCGGCGGACGCGCCGCCACGGCGTCAGTGGATCAGCCCGGTCCCGCCGGCCGCGATGGCGATGATGGCGACCAGGTTGAAGGTGCCGTGGGCGACGATGTTCATGCCGAGGCGGCCCGTGCGGTACGAGACGGCGGCCAGGATGATGCCGAAGGCCGCCAGGCCGGCGAGCTGCACCCATTCGCCGTGGGCGAGGCCGAAGAGGAGCCCGTCGACGATCACGGCCAGGACGACTCCGGCGGCACGGGCGCCGCCGGCCGCCTGCAGCGGCGTGAACAGCCGCACCAGCGCCTTGAGCAAGAGGCCGCGGAAGAACAGCTCCTCCATGGCGGGGGCGAAGACGACGGTGGCGACGGCGATGATGACGAAGCCGCCGCCGTGCGAGGCGCCGGTCAGCTTCTGCGAGGGGCCGTTGAAGTCGTGGATGTCGTGCTGGAAGGGCGCGTACATCAGCGCGACGAGGATCTGGCCCCCGATGCCGATGCCGATCCCCACCAGGTCGATGAGCCGGAAGCGCACGCCCAGGTCGCGTACGAAGTTGCGCGTCCCCTGGGTCCGGCTGGCCAGCCAGGGCGCCCCGATGAACCCGATCCACAGGCCGAGGAGCGTGGACACCACGTACCACTCGGGGGGCACCGAGGCCGTCTCGATGACCCGCATCTCGGCCCCCGTCTTGCCGGCGATGGCGCCGGCGACGGTGCCGAAGATCAGCGCGGCGATCTGGCCGACCAGGAACCCGACCACGGCGTAGACGAGCCAGATCCAGGCCTGGCGCTTGGTCTGCGGGGGGACCCACGGCGTGTCCAGGAAGGGGGCATCGCCCGGTGGCGGGGCCGGCGGCGGCGGCGGCAACGAGACAGGGGGGGCGCCGACGGAGGCGTAGGGCCCGGGTGCGGGCGGCGGCGGTGCCTGCTGGACCCACTCGCGCGGCACGAAGCCAGTCGGGACCGGCCCGGGGGGGCGTGCGGGCGGCCCGAGCGGGCCGGGGGCCGGCGCGCCGGGCTCGCTGTCGGTCATCGACAAGACGTTACCGGCGTCAAAGGAGCCTCCGACCTGCAGGGGGGCGCGCCGTGCGGGGACCCGTGGGGCGGTCACCGCCGAGCAGGGGGGGCGCCTAGCATGGAAGGAGTGAGCCCGCAGCGCACCGACAAGCCGCAGAACCGGCCCAACGCGCCTGCGGGCGGTGACGGGACCCCCCAGCCGGGGGCGCCGACCGGCCAGAGCTGGCGCTGGCTCTGGGGCGTGCTCGCCATCGGGATCGTGGCCATCCTCCTGGCCGTGGGCACGATCAAGACCACCAATGCCAAGTCGATCACCTACACCAAGTACATGCAGGAGGTGACGGCCAAGCAGGTCTCGACGGCCCAGATCTCCAACTCGAACGGGGAGATCACGGGCAAGCTGAAGGACGGGAGCAGCTACACCGTCCAGGGCCCCAGCCCGTCGCTGCCCAACGACGTCTCCACCATGCGCAACAACGGCGTCGAGGTCAGCTTCCCCACCCCGTCGTCGAACCTCTTCACCGCCCTCCTGCCCTACCTCTTCATCATCGGGATCGGCGCCGCCTTCATCTACTTCATCGGCCGCCAGACCCGCGGCCAGATGTCGGGGATCATGTCGATCGGGCGCTCCAAGGCCAAGACCTTCAGCAGCGACCGCCCCTCCACCACCTTCGACGACGTGGCCGGCTACACCGGGGTGAAGCAGGAGATCAGCGAGGTCGTCGACTTCCTCAAGACCCCGGCCCGCTTCAAGGAGATCGGGGCCAAGATCCCCAAGGGCGTGCTGCTCGTGGGCCCGCCCGGCACCGGCAAGACCCTGATCGCCCGGGCCGTCGCCGGTGAGGCCGGCGTGCCCTTCATGTCGGTGAGCGGCTCGGACTTCATGGAGATGTTCGTCGGCGTCGGGGCCAGCCGCGTCCGCGACCTGTTCCAGACGGCCCGCAAGCAGGCGCCCGCCATCGTCTTCGTCGACGAGATCGACTCCATCGGCCGCAAGCGCGGTGCCGGACTCGGCGGCGGCCACGACGAGCGCGAGCAGACCCTCAACCAGATGCTCTCGGAGATGGACGGCTTCGACACCTCCGAGGGCGTGGTGATGATCGCCGCCACCAACCGGCCCGACATCCTCGACCCCGCCCTGCTGCGGCCGGGGCGCTTCGACCGCCAGATCGTCGTGCCGCTGCCCGACCTCGAGGAGCGGCTCCCCATCCTCCAGGTGCACTGCAAGGGCAAGCGCATGGCCTCCGACGTCGACCTCAGCGTCGTCGCACGCGGCACGCCGGGCATGAGCGGCGCCGACCTGGCCAACCTGGTCAACGAGGCCGCCCTGCACGCCGTGCGCCGGGGCAGCGCGGACATCGCCATGGCCGACTTCGAGACGGCGCGCGACCGGGTGCTGCTCGGCCAGCGCCGCGAGTCGATGGTCCTCTCGGAGGCCGAGAAGGAGCGCATCGCCTACCACGAGGGCGGCCACGCGGTGCTCGCCTACGTGCTCGAGCACGCCGACCCCGTGCACAAGGTCACCATCCTCCCGACGGGCATGGCGCTCGGTGTCACCCACCAGCTCCCCATGGAAGAGCGCCACATCCACCCCCGCCAGTACATCGAGGACTCGCTGTGCGTGCGCATGGGCGGCCGCTGCGCCGAGCTCCTGGTCTACGGCGACCTCTCCACCGGCGCCGCCAACGACCTGGTGGGCAACACCGAGTTGGCGCGCAAGATGGTGCGCGAGTGGGGCATGAGCGAGGCCATAGGGCCGATGGCCTGGGGATCGCAGGGCCAGGTCTTCCTGGGCGAGGACCTGATGCACACCCGCGACTACTCCGAGGACACGTCCAAGATCATCGACGACGAGGTCGAGCGGATCCTGCGCTCCGAGGAGCAGCGGGCGATGGAGGTGCTGAGCAAGCACCGGGGCGGGCTGAACGCCATCGCCCGCGCGCTGCTCGACAACGAAATCATCGACGGCGCCGAAGTCGCCCGCCTGGTCGACGAGGCCCACGGGTCGCCCGTGCACAGCGAGGGCGCCAAGTCCGTCCCGCACTTCCACGAGGCCGCCATCAGCGCGGCCATCTCCAACGGGACCGGCAACGGCCACGCCGCGCACGCTGATGAGGGCGCCGAGGTGGCCGAGGCCGACGGTCACGAGGGGCCCGTCGCCGTGCCGGCCGCTCCCGCTCCACCGACGGCCAACCGGCCCGACCCCGACGCCTGGCCCCCACCGGCGTGGCCCCCGCCGGCCGACCCCGCTGCAGCCGGACCGGAGGGTCCCCCGGCCCGCTAGGCACGGCGACGGCCGGATCGAACCGATCCGCACCGCGTTGCGTCATGAAGGGGGATGGTGGACCACCAGCTCGCCGAGTGGCTCGAGGACGGGTACGTCGCCTCCTTCCGCACCGCCTGTCTGATCCTGGGGAACCGGGCCGACGCCGAAGAGGCCGTCCAGGACGCCTATCTGCGCGCCTGGCGCTTCCGCGACTCCCTCTCGGCCGTGCCGAGCATCCGACCCTGGCTCTACCGGGTCGTCGTCAACTCGTGCTACTCCAAATTGCGCCAGGAGATCCCCCACCGCGACCGCCGGGCCGGTGACGGGCCGCTGGCGCAGGTGGCGGAGGCGGGCGGCGGGCCCGAGACGCGAGCGGAGCAGTCCGTGGTGGCCGAGACCGTGCTGGCCGCGCTGCAGCAGTTGCCGCCCTCCCTGCGCGTGCCCGTCGTGCTGCGCTACTACGCCGACCTGAGCGAGAAGGACATCGCCCTCGCCATCGGGCGGCGCCAGGGCACGGTGAAGTCCCGACTCCACGAGGCCCGCCGTCGCCTGGCGACCGATCCCGCCCTCTGCGCCCTGGCCGGCGCGGGGGACGCCCCGAGCATCGAGGAGACCGGTCGATGACCATGCTCGATGACGACCGCCTCGCCTCCCTGCTTGCTCGCGCCGCCGACGCGTTCGACGTCCCCGCGTCGGGTGCCGCTGACATCGTGGCCCGGGCGGCCGGCACGGCTCAGGACCCCGACGGCGACGAGGCGGAGACCGACAGCACCCGCCAACCCAGGACCGATGTCCCCGGCCCCGTGCGGGACGGCCGGGTCCGCAGGTCGGTCGCCTTCGCCGCCCGCCACCGCGTCCTGTCGGCCGCCGCCTGCCTCGTCGTCGCCCTGGTCGTCGCCGGCACGGTGGGGGCGCTGGTGCGCACGCCGGCGCCCCCGACGCTGACCTCGGGACTGCCACGGGTGGCGCACACGGGCCAGCCGACGCCCGCCGGCGGCGTGACCACGACCGTCCCGCACGGCCTCGCCGCCCCGGGCAGCACCCAGTTCAAGGCCAACACGCCGTCGTCCAACGCGACGAACGGCGTGCCGTCGGGACCGGCAGTCACCACCCCGACCGCCCCGTCGCTCCCCGACGCCGTCGGCCAGTCCGCCAAGATCGAGCAGACCGGGAACCTCGGGCTCACGGTCGGCCGCGGCGACCTCGCCCGGACCATGGCGAAGCTGGCCGCGCTGGCCGTCGGCAACGGCGGCTTCGTCGCGAGCTCGCAGAGCCAGTCCGGCGCCGGCACGGGCGGCGCGCCCTACGGCACCATCACGCTCCAGGTGCCGGTGGCCAATTTCTCCGCGGTGCTCACGCAGGCCCAGAAGCTCGGCAGGACGACCGACCTGACCACGAAGGCCACCGACGTCACCGGCCAGTACGTCGACCTCCAGGCGCGCCTATCGGCACTCGAGGTGAGCCGGCAGCAGTACCTGACGATCCTGGCCAAGGCCACGACGGTGGGCGACGTGCTGGCCGTGCAGGAGCAGCTGGACGTCATCCAGTCCCAGATCGAACAGCTCCAGGGTCAACTGCAGGTCCTCACCGGCGAGACGTCGTACTCGACGGTGACGACGACGGTCAGCGAGGGAACGCAGCCCCGCCCGGTCCCGTTGCCCGAGTCGGGGCTCGTGCGGGCCTGGCACGACAGCATCGGTGGCTTCGTCGCCGGCGTGGAGGGCGTCGTGCGAGTGGCCGGCCCGGTGCTCTTCGCGCTGCTGTGCCTCGCCGTCGTGCTGCTGGGCGGCCGCGCGCTGTGGCGCCGCTACCAGCGGCACAACCTGTGACCCGACGGCTCAAAAGGCGATGGGGGCAGCCAGCGGGAGGCCGGGCATCGTCACCACGCCGATGCCGCCCGAGGGCCCGACGTCCTCGCTGACCGCCAGCGGCCCGCCGGCGGCCGCCACGATGGGATCGAGGCCGGCGGCGAGCAGCGCGGCGCCGGCGACGACCGCCGTGTTGCCGGGCGGCAGCGTGCCGACCGCCAGCGACCGCTCACCCGAGGACGTCAGGGCGTACGCCGTGTAGTGCTCGGTGGCGCCCGAGGTGTTCGTCAGGGCCAAGGAGGTCGGCGCAGCGCCGCCGACGGCGAGTGTCGCGCTCGTGCCGGGGGGCGGCACGACCCATGCACCGGTCGGCGACGCCGCGCTCACGCCGTCCACCGCCAACGCCATGCCCGCCTGGGGTGCCGGGTCCGAGCTGGGCAGCACCACCGTCCGGCCCACGACGACCCCCGGGCCACCCGTCGCCTCGATGTCCGCTGAGTAGGTCGCGTCGTGAGGGATCCGCGTCTGCTTGCCGGTGGCCAGGACCCAGGTGGCACCCGGCGCCACCGAGTCGGTGAGCGGGGCGAGCGGGCCCGAGCCCAGCCGCAAGCGCACGGTCACGGACTCGGGCACCGCACCGGGGTTGAAGACGTCGATCTCCGAGGAGCTGCCCTCCGTGTCCCGGTTCTGCGGGATGGTCCAGCGCGACTCGGGGTCCACGGCGCCGGGCACGAGGGCGAGCCCGGCGGAGGAGCCCGAGAAGCCCTGCACCTCGGACGCCACGACGCGCCCCGTCCTGGTCGCCACGACGGTGCTCACGGTCGATGCGTTCTGCACCTCCGACGCGACGTTCTCGACCTGCACCTCGCCCGACTGGAGGACGATCCCCTGGTAGTTGATCGGGTGGACCGCCCCGGTCGGCGTCATGAAGGTGAGGTCGACCACGACCGGCGTCGACGTCGGGTTGAGCAGCGAGATGTAGAGCGGATCGGAGTTGGCCGTCGTGCCGCTCGGGAAGTACCAGCTGGCCGCAGTGGTGCTCTGGCAGGGAGCCTCGGACCAGCCCGACGACCCGTGGACCGCCTGGCTCAGGGCCACTCCGCCGCCGGAGACCGTGACCGTCTGGGACTCCCACGACCCCGTCGACAGGGACGGGATCGACGGGGTCGCGACGGCGTGGGCCGGCACGGCCACGGCCGTGTGCACCGTGGCGCCGGCGTCGCTCACTGCGGTGATGGAGGCGGCCACGGATCGCCCGGTCGTGTTGGTGAGGACGAGAAAGCCGGGCGAGATGCCCGACCCGGTGGACTGGCCGGTGCAGTACCAGGCCGACGACTCCGCGTTCGGCGCGCTCACGAGCGCACTCGACACCGCCGGCGCCGCGGCGGGCGCCGGCGCACCCCGCGTGCCGGCGGCGATGGCCACGCCGGCCACCACGAGCACGACCACGGCGAGCACCGCCCAGCGGCGCTCGTGGCTGTGATGGGCCGGGCTCACGTCTCCCCCGGCGGCGTTCCGGCCGCCCGGCGGGCCCTCGCCTGTCGCGGCCGCCCGAGGAGGGCGACGGCCAGGACGACCCAGGCGGCCAGCTCGAGCAGGACCACGAGGGGGACGTAGGGGAACTGCGAGAGCGACAGCGACGCCTGCCCCGGCATCACGGCGTACTGCGCCGCCCAGCCGAACGCCGGGCGCCGGGGCCCGGCGCGACCGCCGCTGCTGAGCGCGAAGCTCCCCGCCGGCGCGTAGCCGGCGTAGACGGTGCCGGCCGAGACCGCACCCGTGGCGGGCCCGCCGCCCGAGAGCGCACCGAGGACGGGCTGCCAGCCCGCCACGTCCGCCGCCCCGGGGTAGGACCATGTCCGCGCCGGCGGCAGCGGCGACGCCCGCTCGGCCGTCACCGGCATGTGCTCCCCGTTTTCGAACACCTGGACGCCGAGCACGCCGGGCACGACCTGGAGGTCGTCCTGCTGGAGGAGGTCCCGGTCGAGACCGGCCGGTGGGGGTGCGCTGACCGACGGCGTGACCGTGCCCACCATGGACGGGGCCAGGCCGTCGACCACGACCACGTAGCGCACCCCTGCCGACGCGAGCAGGCGGCCCAGGTGCACCGTGCCGCCGGACACGGCGAGGCGCACGGCATCGGACACCAGGCTGGCGGGCCCGGGCCCGGCAGGGGTGAACACCTGGGCCGAGTCGGGCAGCGCCTGGGGGGTGAGCGCGAAGGCCAGTCCGGGCTGCACCGTCCACCCGCCGGCGGGGAGCGCCCTCGGGTCGCCCAGCCACAGGACCCGCGCCACGCCGCCCGTGCTCGGGTGGCCGAGGAAGGCCAGGGGCTGCTCGACCCCCTGGGAGGGAAGGTCCCAGCGGCCGCCGCCCGCCGCGACGACGACGGGGACCACGCCCAGGGCCACGAAGACGAGGGCGGCGACGCTCACCACCTGGCGCCACCCGAACTCTCGACCGGTGAGGTCGTTCTCGAAGGCGGAGATGCCGAGGCCGACACCGGCTGCGACGGCGAGCGCGGCCGGTGCCAGCACCACGGACTCGGAAGGAGTGAACGATCCCATGTCGCCCCGCGAGGAGGCATAGGCCAGGCCCCACGACGCGCAGGCCATCACCCACAGCCGCGCCGCCCAGCTGAGCCGGGTCCCCCGCCCGATCACGAGCGGGAGCGCCGCCGCGACGACAAGGAGCCACACGATCGGCGAGCGGGCGGCCGGGCCGATGGCGAAGCGGAGCACGTCGCCCCAGTCCGGGGCAGTCGCGCCCGCGATCGGGAGGCCGAAGATCCCCACCGAGGCCTTGCCCGCCAGCGCCGTCCCGACCACCCACGGCGCGGCCAGCACGAGGGCCACGCCGACACCCTCGGCCGCCACCACCACGACCCTCCAGGCCGAGTCCCGTGCACCGACGAGGACCGAGCCCAGCGCCCAGGCGACGGCCATGGCGAGGACGAGCGGGACGACGGCGGGCGCGAATCCCGCGGCGGCGGCGATGATGGCCCCCAGGATGGCGACCCGGCCGGCGGGCCGGCTGCGCCATGTCGGGCCGGGCTCGACCGCGTAGGGGTCGATGCCGGCGGCCTGGGCCAGTCGCAGCGCGATGAACGGGAAGACGGCATAGGCGACGAGGCCGTCCCAGCGACCGGTGCCGAGCGCGCCGTAGGGCAGTGGGAGCCCGAGGTAGCAGATGACCGCGATGACGCGGGCGCGGGGCGAGACGAGCGGGCGCATGAAGCGGGAGACCCCCCACGCGCCGAGCGGAATGCAGGCCAGGAGCAGGATCCGCTGCAGCGTGCCCATGGCCCCGAAGAGCACGGTCCCGGTGATGCCGACGAAGCCGAAGGCGGGGGACGCCGGGGCCGTGGTGCCGACACCGGCCGACTGCCAGCCCGAGAAGAAGTGGTGCCAGCTCGTCGACCACGATGGCAGCGGGGCCAGCTGGCCCACCAGGGGCAGGGTCCCGAAGAAGAGGTCGCGCGTGCCCACGGCGATGACCAGCAGAGCGATGACGACGGCCACGACCCGCTGGCGCCCCGTGCTGAGCGGGGCCGAACGGACCCGCCGGCCGAAGCGGTCCCGGCCGGCACGCCGGCCCAGGTCGTCGAGCTCGTCGAAGTCGGTGTCCTCGCTGAAGGCCGCCCCGACGCTGCCGGTCAGGAGCGCCACCTCGGCGCGCTCGTCGTGCCGCCCGGGCTGCTCCCTCGAGGCCGCGACCGCGTTGGCCGCCTCGAGCCCCTGGTGGGTGAGGCGGCTGAGGTACTGCGACAGCCGCGCGCTGCCCCGCACCTGCAGCCGGCGCACCTCGGCATCGGGGAAGAGGCGCTGCTGGGCCAGCTCGCCCCGCAGCAGCGAGAGCTCGGCGAGGCGGTGGGCGTTCCAGCGCCACGCCCCGATCACGGCGCGCACCCGGTCGCGGTCACGGGCCAGCACGGCCACGATCACCTCTCCGAGGGCCAGCAGCGCGGCCTGCGGCAACACGCGCAGGAGATGCATCCGGGTGTAGCACTTGAGCACCGCCCGCAGCTCGTGGCGTCGCTGGAGCATCTGCATGGTGACGGGACGGCGCCCCGTGCTCTCCGCTCCGACGCAGAGCGGTTCGAGGCCACCCGCCACGGCCTCGCGGTGGCGCACCCGCGCCTCGGGCGCGACGACCACGCGTGAGCCCGCCACCTGGCAGCGCCAGGAAAGGTCGAGATCCTCGCCCATGGCGACGATGCCGCCGTCGAAGCCCTTGAGCTCCGCGAAGAGGTCTGCCCGGACGAGGATGCACCCACCGGGGGCGACGAAGACGTCGCGCACGGCGTCGTGCTGCCCGTGGTCGACCTCGCCCTCGACGATGCGGTCGACGACGGCACCCGTCTTGTCACAGCTCATGCCGACGTGCAGGAGGATCTCCGGGTCGTCCCAGTTGACGAACTTCGGGGACACCACACCTGCGTTGGAGCGGAACGACTCCTCGACGAGCTTGTGGACCGCATCGGGGTCGAGCGCGACGTCGTCGTGGCAGAGCAGGAAGAAGGCCGCGCCCTCCACCATGCCCAGCACCTCGTTGGAGGCCGCGGCGTAGCCGGGCCGCCCCGGCAGGTGGCGCACGAAGGCGTCCGGCAGGATCCGCCCGACCCGTTCGGTCACCCCGGCGCTGTCGGCACCGGTCGAGAGGACGAGGACCGAGAGCTCGCCGTAGTCCTGCGCGGCCAGCGAGGAAAGCGCCTCGTCGAACCAGGGACCCGGGTCGGTCGTGACCACGACGGCGACCACGGCCGGCACTTGGGCGTCCATCAGGTGCCAGAGGCTATCGGGTGCGGGTTCGGCTCCTCAGGCACGAAATCCGCCTCTGCTGCTTGCTACTGTTTAACAAAGGTGATACTCTTGTACACGTAGAGCAGGGGCCGCAGGCGGTCCCGGCCAGCAGATCGTCACCATGAAACCGACAAGACAGGAGGCCCCCGTGCCTGACGTGACCACCAATATCAGCACCCTCTCGAAGGGTGTCACCGACCTCGCCCGCGACGCCGCCTATGTCGCCGTCGGCCTCGGCGTGCTGGGCTACCAGCGGGCCCAGGTGCAGCGGGTCGAGCTGCAGAACCGGCTGTCCCTGGACCTCGCGCTGGACCAGCGCATGGACGACGTGCGCCACGGTGTGGCCAAGGGCTTCCAACAGATCGACGACCTGGCCGAGTCGGCCGCTCACTTCGTCGAGACGACGCTCCAGCCGCTGGAGGAGAAGCTGCCTCCGACGGTGTCGCAGCTCACCTCGAAGGCGCGGGAGCAGGCCCGCGAGGTACGCACGCAGATCCGCCAGCTCGTCAACGCCTGAGCCACGCCGCCGTCGCGCACGCCGACAACGCTCGCCCTCAGTCCGCCTCCCACGAGGCGAGGACGTCGGCGAGCGTCGTCGCGAGCGGGATCACCGGCTGCCACCCCGCCGCGTCGTGCAGCCGTCCCGCGTCGCCGCGGAGCACGGGCACGTCGACCGGGCGCACCAGCGAGGGGTCGGTCTCGAGCCGCAGATCGGCCCCTGCCAGCTCGAGGAGCAGCGCCGCCACCTCCGACATCGCGATGTCGATGCCCGAGCACACGTTGTAGACCCCCCCGGGAGAACCCTTCTCCATCAGCAGGCGGTAGGCCGCCACGACGTCGCGCACGTCGGTGAAGTCCCGGCGGGTCGTCAGCGTCCCGACCCGGAGCGAGTCCGCCCCCGATCGGCGTGCGTCCACGATCCGCTTGGCCAGTGCGGACACGAAGAAGTTGGGAGACTGACCGGGTCCGATGTGGTTGAAGGGCCGCACCACGATCACGGGCTGGCCGTAGCCGCGCCAGGCCTGGAGGGCCACCGCCTCGGCGGCCAGCTTGCTGGCGGCGTAGGGGCTGGCCGGGGCGGTGGGCGTGTCCTCGTCGAGGGGGAGCTGGTCCGGGTCGACGACGCCGTAGACCTCGGCCGAGCTCACGACCAGGACCCGCGGGCTCACCGGCAGGGCCCGCGCGGCGGCCAGGATCTCGGCGGTCCCGAGGACGTTGACCCGGAGCACCTGGCTCGGACTGTCCCAGCTCTCGCCGACGTGGGTCATCGCCGCCAGGTGGTAGATCGCATCGGGCTCGACGTCGGCCATGACCCGGCGGACGGCGGGCCCGTCGGCGACGTCCGTCTCGATGTCGATGACGGCGACCTCGTCACCGCGGTCCTTGAGGTGCGCGGCGAGCCACTGGCCGACGAAGCCCTTCCCGCCGGTGATGAGCGCGCGCATCCGCGGAACCCTACTGCGACGCCGCGTCGGCCACTGCGTAGGCACGGACGTGCTGTGCAACGCTCGCCTCCCAGGTGCGCTCCCCCGCCACCCTGATCCCCAGCGCCCGGCGCTCGGTGTCGCGGCCCTGCTCGAGTGCCGTGCCGACGGCGTCGGCCAGCGCCGTGACGTCCCCCGGCGGCACCAGGAGCGCCGCCCCACCGGCCAGCTCGGCCATGGCCGTCCCCTCGGTGGTCACGAGCGGGGCGCCGCAGGCCAGGGCCTCCAGAGCGGGCAGGCCGAATCCCTCCTCGAACGCCGGGTACGCCACGGCCGAGGCCTGGCGGAGCAGCGCAGGCACGGCCCGGTCGGGCAGGTACCCGGTCCGCACGATCCGCTCTTGGTGGCGGGCGGCCGCCAGGGCGCGCTCGGTCTCGGCCATCCCCCAACCCGGTTGCCCGCCGAGCACCAGCACGAGGTCGGGGTGGGCCTCGGCGAGCCGGTCGAAGGCAGCCACGAGGGGCGCCACCCCCTTGCGGGGCTCGAGCGTGCCGACGAAGGCCAGGAGGGGCCGGTCGGTGGGCAGGCCCAGGGCGTCGAGCTCGGCGCGGTCCGCTCCGGGGGCGGCCTCGGTGGGCGCGAACCTCTCGAGGTCGACGCCGTGCGGCGCGACCACCACCGGTGCCCGGACCTCGCAGCTCGCGTGCAGCCGGTCGGCGGTCACCTGGCTGACACAGATGAGCACGCCGGCCTGGCGCGCAGCGTGGCGGATGGCCCGGCGGAAGAAGGCCGCCTTGGAGCGGAGGTGCCATTCGGGGTGGTCGAAGAACGTGCAGTCGTGGATGGTCACCGCGCACGGCACCGGAGCGCGCGCCGGCATCGTGTAGTGGGGGCCGTGATGGACCCGGGCGCCAACCGAGCGGAGCACGGAGGCGAGGCCGAGCTGCTCGAAGGCGAGGCGGCCCGGCCTCGAGGCGGGGACCGCGGCCCGGACGACCGCCCCGCCCGCCACTTCGTCCCAGCGCCCCTCGTCGCCGCGGCGTGCGATCAGCGTGACGTCGACGTCGTCGCGCGCCGAGAGGCCGCCCGCAAGGGCCAGCGTGTAGTAGCCGGCTCCGCCGGGGCGCTCCGGCACGGCCGAGACGTCCAGCGTGAGAGCGAGTGGCTGGCTCACCGCAGCGCCCTCCACACTTCGATCTGGGCGCGGGCGGCGGCATGCCAGGTCCTGGTACGGGCGTAGGCCGCCCCCCGCACCGCGAGGTCGGCCCGCACGGCGTCGTCGGAGAGGACCACGGCGAGGCCGGCCGCGATGTCGCCGACGTCGAGCGGGTCGACGACCAGGGCGGCGGCCGGCCCGGCCTCGCCCAGGTCGTGCACGCTCGGCACCTCGTTGGCCACCAGCGTCGGCGTGCCGACCCGCATGGCCTCGAGGGGCGGCAGCCCGTAGCCCTCGGTCAGCGGCACGTAGGCGAAGGCGCGGGCGCGCCGGTAGAGCTCGGCGAGCACGGGAGCGGGGAGGGCGCCCGTGAACACGATGCCGTCGGTCTCGTGCCGCATCGAGGGCTCGGGGCCCCACCCCGCCGGACCCACGATCACCAGGGGCCAGGGCCCCGGCAGCGACGGCCGGACCTGGCGGAACGCCTGCACCAGGCGGTCCACGTTCTTGCGGGGCTCGAGCGTGCCCACGGTGAGGAGGTACTCGCCCGACACGCCCACTCGGGCCAGGAGCGCGTCCGTGGCCGCCGGGTCGGGGTCGGGGAGGTGGTCCGCGCCGCCGGGCACGACGCTGATCCGCGTCGCGTCGATGCCGGAGGCCACCACGTCGGCGGCCACCAGTCGGGACGGCACGACGATGTCAGCGCCGTGCTCGTGGGCGCGGAGCAGGGCGGCCTCGTGCCATCGCCGGCCGCGTGGTGTCGTGGCGTCGGGATGGCGTCGCCAGGCGACGTCGTGCACGGTCACCACGAGGCGGCTGCGGCTGGTCCGTCGTAGCGGGGGCGCCGCCATCGAGACCGAGTGCACGACGTCGAAGCCCTCGGGTGCATGGCGCACTCCGTGGTCCCAGGCCCGCGTCAGGAGTGGCCCGGGCAGCAGTGAGGACCTCACCGGCAGGCCGAAGGCCGCCAGCGGGTCATCGGGGCCCGGCGCGCGGCTGGCCAGGAGCGTCAGTTCGACCCGGTCGCCCTCGGCGGCGCACACCGCCAGCCCACCGAGGAGCCCGCTCGCGTAGGCGCCGATGCCGCCGGGCACCCGCCGACGGAGCTGCTCGACGGCCAGGAGCACCGAGGTGGGCGCCCACTCAGCCACCGCCACCACCCGCCGCGTCGCGGTAGAGCTCCTCGAGGCCCGTGCCGCAGCGCTCCCACGAGAAGCGGGCCGACCAGGCGGCACCCGCTTCCGTCAGCCTGGCGCGCAGCGACTCGTCCGAGACGCACGCGTCGAGCGCTGCGACCAGGCCGTCATGGTCGCCCGGGTCGACCAGGCGGGCACCGTCCCCGAGCACCTCGGGCAGCGAGCCGGCCCGGCTGGCCACCACCGGCACGCCGGCCCGCATCGCCTGCAGCGGCGGGAAGCCGAAACCCTCGTAGAGCGACGGGTAGGCCAGGACGCTGGCCCCCGCCAGCAGAGCGGCCAGGTCGGGCTCCTCGACCCACCCCGTGCGCACGATCCGGTCGAGGGCAGGCGACCCGACGATGGCGGCGGCCAGCCGATCCTCGCCCCAGCCGGGCGGCCCGGCCAGCACGAGGGAGACGTCGCCGTGGCGGGCCGCCACCTCGCCGAAGGCTCGCACCAGCCCCGGCAGGTCCTTGCGCGGCTCGGCCGTCCCGACGGCCAGGACGTAGCGGCCGGTCACGGGCGGCAGCAGCCGGGCCAGCACGCGCCGCCTCTCGGCCTCCGTGAGGGTGGGCAACTCGGGGATGCCGGGGCTGACGACGCGCACCCGCGCCGGGTCGGCCCCGAACGCGTCGACGACCTCAGCGGCGACGAAGGCGGAGTCGGCATGGACCCACGAGCCCCGCCCCAGGGCGCGGCGGATCAACCCGGGGTAGGCCAGGGTCGCCTCGTTGCACAGCTCGGGGTGGTGGAGCGGCGTCAGGTCGTGCACCGAGACGACGGCGGCGGCACGCCCGGTCGGGGGCACGACGAAGTTCGTCCCGTGCACGACGTCGGTGGCGCCGATGAACCAATCCAGCGGTGGTGCGTTGCCGCGGGCCCACAGGGCGTGGAGAGGCCGGGCCGGCATGGGCCGTTGGTGCGCCGTCACCCCGGCGGGCAGCCGGTCGCGGATCAGTCCGCGCCGCCGCCAGCTCACGGCATAGGCCCGGACATCGAGGCCGGGACGTGCCGCCAGCGCCCCCAGCGCGCCGTGGCAGAAGGCTCCGATGCCGGTGGGGAGCCCGAGCAACGGCGTCGCATCGAGCGCGACGCGCAGGCGCGCGCCCTCGGCGCCACGGGACTTGGTGTCGCGGCTCAGGTCGTGATCGCCCCGTCGATGGAGAGGATCGCCCCGGTGACGTAGTCCGCCTCGTGCGACCCGAGGTAGGCGAATGCCCCGGCGATCTCATGCGGGTAGGCGAAGCCGATCGGGGTCATGAGCCGCTCGATCAGCTTCCAGTCCGCATCCGCGGGAGGGCCGAAGTTGTGGATGATCGGAGTGTCCACCCCGCCCGGAGCCACAGCGTTGACGCGAACGCCGCGCGCCATGTACTCGACGGCGAGGGCCATCGTGAGGAGCCGCACTCCCCCCTTCGACGCGCAGTAGGCCGCCGAATACGGCTGGCCCTTCATGCCCGCCGTCGACACGGTGTTGACGATGGCGCCACCGTGCTCGATCATGCTGGGCAGCACGGCGCGGCACATGAGGAACGTCCCCGTCAGGTTGACGGCGATGATCCTGTCCCATCCCTCCAGCGACTGCTCTGGTGTGTGGGAGAACCCGCCGATGCCCGCGATGTTGCAGAGATTGGTGATGTGGCCCAGCTCCTCGCGTGCCTGCGACACCGCCGCGGCGACCGCGTCCTCATCGGTGACGTCGCACTGCACCGCGATGGCGCGCCCACCGGCGTCGGCGGCCTCCTGGTCGATCTCGGCCGCCACGGCATCGATGGCGTCGCCGGCGAGGTCGAGGCAGGCCACCGCGGCGCCCTCGGCCGCGAGCCGGCGCGCCGTGGCCCGGCCGATGCCCGATCCCGCACCGGTGACCACGGCCACCCGCCCGGCGTAGCGGCCGGGCGAGATCGACTCCGGGGCGGTCCCGCGGGTGGGATCCGACTCCCCGACTCTCGTGGTGGGGCTCATGCACGCTCCTTCTCGCCGGCCTGTCCGATGGGGCCACTGCCTAGCACCCCGGGGGCGACGCCACGATTCCGCTCCCGCAGAGACCGCCGCTCCTCGGCCCCCTGCGCGGCGAGGGTGGCGAGCCGGCCCGTGTCGATCTTCATCATCGGGGTCAGTGGCAGCTCGTCGACCACCACGAGCGCGTCCGGGGCCTTGTAGTCCGACAGCTGCGCCGCACAGTGCGCCCGCAGCGCGCCGAGGTCCGGCATCGTGCCCTCCTTCGCCACGACAACCGCCACACCGATCTCCCCGAGGACGTCGTCGGGTGCGCCGACGACTGCGGCCCTGGCGACGGACGGGTGTGAGGAAAGCACCTCCTCGACCTCCGCCGGATAGACGTTGTAGCCCCCCCGGATGTAGCGCTCGTGGGCCCGGCCCGACAGCTGGAGGTTCCCCTCGGGGGTGAGGAGGCCGAAGTCGCCCGTGGTCAGCCAGCCGTCGGCACCGAGGACCGAGGCGGTGGCCGTGGTGTCGATGAGGTCCCTCACGCTGCGCCCCCGGCCCGGGCCGCGGCCCCAGTACCCGCGCATGGTGGCCGGGGAGCGCAGCATGACCCGGCCGACCGTCCCGGCGACAACGGGCCGTCGCTCGTCGTCGACGATTGCCAACTCGACCCCGGGCACGGGCCGTCCCACCGTGGTCGCCACCTCTTCGTCCGACGATTCCAGCGTCGTCCCGGTGCCGAGCGAGGCCTCGGTCGAGGTGTAGCGCACCACCACCGGGACGCCGAACCGCTCGCGCATCTCGGCCACCATTGACGGCGTCGTCCGCGCCGCGCCGGTCGAGACGATGCGCAGCGCGCCCAGATCGGCGTGCCCGAGCTCCTCGCTGGCCAGCATCAGTGCCCACTGCGTCGGCACCCCCTGGCCCACCGTGACCCGCTCGTCGGCCATGATGCGGACGGCCTCGTCGGCCCGCCACGGCGTCGGCGTGATGATCGTCGTCACGGCGTTGGCGATTTCGTCCCACGCCCGCGTCATGTACGCCACGTGTGCGAAGGGCAAGGGCGAGAGCCTCCTGTCCCCCGGCCGGCTGAGCACGTCGGTGCCCTCCGCCACGGCGGCCAGGTTGGCATGGTCGAAGAGCGCCCCCTTGGGCTGCCCCGTCGTCCCGCTGGTCCAGACCAGAGCCACCGCGTCGTCGCGTGCCAGCTCGGGCCACTCCCGCGGTGGCTCGGCGGCCCACCAGGACCGGACCTCGGCCCGCTCCACGACGTCCACCATCCCGGCGGCGGAGGGACGAGCCACCTCCCGATCGACCACGATGAGCACCGGGGCGGCGCGCTCGACCACGGAGGCCACCTCCCCGCTGCCCATGCGGGGGTTGATCCCCGACGTGACGGCACCGAGTCGGAGCAGCGCCGCGTAGAGCACCGCGTAGTCGATGGACGAGGGCATGAGCAGGCACACGACGTCGCCCTTGACCACGCCACGGCGGGCCAGCTCCGCCGCCACTCCGTCGGCGGCGCGATCCCATTCGGCGAAGGTGAGCGAGCGCCGCCCTGCCGGGCCGACGGGCTCGACGTAGGCCTCCACGTCGCCATTGACCCGTGCCGCCTCCCGCAGGACGGACACGACCGTTGCGTGTCGATCCGAGGGGATGCGCTTTGGCATGGCGGGCGGCGATGGTACCAGGGACCACCGGCAGGCCGGCCGGTCCGGCGCTCCTATGCTCGCAGCGTGCTGGTGGCCCTGTGCGGCGGCGTCGGGGCCGCTCGGATGCTCTCGGGGCTCGTGCGCGTCGTCCCACCGGCCGACATCACTGCGATCGTCAACGTCGGGGACGACATGGTCCTGCACGGCCTGCACATCAGCCCCGACCTCGACACCGTCACCTACACCCTGGCCGCGATGGACAACAAGAAGACGGGCTGGGGCATCGCCGGGGAGAGTTGGGCGGTCATGGACGAGCTGGCTCGGCTCGGAGGCGAGGACTGGTTCCGGCTGGGTGATCGCGACCTGGCGACCCACCTGTTCCGAACGGGCCGGCTGCGCGCCGGCGAGCCGCTGAGCGCGGTGACCGCGGCGTTGTGCCGTGCGCGGAACGTGGCGGTGCGCCTGCTGCCGGTGACCGACGACCCGCTGGGCACCCGGGTGACCCTGGCCGAGACCAGCCCGTTGGGCCCCGGCGGGACCGAGGTCGGCTTCCAGGACTACTTCGTCCGCCTCCGCCACGACGTGGTCGTCCGTGGCGTCCGCTTCGAAGGGGAGGCCGCCGCCCGCCCGGCGCCGGGGGTGATGGAGTCCCTCGAGCAGGCGGACACGATCGTGGTCTGCCCGTCCAATCCGGTCGTCTCCATCGCTCCCTTGCTGGCCGTGCCCGGCGTGCGCGAGGCGCTGGTCGCCCGTCGGGACCGGGTCGTCGCCGTCTCGCCGATCGTCGCAGGGAGCGCACTCAAAGGCCCCGCCGACCGGCTCATGGCCGAGCTCGGGACGGAGGCGTCCGTGGTCGGGGTGGCCAAGCTGTACGCGCCGTGGGTCGCCACGCTCGTCGTGGACACGGCCGACGCCGCCCGCGTCGCCGATGTGGAGGCCCAGGGCGTCCGCTGCGTCGTCACCCCCACCGTCATGACCTCGCCCCAACGGGCGGCCGACCTGGCCCGGGTGGTGCTCGATGCCCGAGGCTGAGGGCCTGCTGGTGGTCCCGGTCAGCGGCATCGGCGAGGTGGTGCCAGGGGCCGACCTGGCTGGACTGATCGCCGAGGCGGTGGCGCCCGCGCGGTCGGGCGGCCTCGGGTTGCGTGGCGGGGACGTCGTGGTCGTCACCCAGAAGATCGTGTCGAAGGCCGAGGGCAAGCTCGTCGCCGTCGACCATGCCGACCCCGACGCCAAGCTGGCACTGGTGACGCGGGAGTCCGTGCGCGTGCTGCGCCGCCGGGGGGACCTCGTGATCAGCGAGACGCGGCACGGCTTCGTCTGCGCCAATGCCGGCGTCGACCTGTCCAATGTGGCGGACGGCACGGCCGCGCTGCTCCCCGACGATCCCGACCGCTCGGCGCGGCGAATCCGGGCCGGCCTGCTCAACGCGCTCGGCGTCGAGGTGGGGGTGATCGTCTCGGACACCTTCGGCCGGCCGTGGCGGCGCGGCGTCACCGACGTGGCGATCGGGTGCGCCGGCGTGGCGGCCGTCGTCGACCTGCGCGGCACCCGCGACGCCGGGGGCCGCGAGCTCGTCGCCACCGAGGTCTGTGTCGCCGACGAGATCGCCTCGGCGGCCGAGCTCGTCATGGGCAAGGATCGTGGCGTCCCGGTCGCGGTCGTGCGCGGGGTGCCCGAGACCTGGTTGCGCCCGGCCTCGGTGAGGGCCGAGGTCGTCCGGCCACCGGACGAGGACCTCTTCCGGTGATCCTTCTCAGCTGAGGCGGCCGCCCACGTGCTCGAGCACGGCGCGCGTCCCGTCGGCCAGCTCGGTCCAGGGGCGCCAGCCCAGCTGGATGGCGGCGCGCTCGATGTCGAGGCTCGATCGCAGCAGCTCGCCGGGCCGGAGCGGCGCCAGCACCGGGGTCACCTCCTTCCCCGCCTGCTGTGCCATGGTGGTGAGCAGCTCGTTGACGGATGTCTCACGGCCCGTGCCGACGTTGCACACGAGGCCGCCGCCGCGCGTCGCGGCGCGGACGAAGGCGTCGACGACGTCGTCGACGAAGACGAAGTCCCGCGTCTGCTCGCCGTCACCGAAGACGGTCACGGGTTGGCCGCGCAGGATGCGCTCGGCGAAGATGGAGACGACACCCGCCTCGCCGTGGGGATCCTGGCGGGGCCCGTAGACGTTGGCCAGCGCCAGTGCGCAGAACTCGAGTGCGTGCAGCTCCCGGTAGGCCACCAGATAGTCGATCACGGACTTCTTGGCCACGCCATAGGGCGAGAGCGGTTGCTGGGGGTGCGATTCGCGCACGGGCAGGTCCTCAGGCGTGGGCTCTCCGTAGAGCGTGCCGCCACTCGCCGCGAACACGACGCGCTCCGTCTCGGCCTGGCGGGCTCCCTCCAGGACGTTGATGGAGCCGACGATGTTCACCGTGGCGTCGAAGGCCGGGCGGGCCACCGAGACCCGCACGTCGGCCTGTGCAGCCAGGTGGAACACGAGCTCGGGCCGCCGGCGTGCCATGAGCTCGACCACGGCCGGCGCGGTGATGTCGAGATGGTGGATGGTGAGCGCCCGGCCCGCACTGCCGCGCGCCTCGGCGAGGTTCGACAGCGATCCCGTGGAGAAGTCGTCGACGACGTCGACCTCGTGACCCTCGACCAGCAGGCGGTCGACCAGGGTCGACCCGATGAACCCGGCCCCTCCCGTCACCATCGTGCGCATGAGACTTCTTAGCCCGAGACCCGCTCGCCGTCGACCAGCGTCCCCGAAGAGACGACTGCGTCGGCGCCGAGCACCGAGACCGGCCTGACGTCCGCCCGCTGGCCAACGATGGAGCGCGGGCCCATGACCGAGCCGGACACCTTGGCGTCCGCCGCCACGTGGCAGCCCGCCATGAGCACGGAGTCGGCGACCACGGCACCGGCAGACACGACCGAACCGGGACCCAGAATGCTCCGCTCGACCCGGGCGCCGGGCTCCACCAGGCAACCGGCGAAGACGACCGCGGGGCCCACCACCTCGCCTTCGAGCTCGCTCTCGCCCTCCACCAGGATCCCCTGGCTCTTCTCTCGGAGCTCGGGGACGACGAGAGGGCCGCGCTTCCCGTTGACGTAGTCGAAGTTCGCGTCCAGGTAGGCCGAAGGGGTCCCCGTATCCAGCCAGTAGCCACCGTCGGAACGGGCGAACAGGCCCCGATCGCGCACCATGGCGGGGAAGGTCTCCCGCTCGATCGACACCCGGCCGCCCTCGGGGATCCGGCCCAGGACCGATGCCTCGAGCACGTAAGTGCCCGCGTTGATCTCGTTGGTCGGGGCCTCGTCGCGGGGAGGCTTCTCGACGAAGGCGGTCACCCGCCCTTCCTCGTCGGTGGGCACGACACCGAACGCGGAGGGGTCGGCGACCGGGTGCAGGGCGATCGTCCCCTCGGCCCCTCGCTCGCGGTGAAAGGCCACGAGGCTCGTCAGGTCCAGGTCCGTGAGGACGTCGCCGTTGACCACCACGAAGGTCTCGGCGATGCCGGCGAACGTGGCGGCGAAGCGGACGGCACCGGCCGTGTCGAGCGGTTCCGGCTCGACGGCGTAGGTCAGCCGGACTCCTGCAGCGCTCCCGTCGGGATACGTCTCGATGAAGGCGTCGGGGAGGTAGCCCAGAGACAGGACCGCCTCGTCGACGCCGTGGGAGGCGAGCTGGCCCAGCACGCGCTCGATCATGGGGACACCGACGATAGGCAACATCTGTTTGGGTGTCGAGAGCGTCAGGGGGCGCAACCGCGTCCCCTCGCCACCGACGAGGACAACCGCCTTCATTACTTCGTCGTCGTGGTTGACGAGGGTTTCGTCGTCGTCGTCGCGGCTGGGACAGTGGTGGTCGAAAGGCTGGGCAACGTCGTCGAGGTTGCACCGGCCGGGGCCGTCGTCGTCGTGGCGACGGGCTGGTTGCCGGCCAGCACCTGCAGCAGAGGCGAGATCGCCGAGGTCGGCTTGGGAAGCGACGTGTTGGCCGGCACGAAGCCGACGGTGATCAGCTGGCGGTTGAGGAGCTTGAGGTTGGCGGGCTTGAGGGTGGTGAGACCCCCGGTCACCTGCTGCTCGCCGTTCTTCTGCGTCGTGGTGCCCAGCACCCACCAGCGGGCCTGCACCTCACCCACCTTGCCGGCGTCGGGGGTACCGGCCGCGCACTTCTGACCGTTCGTGTACGTCGGCACCTTGGCCGACGGGTACTTCAGGGTCGTGTTCGTCAACGTGAGGCCCGCGTACTCCGATGCGAACTTGCCCAGGGTCGCGTTGTTGCCCGCCTCGCTCGCGGTCTTGGGGGCGATCAGCAGGACGCCGCTCCCGGTCGTCGTCAAGCCGGTGGTCGCGCCGGTCGGGGAGGGAGGGAGCGCCGGCTGGGTCGTCCCGCAGATGTCGAAGGCCGAGCGCGGCGTGCCATGTGGTGTTCGTCGTGGGTTCGACCACTGTCGGGGTCTGGTTGTAGTGGTACTTGGCGAGGGCGACCGACCCGATCCCGATGAGCACGATGATCGCCAGCGCGGCGTACCAATTGACCGGCATCTGCCCGCGATAGGTGGCACCACCGCCTGTTGCGGCGGCGCGGGCTACCGACTTCCCAGAGGAGCTTCTCGCCATGGCGGGAGGCAACCCTACAGCCTGGCGGGGTGCCCTCCGGCGGCAGGCGAGCCCTGCAGCAGGCCACGGTAGAGGGCCGTCGTCCGGGGATGGAGGCACTCGAGCCCGGATTCGTCGCCACGGACGACTCCGGGGAACCGCTCGCCGTGACGTTCGCCCTCTCCGGCCAGAGTCAGCAGCTCGGCCATCGTCGAGCGCAGCCCGACGCGATTGCCCTCGGTGGCGGTGGCGCGCAGCAACGAGCGGTACAGGCGCTCGTCGTAGGGACTCACCCGGAGCGCCTGGCGGACCACCCACTCCGCCTCTTCGCCACGGCCTCGCTCCGATAGCTCCTCGGCGCCACGCGAGCGCTGTACGAACCACCAACGACTCGATCTGCGATTGGGTCCCGTCGAAGACGGCCCAGTCGGTGCGGCGCAGCCCCTCGAAGAGTGGGCCTCGAACCAGGTGCATGGCCTCGACGAGCGGCAGTCGCCCGACTCGGTCAGCGAGGCGAAGTGCTCGACATCGGTCGTCACGGTGTCGTGCAGCTGGAGTCGCACCCCACGAGGGAGGAGCAGCGACCCGTCACGTGCCCTGCCCAGCGCCCTCCGACAATCCGAGCACGTCGAGTGCACGGTGGAGAGCGCGACCGCCCGATCGGGCCAAATCGCCAGCGACCACTCGGCGTGGCGCACGGCGCGCCGGTGGAAGGCGAGGTACACCACGAGATCGAGGGCGGCCGAGCGACGAAAGGGTTGTGGGGAGCCACGAACCGTGACGGGTCCCAGAACTGCGATTTCGATCCCACTGTGAGGCACTTCACGGAACGGTCGCCCACATGTCCCCAGCGTGGGTCAGATTTCGGACGATCGGGCCGCAGCTCAGGAGTCTCGGATCATCTTCGACAGAGCGGCCGGGGCCCGACACGAGCCAGCGTACGATCACGATCGAGGTCCACGGCCCAATTGATCGTTGCGGATAGGGTTGATTTGCCACTGACCGAACCCGAAAGGGACGGTATTGAAGTTGGACCTATGCCGCTGTGATGATGAAGGCACGGCCCATGACGCCCGAGCTTGCGTCCAAAGAATCTGGTTCGATCAGGAAATCGTGTGCACCCCAGCGTCGAGTCGGGATCGAAGGGACTGTGCCATATGTCTGGCGAGCACCTCCCCAAGCGCTGCGGTTGTGCATGGCGGTGGCACCGTCTCCTGCGGTGGCCAACAGGTGATCAAGCAGTTTGTAGAGCTTGTCGTGAACGGGGGCGTAGCCCAACAGGCAGAGGCAGGGCGCTTAAACCGTCCACAGTGAGGGTTCGAATCCCTCCGCCCCCACAATTTCGCGCCCGGAATCTTCGCGTGACATCGGAGCCGCACGAATCTGCGCGGTCACCAGCGCGTCGACCACACAGCGAGCCCTCCAGCCATCCAAATCCATGAGCATCCCGGATGATTCTCCGAGGTGCGAATAGTCCGGCTGGCCGGGTAGATCGCGCGATCGCGGGTGCCGTGGCCGAGCATGGACCACCAGGACGAAGGCTGGCGGCGCACAGTCAAGAACAGGCTCAAGCCACTGCGCAATCGTCTCGTGCACCCGTAGGGCGGCACATTGGCGGTACGGGGCCTTACATACGACGAGCTGGTGCACCTGTTGTACCCGGGCCTTCCCGAGGAGCTGCGTCACGGCCTGGACACCGCCGCCGCGGGAGACCTCACGCAGGCGTCGACCATTCGCAGGATGCTCGGGATGATTGAGCACCAAGTCGCACCGACAAGGTTGGGGGGGCCAGAACGAGCTCCGTGACGTTCTGCTCGTCCCCATTGGCTCATGATCGACGGATGCGGCCATCCACCGACATTTGATAAGGGGTTGTAACCCGATTGGTGGAACTGCTCGACCAATCGATCGCTTCAAGGGGCTCCCGGACTCGAAGTGCGTTTCGATTATCCTGAGGGCGTGTCACCAGATCGCACCACCTCTCTCAAGCACGGCGTGTGGGCCTGCACCATCATCGCCCGCAATTACCTTCCTGCGGCCCGGGTGCTGGCAACAAGCTTCCTCTCGTATCACCCGGCCGGCCGCATGTTCGTCCTCGTCCTCGATGACCCTCTCAGCGAGCTGGACAGTGGCACAGAACCTTTCGAGGTGCTGCATCTCGCCGACCTGGAGATCGAGCCGGCCGAGCTGCACCACATGGCGGCCTCTTACTCGGTCATGGAGTTCGCCACAGCCGTCAAGCCGTGGCTCTTGCACGCCCTGTTGCGGCGGGGCACATCGTCAGTCCTCTATCTCGACCCGGATATTCAGGTATTCCACTCTTTGCACGAGCTTTCCCACCTGGCTGAAGAGCATGGCATCGTGCTCACACCCCATGTCACCGCCCCCATGCCACGCGATGGGAAGATGACCAGCGAAACGGCAATATTGGCATCTGGAATGTACAACCTCGGCTTTATCGGTGTCGGTCACGACGCCGCACCATTCCTACAATTCTGGATGCATCGGTTACGCAGGGAGTGCGTCGTCGACCCCGGCAACATGCGGTTCGTCGATCAGCGGTGGGTTGACTTCGTCCCCGGGATATTCGATTGCAAGATTCTTCGAGACCCCACTTGCAATGTTGCCTACTGGAACCTCGATCACCGTGACGTGAGTTTCAACGGGCAGTCCTACCACATCGATGGCAGTCCGTTGAAGTTCTTCCACTTCAGTGGTTACAGCCCACGTGAGCGCCATCTCCTGAGCAAACACCAGACAACGGAGAACCCTCGGATACTCCTCAGTGAACGACCCGTCATACGACGAATCTGCGATGAGTACGGTGATTTGTTGATAGCAAGCGGATTTGGGGTCGATGACTCCCATCCTTACGGCCTTGACCGCATGGCCAATGGTGTCACGTTCGATCCGATTATCCGTGAGCTCTACCGTGAATGGCTCGCTGATGCCGAACGGGGTGCAGGACCACCGCCTCCGGATCCGTTTGAGACCGATGGGGCAGAAGCCGTACTGCGCCTCCTCAACCAACCGCCCGGTACGCCCGGCGATCCGGGTCACCTCACCCTCTATCAAGTGAGGCTCTTCGGGCGACGGCCCGATCTCCATCACCAATTCCATGACCCCCAGGGTCATGACCGTCAGAGGTTCCTCGACTGGCTGCAGGTGAATGCCGCCGAGGGTCGGATTCATCAGATGCTGGCCCTGCCCCCTGAAATTGCGCTTGGCTCGCTCGGTTCTCGCGACGCAGGGCGTCTGACGCTGACTGACTGGGAACCTCCCGGCCATCTCCACCCGGGCGTGATGCTTGTCGGGTACCTGCGAGCCGAGTTGGGCGTGGGCCAGGGAGCGAGGCTCCTCGCCGAAGCGCTCGAGACCACGAACATTCCTTACACAACGCTGGTCAATACGACGACCACTAGTCGGCAGAACCATGTTTTCGAGGGAAATGAGAACGACGAACGGCGCGGTTTCGATGTCAACATCGTGTGCGTCAACGCCGACCAGCTGCCGACCTTCGCGAGCCAGGTCGGACCGGGCTTCTTTGCTGGCCGCTACACGATCGGCCAGTGGGCCTGGGAATTGGAGGTTTTTCCCGAGCAGTTCCATGGTGCGTTGGATCTTGTCGACGAGGTCTGGGCGGTTTCGGAGTTCACTCGTGCCGCTATTGCAGCCGTGACCTCTAAGCCGGTGTTCGCCGTTCCACATCCGATCGTGTCTCCGCAGGTCCCGCAATCGATCGACAGAACTGCGCTGGGACTTCCAGAAGACCGCACCCTCTTCCTGTTCTGCTTCGACCTCCTCAGCGTCCTCGAGCGCAAGAACCCCCTTGGGCTCGTCGATGCCTACTCAAGGGCGTTCGCGGTGGGTGATGGTGCAACACTCGTCCTTAAAGTCATCAATGGAGACCAGCGCGTGCCGGATCTCGAACGCCTGCGGCTCGCTGTCGCCGACCGACCCGACATCATGCTGATCGACCGGTATCTGGACGCCGACAAGCTTGCGGCGCTCGTGAACGTTGCCGATTGCTATGTGTCACTCCACCGCAGCGAGGGCTTCGGCCTCACCATGGCCGAGGCAATGGCCCTAGGCAAGCCGGTGATTGCGACGGCCTATTCGGGCAATCTCGACTTCATGAGCGCCGACACCGCCTATTTGGTCAGCTGGAGCGAGGGTACGGTGCCAGCCGGCTGCTCGCCCTACCCTGAAGGTGCAACGTGGGCAGAACCGGATCTCGATGAAGCAGCGCGGTTGATGCGTTACGTCCACGAACACCGGACCGAAGCAAAGGCGGTCGGACGCCGAGCTCAACAGACGGTCGCCACCAGTCACACCACCGAGCAGCGAGCTCAATTCGTTCGTCAGCGATTCGATGCCATCCAACGTCAACGAACAGCGGAGTTGACGCACACTCCCGCGACGAAGGCCGTCACGACGAATGTTCCACCGCCCGGGGGAATCAACTCTGAGGGCCTTCTTGCCCTCGCGAGCTCGCGGCCCCCGCTTGACATGACATCGAAGAGGTTGCCTAGATTCACACGGTTCTATCGTCGGCTCATCCTGCGAGCCCAGAGGCATCATGACGACCACCAGCGTCACGTCAACGTTGCCCTCGCAGAGGCGGTCAAGAACCTCGAAGCCAACGACAGGCGTCTCCTCTCCAATGTGGGGGGGAGCGTATCGACCTCAATGTCCATCCGATCTGATCTCAGCCGCATCCTCGGCGAACACGGTCGAGCGCTGGAGACACTGATGTCACTGCGACCATCGACAGAAGCTCGCATTTCCGCGCTTGCTGATCAGTCTGACGAGATCAGTGCTTCGTTGATCGACCTGATCCTGCAATTGCGTGCTATCCCCTACATGAGCGATCCCTCGGTCCTCGAGACTCAGGACGATGCCGGCCGGCCGGCCATCGGTTACCGCCATGAAGCTGGTGAGCAGGGCCCCTCGCACTCGTACGCTGGGTTCGAGGACGTGTTCCGCGGGACGGAGGACTTCATCCGGGAACGACAGCGTGTGTACCTTCCCTACCTCGTCGACCATGATCCCGTCATCGATGTCGGCTGCGGCCGAGGCGAAATGCTGGATCTTCTCGCTGAGGTCGGCGTCAAGTCCCTTGGTGTCGATCTCGACCAGTCGATGGTCGAGCGCGGGCAAGCAAGAGGCTTACAGACTCTGCTGGCTGACGGGATATCGTACCTTCACCAGCAGGAGGAAGGATCGATCGGCGCCGTCTTTTCGGCCCAGGTAATCGAACATCTTGAGTATGCGCAATTGGTTCGCTTTCACGAAGAGGCCTATCGAGCGCTGCAATCGGGCGGCATATTCATAGCCGAGACCGTCAACCCGCACTCAGTACGGGCATTCAAGTCGTTTTGGACGGACCTGACGCACCGGGTACCAATCTTTCCCGAGGTAGCGGTGATGCTTTGCCTGGTGGCAGGCTTCTCAGAAGCGACGGTTCTGTTCCCGAACGGTACCGGGCAACTCGAACTCGACCGTTGGTCTCAGGGCGAGTATGCGGTGATCGCTCGCAAATAGCCACTGCGCCTTTGATGCGCTCGGATCCAACCCATCGCAAACTGCGACTGGAGACTCACATCTCGCCGGTATGACCCGAGAATCCACGAAGAGGCCCTGGACCTGTCCCCCTCGATGGTCCTAGAGCGCGGGGTCGGGAACCACAGTCAGAGGAACTTCGTAGCTCAGCCCGATGAACTCCGGTTGTTCCGCTGTGGGGTGTGCCGCAACACATGCTCGCGTTGGATGATCTTCAGGCCAATGCCGAACTCGGTCGACAACGAAACCTGATGATTCCACCCAGTCGACGAGACAAGAAAGGTTTGGTGCGAACCAATTCGAGCTATCACCCGCTAGTTCATCATGGCGGAAATATCGGGCCATCGGAGGATCCGAAGGATCGCCCCATACCGCAGTCTCCACATAGAGATGTTGCCCTGTCAGTCGCCGGAGTGCATCAAGCGCCAGCAAGGGGTGACGCAAGTGATAGAGAACGCCCAGGAACAGAACCTCATCAAACTTCTCGTCCCCTAGAATTTGAGGCAACTGATAGATCGTGCCCTGTACGAAATCGACACCCGCGCCGAGAGCGGCGTTGAGGCGGTCGAAGCCAAATCGATCCGGACCGTAGATATCGACGGCAACCACTCGCTCCGCTCCCCGTCGTTCGGCGATGAAGGCACCGCCGCCATTCGTCGTGCCAATGTCAATGAGCGTTGCACCCTCAAGCTCACGTGCGAGGCCGACCTGTTCAAGGAGCCATTCGATATCATTCGCGCCCGGTGTAACGACGTTGTCGCTGAGGTGAAAAGCCTGATGCCAGACGAAGTTCGAGTCGGCAACGAAGGCCTTGGCTTCGTCGTCACCCAACAGACCCCTTGCGTTCATGCGCTCAACCTCCCATGGGACAAGATCGGATCGTTCGAGCCTCCGCGCTCGTCTCGACAAGACGGGGTCCGGCTTGCAGCCTGGCTCGTCACAACAGTCGCCACCCAAAGACCGCGTGAGGAAGAGATTCGATCATGCGTCTCTGCGCCACCGTGAGGCCACCGAAAACGAGCGTACTGTGTTCTGGTCGGAAACGAACAGCTTGCTCCACCGACCAATTGTCTGCGACTCGGTCGCCCCGGACATCATGCCTCGAATCGCCTCCAGCCACTCAAATGTAGATCGGTTCGATCGGAGAGGGGCTCTCCCCGAAGTGTTCCTGGTCCTCCTCATGGAGGGGCGGGTCTCTCAACGTGGGGTTCCGGGGCCACATCCTTGCATCGAATCAGCGTAGGCGTCGACGATCTGACAGACGGCGAAATCACGCATCCACGGGCTGTATGTCACGAGCGGGCAACTCGCCCTCCGGCCCGTCAGCAACCGATGCCAATTCGGACTCCGGTGTCGGATCAGTTGAGCCACGTGTCGACCAAGCCTTCGATCGGAACCGCGGCCATATCATCGCAGCCGCGAGAACCGCACTTGGAGGGATGAGGAATAGCGTAGGTAAGAGATAGCGGAACGAGAACTCAAATGAAGCCACTGAGAAGAAGAACACCAATATTCCGCTACTCCACAACACGAGGCATTCAGCCCGTCGTCCTGAGGAACGCGATCCTCCCGACCCCTACGACTGCGAGGAGGCCTAGGACTTGAGATGCCGCCAACAACGGTCCCCATGTGTAGACGACCCTCTGGTACTCGCGAAGGAACCGATCCAGTCCCACATTTGCGCTCAGACCTGGCCCGCCAAAGTAATCGTTGATCGCGGATGTGGCCTCTGAACCGGAGAGAAACATGACATCGGGTGACGGATAGCCAATCTGGAAGAATGTGTTCGGTTCCGCCAGACTCGCCGGAACTTGGTGGGTCGGCTGGAACTGACGGATGTAGTCGTCGAACGTGTGATTTGCCAAGTCCAATGGCTGATGTTCGATGATGGTCAGATCGAAGTTCATAAGGATCGAGTTCGGTGACTTGCCGTCATGGGACCGCAAGAGGCGCGCCGGCGAGGACAGGGAGGACACGTACCAATTGCCCGGCGGTCGATCCACTGGCGGCCGGCTCGGGCAAAGCGGCCGTTCGTAGGATGGAAGGGAAAGCCCCTTGCATTCAGCAATTTGGGAGATTCGGCCATAGAGGAACAGACCCGAATACCCCGTGACCGTGAATTGCCCGTTCACTGAGTCGTACCAACCTGCATACGCAACGATGGGCAGCCCAACGGCGAGCACCAACGTGACCACACGCAAAATGCCGACGCGCCGCAGGAGCACATACGCCAAGGCAGGCAGGAGAAGAATTGCTCCATCGAACCGTGTGATCGCAGCCAGCGACAAAAGAATGCCAGCGACAGCACACTGCCACAACAAGGGTTTCGCGTTCCATAGGAGTACGAACAGGCCGATCGTCACCAAGCTCTCGAACCACGCTTCCGAGAGCACCCACTGTTCGGCGTTGAGCTGGAACGCATCGAATAGGAGTGGTGCTACCCCTAAAGCGGCCAACGGCCGCTTGACGCCAAAGCGCAGGAGGAGGATGTACAGCAGCACTCCATCGACGAGAACAAGTAGATGTTGCGTCACGGCTACAGCCGTGATGTCACCGATTGGGCGCAAGAGTCGAAGAAAAAGCGGATAGCCGAGCGGGTGCCACGCCGTGGGTGTGAGGTCATTGGCGCGGGCGAGGTAGTCGATCGAATCGGGGAACATGAGGACAGGTCGATACGCCAAGGTGACGATGATCCTGAGCACCAATGCCACGAAGAGGATCACCACGAACAACCAATGCCGCCGAAGCCCTGATGAGACGCCATGGACGACGCGCGCCCGACGTCGATGTCCCCTGCGAAGTTATGGCGTGACGAGGCGGACTCACGCGAAGGATGACCTCGGCTGGGCAGCGGACTGACAGGGCAGCTGCGGCGTGACTCTGCCGCCGGAGCTGATCTCCCATGTGCCAAGGTGATCGGTGTTCGACGAACTGTCCCAACCCGGTCGGAGTGGGACAAGTCGTGTCGTCATTGCTCGTGAACCAAGTTCGACAGCCAATGTTCGACCTGCTCTACGAGTTGGGATTCTGACCATCGTGTGCGACCGCGAACCATGGTGGGGTCTCAATATCCATATGATTGACCGGTCGCGTGTGGCTCAACCAACATCACGCAGTTCTCGCCGACCCTTCTCCTAGCGCTGTGCGATTTGCAGTTCTGCAAACTGACGTCTGTCCCTCACAGCCGGAGAGTACTTTGATCTGCTCTTATGATTGGTTGCAGAGCCGGCACACCCTAACGAATGATTCGACGAGTGGCAAGGCGTCGCGGCTCTCGTCGGCGCTCCCTGACGGTCCCCGGGGGCCGTCTTCCAGGTTGAAGCGGCTCCTCAGGGGCGGCGCTGATGCCGGCGCCTGCCCATTTGCTCCCGGGCAACGAAGACCACACATCAGTCGTGTCCACAACGTGACCGGGCAGAGCGACTAACCCGGCACGCCCGAGACGAGGGGGCGATGCCGCTCGAGGACCGCGAGCTCGGCGTTGCGTGGCGCCTGCACGAGGCCCGTCTGCGCACCGAAGATCATGGTGGCGCGACCCGCGGGGTCCCAGGGGGCCCACTCGTCGATGCCGTCGTGCGTCGGGCTCCCACCAGCGGCAAAGGCGAGCCACGCCCGCTGCATCTGATCGGAGAGCGCCGTCACGGCTGGCCCTCCGCCGGAGAAGAGCTGCACCACGGGCAGGTGCACCGCACCGAACACGAAGGGAAGCTCGAGCGCGTGGCACGAGCCGAGCATCCCGCCGAACGCCGGGGACTCCCAGTCGAACAGGTAGACGAAGGCGCGTGAGCCGCGGGCCACGTGCGCCGCGGCGAGCTGGAGGCTCGGCCACCGGAAGACGACATCGGTTCCCACGGCGACCCAGATGTCCTTGGGATCCACCTGCTCAGCGCGAGCACGCCGAGCCCCCCGGTAGGCGTCGATCACCTCGATGGCGGGCGCGTCGGGAATGGCATTGGCGACCCACCGCTGCACCCCCTCCTCGTCGAGCGCGAGCAGCGCCGGATTCCCGAGCCCGAAGAGCGTCAGCTCGTCTCGGTTGGTGCCGATCAACAGGTCGATCCCGGCCGCCGATCCCTTCGCTACTGCAGTCAGCGGATGCTCGGGCAGGAGGACGCCGTCGACCACGGGGAGGTACGGCAGCGGGATCATCCCCGGATCCGGACGACGCCTCCCGATCTCCTCGGTGGCGGCGACGAGCTCGGACGCCGGGACTCGTTCGAGCGACTCCCTGGTACACGATGCGACACCCAGCACCGCCGCCAGACGATCCGCCGAACGCTCCGCGTCCTCGACCGTGTGCACGTGCACGCCACCACTCTGCACCGCGGCGCGGCGGAAGAGGCCGGAGGCGGCAGGCGTGCCGAGCAGCATGGCGACGCTGAAGGCCCCCGCCGACTCGCCGAAGATGGTGACGTTGCCCGGATCGCCGCCGAAGACGGCGATGTTGTCGCGCACCCAGGCCAACGCGGACAGCTGGTCGTGGATCCCCCAATTTCCGACGTGGCCGTCCGGCCCGGCAAGGTCGCGGTGACCGAGAAAACCGAGTGCGCCCAACCTGTAATTGATGGTCACCACCACGGCGTCCCCATTGCGCACCAGGTTGCCGCCCCGGTACAAGAACACCGAACCGCTGCCCGAGGTGAACCCGCCCCCGTGGATGAACACCATGACGGGTCTGCCCCTCCCGGGTTTCTGCGCCGCTGTCGCGGGGAGCTCGGGCGTCCAGATGTTCAGCGAGAGGCAATCCTCACTGTGCGGCTCCGACGTCTCGGGGTCGGAGGGGCTCGTGATGCCGGGGGTGGCGACCGATTGCGGTGCAATCGGTCCGAAGGTCGATGCATCCCTGATCTCGCTCCACGTCGGCGGCGGCAGCGGTGGTCGCCACCGCAAGCCGCCCACCGGTGCCTGTGCATAGGGGATGCCGGAGAACGACCACAGATCACCCCGCCACACACCTCGGAGCCGACCTTGAGCGACCGACACGACGCCCTTCATGTACCGGCACCCTATGGATGGCGGACGGCGAGGTCAATCGTGTCGATTCGGCTCCCTCCGTTCGTGGCAAACGTGATCGTCACGCGAGCTCGGGCCGCAACCCGAACGAAACGACGGGGTGCCGATTCTGCAACCACGCACCCGTTACGCTTGCCCCGTGGGTGCAGTGAATTGTCGGGGCACTGTCCGCAGGGGGACCCAAGCCTTCCGGGCGGCCATGGCCGCCGGGCTCATCGGCGCGCTGCTCTTCACGGTGGCCACTGCGGATGCCGGCGCGACGACCTCGACCACCCTTCCTGGACCGGCACCGAACCAGGCCCAGATCAACGCGACCCAGTCACAGGTCAGCCAGATAGAGGCGACGTTGGCCACCGAGGAGCAGCAGACATCGATCCTCGACGACAAGTACAACACCGCGGTCCAGAGCCTCCAGAACGCGCAGAGCACGCTCGCTTCGCTCGCCACGAGCCTCCTCCACGCGAAGTCGGCGGTCGAAGTCGACAAGCGGAACGTCTCGACCGATGCCGTCGCGGCCTACGTCTACGGCACACCACAGACCGGCTTCACCTCCTACTTCTCGACGTCGGCGACCCTCAACCAGGCCCGCAACCAGTACACCGATCAGATCGTGGGCAACCTCACCAAGGACGAGGCGGCGCTGGAGAGCTCAGAGGCGCGCCTGACGAACGAAGAGGTCCAGCAGCAGAACGTGGCGGCGCAGGCCCAGGCCGAAGCGGCGCAGGCCAAGTCGTTGGCACAGGCCAACGAGCAGGAGGCCGCGACGACGAAGCAAACCCTGGGACAGGTGCAGGGCCAACTCGCTCAGGAGGTCGCGCAAGCCGCGATTCAAGAGGCCCAGCAGGAGGCAGCGGCCGCGGCGCAGGCGGCCAGCCAACGCCAGCAGCAACAGGCCACGGCGGCGGCGCAGGCGGCGGCGACCGTCGCCGGCACAGTCGGTGGATCGGCCAGCGGTGCGGCGGCGACCGACGCCGCGAACCAGGCGTCCGGTAACACCGGCCCGGTCGGCGGCTCGTCTTCGGGTGGCGCGGCGGGTATGGCCGCGGTGCAGGCTGCGGTCTCCCAGCTGGGCGTGCCCTACGTCTTCGGCGGAGAGCAGCCCGGCGTCGGCTTCGACTGCTCGGGTCTGGTGCAGTGGGCCTGGGCGCAGGCGGGCGTGTCCATCCCCCGCACCACCGAGACGGAGTGGCCCGCCCTGACCCATGTGTCGCTCGATGCGCTCCAACCCGGTGACCTGCTCTTCTATTACAACCTCGACGGCGACAACCAGGTCGACCACGTCGTGATGTACACCGGCTCGGGTCCCTACGGGACGGCAACCGTCATTCAGGCGCCGTTCACCGGGTCGACCGTGTCGTACTCGCCGATCTGGAACGCGGGCCTCATCGGAGCGGCGCGCCCGTAGAGGACGGTGGCCCCGGTGACCTGGGGGGATGGATGTGCACCCCGGCCCGCGCTGCAGGATGCCGTGGCCAAGAAGTCCCTGCCGGCGTGGTCACTACGATGGCCCGATGAGCAGTGGGCGTCCGGTGGTCGGTGAGAAGAACCGGTCCACGGCGATCGTCCCGATCCGCATCCCCACCGAGGACGACGACGGCCAGGACGACACTCGACTGTCCGACGTTGACGAATGGGGTCGGTCCGAGCGCACCAGGGCGCTGACCCGCGCGCTCTACGAGCCGATCTACTCGAAGTGGTTCCGCGCCGAGTGGGAGGGCCTCGAGAAGATCCCGACCGAGGGCGGGGCCCTCCTCGTGGCCAACCACGCCGGCGCGATCCCGTCCGACGCGCCGGTGATCATGCACGGGATCGAGAAGGAGCTCGGGCGCCCTGTGTACGGGCTCGCCGACTATTTCTTCCGCACGGTGCCCGTCCTCGGGACCCTGTGGGCGCGCGCCGGGGGCGTGTCCGCCCGTCCCGCCAACGCGTACCGGCTGCTCAAGGAGCAGAACGAGCTCGCGCTGGTCTTCCCGGAGGGGACCAAGGGCCCCTCGAAGTCATTCACGGACCGCTACCAGCTGCGGCGATTCGGGCGGGGCGGCTTCATCGAGATCGCCATGCGAGCCGGCGTGCCCGTGATCCCCATCGCCGTGGTCGGTTCGGAGGAGGCCATGCCTGTGCTCCTACGGCTACCCACCCTGGCGAAGGCCCTCGGTGTCCCCTACTTCCCGATCACCGCCAACCTGTTGGCCTTCGGGCCGCTGGGCGTCGTGACCCCCTTCCCGGCCAAATTCAAGCTGCGGGTGCTCGACCCGGTCCGCTTCGACGTGCCGGCAGACCAGGAGCGGTACTCGAAGAGCCGGATCATGGAAGAGTCCGAGCTCGTCCGCACGCAGCTCCAAGAGGCTGTGTACGACATGCTGCGCGACCGGCGCAGTGTCTGGTTCGGTTGAGTCGGGTATGAGCCGGCGCGTGCTCGTCACGGGTGCCGACACCTTCTGGGGTGGGCGCATGATCCAGGCCCTCGAGACCGACCCCAGCATGGAAGTGATCCTGGGCATGGGCGCCCGAGCGCCCTCGGTGCCCTTCGAGCGGGCGGAATTCGTCCGGGCGGACCAGACCTACTCCATCCTCAACCGGATCGTGAAGGCGACCCAGGTCGACACGATCCTGCACACGTTCATGATCACGGACTCGACCACGGTGCCGAGGCGGGCCATGCACGAGATCAACGTGATCGGCACGATGAACCTCCTGGCGGCCGCGGGAGCCGCCGGCTCGTCGGTGCGCCACGTCGTGGTGAAGTCGTCGACCCTCGTGTACGGCTCCGCGGCGAGCGATCCCAACACGTTCCACGAGGACACGCCGCGCACGAGCCCCGTGAAGAACAGCGTGGAACGCGCGCTGGTCGAGGCCGAGGGGCTGGTCCGGGACTTCTCGGAGGACAATCCCGCCACGCGGGTGACCGTCCTGCGGTTCGCCAACGTCCTGGGCACGCACCTGACCACGCCGATCAGCCGCAACCTGTCGCGGCCCCTGTGCCCGGCCATCTTCGGCTTCGACCCGCTGCTCCAGTTCGTGGAGGAGGACGACGTCGTACGGGCGCTGCTTCATGTGACCCGGGGCAGCATCCCCGGCCTCTACAACGTGGCGGCCGACGGTCGCCTCCCCTGGAGTGAGGTGGCCAGCATCTGTGGGACCCGGCTCGTCCCCCTCTCGCCGTACAGCCCCTTGCGGCTCCGCCCTCTGGCGCGGCTGTTCGACCTGCCCGCAGAGCTCGAGGACCTTCTTCGCTATGGGCGGGGGGTGGACACGCGGCGGTTCGCCGCCACGGGCTTCACCTACAACGCCACGAGCGCCGGCGCGGTGCGGACGTTCATCAGGGCGCTACGGCTGCGCCGGCAATCGGGGCGCACACCCATGTCGTACACGTACGAGCACGACGTCGAGCAGTTCTTCCGCCATTCGCCGTCGGTGATGAACGCCAACGACGGCTGAGGTTCAGTCGAGCCACTCCGCAGCCAGGTTCGGCTCGCGGGCAGCCCATTCCTCGGCCGTGATCGCGTAGCGCACGTGGTCCTCCCAGACGCCGTCGATCTCGAGGAAGCGCAGCGCCACCCCCTCCTCGCGGATCCCGAGCTTCTCGACCACACGGCGACTGGCCAGGTTCCTGGGGATGATGGAGATCTCGACCCGGTGGAGCGAGATGGCCTCGAAGGCGAAACGCAGCGTCACGACGACCGCTTCGGGCACCAGCCCGCGGCCCGCCAGGGCCTCGTCGACCCAGTAGCCGATGAACGCGCTCTGGAACGGCCCGCGTTGGATGGACGACAGCGTCACTTCGCCGGCGAAGCGCTCACCGAGGAAGATACCGAACCCGTAGCCGGTGCCGAGGTGCCGCTCGCGCTCGCGGATGCCGCACCGCGCCGCGAAGCTGGGGCGGTCCTCCGAGGGGACCGGGGCGCCCTTGGGCCGCGGCTCCCAGCGCAGCAGCCAGTCGGCGCACCGGGTGCGCACCTCGTGCCATGCCGGGAAGTCATCCTCGGTCAGCGAGCGCAGGAGCACCCGCCTGCCCCGCAGTTCCAGCGGTGCGTGGCGTACCGCCCTGGCCGCGCTCATCGTCCGAGCACCTCCCTCAGGGCGCCGAGCAACGCGAACACGTTCCTCTTCCGCGCGGTGTGCCCCATGCAGCCGATGCGCCAGACCTGTCCCGCCAACTGTCCCGCCCCAGCCCCGATCTCGATCCCGTAGGAGCACAGGAGCTCCCGCCGGCACGTGGCCTCGTCGACTCCCGCTGGGACCCGTACGGTCGTCAGCTGCGGCAGCCGGTGCTCGGCCTCGACGAGCAGCTCCAACCCGAGGCCGACCAGCCCGTCCTGGAGCAGCCGGCCGCACTCGGCGTGACGCAGCTGCCCGGCCTCGAGCCCCTCGTCGAGCAGCGCTCCCAGGCCGGCATGCAGGGCGGCCACCATGGCCACCGGGGCCGTGTGGTGGTAGACGCGCCCACCGGAGCCCTCGTTGACGTAGCGCGCCAGGAGGTTGAGGTCGAGGTACCAGCTCGACGGGCGCTCGACGAGCCGGCCCAAGGCGCGTGGCGCGACCGTCAATGGGGCGAGGCCGGGAGGGACTCCCAGGCACTTCTGCGTGCCGCTGTACGCGATGTCCACCTCCCACTCGTCGACCGCGACCTCGATGCCCCCCAGGGAGGTGACCATGTCCACCAGCAGCAGTGCGTCGCCCTTGCCGCTTCCGAGTGGTGCGATGTCGTTGCGCACCCCCGTCGAGGTCTCGGCGTGCACCACCGCGATGATCGCGGGCGCCGGGTGGGCGGCCAGGAGCCGTTGCGGGTCGATCGGCTCGCCCCATGGGGCGTCGACACGGACGACCTCGGCGCCGTGGCGACCCGCCACCTCGCACATGCGCTCGCCGAAGACGCCGTTGACCCCGACCACGACGGTGTCTGCCGGCCGCACGAAGTTCACGAATGAGGCCTCCATGCCCGCCGACCCGGTCCCGCTGACGGGCAGCGTCAGGGCGTTCGACGTGCGGAACACCCGACGGAGCCGGTCGTTCGTGTCGTCGAGCATGCAGAGGAACTCCGGATCGAGGTGGCCCAGCACCGGTCCGGCCAGTGCCATGGTCACCTCCGGGTACGGGTTCGAAGGCCCGGGGCCCATGAGCAGGCGGTCGGATATCCCCACCGGCGCATCGTGGCAGGTCGGCAACCACCTGCGCCAACGCGGCCAGGCGCCGCAGCAGGCCAGATAGATTGCCAACGTGCGGACGGCAGGCCACGGCCAAGGGGTGCGCCCAGGAGGCCAGGCCGCCCGTTGCGTAGGCCCTTTCGAGGCCTGTCCACCCGGGCCGTGACGGAGAGCGCGCACAGAGTCGCCGCAGTGGATTGCGGGACGAACTCGACGCGCCTGCTCATCCTCAACGGCGACGGCTCGACCGACACCCGGCTCATGAGGATCACCCGGCTCGGGGAAGGCGTCGACGCCACCGGGGTGCTCACCAGGGATGCGACCGACCGCACACTTGCGGTCCTCGCGGAATATCGGCGACTGGTCGACCGGGCAGGCGTGACCGCAGTCCGGTTGGTCGCCACCTCGGCAACACGCGACGCGACCAACGGAGCAGACTTCCTTCGAGCGGCATCCGGCGTCATCGGTGCTCCCGCCGAGCTGCTGGACGGACAGACAGAAGGCCAGCTCGCATACGCTGGTGCGACGAGCTCGCTCGGCTAGCGACAGAGTTGGACGATGTCGTCGTGGACATCGGAGGCGGGTCAACCGAGATCGCCGTAGGACACCAGGGTGTGGTGCGCGCCACGTCGCTGAACGTCGGATGTGTGCGCGTATCTGAGCGGTTCTTCCGTCATGATCCTCCGACGGGCGACGAGCTGCTCTTGGCCGAGTCGGAGGTCCGTTCCATGGTCCGCGCCGGGTTCAACGAGCTCGTCGGGCGCGGGTTGGCGATCACCGGGGATCCGCCTCATCGGTCTGGCCGGCTCCGTCACCACGCTGGCTGCGCTCGAACTCGGACTCGAGGAGTACGATCCACTCCGGATCCATCACGCGTGCCTTTCCCTGAGCGCGGTCGACCACTGGTACAAAGTGCTCGCCTCCGAGTCAACGGCGGAGCGTTCGCTGCGACGGGCGATCACGCCGGGGCGAGAAGACGTGATCGCAGGGGGAGCGCTCATCCTTCGCATCGTCATCGACACCCTGCATGCCGAGCGTTGTCTCGTATCCGAGACCGACATGCTCGACGGGCTGGCCATGTCCCTGCTCGATACTCGAGGTGAATCGACAACGGACGCACAGGCAAGGTAGCGGCCACACCGCCCGTTACCCGCACGAGCGGATTGAGGGAGCCGACGCAGGCTCATGCGAGGCATTGCTGGAGACTGTCCTGATTATGCTCGAGCCATGAGCCTTCTCCCCTCGACCGCGCTCGACGGCGACGTGGCGGAGGTGGCGCGGGACTGGACGGAGGTCATGTGCTGCCCGTTGTGCCACGGCGATCTCAACGTCGTCGCATTCGTACGGAGCGGTGACGGACGGGTGAAGGAGGGCCGTCTCGATTGCCAGAACTGCAACCAGTCCGTGGCGGATGTGCGCCAGTTCAAATTCGACTTCCATGCTCGCAATGAGCCGACCACTTGGAACGCGAAGAGCCGGATATCCCAGTCGGTGTTCGAGAGGCGCGTGCACGCAGATTCGCCCGAGATATCCCGTTCGTCACGGTGGCACCATGCGCCACCGTTCTACCTGTACTCGGCGGGGCAAACCGGGGACACCTGTTCGTTCACCGGGGACTTCACCGACGCGCTCGTACGCCTGCGGACCCAGGGGGACGGTGGGTTCGTCGACGTCTTTCTCGACGACACCCTCGCGGTGTCAGTCGATCTGTTCGCGGCAGAGGGGTCGTTCACCATCCCAGCGATCGCTGCGACAGATGTCCCACTGACGACGCACGAGCTGGTGATCACCACCCGGGGGACATCGCCGGCTGGATCGAGCGGAACGGCGGCGCTCTTCGAGGAATTGGTCCTGTACGGTCCGCGTGGCCTACCGGGCTTCGGGCCTCCCGATCCCCTGAACTATGGCAACCCCTACAGTCCGTTCATAGAGTCCCACCTTTCCTCGGCACCGGATGACGCACTCGTGCTCGAGATCGGGGGAGGAGACCGTCGGCGCGTGCTGCGGAACCACCTCAACTTCGAATACGTGAAGTTCGAGCTCGCCGATGTCTACGGCGACATTCACGCCCTCCCCTTCCAGGACGAGACGTTCGACATCGTTCACAGCCAGGCGGTGTTCGAGCACGTGGCGGACCCGTTCTCCGCCGCCAGGGAGCTGCTCCGGGTCACGAAACCCGGCGGGATCGTCCTCACCGAGGTCGCCTTCCTGCAGCCGCTTGCACGCCGTCCCGTACCACTTCTTCAACATGACGCTTTGGGGGGTCGGGGAGCTCTTCAAGGACTGCGAGATCGTTGCCGTCAGACTGGTTCGGGCCTCTTTCGGACACCGTTGCCTGGCTCCTCGACGCAGCGGGCTTGACGCAGAAGGTCGCGCCGGAACGGCTCGACCGTATCCGCTCGGAGTTCCGGGAATTCGACAGCCTCATGTCGCACGACGAGCTCAAGCCGGTGGCGGGCGGCGTGCACATCGCGGCACGCAAGGCCGGGTGAGGCTGATCAGACGGCCCGGGCGTCGATTCTCAACGAGGGCAGTTCCGCCATCGCCTCATAGAACCGCTCGGCGCCCTCCGCCATCGTGTCCAGTGTGAAACGTCTGGGCGAACGCCTCCCGGCCGCCTCGACCGATCCTGGCGCGCAGCTCCGGCGACTCGACGAGACGGCCGAGTGCGTCTGCGAGTGCGCCGACGTCGTCGGGAGGGACCAGGAATCCTGAGACGCCGTCATTGATGATCTCGCGCATGCCTCCGATGTCCGTGCGCAACGACGGGCTTGGCGAACATCATCGCCTCCAGCAGGATCAGCCCGAACGATTCGAAGCTGCGACGGCGCCACGAAGACGTCGCAGGCCATGTACTCGCTGCGGAGGGTCTCGTCGTCGACCCGACCGAGGAACGAGACCCGGTCGCCGAGCTCGGGGTGGTCGCGTTCGAATTGATCGCCGGTAGGTCAGCCCCGACGGACCCGTCCGAGGGAGGCGTCGCCCACCAGCCGGAGCTCGAAGTCGACCCCGGACGCGGCCAGCGACGCACGGCGCTCTCGAGGAGCGTGTCGACGCCCTTGCGCGCCTCGAGCCGGCCGACGAAGAGCAGGCGCGGCGGTCCGGTCCCCGGGTGCGTGCCTGCTCGACCCCACGGACTCGTCGGCCAGGCCGTGGGCGACCAGCCCGAGACGGTCGGGTGCGAAGGCCACGCCGTACTGCCGACTCGACCTCTTCCACGATCGCCGGCCCGCATGCGAGGAACCCGGCCGCCCGCTCGTAGACGAGGGTCTCCACGTCGATGAGCTGTGTGAACAGATCGGGCGCGGCCTCGGCTCTCGTCCTCATCGGCGGGGTCGACTCTCAGCACGGTCCGCAGCGGCGTGTACAGCCCGACCACGATGGGGTAGCGACCCTCGAGCAACGGCGGCGACCCCTTCGGAGTCCCAGTTCGGGCACCTGGACCATGTCGATCGGCCGGAACCCCTCGATCCGGTGGAGCTCGTCGAGCATGGAAGCGGAGTAGTCCCAGATGTGGTCGGGCACGACCACGTCCGCCGGGGGCGGATGCGGTGTCGCCGCAGCACCCGGTGGACCCAGACGTCGTCCTCGAGGTCGACTCGCGGATGCCCCTCTCCCGTGGTGAGCACCCTGACCACGTGGCCCTCGTCTCGCCAGTCCCGTGGCCAGGGCGTGCACGACTCGGCCGATGCCGTTGACCTGCGCCGGGGGGTACTCCTGGCGAGAGGAGGCAGACATGGAGCTTGCCGCCCCGAGGCCTGCCTGGTCGCGAAACGGCACGAACGGGCGCGTCGCCCGTTCCGAACCACTCCGGCGGGCGCTCCTTCGTCCGACCGCTCACGTACGTAGCTCGAGCGCCAGGTCCGAAGCGGCGGCGACGTCTCGCTCGAATTTGTCCCGGGTCTCCTGGCTCGTGCACCCCTGCTTCGAAATTCAGCTCGACGTTGGCCCGGGTCTCGTCCACGAACTTGGCCTGCTCCGCGCACACCTCGGGCGAACGAGGCCGACCTCAAGCCGTGCTTCATGCCGAAGTAGAAGCGGCTCTTCAGGACCTGGTACCAGTCCTTGATGACGTCGCTTCGCTCGCGGATCTCGCTGGGGAGAAACTTGTGGTACACGAATCCGTCGTCGAGCGCCGCCACGACGTAGCCGGCATCGGTGATGCGGCAGCACAGGTCGGTCTCGTCGAGGTAGTACTCGAACTCTTCGTCGAATCCTCCGACTCGACCAGGATCTTGCGCCGAAACGAGCTGTTGGTCCCGATGGTGTAGGTGAACTCCTGCGAGCCGGGGAACGGCGAGCAACTCGCGTGGGGTTGACGCACGGTCGAAAGTCCGTCCAGAAGTTGCCGAACCTGTCCGCTCGTCGAGTACCAGCACCTGGTACCAGAATCCGGTGTGCCCGATGACGGGGCCGCCGGCCGCCGCCACCTCGCCCCAGTCGAAGGCCTCGCACGAGCGCGGTCGAGCCAGCCCGGGTCGGGATAGGCGTCGTCGTCGATGAACGCGACGATCTCTCCGGACGCCAGCCTGATGCCGATGTTCCGGGACTCGGAGAGGTTGCGGTTGGAGCACGAGCCTCGTCTTGACCCGGCCCGCCAAGCAGTCGAGCAGCTGCCTCGGTGCCGTCGGTCGACGGCCCGTTGACCACGACCACCTCGAAGTTCGGGATAGTCGAGCCATTCGAGGGACGCGCAGGGTACGCGCCAGGCTCTCGCACCGGTTGAAGGTGTTGATGACGACGGAGACGGACTCGTCATGCTGACCGCTGTGAGGTATCGGGTTCCTGCAGGGCACCGCGTCAGCCGTCCGGGTCGTCGTTCCGGCGCGCCAGGGCGACCTTCCCGATGATCTCGCAGGAACTTCGTCTCGAAGTTGTGGAGCGAGTAGTCCTGCAGGTGCCGTTCGACCGCGTCGTATCCATTCGCGCTCTGGCATCTCCCCCCTCGTCGTCGGCGAAGACGAGGGCATCCGCCGTGCGAGCGAGCCGCGACGTACCCGCTCGCGCCACATCCGCCGATGCCTGCGGGCCAGCTCCGCGCACGTCCCCGGTGGGGAACACGGACCCGAGGCCGCCCATGATGTTGGGGATGTTCCCGGCGTCCGATCCGATGACGTAGCACTCCGAACGATCGCCTCGACGACCGGCACGCAGTAGCCCTCGTGGTGGGAAGGCATGACGAAGATGTCTGACGCGCCGTACAGCCGGCGATCGCCTCGTCGCTCGGCATCGCCGATCAGGGAGAGCCTTCCGGCCGGTCCATGCTGGGTGAGCGCCAGGTCCACCTGGGCGAGCACGTCCGGCTGGGAGAACCGGATGCTGCCGGCCAGGGTCAGGTGCAGGTCGGGATCCCGCTCCCACAACAGCGTCATGGCCTCGAGGAGGTCGAGGACCCCCTTGGCCTCGACCAGCCTCCCGACGAAGAGAAGCTCGACCGCGTTCCCGGACGACGGGTCCGACAGCGTGCGGTTGCGGTGGACGATATCGGTGTTGTTCGGCGGCAGGTGGAGCACGTGATCGATTCGGACCCGAAACCCATGTCCACCAGCTGGTCGCGGGTGTACTCGCTGACTGTGGCGATCCGCGATGGCCGAGATGGAGGTTGTGCCGTTCTCGGATCGCCTTGTCGCAGGCCAGTTCGACGATCGGGTCGTTCGACCAATTCAGGAGGTGTCGTGTTGTGGTCGACGACCAGCGCTGGTCGCTCGATCAGGAAGAGGGCGTTGAACAGCTCGTACCACATCGCGTACTCGAAGACGTGGACGTCGGCGGCTGTTGAAGGCCGGGTCCCGCATGAGGGCGCCCGATGTGCGGGGTGACCCTGATGTCGGGATCCTGGTAGTCGCTTCCCTGCGTGAAGCCCGTGACGTCCACCGGGACCCCGCGTCGCGCAGTCGTTGCAGGACGCGGAGCTTCCAGAGAAGCTGTGGACACGGCGTCGCGCTCGATGACGATGCCGCTGTAGAGGGCGATGCCGACTCGCGCTGGCCGCTGTCCCGGGCCGACACGATCGAAGCGCTCGGCCTTCAGTCCGGAGACGAGATGCGGCGGACCGCTTCTATCTCCATCTCGTAGCAGGCGCCGTTGCGCCGCCCCTCCTCGATGACCTTCACGTCCTCGAGTCCCGCGTCCTCGAGCAGCTTCGTCAGCGTCTCCTTGGAGAACCCGCTGAAATGGAAGTCGCCCTCGTACTCCTGGCCGCCGTACATCACCTCGATGAATTCATCGAAGGGCATCCGCCCCGCGGCTCGCTCCGACACCATCGTCTCGACGTCGGGCACGACGGAGACCAACTTGCCTCCGTCCTCGAGCAGCGACACCCAGCGGGGCAGGATCACCCGTCGCAGCTCCTCCACGGGGAAGTGCTCCAGGACGTGCGCCGAGTAGATCTCCGTGAGCTCGCTCAGGCTCGAAGGGGAGCTGCCGGACGTCGGCGACGATGTCGATGCCCGGCAGCTCTCGGGAGTCGACGTTCAGATAGTCGTCCCGGGTGATGTGGCCGGCGCCGACGTTGAGCCGCAGGTTCCCCTGCATGGCCCGGACCTTCTGCTCGTTGGTCACTCGGGGCGACGACGGTTCCGTCACGCCCGACGGTGTCGAGGTCGTCTGCCGGTCCGCCGTAGCGCTGCTCGAGCATGATCTCCTTGCGGACGAACTCGATGCGCTCGCGGGTCTCCACGATGGCCGCCGCGTGACCCTGGAGACCGGCCTCGAGCGCCTCCAGGCGTGTCCGGCCCGACTCCAGCTGTGTCTGGCACGACTGCAGCTGCCGCTCGGTCTCCCGGCTCGCTGCGTTCTGGGAGGCGATGGTGTTGATGACCGTGGGAAGGTACCGGTTGAGGGCCTCGATCTGAGCCGCCAGCTCCGAGGTACGAGAGTCGATCGAGGACCGGGACTGCGTCGAAGTCGCGGCGGATCTCAGCTGCTCGGAAGTCGATGCGCCCGTAGACCCGTCCTGGTGAACGGCGAGGCGAGGCGCTTTGCCAGCGTCTTCGCCCTGCTCTTCGCGCTCAATGCGAGCTCCCTTTCGAATCGTGGTCCTGCGAGGACGAGTGGTCGGCGTCGAGGGACCTACTCGGTGACACGGCCATCGCTCCTGCAAGTGTAGTGGCGTCCGCGGCGCTCCCCTGGTGGCTACGCGCATCGGTGCAGGTCATTGGTGACTTCCACCGCCCGGCCGAGCCACGCCGACGCGCCCCGCCACCCACGCACCGACGGGGTCGTCGCCGCCGGCGAGCCACCAGGCCAGATGGGCGTGGAGGCACTTGACCCCCTGCCGCGTGCCGCCAACCCCGCCGCTCGGTCGCGGCCCGGTCCACCCCGGGGGGATCAGGCGTCGCGCTCCTCGGCGTAGCGCCGGTGGCTGTCGGCGAGCGCAGCTGCGTCCGTGCCGGCCTCGGCCTCCCGCACGCCTCCCGTCCGCCTCCAGCCGACCCACGCTGGCCCGCAGTTCGGGATCGACCAGCCAGTACCTCGTCGGCATGGGGGTCCCGTCGCGCAGGAACGGCTCGTTGGCGATCACCATCGGGGAGCCGTCGTCGCGTCGGACGACCACCGTGAAGTCGCCGCCGGGGTCCCGGCCCAGCAGCCTCGGCCACCGCCTCGTCGTCGCCCGCCTGCGCCATGCCGGCCCGCACCGGGGAGTCAACGCCAGAATTCGAGAGCGTGCAGCATGCGCGACAGGAGCCCCGAGCCCGACGACGCTGCCAGTGGGTGCGGCGCCGTGGCCGCTCGAGCTCGACGGCGTCGTCGTGGTCGTGGACCCCTCCCGGCGGCAGCTCGGGCGTGGCGGACGGGGCAACCGGGCCCGTCGACCCCGGGTCGCCGGAGTAGGCGGTGCCGGCCGCGCGCCGCACCTGAGGGTGGCAGCACCTCGTAGGCCTGCTGGCTCGGGCTGACCAGCTGGTACTGGGCCCGGGCGATGCGCGCCGATCTCGCTGGCGTCGCTGAGGTTCTTCTTCTCCTGGGCGAGTGCCGCGTCCTGCTTCTTGAGCGTGGCCAGCTGCGCCTCGGTCCCCGGCCAGGTTGGACCGCTGGTCGAGGAGCGAGCCGGCCGGGAACCAGGCGAAGAGCACGACGGCGGCGACCACCACGGCCGCCAGGAACATCAGGCGCGAGCGCCGCGGCGCTCCCGGCCGGTCGTGGCGCCGGGCGCGTCCGTGTCCCGCGGCTAGCCGTTGCCACCGAACTCCTCGCCCGCCAGGGCGGCCCGCCCGGGGAAGCTCGCCGATTCGCCCAGGTCCTCTTCGATCCGGAGCAATTGGTTGTACTTGGCCACTCGGTCGGAGCGGGCCGGTGCTCCGGACTTGATCTGGCCCGCGTTGAGCGCCACCACCAGGTCGGCGATCGTCGTGTCCTCCGTCTCGCCCGAGCGGTGCGAGATCACCGTGGCGTAGGAGGCCCGTGTCGGCCAGCGCCACCGTCTCGAGCGTCTCGGTGAGGGTGCCGATCTGATTGAGCTTGATCAGGATGGCGTTCCCCACGCCCTCGCGGATCCCCCGCTCGAGGAGTGAGGGATTGGTGACGAAGATGTCGTCGCCCACCAGCTGGACCCGTCCGCCCAGCGACTTGGTGTGGGTCGCCCAACCGTCCCAGTCCTCCTCCGCCATGCCGTCCTCAATGGACACGATCGGGTAGCGGTCCACCAGGTCGACCCAGTAGTCGGCGAGCTCGGCCGACGACAACGTGCGTCCCTCCCCGGCGAGGACGTAGGACCCGCTGTCCCACAGTTCGCTGGTGGCGGGGTCCAGCGCCAGGGCGATCTCGTCGCCCGGCACCCGGCCCGCGACTTCGATCGCCTCCATCAGGAGCTTCACCGCGTCCTCGTTGTGCGGCAGGTCGGGTGCGAAGCCACCCTCGTCGCCCACCGCCGTCGAGAGGCCGCGCTCAGCCAGGATGGAGCGCAGCGCGTGGTAGGTCTCCACCCCCCAGCGCAGCGCCTCGCTGAAGGAGGCCGCACCGACGGGCATCAACATGAACTCCTGGAAGTCGACGGAGTTCGTCGCGTGCGCCCCGCCGTTGAGGACGTTGAGCATCGGCACGGGGAGCGCATGGGCGTTGATGCCGCCGATGGAGCGGTACAGGGGGAGCTCGAGGTCGTCCGCCAGGGCCTTGGCGCTGGCCAATGAGACGGCCAGCATCGCGTTGGCCCCGAGCCGGCCCTTGTCGGGCGTCCCGTCCAGGTCGATCATCGCGGCATCGACGGCGCGCTGGTCGAGCGCGTCCAGCCCGCAGACCGCGTCCGCGATCTCCCCGTTGACGTTGGACACGGCGCGGTGCACACCCTTGCCGCCGAAGCGGTCACCTCCGTCTCGCAGCTCCACCGCCTCGTGGATGCCGGTGGAGGCGCCGGACGGCGCGATGGCGCGCCCGCGGGCCCCGGAATCGAGGAGCACCTCCGCCTCGACGGTCGGGTTGCCGCGGGAGTCGAGGACCTCGCGCCCGATCACGTGCTCAATGCTGCTCACGACATCACTCCTTGGGTGCCCGCCCTGGTGGGACACCGGGGCACAAGGTTAGCGGTTGCCAATCTCGTGCTCGGGGACGCCTTCTGCGGCGAGGATGTCCGCGCGTAACGCCAGTGCGCGTTCGCGCAGGGCCTGCTCCGCGTCGACGCCGACGCGCTGCGCGAGGTTCGCCACCGCGAACAGCAGCTCGCCCACCCGCCCGGAGAGCTCTCGGGCATCCCCTTCCAGGGGGTCGTCCGCCATCGGCTGCGCGTCCTCGGCGAGCTGCGTCAGCTCCTCCATTGCGGCCATCGTCGCGCCAGGCGCCCCGGCGTCGAAGGGCTCGAGCCCCACCGCCCGCGCCTTGCGGGCCAGCTTGGTGGTGAGCATCAGCGACGGGAGGCCGGACGGGATTCCCTCGGTGACGCTGCTCCGGGCCTTCTCGCTCTTCTTGATCGCCTCCCAGTTCGACGCGACCTGGACGGCACTGGCGGCTTCGACGTCACCGAAGACATGGGGGTGGCGGTGCACGAGCTTGTCGTGCACCCCCCGGGCCACCGCGGCCAGGTCGAAGCGACCCTCCTCCTCGGCCAGGCGGGCGTGGAACACGATCTGGAACAGCAGGTCGCCCAATTCCTCCTGGAGGTGCGCACAGGTGTCGTCCGTCACACCGCGCCCGGCAAGAGCCGACAGCGCGTCGAGGACCTCGTAGCACTCCTCGACCAAGTGCGGCATCAGCGACGCGTGCGTCTGCACCCGGTCCCAGGGGCAGCGCTGGCGCAAGGTGTCCATGAGCACGGCCAGCCGGGCCATCTCGTCGCCGGCGCTCCGGGCCGGTCCCGGCGGCAGCGAGGGTATGTAGAGCGAGGTGAGGTGGTCGGGCTCGAGGGTCCGGTCGAGCTCCCACCAGTCGATCGTCGCGACCACCTCGTCGGGAAGGCCGAGGTGGTGCAGGAGCACCGGGCGCGGCAGTGGCGGGTCCGAATCGTCGGGCGCGGCCAGCTTCACTTCGGACAGCAGGTGCCGTGACCAGCACTGACCGACCAGGAAGGGCCCGCCCTCGGTGGCGGCGACCGACTCGAACGCCGCGGCGTCGACGAGCCGGACGCCTTCGGCCACGGGGTCGATGCCGAGCGCGGCCCAGGCCAGGTCCAGGAACGAGAGTGCGGGCACGATCGTCACGTCGACCCGCTCGTCGCCGCGCAGCAGTTCCACGCTGCGCTCGGCCACCAGGGGCGAGCCTGGCACGGCGTAGACGACCGGGTCGGGTGCGGCCTCCTCCGCCGCCGCCACGAGCGCCTCGACGATCGCGGCGTACACCTCGTCGAAGGCGACGGCCGACTCGTAGAGGCCGTCGAAGGTATGTGCGCCGTCGATGCTCACCGCCGCCGGGTGGTGAGCCGTGCGCAGGTAGGCGCGCCCCGATTGCGCCAGCAACGCAGCGGCGCCTGCGCCGAGGAGGTCGGTGTCGGCGGGCCCGAGGCCCACCACCGTGATGTGGGGGCGGAGCCGCGCCATGTCAGCCGCTGGTTGCGATCGACGTGGCCTGGTTCGCCGACGAGTTCAACACGTCCGACGTGCTCGGCGTGAGCGGGGTGAACACGCTCGCTGCGACCGGGACCCACACGCCGTAGCGCGGGTCGACGCTCACTGCGGAGTGCCGCTCGGCCGCCGTGACGGCCTTCTGCGTCGCCTTCGCCCCCGCCTGCTGGACCGCCTGCGCCACCGACGTCCTGGCCGTGGCATAGGCGGTCGGCGTCCGCTTCGTCAGCTCGAGCAGGTAGTAGGCCCCGTTGACGCTGACGGGAGCGGAGACGCCGCCCAACGGCAGGCTTCCCAGCTCGGCGCTCGACGGCAGCTGGCCGGCGATGTCCGCCAGCGGGGCGCACTGCAGCTGCCCGCTCTGGGTGGCCTTCGCGGCGACCTCGGCGAACGGCGTCCCGAAGGCGATCTCCGCCGCCGCTTCCTGGGCCGCGGTCTGGCTCGAGAACGCGGCCGCCGTCAGGCAGACCGTGTCGAACTCTGCATGGTGGCGGAGGAAGTACGCCTGCAGGTCGGCCTCGCTGGAGCCGACGCCGGCCAGGTCCTCCTGGAATGCGCTGGCGGTGGCGACGAACTGCACCTGCTGGTCGACGAACGATGCCGGCAGGGTCACCAGCACCTCTGCCCCGGTCAGGGGGGAGCCGGTGACGGTGCAGCTGTAGCGGGGGTTCTGCCCCTCCGGGGTCTGGAGGATCTGGGTCATCACCGATGTGATCTGCCCCTCGAGGTTGCTGCGGGCGTCGGCCAACTGGGCCTGCGTGACCACGACATGTCGGTCGTCGGCCAACTGTCGGACGAGCTGATGTCCGATCGCCGTGTCCAGGTAGGTGGCGACGAAGGCGCTGTTGGCCGTCTGATGGTCCCCCGCGCTCTGGTTGCCGGCGCCGGCGACCGGCGGCAGCTGCTGGGACCCGCTCGAGCCCAGATAGGCCTGCGAGTTGAGGTAGCACTGGTAGTAGGCGCTGGCTGAGATCGCGCTCACGTCGGAATTGAGCGACTGCTGGCTGATGGAGGTGCCGTTGACGACGGCCGCGTTGGTGGGGATGGTCAGCGCGGCCGCGATGAGCCCGCCGGCGAGAACGAGGAGGAGGACGAGGAGCCGCTTCACGCGCCGGGCATGCTACAAGGTGTCCCCGGCGGGCCCGGCATCGCCCACGGGGATCAGCTCCTCGATCACGCTGCGCACGGCGTCGGCGGCCCCGTCACCCTCGGAGATCGGGACCAGGAGCTGGGCCATGTCCTCGCGATAGGTCGCGCCCGGCGCGACGCGCCGCAGACGGACCTGGGCGCTTGCGGCCAGGGTGACGGGCGACACCCGCACCATGCGTTGCCGGGCGCCGCCCGGGCGAACCGAGCTCATGGCGACCTCGCCGATGCGACGCGCCATGGCGCTGGCGCGCAGCCGGGCGAACGCGAGCAGGCCCTGGGCGGGGGCGGGCAAGGGGCCGTAGCGGTCCACCCACTCGGCGCCTATGTCGTCCACGTCCCCGGCGGTGGCGGCCGAGGCCAGCCGGCGGTATGCCTCGAGCCGGGCATCCTCGGCCGCCACGTAGTCCTTCGGGAGGTGGGCGTCCCCCGGCACGTCGATGGAGACCGTGGGGGGAGCGGGCCGGGCCTGGCCCCGGGCCTCCGCCACCGCCTCCGCCACCAATTGGACGTAGAGGTCGTACCCCACGGCAGCGATGTGGCCCGACTGGTCCGAGCCCAGCAGGTTCCCGGCTCCGCGGATCTCGAGGTCTCGCATGGCGATCTTGAAGCCGGAGCCGAGCTCGGTGTGCTCGCCGATCGTCCGCAACCGCTCGTAGGCCTGCTCGGACAGGACGCGGTCGGCGGGATGGAAGAGGTAGGCGTACGCCCGCTGGCCACCCCGGCCGACCCGGCCGCGGATCTGGTGCAGCTGGCCGAGGCCCAGGAGGTCGGCGCGGTCCACGATCAGCGTGTTGACCGAGGGCATGTCGATCCCAGACTCGATGATGGTCGTGCACACGAGGACGTCGTAGCGCCGCTCCCAGAAGTCGAGCACCACGGTCTCGAGGCTCCCCTCGTCCATCTGCCCGTGGGCGATCGCCACCCGGGCCTCGGGGACGAGGTCGCGGACCTCGCGCGCCACCCGGTCGATGTCCGCCACCCGGTTGTGGACGTAGAAGGCCTGCCCCTCGCGCAGCAGCTCGCGCCGCAGCGCCTCGCTCACCGCCGAGGGGTCCTGCTCCCCGACGTAGGTGAGGATGGGCCGGCGGTCGGCCGGCGGCGTGTTCACCATCGACAGGTCGCGGATGCCGGTCAGGGCCATCTCCAGCGTGCGTGGGATCGGGCTGGCGGTGAGCGTCAGCACGTCGACGCCCTCGGCCATGCGCTTCACCGCCTCCTTGTGGGTCACCCCGAAGCGCTGCTCCTCGTCGACGACGAGGAGCCCGAGCTGCTTGAATTGCACGTCCTGGGCCAGCAGCCGGTGGGTGCCGATCACCACGTCGATGGTCCCGTCGGCCAGCGCCTGCACGACCGCCCGTTGCTGCGCCGGTGACAGGAAGCGGCTCAACAGCTCGACCCGGACCGGGTAGGGCGCGTAGCGGTCGGCGAACGTCTGGGCGTGCTGGCTCGCCAGCAGCGTGGTCGGCGCCAACACTGCGGCCTGACTGCCGTCCTGCACCGCCTTGAAGACGGCGCGCACGGCCACTTCGGTCTTGCCGAACCCGACGTCGCCGCAGACCAGGCGGTCCATCGGTCGCGGCTCCTCCATGTCGTGCTTGACGTCCGTGATGGCCCGGAGCTGGTCGTCCGTCTCGACGAAGGGGAAGGCGGACTCCATCTCGACCTGCCACGGCGTGTCCGGCCCGAAGGCGCGCCCCTCGACGGCCAGGCGGCGTCGGTACAGCTCGACCAGCTCGGCGGCCACCTCCCCGGCCGCCGCCCGCGCCTTGGCCCGGGTGCGCTGCCAGTCCGCGCCACCCATCTTCGACAGCGTGGGGGACTCGCCGCCGCTGTAGGGGGTGATCGCCTCGATCTGCTCCACTGGGAGGTACAAGCGGTCCGAGCCCCGGTACTGCAGGATCAAGTAGTCACGCGTCGTGCCGCCCATCGTCCTGGTCGTCACGCCCTCGAAGCGCGCCACGCCGTGCTGGCGGTGCACGACGAAGCTCCCGGCCTCGAGATCGTCGAAGAACCCGTCGGCGGCGCGCGCCCGCGGGCGCGCTCGCCGGTGCGGCATGCGGCGGCCGGTGACGTCGGTCTCCGAGAGAACCGCCACCTTGGCGCCGGGGAGGACGAAGCCGCTCGTGATCGGCGCCGCCACCACGACGGCACCCGGCGCCCCCGTGGCCGCCGCCACCACCGGGGCGTGCACTCCTTCGGCCGCCAGGGCCCCCGACAGCCGCTCGGCGCCCGGGCCCGTGGCGGCACACAGCGTCACGGAGAACCCCTCGCCCACCAGCCGCGTGACCCCGGCGGCCAGGCGGGCCGGGTCCCCCGCCACCGGGTCGAAACGTCGCACGGTCAGTGCGGGGGTCGACGGTCCCTCCGGGACCGGTGGCAGGGCGACGACGCCCGCCGGGCTGTCCCGCAGCAGGCGGTCGAAGGCGGTGTGGAGACGGGGGAAGCTGTCCTCTTCTCCCTCCTTCGCCCCCCATGTGGCGGCGAGCGTCTCGGCCAGTGCGGCCTCCTCGTCGAGCAGCTGCACCGCCCGGTCCCGGATGCGGCGCGGCTCGACCAGGACCACCTGGCCGCCCGGGGGGAGCAGGTCGGGCAGGACGCGCTCGCCCCGATCGAGGAACGGGAGCCACGACTCCATGCCGTCGAACTGCTCACCGTGCTCGAGGCGCTCCCACACCGAGGCTCCCCACGGCCGCCGGGCGCCGAGCGCCGCCGCCGCGTCGCGCAGCTCCGGGGTCACCACGAGCTCCCGGCACCCGAAGAGGGCGACGACGGTGAGGTCGTGCGAGGAGCGCTGGTCGCTGACGGAGAACGCGGTCAGGCGGTCCACCTCGTCGCCCCACAGGTCGATGCGCACCGGCTCGTCCGCCGTGGAGGGGAAGACGTCGACGATCCCGCCGCGTACGGCGAACTCGCCACGGTGCTCCACCTGGTGCTCGCGCCGGTAGCCCCGCGCCACCAATTCGTGCAGGAGCCACTCCACATCGACCTGCTCGCCGCGACGGATCACGATCGGTGCCGTCCCCTCCAGGGGCCCCAGCCGCTGGAGCAGGGCGCGCACCGGTGCCACGATCACCCTGGGCGGGGTGGGAAGCGCCCCGTCGGGGACGCTGGTCAGCGCGTGGAGCACGGCCAGGCGCCGGCCCATCGTCTCGATCTCGGGGCTCACCCGTTCGAAGGGCAGTGTCTCCCAGGCGGGCAGGACGGTGACCGCGCCCGTCAGTGCGCCCACGACGTCACCGGTGTGCGGGTCCTCCGGCCTCGCCAGCAGGCAGGCGAGGTCGTCCCGCAGACGCTCGGCGTCGAGCCCGGTGGCGGTCACCACGAGCAGCGGGGCCCGCTCGCGTGAACGCCGCCAGTGCCGCCGCCACGACGGCCTGGGCTGACTCGGGCGCCGCGACCGTGGCGTCCGCCGCGCCCACCAGCACTCCGAGCACCGGGTCGGTGCGCAGCAGGCGCGGGACGGCGGCCAGGCTCCCTTCGGAACGGGACGGCTGCGGGGGTCGCGCTGGTGACGGTCATGGTGATCGGTCTAGGTGGGCAACGAATGGCACCATGCCATCGCGGCGTCGATGCCGTCCGCCGCGATGCGCTCCACCGAGTCGGCCGCCGTCTCCACCGCTGCGGCGAGCAGCTCGCGGACCGCCTTGGGGGGCCGGCCGAGCACGTGCGAGGCGCCCTGGGCGGCGCTGGGCGGCTTGCCCACGCCGACGCGGACCCGGAGGAAGTCAGGTGAGTGCAGGTGCGAGGAGATGGAGCGCAGCCCGTTGTGCCCGGCCAGCCCGCCGCCCGCCTTGAGGCGCACCGTGCCCGGCGGCAGGTCCAGCTCGTCGTGCACGATGACGATGGACGCGGGGTCGGTGATGCCGAACCGCCTGGCCAGGGCCCGCACTGCGATACCCGATTCGTTCATGTAGGTCGTCGGGACGGCCAGGGCCACCCGGAGACCACCCAGCGTGGTCAGGCCGGCGCGGGCGCGGACGCCCTTCTCGGCGCGCAGCGATGCGCCGTGTGCGCTGCGCCAGCAGCTCGACCGTGTCGGACCCGGCGTTGTGCAGGCTCCCGGCGAATTCCGCCCCGGGATTGCCCAGCCCGACGACCAGCAGGTCCGCCGGGGTCCCCCGGCGCTCGGACCGGGCGAAGGGGCGGCGCAGGGCCTAGCCCTCTTCGCCCGTGGTCTCGGCTGCCTCCCCGCTCGGCTCCGCCGTCTCTGCTGCCCCCTCTTCGCCCTCGCCCTCGGCGCCCTCCTCCTCGAGCGTGACGACACGCGGGGGCTGTCCGATGGCGATCGCCGTCTCGGGGTCGGTGTCGGTCGTGACCCCCTCCGGCAACGAGATGTCCGAGACGCGGACCTGCCCGCCGATGGTCAGCTCGCTGATGTCGGCCTCGATCACGGTGGGGATCGCCCCGGGGAGGGCCCGGATGGGGAGCGTGAACATCTGCTGCTCGACGAGCCCGTCGCCGTGGTGGACCTCGAGTGCCTCACCAACCAGTGTGATCGGCACGTCCGCACTGATGACCTCGTCGCGTCGGACGATGACGAAGTCGACGTGCGTGACCGTCTGGGCGATCGGGTGGCGCTGCATCTCGCGGGCAATGGTCAGGTAGGTGCCCGAGCCCGTGTCGAGCGACAGCAGCTGGTTGGCACCGGCCTCCGTGTTGAGCGCGGCGCGGAGCTCGCGGGCGACCACGGCGATCGGGACGGGGTCGGTACCGTGCCCGTAGATGACGCCGGGGATCTTCCCCTCGCGCCGCAAGCGGCGCACGGCGCGCGAGCCGATCGGGCGATCGACCTCGGCGGCAAGAACGACTTCGGCCATAACGGATCTCCTCAGGTGGCGAGAGCGGCGTGCGCGGACGGCGACGGGCCTCCGGCGGACGGCCCACCAGCGTAGCCGCCCGGCAGGGCATCTGACCACCGGGTGCAGGGCTCGGGCGAGCCGGGCGAGCCTGCCGGCCCCCGGCCCGGCCCTAGACCAGGTTGTCGCCGCCGAAGAGCTCGGACACCGAGGTGTCCTCGAAGACGGCGTCGATGGCGTCGGCGATGATCTTGGCCACCGAGAGGACCTCGAGCTTGTCGAACGTGCGGTCCTCGGCCACCGGGAGGGTGTCGGTGACCACGACCCGCGAGATGGGCGCAGCCTTCAGGCGGTCGACCGCCGGGTCCGACAGCACGGCATGGGTCGCCATGGCCGAGATGTCCGAGGCGCCCGCCTCGGCCAGCAGCTCCGCCGCGGCACAGATCGTCCCCGCCGTGTCGATCATGTCGTCGATCAGGACGCAGTGGCGACCCTCCACCTCGCCGACCACGTGGCGCGCCTTGACCTCGTTGTAGGTGCCCCGGGGGCGTGTCTTGTGGATGAGCGCGAGCTCGAAGCCGAGATGCTGGCTGTAGCGCTCGGCCACCTTGACCCGTCCGGCGTCGGGCGCCACGACGACCACGTCGTCGCCGAAGTTGTCCCGCATGTACCCCTCGAGCACGGGCGTTGCCACGAGGTGATCGAAGGGCACGTCGAAGAAGCCCTGGATCTGCCCCGAGTGCAGGTCCACGCTGATCACGCGGTCGGCGCCCGCCGCCGAGAGCATGTCGGCGACCAGCTTGGCGGTGATCGGCTCGCGCCCGGTCGACTTGCGGTCCTGGCGCGAGTATCCGTAGTAGGGGCACACCGCGGTGATGCGCTTCGCCGACGCACGCTTGGCGGCGTCGATCATGATCAGGTGCTCCATGAGCGAATCGTTCACGGGGCTGGCGTGGGTCTGGATGATGAAGACGTCGCAGCCACGGATGGAGATGTCGTACTTGCAGTAGATCTCGCCGTTGGCGAATTCACGCAGGTTCGCCTCTCCGAGCTCGACGCCCAGATGGCCTGCGATGTCCTGCGCAAGGGACGGGTGCGAGCGGCCCGAGACCAACTCCAGGCGACGCCTCGGGATCAGCTCCACGGGCCTCACGCTACTTGGCCGCGGGGTAGGCCCGCCTCGGGGGTGCTCAGGCGTCGGGCGCCGCGACCACCGAGTGAGGCCCGAGCTCGGCACCCGGGGCCACCTCCGACCCCGGCTCGAGCACGCTGTAGGGCCCGATGCGTGCCCCGGCACCGATGGTGGCCTGGGTGCACACGCTCTCGGCCACGACGGCACCCTCGCCCACCGTGGTGTCGGTCAGCACGCTGTTGGGCCCGATCTCGGCCCCCGCACCGACGGTGCACGTGCCCCGCAGGATCACGCCCGGGAGGAGCGACACCTCGGCCTCCAGACGCGCCTGCGCGTCGACATAGGTGCGCTCGGGGTCCCACATCGTCACGCCACGGCGCATCCAGCGCTCGTTGATCCGGTCACGCAGCTCGGCCTCGGCGACGGCGAGCTGGGCCCGGTCGTTGACCCCCGCCGCCTCCATGGAGTCGGTCAGCACGAGGGACCGCACCGGGTAGCCGGCGCCCGACAGCACGGCGACGGCGTCGGTCAAGTAGTACTCGCCCTGGGCGTTGGCCGGGGTGAGCCGGCGCAGGGTCGGCGCCAGGAGGCTGCGCCGGAAGCAGTAGATGGAGGTGTTGACCTCGTCGATCGCCTTCTCCTCCTCGGTGGCGTCGGATTCCTCCACCACCCGGGTGACGTCGCCGTCCTTGCCGTGCACGACGCGGCCGTAGCCGGTCGGGTTCTCGACCACTGCCGTCAGCAGCGTGGCGCCCGCGTCATCGATCCGGTGGGCGCGAACCAACGCTGCCAGCGTCTGCGGGCGCAGCAGCGGCGTGTCGCCCGGCAGCACGACGACGTCCTCCACCTCGTCGTCGTCGTCGGGCAGGCCGGTCAGCCCGACCGCCAGCGCGTCGCCCGTGCCTGACTGGGTGAGCTGCTGGACGAACTCGATCTGCAGGGTCGGGGGTGCGAGCTGCACCAGCGTCTTGGTCACCCACTCGCCGCGATGTCCCACCACCACGACCACCCGCTGCACGTCGATCTCGGCCATGGCGTCCAGCACGTGCAGGATCATCGGGCGCCCGCACAGGAGGTGCAGAGGCTTGGGACGCTCGGAGCGCATCCGGGTCCCCTCCCCGGCGGCCAGGACGACGGCGGACAAACGTCGTTCGTGCATCGGCGCATTCTTAGCCCGCCGGGCCGCCCGGCGTGCGTATGGGACACTCGTGGGCGTGCCCGAGATGATCCCCTACGACGAGTTCGGGCTCTTCCACGAGAACGCGTCCGAATACGGGCTCCCCTACCCTGGACCGCCCCAGGTGCGCCGGGTCGACGTGGAGGTCTCTCCGGGTCGCAGCGTCTCCAGCCTGGTGTGGGGCACCGGCCCACCCGAGCTGGTGCTGGTGCACGGAGGGGCGCAGAACGCCCACACCTGGGACACCGTCGCGCTGGCCCTGGGGCGCCCCCTGCTGGCGGTCGACCTGCCCGGCCACGGTCACTCCGACGGCGGGCCCGAGGGCTCCGTCTCCGTCGGCAGCAACGCCCATGACTTGGCCACCGTCGTGGCCGAGCTGGCCCCCCAGGCGCGTGGCGTCGTCGGCATGTCGCTCGGCGGCATGTCGTCGATCGCCCTGGCGGCTCACGCCCCCGACCTCGTGCGCGCCCTCGTCCTCGTCGACATCACCCCGGGGGTCAACGCCGACAAGGCGGCCCCGGTGACCAACTTCGTCAACGGGCCGGCCAGCTTCGACAGCTTCGACGAGCTGCTGGCCCGCACCATGGAGCACAACCCCACCCGGTCGGAGTCGTCCCTGCGTCGGGGCATTCTCCACAACGCGGTGCAGCGCGAAGACGGCAGCTGGGTCTGGCGCTACGCGCGGTTCCGTACCGAGCCCGGCTCTGGCGTGCCGGACTTCGCCGACTGGTGGGAGGCCATCTCGGGCCTCACCGTCCCCCTCCTCCTCGTGCGCGGTCTGGCCTGGTCCGTCGTCGACGACGACGACGTTGCCGAGCTCCTCCGGCGCCAGCCCTCGGCGACGGTGGTGGGCGTCGAGGGCGCGGGGCACAGCATCCAGGGCGACCGGCCCCTCGAGCTGGCCGGCATCCTGAACGACTTCCTGTTCGCCGCGGGCTGATGGAAAAGAACGTCTGGTTCTCGCGCCGCGCGCTGAAGCTGCACGCGGTCATCCTCATCCTCGTCCCCGCCTTCATGGCACTGTGCATCTGGCAGGTCACCCGTGCCCTCGGAGGCAACAGTCTCAGTTGGGCCTACGTCTTCGAGTGGCCGATCTTCGCCGGCTACGCCGTCTACATGTGGTGGCGCCTCGTGCACGAGGCCGCCGATGCGGCACGCCGCCGCTCTCTTCTGCCGACCACCCTCCCGGCGGCTCAGACGCCGCCGCCGCGGCAGACCCCGTGCGCCTGGCGCGCCAGGAGAAGGAGGAGGCCGAGCTCGCCGCCTACAACGCGTACCTGAGGCAGCTGGCCGAGCGGGACAAGGCGGCGGAACGGGACAGCGCCGCCGAGCACTGAGCTGAGGCCGATACGGCCGCGGCCCGCCGCGGCCTCGGGCTCCGGTCGCCGGTGGGGGACTCCCGTTCGAGGGCGTCGAGGGCCGGGAGCGACGCTCCGGGGGGAGGGCTCGAACCTCCAACATCCGGCTCCAAAGGCCGACGTTCTGCCGATTGAACTACCCCGGACCGAGGCGAAACGCCCCGCTAGAGGTTAGGCGTGCCGCCAGGTCGTCCCCGGCCCTGCCCGGGGGAGGCTCGGCGGTAGCTTTCCTTCGTGCGCATCCTCGTGGTGGACGACGACCTCGCCGTCCGCCGGTCCATCGACCGGGCCCTGCGACTCGAGGGCTACGAGGTGGTGACCGTCCCGACCGGCGGGGAGGCGCTCGAGGCGCTGGCGCAGAGCCCACCGGACGCGCTGATCCTCGACCTCGGGCTGCCCGACGTCGACGGCCTCACGGTCTGCCGGCGCATGCGCACCGCGGGGGACGACACGCCGGTCCTGATGCTGACCGCGCGCGATGCCGTCGACGACCGAGTCCACGGGCTCGACGCCGGGGCCGACGACTACCTGGTGAAGCCGTTCGCGTTGGCTGAGCTGCTCGCCCGCCTGCGCGCCTTGCTGCGGCGGCGATTCGAGGGCGAGGGCGGCCTCCTGCGCGTGGGCGACCTGTCGTTGAACCTCTCCACCCGTGAGGGCCAGCGCGGCGAGCGCACCTTCTCGCTCACACGGATCGAGTTCGATCTGCTCGAGATGTTCCTGCGCCACCCGCGCCAGGTGCTCACACGCGAGGTGCTGTTGAACCGAGTGTGGGGCTTCGATTTCGACTCGGGGACCAACTCGCTGGCCGTCTACGTCGGTTACCTGCGCCGCAAGCTGGAGGAGGGGGGCGAGCCACGCTGCATCCAGACGGTCCGCGGCGTGGGCTACGTGCTGCGGGACGCGTGACCTTCCGCGCCCGGCTCGTACTGGCGACGACGGCGGCCGTCGTGGTCGCCGTGCTGGCGGCCTCCCTGGCCTCGTTCCTGGTGGCACGCAACACGCTGTTCCAAGCGACCGACAACTCGCTCACCACGGCGGCGAAGAACATCCTGGCCGGACAGCAGATCGGCTCGACCACCGCGACGCTCGGCCAGGTGATCGACACCGATGGCGCCGTCGTCTCGGGAGGTGGGCTCCCGGTCACCGGCCAGGTTCGACTGGTGGCCAACGGGCTCGCCCCCAACTTCTTCACCACGGTCACCGTGGACGGGAACCAGATGCGCGAGCTCGTCGAGCACCTCCCGCCCGGCACCGCCGTCCAGTCGGGCATCCTCGTGAACGGGGGGGCACTGCAGATCGCCACCCTGCTCAACGTCAGCTCGGAGCTGCGGACCCTCGCGCTCCTGCTCGGCGTCGTCGCCTTCATCGGCGTCCTCCTCGCCATCGTCCTCGGGTGGCTCGTGGCTCGCACCGCGCTCGTCCCGCTCAATTCCCTCACCGACACGGTCGAAGACCTGGCCGAGACGACCGACGTGTCGCGTCGGCTGTCACCCGGTGGGCCCGACGAGCTGGGCCGCCTGCGGCGCACGTTCAACCGCTTGCTCGAGGCGCTCGAGTCGTCACGCCGGGCGCAGAGCCAGCTGGTGCTCGACGCGTCGCACGAGCTGCGCACCCCGCTGACCAGCCTGCGCACCAACCTCGAGGTGATCCGCCGCGTCGACGAGTTGACCGAGGAGGATCGCTCCGTGCTCGTCGACGACGTGCTCGTGCAGCTGCAGGAGCTGACCGACCTGGTCGGCGACCTGGCCGAGTTGGCGCGGGGCGACCAGCCACCGGCGCCCCCGGAGCTGCTGCGCTTCGACCTCCTCGTGCGCGACGCCGTGGCGGTGCAGAACACGCACGGCCGTGCCAAGGAAGTGCGGTTCGAGCTGGAATCCGAGGCCTGCTGGGTCGAGGGCCACGCCGACCGTCTCAGCCGCGCCGTGGGCAACCTCCTCGACAACGCGCGCAAGTGGAGCCCGCCCGGCCAGACCGTGTCGGTCGAGTGCCGGGACGGGGCGGTGGTGGTGCACGACCACGGCCCAGGCATCGCCGACGCCGACCTGCCTCACATCTTCGACCGCTTCTACCGATCCCCGGCCGCCCGCGGACTACCCGGGTCGGGCCTCGGCCTCGCCATCGTGGCCCAGGTGGTGAAGGCGGAAGGCGGCACCATCCAGGCCGAGAACGACCCGGGGGGTGGGGCCCGCATGTCGATGCGGCTACCCGCGGTGCCCGGCCCCGACGAGGCTGCCCGGCCTTCCGAGGTTTGACCTCGCATTTCAGCGACGCTCAGTCTGCAGCGATCAGCTCGATCCGGTTGCCGAAGGGATCGTCGACGTAGGCGCCCCGCCCGGGCTCGACATCGGGATTCGCCCGGATCTCCACCCCGGCGGCCCTCAGGGCGGCCTCCAGGGCGCCCAGGTCCCAGACGACGAGCGCCGGATGGGCCTTGCGGGCCGGGCGGAAGTCCTCCTCGACGCCGAGGTGCACCGCCACGTCCCCCCGGCAGAACCAACAGCCGCCCCGGGCGGCGAGGGGAGCGGGCTTGGGCACCCGCTCGAGCCCGAGAAGGCCCGAATAGAAGGCCTCGGCCTCGCCTTCGCGACCGGGGGGCATGGCCAGTTGCACGTGGTCGAGCCGCACGATTTCGAAGCCCATCCCTGCCTCCTCGCGCCGGGGCCGACCTGGCAGTCGGCCCTCCGGACCGCTAGCCTGCCGCACGCCATGGGATCACTGATCAAGAAGCGTCGCAAGCGGATGCGCAAGAAGAAGCACAAGAAGATGCTGAAGGCCACCCGTTGGCAGCGCCGGGCCGGCAAGTAGCTCCCCTCCCGACCGCTCCCGCTCCCTCAGTCGCCCTCCCAGCCCGCCGGCACGGTGCGCGCGCGCACCAAACGGGCCGTCTCCCCGCCGAGGCGCAGCGCTGGATGCGACGCGGTTCCGGGCTCCGGCGGCCCCCCTTCGACGAACCAGGTCGACCCGCTGCCCGCCAGCACCGGCTCCACGCCCGTCAGCTCACCCAGGGCATCGCGCCAGCGCGCCAGCCGGGGCTCGACGGCCAGTGCGGCGGCGGCCAGCCCGTTGGGCTCCCCGCCGCGGTGTCCCGCGTCCCAAGCCTCGAAAACGGCGGCGGTGTCGACCCCGAAGGGTGGCAGCACCAGCAGGTAGTCACGGGCCACGAAGGGCAACGGGGTCACCCGCTCCCCCACCCCGCCCACCCGGGCCCGGCCCCCGACCACGCAGAAGGGCACGTCGGCGCCGATGCTCGCCGCCAGCGCCGGATCGGTGCTCCCGGCCCAGCGCAGCACGGCGGCGGCGTCGGCCGACCCGCCGCCCAGTCCGCCGCCGAGCGGGATGTGCTTGGTGAGGCGGACCGAGGCGCTGCGCCCACAGGCCGACAGGGCACGCCCGATCAGGTTGTCCTCGGGGGGGAGGCGGCCTGCCCGCGTCCCCGGCCCTGCCTCCACCACCACACCGGACCCTGCAGCGCTGAACACGAGCTCGTCGGCCAGGCTGAGGGTCACCATCTCGGCGTCGAGCTCGTGGTAGCCGTCGGCGCGGACCGCGGTCACCCGGAGGGAGACGGTCAGCTTGGCCGGGGCCAGCAAGGTCACGGGAGCGGCAGCGGTCACAGCGCCGCCAGCCTCCCCCATTGGGAGATGTCGAGCTCCTCGGCCCGGGCGTCGGGCCGGACGCCGGCCCGCTCGAACGCCCCGGGCTCCACCACGCCGGCCAGCGAGCGGCGGAGCATCTTGCGACGCTGGCCGAAGCCCGCACGCACCACCGCGTCCAGCCGTTCGTAGCCGACCACGAGGGGGTCGACGGCGGGCGCGGGGAGCCGCTCCAGGCGCACCAGCACCGACTCGACCCGGGGACGCGGGATGAACACGGATGCCGGCACGCGCCCCACCACCTCTGCCCGGGCGAAGTAGGCGATCCGGACCGAGACCGCCCCGTACGCGTCCTCACCCGCCCGTGCCGCCATCCGTTCGCCCACCTCCCGCTGGACCATCACCAGGAGCTGGGTCACCGCGGGCACCTCGACGAGGGTCCGCAGCACGAGCGGGGTGGCCACGTTGTAGGGCAGGTTGGCCACCAGGCTCCATGGCCCGGCGGCCCGTTCGGCCAGCAGGTCGGCGAGGTCGATCGTCATGGCATCCCCCTCGACCACCTCGACGCCGACCGGCTCGACGACGGAGCGGAGCACCGGGGTGAGATGGCGATCGGTCTCCACGGCCACCACGCTCGCCCCGGTCTCGGCCAGGGCAAGCGTCAGCGATCCGAGGCCGGCGCCGATCTCCAAGACCCTGGAGCCGGAGCTGACGCCGGAGATGCGGGCGATGCGCCGGACCGTGTTGGGATCAGCGACGAAGTTCTGCCCGAGGGCTTTGCTGGGACGGAGCCCGTGCCCCGACAGCAGCTGTGCGATGTCGGCGCCGGAGTGGGTCACCAGGAGATTGTGACGTCCACCACTCCCTGGTTGATGTCGGCGATCTGCGAGAAGCCCTCGGGCGACAAGTCGACCACCCGGGGGTAGCCGGCGCCTTCGCGGTCGTCCACGGTGCACACGGTCGAGGCACCCGTCGCAGCGTTGGCCACCGTCAGCACCGTCCCGAAGGGCAACGTCGGGCTGGCACACATGCCCGAGGGAGCGGCGGAGTACCAGGTGGCCTCGCCCGACTCGTGGTTCGTCAGCACCGGCGGCGGTGCGGTCGTCGTCGTGGTCGGCGGCGGCGGGGGTGACGTCGTCGTCGTGGTCGGCGGCACCGTGGTCGGCGTCGTCGTCGGCGTCGGGGCGGGTGCGGTCGTCGTCGTGGCCGGCGGCGCGGTCGTGGTCGTCGTCGGCGCTTGGTAGACGACGAGGTGCGACGGCAGCTTCACACCGTCGGGATGCGACGCGGTGTCCACGACGGACGCACGCGCACCGTCCACCGCACGCGCGGCCGCTTCTGAGCGTGACGCGTGCGCCGTTCCATTGTGAAGCAAAAGGAGAGGCACACCGAACAACGCGCCGCAGAGGACTGCGGCGACGCCCAGGCGCCTCCCCCCAGTGCTCTGGTTCCGCAGGGCTCCACCCTTCTCCGGGGACACAGTGCACCCGCGCCGACACACGGGTGGCGAGGGATTTCTCGAGAACTTAGATAACCAATAGCGGACGGCGCAAACGCGAAAACCGGCGGAGCCATTTCGCGCGTCATTTCCCCAGGTCACGAACCCTACGGCACGTGATATTCAGGTAAAGTACCAGTTCAGAGGCAGTTTTCCGCTGAAATCAACCTGAAACACCCTGGTCACGAGGTTCTCGTATTACGCACAACAGCGCGTGAATTAGCTGCCTGTGGAAAACACCATGGTGGCAGCCGCGGCCGTGCGCTCCTTCACCTCGCCGACGCTGCAGCCCTTCACGGCTGCGATGGCCTCGCCGACGAACGGCAGGTACGACGGTTCGTTCGTACGACCGCGATGCGGCACCGGCGCCAGGAACGGGCTGTCTGTCTCGACGAGCAAACGGTCCAGCGGGCACTGCGCCGCCGCGGCGCGGCACACCGGCCGCGTTCTTGAACGTCACGATGCCGCTGAACGAGATGTACATGCCGGCGCGCAGGCACCGATCGGCTTCCTCGGTCCCGCCGGTGAAGCAGTGCAGCACCGTGCGTTCGGGAACGCCCTCGGCATCGAGCACGTCGAACAGGTCGGGCCAGGCGTCGCGCGCGTGAATGACCAGTGCGAGGTCGTGCGCGTGGGCCAGACCGATCTGCGACGCGAACGCGGCGCGCTGGTCGGCACGCGGTGAGTGCTCGTAGTGGTAGTCCAGTCCGCACTCGCCCACCGCGACCACCGCGCCGTCACCCTGGCTCACCTCTCGCGCCAGCAGCGCCGCCACCTCGTCCACCCCCTGGCTTGCCTCGTGGGGGTGCAGCCCGATGGAGGCCCACGCCCGGGGCGACGACCCAGTGCGGGCCGTCGCACGGGCCACGTCCACCGCCTGTCGCGAGGTGGCCACCCCGGTCCCGATGCACACCAGACCGTCGATGCCGGCCTCGCGCGCCCGGGCCATCAGGGGCTCGAGATCGGGTCCCCCGGACTCGTCACCGAGGTATTCGTCCTGTACGTGGCAGTGGGAGTCGAACCAGCCGGCCATCTCAGCCCTTGCGCCGCGGGAACAGGGGGTCGCCCTTCACGACGGTGGTGGTGCCGCGGTAGCCGCCCCAGATGGCGGCGTCGGGCAGGCGGGCGGACGACGGGTCGCCCTCGAGCCCGATCCTGCGCCACACCTCCGCCGCCGTCGACGGCATGGCCGGGGCGACCAGCACGGCCACGATCCTCAGCACCTCCAGCGCGTTGCCCAGGACGGCGTCGACGGCGGGTCCCGGGTCCATCTTCCAGGGCTCGGCCGTTTCGAGCTCGGCGTTTGCCGACCCGATGAGCCGCCAGGTCTCCTCCAGCGCCTCGTGTGGCGCCCAGCGGGCCCAGGCCGCCGTCGCCGTGTCGAGCACCGCCGCCGCCACGGGAGCCAGCGCACTGTGCGGATCGCAGGCGGGCCCCACCCCCTCGCACTTTGAGTGAACCACCGTCGTGACCCGCGACACCAGGTTGCCGAGGTTGTTGGCCAGATCGGCGTTGTAGCGCGCCACGATGCCCTCGTAGGAGAAGTCGCCGTCTGCGCCCAGCGGCACCTCTCGCAGGAGGTGGTAGCGCAGCGGGTCGACCCCGAAGTCGTCGGCCAGTGCCAGCGGCGACACGTCGGTGATCTTGAGCGGCGCCGCATCGTCGCCATCACCCGTCCGGCCGGCGGCGATCATCGTCTTCCCCAGTTTCTGCCCCCCCATCAGCAGGTAGCCGTGTACGAAGATCTCCTGGGGAGGGCTGATGTCCGCCGCCATGCACATGGCGGGCCACCAGACGCAGTGGAACTTGAGGATGTCCTTGGCCAAGAGGTGATGCGCCGCTCCCCAGCGCGCAGCGAAGGCGTGCGGGTCGCTCCCGTACCCGGCGACGGTCAGGTAGTTGATGAGCGCGTCGTACCAGACGTAGAAGACGTGCCCGCTGTCCCAGGGCACCGGCACGCCCCACGTGAACGACGTGCGCGTGATGGAGACGTCACGCAGGCCGCTCCGGATGAAGCCCAGCGCCTCGTTGCGCTTGGATGCTGGCCGCACGAAGTCGGGATGGGCGTCGTAGTAGTCGAGGAGGCGTTGCTCGAACGCGCTCAGCTTGAAGAAGTAGTTGTCCTCCTGCATCTCGACCACCGGTCGACCGTGCACCGGACAGTTGCCGTCCACCAGCTGGTCCTCGGTGTAGTAATCCTCGCACGAGATGCAGTAGAGGCCCGAGTAGGGCGCCAGCTCGATGTACCCGTTGTCGTAGATGCGCTGGAGGAACTGCTGTACGACGGCATAATGCCGCGGCTCGGTCGTGCGGATGAAGTCGTCGTTGGAGATGTCGAGCCGTCGCCAGGCCTCCTGGAAGCGGGCCGAGGTGCTGTCCGTCCATTCCTTGGGGGTCATCCCGTTGCTCTCGGCCGCCTCCACGATCTTGGCGCCGTGCTCGTCTGTGCCGGTCATGAACCAGACGTCGTCCCCCAGCAACCGGTGCCAGCGCGCCAGGGCGTCGGCGTTGACCGTCGTGTACGCCGTCCCCACGTGCGGCGCGTCGTTGACGTAGTAGATCGGCGTGGTCAGGTAGTAGGGGGGCACCGCCGGTAGCGTACCGGCGCGCTCAGCTGTGGCCCGACGTGCCCGCCCCTCCGTCGATGGCCGCCCGCACGCGCAGCGCCGCCTCGTACGCGCGCCGCCGCGGCACGCCGAGCGTCGCCGCCACCCGCTCGGCCACCTGGCGCGGTCCCGCCGAGGGGTCGTTGCCGAGCTCGGCTCGCACGGCCGTCTCGACCTCGGCCTCGCCCGGCGGCTCCGACGGCGGCGCGCCCCCCACGACCAGCGCCACCTCGCCCCGCAGCTGGCGCTCCGCGAACTCCTGCGCTGCGTCGCCCAGCGGGCCCCGCCAGACCTCCTCGTGCAGCTTGGTCAGCTCGCGCACGACGGCGGCCGGGCGCCCCGGATCGGCCGCGGACAGCTCTGCCAGGGTGCTCGCGACACGGCCGGGCGCCTCGAGGAGGACACTCGTGCGGTCATCCGCCATGAGCGCAGCGATGCGGCGACGCCGCTCGGGCCCCTTGCGCGGCAAGAACCCCTCGACGCAGAAACGGTCGGTGGGTAGCCCGCTCACGACCAGCGCACCCAGCACCGACGACGGACCCGGCACCGTGCTCACCGCCTGGCCGGCGGCGGCCAGCTGAGCGGCCAGCCACGCCCCGGGGTCCGAGATCCCCGGCGTGCCGGCGTCGCTCACCACGGCAACCGTTGCGCCGCCGGCCACTGCAGCCGCGACGCGCTCGAGCCGCGCCTGCTCGTTGTGGCCGTGCAACGAGATCAGGCGGTCTCCGCGCGGCCCGCCGGCCGGGATGCCCACGGCCGACAGCAGGGCCCGGGTCCGGCGGGTGTCCTCGCAACAGATCAGGTCCGCTGCCGCCAGCACCTCCCGCGCCCTGGGTGAGAGATCTCCCAGGTTCCCGATCGGCGTGGCCACGAGCACCAGCCGGCCCCGCCGGTCCTCGGTCACGGCCCGTCGCGGGCGGCACCGTTCGGCACCTCGCGCACTTCGAGCCGGTCACCCACCCGTACGCCCCAGCGCTCGAGCGCGCCGGCCTCGGTCTCGACGGCGCTCCGGGCGGCCCGCCCGCCGATCGCCACCCGCCACGGCTTGAGCCGGGCCGTGCGCACCACGGTCAGGTCGGTCGAGAGGAAGGCCACGTCGATGGGGAATCTCATGCCTGCCGTGTGCACGGTGCGGACGCCCTCGACATGCAGTGCGCCCTCGCACCCAGGCCGACCCCGCAGGGCCCCACGCTCGGCGGCCGAATCGGTCATCTCCAGCGCGCAGACCACGTCGCCGTCCCGCAGCAGCCATCCGGACCGCATGCGACCGAGGCTACCGGACGGCCTGCGCCGCTCCGACTAACATCGTCGCCCCATGTCGAAACGAACGGTCAAGCGCAAGCTCAGGACGAAGAAGAAGGCGAATCACGGCAAGAAGCCCAATTGCGGGCGCGGCTGAGCCCCGCCGCATGAGGCCCTGAGGGCTCACGTCCCGTCCCAGGCGACCGCGTGTGACGACAGGACGCCGCACAACGTGGTGGGCAGGTCGGAGATGATCCCGTCGACGCCGAGGTCGAGCAGTCGCTCCATCGACTCGGCGTCGTTGACCGTCCACACGTGCACCGCCTTGCCCGCCTCGTGGGCCGCGGCAACGAAGCCCTCGTCCACCACGACGAGATCACCCTGGCACTCGGGCACCTGGTACGCCACGGCGGGGATGTCGGGCATGGCCTCACCCGCCTGCACCGCCCGCCACGCCTCCGCGGTGGCCATGGTGCCCGCGGACGTCGGCACCGCGGGCGCGTACTGGCGGAAGGCATCGGTCGCCTGGTCGAGGAACGAGGCCACGATCACGTCGTCGCTGCGCCCGTACTCCGCCAGGAGGCGGGCGAGGGTCTCTTCGTACGGCACCACCACCGGCCCCGTCTGCTTGATGTCGAGATTCAAGACGACGCCGGGGAAGCGCTCGAGGACCTCGCGCAGGGTGGCGATGCCGAATGACTGGTCCGCGGGCGCCCGGCCGCGGAACGGGTAGTCGCCCGCAGGCCGTCCCGGCGTGACGTCGGCGCCGGGGATCCACCAGTAGGAGAAGTCCATCTGCCGCAGCTCCTCCAGCGTGAAGGAGGCGATGGTGCCGGTGCCCGCCGTGGTGCGGTCGACCGTGGCGTCGTGGCACACCACCAGCTCACCGTCTGCCGTCGCATGCACGTCGAGCTCGATACCGGTTGCGCCCGCATCGAGTGCGTGCGCGATCGCGTGGAGGGTCGACGACGGCGACTCCCAGGCTCCTCCCTGGTGGGCATAGGCGATCACCCTCCGCTCGAGCCAGGGGGACTGCTCGCTCACCGGCCCGACCGTAACAGCCGTCACCGGCCCGACCGGCCATCGGTGGGGCGAGGACCGGCCCGTGCCGCGGCGGGCCTATCCTCGTGCAGCGTGCTCGACCACCTCCTCGTTGACGTCATCGGCACCATGCGTGCCTCGTTCGACCGGGCGCTGCTCCAGCGCCAAGCGGTGGAGGAGCGCTTCCAGGTGGATGTCTTCCTGGGCGACGTGTCATGGGAGACCTCCTACAGCCTGCCGGGCGAGGAGCAGCCCCCGCGGGTGCGCGCCGACGTCTCGGTCGACTGGCCCACCTGGAGCCAGACCTCGTACCGGAGCTGGTCGATCGGTGAGCCGCCCGACGAGCTCCCCGAGGTCGTGATAGAGGTCGCGCTCCGCGTCCAGCGCATGGCCGAGGCCCCCGACACCGAAAAGGTGATGGCCGCCCTGCCGATCACGGGCCCTCTCGGTGATCCGATGGACCTCGTCCGCACCGCCACGACGATCGAGCAAGTGCGCACGGACGCCGACGGCGACGCCGACGGCCTGCGTTGGGCCGCCGAGGCCACCTACGAGGGTTCGGTCCGCTTCAGCGAGCAGCAGCTGGAGCACCCGTCGACCATCGAGCCCGTGTTCGACGCCCTCACTCGCTGGATCGCCTCCACGCTGATCACCCTGGCCGACCTCCCCTTCACGTTCCTGCCCGCCGGGGAGGACGACGCCTGAACCGATTTCCCCACCGCCGGGCCCTCGGCACCGTCCTCGCCCTGACGCTCGGCATGGTTCTCGCCGCCTGCGGATCGTCCGCACCGGCCGCGCCACCCCCCAACCAGGGACTGGTGCTCGATCGACCGACGCCGCAGAACGTCCCGCTCGTCGACCAGCGCGGTCGCCCGGTGTCCCTCGCCGCGCTGCACGGCAAGGTCGTGGTCCTCGCACCCTTCCTCTCGCTGTGTCAGGACGAATGCCCTCTCGTCACCGGCGCCTTCATCTCCCTCCAGCGCGACCTGCGGGCCACCGGGCTGGCGCACCGCGTCACCTTCGTGGAAGCGACCGTGGACCCCGGCCGCGACACCGTGGCGCGCCTGGCCGCCTACCAGAGGGAGTTCGGCGCCGACTGGGACCTGTGGACCGGCACGCCGGCGAACGTCGCCTCCTTCTGGAAGCCGTTCGGCGTCGAATACCAGATCGTCCCCGAGGACCAGCCGCCCCATCTCGACTGGCTCACCGGCAGGCCGCTGACCTACGACGTGAACCACACCGACGGCTACATCCTGATCGGCACCGACGGCCACGAGCATTTCATCGACGCCACCGCGCCGAACCTGAGCGGGCTCAACCCCAAGCTGACCTCGCTGCTCAACGACGGCGGGCTGCATGACCTCCGACACCCCCAGCAGCCCAACTGGACGATTACGGACGCGCTGGCGTCCATCAGCTGGATACTCGGCACCAACGTCCCTGCGTCGGGACCCTGATGCGGAGGAAGCCGCGCCGCCTTTCCGCCGGCATCGTCCTCGCCGTCCTCGCCCTGGCCCTCACCGCGTGCGGGAGCGGCGGCGTCGTCACGACGCTGTCGGCGCCCCCGACCACCGACACCTCCCTCACGCTGACCCTTCAGCGCTCGCCGGTGGGGCCGATCCTCTCGACTGGCGGTGGGAACACGCTCTACGACTTCGTCCCCGACACCCCGACGCACAGCGCCTGCCTCAACGACGGCTGCGTGTTCCAGTGGCCGCCGCTCATCCGGTCCGGGCCCGTCCGGGTGGGCCGGGGCGTCGACCCGGCGCTGGTGGGGACGCTGCACCGGCCCGACGGGTCGACCCAACTCTCCTACGGCGGGCACCCGCTCTACGCCTACAGCCTCGACGTCACGCCCGGCATGGTGACGGGCCAGGGGATCGACCAGGACGGGGGCGTGTGGTACGTGCTGAACGCCAGGGGGAAACAGGTCACCACCGCGTTCTCGGTCGGCAACCCCAACGTCAACCCGAACAGCTGACGCCGGCTGCACCGTCCCTCAGGTGTTGAACCGAAACTCCACGACGTCACCGTCCCGCATCACGTAGTCCTTGCCCTCCATGCGCGCCCTGCCGGCGTTGCGTGCCGCGGCGACCGATCCCGCCTCGATGAGGTCGTCGAAGCTGATCACCTCCGCCTTGATGAAACCTCGCTCGAAGTCGGTGTGGATCACGCCGGCCGCCTTGGGTGCCGTGTCGCCGACATGGATGGTCCACGCACGAGCCTCCTTGGGCCCGGCCGTCAGGAACGTCTGGAGCCCCAGGGTGGCGAAACCGACGTGCACGAGCTGCTCCAGGCCCGATTCTTCCTGCCCGTAGCTGCGCAGGAGCTCGCGTGCGTCCTCGGGATCGAGGCCGGCCACCTCGGCCTCGATCTGCGCGCACAGCACGACGGCGTGCGCCGGCCGGACGCTCTCGACGAGCCGGGCCCCCAGGTTCGCGTCGGTCAGTGCGCCCTCGTCGACGTTGAAGACGTAGATGAAGGGCTTGGCGGTCAGCAGGTGCAGGTCACGCAGCAGCTCCGCGTCCACCTCGCCTGCTGCCGCCGCGCTCGACACGGTGCGGCCCTCGCCCAGAGTCCGCTCCGCGGCTGCCACCGCTTCGACCGTGGGCTTGAGCGCAGCCGCCCCCTTGGCCTCGCGCACCAGGCGCGGCAGGCGCTGCTCGACCGTCTGCAGGTCGGCCAGGATCAGCTCGGTATTCACGGTCTCGATGTCCTTCGCCGGGTCGACGTGTGCGTCGACGTGAACCACGTCGTCGTCATGGAAGGCGCGCACCACCTGGCAGATCGCGTCTGTCTCACGGATGGCCGCCAGGAACTGGTTGCCCAGCCCCTCGCCCTTCGACGCCCCGCGGACCAGGCCTGCGATGTCGACGAACGTGACCGACGCCGGCACCACCGGGGCACCGTCATAGAGGGCGGCCAGCTCCTCGAGCCGCGGATCGGGCACGGCGACGACACCCACGTTGGGGTCGATCGTGGCGAAGGGATAGTTGGCCGCCAGCACTTGGTTGTCGGTCAGCGCGTTGAACAGCGTGGACTTGCCCACGTTGGGCAGCCCGACGATCCCGATCGACAGGCTCATGACGCCACCCCGGCTACGCCGGCAGCAGGCCGGCAGATGCGGCAAGCGCCCTGAGGTCGGCCTCGGGCCGGGCCCCCGTGTGGGAGATGACCTCGGCCGCGCACAGCCCGCCGAGCGTCGTGCTCTCGACCGGGCCCATGGCGTGCGTGAGGCCGAAGAGGAAGCCGGCGGCGAAGAGGTCGCCCGCCCCAGTCGTGTCGACCACCCGTCCCACCGGCGCCGCGGGCACCTCCTCGGGGCCGTGGGCGGTCAGCACGACGGCTCCCTTGGCGCCTCGGGTCATGACGACGAGCAGGCCGGTCTCCTCGGCAGCCTCGATGGCCTTCCCATAGGACGAGGCACCGAAGAGCATGGTGAGCTCTTCCTCGTTGCCGAGCAGGATGTCGACGTCGTCGACGAGCAGGTCGAGGAACTCGCGCTGGTGCCGGCCCACACAGAAGGGGTCCGAGAGCGAGAGGGCCACCGAGCCCTCGGAGAAATGAGCGGTGACTGCCGCGTGGCGCATCGCCTCCTTGGCCGCGGGAACGTCCCACAGGTAGCCCTCGAGGAGCACGACGGACGCCCGGGCGACGAAGGGAGTCGGGACACCCTCGGGTGACAAGGTGGAGGCCGCCCCCAGGTACGTCCCCATGGTCCGGTCTGCGTCCTCGGTGATCAGGACCACGCAGCGGCCTGTGCCCAGCCCGTCACCGGCCGCCGACTCGCTGTAGTGCGGCTCGAATTCGACGCCGGCTGCCCGCAGGTTCTCCGTGTAGGTCCGGCCGATCTCGTCGTCGGCCAGTGCCCCGACGAAGCCTGCCGTTCCCCCCAGCTCGGCGATCCCGGCGGTCGTGTTGGCCACCGATCCTCCCGAGACGTAGCGGGGGGCACCCATGAACCCCTGGACGGCGTTGGCAGTCACCAGGTCGATGAGGGTCATGGACCCCTTCTCGAGGCCCACCTGAGCCAGTTGCTCGGAGGTCGCCATCTCGATCACGTCCAGGAGCGGTGAGCCGATGGCCACGACGTCGAGGTCGTGCCGGAGCTCCTCGGTCACGGGGGGTGGATCAGCATGGTCGGCGGTCGAGGCAGTAGTCGGCGGGCACGCTGCGAGAACCTACTCGGAGCGCGGCGGGTAGCCTTCACCGAATGCCACCAGCTCCCACGTCGAATGTCGCGCCCGGCTCGGAGGCGTACCGCCTGCCGCGGACGGTCGAACCAGTGACCTACCGGTTGGAGATCGAACCGGACGTGGCCTCGGCCACCTTCTCGGGCTCCATCGCCATCGACGTCGTCGTCCACGAGACGGCCGGGGAGATCGTGCTCAACGCCGCCGAGCTCGCCGTGAGCGATGCCGAGGTCCTGCTCGCCGACGGGAGCCTCGTCGGCTGTGGCGTGAGCTTCGGGGACGAGCTCGAGCAGGTCGTCTTCCGGCCTCACTCCGAGCTACCCCCCGGGCCGTGCACCATCAGCTGCCGTTTCACCGGTACCCTCAACGACAAGCTGCGCGGGTTCTACCGCTCGACCTACACCGGTCCGGACGGAGAAACCCAGACCATCGCGACGACGCAGTTCGAGTCAGTCGACGCCCGGCGCTGCTTTCCCTGTTTCGACGAGCCTGACCGCAAGGCGGTCTTCGAGATCGCTCTCATCGTGGAGCGAGACGTCGACGCGATCTCCAACTCCCCCATCGTCGGCACCGACCAGGTCGGCGACAAGCGGCGCATCCGGTTCTCCCCGACCATGAAGATGTCCACCTACCTGGTCGCCTTCGTCGTCGGGAAGCTCGAAGCCACCGAGACCGTCGACGTCGACGGCGTGCCCCTCCGAGTCGTCTGCACACCGGGAAAACGGCACCTGGGCCAGTTCGCCCTCGAAGTCGGCGCGTTCGCGCTGCGATTCTTCACCGACTACTTCAACGTCCCCTACCCCGGCCACAAGGTGGACCTGGTCGCCATCCCTGACTTCGCGGCCGGGGCCATGGAGAACCTCGGCTGCATCACCTTCCGTGACACGGCTTTGCTGGTCGACACCGAAACTGCGGCCCGGGCCGAGCTCGAGCGTGTGGCCGATGTGATCGCCCACGAGCTGGCCCACATGTGGTTCGGCGATCTCGTGACGATGAAGTGGTGGGAGGGCATCTGGCTCAACGAGGCCTTCGCCACCTTCATGGAGATGCTCTGCGTCGACGCCTTCCGGCCCTCGTGGGACCGCTGGGTCGGCTTTGCACCCTCGCGCGAGGCTGCCCTCGCCATCGATGCCGTGCACTCGACGCGCCCGATCGAGTACCCCGTGGGCCCGCCCAAGGAGGCGGAGGGGATGTTCGACCTCCTCACCTATGAGAAGGGCTGCGGAGTGTTGCGCATGCTCGAACAGCACATCGGGGCCGATGTCTTCCGGGACGGTGTCCGCACGTACCTGAAGGCCCATGCCTACGGCAACACCGTGACAACCGACCTCTGGGACGCCCTCGAGGACGCCAGCGGTGCGCCGGTGCGCGGCATGATGAACACGTTCATCCTCCAAGGCGGCCATCCTTTGGTCTCGCTGCACGGCGACACGGTGACCCAGGAGCCGTTTGCCTTCGGGCCGCCCCCTCCGGGCACCACGTCTTCCATCGGAACCGAGTGGCAGGTGCCCCTCGCTGTGCGCGCGCTGCCAGCCGGGGGGAAGCCGGGGGCGCCGATGCGGCACCTGGTGCTCGGGCCGGATCCGACTCCGATTCAAGAGGAGGACCAGGGCCTGGCGGTGCTGAACGCGGGCGGCTGGGGGGTGTTCAGGGTCGGCTACGAATCCGGGCATCGGCTGGAGCTGGCCGAGCACCTGGGCAAGCTGACTCCGCTCGAGCGCGCCAACTTGCTGGCCGACACCTGGGCGACGACGTTGGCCGGGCGAACCGCACTGCGGGAATTCCTGGTCCTGGCCTCGCGCCTGGGGCTCGAGCCGGATCCGGCACCGTGGGCGCCCGTCGTCGGAGCCCTGGGCCTGACCAACCGCATCGCGCTGCCCGACCAAAAGGGAGCGCTGCACGAGGCGGTGGCGGCGCTGATCGGCCCCATCCATCGCGAGCTGGGCTTTGACGCCCACCCCGCGGAGAGTGACCGCACCCCGTCCCTGCGCGCGCTGGCTATCAACCTCATGGGCACCGTCGGCGCAGACCCAGAGATCCGGGCCGAGGCGGCCCGTCGCTTCGACGCCTCCCCTATTGGCGGGGGATCAGACGACCCGATCCCCGCCGACATCGAGACCGCGGTGCTGACCGTCGTCGCCCAGCTGGTGCGCCCTGGCGACTACGACGCACTCCTCGAGCGCTACCGGTCGGCGTCGACGCCACAGGAGGAGATGCGCTCGCTGGGCGCGCTCGCCAGCTTCCCGGACGTCGAGCTGTGCCTGCGCACCTTCGACCTGGCCCTCACCGAGGTGCGGAGCCAGAACGGGTTCAGCGTGATCAGCGCGCTCCTGACCAATCCCGTCGGCAACCAAGCCGTGTGGGAGCGCGTCACGGGGACCTGGGACGCCATCCTCGATCGCTTCCCCAAGAACGCACCGCCCCGCATCATCGAGGCGCTGCCTGCACTCTGCGCTGACTCCGACTTCGCGGATGGCGCGATCGCCTTCCTCGAGGAGCACCCACTGACGTCGGGGCCGCGACGCGTGGCGCAGTCGGTGGAGCGGCTGAGAGTCAACGTCGCCTTCGCTGCTCGCGAGCGGCCCGGGCTGGCCGACTCGTTGCGGGCCGCCAGCACCCACATCTCCTGATGGCCCAGGCGCCGCGCGGCGGCGGCCCCGATCCCGAAAGGGTGCACACGCTCTTCGAGACGGCACGCCGCACTCGCGGCTTCATGCCCGACGACGAGGGAGAGGCGCTCTTCGACGCTGCCCTCCGGGCGGGGCGGGAGCAGGTTCCGGACGCGACGCCCCCCACCTTCGTGGAGATCGGCGCGTGGTGCGGGAAGTCCACCGTGTACCTCGGTGCGGCCGCCGAGGCCACCGGGGCGGTGTTGCTCTCGGTCGACCATCACCGGGGCTCGGAGGAGAACCAGCCCGGATGGCTGTACCACGAGCCCGACCTCGTCGATCCCGACGCAGGACGGATCGACACACTCCTGCACTGGCGGCGGACCATCGCCGCCGCCGGGCTCGAGGCGTCGGTCGTCGGCATCGTCGGTGACTCCCCTACCGTCGCGGCGCGCTGGGACAGGCCACTGTCCTTCTGCTTCATCGACGGCGGCCACGGGGAGGAACCCGCCTGGGCTGACTTCCGGGGATGGGCACCGCACGTCGCCCGAGGGGGATGGCTGGCCATCCACGACGTGTTCCCGGATCCGGCGGACGGCGGGCGCCCGCCCTACGAGCTCTACTGCGCCGCTCTCGAGTCGGGGGAATTCGTCGAGGACGGAGCCTGCGGGAGCCTACGAATTTTGCGCCGGACGGCGCCATCGACCCTTGACGCGGCGTAGACGCTGCGCCGGCGACGGCCGCCACGGCCGGCCTACTGCTACCGTCGTCTCCCCGTCACGGCAGTCGCGCATTGCAGCTGTCGGTCCCCATGACCCACCGTTCCCCGGGTGGCGCCCACCGACTCATGACTGACCTCACATCCCAGGCAGCACCGGCCGCCGAGACGGATGCGGCTGCATCCCATACCGCCGACCGGGCGACGACGGCGAGCGGATGGCGGGGATTGGACCTGGCCGTCGGCACCGTGACCGCACTCGCGGTCATCGTCGGGGCGCTCGAGAGACTCTGGCTGCTCGTTCACACACCGCTCTTCGGAGACACGGCCGTCGTCGGCCTCATGGGGCGACAAATAGAGCACGGGCATGTGCTCACCTTCTACTGGGACCAGTCGTACGGAGGTGTCGAGCCCTACCTCGTCGCGGCCGTGAATTACGTCGTCCCCGGCGCGTTCGGGATCAACCTCACGTCGGTGCTTCTCTCGGGATTGGCGGCGGTCGTCGTTGGGTGCATCGTGACCGAGCTCTGCTCAGACCGCAGGGTGGGGTGGCTGGCCGGCGCCATGGCTTGGGTCTGGCCGTATGCAGCCGTCTGGAACTCGGCGCGCGAGCTCGGCTTTCACTTCGTGTCGCTCCTTCTCGGCCTGGCAATGATCTGGATGGCCATCCGCGTCGAGCACGGGCACACCCGGGACTTCTCGATGCTCTCCCTCGGCCTGGTGGCGGGGCTGGGTTTCTGGGCGTCTCCCGAAATCATCTACTTCGTGCTCCCGACGGCCATCGTGCTCGTCGGCTCCGTGCGACGCTGGTGCAGCGTCCGGCGACTGGCGATCCTCGGTGCAGGAGCCCTCCTTGGCGCCCTGCCCTGGCTCTACACCAACGCAACCTCCGGCTTCCCATCCCTTTCCACGGGTGTCGCGCAGTCTCAAGGGCTCGGGCACCGATTCAGCATCTTCCTCCATGACTTCCTTCCCATCGAGTTCAGCTTGAAGTACTTGTTCGATGGCTCGTGGGTCGGGGATCAACTCTTGGAAAGCTGCTCTTCGTGGGCGGCATGATCATCGTGGTGGCGTCGCTCTTCGGCGCCACGCTGCTCTTCATCCGCAACAGGAAGGAGCTCGGACTCATCGCCTGTGGCGTCGGGGTCGTGACGTTCCCGTTCCTCCTCTCTGCCAATTCGAAGGTGACGTACTGGATCGATGACCGCTACGGAGTCGACCTCAGCTTCCTGATCGTGATCGTCGTCTTTGCGACGGCGTCGATGCTCTCACGGGAAATGCCGGGGGTCCGCCCAGCAGCACGCCATGGGCGGTGGAGTCCTCCGATGCGGACCAGCGGTGTCACCGCCGCGCTACTGGTCACCGTGGCCATTGGAACCCTTCTCACGCTGGCCCAGTCCGGCGTGAACGCCCAATTCGCCAGCACGTCTGCATCGCTGCACAGCGGGTTCGATGCCTTGTTCTCCGGGTGGCACAACCCCGATCAGAACTTGGAGGCTTCCATCGCGGAAATGCACAGGGCACATATAGGGGACGCCTACGCGGATTACTGGACCGCGTACAACATCGATTATCTCGACCCGTCGATCGTGGTGACACCGTCGCCACTCGACGCCATCCGATCCCAGGCCATCTTCGCCACCGTCCAGCATTCGCGTCAGCCCGCGTGGCTGTTCTCCGCACCGGCGCACATCACCGGCGCGGACCTGGCCCTTGGTGATCAACAGGGACCCGGGACTTACACCGAGAGCTCCTTCATCGCCATGTTGCGCAGCAGGGGAATCGGGTCGCGCGTGGTACATCTCGGGATCCTCGACGCCGTCATTCCGGACCGCCCAGTCGACCTGTGATGACGGCGGGAGCGTGTCTCCGTAGTGCCGGCTCGGCCTGGTCGAGCGGGTCCGGGTCGCGGGGTGTCGCGCTTCTTCTTCGGTTCGGATGATTCCGTAGTATCTCCTTGGTACCGATGGCGCCATCAAGACCGTCGAGCGACTCGCTGGACGAGTTTCGCCCGGCGACTTGTGATCAAGCAGAAGGGACGATCGAATTGGGAAGCACTTCGTTGCTCGTGAGCCGCGTGTCCAGAGGATGAGATGAAGATCGCAATTGTCGGAACAGGGGCCATGGGCTCGGTATATGCCAGCCTCCTCGCCAAGGCGGGACACGAGGTCTGGGCCATCGACACATGGCAGGAACACATCGACACCATCGCGACCCACGGACTGAGCGTCTCGGGTGCCAGCGGCAGCTTCGTCGTCGACAACCTCCACGTCGGACGTTCACCGCGAGATGCCGGAATCTGTGACGTGTGGGTCATCGCCACAAAGGCGTCCGCCGTCGATGAGGTGGCGGCGGAGATCGCACCGCTGCTCGAGCCTGACACTGTGGTCATGGCGTTTCAGAACGGGCTGGGTGCGGGCGAGCGGGTGGCGCGCCACATCCCGCAGGAGCACATCCTGATCGGCATCGCCGAAGGATTTGGGTCGTCGATACCCGAGCCGGGACAGGTGCACCACGAAGGCATGCGACTCATCAGAATCGGTGAGATGCACGGTGGCATCACGGACCGGGTCCAACGAATCGAGCAGGCATGGGATGACGCCGGCTTCAATGTCCGAGCCTTCGACGACGTGACCCTCATGATCTGGGAGAAGTTCCTCTGCAACGTCACGCTCAGCGCTCCGTGCGCGGTCTTCGACGTCACGGTGGGTGGGCTGATGTCGGACCCCGGGGCCTGGAGAGTGGCCCTCGGCTGCACCTCAGAAGCCCACCGGCTCGGCGTCACCAAGGGAATCGAATTCACTTTCGACGATCCGCTGCAGTACGTGACCGACTTCGCCTCCACGATCCCCAACGCCAGCCCATCGATGCGCCTGGACCACCTCGCCCGACGGCCCTCGGAGGTGGAGGTCATCAACGGACAGGTGGTCGCACTGAGCCACGAGCTCGGGCTCGTAGCCCCTTACAACGAAACCCTCTGCGCCATCCTGCGCCATCGCGAGTCAATGTTCGCCTGACCTGTGAGCTGACAACGGACACCGCGCGTTTCAGACTGGTGACCTGAGCCGGAGCCCTACGGGCAGGTCCCAGTCGGCACGGCGTTCACTCCTGATTGCTCCGATCAGGTGTTGCTGGCTGCACGCACCATTCCGACCCATTCAACGACGTCCCAGAGCGTCTCGATCGACACGAACTCGAGAGTGTTGAGGGCGAGGATCTCGGCCACGCTGCGCTGCGCAGACTTCTCGTCCGGGTACTCGATCACCGAGGTCAGTGCCATCTGGCTCGGGGAGTAACTCACAACCGCCACGTCGCCCTTGTGCTTGGCGATCACCTGGTAGATGGCCGCGGTCTGGGCATCGTTCTGCTCGTCGGAGATGTCCTGCCACGCCTCGGGAATCGGCCTTGTTCGTGACAACTGTAAATGGCTCATGGTCTCTCCTTGAGATGTGCCTCCGTTGAGCGCGGAGCTTCTGTGAGGGCGAGCGACGGCTGAGAACTCGCCCGTGCAGCACGATACAAAGCGAATGGCAAATCTGCTCAGGAGCCGAAGGCGACCCCTGACAGGTGGCTCGGCGTGCACCCTCCGAAGCTATGGCCCAGATGCCTGACCGAGGCGGCCCCTGCCCCGGCCTTATCGCCGAGCGAGGCCGGTGCTGGCAAATGATGTACGACGAGCAGCTCCAGGCCAACGACTGCCCCGAGGCACCCTCGGGGACGGGGCGCTGGTTCCCCCCCCCCCCAAAGGTGACCGCTGGTTCCGAATCTGGGCCTGTCCCGACCACCTCGACGCCTTGACCGGGCTGCGGCAGTGTGGGCGTGTGGGCGCTAGGTGAGGTGCCCCCTACCGCACCATGGGGATACCCCAGGGACCCCAGGGACCCCCTCTTAGCGTGCGTCCTCTGGGGTCGCTGCTACCAACCGGGCCGTGACCTCGTAAAGCAGGTGCTTAGCGAGACCGGGAATGTCGTCAAGAAGTTGGTCCAAGCCAGCATGAGTGAGATCCAAAATTCGCAGTTCTGTTTCGGCCACCACCGTGGCGTTGCGAGGGTGACCCGAAATGACGGCCAGTTCCCCCACGACATCGCCAGCAGTGAGTGTCGCCACGCGCTGTCCATCGCGTGTCACTGACGCGGTCCCATCGATGAGTATGAATATTTCAAAACCGACATCACCCTGACGAGCGAGAACCTTCCCGGCAGGAAGGATCAGTTCGGTAGCCACTTCGCCAATCTCCTCAAGTTGCCTCTTGGTGCACTTCGAGAACAGGGGAACAGACGCAAGGTGTTGCAGGTACTCATCACGAGCCATCGAAACTCCTCCTTCTGCCGCGCCCTGGTACTTCAGATCGCCGGGTAGTCCACTTGAGCTGGCTGCCGACCGTACTCGGGATGCGCTCAATCTGCTCAGGGTGCCCCCATACATTGATACTTCTCTGAGGGTCCACCGCTTGTCTGCACCGAGAAGCGACCTGGAGGCTGAATGGATAGGCGGCCTTTGCGATCAGGCCTTTCTGAATTGGGCGCTGACCATGACCCTGTTCTTTAGTCCGGCCCCGAACGGGGTCAAAGACAGCCCCCACTCACTCCGGTCGATGGCAACCTCGGTCGAGATGGTCACCGTGTCGGTAGCGACGCTGAAGTCGGCCATTACGGCCAGCGGCCTCGTCTGATCGCGGACAGTGAGGGTTCCGGCTAGTTCCAGCTGGCCCGAGCCTGCCAGACGGCCGCTGGTCGCCTCGAAAGAGATCGCTGGAAACCTCTCGACCTCGAAAAAGTCGGCCGTACGCAGGTGGGCGTCGCGCCTCTTGAGTTTGGTGTCGATCGATGCCGCATCAACGACCAAAGTCCCACTGATGCTGCCGTCGGCACCCACGGTTCCGGCTCCTTCGATCGCCTTGGCCGTCCCTTTCACCGGGACCACCCAGAAGGCCTTGGTGTGAAAGACGATCGACGTCCGGTCAGGATCGAGCACCCATTTGCCAACGAAGTCACCCAAGTCGACTGAGGTCTGATTGGGCAATGTCACAGGAGTGCCTCCACAAGGATCACGGTCACCTCATCTGGCCACAGACGGCGTCGCTGACCACCTGGCATTTCCAATCTTGAACGGCGCCACCAGCATCACGTAGGAGCAAAGGTCACATCGCAGACTGCCAAGTGTCGATCCTTGCCACCTGTCCCGGTTGGGGCCCTGCCCCCCGACCGCCGGGACTGGGGCCTCGGTTAGCGCGGCGACTGGTGCTGCCAGATAGCTTTAACTCCCCGAGAGTTGCCAGCCAAAGAGGTAGCATCCGCCGCGTCCACGAGGTGCGAAGGGGAGAAAAGAGATGCCTGAGTTCCCTGCGATTACTCACGTGGCGCTAACGGTTACGAGCCTTGAACGGAGTGTGCCTTGGTACAAGGATCTGTTCGGCTCGGACCCAATCCTTGACGAGGACACAGGTCCGTTCCAGCGCGTCGCTTGGCTTACCGGCGGCACAATCGTTGGCGTAACTCAGTTCCCTGACTTGGACAGCACTGAGCCGTTCAACGAGCGGCGGCCGGGGCTCGATCATCTGGCTTTCGGCTGTGCCAACCGCGATGAGTTAAAGGCATGGGAAATCCGTCTGAACGAACTCGGCATCCCCAACGGTGGCATCGTGGACACGCCTTACTACTCGGCATTGTCGTTTCGAGATCCCGACAACATCGCACTTGAGTTCTTCGCACCCCGGGGCTAAGACCGGCGGAGTATCCGACTGCTTATTGGCCATCCCATACCGCTGGTACTGGGGGGCAGTTTTCGCGCTGGTGTTACCCGCCGCCTGCAGTGTCATCAGCCGTTCGCGGGCACTGCATGACGTCCGGGGCGAGCCTCATAGGGTCGTCCTCAGCGACGCGGCCGAGCGTTCCCGTTTTCCCACCCCCCCGGGGGACGGTAGAGCGCCGGCCGTCAGTCGCTGCGGCGCAGTTTCTTGCCCAGGATTGAGTGGCGGGTGTCCCAGTCCGCCGGGTGTGTGGCAAAGTTGTCGCCTTCGAACTTTGGGCCCTATTACCCGGCCCGCTTCGCAGGCTTCTTCGCCGCAGCCCGCTTCGCCTCCGAACGCTCCTCTCCCAGAGCGTCCTGACTCGCCTTTACGATCTTCTCCGCAAGCTGGGCCGACGTGCCGACAAGCTGCTCGGTCATCTTGAACGCCGAATCGATTATCCGCTGGCGCGGACCGTTGTCTGCACCCACGTCGGGAAAAGCACCATTTACGGTGTCAAGGAACTTCCGCACCGATTCCAGCGCGGTGTTCCCGGTATCACGAAATGACTCGATGATCCGATCAGCGCTTCCGGAGCCAGTCTTTGTGCTGGTCATGTGGTCCTCCCATCTGTTGGGCCCTGATTCGCCAATGGGTGGCTACTCCCATTCTCTTCACAAGCACAAGGCGGCGAAGTAGAGGCCTTCGGCACGTTCTCGTCGCACAGGGGTGCCCCCAAACATTGCCGGGAGGGTGAGGCAATTCGGCACAAGCTCAGCCACTTGCACCGGTGCCCCGAGCAAGGCGAGGGGATAGCATCTTCCTGATGGACACGATCGGCTGGCTGATACTGGTAGCCATCGTCCTGGTGGTCGCCGCGGTTGCTTTCGTGCTCATTCGGCGAAGGCGGCGCGGTGGAGGCGTGATCGCAACCAAGGACAAAGGATGAGGCTGCTCATAACCGCGTCCCAGATCCGTGGGCTTCCGGTGGTCACGGTCCAGGGCGGCGAGGACGTGGCCGAGGTGCGCGACGTGATCTACAGCCCCGAAGCTGGTCGCCTGGTCGGTCTCACCCTCAACAAGCGGGGCTTCCTGGCCGGTCGGAGCCGCGATGTCCTTCCGGCCGAGGCGATCCATGCGATTGGCCAGCACGCAGTGATGGTGCTCGACGAGTCCAAACTCGTTGCCCCCGACGACGCACCCGAGGACGTCGGTCATCCCGCTACGGAGCGCAACGTGCTCGGAGACGACGTCCTGACCGAGGGGGGAGCGAGCCTGGGTAAGGTCGCCGACTTGGTTCTGGTGGTTGGGAGCGGCGGTGAGGTGGTTGGCTATCAGATCGACAAGACCGGGGGTGGACGAGGCTACGTCCCGCTGCCAGCGCAGCTTTCCGTCTCAGGGGTTGCGCTGGTGGTCCCGAACATCACCGAGGAGTTCGTCCAAGACGACCTCGTCGGACTCGGCGCGGCGGTGGACGAGTTCCGGACTCGATTGGGAATGACGTGAGCGAGTCGTTCCGGGATTCCGTTGGCCGCAAAGTCGTGAGCCGGTCAAGTGCCAAGGAGTTGGGCTCTGTCAGGCACCTGCTCGTGGATGCAAGACAACGGCGCATCGCCGCCGTTGTCATCGGGCGAGGCAAGAAGGCTCAACTAGTCGATTGGGCGCAATTGAGCGGGTATGGACCTGATGCGGTCATGGTCGTCGACGAAGGCGCCCTCCGGCCCCCGTCCGATAACCTGGAACAGGCTGCCGCCGCGGGGCAGCTCGAACTCGTCGGCAAGCGGGCCTTGAGCGAACGAGGCCACGAGCTCGGCGAACTCGACGACGTGACCTTCGACGCCGACACCGGCGTTCTCGAGGATCTGCTCATTGGCGCCCGCCGGGTCCCCGCCGGATCCTTGCTGGGCTGTGGCTCCTATGCTGCCGTGATCGACGAGAGCCAGGAGCACTCACCCTAAGGCTCCCCTTGGTGTCAGCGGCAACGCCTGGGATCTGCACTCCGCGTACTCGCCACCGCCGATCTCAACCCGGCTTCTCCGCAGGACTTGTATCCGGATCAGACGCGCCGATACCGAGCAGGTCCGAGGGGTGTCCTCGCTGCCGGGACTGAGCCGCGCGGGCGACCTCTGCCGAGAACTAGCGTCAGCACGCGTGTCATGGGCGGAGATATGCCCTTTGGGCACCTGCTGGCTCTCAACGGTGGATCGAGCGCTGGAAAGACGACGCTGGCCCGGAAGCTCCAGTCCAGCCTCGATGGTACGTGGCTCCTCTTGGGAATCGACCTGCTGATGTGGACACTGCCGGCCGAGATGGTCGGTGACCCTGGCGGTATCCAAATCATCGATGGCGAGATTCAGCGCGGGGCTGAGTTCATGAGGCTGTATGCGGGATTTCAGCGAGCCATCGCCAGCCTCGTCTCCAGCGGACTGGACGTGATCCTGGACGAAGTGCTGCTCGATGGCATCGAAGACCAACACCGCTGGAACGAAGCTTTCGGCGATCTCCCTGCCTGCTGGGTGGCCGTGCGCTGCGATCCAGACACGGCGGCCATGAGAGAGCAGGAGCGAGGTGATCGGCCACTGGGCATAGCTCGCACGCAGGCCGCATCTGTACACCGAGGTGTCCGTTACGATATCGAGCTCGATACCAGCGTCATGAGTGTCGTCGATTCGGTCACCATGCTGGCCGACGGTGTCCGAAGGCGATGGTCGATCTCATCGGCACAAGGCGCGGATACCCCACCGGGATTGCCGCCAACCTCAGCATGGTGCCCAGATTCCACTCAGAGATTGGCCCCATGGGAACGCTGAAGCCCCTCTGCCTCGAGCGGTAGGGCTGCCCCAGTCGCCGGACTGAGCCAGGTACCTACGGCGGATACATTGACGGCACTTTCCTGCGCCGACGCGCTCCACTGCTTCGGCGGTCGAATCCACTGACACCACCGCCACTTCGACGCCCAAGCCAGGTCGGACGTTGGCGGACAGCTTTATCTCGACAGCTGACGGAGGGCAGACTTGGACTCTCACGAAAGGAAATGAACCCGACCAATGGGCGATTGGGTCCATCTCGTGTCCGACTGGACTGGATTGCTCGGCGAGCGGAGCGGCGCATGCACCAATGCCCTCACCGATACCTACGCCAGCTGGCAGGTCTTCGTGATGGCCACCGCGAATGGTGGTCAGACGTAGAACCCAGTCGACCTTCCCCTATACAACGGGGCACCAGTTACCTGGGTCACCTCGTTGAGCTGCCCATCAAATCGCCACGACGCCTGGGTCCCCGGCAGGCAGGACGAAAACCCCACTCGGTGGATCCCCCCGAGACGCGCAGCAGGGCGTACCCTTGAGGAGTGTTCGAGCGCTTCACCGACCGAGCACGGAGGGTGCTGGTGCTGGCGCAAGAGGAAGCGCGCCTGCTCAATCACGGTTTCATCGGCACCGAGCACATCCTCCTCGGGCTGATCCACGAGGGAGAGGGCCTCGCTGCGGAGGCGCTTGCCGCCCTCGGCATCTCCCTCGAGGCCGTCCGCGAGAAGGTCGAGGAGACCATCGGCGTGAGCGGTTCCGCCCCGATGGACCCAGTCCCGTTCACCCCGCGGGCCAAGAAGGTCCTGGAGCTCTCGCTGCGAGAAGCGTTACAGATGGGCCACCAGTACATCGGCACTGAGCACATCCTCCTCGGTCTCGTCCGCGAGGGCGAGGGTGTCGCCGCCACCGTCCTGGTGAGCCTCGGGGCCGAGCTCCCGCGCGTGCGCCAAGTGGTGATCAAGCTCATCTCGGGCGGACAAGCGCCATATGGTCCGGTGAAGGAAGTCGACAACGCAACGGATCGATCGGCCGCGGCACTGGAGCCGCGGTGCCCACGATGTCGCTCCAGCGTCACCGACGGGACTCGATTTCGAACGATTGAGGTTCACCCAGATGTCGATGACGCCGGCCCGATATCGATCGATGTCGTGTACTGCGTGAACTGCGGGACCACGTTGCGCATGTTCAAGACGAAGGGCCCGAGTTAGACATCGGTCGCGGGGCCGGGCCGCCCGCAGACAGGAGGCATCATGATTGCTGTCAGCGTCGTATTCGACTACGACGGAGACTTCGATCGATCCCGGGTGATCGAGGTGGCCAAGGGTGCGAGGAAGATGTTCGAGGGCTTGCCAGGTCTTCGCTTCAAAGTCTTCACTTTGGACGACGAGCAACGGCGGGCGATGAATTTCTATGTCTGGGATTCGCAGGAGGCGGCGGAAGCCTTCTTCACCGAAGAGCTCCGAGAGAGGGTGACTGGCCTCTACGGAGCGTCACCGAGAGTCGATTTCCTGGAGATTGCCGAACTCGTCGACAACTCGTAGCCACGGGAAGGGCAGACGCACGCGCGCCTAGGTCAGGTCGTCGCCCATTCGACGGTGATTCCGTCCCGTCGCATCATCGCCATGAACCGAGTGATGGAGAAGAAGATGGCGATGGCGGTGAGTCCGTACGTCACCGCCGAGCGCTCGAGAACGAAGGAGCGGAGCGACGACGACAAGAGCAACCAGAACACGAGCCCAGCGTTGAGCATCAGGACTGCTGCCCACAGGACCGAGATCCGAATGAAGAATCGACGAACCAAGGGCCTCGTCATGATGGCGGGGTCGATGGGGCAGAAGTCGTGGGCAAACCGCTGCGTAAAGGGCCGCCCGACCAGCGCGGAAACAAGCAGGGCAACAGAGATCACGACGGTGCCCGCAGTCGGTTGGGCAAAGTAGAGGAATGCGCTTCCGGTGACGAAGGCAATCACTGTCCTCAAGGTGATGAGGATGGTGCCGAACAACAGCAGCATGGATACCCGCTGACCCTTGAGCAGGCGCCGACCCATTGCCAGGTACGACCAGGTGAGCGCCGCGATCAACGCACCCCTGAAACCGGCGAGGACGAGGACCATATAGAAGAGGACGAGAGGGCCGACGATCCCCTCGAGCACCACGGGAAGCGCATGGCGAAGTGCCGTACGCGGCCGCGGCAGGACGAGCAGCGAACCTTCTCGCCCATTGCTGTGAGACGTCGGATGGAGGCGGAGGAGGTGCCATGGCTCGGTGGTCCCGCCCTTCGATCTGATGCCCACGGCACAACCACTCTTTCCGCCGTAAGCGGCGGCGCTGTCTCCCGAGCTGAGGTCGTCACGATGCTACACCGACTCGGAGGGTGGATCTTCGTCACGGGCTCACCGCCCCGCCCATGGTGCGAGTGCCCAGGCGATGCGGCATGAACCGCCGATGCGGATTGCCTGGTCGACATGGGTGAGCCGGTCACGGGAAGCCTCGACGTGAACCTCTCTGCGACTGTTGGCATCACCTGGCGGACCCTAAGGGCGCGGTCTTTGTGAGATCCATGTGCAACCGGGTCAGTGTCGACGTCTTGATACGCCACTCCCCGTCCACCATCTCGTAGGTCTCGTGATAGTGGCCGTACCCATGCAGACGGCTTCCGTCCGGCCACAGTATGACGTCTTGCAATGCCCAGACACCTGTCGCAGTGGTGGGCGAAGTAAGGCTTATCTCGGGCATGTGGCCATGGTGCACGGTGACTGTGTCGGCGAGGGCGCGTCGAAGGAACTCGAGGAACGCGTCCGCTCCGGTGACGATGGCACCGCCTGACGCGGTGGTGTCGATCACGACGTCGTCGGTGAACACTGCACGCATTTCCGACCAGTCCTTGGTGTCCATCGTCCGGAAGTAACGGGCCTTGAGCTGTTTGATCGCCTCGACGTCGTCCATCGTCTGGTCCTCTCGTCGTCCCGGGAGCCGACCGCCCTTTGCGGCAGAGCCCGCAGTCGATCGCTCCCTGGAACGGAGAAGCTATCCCGCTAGGCCGGATCGGGATGGTTCGACCGGGCAGGCTCGTTCCTCGTTCCTCGGACCTCCGCCGAGCGGCCTGCGACGGCGTCCGCGGCGGTCACCCGCTCGTCAGTCGCGGGTGAATCGCCGCTGTAGATCGGCGGCGGTGCATCCCTCTATCGCGTCTCCGCAGTGCGGCTCGGCAAGATCGAGCGGGGCCGGCAGGCACTCCCCGCGGAAGAGCCCGGCCGCGGGTGTCGTGCTGGACAGCGCGTCGGCAGCGAGCACCATGGCGGCGAAGGTGTAGGTGGTCCGCTCGTGCTTCGGGAACGTCTCCGATTCGGGGTAGACCATCCCCGTCCAGTAGGACCCGTCGTTCAGCCGCAGGCTCTGCCCGGCCACGAAGAGGTCGAGTGCATGGACGTCCATGCCCAGTGCGTCGAGCGTGAGCACGCATTCCGCCGTCTCGGCCGCGGTGACCCAGTCGCCGGTGGAGACGCACCGCACACCGAGACCCTCCATGACGAAGGTCGACCACCCCTCGGCGATACGCCGTCGACCGGCCTCTCCCTCCAGCGCGCCCGACAGCATCGGGTAGTACCAGTCCATGGCGAACTCGACCTTGGGCGCGAAGGCGCCCGGGTGGTGGGCCACGGCATGGCCGAGCCGACCGGCCGCCAGCTCCCAATCCGGGCGATCCTTGGCCAGGCATTCGGCGATCGCCACCCCACAGCGCAGCGAGTGGTAGATGGAAGACGATCCGGTGAGCAGTGCGTAGCCCTCGGGCCGGCCGGACGAGTCGAGCGACCACAGCACCGAGCCATCCGGCTGCTGCCAGCGCAGGATGAAGTCGATCCCCCTCTCGATCGTCGGCCACAGTTCGCCCAGGAACTCCACGTCGCCAGTGATCAAGTGGTGGTGCCAGGCGCCGGCCGCCAGGTAGGCACATACGTTCGTGTCGAGGCGGGGGTCCTTGACGGTGTCACCCTGGTAGTAGTTGAACCAGCTGCCGTCAGCAAGCTGGCGTGAGGCGAGCCACCGGTAGGCATCGACCGCCTCGTTCACCAGTCCACAGACGGTGAGCGCCATGGCGGCCTCGACGTGATTCCACGGGTCACAATGCCCGCCGACGAACCAGGGGATCATCCCGTCGCGTCGCTGCACCTCTGCGATGGCATGGCCCGTGGCCAGGACGTCCGAGCCCGACAGGATGCCGGGGACCTCGGGCAGCGTGACGGCGGAGCGGATCTCTTCGGTCGTCATGCGGCCGCCCCCTGGGTCGGGCTGGTGGGACCTCGACGCCCGGGGACGCCACGAGGACGGTCGGGCCGTGCGTCGGAAAGCCCGGCGACGGCGACGTCGGGCTTGGTCAGGTAGAGCACGAGGCTCTTCCCGATGAGCGGGCTGAGCACGCGGTCCGCGGTGCGGGTCACGAAGGGTGCCTTGACGATGTCCCAGACCAGCACCTTGTGGTACGCGTCGACCGCCGGGTGCGATTCGTTGGACGGCCCCACCAGGCAGCGCAGCCACCAGTAGGGCGAGTGGAGCCCGTGCGCGTGATGGAACCCGGTCGGTTCGAGCCCGGCCGAGCTCAGACGGCGCTCCAGCGTCGAGCGCCGGTAGATGCGGACGTGGCCGCCCGGCGTGTCGTGGTACTCGTCGGAGAGTGCCCAGTTGATCGCCTCGGGCACGCAGCGCGGCACGGTCACCGCCATGGCCCCGCCGGGACGCAGGACCCGGGCCAGCTCGCGCATGGCGGCCGTGTCGTCGGGGATGTGCTCGAGCACCTCCGAGGCGATCACCCGGTCGAACGTGGCGTCGGCGAAGGGCAGCGCCAGCGCGTCGCCCTGCACGGCGGTGGCCGGATGGCCGGCCGTGAGCTCGCCCGCCTCCACCATCGCTCCGAGCGTGGCGCGGACCTGGGCGACCTCGTCGGGGCCCGCATCGAGGGCCACGACCGAGGCGCCGCGGCGGGCCGCCTCGAACGCGTGACGCCCGAACCCGCACCCGAGGTCGAGGACGAGGTCCCCAGGGCCGACGCCGAGGCGGTCGTAGTCGACGGTGAGCATCAGGCCACCCCCTGCGACAGCGCCAGGTCGGCGCTCCCCGCTGCCGCGGGTGCCCCGGGCAGGGGCCGTCCCTCGAGTAGAGCCTGGTAGCAGGCGGCGGTGCCGGCCGCGGTCACCTGCCAGGTGAAGCGGCTCACGACGCGTTGGCGGCCGGCGGCCCCGAGCCGAGCCCGCAGGGCCGCGTCGTCGAGCAGCCGGGCGATCGCGGCGGCCAGCGCGCCGGGGTCGTCGGGCGGCACGAGCAGTCCCGTCTCGCCGTCAGTGCCCACGACCTCGGGAAGGGCACCCCCGGTCGTGGCGACCACCGCCACGCCGCACGACATGGCCTCGATGGCGGGCAGGGAGAAGCCCTCGTAGAGCGATGGCACCACCGCGACCTGCGCCTCGCCGTAGAGGTGGGCGAGCTCGTCGTCGCTGATGCCGCTGACACAGCGCACGGCGTCGGACAGCCCCAAGCGCGCGATGGCCCGGTCGACGCGCCCGTTCTCGGTGGGACGGCCGATGACCGTCAGCTCGACGTCGCGCTCGGTGCGCAGCTTCGCCACCGCCTCGAGCAGGGGCACCAGGCCCTTCATGGGCACGTCGCTGCTGGAGGTCACCATGATCCGGCCCGCCACGGGAGTCACGTCGTCGAACGGGCGGAACACTGTGTGGTCGACGCCGACCGGCACGACGGTCATCCGCTCGGGGGCGACCTCCATCTGTGCCGCGATGTCCTGGCGGGAATTCTGCGACACGGTCACGACGGCCGGGAGCGCACGGGCGACCCGCACCTGCATGCCGAGGAAGCCGAACCAACGCCGGGTGGTGACGCGCTGCCATGGGTTCGTCGTGTGGGACAGGGCCAGCTGGCGGTCCACCGTGATGGGATGGTGCAGCGTGGTGAGCAGAGGCCAACCGTCGGAGACCATGCCCAGCATGCCGGTGCCGAGGCACTGGTTGTCGTGCACGACGTCGAAGTCGTCCCGGCGCTGAGCCAGCAGGTGGCGGGCCCGCAGCGAGTACGCGAGCGGCTCGCCGAAACCGGCCGTGCACATGATGCCGAACTCGATCCAGTCCTCGCGCGACGTGAACTCCCTCCGGTGCGGGACACGGAACGGGTCCGGTTGGCGGTACAGGTCGAGGCCGCGGACGGCCGTGAAGCCCACGCCGTCGTCGAGCTCTGGCCATGGCGGGCCGGCGAAGACCTCGACCGAGTGGCCGAGAGCGACCAGCTCCCTGGTCAGGTGGCGGGTGTAGACACCCTGACCGCCACAGCGCGGGTTCCCCCGGTAGATGAGGAAGGCGACGCGCAGGCCTCCGGGACCAGGGGGTGCCGCGGGGATCGGGGCGGGCACCTCGATGTGGCGCGACCGCTCCCAGGATTCCTTGGTCTCGATCCACTTCTGGCGGGGCGTTTTAGGCAATGGATGTCCCGACGCGCTCCACCATGGCCGCATAGCCTCCCCGAACCCCCTGGTCCGGCGCAAACGCCACGCCTCCGGGGCGTGGTGGACGGGCCGTGGCCAGGTCGCACCCGCCCGACGGGGACGGGTACCGTGCATCCATGGACCTCGCGTACCCACAGGAAGCGGAGCAATTCCGCGTCGAGATCGCCGGGTGGCTCAAGGAGAACCTGCCTGACGGCTGGGGCGAGCCCGGGTTCTCCATGACACCCGAGGAGCGCAAGGCCTTCAACGAGGAGTGGACCGCCACGCTCTACGCCGGCGGCTGGATCTGTGCCAGCTGGCCCACCGAGTACGGCGGCAAGGGGCTCAGCCTGCTCCAGCAGGTCGTGCTGAACGAGGAGTTCGCCCGGGTCGGCGCCCCCCTTCGGGCCGACTTCTTCGGCGACACCCTGGTCGGACCCACGATCCTGCAGTGGGGCAGCGAGGAGCAGAAGAAGCAGTTCATCCCCGGCATCCTCAAGGGGGAGATCTCGTGGTGCCAGGGGTTCAGCGAGCCCGACGCCGGCTCCGACCTGGCCAGCCTCAAGACGCGAGCCGAGCTCGACGGGGACGAGTGGGTCATCAACGGGCAGAAGGTGTGGACGACCCAGGCCCACTACGCCGACTACATCTTCCTTCTCGCACGCACCGACCCCGGAGGCTCCCAAGCATGCCGGCATCTCCTACCTGCTGGTCCCGATGAAGCAGCCGGGCGTCGAGGTGCGGCCGATCGAGCAGGTGGACGGGTCGGCCGAATTCAACGAGGTCTTCTTCACCAACGTACGGTGCCCCAAGGACAACGTCATCGGGGGCGTCAACAACGGGTGGAAGGTCGCGATGACGACACTGGGATTCGAGCGCGGGACGTCGTCGACGACCGGCCACCGGCGGTTCCAGAAGGAATTCGACGAGATCGTCGCGAGTGCCCGCGAGAGGGGCCGGGACGCCGACCCCCTGACGCGCCAACGCCTCGCCCGGTCGTGGTCGAAGATCAAGATCATGGAGATCAACGGCTTCCGGACGCTGACCGATGTCCTCAACGGCACGCACACGACCGCGGCGCTCGGCGCGTGCAACAAGATGTTCTGGTCCGAGGCGCACCAGGAGACGATGCTGCTCGGAATGGACATCCTGGGCATGGAGGGCCAGATCCTGCTCGGAGACGACGGCGGTGACACCCTGCTGCCGGGGGCGCGCCGGTCCAAGGCGGGCTACCCCGTCAACAACCTGCAGTCGCTGTTCTTCTTCTCCCGGTCCGAGACGATCTGGGGCGGGGCGGCGGAGATCCAGCGCAACATCGTGGGTGAGCGGGTGCTCGGCCTGCCCAAGGAGCCGCGGCCCCAGTAGCCCGGCTCGAGCTCAGGCGTGCACCGGCCGGTCCGGCAGCATCACCCGGAACGCCGCTCCCCCACCGGGGGCGTCCTCGACCCAGGCGCGTCCACCCTGGATCTCGGCGAACTTGCGCACCACGAACAGCCCGAGGCCCAGACCCCCAACGGTGCTCGTCGCCCTGCGCTGAAAGGGCTCGAAGACGGCCTCCTTCTCGGCGTCCGGTATCCCCGGGCCCGAGTCGTCGACGGCGAGGAGGACACCGTCGTCGCAGCGGGACAACGCAACCCGCACCGCAGTGCCCTTCGGGGTGTGGCGCAGGGCGTTGCTGAGCAGGTTGTCGACGATCCGCGCCGTCAGCTCAGGGTCGAGCTCGACGAAGGTCTCGTCGGATGGTGGCGCGATCGCCCGATCGGCGCCGTTCAGGCTGCGGGCGCGCTCGGCGACCAGCGTCGCCAGGTCGAAGGGCCGCCGGCGCGCCTCCACGTACCCGCCGATCACGCGCTCGGAGTCGAGCAGGTTGGTCAGGATCGCCCGCAGCTCGGCGGCGGTCGACGCCAGGCCGTCAGCCATCTTCCGGATGTCGCCACCGGGAAGCTCCGGATGGCGCACGAGGAGGTCCGCCAGCCCGGCCACCGCTGCAATGGGCGTGTTCAGCTCGTGGGAGGCCGCCAGGAGCAGGGCGTTCTTTGCCGCGTCGGCGTCACGCAGGGCGGCCGCAGCCATCTGTTCGCGCGTGAGCGCCTCCTGGAGCGCCACGCGGGCCGCCTCGCGCTCGCGGACGTCTCGGAGCGCGTACTGGAGGCCGAGGGTCCGCTCGCCCGGGTTCCGGAAGGGGGCCACCCGAACCTCCACGGGGAGGTACTCGCCGTCACCGCAGCGGAAGCGGCACACGCTGGCGAGGTCACGCCGGCCGAGCAAGGCGTCCTCCTGCAGCGAGACGAGGGCGGCGAGGTCGTCGGGATGGACGAAGTCGGCCACGGACTGACCCTCGACCTCCGCCGGGTCGAGTGAGAGGACGGGCCGGATGGAGGGGGACGCGAACGTGACGCACCCCGCGCCGTCGGTCGCGATGACGACGTCGGCCGCGCTCTCCGCGATGAGGCGGTAACGGGTCTCACTCGCCACGAGTGCCCGCTCGGCCTCCATGCGGCGGCTGATGTCGCGCAGCAGCCAGCGCACGCGCGGGCCGGCGGCGTCGGCTGCGCCGGCAGCACCCCCGACCGTGAGGTGCACCGAGGCGGGGAAGGAGTCGTGGTTGGGCGGGGCGAACCGGGCCTCGAATTCGACGACCGGTCCGTGATCGCCGGTGACTGCATCGTGCAGATGGTTGAGGACGACACGCCGGTCGGCGGCGTCCACGAAGACCACCACGGGTTTCTGGTCGAGAAAGTGGCCCGGGATCCCGAACATCTCGCTGGCGGCCCGGTTCGACTCGAGGATCACCCCGACGCTGTCGGTGACCAGGTACCCGTCGGGGGCCAGGTCGAACAGCTCGCGGTAGCGGGCGGACTCCACGTCGAGCTGCGTCTTCGCTTCGGCCAGGGCCTCGTTCTGGCCGTGGATCTCCTCCGTGCTGACCTCGAGCTCCTCGACCGCCGCCGACAGCTCCTCGAGCATCTCGGCCACCAGCGGCGACGGCGGGGCGCCCCTCGCGCCCATCACCCGCTCGGAGAGGGCCTCCAGACGGCGGATGAGCGCATCGGCCTGGCGCTCGAAGTCGGGGTCTCCCGCATGGCCGGAGGGCGAGGTCACGAGACACTGCCTCCGGCCCTGTCCATGACGAGCATGGCGGACGTCTCGGGCTCGCGGCCCGCAATGGGGATCACATGCACGCGGCACGTGAACTGGTGTCCCGACCGGTCGGTCGCCTGGACATCGAGGCTCGACGGCACGGCGCCCGGGCCGCGGCACTCGCGCACCGGCTCCTGGATCGGCCCGAGGGGGAGGCCGAAGTCCAACCCGAAGAACGGCTCCCCCACGACCGCCTCCTCCTCGATCCCCCACAGCTCGGCGGCAGAGAGGTTCCACTCCTCGACGAGCAGCTGCTCGTTCAGCACGACGACGGCCGAGGGGAAGTGGTCCATGACCTGGTGGTGCAGGCTTCTGAAGCGACGGAGCTCCAGGTTCGCCTCGACCAGCGTCTCGTTCAGACGCTCGATGGCGTCGCTCGTCGACTTCAGCTCGAGGTAGGTCGTCTCGAGCTCCTCGTTGGACGACCTCAGCTCCTCGTTCGTGGTGTCGAGCTCCTCGTTCGACGACTGGAGCTCCTCGTTGCTCGTCTCGAGCTCCTCGTAGCTGGACTGCAGCTCCTCGTTGCTCGTCACCAACTCCTCGTTCGTCGACTGGAGCTCCTCGTACGCCGTCTCGAGCTCTTCGTGCACGTGGCGGAAGCTCTCCCGCAGCTGGACCGTGCTGCCGACGTCGGCGAAGGTGACGGCGGCACCGAAGATGACCTCGTGCTCCGTGAAGATCGGGAGCACCCACACCTCGAGATCGAGCACCCGCTGGTCCGGCGTCTCGTAGCGCACCACGCCCACCCGGTGTGACACCCGCTCCACGAGGGCTCGTCCGACGTGCGCCTCGAGCTCCAAGGATTCGAAGGCCAGCCGGAGACCGCCGAGAGGCCGCGACATGTCGTCGGGCCCGATCTCGAAGAGGTCGCGGGCCGAGTCGTTGGCACCGGTCAAGACCCCGTCCGGGTCGACGATGAGCTCGGCCACCAACGACTCCGCTGGCTCCGCCTCCTCTGGCGTCGGGACGCCCTGCTCGGGGAGCCGCGCCTCGAGGCGCCCGACCTCGTAGGCGCGCCGCCGCGCGGCCTCGGACGGTGCGGGGCCGGCAGCCAGCAGCGGCACCGGCAGGGTGGCGAAGACGCGATGCCGCAGGCTGACCGGGGCGAACCGGCCGGCGCCTCCCCGCAGCACCGTCTCGGCCCGGCCCAGGAAGAGGTAGCCGTCGTGGCGCAGCGCGTACTGCAGGCGGGGGATGACGAACCCTTGCGTCTCCGCGTTGAGGTACATCAAGGTGTTCCGGCACGCCACGAGATCCACCCGGGAGATCGGAGGGTCCCGGGTGAGGTCGAGGCGGCCGAAGACCACCGTCCGTCGCAGCGTCGGCACCACGGCCCAGCCGCGGTGATGGAGGTCGGGTTCGAAGTACGTCGCCCTGAGTCCTTGGGGGACGTCGTGCAGCGACTTCTCGCTGTAGACGGCGGTCCGAGCCTGAGCCAGTGCCTCGAGGTCGATGTCGGTCGCGTAGACCTTGACCCGGCGAGCCGTCTCCTCGATGCCCAGGTGGTTCGCCACCACCATGGCGAGCGTGTAGGGCTCCTCGCCCGTCGCACATCCTGCACTCCACAACCGGATGGGCTGGTCGTCGCGGTGACGCGAGATGATCTCCGGCACGATCTCATGTTCGAGGTACCACCATGCCGCGGGGTCGCGGAAGAACCCGGTGAGATTGATGAGGATGGAGTTGAAGAGCGTCGTGAATTCGTCGACGTCGGCCTCGAGCGCGTCGCGGTATCCCGCGAGGGAGTCGAACCCGAGCTCACGGGCCCGCCGGCGCACCCGCCGCCCGATGGAGGCTCGCTTGTAGCCGGTGAAGTCGAACCCACGCTCGTCCCGGATGAACCGGAGGAGCTCCTCGAGCTCCTCGTCGTCCGCCGCCGGCAACAGCGCCCTCGGTGCGACCTCGGTACCGGGCGGGGCACCATCCTCGGCACTCACCGGCTCACCATCGCCTCATGACAGGGATCCGCGCTCGACCAGCTCGACCAGCGCGGGACCGATCTCCTCCAGGGACAGCACGTAGTCGACGCCGCCGGTGGCGATGGCGGCCTGGGGCATCCCCGCGAAGTCGGCGGACTCCGGGTCCTGCGCGATGACGGTGCCGCCGGTCCGCTCCAGGGCGCGCACGCCCATGTTGGCGTCGCTGCCGGTTCCGGTGAGGACGACGCCGATGGCACGGCCGGGGAACGACTCCGCACCGGACTCGAACAGCAGGTCGGCCGAGGGCCGCACGAAGTGCACCGGGTCGGTGTGCGAGAGGCGCAGGCGACCGTCCTGCGTGACGAGCAGGTGTTCGTCGGGCGGCGCGATGTAGACGGTGGCCGCCTCGACCCTGGCACCGCTCGTGGCCTCCTCGACGCTGAGCGACGTCCGGCGGCGCAGGATGTCCGACATGAGGCTCACGTGCCGGGGGTCCAGATGTTGGACGACCACGACGGGGACCGGGAAGGTCGCCGGGAGGGCGGCCAGGATGGCGCTGATCGCCGCCAGGCCGCCGGCGGACGCCGCCACGAGCACGATGTCGTAGGCCCGTTCGGAGACGGGCCGGACGTCGCTCCGTTCCTCCGAGTTCCGGTTGGGGCACGGCAATCCGTTCAGCCGCCATCGGGGTCTCGGGCGGCACGTCGGGAACCAGTCATTGGCAACACCGTTATGGTCGCATATCGTGCATGGAGACGGCGCAGGGCGCCGATCGGAGCCGGGGGTGTGATGCGGTGAAGGCCGGCGGGCCACTCAGAGTGATGGTCGTCGACGACCACCCGGTTTTCGCCCAGGCGTTGGCGCTGGCCATCGAGGCCACCGAGGACCTGGCCTGCGTGGGCACGGCGCTCGACATCGACGAGGCGGCCGAGCTGGCCGACGAGTTCGAGCCCGAGGTGGCCGTGGTGGACGTCCAGCTCGACGGCACCGACGGCGTGACGGGGACCCGGCGCCTCCTGGGTCGGCATCCCGGGATGCAGGTGCTGGTGCTCACGGGCCTGCCCCTCAGTCGCTCCCTTCTGCACGACGTGGCGGCGTCCGGCGCCTCCGGCCTTCTCCCCAAGTCGGCCAGCCTCGGCGAGGTCGTCGACACGATCCCCTCCCTCCGGGAGCACAGCTTCTCCGTCGAGCGACGCAGCCTGGTGTCCCTCTGCGAGGCGAACGACTCCACGGAGGCGCCGACGAGGGCCCGCGGCACCTCGGTCTTGACGAGGCGGGAGCAGGACATCCTTTCGCTCCTCGTCAGCGGCGTCGACCTGCAGAGCGCCGCCGTGCGTCTCGGCATCACGGTGAACACGGCTCGGGGCTATGTGAAGAACCTGTACCGCAAGCTGGGCGTCCACAACCAGCTCGAGCTGCTGGCGGTGGCCCGGGAACGTGGCCTGCTCGAAGGCGTGGCGTAGGCCGCACGCTCCGTCGCCCGGCCGAGCCGGACCGAGCTCCTCGGCCACCCCTCCATATGGGGGCCGCAATGTGGGGCGGCACGCCCTGTATGGGGGCTGTTGCGTCGTCGTCCAGGTCCGTTACCTTCCAATCGGGGTTTTGGGGCCAATCGGGGTTTTGGGCGCTGGCCCGTGGAGAAAGGAGGGCGAACATGAACCCTCCCCCGCCGGGAACAATGGTCAAGGCGGTCGGCGACCACTCCGTGCAGGCGCGGGCGGAATGGCCGGCGCGACGGGCCGAGCTCGACGCCGCCATCCGCGACGACCGCGACCGCATCGCCATCGACCTCCACGACAGCGTGATCCAACGGGTCTTCGCGACGTCGATGTCGGTCGAATCACTGCGGATGAAGCTGCGCGACGCCGACCGGGACGCAGACTTCGCGCACATCGTCGACGAGCTGGACCGCTGCATCGTGGAGATCCGGAGCGTGATCTACCGCCTCGACCCCGACGAAGGCTCAGGTGGCTTCGAGTCTGACCTCCTCACGGTGCTCGAGGAGGAGCGACCCGCGCTGGGGCTCTCCCCCGCCGTCCACCTCGCCGGAGATCTCGCGTCGGTGGTCGGCGAGAGGCGGCATCACGTGGTCGCCATCTTCCGCGAGCTGCTGTCCAACATCGCACAACATGCGCACGCCTCGCTCGTCGAGGTCCACGTCGAGGTGGACGAGGTGATATGGGTCCGCGTCAGCGACGACGGCATCGGCTTCGACCCGGCCCGGCTGCGCTGTGGCCGTGGCGTGCGCAACATCACGCAGCGCGTGAGCGCTCTCGGTGGCTCGCTCTTGATTCACGCACGACCGGAGGGCGGAACCGTGATCGAGTGCCTGCTGCCGCCCCCTGCCTAGCTCCTACCCCTTCGCTGGTAGGGGGCGGCGGTAGCGCACCTCGGTCACGGAGGCCGAGCCACCGATCCGCTCCGTCTTCTCCACCCCGTCACAGGACCATCCCGCCGCTTCGTAGAAACGCCGGGCGCGGCCGTTCGTGACGAGCACCCACAAAGTGGCCGTGTGGTACCCCTCCGCGCGCAGTCGCAGCACGGCGGCGTCCATGAGCGCTCGCCCCCGACCCTTGCCCCACGCCGCCGGGAGCAGGTAGATCGACGAAACCTCACCGGTCCCGGCGTCGACGTCGGTGTCGCGGCCGGCGCACACGTGTGCGAAGCCCTCGATGCCGTCGTCGCCCTCCAGGACCAGGACCGCCTCCCCGGCCCGGCCCGCCGCCACGGAGCGCCACACCTCGACCCTCCGTTCCAGCGACAGGCCGTCGAGCACCGCGTCAGGCATCAAGCCCCGGTAGGCGGCCTTCCAGCTCAGGACCTGCACGGATGCGATGCCGGCGGCGTCGTCCGGAGTGGCCCCTCGTACCAACACCGCTCTATTTTGCGCCTGACGGCCGGTGGCGCGCCCGGGACGAGGGTGACCTTTTCCCCTACCCCGGGCCGGGAGGGGAGTGGATGATGCGGTGCATGAGCCGAAAGAGCAAGACGTGCCGACGAGGTGAGCAGACATGCTGGTGAGAGAGTGCTTGAGGTCCGCGCCGGTGACCGTGCCGCCCGGCTGCACGCTCCATGAGGCCGGGCAGCTGATGGGCAGCCACGGCGTCGGGTCGCTCCTCGTCGTGGAGGGCGACCGGCTGGTGGGGATCGTCACCGACCGCGACATCACCGTGCGGGGCACGGGCGAGGGCAAGCCGCCCACCGCCGACGTGGGCACCGTGATGACACCGGACCCGGTGACGATTCAGGGCGCCTGCGACGTCTTCGAGGCGTTCAAGGTGTTCAAGACCGCCACGGCACGCCGCCTCCCGGTCCTCGAGGACGAGGACCTGGCCGGCATCATCTCGGTCGACGACCTCTTGATCTCCTTGGTGGTGGAGTTCGGGGCTGTGATGTCCCCCGTCGCCCAGGAGCTCGTCCACCCCGCCTGACCGCAACGTCAGCTGGTGCGGAGCTCCCGGCGCTCGTAGCCGGCCTCGGCGACGGGGAGCGAGACAGGGAGCGGGACGACGTTCGTCGCTGCTCCGACGGACGCACCGTGCACGAGCCCCTCGGTGCCGGCCCGCCGCTGACGGGCGCCCAGCACGAACAGGGGGACGCTCGCCACCAGTGTCGCCACACCACCGAGGACCAGGGCCACCCGCGGGTTCGTGACGTCGCTGATGTAGCCCAGCAGGGGCGCACCGATCGGCGTGCTGCCGAGGAAGGCGATCGCGTTGAGCGACATCACGCGGCCCCGCATGGTGGGGTCGGCCCGAAGCTGCAGGGTGGCGTTGTTCGTGGCGACGAACGAGATGCTCGCGGCGCCCATGGGGACGAGCAGGACGAGGGCCCACACCTGGGTCGGCGCCAGCGCCACCGCCAGGATGGTGGCACCGAAGGCGACCCCGATGAAGGCGAGCAGCCGCGTGGAGGGCCGGCTCCGGAACGCCGTGGCGAGGCCGCCCAGGACCGCCCCCGCGCCCATGGCGACCATGAACCAGCTGAACAGGCCCGCACCGCCGTGGAACGTGAATTTGGCCAGGAGGGCCAGCGTCACGGTGAAGTTGAAGGCGAAGACCCCGACCACCGCCATGGAGATGAGCGGGAGCTTGAGGTCGGGTGTGGCCCATACGTAGCGCAGGCCCTCACGCACCTGACCCCTGGCCCGCACCACGCCGGGTCGGCGGATGAGCTCCGAGGCGCGCATCATGGCCAGTGCCACGATCACCGCGGCATAGGACGCCGCGTTGAGGAAGAAGCACGTGGCGACGCCGACGGTGATGATCAACACGCCACCGATCGCCGGCCCGATCACCCGGGCCGAATTCATCAGCACGCTGTTGAGGCTCACCGCGTTGGGCAGCAGCTCCATGCCGACCATCTCCGAGACGAAGGTCTGGCGCGCCGGGTTGTCGAACAGGTTCACGAACCCGAGGCCCGCCGCCAGGACGTAGACCTCCCACAGGGCCACCGAGTGGGTCGCCGCCAACACGCCCAGGACGAGCGCCAGGACGCCGGCCGTCCCCTGGGTGGCGTAGAGCACCTTGCGCTTGTCGAGCCGGTCGGCGATGAGGCCGCCGAAGGGCCCGAGCAGCAGCAGCGGGAGGAACTGCAGGCTGGTGGCGATGGCGACGTCCACGCCGGTGCCGTGGAGGATGAAGAGGATCAGGTAGGCCTGCGACACCGTCTGCATCCAGGTGCCCGACACGGAGACGACCTGGCCGATGAAGTAGAGGCGGTAGTTGCGGACCGAGATGGCACGGAACGTGCGGCGCCCGGCTTCCCTCATCCGGCGCCTCATTGCTCCACCAGGAGGTGCTCGAGCAGCTCGACGAGCTCCGTCGCGTGCCGCTGCTCGTCGGGGCCGAGCTCGCCGAGACGGCGCAGGAGGAAGGCGTTCTTGCGGGTGCGCATCCGCTGCCAGGGCCCGCTCGCCCGCCGGTGTGATGCGGACCCGGGCGCTGCGGCGGTCGTTGGCGTCGGCGACGCGGGTCACCATGCCCGCCTTCGGCCAGGCTGGCGACGATCCTGGTCATGGTGGGCGGCTGCACCTGTTCGATCGCCGCCAGCTCCCCGAGGGTCGGGCTGCCATGCCGGCTGACCGAGCCGAGCGCCGAGGCCTGGGCGGGAGAGAGGCCTCCGAGCGACTCCTGGCGGAGACGGCGCTGCAGGCGGTTCACGGCGATGCGCAGTCGGCCCGCGACTTCTTCGTCGGTCAGGACTGCGGGATCGGTGCCCATGGCACCAGTATAGTTAGTTGGGCTAACTAATCAATCGGGCCGCGCGCTCCCCCGCCGGCGGATGCGCCCGTAGGGCGCTCAGAAGTTCGGGACGTACCCTCCCGAGCCGAGCGATGCGCTCTCGTCGAAGCTGAGGGTGTCGTCGAGCCCGCCGACGACCTCGGTGACCCAGGGCAGCCGGTCGCGCAGGATGCGCTCCACGCCCCCCGACAGGGTGGCGGAGCTCACGGCGCACGAGCTGCACGCCCCCTGGAGCTGGACCTCGATCACGCCCGACTCGACGTCGGCCCGCACGAGGACGAGATCCCCGCCGTCGGCCTGCACCGCCGGGCGCATGAGGTCCATGATCCCCTGGAGCTTGTCCAGGCGGTCGGCCCGCTCGGCGTCGCTCAGCACTGTCGTGTCGTCGGGCACCCCTCCATTCTGCCGTGCGCGACGCCGCGTGTGACCACCAGGTGAACCACGGCCTCCCCTGTGGGCACGGGGGTTAGGATCCGAGCGCCAGTGGGATGCGAGCTGGTCGCGACCGGCAGAGCGGAGGAGGACGATCAATGAGCGCGAAGGTCGTGGGAGTGTTCAAGGCGGCCACCGACACCCGGGACGTCCCGGCCGGATCGGTGATCTTCGAGGCGGGGTCCACCGGCGAGGAGATGTACGGCGTCGTGGAGGGGAAGATCGAGCTCCGGCTGCCGGGCGGCCGCGCCGTGGCGGTCGGCCCCGACGAGACCTTCGGTGAGATGGCGCTGGTCGACGCATCGGCCCGGAGCGCCACCGCCGTGGCGGTCGAGGACTCCAAGCTGGCGATCATCGACAAGCGGCGGTTCCTCTTCCTCGTGCACGAGACGCCGACCTTCGCCCTGCAGGTCATGTCGTCCCTGGCCGAGCGCCTGCGGGCCATGCCGGGCGACGCCTAGGATCGAGCAGCCTCAGTCGAGCCCGACCGGCTCGGGCGGTCCCCCCTGCACCACGGGGTTCGACAGCTCACCGATCCCCTCGATGGCGATCCGCACGGTGTCCCCGGTGGCGAGGAACTGCGGCGGGTCCATCCCGGCTCCCACGCCGGCGGGCGTCCCCGTGGCGATGATCGTCCCCGGCTCGAGCGGGAACGCTGTGGTCAGGTACTCGATCATGTCGGCACAGCCGAAGATCAAGTCGGCCGTGGTCGAGTCCTGGCGCAGCTCGTCGTTGACCCAGGTGCGGATCGACAGCGTTCCGGGGTCGCCCAGCTCGTCGCCGGTCACCATTTCGGGACCGCAAGGGGCGTGCGTGTCGAACGACTTGCCCACGGTGAAGGTCGGCGTACGCCACTGCCAGTCGCGGGCGCTGACGTCGTTGATGATCGTGTAGCCCGCCACCACCTCGCGCGCCCGGGCGGCGGGCACGTTCTGGCAGCGGCGGCCGATCACCATGGCCAGCTCGCCCTCGTAGTCGACCATGTCGCGACACCGCAGGCAGCACGATGGGGTCCCCCGGACCGGCGATGGCCGTCCGCTGCTTGTTGAACCAGTACTGCCACTCGGGCGGCTCCCGGCCCATCTCGGCCACGTGGGCCCGGTAGTTCATGCCGATGGCGAGGATGGCGGGCGGATCGGGCACCGGAGCGTGCCGCCGCACCTCGGCCACCGGATGGCGGGCCGCCCCACCGGTCGCGGCGGAGCGGGCACGAGCGAGCGCGCTCGGGCCGAGGGCGAGCAACCCGACCATGGTCGCGGGTAGCCCCGTGGCGGGGTCGCTCAGGTCGACGACCTCGTCACCGGCCAGGAGCCCGGGCCGGGCCGGGCCGTCGGCGAGGGAGAAGCTGACGAGACGCACGCCCCTCCCCGGCCTCAGCGCGACGACGCCTTGTAGGCCTCCCAGCTCTTGGTGGCGTGGCGGGCGGAGAACGAGCCGATTATCTCGACCACGCCGAAGACGATGGCCAGGATGCCGATCAGGACGACCAGGGCCGTCAGCGGCGCGCCCGGGTGCCGGATGCACAGGAAGCCGATGGCGACGGCGATGATGCCGCGGATGAGGTACGCCCACCAGTAGGCCATGTGGTGGTGCCGGAGCGACTCGATGATGTCGAAGATGCCGAGCACCAGGAACGCCCACCCGATGATCACGGCGATGATGAAGATCGTGATGTGGGGCCACACGAACCCGACGATGCCGGCACCGATCCAGAAGAGCCCGAAGACGAGGTGCAGCCAGCGCTGGCGGGCCATCCGGACGGAGCCGACGATTTCGAAGATGCCACCTGCGATGAAGAACCCGCTGGCCAGGTAGACGACCGCGTACACGCTGGCGTGCCGGTAGCTGATGACGAAGAAGCCGAAGATGACCGAGACGATCCCCCAGGCCAGGTACCACCCCCACATCTTCTCGAGCTGCTCGCTGACGACGTCGCCGACGGCGATGTCGTCTTCGGTCAAAACCATGGTCATGGGGTCCTCCTTGGCGAGTAGGAGCGCACGTGGATCGCCGCAGCGTACCGCCGGGTGCTACCCGATTTGGGGGACCTCGCTCGGTCAGGCGGCGCAGGAGCGGAGCGCGTGCAGGGCCCGGCTGCCCCAGGTGGCGCCGGCACTGGCCCAACGCGACGGGTCCTCGAGCACGTCGTCGGCGTCGGCCCACAGCTCGTCCTCGACGGGCTGGAGCTCAGCCCGCAGGGCCGGGAGCTCGTCGGGTTGGGCCTCGACCCGCTGGCGCAGGACGTCGGCGGCGTGCCACAGCTCCTCCCCCGAGAGCTCCAGGGGGATGAACGGCGGCGGCCCGGCGACCGTGCGCGGGAAGGCCGGCACGTAGATGCTGGTGCACGGGCTCCCCGTCGCCACATAGGCACGCAGCGGCGCGCCGTCCGCGATGCCGAGCGGGAGCTCGGCGATCATGGACGCGGTCGTGACGCTCAGGCCGCGCACGTGCATGCAGACGCTGACGCCGGTGAAGTCGGAGCCGACGTACGCCGGCGGCGGTTCGACCGGTCCCTCGACGCCGGGGGCGCCCCAGGGGCCCGTCCCGTGGTCGCGCAGGTGGGCGGCGGTGGCGGCCGGCGTCAGCCCGCCGGGAGCGGCCGAGGCGCAGGAAGCGGCGGCTCGCCGCCAGGCGGACGTCGGCATAGCGCGTGTCCTCGTCCGTGTCGCGGAAGCGACCGAAGTCGTCGCCGGGCGCCAAGTGCGGCCGAGGCGCGCGTCCAGTCGGTGCCGAGCGTGATGCGGTTGCGAGATGGCGGTGCCGGCCGGGAAGGCGGCGGCTGCGTACTCGACGCCCGCCGTCTCGAGGACGAAGGCGTCGGTGGGGTCGGCGATGAGGAACGAGGAGTCGTACGCCTCGGCGTGGGCGGCGTCGGCGATGCCACCCTGCCCGCACGCCTCCAGCAACCCGGTCATGACCTCGACCGCCTCGGCCGCGCTGCGGGCGCGCTCGAGGCCGAGGCGGACCAGGTCCATCCCGATGAGGGCCGGCGTCGCCGCCGCGGCGTCGTGGGTGGTGCTGACACGCTCGTTGCCGATGGCCACGCCGTGCTCGTTCACGCCGTGCTCGGCCCCCCACAGCCAGGTCGGGCAGGAGAGGAAGGCGGCGTGCGCACCGGTGTCGCCGATGGTGAGGTACTGCGTGCGCAACGTGCACCCCGCCGAGCTGCGGCGGCCGAACGGCCAGGCGACCTGGACCTCGCCGGGCGGGCGGTCCGAGTTCTTGGCGAACACCATGCCGGATCGCGCCCGGGGCGCACAGCGTGTCGCACATGCTCGCAGCCTACGGTGGCTGGCTATCGTGACCGGAGTGGAACCGCACGCCGTCCTCACCGCCGACGAGATCGACCTCTCCGACATGGAGTTCTGGGCCCGGCCCTGGGACGAGCGCGAGGGTGCCTTCCAGACGTTGCGCCGCGAACGCCCCATGCCGTTCTTCAAGGAGCCCGAGATCCCCGAGGCGCTCAGCTACGTCATCCCGAAGGGGCCCGGCTACTACGCGCTGACCCGGCACGCGCACATCTCCGAGGCGAGCCGGCACCCCGAGATCTTCCAGTCCGGCCAGGGCGCGACCTCCATGATCGACATGCCCGCCGAGATGCTCGACTTCTTCGGCTCCATGATCAACATGGACAACCCGCGCCACGCCCGCTTGCGCCGCATCGTGTCCGCCGCGTTCAACCCGCGGATGATCAAGTCGATCGAGGACCGCATCGACTTCGTGGCCAACGACGTCATCGACCGCGTCGCCCCCCTCGGAGGATGCGACTTCGTGACCGAGGTCGCGGCCCGGCTGCCGCTCGAGATCATCTGCGACATGATGGGCGTCGCGGCGTCCGACTACGACACGGTCTTCCAGGCTTCGAACATCATCCTCTCGAACGGCGACCCCGAGTACGTGCCCGAGGGGGCCGACCCGATGGTCGCCTTCATGACCGCGGCCCAGCAGCTCAACCTTCTGATGGTGGACCTCGCCACCTTCCGCCTGGAGCACCCGACCGAGGACGTCACCTCGGCCCTGGTCAACACGAACGTCGACGGCGAGGCGCTCACCGACACCGAGCTCGCCTCCTTCTTCATCCTGCTCGTCGTGGCGGGCAACGAGACGACCCGCAACGCCATCAGCCACGGCCTGCTGGCCATGACCCAGCACCCCGAGCAGCGGGCCCTGTGGCAGGCCGACCCGGCCGGCATCGCCGCCACCGGCGTGGACGAGGTCGTGCGCTGGGGCTCGCCCGTCATCTGGATGCGCCGCACCGTGGCCGCCGACACCGTGCTCGGCGAGACCGAGTTGCACGAGGGCGACAAGGTCATCATGTTCTACAACTCGGCCAACCGCGACGAGGACGTCTTCGACGACCCGTTCACCTTCGACGTGCGTCGCAACCCCAACCCGCACATCGGGTTCGGGGCGGCGGGCCCCCACTTCTGCCTCGGGGCGCACCTGGCCCGCCAGGAGATCGGCGTGATGTTCCGCCGCCTCTTCGAGCGGCTGCCCGACATTCAGAGCGTGGGCGAGCCGGATCGCCTGCTCTCCCCGTTCATCAACGGGATCAAGCACCTCGACTGCACCTTCACCCCCACCGCGCCCGGCTGAGTCAGCCGCCCGAAGAATTCCTGGAAGGCGGCCAGCGCCCGCGGCCCCCACACCGTCGCGGGGCCGCCGTTCATAGAGATGGCGACGCCGATCATCTCGGCCACCTCCTCGGTGGTGGCGCCACGGCGGGCCGCACCGCGGGCGTGGGCGGCGACGCACCCGTCGCACTCGCGGGTGATGGAGATGGCCAACGCGATGAGCTCCTTGGTCTTGGCCGACAGGGCGCCGTCGGCCATGGCCGCCGCGCCGAGGGCGCTGGAGGCGGACATCACCCCCGGGATCGCCTCGCGGAGCGCGGCGTAGGGCTGGCGGAGGTCCTCTTGGACCTGGTGAAAGTGCTCAAGTTCCATGGCGCATGCTCGCGCGGCCACGTCGTCAGTGGGTGGTTGCGGGCTGCATGGCGCGTGCCACCGCCTCGGCCAGCACGGCCTGGAGGAGCTGGAAGTCGGCATCGAGCTGCTGGGGAGAATGGGCCGAGAAGCGACCGCCGGCCTCGCTGGCGGCAAAGCCCAGCACCGCGGTGGCCAGGACCCGCTCCAGCTGGACGGCATCCGCCTCGCTGACGCCGGCGTCGTGCAGGGCGCTGTAGACCGCGTCGCGGGTACGGCGGGCCCCCGGCGTCGCTGCGGGGCGCTGCAGCAGAAGAGGGAAGACCTGGGGATGGCGCAGAGCGGCGGCGCGCGTGCCGCGTGCGAGCGCGGAAAGGCGGTCGGGCCACGGCTGGGCCGGATCGGGCAGCGGCACCTCCCAGAGGATCTGCTCGACGACCCCGTCCAGCAGATCGGCCTTGTTGGCCACATGGCGGTACAGCGCCATCGGGGTCACGCCGAGACGGTCGGCGACCGCCTGCATGGTGACGGCGGACAGACCCTGCTCGTCGGCCAAGGCCAGGCTGGCGGCCAGGACGGCGCTGCGGTCGATCTGGGCGGGACGTCCCACGTGGGCCAGTATCGCCCAGCTCCGCGCGACGAGCGCGCCGGTCAGGCTGAGGTGTCCGCGCCCTTCGGCCCCCGGTTGCGGACCTCTTCCACCGCGGACATCGCGTCGCGCAGCTCCCGGATCCAGTCCGCCTCGTGCTGGGCCACCAGTCGGACGCACCAGGCCAGCGCCTCGCTGCGGCTGCGCGCCACGCCGGCGTCGATCAGCGTGTCGAGCACGCGGCGGTCCCCCATGCGCAACCGCGTCATCACGGGCACCCCGGCGGTGGTGAAGAGCACGGTGGAGCCGCCGCATTCGGCACCCCACGAGACGGTGCGCCGGAACGCAGGCTGAGCCTCGTCGGCGATCCGCATGCGGGCACCACGGCTCTCCTCGCGGAACCCGCTGATCGCGCGCCTGCTCGGCCACCCTGACCTCGTCGTCGCCGGCACCCTCGGGGAGCTGGGGCGGCGCCAAGGTCCCGACGACCTGGATCTCGTCGCCGTCGATCTCGATGGTCGGACTGCCCTCGAACCAGGTGTCGGGCACCCGGCCGGCGAACCAGGCGCCGATGAGCCGCTCCTGCTCGGGCCCCGACGGGGGTGGGGTGGCGGAGCGCCGCCTGCCCCGGTGGCCCTTGCGCATGTCTTCGTCTCTCAGTCATATTACGAGATTACATCATTACTTCATGGGCTACAAGGTCTTTCAGATGGGCTTTCATTAGTATGTGACATATGCTTACTTCGTGTACGTAGCGGCATGAGAGTGTTGATGACAGAGGGCTCGGGGCTGGCGTCCCGGCAGATCGCGACCAGGCTCGACGAGCTCGGCCACGAGGTGCTGGCGGCGGTCAGCGACCCCTTGTGCCTGGCCCGCTTCACCCGGCACGTGCGCCACCTGGTGCGGGTGCCCCCCTTCGGTCCCGACCCGCTGGGGTGGTTCGACGCCGTCGTGGAGCGGGCGGTCGCGCTCGACGTCGACGTCGTCTTCCCCACCCAGGAACAGGTGACGGTCCTCTCGCACCAGCTCCCCCGCCTGAGCGGCGCAGGCCTGCGCACCGCCGTTCCGGCGTTCACCGCGCTGGCGCGCGTGCAGGACAAGGTGGCGGCGCGGGCGACGTTGGAGGCGGTGGGCGTCGCCCAGCCCCGGTCCCTCGAGGTGCGAGATCGGTCCGGCCTCGATGCGTGGTCGGCCTTCCCCGCGTTCGTCAAGGCGCCGCTCGGCACCGCGTCGTCTGCCGTGCGGCGGGTCGAGGACCGGAGCGAGCTCACCGACGCCGTCCGGTCCCTGTTGGCCGACGAGTCCTGCGTGCTGGTGCAAGAAGGGGCGGACGGGACCCTCGTGATGGCCCAGAGCGTCTTCGACGCCGGCACGATGATCGCCTTCCACGCCAACGAACGGGTGCGCGAGGGGGTGAACGGCAGCGCGTCGGTGAAGCGGAGCACGGACCAGCCCGAGCTGCGGGCGGCCATGGACCGGCTGGGCCGGCGCCTGGCCTGGCACGGGGCGCTCTCGTTCGACGCCATCGTGACCGCCGGCGGCCCGGTCGTCATCGATGTCAATCCGCGGCTGGTGGAGCCGGGCAACGCCATCGCGGCGGGCACCGACCTGGTGGCGGCGCTGCTGGCCGTCGCCACCGGCACGACGCCTCCAGTGGGCGGCGGATCCCGCTCCGGGGTGACCACTCATCAGCTCCTGATGGCGATCCTCGGTGCGGCGCAGCGCACCGGTCGCCGGCGGGCCATAGCGGGCGAGGTCGTGGCGGCGCTGACTCGACGCGGCGCCTATGCGGGTTCGCGCGAGGAGCTGCTGCCTCTCCGGGGTGACTGGCGCACCCTGTCCCTCCCGGTCCTGGCCACGGCGGCAACGCTCGTCCATCCCCCTGCGTACCGCTGGTTCGCGCAGGGAGCCGTGGCCGGCTACGCGCTCAGCCCGCAGGGGTGGCGCGCCCTGTGCGAGTCCGCTCCGCCGGGCGAGGTCACTCCAGGAGCATCTTGAAGCCCACGTGCGTGGGCGAGAAACCGAGGCGCTCGTAGAAGCGGTGGGCGTCCTGCGCGGCGTGCGTCGGAGGTGAGCTGCACCCGGTAGCAGCCGAGGTCGCGCGCCCTCCCGACGGCGTCACGCACCAACGCGGTCCCCACGCCGCACCCCCGATGGTCCGGGTGCACGTGCACCGACTCGATCTCCGCGCACCGCCCTCCCCTCGCCTGCAGGTGACGGAACACGATCAGCTGGCACACCCCGACGACCTCGCCCCCCAGCTCGGCCACGAGGACGACGCCGCCGGCGGCGTCGATCTCACGCAGCGAGGCGGCGTAGGGGCCGATGTCGTCCGGGTCCTCGACCCGCGGCGGGCCGCCGGGGGGTGCCCCGAGGAGCAGCAGCTCGACGGCGCGACCGAGGTCGGCCTCGGTGGCCGGCCTGATCACGAGCCCCTGGGGGGTCATGCCCAGACCCATCGGTCGTCACCATGGCCCCCAATGATGGCGCCACCAGTGGTGCTCAGTGACCGCCCTTGCGCTCCCGCAGCGTGATGGCGCGGCGGGGGCAGTCCCGGGCGGCCCGCTTGGCCGCGTCGACGAGCTCGGCGGGCAGCGGCTTGCCGTCGACGATGGGATAGCCCCACTCGTCGAGCGTGATGGCCTCGGGCAACAGCTCGGCGCAGTAGCCGTACGCGTCACAGGCGACGGGGTCGACGAGGATGCGGAGCATCGTCACGCCACCTTGGCCGGCTGGGGGAAGCGGAGCTGCGAGGGGCGGTTCCAGTGCGCACACGGCGCACCGTGGACGTGCGAGCTGACGTCGGCGGCGAAGACGCTGAGCGCGCTGCGCACGAGGTTGACGGCGCCGTCCGGGTGCCGGCAGGCGCCGCGGCCGTCGACCTCCTTCAGCCTGCGCTCCAACCTGGCCATGAGGCCGGGGTCCACGTGTCCTCGGGCGAGCCGCGTCACGTCGTCGGCGATGGCCGGCAGCCCGTAGACGCACGGCCCGCACTGGCCCACGCTCTGGCCCGCCATGTAGTGGGCGATGCGCGCCGACTCCATGAGCCCGCAGGCGTCCTGGCCCAGCACGATCACGATGCCGACGCCCGCCGTCGCCCCGATGGCCCGGAGCGACAGCGACGCGTACGGCGTCGCGAAGTGGGCCGGGCCGACCCAGGAGCCGCCGTACCCGCCCACCAGGAGCGCCTGGGGCGGCCCGGTCGGCGTGGCCCGGTTGGCGATGTCGATCAGCGGTGTCCCGCGGTCGGCCTCCACCACGCCCGGGTGCTCCACCGCTCCCGAGATCGTGATGAGCGAGGTTCCGGGGTCCTCGACCAGGCCATGGGCCCGGAAGGCGTCGGGCCCGGTGCGGGCGATCATCGCGACGTGGGCCAGCGTCTCCGCGTTGTGCACGAGCGCGCCGTGGCGGCCGATGCGCAGTGCCACCCCCTTGTCGGGCCGGAAGAACGGGAGGGACTGGCCCGAGTCGACCCAGCGGACCAGCGCCGACTCCTCGCCGGCCACGAAGCGGTCGGGCGGCCGCACCAGGACCTCGCTCACCCGCGCACAGCCGTCTGCGGCACGCTCGGCCATCGCCCTCGCCACGGCCATGGCGACGTGCTCGCGGCCCTCGGGCACACACACGGTGACCCGGTGCGCGCCACTGGCCGCAGCCATGAGCTGGGCGCCGTCGAGCACCAGGTGGGGCGCCTGGAGGAGCAGGAGCTTGTCCTTGTCGCTGGCCGGCTCGCCCTCCATCGCGTTGACGAGGATGGTGCCTCCACCGCCGGCAGCGTGCGCCACCGCGAGCTTGATCGCAGCGGGGAACCCGGCTCCCCCGCGGCCCGCCAGCCCCGAGGCCTCGAGCACCGAGACGAACGCCTCGCGCCAACCCCGGGCACCGGGGGAAGGCAGGGGGACGGGCCCGAGCGTCGCGACGTGGCCGGCCAGGTCGGTGGGGTGGCCCAGGACGCGGTAGCGACCGGTGGTCGGGATGGTCTCGCTCACGCTATGCACGGTGGCCCTCCGCTCGGCCCCGGCCACTCAGCGCGAGGTGCTTCGGCGGCACTCCGGCGACCGACGCCTGCGCCGTCCGGGCGGAGACCTGGCGGGAGGCCACCCGCAGCCGCCACGCCAGTGCGGCGGCGACCGAGGCGACACACGCGACGCCGAGCGCGATCACCCACGTCTGGCCTGAGTCGGTGCCCATGCCGAAGGTGTGGGCGAGGGCGACCGGCCAGCTCAGGTAGGCGAGCCAGTGGACGGCGCGCCACGTGCCGGGTCGCATCCGGGCCCGCAAGAGGCTGGTCACGAACACCGCGAGCATCAGGTCGAGGGCGACGGCCCCGACGCCGACCCAGAAGGTTCCGTAGCTCGACGTGAACGGGACCACGACGGCGGCCCAGCTGATGTTGACGTACGTGTCGAGCACGCTCGTGACCACGTGGATCCCGAGGAACACCACGGCGATCATGGAGATGCGGCGGTGCATCTCCTGCTGGGCGAACCCCGGCCAGCGGCGGGCGCGGGCTCGGGTCGTGGTCGTCAGGCCCAGCACCATGGTGAGGGTGAACAGGATCAGGGCCATGATCCCGCTGGCCCGGGTGGCGTACCACAGCGAGGTCGAGCTCATGGCGCCGGCTCCAGGGGCCACCCGTTCACCGAGAACACCTCCCCGTCGTAGCGGACGAGCCGCAGGGACTGTTCGAAGCTGGTGAGCTTGTCCAGGGCCTCCTCGCCCCACACGAGGGCGGCGGTCGTCACGATGTTGGCCTGCACGCAGCTGGTGCCGGTGGCGGAGGCGAGGGCCCAGAACGGCGCCACGCAGTCACCGGTCCGGGGATCGACGATGTGGTTGACCTGCCGTTCGCCCACGGACCACGACCTGACCGAGGTGGCCGAGCTGGCGAGCCCGCCGTGGGTGATGGCGACCACCTGGTCGACCAGACCTACCGGCGTCGACGACTCCCGGGCGATGCCGACGGCCCAGCCGCCGGCCGGTGCCGTCCCGGCGACGGCGACATCACCGCCGAGGCTCACGAGCGCGCCGCTGCCGATTTCGTGGGCGATGCGGGAGGCCGCCCGGTCGGCCGCGAGCGCCTTGGCCGTCGAGCCCAGGTCGAGGCGGACACCGCGCGGGATGCGCACGGCGCGGGTAGCGCGATCCAGCTGCACGTGCTGGTAACCGGCGACGGGCCCGAGGGCGCGAGGCGGTGCGGGCGGCCGCGCCTGCACCTCCTCGAGGTCGGCGTCGTAGCCGAGCGCGGCGATGGCGTTGCCGATCGTCGGATCGACGGCACCGCCGGTGCGCTCGGCCGCATCGAGGGCCACCGTGATGGCCGCGAAGAGGAGCGGGCCCACCTCGACCGTTCGTCCAGCGTTGGCGTGCAGCATCTGGAGCTCGGAGTCGTCGCGGAAGCGGCTGCAGGCGAGGTCGATGGCCTCGAGCTCGTCGGCCAGGATGCGCTCGGCGGCGTCCCCGGCCTCGGGCTCCTGCACCACGACGGTCGCCGTGGTGCCGATGGCCCGGAAGGAGCGGGTCGTCAGCAACTGTTCCCGGGTATCGGACGTGCTCATGCCGAGGAGCCGCCCGAGGTGACGGTCGGCGTCGACGAGCTGGCCGAAGGAGCCGTCGACACGCTGCCCGTGTTGCCGGTGTTGCCAGTGGTGCCGGTGTTGCCCAACGAGGAAGAGCCCCCGCCTGCGACGTTGGTACCGGTCGAGCCGGCCCCGGACGAGCCCGAGCGCGCGCTGCCCGAGGCCTTCCCCGCGTGGTCGTGGGACACGGCGATCCCGATGGCGACGGTGGCACCGGTGGCGGCGAGAACTGCCCCCCGGGTCAGGGTGCGCAGCCGGGCCCGGGCCTTGTCCCTGCTCTCGGGCGTGTGCGGCTGACCGATGGTTGTCATGAGTAGGAGTACCTCTGCTCGGGGGACGAGCTCATCCCACCATCTGGGCTTCGATCCCCTCGCAGGGCCCGCTGTGGGCCTGCTGTGACATTGTCCCCCGCCGGCCCCGCCGGGTAGCCGCGGCCACCACTACGATCGCCCGCACGGGCCCGACGACGAGTCGGCAGGGGGTGGCGATGTCCCAGGTCAACACGGTGCGAGGGCCGGTGGACGGCGGCCTCCTCGGCCAGACCCTCATGCACGAGCACATCTTCGTGCTGAGCCCCGAGATCGAGAAGACCGCAGCAGAATGGGACGAATCCGCCCAGCAGGCGCGTGCCGTGGCCAAACTGCGGGAGCTCAAGGCCCACGGGATCGACACCCTGGTCGACCTCACCGTGGTCGGCCTGGGACGGTACATCCCCCGCATCGCGGCGATCGCCGAGCAGGTCCCCGACATCAACGTCGTCGTGGCAACCGGGGTCTACACCTACAACGAGGTACCGATGTACTTCCACTTCCGCGGGCCGGGCACCGTCCTCGGGGGGCCCGAGCCAATGGTGGACCTCTTCGAGCGCGAGATCCGGCACGGGATCGGCGACACCGGGGTGCGGGCCGGCATCCTCAAGTGCGCGTCGGACCGCCCCGGCATCACACCGGGCGTGGAGCGTGTCCTCCGCGCCGTCGCGCGGGCTCACCGTGCGACGGGGGTGCCGATCACCACGCACACGCCGACGCCGCCCGAGCCATGGGGGCTCGAGCAGCAGCGCGTCTTCAGGGAGGAGGGAGTGGACCTCACCCGCGTCGTGATCGGCCACAGCGGTGGAACGGTGAACACGGACTATCACCTGAGCCTCATCGACAACGGCTCGTATCTCGGCTTCGACCATTTCGGCCTGCCCGGCATCACCCTCGAAGAGCGCGTGGGCGCCGTGGCGCGGCTCTGCGAACGGGGGTACGCCGAGAGGATCGTCCTGTCACATGACGCCATGTGCTTCGTGGACTGGTTCCCGCGCTCGGTGATGGACATGTCACAGGCGTGGCGCTGGACCTACATTTCCGAGGAGGTGCTCCCCGCCATGCGCCAGCGCGGCATCAGTGACGCTGACATCACCACGATGCTGGTGGACAATCCGCGCGCCATCCTCGAGGGGGGGACACCGTACTGATGGCGCGCCCGGCGACGCCGCTCCAGACAGAGGCGCTGGCCCAGCTCGCCCGGGCGTTCCCCGACGGCGTGGCGTGGCGCAACCTCGCCGACGGCTCCGAGATCACCCTTCATGAGTGGCACCGGCGATCCAACCGGCTCGCCCGGGGCCTCGTCGCGCAGGGGCTCCGGCGCGGCGACAGGGTCGGCCTCCTGATCGGCGACGACGAACCCCTCGAGTGGCTCGTGTCGTATTTTGCGATCCACAAGGCCGGCGGTGTGGCCGTGCCGCTCCTGAGCAGGCTCGGCCACGCCGAGGCTGGCCCGGATCCTGCGGCATGCCCAGGCCGCCCTTGCGCTGTGCAGCGATGCGCACGACGAGCTCAGGTCGGTGGTGCCGACCGTCGTGAGCACCGGAGCCGGGCTGGACCGAGCTCCTCTCCCCCGACGACACCGACGTGGCGCTGCCCCTCTCCCCCGACGACGTCGCCGACGTCATGTACACCTCGGGAACGACCGGCGAGCCGAAGGGCGTCGTCGTGCGGCACGGCGGCCTCTCGACCATCGATCGCATCCCGGCGGCCTGGCTGGGGCTCGGGTTCCTCACCTCCTCGCCGTTCGCCACCACGAGCGGTTCTCTCCTCGTCTGCGGGCCCCTGCGCGGCGGGCTCAGCGGATGGTTCCTCCCCCGCTTCGACCCGGACCGCTGGCTGGCGGCGGTGGCACGGGACCGCCCCGTGGCGGCGTTTCTCGTGCCGGCGATGGTGGAGCTCATCGTGGGTGCCCCGGGCTTCCAAGCGGCAGACCTCTCCAGCCTCGCCGTCGTCAACGTCGGCAGCGCGCCCATCGCCGGCGCCACCCTGCGCCGCTTCGGTGCCGGACTGCCCAATGCCCAGGTCCTGTGCGGCTACGGGATGACCGAGTTCGGCGCCGTGACAGCGACGCCGATGGGAGACGGCGGGACGCACCTCGGGTCCGTCGGGCTGCCCCTGCCGGGCGTCGAGGTCCGGATCGTCGACGGCGACGGCGACACCCTGCCGGCCGGCGAGGTGGGTCAGGTGACGATCGCGGGCACGCAGCGCCCGCGGGAGTACCTCGGAGATCCCGAGGGAACCGGGCGCACCTGGGTCGGCCGTTGGCTGCGCAGCGGGGACCTGGGCTACCTCGACGACGACGGTCACCTCTGGATCGTCGGGCGGGAGAAGGAGATGATCATCCGCGGCGGCCACAACGTCGTGCCCGGCGAGGTGGAGGCGGCCCTCTTCGAACACCCGGCCGTGGCGGAGGCCGCCGTGGCGGGCGTCCCGCACCCGGTCCTCGGCGAGGATGTCGCGGCCTGGGTGGTGCTGCGGCAACCCGCCACCTCCGACGAGCTGCGCTCGTTCCTCCTGATGCGTCTGGCCGACTACAAGGTGCCCCGCCGCATTACGGTGATCGACGCGCTCCCGCGCAACGAGAGCGGCAAGGTGCGCAAGTCAGAACTCGTGCCCGGTGACCCAACGAGGAGCCCATCGTGACGACGAGCTTCACCACCTTGACGATCGAGGAGATCGGGCGGGTGCGGCGCCTGACGCTCAACCGCCCCGAGCACCACAATCCGCTGACGCCACGCTGCATCCGGGAGATCCTGCAGGCCGTCGCCGATGCCGAGGCGGACACGGGCGCCAGTGTGGTCGTCATCCGCAGCACCGGGCGATCCTTCTCGTCGGGCTACGGGTTCATTGCAGAGGACACGGACCCGGGCGACTTCGCTCCCCACGACGCGATAGAAGGCGACGCGACCGCCATGCTGGCCCTGGCGAGCGGGTGGGGGCGGGTCTGGGACTGCGCCATCCCGGTCATCGCCCAGGTGCAGGGCAACTGCCTGGCCGGGGGCACGGACCTCGCGCTGCACTGCGACCTGGTCGTGGCGGCGGACGACGCGCGCATCGGCTTCCCCCCGGTCCGCTCCATGGGTGTCCCGCCGACCAACATGTGGCTGTACAACCTCGGCCCCCAGTGGACGAAGCGGCTGCTCCTGACCGGCGACACGCTTTCGGGGATGCAGGCGCGTGATCTCGGACTGGTGGTCGCCACGGCACCGTCCGAGGCGCTCGACGACGTCGTGCTCGGACTGGCGCAACGCATGGCGCTGATCGGACGGGACCTGCTCGTGGCGAACAAGCGGGTCGTCAACATGGGCCTGGAGCTGATGGGCCGCACTCAGCTGCAGCGGTTCTCGGCACTCAACGACGTCATCGGCCACCGCGCCCCCGAGGCGCGGGCGTTCTCCGAGCGGGTCAACGAGGTCGGGCTCGTCCAGGCGGTGCGGGAGCGTGACGCGGCGTTCGATCCGCCGCACCGCAACCGGGACGAGAGTTAGACGTCGGTCAACGACGTCTCGGTGATGCCGAGGACGCGCAACGTCCGGCCCAGCCCCAGAAACGCAGAGATGCAGATGGTGAGATCGAAGATCTCGGGATCGGTGAAGGAGTCACGCATCTGGTCCATGAACACATCGTCGATGGTGGTGTGGTCGATCGCGAAGCGCTCGGCGTACTCCACGGCCAATCGCTCCTGCACCGACAACGCGCTCTCGTCCGTGGAACCGATGGCGCAGTAGAAGTCCTCGTCCAACCCCTGCGCACGGACCTTGTCGGCTCGGAAGGCGAGGCAGACCGTGCAGTCGTTGAGTTGGGCGATCCTCATTCTGGCCGCCTCGCGCACCCGCACCGGCAGGATGCTCTTGTTGTAGGCGGCATCGACCAGGCGGGTGGCCGCAGCGCCCAACTCGGGCTGGAGCGACCAGATCTGCACGGCGTCACCACCCTCGCCGGGAGGGATCTCGAGGCGGGCCACGGCCCGACTTTATGCCAGTATTCGACCTCGCGGGCAGTGGATATCCGGGCGGCCGAGCACCCCGGGGAACGGAAAGTCAGGGAATGGGGCTCACTCGCTACACGTTCGATTCGGTGCGCTCGTGCATCTGGGTGGGCGGTCGATCCAGCCTGCACCCGATCAACACCGAGACCCGCGGGATCACCGGTTGGTTCGAGACCTCGACCCGAGCCGACGGGTCACTCGACCTGGACCAGCCGGTGTCCGGCGAGCTGCAGCTCGCCGTCGAGAAGCTCACCTCCGGCAACCAGCTCTACGACCACGAGCTGCGGCGGCGGATGGACGCCCGGCGCTATCCGACGATTGCCGGTCGGCTCTCCAAGGTCGCCGCGGACGGTCCACACCCGCGGTACGTCGTCACGGGCGACATCGCCTTTCACGGCAAGACGCGTACCTTCGAGCACGACATGCACATCGAGGTGCGAGACGATGCCGTCTCGCTGACCGGCGACTACGTGTTCGACATCCGCGAGTTCGGCATGAAGCCGCCGTCCATGCTGATGATCCGGGTCTACCCCGAGATCAGCGTGAAAGTCGAACTCCACGGGACACGCGACCGCTAGGCGGTCGCCCCGCACGACTTCCTCGAACAAAGCAACGCCGAGTTTCTCGGCCGTGGCCGGTGGGTATTTCCGAAGCACCCGCAGCACCGCTGCGGTGTGGAAACCGACTTGGGAGGGAATCGTGGCAGTCATACTTCTCGTGCTGCTTCTGGCGCTGCTGCTCGGAGGACTGGGCTTCGCGGCCCACATCCTGTGGATCGTCGCAGCGATCGTCTTCGTGTTCTGGCTCGTCGGGTTCGCCCTGGGCCGCGGCAGCACTGAGGGCGCACGAGGCTGGTACCGCTGGTGAGCTCGTGGCCATGGCGTTGCTGGCGCCATGCCGCGCGGCATACAGTCGGAGTGGACACACCCGAGCAAAAGGGGGATGACGATGGCGAGCAGCAGAGAGCCGACGACGACGGACGCCGGCATCCCGGTTCCCAGCGACGAGCACTCGCTGACCGTGGGGCCCGACGGTCCGATCCTGCTCCAGGACCACTACCTGATTGAGCAGATGGCGAACTTCAACCGGGAACGGATCCCGGAGCGCCAGCCGCATGCCAAAGGGGGTGGAGCGTTCGGCCACTTCGAGGTGACGCAGGATGTCAGTGAGTACACCAAGGCGGCGGTGTTCCAACCCGGCACGACGACCGACACCCTCACCCGCTTCTCGACGGTGGCCGGAGAGCGGGGCAGCCCGGACACCTGGCGTGACCCGCGTGGCTTCGCGCTCGAAGTTCTACACGTCGGACGGCAACTACGACATGGTCGGCAACAACACGCCGGTGTTCTTCCTGCGCGACCCGATGAAGTTCCAACACTTCATCCGCTCCCAGAAACGGCGGGCCGACTCGGACCTGCGAGACCACGACATGCAATGGGACTTCTGGACCCTGTCGCCCGAGTCGGCCCACCAGGTGACCTGGCTGATGGGCGACCGGGGGATCCCGAGGACGTGGCGACACATGAACGGCTACTCCAGCCACACCTACATGTGGGTGAACGCCGATGCGGAGCGGTTCTGGGTCAAGTACCACTTCAAGACGGACCAGGGCGTCGACTTCCTCACCCAGGAGGAGGGCGATCGGCTCGCCGGAGAGGACGGTGACTATCACCGGCGCGATCTGTTCGAAGCGATCAGGCGCGGCGAGTACCCCAGTTGGACCCTGAAGGTCCAGATCATGCCCTTCGAGGAAGCGACGACCTACCGGTTCAACCCCTTCGACCTGACCAAGGTGTGGCCCCATGGGGACTACCCGCTTGCACGAGGTCGGCCGTCTGACGCTGGACCGCAACCCCACGGACTTCCACACCGAGATCGAGCAGGCCGCCTTCGAGCCCAACAACCTGGTGCCGGGCATCGGCGTCAGCCCGGACAAGATGCTCCTCGCCCGCGTCTTCTCCTATGCCGACGCCCACCGCGCCCGCATCGGGGTGAACTACAAGCAGATCCCGGTGAACGCGCCCAAGGCACCCGTCCACAGCTACAGCAAGGACGGCGCGATGCGCATCCACAACGTGGCCGACCCCGTGTACGCGCCCAACTCGAAGGGCGGGCCGGCGGCCGATCCCGAGCGCCACCCGTACGTGGAGAGGTGGCAGGCTGACGGCGAGTTCGTCCACGCCGCCTACACACTGCATGAGGAGGACGACGACTGGGGCCAGCCCGGCACCTTGGTGCGCGACGTCATGGACGACGCTCAGCGAGATCGATTGGTCTCAAATGTCGTCGGCCACCTCAGCAATGGCGTGACCGATCCGGTGCTGGAGCGTGCAATCGAGTACTGGCACAACATCGACAAGGAGATCGGCGATCGCATCGCAGACGGCGTGAAGCGCTCCTGAGCCCATGCGGGCGCTGGGCACTGCGAGAGACGTCGACGAGCCGCTTGCTCATTCAGATCCGGATGACAAGCTGTAAATTCCGCCGAAGAGGGCAGCCTCGCTTGTGCCCGGCACTCTGGTGTGGAGTGACGCCGGTATCGAGCCCGGTGCCTCGCTCGCGGCGATTCATCCGCCGGCTCGGAGCTTCCACCATCGATTCGCCGACGGTCTCGTCCCCGGCTTACCGATAGATGCAGTACCCGGAGCTCTGGTCGACGGGTGCGGGCGCCATGACTCGCCCACATGATCTGAAATCAGACCGGCGGCTCCTGCGCTCCCGAAATGCTGACGACCAACCTTGAAGCATGGGCGTATTCAAGGGGTGCGCCGTGGACCCTCATGGGAGCCACAACATCATTGGCGTACTGGGGCGCGGGTTTGGTGACGCGGTCGAAATCCACACGAAGGGACGCCAGCTTGCAAGTAAGTCCCCTGACCTATGGCCCTGGTGGGCAACGGCGATCTCGGGCAAAGTGGGGCCATGGTGCCGAGACGCGTGCGGGGAGCGACAGGGGTGGCAGCCGGCGCGGTCGCGCTGCTGTTGCTCGTGACCGGGCCCGTGGCGGCACCGGGCGCGGGCGCAGCGTCGAACGGCCAGCCGGCGTTCACCACGTTCGAGGCTCCCGGCGGTGCGGCGACGGCGGGCCAAAGGGTGATTGCCCTCACCTTCGACGACGGTCCGGGTCCGTACACCCTGCAGGTGCTCTCCGCGCTCGAGCGTTACCAAGTGCCGGCCACCTTCTTCGAAATCGGTCAGGAGGTGGCCGACTACCCCCAGTACTCGAAGATGGTGGCGGCCGCTGGGTTCCCGGTCGAGGACCACACTTGGAGCCATCCGAACCTCATCACGATCCCCACTTCGAGCGTCGCCTCCCAGATCAGTATGACCCAGGCCGAAATCCAGGCCGTGACGGGCACGACGCCGCAGTGCGTACGCCCGCCCTACGACGCGTGGAACGCCTCCGTCCTCAGCCAGATCGCCGCGACCGGGCTGACGACGATGAGCTACTCCGTGGATCCCAGGGACTGGAGCCTCCCCGGCGTGCAGTCGATCGTGAACAGGGTGGTCGGCGCCGCGTTTCCAGGTGCCGTCGTCGATATGCACGACGGCGGGGGTGACCGCTCCGAGACGGTCGCGGCCCTCCCGCAGATCATCGCCCAGCTCCGGGCGATGGGGTACACGTTCGTTTCCATCTGTGGTGCCGAGCCGGCTTACCGCCCCCAAGTCAGCGCCACCTACCCGTTCGGGAACGCGCCGGCTCCGGGTTCGCCTGTCACGTCCAACCTGCCACTGGTTGGGGCGGCGGCTGCGCCCGACGGCGGCGGCTACTGGGAGGCCGCGGCCGACGGTGGGGTCTTTTCCTTCGATGAAGCGGCCTTCTATGGGTCGATGGGCGGCCGGCGCCTCAACGCGCCCATCGTGGACATGGCGGCCACATCCGACGGCGGCGGCTACTGGGAGGTGGCGGCCGACGGCGGCATCTTCTCCTTCGGCGACGCGGCCTTCCACGGGTCGATGGGCGGCCAGCATCTGAACGCGCCCATCGTGGGCACGGCGGCCACATCCGACGGCGGCGGCTACTGGGAGGTGGCGGCCGACGGCGGCATCTTCTCCTTCGGCGACGCGGCCTTCCACGGGTCGATGGGCGGCCAGCATCTCAACGCGCCCATCGTGGGCATGGCGGCCACAGCCGACGGCGGCGGCTACTGGGAGGTGGCGGCCGACGGCGGCATCTTCTCCTTCGGCGACGCGGTCTTCCACGGGTCGATGGGCGGCCTGAGGCTCAACGCGCCCATCGTGGGCATGGCGGCCGCCTCGGGCGGTGGCTACTGGGAGGTGGCGGCCGACGGCGGCGTGTTCTGCTTCGACACTCACTTCTACGGCTCCCGCGCCGGCTTGGGCGCAGAACGCTTCTTCGCCATCGTGCCGGGCCCCGGCCTAGCGGGCTACCTCCTGACCGGCCAGCACCCGGCCGACTAATTGCGGCGGACCGCGTTACGCATCGGGCCGCAGAACCGGTGCCCGATGGCGGGTCGGACTGGATCTTGAGGCGGACCCTGCGGACATGCTCGGTGACCGTCGAGGGACCCTCCGAGCGCCCACACCCGCTCGAGGAGTTCCTCACGTGAGAAGACCCTTCCCGAGAGATAGCTCTCAGGCGCGCCCCTCATGAGCTATCGCCATCGACGGCGCGAGCCTTTTGCCCAAAACGTGCAGGTCAGAGGGCAGCTCATCGTTGACCCTGAGCGCCTTCGATCTCCGGTGTCAACGGTTTCGTCAACGCAGAGGTCGGCGAACGACAAATGACACCCTGCGTGGCGGCACATGCTCACCTCTCCCGCCAGCGCGGGCGGATCGACGACTGATCTCCCGGCCCGCTCGAACGCGCGATAGTCAACCCATGAAATCGCAGACGCTCTACAGCATCGTCAGCATTGTCTAGAAGCAGCGCCACCGCCCGGAGCACCCGGAGGGCCCTATGTCGGGGGGTAGTCACCGCCGCCATGTGCGGGGTCGCGGTCGCTGGGATGCTCACGGCCTCGATCACGCTGCCGGCGCCCGGAGCAGACGCTGCGGCTCCGCCCAGCAATCAACTTCGATCAGCCTTCGAACATGCCGTCATATCCGGGACCCGTACCGTGTACGTCGAGGCCAACGGTGGGTCGGACAGCAATACCGGGACCTCGCCATCAACCGCCTACGCCACCATTCAGCACGCTGTCGACGTGGCGAGACCCGGCGACCGGATCCTGGTCGGGCCTGGCACCTACGGCTATTTGAGCATCTACGGATATCTGGGAGATCCGACACACTGGCTCTCCATCGAGAGCATCAGCGACAGCGTCACCCCGATCATCGACGTGGCGAACAACTCCGGCGACGACGGCGTAGACATACAGCAATCCAGTTTCGTCGGGTTCTATGGATTCGAGGTGGAGGGACTGCAGACCTCGACCAACTCCAATCCGTCCGGGGTCGCGGTGTTTCGTGGTTCCGACCATGTCTACGTCTGGAACAACAATATCCACGACTTCCCCGGTGGTGGTGTGAAATTGCTTCTATACCCCGGCGACCATCTATAACGGGCAGCCCTTACCGGCGGGTGGGTGGGATCTTGTGAATGTCTCCTTCAACCGGATTCATGAAACGAGCAAGTACAGCCCAAGCAACACCTCAGGCATCTCGTTCTACGGAGCAGTCGACACGACCAGCTCTACGCTGGGTGGATACGGTTACGTTGCAATCGGTAACTACATCTATGACGTGATCTGTCTTGTGAACTCGAGCTCAGGAGCAGGCAACTTCCCGTTCGTGACGGACGGGAACGGAATAAGCGTCGACAGTCTGTCGGTGCCATACGTACCTGGGCTCGCTCCCTACACGAAACGGGTCTCTCGAGGGAAACGTCATTGCCGGCAATGGTGGACGAGCGATCCATGTGTATAACTCGATCAACGTGGACGGCTACTTCAACACCGCCGTTGGCAATCTTCGCTCGAACAGCCCGGCGATCAACGGAGGCGTGGAACTCGATTCGAACATTCAAGGAGGCAATGTTCGTTATTACGGTAACGTCGTCATCCCCCTGAACACCCCGAACTCCACGGATTCGACATCTAGATACAGCGACAACGTGATCGCCGGCGGGACCCGGCAGTCCCCTCGGGCAACATCGACCGCCGTTCACTCGGCGCTGAGTACCTACGGGGTGATCCGAATACCACGACCGCAGTACATCCTGAGACGATGGCCTTCTATTCCCCCGTGCTGGCGGACATTGTCCCTGCGGTGGCCGGGATGACGGGATTTCAGGCGCTGGACGCCGGTCCAGTGCGCAGTGGTCCGGCACTCCCGGCTGGCGCCCTCGGTGTGGATCCGGCAACCGCCGGCTATTGGGAGGCCGCGGCAGACGGAGGCGTCTTTCCTTCGGGACGCCCCGTTCTACGGTCCATGGGGGGATCGCAGCTGAACCAGCCCGTCGTGGGCATCGCGGCGACGCCGGACGGAGGCGGATACTGGCTCGTGGCCCGCGATGGTGGAGTCTTCTCCTTCGGGGACGCCCAGTTCTACGGGTCCATGGGGGGATCGCCGCTGAACCAGCCCGTCGTGGGCATCGCGGCGACGCCGGACGGAGGCGGATACTGGCTCGTGGCCCGCGATGGTGGGGTCTTCTCCTTCGGGGACGCCCGGTCTACGGGTCCATGGGAGGCCGGCCGCTGAACGACCCTATCGTTGGTCTCGCGGTAGATCCGCTGACAGCGGGCTACTGGCTCGTCGCCGCCGATGGGGGTGCCTTCGCCTTCAACGCCCCGTACCTGGGATCCTTGGGCAGCGTACGACTCAATCAGCCGATCGTCGGGATGACGCCGTCGGTGAACGGTCGGGGCTACTGGCTCGTGGCATCCGATGGAGGCGTCTTCTCCTTTGGCGACGCCGCCTACTACGGCTCGACCGGTGGCATGGTCCTGAGCCGCCCGGTGGTCGCCATCAGCAGCGCTCCGGACTCGGCTGGATACTGGCTCGTGGGTGGGGATGGCGGCCTCTTCGCGTTCGGATCAGCCAGATACCACGGGTCGATGGGTGGCGTACCCCTGAAGGCGTCTGTGGTCGGTCTGGCGAGCGAGGGGTAACGCCATCTCGGCCCCGCACCGAAGATCGAAGAGAGCATAGGAGGGCAGCCGTGGGCCACAAGACGACCTCGGTGGTCAATATTTAGCCGCGGGCGATGGGGAAAGCTTGTACGAGTCCGCAGAGTGCACGTTGTTGCATCACATATTGAACGGTCCTGACGGGAGAAGCGCGGCTTTGGGTTCCGCAACTTCGAGAACCACCGGATACGGGCCCTGCTCTACGCCGGCAGGGAGAATTGGCGGGGTGCTCGGCTCGATCGTCTTCCGATGAGGCGTTGGACCCCGCCAGAATCCGAAGAGCCCAAGCGACGGTCAGCGGATCAAGTGCCTCTGACCTGACCTGTGCACCAAATGGAGTCAAGGCCTACCAGAGCCCCCGGAAGGGTTCGAACCTTCGCGCACGGTTTAGGAATCCGTATTCTCGATGTTTGGTTTCGTGCGCTGTGCACCGTTGCGGTCCGTTTCGGCAGATCAGAGCATTATGGTGCGGTCGCTCCGTTCACTGTGTTTCGTGCCGTTGAGGCCAAGACTTGCACGGAACTTGCACGGCTGACCTGACCGGGGTTGTTCGAGCGGCTCAGCGGCGAGCCAATGGTCGACGAACTCCTCCGCCCGATGATTGACGGTCACCTCCATTTCACCGATCGCTGGGCCGGCCGCGGGGGGCAGTCACGTCACCGTGTCCGGCACTCACGGTTCATTCTTGGGGAGACGCCCATTGAGGCGACGAGACTGCCCCATAACTGAATACAGCCATCAATCCCGGACTCAGTCTGTTGGCAGATGCTCTCGCAACTTCGACAGAGCCTCCGTCGTACGCTCCGCCCCTGACGCAAGGTAGGGGACGATCGCGTCGACCGTTGGATGGGAACCATTACGGGTCAGTGGCTCTAGTTGACGCGCTACGTCCGAGACGAAGGAGGCGGCCTGCTGGACCGCCTGAGTCGCAGACTCGCTCGAACCCTTGACCGCATCGGCGACCACCTCATGAACGTGACTGAGCACCTCGGGGTCGGGAGCCACCTTCTCAGAAGGTCATGACTGGCTGCGCCGAGGCGCCGCCCGGTACGCCGGCTCGCGGCGCGCCCTCGCCGGATCGTCTGCTGGCCGGACGCCGATATCTGCGCCGCGGTGGGGGCCACGCTCGTTCGAGCACGACCTGCTTTCCGGTGGCCGGTCGCTCGGCCGACTGAAACGGCGGACTCAAGCTGTCGTGCTTGCTGCTTCGCTCGCCAGGTCAGAGACGGCTCGCCTTCGGTGTCGAAGGCGGCCAGTATCAGTCCTCCCAAGAGACCCACGTTCTTGAGAAAGTGGATCTTTTGCTGGTTCCGGGTCGTCGGGTCCGACTCCTCCCAGAATCGATGGCCGGCGTAGGTGGTGGGAACGATTGAACCGATCAAAGCAAGCGCGGCGAGTCTCCGGAACTTTCCGGCCGCCAGGAGAACCCCAGCGCCGATCTGGACCGCACCGTTGACGCGCACAAGTGTCTCGGTATCGAGGCCGATGACACCGGCCTTCTCGGCAAGGGGACCGGTTACCGCTTCGGCCTTCTTGGCCTTCCCAGCCGGATTCCAGAATGCGTCCCATCCCCCTACAACAAAGATTGACGCGAGCAACGGACGTGCTAATTGACGAGAGGGTGCCATTGAGGTGCATCTACCCGGATTTCAAATGGTTATTCATCGAAAATGGGCAATGCTCACTCTTCATTTTTTGCGCTGACCGGTCCGTCGCCGTGGTTCGGCGGTTCCTCAGGTCCTTGTCGAGGACGGCCTCAGCCCTGCTCTTCAGGGTTCTCGAAAGGGCCAGGATCCAGTGTTGTCAGGCTGCCCCCATGTGCGGGGTATGAGACGACGGAGACAGCGAACTCAACCTCTCATGCATACGCTGGACACCTATGTTCGCCTTTACTTCCGGAACTGGGATAAAGCTCGCCGAAGTCGGGTTTCTGCTCATCTTGATCGTGGGTGTGTGGCTGGTTGCGGCGGAGATCCCAGCCTTGGGGCCTCGATCGGGCCCGAACGATCGTCGTAGGTACAGCACTCGCAGCGGCTGGCGTACTGCTCATCATTGCCACTCACTAGGGCACTGCGGTTAGTCGCCGCAACCAACCACTGCCCCTGTTCGCCTGCCCTGGGCGTGGCTGACCGGCTGTGTCCTCATGGGGTCGTTGCAACACCAGCCTGGCTGCGCCATCGGGTCCGCCCTGGAGCTGTCCTTGGCGATCGGCCGACTGGACGAAGCGAACCGGCTCAGTAGGCGCCGGTGCCCCGGACCATCGTCATGGGGGTCTCGAACATGATCTTGAGATCCCACCACAGCGACCAGGACGCCACGTAGAGGTAGTCGAGCTGGACGAGGTCGTTGCGGGTCAGGTCGTTGCGCCCCGAGACCTGCCACAGGCCCGTGATGCCCGGTCGCACCTCGAAGCGGCGTGTCGCCCAGCCCTCGACGTTGGACTGGCTGGGGATGAACGGGCGCGGGCCCACGATGGACATGTCGCCCTTGAAGACGTTGATGAATTGGGGGATCTCGTCGATGCCGGTCCGGCGCAGGAACGCCCCGAAGTGGGTGATGCGACCCGTCTCGTCGTCCTTGTTCCGCAGCTCGTGCAGCGGCAGGCCGGGATCGTCCCTCTCGGGGACCGCGTCTGCGGCCGGTGCGGCCTCGGTATCGGTGGTCATGGAGCGGAACTTGATGACCCTGAACGGCTCCGCGGAGCGCCCGAGACGGACCTGCCGGAAGAACACGGGTCCGGGCGAGCTCAGCTTGACACCGACGGCCACGACCACGAGCAGCGGCGACACCGCCAGGAGCACTGCCGAGCTCATGCACAGGTCGAAGGCCCGCTTCATGAACCTGTCCCACGCGCTCAGGTGTGGCTGGGCGATCTCGAGGAGGGGCGTGCCGGAGAGGTCCGTGAGGCGCGACCGCCAGCTGATCAGCTCGAAGTAGCGCGGCACCATCGCGATGTGCACGGAGTCCTGCAGTCGCCGGTAGATGTCGAGTGACTCCCCCGAGAACTGCTCGTTGGCCGCCACCAGGATGCGATGCACATCGAGCTGCCGGCAGAGCTCCGGGAGGTCCGTCACCCTCCCGATCGCACCGGTGTCCACCGTGTCACCTTCGACGGCACGTCCGACCAGGGTCATGGCGGGCTCCTGCCGGACGCTCAGCATGATGCGATCGGCCGTCAGACCCGAACCGACGACGAGCACCCGGGTCGTGGTCAGCGTACGCAGGAAGAAGCGCAGGACGACGCGTCCCACGGTGATGACGCCGATGGCGACGATGACTGCCGTGACGAGCTGGGTCACGTAGGGCTCGGGCAATCCGAAGGCGCCATGCAGGAACGAGCCGATCGCCAGGGCGAGCACGCAACCGCAGCCGACACCGAAGGAGAGCTCGCGCAACTCGAGGAACGCGCTGGGCTGGAGGCGACGGTGAGCCACGCGGTAGGTGCCACCCAAGGCCAGTGCGACGACGACTGCGATGGGGAAGAGCGAGTCGACCCTCATGTTCGCCAGCAGCCGCCCCGACTCGTTCACCGACGCCGAGGAGTACCTCGAGAGGACGAGCAGGGAGAGGGGGAGTGCGATGCAGGCGCAGACGAAGTCGCAGGAGATCTGCATGAGCGTGAGATCCCGGTCGTTGATGGTGCGAGAGGGGGACGCGGCGCGGGCACCGTCGCTGTCGTGCGGCTCCGGGAGCGGGGGCGGAGCCGCGAGACTCGGCTCGTCGACGACGGCGTGCGCTGCCGTCCGATGGCGCGTCTCGAGGGCCCCTCTGCCGGTCTTGACCTTGGGATCCGAGCTGCTCATCGCCTGCCAATCGCTACCCCGGGTACCGGTGAGCGACACTACTCGTCTCATCCCTTCCATGCCATGGGGGACAGCGAGGGTGGACGAGCTGTCGGAGGGGACGGAATTCCTACCGAAGGGGTGCAATTCGTCATCGCTGCCCATCGATGGGGGGACGTGGCCGCAGTCCCATCAAGACGCGCGGTGGGCCGGGTCGCCAGACAAGCGATTCTGCGCGGGAGCGTCCGATCACCCATGGGGGCCATTCGGACCCTGGACCGCACAGAGTCTTTCGCAACAAACGTCGACCGGTTCAGAGGCCACCTGGACCGGCGACCCCAGCCCGGCGATCCACGGCCGGCAAGGCGCCCGGCCGTCGGTAGCAGCGGGGCTCAGCCGACGCGGCCCCCTGGACGCTTCAGGCGGAACCGTCGACGGGATGGACCCCGCCGTCGACGTGGACGATTTCTCCTGTCGTCATGGAAAGAGGTCGCTGAAGAGCGCCACACGGGCCTTGGCCACGGCCCTCGAGTCGTGCACGTCCCGGCCGAGGGGTGCGCGCGTCGGCCCAGGTGTCGAATGCGCTGAAAGCCGGTACTGACTTCGTCGGGCACCGGCGCCTACTGAGCCGCTCCGGCGGCCGGCTGCCCTAACCAGGTGGCGACACTAGGTTGCATTCATGAGCATGCGGGGGGATGAAATGGGCGGCGGGTGGGGCGGTGCACGTCCTATCGACAGGTCGGTGCGAATCAGGAAGAGACAGCCATGCCGACCACCGGGCTGTTGAGCCGGTGCCCCCCATCGACCCGTAGAACCCGGCGTCGCCGAAGGCGAAGAGGCCGCCGTCGGCGCTCACCTCCCAGTAGCCCTTGCCGTCGGGGGTCTCCGCCATAGCGACCACCGGGCTGTTGAGCCGGGTGCCCCCCATCGACCCGTAGAAGCTGGCGTCGCCGAAGGCGAAGAGGCCGCCGTCGGCGCTCACCTCCCAGTAGCCCTGGCCGTCGGGGGTCTCCGCCATGGCGACCACCGGGCTGTTGAGCCGGGTGCCCCCCATCGACCCGTAGAACTTGGCGTCGCCGAAGGCGAAGAGGCCGCCGTCGGCGCTCACCTCCCAGTAGCCCTGGCCGTCGGGGGTCTCCGCCATGGCGACCACCGGGCTGTTGAGCCGGGTGCCCCCCATCGACCCGTAGAACTTGGCGTCGCCGAAGGCGAAGAGGCCGCCGTCGGCGCTCACCTCCCAGTAGCCCTTGCCGTCGGGGGTCTCCGCCATGGCGACCACGGGGCTGTTGAGCCGGGTGCCCCCCATCGACCCGTAGAAGCTGGCGTCGCCGAAGGCGAAGAGGCCGCCGTCGGCGCTCACCTCCCAGTAGCCCTGGCCGTCGGGGGTCTCCGCCATAGCGACCACGGGGCTGTTGAGCCGGGTGCCCCCCATCGACCCGTAGAACCTGGCGTCGCCGAAGGCGAAGAGGCCGCCGTCGGCGCTCACCTCCCAGTAGGCCCCCGAGTGAGTGGGGGGAATGGGGCCGGCCGAGGCGGACGGAGTACTGCTCTCACCGGTCCCGGGACCGTATGCCTCGACCGAGTAGACCGCACCTTCGTTCGGGCAGTGAGTTCCAGAACCAAGGCACTTGCCCCCCCGCGACACCTCCGGCGTTGATCGAAGAGATCGTGACCTGCACCCCGGTGGCGGTGACCGAGGGGAAGCTCAAGAGCTCCATCCGGTTAAAGAACTCATTGGTCACGCTGGCCACGGTGGTCCAGGTACCGCCCTCGTCGAGCTGGACCTTGTAGTCACGCAGGCCGGGCATGACACTTCCGAGGCTGGCCGTCGACACCAGCACCCGGTCGACGCTTTGTGGCTGCGGGAACGTGACGGCTGACCGTCGGGCTGGTGTCACTGGCGTTGGCAATCCAGCCGCCGTAGTCCTTTCCCAACTCCGAGGTGGCGTCAGGGACCGTGGCGCCTGTGATGTCCGTGGTCGAGCGGATTGAGTCGGACGCTGGCTTACCGGACTGAGCCGAAGACGCCGAGGCCGTCGTGCCAGCCGCGAGCGCCAGGTCAGCGCCGAAGCTCTCCGGTGCGGCGATGGTCAAGGTCGAACCGGATGGGACGCTGATGTACTGGGGCGATCCGGAGATGCCCAGTTGCGTCTGGGTGCCAGACGCAACGCTCAGGCTGCTCGCCTGCCCGAGGGTGCCGGTGACGGGCAGCGTGGCGCTCCCAGTGGTGAGCGACAGGTCGGCCGTGGTGGACAGGTCGTCCGTCCAGATGGCCACGATGCTCGACGTCGAGGTCGCCGACGGACCGAACTCCATGGCGTAGGTGTGGGGAATGCCGGTCGGCACCATGGCGATGAAGTGACGACCGCCAAGAACGTTGGACACCGTCATGAGGGCGATGCCGTCGGGCTTGACGTAGTCGTCAACATCGGCTGCCTGTATGAGTGAAAAGGACCCGTCGCCATCCGTGTATGAACCCTCGTACATGAAGTAGTTCCAGTTGGTGATGCCGAGCGACTTGTTCCACATGAACGCGCTCGCCGCCCATCCGGCAGCGTCGGAGAATGCCGCCGTCCCATCGGACCACCACCCCTGCTCGGTATTGAAGATAGGGTCGCTTCCGGCCCCGTTATCACTCATGAGTGTCTTCAAGTCCCGCAAGAAGATGGGGATGTTGTCCTCCTCATAGGAGTCGTCGTAACCCGTATAGGGGTGAATCCCCACCACATTGAGATCGGCGAAGCCTCCGGCGGCAGCGATCTGCTGCCAGTAGCTCAGTTCCGGACCCACGACGGTCCCGCCGACGACTAGATCATGGCGACCCGTCGCCGTCGTTGGCGCCCTGGATGCCCGCGTAGAAGGGGCCCAGCACTTGGCTCACGTAGGTCGAGGCCGAGCCCCACGTGTCGTTTGGTTCGTTCCACGCCTCGAAGTACGTCAGGTCCGGGGCGGACGTGGCGAAGTGAGTGGCAATGGCCTGAACGTCGGCTCTGCCAAAGGCCCGAAGCGACGAGGCCCTTTTCGAGGGCGCTGCCCTGCGCCACCTGCACCTCGAAGGTCACCCCCAGTGCGGCTGCCTTCGCCGCAGCCTGCCCGATGACGGGGTCGTAACTGGAGAAGTCCAGGGCGCTCGGCCCGCAGGTCGTCGTGTTTGTGTACGGGGACACGCACGAAGGCAGGAGGGTCGACGTGTCCAGCTGCTCGCGGAAGAGGTTCGTCCCGAACTCGCTCGCCAGCTCGACACCGCGCAGCGGCGCAGGTCCGCCGGAGCCGAGGCCGGAGGCCAACGTGTTCAGGTTGAGCGTATCGCCGGGCATCCCCACCGAATAGGTGGCGCAGGTCGACCCGATCGTCGTATCGGTTGTCGTGTCGATCAGGTCAACGTTGACTTCGTAGACATCTGGAGTCTGGTCGGCGCTCGGTATGGTCAGCGGCACGCTGAGAGCGGTTGCACTCGAGGTGAACGACGTCAGCGGCACCGACGTCGGCGGCGGGCCAGTCGTTCGCCACCACCTGTGCTTGGTTCGCAATTTGGTAGCTGAGGGTGAGGCTGCTCGCGTAGGCCGACCACCACGGGTCGAAGCTGGCCGTCAGCTGTGGCATCGAGCCAGATGGGTAGTACCCACCGGTGGCGTTCGTGGTACACCTGCGCGCCTATGCCGAGCGAGTCGCCGAAGCCGTTCTGCGTCGGAGCCTTGGGGAGGGCGACCTGCGCGGCCAGGGCAGACGTGCTCATCGAGTAGATCGAACCGCCGTTGCTTTTGTCGGCGAAGTAGACCGTTGAACCGGAGACTTGGAGCGGGGAGCACCACGTCGTACTCACGTTGGTGTTCGACGTCGATCCCTCGTAGAAGCCCTGAGTGCTGAAGGCATCGATGCTCTTTGCCGTCGCCGTCAATCGTGTAGATGGTCGAGCCGATCTGCGCCGCGTAGCCAGGAGAGCCTACGACGAAGGGGCCTCCGGGGACCTCACCAGCCGCACTTGAGTTGGTCCCACCGAAGTACCCGGTCTGCGTACCCGCGCTGTTGAACTCGTAGATGTACTCGTTCACTGGCGCGGCGCCGTAATTCAGGCTGGAGGCCACCGACAGGATGCCGCCGCTGGGGTCAGCGACGTGTAGTTGACAGTGGCGCCAGGGACGGACGGCGCGGTACCCGACAGGTCGAGTCGCTCCGGTGCTCTCGTTCACCATGACGCCGGTACTGGTGTCCTGCGAGATGACGTCGATAACCGGGTTCGACGAAGAGTCGTGCCAGGCGAACATACCGGCAGGACCCACTTATCCGGTAGCTCCAGAGGACCGATCCGCTGGAGTTGACTTTATCGAGGTAATACACGCCGCCGATCAAGGCGAACAGGTAGACGTTGCCCGAGGAGTCGACGACCATCGCCTTCGATGCGTTGCCTTGGGAGAAGGGCAGCGGTGTGGTCGAGAGCAGACTGCCCGAGAGGCTGTAGACCGTCCACCGATGGCGTACTGGTGAGCACGTAGAGGTCACCGTTGGCCACGACAAAGTTCCGTCCACGAGACGTTGGAAAAGAGGGTCGTGACTGGGTCTGAGGGCGGAGCGACGTAGCTCAGGTTCGACGTCGAAGCCACGCCGCACATGGTCACCGCTGGTGAAGAGGACAACACGCCAGCGAGCTCCGAACCCTCCGCCTGGTGGAATGCGCCGGGAATGGTCCCGCGGCCACCACGACGATCGCGACCACCGTGCGATCGGCTAAAGCATCGCCGTGCTCTCGCTAACGAGTCGCATCAACCCCCTCCCCATACGATGACGGCCATGACAACAGCCGGAGACCGCTTAAGGCTCCCGCTCGATTCGTTAAGGATTCATCTTTTAGGTCCGTTCCCATCGCTGACGTCTTGCAGATTCAAGGGCCAAAGAGCGCGGAATGAGCCGTTGCTGTCGGTCTTGACGCCCTGGTGACGCGGAGACTCAATTCCAATCCAGCCTCAGATAGCAACCCAGGGACCAGCCCGAATAGGTTCGATTCGTGGACTGTGAAAATGGCGTCACCAACAGAGGTGGAGCTGTCGGAACACTGATCGCCGCCGCCATTGCCTCGTTTGCCGTATTGAGGACAAGCTGTTCCAGATGCATTCGCACGACCCTCCACCGAGACAGGCGACCATCGCGCGTTGATCGACGCGCAGATGGCCGATCCCGCTCAGTGCGGGCTCTGGTATCTCCCCTCCCAGAGAGAGACCATCGACACTTTCCGGGCGTAAGTAACCAGATGGACGTTGCATCGTGGTTGCGGATGCGTGGCATTTTGTTGTCGCCGAATTGACTTCGGACCCAGGACAGTTGTTGGCGCCCTAATCACACGACCCGCGGTTGACTGACGAATGCCTTCGCAAGGAACCGTTGAAGCTCAGCGGGACCAGTGATTTCCGACACCGACGAGTGGCACAGGGTCGCCGACTATTGACGATCTACAAGTCGGCTCGACCACTTGTACGTGACCAGCTGGTCCCTGTGGTGGACGGCAAGATCGTCCGGTCCGGGCCCGGGGGTTCTTGGTCTGGTGCCGTGATACTTCCTCTGCATTGCCCTTCTGCCGTACAAGAACGAGCAGGTGATCGCCCTAGGCGGTCGGCATCGTCCCTGATGCTCGCCTCGTAATCGTGGGCCACGGCCCTGCTCGGTCGGACATCGAGACGTCGTTGGTCCGAATGTTCGATGCTTGGGTCAGGTCGACGACGCCGCGCTTCGTTGGCTTTCCGAAACGCAACAGCGTTTGTTTCCGCTTCGTTCGAAGACTACGGGCGTGTGCCGCTCGAAGCTGCCCGCTTCGGATGTCCATCGGTAGTCCTGCTAGTCGGCGGGTTTCTCGACACTGTTGTTGAGGACCGCACCGGTATCTTCTTCGATGCCCGGTTCCGCGAACGTCGCAATCGCCATGAAAGCCGCAACCGAGCCATCGTGGGATCAGTTGTCCCTGCAAGCCCACGCCAGAACGTTTCTCCGCGTCTTCGTTCCAGCGAAGATTTCGACAAGTGGTCGCCGAGGAGTCTTCTCACACTTGAACGCCCCCCGGTCTTTCTATTTGCGCTTGAGCGCTTCCGAATAGACTCGGGTCACCATTGGACCGATGACATCGGGACTGAACGCCCTCGCTCTTTTCCTGGCTGCCGCACCCAATCGATCGCGGAGCTCCGGATCGGCACAAAGGCGGGAGAGGGCCACTGCCAGAAGCGTGGAATCGCCCGGGGGCACCAGAATGCCGTCGACACCATCCGTGATGATCTCAAGCGGGCCACCCGCTGCGGACGCGATCACCGCCCGACTCGCAGCCATGCCCTCGACCACGACTTGACCAAAAGGCTCCGGCGTGATCGACGCATGCACCACGACGTCCACACCACGGATGAGCGTCGGGACATCCTCGACAAAGCCGGCAAACTCGACACGGTCGGCGATGCCTAGCCTCCGTACCTGGTCACGCAGTTCCATTGCATACTCGTTCTCGCCGAACATCGCCGTTCCCGCGATCACAGCCTCAGCATCCCTGTCGAGAGAGGCCCGTGCGAATGCGTCGAGAAAGACATGCTGACCCTTCCACGGAGCGAGTCGGCCGACCAGGGCTACTCGAAAGGGTCTCTCATGCGTGACCGGCTCGATCGGCTCAGGTCGGAGATCCGACTCTGCAATTGGGTTGGGCACGACGTGGAACTTCGTCCTTGGTCCGAGGGTCTCGCCGGTTGCTCGAGAGTTCACGATGATCTCGTTAGGCAGGATCTTGGAGAGGAACCGCACCGCCATCACCGTTTGCCTTGGCAGGTAGTCCGGAGCGATTCGATCATGAATGTGCCATAGCACAGGTACTCCGGCGAGCCGTCCTGCGAATCCGCCATAGATCGCCGCTTTCAAGGAGTTCGTATGGACGATATCAGGACTGATCTTGCGCAACCTCCGGCGCAACGCCGACACGTCACGACCAGCAGCCAATAATCTGCGCCAACCGATGCTCGTCACCTTGACCTCGTCCCGCCGAGTGTGCCGTACGCCTTGGTCCAGCTCGAGAACTTCGACCGCCGCCCCTGCTGCGCGCAGTCGACCTTCCAGCGGCCCCTGTTCACCCAGCACCACATGAGCATCTACCGACTTGAGCGCCGGCAACAACCTGACTAGCGAGAGCTCACCCCCCGAGAGCTCAGCACAATGGTCGACAAACACCACAGACGTTCGTCGAGATTTCGGGTCGCGCGCTCGTCGCAGTGCTCCAGCGAACGCCACAGCCCGATCAGTCCAGCAAGGAACCACGCTGTTCATGACGGTGTCGTCCCTCGCTAATGCGTTCGCAACTTCGACGATGAAGTTCTCCCGCTCCACCACTACCACCGGGGACGAGAGTGCTCGGAACCCCGCGACGGGCGTCGCGATCGTCGGTCGACCGACCGCGAGGCACTCGTACGCCTTAATCGGGTCAAGGCTGTCGGTAAAGGGCGACACGATATGAGGCACGATCACGACGTCTGCGTGCTGGAGATATGCCGGCACGTCCGTGTACGGCCGCGGTCCCAGCAGTGTGACGTTCGGGTTGGCCTCCAGTCGCCGGTCCGACTCGACCCCTAGGGAGCTCGGGCCGACGAGGACGATCTCGAGATTCGGTAATGCCCCGGCCAGGTCAACTATTAGATCGATGTCCAGCCGCTCTTCGTGGAGGGTACCCACGTAGACCGCGACCGGAGACTTCGGAAGGTCCGCAGGCCGCTCTTGGGGTCGCGAGAAGTGCTCGATGTCCACGGCATTCGGTATCAGCTCCAGATCTGGGCGCATCTGGCGACGGCTCGCCGCGAGGTCCTCCGAACACACCACCACGGCCCCTGCGTGGATGAGGAGGTACCCCTCGTTCTTCCTCAGGCGTCGTCGAGCCCGTTCCGTCTGCGAAACGCGAAGCCAGTCGTCGGTGATGTCGTAGAGAGTGGGCCAGCCTGAATCGTGCGCAAGATCGGCATACGACGCATCGTTGACCCACAGTGTGGGGTCGTCAAAGCCCAACCGGCTTACGGCGAGTCGAACCTGACGATGGAGTGACCGATCAGCGAATCCACCGAGCATTCGGGGAAGCGTCTTCACAGGCTGGAAAACAATGAGGCGCCCATCTGGTCGCCCTGACCGGAGTCCCCGATTTCGGCTAGCTCCGCCCACTGAGGTGAGCCTGTGGAGACGGTCGAACGCCGGTTCGATGAACAGCACCCGCAATTGCGGATCGTCGTCGAGGAGCTCACGTACGAGGAATTGATTTCGGCGCCATACGTCACCCCGGGATTCGAGGGAGCAAACCACGATCGAATGACCTAGTGCCGCACTCGCAGGGCTGTTCATCCCGACTGAGAACGGAGCCCTGATGAGCTGTGTGAGGACTCGACGCAAACGGGCCTGGTGCAACTGCCTTCGCCGTCTGGAGCCCGGGACCATAGTCCGCACTACTGAACCGACCAAGTTCGCCAGCCGGAAGCTGAGTAGGGCCGACTTTCCGCCATGGTCGGCCACGAACCGCTCACTTCCCCTGGAAAAGTGTTCAAAGATGAGGGGGTCTGCCGGATCGGAGCTCGCACCACCGACATGGACTGCAGCGGAATCTTCTTCAATTATGACTTTCCATCCGGCATCACGAATACGCCAACAAAGATCGGCCTCTTCGCCATAGAGCCAGTACCGCACGTCGAAGCCCCCAGCATCCGTGAAGGCCGAGCGACGGACGAGAAAACAGGCCCCTATCACGAAACCTTCGCCACCACTCGGGCGCGTGCCTAAGTCTTGGATGCCGACGGCCTCCCGCCAAGCGCCGCCCGCACTCGGAAACGGCCAGCGGACCCTCTGTTGTGACCCGTCCGGATGCCGAATGATCGGCGAGGCGACGCCAATCCCAGGATCCTCTTCCATCCGACGAAGCAGTTTTTCGAGGTTATCTCCGTCGATCGTGGCATCCGGATTCAGAAAGAGGACGAAGTCAGCGGCACCAAGCGAAGCCGCCTGGTTGCAGGCCGCCGCGAACCCGGCATTCACGTCGTTCGCCACCACTGTGGCTCCCGCACTACTCGCCAGTTCGGCACTATCGTCGGACGACGCGTTATCGACAACGACGACATCGACCCAATCCGGCAAGGAGCCGAGCGCGCGCGGGAGGTACTTCTGCCGAATTGTGTGTCACGATAACCACGTCAAGCGCCACCACCGACCACTCATCATCAACGAACCGATCGAATATTTCCACTCTTCGCCCGGTGGCTTCCCCGCCACGGTCCCGACATTTCGGATCTACGCCAAGCCCGCTTCCGCGCCAGCTGATCTCTTCGTGCAGATCGGTGGTGGACTCAACTGGTACGCTTGGGTGCATGGCGAGAGACCCGCGGGACGTGCGGCTCCTCCCCAGCCTTCGCTACGAGTCCTGCGCATTTATCACAGCGCCGTCGTAGAAGCTTGGCGCGCTCGCGACCGGGAGTTGATCAACCTGGGAGTCGACGAGACCCTCGTTACGGCTCGTCAGTGGAATGAGGGTGGAGTCAACATCTTGTTCGACGCCGGAACGGACAAGTTCGTTCACGCCATTCGCACCTACGGAACCAGACCGAATCTGTTCCTCTACGGCCCTTGGCAGCTGTGGAAGATCTTCGGCCGACACCGTTTCGACCTACTCGATTTCCACGAGGAACCTTTCAGCCTCGCCATGGGTGAGCTGCTCATCCTGCGGATGCTCCGCGCCCGGCGCGTCCCCTTCGTCGTCTATTCGGCCCAGAACATCGAAAAGCGGTACCCGCCACCATTCCGTTGGTTCGAGAGGTGGTGCCTTCGAGAGGCCGCTGGGGCTTATCCGTGCAACGAGGCGGCAGGAGCGATTCTTCGTAAGAAAGGCCTACGGGGGTTCCTCGTCAATCTCCCCCTCGGCTTGGACCCAGCCGACTTTGTACCTGCGCAGCGCGATGCACCAATACCCGGCCACCTACACATCGGCTACGTAGGCAGGCTTGCCGCCCATAAGGGTGTCGACGTCCTACTCAGGGCCATTGCAATAGCAGGGAATGTGACCGCAGAGCTCGTCGGAGACGGACCGTCTGCCCGACAACTCGAGCAACTTGCGCACTCTCTCGAACTTGACGATCGCGTGGCTTTTATCGGCTATGTGCCGCCGTCAGACCTACCGGAGTTCTACCGACGGTTCGACGCTGTCGTCGTGCCTTCCATACCTGTGCCCGGATGGGATGAACAGTTCTGTAGGGTCGCCGTCGAGGCGATGGTATCCGGAGTACCCGTAATAGCCAGTTCTACGGGAGCGCTGCTTGAGGTCGTCGGCGGCGGTGGACTGTTCGTGCCTCCTGGTGATCCGCAAGCGCTTGCTCAAGCCCTTCGGACGTTGTCCTCGCAGAATGGAATTTGGGCAAGTCTACGGAGCGCTGGCTTACAATCTGCCGACAGGTTCTTCTGGAGCACGATAGCCAAACGCCAAGAGGCGCTTTATAAGCGAAGTGTCGCTTCACCTAAACCAAAATCACTAGTCTAAATTCTCAAATCACTTCAGAAGTTGTCATCCGACTGCGAAAACGATCTCCGTCATCGATTCTCTTGAGAGGTGACGGAGCCAGACGGATAGATCATTACCTCACCCAACCTCTGTCTAGAAACAGCAAACGCCATGCCCAGAATAATCCAGGGGACCGAACCGGTGCCTGTCACCCAAAAAATATCAAACTGCCCCTCAAAGACATGCGCCACCATGACAGCCAATGCAAACGATCCCATAGCATGTGGAAGCCGCCATAGCATCTTCAACGATCCCACGATTAGAATCAGGAAACCTACTGTTCCGATCACTCCACCTGTCGCCAACATCCCGATCTCAGCATTCGGCGGTTGAAATGCTTCCGGGAAAATGACCTGTATTCCAGTATCTCTCTCCCACTCCGAAGATGGGGGAGGTATGCCATATCTGGAGAGTTTGAGTATAGGATTGCGTCCTCACAGCTAAACTATTGGTATGGCTATGATTTGCAATTTCATCCGAAACACTAATATAAGCAATGACTATGATCGTTGCTAATGCCAAGAACATCAGCAACGACTTACGCTCGCGCCGGTCGAAGCAATCCTCGATCTCGAATTGTTACTATAAGTACAGCCGCTACTAGCCCGACCATGGCTTGTCGCGATTCGGTCGAAATAACTCCAGCAATACATATATACTTCAAAACTCGTATCCAACGATCCGCAAATCCTGTCCAGCTCGGCGCAAGATGGACCGCCAATACTGCTATGACGAATAGGACGCCAAGACCATTCTTCTGAAGGCCATATGGCAGTGAAGCGATAGTGTGAAAACCGTGCGCAAACCATAGTCCGATCAGCCAGACTGAAAGCACAGCCGCAATCAGGGTATAGGCCCTAAGGGCCATTCGAACTCTGCCTCTTTCAACCGTCACCCATCCCACTACCGCCGCTCCCGCAATCATCAGGATCTGGTGAAACCACTCGACTGCGTCATAGCGGTTTGGGCTGTTGACCACCGATAACAGTGTCGTCGCTTGATAAATGAGTACCAGCACCATCCATCGCCTAAGGTTCACTGCGGCTCGCCAGTGCATCAACGGGAGTGCACATAAAGTTGCAACTAAGAGAGCCGCGTCGGCGATGCTGATGTTTTGTTTGCCTCCCCCAGCTCCTCCGACGTGCAAGACGAGGAATGACGCAGGTAGCGCAATCGCCACGGGAATGGACGGCGCGCACGCGTAAAGCCCAATCCCGAAGACGGCGCAGGCGAGCGCGATAATGCCAGCGAGAACCATGTTCGGCCGGATTTTAGGCGATGGCAGCGAGATCCTCCACCCAAGTCATACTCTGCAGCCAGAGCACCCAACCTGAGTCGTAGCAAAGCCCGGGGATCACCTTGGCAACGCGCAGCGTCGCCGGCCCCTTTTGGAAGTGGAGTCACAACGGCATCCCGCACCGGTTGGGCTATTGGGGTCATCGATGATGTTGAAGCCTTGGCGCACGAGTTCATCGCCCAGCTCGCCGGTCGACTTCGACGGCCCAGCACATAAACGACATCGGGTGGCTTCGGGTCTCAGGCTGGAACAGCTCGTCGAGCGCTTCGAGGACGCTGGGCTTTCACTAGGGGATAAGGAGTGGCAGTGAAAAATATCGCCCGCGAAAGCTAAATGGACATTCGAGCAAACGCGCCACATTTATTTAGGGCATTTCGCCTCTAGATGGTCGGCGCTCGTGACCCGCAGCCTCTACGTCGAGGTGGGTCCGTCGTGATCGAAAATCGTCAGAAAGCTCTCGTCAACGAGTCGCTTCGCCCGCGGTAGGCAGGGACCTGGTGGAGCATCGCTCAAGCGAAGCGGGCTAGAACGCGTACGGGATCGAGAACACTAACGAGCAGTATTGCTGGAACTGCCCAGAGCCCAAGACGCCGAAGGCGGGCGTTGCGACGGGCAAGCTCTTCTCCTGCCACTCCAATGGCGTACCAAGAAGAAGATCCATGACACCAACAGGAATCGGGTTTTGATGAAGATAGGAGCGATAACTAGATACGTCGATGCCCCGAGCACAAAGAATCCGAACATTCGTGATTTAGGGTCCCGATACCTCCACATGAGCAGGACCACAACTGGCAGTCCAACCAATATGGCCAGTCCCGTCCTGCCCCCGTATGGCTCGCGCCCACCAATGATGCCAGTTATGAAGGGGTTGATCGGTAGGAGAAGGATGTCGTATAGGTTCGGAATGCGACCTGCCGCGGCGCCGGTAGCCACAAAAGGGCTTTCGCTCGGATAGATAGAACGAACGTTGTTCGCCACAAAGTGACCCGTGAGAACGAATGTGTGGGTGAAACCGATGACGAGCGACCCCATCACCCCGATGGAATAGGCAACAGTGCGATGCAGCGCGATACGGCCACGCGCTCCATCGAAGAGAAGGACCAGTACGACAGTCATGATTACGGCAACCGGAGCAACGATCACCTTCGCTTGCACTGCGCCTGCCGTCAGTACGGTATAGACAGCGATTCGGTAGTTTCCGGGCAGTATTAAGAAAGCAAGCGCAGCTGTGGCCAGAAACGCCGCCGGTTCCATGTCACTTCCCACCATCGTCGCGTCGATCACCGCCAGCGGTATCGAGGCGGCGGCAATACCCACCCACCATCCACGTCGAACTCCTGCCGTGTTCGCCAATGCCGCCGCAGACAACCCGATCCCGACCAGCATCGCAATTTCGACGAACCGGGCAACGACGAGCGCACGAAATGTTGCAGCCGGGACCGACAGGTACTCTGCCTGGTTGAAGCCGTTGGACAGCCGGTAGGTGACCTCTACGAAATGGTGCGCATGCGCCCAGGCTAGAGGGGCCACCCATTTGTACTCCTTCTCGTCCCCGCCGATGGGCCGGCGAATAGCACCCAGTGCGGCAACCACGACTGCGAGTAGACCCACGGCGGCGACAGCGAGATCCGAGCGAGACAGACCGCTTATCGATGGACGCCAACGAGGTGGAGGGCGACGAGCAAGCGCTCGCGCCCAGACCACTGTGGCTAGCCCCCCCGCGACAAGACCGATTGCGAAGAACACGGCCGCGTAGAACAGGTGCAGCCAGCCCAGAGTCATTACCCCGAAGCCGACAAGAACCCAAGACGTAGACCACGAAAGCGCCACGCGAGTGAGGGTAGAGGTTCTCGCGATAATAGGAAGTCGTACAATGATCGTGGCGACGGCGAACCACAGTCCGAACGTCGCAACGAAGGCACCACAGCTTCTCACTCGCCCTCCATACTCACTCCGGATCAGATGAGGCAGGCGATCGGTGGGCGGCAGAGCGATTCGCCTAGTGTCTAACGTGAATCGTGCCCCGGATGGTACCCCGGTTGCGTCTGTCCGGGATTGTCTACCAGATGTCGAGGTGCTCTAAGTCTTTAATCGTTAAGGTCAGGACAATGCTGAGGTCGCTGGTTCGGTTCCAGCTAGCCCGACCATCAGCCTCGACGAAAATCGCTCGCTTTGAGCTACTGCACCGTGACTCCCTGGCGAAGTTCCGCAAGGAGTTCGGGGTCCACAATCGGCCACTGGGCGATCCTTCCTAGTAGAAGGCTCACAACGGGAGAAGGCGATCCTTCCTAGTAGATGGCTGACAACGGGAGAATCTGTTCCCTTAGAGCGCGCGCCATTAGGCGACGGCCATTGGCTCCCACCTCTTTGCCCACTTCACCAGTTTGACCGTGATGATCAGGGCCACTGCCAGGGCGAACTGGGCGAGTCGATGGGCGTTGAAGCGATCTGTATTGCGTCGGAGCTGGCCGAAGTTGCTGAGCCATGAGTTGGTCCGCTCGACCGGCCAGCGCAGGCCCATCGGCTTGTTCTTCGTGCCTCCGGCAGATCCCTTCGTGCGCTTCTTGGCGATGACGGCGTCATCGATGTAGCGCTCGGTGAGACGAGCGCGGGTGACCTCTGAGTCATACCCGCGGTCAAGCCACAGCGTCTCGATGTCGCCGAGCAGGCCGCGCTGGGCAACGTCCTCGAGGGTGGGAGCCAGCAAGATCGAGTCGTTGCGATTGGCGCCGTCGATCACCCAGCCGATCGGCACCCCGTTGGTGTCGGTGGCCAGTGACCATTTCCATCCGCTCTTGCCTCGATCGGTCGGGTTCGGTCCCGTTCCCTCGCCTCCTCTCGGCGCCTTGTGCAGTGACCCGTCGATCGAGACGTCAGAGAAATCCAGGCCGATCACCTTGTCGAACGCGTTGATTGCCTCTTCGACCAGGTGCTGACACGCACCGGCGGCCAGCCACTCGTCACGTCGGCGCCGAAGCGTCGTCTCGCTTCCCTTGCCGAGCCGTCCGGCCACATCCCATGAGCACCCGGTGACCAGGCGGAAGAGGATCGCTTCGAAGCAGTCTCGGTCAGAAATCCGGGGCCGGTGACAGCCCAGTGGGTGGTTCGATTCACCGTATTCGGGCAGGTAGGCGGCAAAAGACGCCCAGACGGCGTCGACGACGACCGGGTCAAGTGCAAGCATGGGACCTCCACTGGTTCGTTGGGTTGGGACAAGCAGCCGGATCATGTCCGGTCCGAGCCAACGACCGGTGGACCTTTCTTCCTGGTCATGGGTGGTCCACCCCCGAGCGATCCTCGGCGGTGACAATGACCACAGAGGAGGTAGTCATGGCCAAGGTGCGTCGCAACGGTCCGTGTCCGTGTGGGAGCGGCAACAAGGCCAAACACTGCTGTCTCAAAGACCGCTCAGCGGCGGCCGAATCGCCCACCAGGCTCTTGCCGCTCGAGGTCTGCCGCGACGCCGCCCTCGACCTTGAAGGCGTCAGCAACGCCGAGATCCATGCGCTCTTCGACGAGATGATCTATCTCCCCGAGATCGACATCTCCCTCCAGGTGCCCCTACCCAGGCTGTTCACCCCCGAGATCGACCGAGCGATCAGCGCACTCGACGACGATGACGGAGAAGCCTTCGACCGAGAACTCAACCAGGTGGTGCCGACCGTCGACACCCCGGAGCGACGAATCGAACTCGCTGATGCAGTCATCACCCTGCGTGATCAAGGTCGCATCTCATCCAAGCTCGCTGCCGTCGCTCTCTTCGATCTCGATGGCGAAACCTCCGCCCTCTTCATCTCCTCGGTCGCTGAATCCATTGCCGTTCTCGGCGGTGACCAGCGGACTCCCACTGGGCTCCTGGTCGCAGCCCGATAGACGTCAGAAGCCCACGACAGGCCCACTCCGGCCATCGCCTATTGGCGTGCGCTCTAAGTGCCCGGCTCCGTCGCGTGACAAGATTCCGGCATCTCATCTCGCGAGGGACGGCTACAGCTAGAGCAGAAGTGGCGGAGCTACGCGCCGTGTGTCTTCGGCATTGTGGCTTGGTCGCTGGTGGCCGTCATAGCCGTTTCCCAAGGGCACCGGGCAGCCGCCAACGTTGCCGCAGGATTCGACCTTCATCAGGTCATTGTCGCCGGTCACGCCTTACGCTCTGGGCAGTCGCTCTACGTCTTCCGCCCCCACCAGCAGTTCTTGTACCCACCAACCGCAGCGTTGCTTGGAATGGCAGCCTCTTACTTCCGATTCCACCAAGTGATGACGCCGTTTGCGTACCTTGAAGTCGCAGAGATCTGCTTCACCGTCTTTCTCTTCCGTAAGTGCCTTCGCCCGACCCGGTGGCAACTCCTGGGGAGTGCCATCGTCGCCGCCCTGCTCGTCAAGGGTGACGCCGTTACTACAAGCGTCTGGCTGGGAAACATCGGCTTCCTACTCGTTGTCGCCTGCGCCTATGTGGTGTTGCGCTGGGGTCAGCAACACTGGGTATCTGGTGGGGTGGCTCTTGCCGTGACCCTGCTCATCAAGCCAGTGCTACTCCCACTAGTCCTGATCCCCCTGCTGTTTCGACAATGGAAGTCCGTTGCAATAACTGCCGCCGTTGCATGCGTTGGCATTCTGTTGATGCTGCCATTCGTCGGTGATCCAGGTGCGATACCAGGGATATTCACCAAACTGGGCGAGGGGCAAACCCTGGCTGGGAGGGTTGCAGTTTACAACATCTCGTTGTCCGCACTGGGCCATGTCCACAACCTCAACTCGGTCGTGATCTTGTTGGCCAGACTCGCGATCATCGGCCTAGCCGTCGTTGTGATCGCCATCGTCGCGTTTCGCCAGCCCAATGTATCGCTCGAGGTAGTGGGTCCATTGAGCGGAGTAATTCTGACTGCCGTCTTCCTCGCTGGCTCGTTGAGCGAAAGCCACTATCTCTTCTTCTTGATTCCGGGCGCCATGACGGCTGTGGCGGTCAGAAGTCACTTCGCACCGGCTGCTCCTCTTTGGCGCACTATTGACGGCTGCCTATGGGTCGTTCTACTTCCACCGCGTCGCACTCAGGCGGTCAGCTTCAGGCAAGGTTTGTCCTTACCGAGCTACTGTCTTCGGCGGGTGTGCGTGGGCGTTGGTTGCCGGCCTGCGAAGTAACGCCGACGTTGGCGAAGGAGATATCACGCCGGCGAGTCATCGCTCGTCGACACGATTCCGCGTTCCCCACGCGCATCTCTTCGCTTGAGGCCGCCTGCGGCCTCCCGAAGGGTCCCCTTGAACCGCGCTTAACTTTGGCTACGTCAGGTAGCCCAAGGTGCTATGACACAGGAGCAGGTTGTAGAAGTCCTCGATTCATTCTGCCATGGCGCCCAGCTCGAGGATCGTCTTCCAGCTCTGGCCGTTGAGTAACTCGATCTGCACGGAGCCCCAGAAGGACGCCATCGGTGTGTTGTCGTAGCAGTCGCCCACCGTGCCCATCGAGCCCAAGAGCCCGGGACGCCTCACGTTCTCGGAGAACGCCCAGGAGGTGACTGGGAGCGATGGTCCGAATGAATCCCCATGGCCGTCGAGGTGTCCTTGGCCCCGCCGACATCGACAATGCGTCGTTGACGAGGATCGATTCACAGCGCCGGTCTATGGACCAGCCCAGCGCCTTGCGAGAGGAGAGGTCGAGGACCACTGTCGGAGTGCTCAACGGGTCACACCGAACCGGACCCGCCTTCAGCGATACCGAGGATCACCTGTTCGATTTCCCATTAGCTCATCCCAAGAATCTTGAGACCGTAGACGGCGCAGCATCGCTCCACCGACGCCTAGTCCCCGGATCCAAGCCTCGCTTGAGCAGTGCTGCCAGTTCCTCTGCTGAAGTCGGATCGGATACGGAGAAGCCCGTTGACCCCCTCGATAATGGTGTCACCCGCTCCGGGCACCGTAGTCGTGATGACAGGCAGACCGCTCGCCAACGCTTCGACGATGGCCAACGAGAACGCCTCATACTGAGTGGGCATGACGAATAGGTCTGCCACCGCATGTTGCACCGCGACGTCCCTCGAAGCTCCAAGGTAACGGACATGTCCTGCCAGCACCGAATCCTCAATCCCGGTCAGATGGTGATCGGGGTTTGCGGCCGCAAGGAGCAGTGCAATGAAGGTTGGTTCAGGAGGCGCATGGCTTCCAATAGCACCGGAAGACCCTTTCGCTGCCACTCATTCGCCGCCATCAGCATCACTACGTCGTCTTCTCCGTAACCCAGGTCCGACCGAGAAGTGACCCGCAACGTCGCACGGCGCTCGGGTGAAAACTAGTCCGGCGAGAATCCATTGTTCACAACCGTGACCGTATTGTGACGAAGTCGGTACAGACTGGCAAGGTCTGTCGTGACCACGTCGGAGCACGGCACCAATGTGCGACCGGCTGCATTGGCCAACAGCGATCGTTCAAGCCACAGAATGACGAGATGATTTGGCGAGAGATACCGGAATCGACCGGACACCGTAATGCCTCGAATTCGTCGCCGGTCCCGCTTTCCGGAGCCATGCCTTGTGTACACTGCCGATTACGTACACATCTCCCGCCGGACATTCATTGCCGTAGACTACGGTCACATCGCGCCGAGTCCTTCCAGGGCTCGTCGAGCGGAACGACGGAACGCTAGAGGACGTAATGGACCGATGCCGTTCAATCGGTCGTCTTCCCGGATCGGTCGGAACTCCACGCCGGCCGGAAGTTCGTTCACCTCACGTGCGACGACCGTGACTTCGTTGTGCTTTGACAGGAATCGCGCCGCTTCCCATACGACCCTCTCGACCCCTCCCAAGGTTGAACAACCGGAATACACCAACGCGATTCGGAGAGGCCTCGGACGTGGATCAGGTGACTTGCTGATCTGCGATGTAGGAGAGTCCTCCAACCCGGACGTGTCCGGGATGGAGTCGGAGCTGCGCATCCATGGATAGTAGGCGAGCTCCCCAATCGATTCCTCTTCGCACGCCGTGTCGCCTACTTCGGCACGCTGGTTCACGTCACTGATTACGTTATCCCTCGGGGACGATGGGACGATGGGACGATCAGCCAACAGAATAGAGTGTCCACCGATTCCCATCTGACGTCTTCCTCGTAGCGACTCAAACAAGGGCATGTCCGCCCATAGGTCGAGTGCTGCCCTCGCCGTGACGTGAGCAGCTCGGCTCAGTTGTACCTCTGACGAGGCAAAGGACTCGTGCCTGGGGCACTGCGGCCCGCGATTTGCTCCCTCCGAAGAAGACTCTTGACTCCCCGCTTAGCCAGCCGCCTCTCGGCGACGGACCGGGGCCTGCTACCTGGCTTTCCGGCCGCTATCCGGGCGGGACTTGCGCCTACTGGTCTGGTCCAGCTTTCAGACACAACATAGTGACGATGCTACAAGTCTCGGCTAACTTCCTTTTCTCTCCATGAATCGCCTCCCACAAGTCGCGCTGAAGGTTGCGGACAACCGCCAAGGCTTTCCGATGACCTACCCGTTCGCTGTCCGGTTGGCGGGTTATGTGCGCCGGAGACTCGGTTTGTCCGTGATCCGTCTTAGGCACCCTCGCGCTCGCTTCGGGGCGGGCTGTGACGTCGGGCGGGGCTTTCGCCTCACCATGGCGCCCCCAGCTCATGTGCGCCTCGGACCCCGGTGCTCGATTGACCGAGGGCTCACTCTCGAGGCGAGCGGCATCATCGACATCGGGGCCGACACCATCGTCGGTCACCACTGCACCATCGCGGCTCGCTCGAGCGTGATCGTCGGACAAGATTGTCTGATCGCTGAGCTCGTCTCTATTCGGGACCATGACCACACTTCGGTCCGCACCGGAATCGCGACGAGATTGCAAGGAGAGGACGTGGCACCAGTCCGTATCGGAAACAACGTATGGCTCGGCGCAAAGGTGACCGTATTGAAGGGCGTCAGCATCGGAGACGGAGCAATTGTCGGAGCGAATGCCGTCGTAAGCTCCGATCTCCCGCGCGGTGCCGTCGCCGTTGGAATTCCCGCCCGCATCATCAAAACACGCTCTGATGGCTGAGCCACCCCGAGAGAGATCGCTGAGCTCCGAAACCACTGAGGGAGCTGAGGTTGCCTGTGTGTAGCATGTCATAGGCCATTGGCGAGAGCATTCCACGGACCGTTAAACGAAGGGTTGTCAGCGAAGTCAGGATCGAGTGTGTGCTTCCAGCTCTTGGTGGACTGGGTGGTGTGCCCCTTTCGTGAAGGATCACCCGTGGCGTTCCTTCGAGATCGCCTTCACCACGCCGGTGCGGATGAGATCGATGCACGGATGCAAGAGCAACCACGTCACATAGGGCTCGGCGAGCTCTTAGGAGCGCGAGTCGACGACCTCGACGAATGCGGATGCGGATGCGGATCTCGTCGGTGATCACCTTGGGTGCTCCCCACCCCAGGCCGGGACGAGCGCTTCGAGTCCGACGTCGTTGAACTCGTAGATTACCTTGCGCACCCAGTCGCTGGTCGCATCCTGCGCGTCGGCGATCTCCGGCGCGCTGTGGCGACAACTGGACACGTCGATCGCGAGCTCATTGGCGCGGCCTCACGGCCGAGGTGACCTCGCCGCCACGTCGCGGCAGTGAGCGCAACCAGCGTCGTTCCCCGCAATGCGCGTCCTCTTTCAACGCGCCACTCCAACTCCCTAATCATGCGGGACCGCAGATTACAAGGGTGTAGTTCGGCCGCCGACCTTCATGGCCGCTGCACTAGTTTCTTCTCCCTCTCCATGAATCGCCTCCCACAAGTCGCGCTGAAGGTTGCGGACAACCGCCAAGGCTTTCCGATGACCTACCCGTTCGCTGTCCGGTTGGCGGGTTATGTGCGCCGGAGACTCGGTTTGTCCGTGATCCGTCTTAGGCACCCTCGCGCTCGCTTCGGGGCGGGCTGTGACGTCGGGCGGGGCTTTCGCCTCACCATGGCGCCCCCAGCTCATGTGCGCCTCGGACCCCGGTGCTCGATTGACCGAGGGCTCACTCTCGAGGCGAGCGGCATCATCGACATCGGGGCCGACACCATCGTCGGTCACCACTGCACCATCGCGGCTCGCTCGAGCGTGATGGTCGGACAAGATTGTCTGATCGCTGAGCTCGTCTCTATTCGGGACCATGACCACACTTCGGTCCGCACCGGAATCGCGACGAGATTGCAAGGAGAGGACGTGGCACCAGTCCGTATCGGAAACAACGTATGGCTCGGCGCAAAGGTGACCGTATTGAAGGGCGTCAGCATCGGAGACGGAGCAATTGTCGGAGCGAATGCCGTCGTAAGCTCCGATCTCCCGCGCGGTGCCGTCGCCGTTGGAATTCCCGCCCGCATCATCAAAACACGCTCTGATGGCTGAGCCACCCCGAGAGAGATCGCTGAGCTCCGAAACCATAGGCAACTCTCTTCGCACGGCGGCAGCCACTGCGATCAACGCCGTCACCTCTGCTGCGTCGACCATTGTCATTGCCCGAGCCCTGGGGCCGACGACTTACGGGCGGTACACCTATCTCGGTTTTCTAATAGTTCTAGTGCTCGTCCTCTCTGACCTGGGATTCAATTCGCGAGGCCTCAGTGTGCTTGTGCGGGCTGAACCGATAGGGGATACGACGACCATTGTCGCTGAGTTACGACGACTCCTCGTCATCGGCTTCTGCCGGGCGATCGTAGTTGGTGCGGTCATAGCAGTCATCTTCCGCAATGAGCCCCTCGCAGGACTATTTGTGGGACTCGGAGTCATGCTTCAGGTACTTACCGCCGGTTTGAGTATGTCATTGGTGGCTCGACGTAGGTACCGAGTGCTCACAGCCAGCTCGGTAGCCGTCTCGTTGGCGCAGAGCATCGCGGCATCGTGGGTCGCGGTGACCACCCACAATGCTGCGCTCACTGTAGGTGTGTTCTTCGCCAGTCTGCTGATCAACGCCGCCGTGGCCGCGACGTTTGCTCCGTGGTCGCTTCTGTTGCGTGCTCTCAGACATAAGAAGTCTCGTCGATTCCGCCCACAGTTCCGAACACTGCTCGCGTTCTATATTGCAGGGACCTGCCAGCTGATCGTCTTTGGGCAGAGTGAGACGGTCATTCTCCACTTCGCTCACCAGCCAGTCGCGCTGGGACTTTTCGCCATAGCAACAACGCTGGCCGCCCGTGCGACTCTCCTCACAGATGCCTTGTACGGAGCTCTGCTACCAAGTGTCGGCGTGGCGTCAACCCGCGATGGTGACGGTGCCGCCAGGGCCTATTCGGCGGCTCTGCGCTTCTCGTCTCTGCTCGTTCTGACAACCGCGGTGGCACTCGGCCCGATGGTCGTCATTGTCGGTCCCGTAGTGCTCGGAGCCCATGCTGGCGAAGTCCGAGTGGCGACAGTCGTCACGCTAGGTGCGAGCCTTCTCCAGAGCTTCGTCTATCCGCTGGTTAATGTCGCCGCCGTGGAGATGCAGCGCGCTGCCATCGTGTTCCCCGCCTTCCTCGGCGCGGTCCTCGACATAGGGCTCTCTTTCCTACTCATCCCTCGCTACGGCCTTCTTGGTGCGGCGGCCGCCTCAACGGTCGGAGGCTTGGCGTTCGGCTTCAGCCTGTGTCTCATCATTCGAATCCCGCCAGGAGCCAAAATGGCCCTCCGATCTCAACTCATCCGAGTGGTGGTCATGATCGCGGTCCTTGTCATTTCTGGCATCGCGACCGAGCACGCTGAGATGGGGGTCGCCCTCGCCGTCATGTGGATCAGCGTGTTGAGCGTCTACTTGGCCTGCCGATTCGGCCAGGGCGTGCTCACGACGACGGACATCGACCGATTGAGATCTGCGGAGGAGGGATGGCCGATTACCCTCTCGGCGCGATTCTGGAGGGTTGCCGACCGAGTCCTTCTCGTGGCAGCTCAAGCCTCGATCGCACAGGAAACCGACACGTGACTCGCTCGGTCGCACTGTTCGCAAGTGCATTCTCACCGTATGTCGGCGGAGTGGAAGAGGTCGTTGGCCAGCTGGCGCGCAACCAGGCGAGGGCGGGACAACGACCCATCGTGTTGACGATGCGTTGGCCCAAAAACCTCCCAGCCTCCGAAGAAATCGAGGGCGTGCCAGTTCGCCGTTACGTATTCCGCTTACCGGAGCCCACGCCACGATTCATGCTCGCGTACGGGCTCGAGAATCGACTAATCCAACAACGTATAAATCGTCAGCTCCTTCAGCATGGAGCGAGCGTCATCCACATCCACTGCGTGAGTGGTAACGCTTTCTATGCCCTGCGTGCCGCTCGACGCCTTTGCCTGCCACTCGTCGTCACTCTCCACGGCGAGCTTACGATGGACGCTCAGGACATTTATCGTCACTCTCATGTGCTTCCGAAGCTGTTAAAGCGGCTGATGGTCGATGCCGACGCCGTCACGGCGTGCTCGGCTCAGACGCTTACCGAAGCTCAGGACTTCACTGGAGTAGAGGTCGGGGAACGGGCATCGGTTATCCGTGGCGGTGTGGACGTCGGGACGTTTGCTAGCGCCGAGCCGGAGCAACGGCATCGCCCCTACTTGCTGTCCGTTGGCCGTCACGTGCACGCCAAGGGCCTCGACGTGCTGATCGACACCTATCGCATCGTCCTGGAACGACATCCAGAGGCCCCAGATCTGGTCATTGCCGGCGACGGTGAGGAGCGGCCGGAGCTCGAGGTACGCGCTGCCGAGCGTGGTGTTGCCGACCGCGTTGAGTTCGTCGGTCGATGCGACCGAGCGAGAATTGCGAGCTTGTTCAAAGGCTGCACTCTCTTCGTCTTACCCTCGCGCCACGAGCCATTGGGCATCGTCGATTTGGAGGCCATGGCCGCCGGCAAGCCGGTGGTCGCAACCCGCGTAGGAGGGGTTCCAGAGGTCGTCATCGATGGTGTGACCGGACTCCTAATGTCGCCAGGCGATCCGGTCGATCTTGCCGACGGCGTGTGCCAACTCCTCGAGAATCCCACGTTGGCGGAACAGCTTGGGAAGGGGGGAAGCCAGGCCGTCGCGGCATACGATTGGCAGAGCGTGTCTGAACAGTACAACATCGTGTACGAGGAGGCCCGCGCCCGAGCGGCTTACCGCAAGTGCCAGTAGTCTTGGCTACGCCCAGCGTATCGAAGCAGGGAAGCGCTATCGTCGGCAACCCGGGACACCGTCCACTCAATGCTCTCCGCGGTCCATAGGGGCGTCATGGGGATCGGCCGGGTGATGCGGTCGGTGAATAGTGACTTCAGACGTTGCGGGATGAACCGCTTCACCCGCTCGTACCCAGGAAGAGTGCGCACGGTGTCGACGACAGCAAGGGGCTGGCGCTTGCCTTCCGAGGAGTTACGAGCCTCATTATCGTCTATGTCAATATCGATAAAGGGATCGACGCCGAGAAAGGAAAGACACGCCTGAAGCTCGGCACGCTCGTCCGCGATGAACTCTTCGAAAAAGCCGATCCTGATCTGGTCTTCAGGGAACCAGTGGAGGTATTCAGCTAGCTGCTTCCAATACAAGCTCGGATCGATCAACACCTCCGTGTTGTACAAGGTGTGTTCGAAACCCAGCTGTTTGTCGGCGAGATCAAGACTCCGTCGCTCCCGGTCAACCGCATCGAGAACTTCTGGAAGTGCCACATCCCCGATCGAGAGCCGCTGCACCCAGGCGGATTCGATCCGCCGAAGCGGATGCCGGACCATGTAAATGATCCGAGCATCCGGATTGAACTCATGAATGCGTTGAGCGATACCCGGGTAGACCCCGCTCATGGAGTAGTAGGTGCTGCCGTCTCCTCGTGCGGGTACGTCGGCGACGCCTTCGAAGATGCTTCGATACCACTGTGCCTTTTCCGACATGGCGCGAGCAGATTGGAAGTAGAAAGGCTCCTTTGTCGGAATCGAGACAGAAGGATGGCGCTGCAGGAGTTCGCACAACCTGGTGGTCCCCGCCTTCTGCGCTCCGATGACGAAGAAGTTGGGACCGCAACGAACGGTGAGCCCGTCAGTCATTTTGGGGACTTGGGGTTGCCGACTGCCATCACTCTCCCACTTCGTCTCGCCCGAAACTGGGCGGCGAGCACTCTTCGGCCACGAGAACACGCCGGCCGCACCAGGGCTGGCAGGATCCACGGGTCTCGACGGAAGGCCCCGATGCAGCACCGACCCAGGAGGTCGTAGTTCCCGGCGCGTTGAAGCTCCCGCAGCTGAGGCGCGAGCATCGAAAAATAGCACCACTCGCGCCACCGCCTTACGCCCTGCTTTTTTGCGAGTCGGCAGGCATAGCAGTTCCGATGATACCCGGCTGCCCTTTGTAAGACGCTGTTCCCACTTCGCCACATGAGACCATGTTCCTTGGACATCGATGTGGGGTAGTTGCGGTAGCTGGAGCACGCCGCTGGCACCGCCACGAACTCGAGTCCCACTACGGCCATCCTCAACCACATGTCCCAATCCTCGGTGCCAGGAAATTGGTTATCGAAGAGACCGACGCGGGCGAACGCCGACCGGCGCACGAGATAACGGCACGGCGGTCCGACGGCGATGGGATTGAACAACGCATGAAAGGCATCCCCGGGGAGATGAGTCGCATCGACATGAGCAGTTACGTGCCCATCGAGGTCGATCTCGTCCCAGCTCGCGAAGAACACAGCCCCTTGAGGCCGGCAGGCGACAGCCTCCGCGAGAGTGTCCAGGGTTCCAGGGCACAGTGCATCGTCAGCGTCGAGAAGCTGGATGAACTCGCCGCGGGCCTCGAGAATACCGGTATTGCGGGCGACCGACAACCCTTGATTCGCTTGCCTGAGATAGACGATCCGATCTCGGAACTCCGCGACAACGCCCAGCGTGTCGTCGGTGGAACCATCGTCGACCACGATCACTTCCGCGCTTTGGTGGCTCTGATTCAACGCAGAGGTGATCGCTTCTTCGAGGAAGCGGGCATGGTTGTAACTCGGAATGACGATGCTGACGAAGGGGCGCTCGGGCAACTTCTTGTCTCCGAACCGTTGATCGTCATTCACCTCGCTCATGCCTCACCACCTTCACTCGCTCCGCGGCTTCACACTCACGTCCCACAACGTTTCCCGCGGGCCCAAGCGCTAGCCCAAGAGCTTTCCAGCTTACGCTGCCGCTACGGTGACGCCGGGAGCAGTTGCGCGGCTGCACTCGCCCGTCTTCTGGCCGAGCCCGGCCTCGCCTGCGTGGCGCCGGCCAGGTCGATCCCTGCTCGGGTCGATCGCTCGAGTGGGGTGGCCGTTCCCTACCCCCCGCCGGCTCCTGAATCGAAGCCGTGGGACTGGGAAGTCTTCGGCGCCAACTCGACTTCCTGATCGGTGCCGTGCTGCTCATTTAGTCGGAGGCGTTGGATGACTGTCGGACCCTTCGATGAGAGATTCTTCCTGTACGCCGAGGAGATCGATTGGCAGCGGCGGGCGCGCGACTTGGGGCTACCAGGTCGCCCGCTGCCGGGAAGTGACCGCCACCCAAGTAGGGGCGGGAACAGGCAGAGACGCCGTAACACGAGAGGCTCATTTCCACGCATCCCACGAGCGGTACATTCGAAACCACAACGCGGTCGCCAGACGGTGTAGTTACCGGTCGGCTGTACTGTCGCAAGCGCTCGAGTCGCGCGCTGATGCTTCGTAGGGAGCGGGTGCGCAGGGCGGCGCCCCAAATTCACCTCTACCGGTCCGGCTCGCTACCGGGTCGAGGCCCGGTTGGATGACGGTCGTTCACTATCGAATGGCGGGCCCCGACATCACGACATCAGCATGAACCCGCTCGCCTCCGGTCGAGGAGAATGGGGGTGAGCGGGCGGGCAGACTCTGCCGCAGGACGCACCCCACTCGGCGTTCACCCTATGTCGACCAGGAGATGCGTACAGCGTCTGCGCGGACCGATCCCAAGCCATCGGCCCCGCGGCCATTTTAGAATCCTGGCCTTCTCGACGAGGCCCGGGTCGTGCCGGGCCCGGCTCATTGCGTCCGCCAAGCTGTCGACCCAGGGGTCGACCTACAGGCCGACAGCTCCTTCCGTCACCTCCTCAACCGCCGTCGCCAGGGTAGCGATTACCACGCGCCAGAGACTCAAGCGAGCCACGGCGTCATCAACGGTGAATTGTGAACATCCTGTTACTGCGTACTCGCGGCCGATTCCTGCACAAAGCGCGTTGCCCAGAATCAAATGACATGTGAATATGCATGGTCATCCATCATGTCTCACCTTGAAGGGTAAAAATGAGTGGGATGGAAGCGAGCAAACTGAGAGCTGCCATATAGGCACCATTTGGACCACAACATTGACGTGCAAAACGTCCGCTCTAAGTGCAAATAATTTAGAGGGAGCTCTTCGAAAAGATTAATGTGGCACGTCCGATGCGCAATTAGAAATCTTCCATGTAGTTTGCTCTGATGCCTTTTCGGGCGTAGAGCACTACGTTGCCTACACCGCCAACGCTCTTTCAATGTTGGGTCATGGCGTCAGTGTCATCGGCGGGGACCCCAGCGCTATGACCTCGATGTTGAAGCCGTCGGGTGTCCAGTTCCTCCCAGGTCCCAACGAATGGGGGGCGGTCCGAATGCTCTCCAGCATGGCAATGCGGCGAAACCAGCCTGATCTCGTCCATGTCCACATGACCAAGGCGGAACTTGCCGCTATCGTGACCAAGCCCTTGCTTCGGAGACCTGTCGTCGCAACGCTCCATTTCGCCCGTACCCGCGGAAGCACACCGTTGCGGCACCAGCTGTGGAGGTTCCTACCCTACTTCATCGACGCACAGATCGCCATCAGCGACTACGTCGCACAGACCGCCGAACAGGACTGCGTCGTCCTGCCACCTGGCGTGCCCGCGCCGTCTCTCGACGACAAGCGAAAGCGGCCTGACGGTCGACAGCCGGTCGTGCTCGTCGCCCAGCGGTTCGAGCCGGAGAAGCGGACTCTCAGCGCCATTACTGTCTGGGCAGCAAGTGGTCTAGCCGAACAGGGCTGGGAACTACACCTCGCAGGTGAAGGCAGCGACGACCTGGCGCTGCGCCGCGAGACGATTCGCCTGGGTGTCGACCAGTCTGTCCGGTTCCTCGGGTTCGTCGATGACTTACCAGCGCGGATGCAGACGGCAAGCATTCTGCTGGCCACCGGGGACCGGGAACCATTCGGGCTGAGCGTCGTGGAGGCGATGGCTACCGCCCTGCCTGTCGTTGCCGCCCGAGGAGGTGGCCACCTCGAGACCGTTGGGCCCGTTATGTCCGACTTTCTCTACGACCCCACTGACACCGAGGCCGGAGGAGCAGCACTTCGGCGTCTGGCACTCGACCCAGTTGAACGGCAGATCTATGGAAGCGCTCTCCTGTCCCGGTACCAGGCTGAATACACGGTTGAACGGCACGCCAGATCACTCATCGACGTTTACCGGAGGGTCTTGGCCGAGTACAGCTAGCGGCGGAGAGAATGCCGGGATCTAGCGTAATGTTGCAAAATGTCCGAGTGGGCCCCAAATCCTGAGGTTCGACAAGAGACGAGCCTTCGGGACATCTGGGCGATCCTTCGCCGTCGTAAGTACGTCGTCCTGCTCACGTTGGTAGTGGGGGTGGCCGCTGCGGTGGGGATCGTTGTTCTTCAGACCCCTCAGTACACGAGCACCGCCCAGCTCCTCTTCCTTGCCCAGAACTCGAGCACGGGATCCGGATCATCAAATCCGAGTAGCGGGCTCACCCCGGGCCAATTAGCCACAGACATTCAACTCATTCAGAGCAGCCCAGTGAAAGCCCAGGCGGCGAGGATCCTCGGTCGGGCGGCTCCCATTGCGACAGTCGCTGAGATCGGGACGACCTCGGTCGCGTCGATCTCTGTCACTTCGCCAAACGCTGCTCTCGCCGCCAAGGCGGCCAATGCATACGCCAAGGCGTACATCATCGTGACCAACCGGCAGTACCTCAGTTCGCAAGTCGCCGCGGAGTCCTCGCTCCAAAAGCAACTCACCGCCATAAACGATTCAATTGCTACACTTACGAACCAGCTGAATGGCACCAAGTTCGGCTCGAGCGCCGCCAGCACCATCACTGGGCAGCTGACCGGGCTCTACTCCCAGCAGGCCGCACTCCAGCAACAGCTCAATGCCATGCAGGCGGCTACCTCCCAGAACTCAGCCAGCGGGCAGATCGTCCAGCCGGCAACCGTCAGCGAGAAGCCCTCCTCCCCCAAGAAAACCACGGACATCCTCATCGGCGCCGCTGCCGGACTCTTGTTGGGCATCGGACTCGCCCTCCTCCGCGACAATCTCGACGACAGAGTCCGAGGCAAGGATCAGCTCGAACAGCTCGTACCCGGAATCCCCGTACTCGGCCTCATTCCCGTGATCGGCGAGTGGCGCGATCCCAAAAACCCATACCTCGTTGCCCAGACGCACCCGAAATCGCCACCAACCGAGGCCTACCGAGGCCTGCGAACCTCCATCCAGTTCATGTCGTTGGAGAATCCCACCAAGGTCCTCCAGATCACCAGCCCATCTGCGGGCGACGGCAAAACCACCACGTCGGCCAATCTGGCCTGGATCATGGCTGAGGCAGGCCAGCGGGTCGTGTTGGTCGGCTGTGACCTGCGTCGGCCTCGAATTCACGAGTTCTTTGGACTACCGAACGACATCGGGTTCACCTCAGTCCTATTGGGAGAGACAGAGCTGGAGGACGCGCTCCTTCGGGTCCCCAACCAGTCTCACCTCCAGGTGCTTCCGACGGGACCGGTTCCACCGAACCCCTCGGAACTCCTGTCGAGCGCCAAGACCCACGAGGTCTTCAAGAACCTCAGCGCCTTCGCAGACATCGTCGTCGTAGACAGCGCACCGGTTCTGCCGGTGACGGATGCCGCGGTCCTGTCGACACACGCCGATGCCATCCTGCTGGTGGTGTCCGCCGGGATGGACAGACGTCGAGATATCGTCCGATCCGTCGAAATGCTCAATCAGATCAATGCTCCGGTCGTCGGCACCGTGCTGAACCGAGCGCCGGAAACTGACTCGTACGCGTATTACCACTACCACTACGGCTACGGCTACGGCGAGAAGTCCTCGGCCGAGGAGGCAAAGGCCGCACGGGAAGCGCGGTACGCCGACACCGGCGTCCACGAACGGCGACGGCAAAGTGAGCGGCAGCCCGACGCCGGCAAACGTCCCCGACGAAGAGGGGGAATATGACGACCGGCCATCCATTGGCAGACATGCCAATCCCCGACAGCCAACAACACCAAGCTCGCCGACGACCCAATACCCGCCGGAGAGCGGAGTCGGTCCCAGCTGATAGGGACCGTTCAAGCCGAGAATCAGGAGTTCTCTCGTTCCCTTAGGAAAATTGGCGTTCCGTATCACGACTGAGAAACTGGAATTGCGAGGAGCATCTACGCAGCAGCCCTTGGCAACTGTTCGCATATTCACGCGTCCACTGCGCGCACATCTCACCCGGGAGAACGCATGTCACATGGAACTGCTGGACAAGTGACACAGAATGGTGTGGCGGCCGGGATCGGCAATAGTCCCATCGATCAACCGGGCACGGTCGCGATCGTTCATGACTACCTGACCCAGAAGGGCGGAGCGGAGAGGGTGGTGCTGGCGATGCACCGCGCATTCCCGGCGGCGCCGATCTACACCTCCTTGTACGAGCCCGACCTCACGTTTCCGGAATTTCGGGACATTGACGTTCGGCCGTCCTACTTGAATCGCTCCCAGTTCTTGAGGCGGCATCACCGGCTCGCGCTGCCTCTCCTGGCCAATGCCTTCTCTAAGATCGAGGTCGACGAGAAGATTGTGCTCTGCAGCTCGAGTGGTTGGGCGCACGGGGTCCACACCTCGGGCACAAAGCTCGTCTACTGCTACTGCCCGGCCCGCTGGCTCTACAAGAGAGCCGAGTACTTTCGCAAGAGCCAGGACGCCCAGACTGAGAGGGGACACCCTTCATCCTCACTGGACGGGATCCATACCTCGTTCGTTCTCCGAAATTCCCTTCGTGCCGTGACGCCGATTCTTCGCCGATGGGATCGCAGGGCGGCGGCCAGCGCCAGCGCGTACTACACGACGTCGTCAGCGGTCTCGGACGAGATCTCTTCGCTGTACGGGATACAGCCGCTCGTCATTCCTCCCCCTCCCCAGTGCACTGACGACGGCCCGTGGGAGAAGCCGAGTACCGTCGCAAAGGACGGGTTCTTCCTGGTCGTCTCACGCCTGCTCCCGTACAAGAATCTCGATCGGATCTTCGGCGTGTTCGCGGAACGCCCTGATCTACAACTGGTTGTCGTCGGGACCGGACCTCTCGAGAAGACCTTGAAGCAATCGGCCTCGCCCAACGTCGACCTCATAGGCAACGTCAATGACCACGAGCTTCGCTGGCTCTATGGACATTGTCGTGCGTTGATCGCCCCCGCCTTCGAGGACTACGGACTCACACCATTGGAGGCTGCAAGCTTTGGAAAGCCGACGATTGCGTTGAAGCGAGGGGGATACTTGGAGACCGTCTCGGAGGGCACGTCCGGTTACTTCTTCGAGAACCTCGACGTCTGCTCCATCTCGAGCGCGATCGACCAACTGAGTGAGAGTCCGTTGAACGGCGATGAGATCCGGGACCATGTGTCCCGGTTCTCAGAGGAGCGATTCGCCAGCACGCTGCGGCAGCAGGTCGCGTTGCATCTGCCCTGAGTCCTTGTGTTCACGCCGTTCTCACGCGAACTTCAGGCGGTTGTCATTTGACAACGCCGGCGACGGCGACCCCGGGGACGGCGACGGCCACCGCGAGCGCCACCCCAGTGACGTCTTCAGGGCTCGCCTTCACCGGGGCCGACATCGCGGCGATGGTGATCGGCGGCCTCGGGTTGGTGGCGATCGGTGTCGTCATCGTGATCTCCTCTCGCCGCCGCAAGGCCGCCGCACCGTAGTGGTCTGATCCGGTTCGCGAAGCTGCCTACCCATTGGCAGGCAGCTTCGCGATGGGCCAAGCCAGGTCGCGCAGGGTTCGGGTCAGCGCCGCCACGTCGGTGAGCATCCGGCGGTAGTCGTCCGGCGTCCCACCCATCGGATCCATGACGTCGTCCTCCGGCGACTCACCCATCAGGTCGGCATGGAGCCTCCCGTCATGGAGCCGGGCGAGCCAGGCTCCGAGATCCTCGCCGGCGCCACGGGCCCCGGTGTGGAGTCCACGACGGACGATCTCCCGCAGGGTGAAGGTCTTCGGGAACGAGGACGGGACCGCGACCACCGTCTCGCGCACGTGCTCGCGGGTCAGGCCCACGACGAGATCCGCCGCCTGAACCATGCCGGGGTCCACCGTGCGGGGCACGTGGGCGCCCAGATCGATGCCGAAGACGCGGCCCTCCTCCACCAGGGGACGCGGAGGGCCGAAATCGGTCTCCACCGTGCCAGCCGAGTGCACCGTGACCTCGGACCCAGCGTCACCCAGTTGCTGGCGTAACAACAACGCGGCCGACGGCGAGCGGCAGAGGTTACCCGTGCAGACGAACAGCACGTCGGCCATGCCTAACGTTCCCACAAGGTCCTGCTCGACGTCAGGCGATGGCCGACTTACGTCGCGCGATCAGGAATGCGACGGCGGGGACCGCCATACGGCCCACGATGTCCGAGCCGGTGGCGCCGCTGGGCGAGAAGACGTCACGGGCGCCATGCGACGCCGCCAGGGGCCTTGCAAGGTGACCCTCCCCCCGGTATTGCGGCTCTTCGCACAGCGGATATTGACTCTTGTGACGTCGATGTACATCGTCAAGCGGACGCTTGGGAGATCACCCGGTGAGCCCGACCGCGGGGATTGATGGTGCCGCTTGTCCAGCTCTCCGACACGGCACACGAACTGCGCCATGCGTGTGCCTACGACCAGGTTGTCAGGGTGATAACCGCTCGATCCTCCAGCTTCCGGACCGAGCCTGGTAGCGGAGCCGATCGTGCAGGCGGTCCGCTCCTTCTTCCCACAATTCGACGACCTCAGGCCGGATCCGGTAACCGCCCCATCGAGGAGGGCGGGGTGGCCCCGTTTCCTCGGGGAACGCTTCGGCCAGCTCGGCCACCCGCTGTTCGAGCACCGCTCGACTCACGACCACCTCGCTCTGGTGGCTTGCGACGGCGCTACGACGAGCCCCCGGCGGCCGCGACCGCCAGTAGGCGTCCGACTGATCGTCATCGACCTCCTCCACTGCACCGGTCACCCGGACCTGTCGGTGCACTGGGAGGAACCAATGGAAAAGGGCAGCGGCGAATGGATTCGCCCTCAGCTCCCGGCCCTTGTCGCTTTCCCGGTCGGTGTAGAAGACGAGACCTCGGTGGTCGATGCCTCGGAGCAGCACCATTCTGGAGGACGGGCGCCCATCGGTCGTGGCTGTGGCAACTGCCATCGCCTCGGGCATGGGCTCGCCAGCTGTCCGCGCAACCTCGAGCCACCGGGACAGCTGGGTCATCGGATCGGGATCGACGGACGCTTCGTCCACGGCCACAGTCTGCTCGCTCGGGGGTAGTGGGTCAGTTTGAGTTCACGGAAGCCTGTCGCTCAAGGGCCTCATGGGTGGTCTCGTGGCGCCAGGTGGGAGCACGCCCACCGGACCCAGCGCACGGCGCGCCGTGTCGACGACTGTCGTGGTTGCTATTTGGGATCTCCCTTCAGCTTCCGCTTGGGTCAGCTGTCACGGGCGGGTGGGCTCAATGCCCAGCCAGGACGAGACACTCCGCAGTACGGCGTCGTCGGAGCCGCCTGGAAATCGGCGCGTGGCGTGTATGGGGGTCGCCGCTTGCTAGCTGGAAAGTCGACCCCGCCCCGGGGTCATCTCCTGCATGTTCCGCCAGCACTTCGTGCGGGTCATCTCGTTTGTGCGTCGTGCCAGTGCGCCGTCCTCAACGCCGTCGGGAACATGTGCGAAGTGCCGGTTGCACTATTTGCGATGCGCCGTTACAGCGTCGTCGGCCATCTCGCGCCCCGTGGGACGGGCAGGTTCGTCTTCGGATTCGAGTAAGGCGCGGGCGGCCTGGAGGGCCTGGATATGCGCCGGAGGGAGGCGGCGAGTTCCCGGTGCTCGTCGGTACGGCCACGGCCATCGGTGCACACTGCGTCGGCGTTGGCTCGTCCGGTGGGCGCCCGGGCCGATCGGAGCCACCGATCCGAGATCAGGCCGATCCGAGATGAGACGGGCGGGCCACGCGTGCCCCAGGCGCAGGCCGGTCCGCGGTGGGTGACCCGGAAACCCCGATTGTCCTCTTGTACCCTCTGCCCCGTGCCACTCGTTCCTCTCGCCCGTCCCCGCCGCCCGGGAGGCGACGGTCGCAAGGTACTCGCGGGCGCAGTGAGCCAAACGACGGGCAACCGCGTGAAAGGCCCGGTCCATCTCTGAGCGCGTGGTGTACCGGCACCGAGTCCAGCGACCGCACCACCACGTTCGCTACGGGTTCCGTCACTGGTATTTGCACCGCAGCGGCGTCAGGCACCCACACCGCGACCGGGCGCAGACGCGGACCCGGCACCGTCGCCAGGCCGCCGCCGCCATCCTCGCCGTTGTCGGCCTGGCTGTGGTCGGCGCCTTCGTGGCACGGAGCGCCTTGGCGTCGCTGGATCGGGCCCGGGTGCCGCTCGAACAGGCCCGTCAACTGATCAGCCAGCTCCAGGACGACCCCCACCAGCTGCTCAGTGCCCAGGGCCGGGCCGCAGCGCAACGTGACATCGAAGCCATCCAACGCGACGCTTCCTCTGCCCGTGCAATCCTGGAGTCGTCACCGGCCCTCGACATGCTGGGACCCGTCCCCCTGGTCGGCGACCAGCGCCAAGGCGTGCTCGACCTCGCCACGGACGTCCAGAGCGCGGCCGGGATCGGGATAACCCTGCTCGACCGGGTGGACGCCGTGACCGCCACCAGCTCCGGCACCACGGTCGATCTGCCCCGCCTGGCGGCGCTGGTGCGGGGGCTGCAGATCGCCCACATCCAACTGGCGAGCCTGCAGCGGCCGACCAGCGGTCTGTGGGGTCCCGTCGGTGCCGCCCGGGCCGCCTTCAACCGCCAGGATGCCCGGCTCACCCGCCAACTGGCCCGCGGCCAACAGATCCTCGAGTACGCCAAGGTCTTCCTCGGCGCGGGCGCTCCCCGTACCTACCTGCTGGCCGCCGAGAACAATGCTGAGATGCGCGACCAGGGGGCGGCGCTGTCGGTGGCCTACATGCACGCCAGCGGCGGGAACCTCCACATTGGGCAATCCAACAGTGTCGGCGCATATCCCCTCTCGGAGCCGGTGGCGGTCCGGATGCCGCCCGGGCTCCAGACGGTGTTCGGCATCTTCCAGCCGACGCAGTACTGGACGGCGGCCAATGTCTCCGGGGACTTCCCCTGGAGCGGAGAGGACCTTGCAGCCATGTCTGCGGCGGGGGCCGGGCAGCCAGTGGACGGGGTGGTCGCCATCGACGTGCCGGCGCTATCAAGCCTGCTGGCCCTCACCGGACCCGTCGTCGTGCCCGGCATCACCGAACCGGTCACGGCCGCCAACGTGGCAGTGATCCTGCTGCACGACCTCTACACCGGAGCCCCCGCCGCGCCCCAGAACGCGCGGCGGGACCTGAACTCGGCGGTCGCCACCGCCGTGGTCGACGCCCTCACGCCCCACCACGTCGACGTCGCCGCCCTGGCGCACACGTTGGCCGCCGACGTGGCCGGTCGACACCTCATCCTCTGGGACGCTCGGCCCTCCGACGAGGCCACCCTGGTCCGCTACGGCGCCTCGGGTGCCATCGACACGGTCGCACCCGACCGGGCATTCCATGTGGCCGTCGAGAACGCTGGCGCCAACAAGCTCGACTACTACGTGCAGGTCAGCGTGCATCAGGACGTGAAGGTCAGTGCCGCTGGCTCGGCCACCGTCGACACGGCGGTGACCTTGGACAATCGGGCCCCGGCGGGACAGCCACCCTCGTACCAACTCGGGCCGGACGACAAGACCTCGTTCATTTCGGGCCAGTACGTGGCCAACGTGTACCTGTGGGGACCACGGGGCTCGACCCAGATCGACAGCCTGGCCGAGTCGGGCTTGCGGGTCAGCGAAACCTCCATCGCGGTGTTGGCCCAGCACCAGGCCACCGTCCACTTCACCACCACAATCGCGGGAGCGGTCACGGTCGGGCGGCTGTCGCTCACCTACATCCCCCAACCCCGTCTGGACCCGATCACCTTCACGGCTGACGTCTCGGCGCCCGACTGGGCGGTGGTGGGCCCCCGGAAGCGGACCGGGAGCCTGACCCGGACCACCACGGTGACCTGGCAGTTGAGCCCCTAGCGCTCCGGCGCCGCGGCTACCATTGTGTGCCGGCACCCCGTCACGGCTACCGTTTGTCCTGGCGACCGCCGTAGGGAACCGAGGGAATGGCCGACCACGTGAAATCGTTCTTGCTCGCCGCAGCACTGGCCGGGGTGGCCGTCGTGCTGCTGGCCACGCCGGCGCTGGCGGCGGGCCGGGGGGGAACCTTTGGGCCCCACCCCGGTCATCACGGGGCCGTCGACGGTGGCCCCGGTGCCGCCGGCGAACCCTTTGGGCTCCACCCCGGGCACCGTGCGGCCGTCGACGTCGTGCGTCGACGTCGACGTCGACAGTGTCGTCCGGGCCGCTATCACGCCTGGTGCTCAGCAGCAAAGCCCTCGTGCCCGGGGAGTCGCTGGTGTTGAGGGGCTCGGGATGCGCCCCGGGGATCGAGGTTCCGATCTTCATCGACGGCCGACGGGTGAGCTCGACTACGGCCAACAGCCAAGGGTCGTTCTCCGCCGCGGTGACGCCCGATCAGGTGGGCCAGCTGACGATCACGGCCAAGTGTGGCGCCAAGACTTTCGTCTCGTTCGCGCTGGTGGTGGCGACGTCGAAAGCTTTGTCGCCGGCGGGCAGCTCCGCCGTGTTCGGCGTCTTCGTGCTGCTCGGCGTCGTCCTGCTCAGGGGTCAGATCACCGGCGGAGGGAGCACTCGCCGGAGGAGGAGGCGCGGGGCGGCCGACGTCCTCGCGTCAGTTTGATGGGTCCTGGCCGTTGGCTTTCGGGTCACCGGGCCGAACGGATCAAGGAGGGAAGACACCGTAGATCGTTTCGGTGCCAACCCGCCCTTTCACTGCCACCGTCTCAGGGTCGCCGAAGGTAAACCCGCCGTCTGCAGCGTCCCGGAGCGATTGCGTGGCGAGTATTTGGGGGCGTCCCTCGCGTCCGGCAATGCCCGAGATCCTGAAGGCCACATTGACGGCGTCGCCCAGCACCACGACGACGGAGCCGGTCATGAGTTGCATGGTCGCCGGCCCGAACGAAGCACCCCACCCCATGCGCAGGGGCGATCCGTCGGCATAGCGGAGGTCGAGGCCGGGCGTGCACTTCGCCACCACCTCGTCGGCGGCGAGCGCAAAATTCAAGGCGTTGGCCGCGGCGCTGGGATCGACGTCGAACTCCCAGCTGGCGAAGAACGCGTCCCCCACGTAATTGGCCACAGTGCCCCTGTAGCGAGCGAGCAGCTCCTTGAGCTCGTGGTAGAGGGCGTGGACGTCGCGGACGAGGATCTCCTGCTCCGCCTGCTCCGAAACGGTCGAGAAGTTGATGATGTCGCCGACCATGATGGCCAGGGTCATGGGCGTGGCGATGGACGTGGTGGCCCGGTGCCCGCCGCTCGCCGGCCTCTGTGTCGTCTCGACGGCGCTGCGGAATTCGAGGACGTGGCTCCCAACCTGTATGAGGTCGCCGCTGTGGAGCGGCACCGCCACGGCGCGCTCGATGCGGGTTGTGTTGACCCGCGTACCGTTGCTGGAGATGTCCACCACCACGGTGCGTGAGGCCTCTGGCTCCGCCCGGATCTCGAGGTGGTTGCGCGACACGTCGAGGTCGTCGCCCAGGAGAATCCGGTGGGCGTCGTCGACACCGGCGCATTCTCGACCAACGAAGAGCCGGTCCAACAGGGGGACGGTGGTCTCTCCGGGGCCGCCGGGATCGACCACGACGTAACCGGACGGCTCTCCTTCGGCCGTCGCTGGGCTGGACGCTTCGCTCATCGGGCCCGGCCCAGCGCTGTGTCAAGGAGGTCCGTTCGTACCCTCGGCACAGTGCCGAAGAATAGTGCAGCCCCGCGTTTCAGCTCGAATGGGGCGACTGTGAGCACGGGTGCTCCTCGGGCTGCACCATGGTGGCGACCGTAGGCGAAGGAGAGTGACTTTGCAACGCCGGTGGGCTATGGTCGCCCGCGCAGCTCCCACTTGGCGGCTGGGGGTGCTGACGGGTCTGCCTACGGAGGTACCGAGTGGAGATCGAGAGCATCCTGGCCGCCGCTCTTCCAGGGTATGAGATCGGTGGGGAGTTGGGGCGCGGGGCATTCGGCATCGTCGTGGCCGGCCGACATCGCCAACTCGGGCGGGACGTGGCCATCAAGCAACTGGTGCCCGGCCTCGTAAGCGACCCGTCGGTGCGCTTGCGATTCCTGGCCGAGGCAAAGGTCCTTGCGTCCATCGACAGCCCGCACATCGTCCCTGTCTACGACTACATCGAGCACGACGACGCCTGCATCCTTGTCATGGAACGCCTCGGTGGCGGCACCGTGTGGAGCCGGTTCGTCGACAGGGGATTCGACCAGCGGTCCGCCTGTGTCATCACGATGGTGGCGTGCTCGGGCCTGAGCGCCGCCCACCTCCACGGGGTCCTGCACCGCGACATGAAACCGGAGAACGTCCTCTTCGGCGAAGACAACGCGCTCAAGGTCACCGACTTCGGCATCGCCCGCGTCCTCGGCGAGGACGACACGCTCGCCACCCGGGAGGGTGAGATCCTCGGTACTCCGGCCTATATGGCCCCCGAACAGGCCAGCGGGGCCGACCTCGCGCCGACGACCGACGTCTATGCCGCCGGCGTCATGCTCTACGAGCTGCTGTCCGGCCGCCTTCCGTATCCCGAAGACGGGGGATCACTGGCCACCGTCCTGCGGCACATCAATGAGGACGCCACCCCGCTGGCGGACGTCGCCCAGGCAGTCCCCCGACCGCTTTCCGAGGTCGTCATGCAGGCCCTGGCGCGCGATCCGGCCGACCGGTTCGCGTCGGCCGAGGAGTTCGGGGTGGCCATCGGCCGCGCCGCCAGCGCCTCGTGGGGCGCGGGCTGGCTCGAGCGCACCGGCATACAGCTCCGGGAGCCGGGCCCGATCCTGGCCAGCTCGCAGGACGCGCCGAGCGTTCGCACCGCCGATTCCACCGGCCGCACCGGCGGTGTGACCCGACCGGTCATCGACCTGCACGCAGGCGGGGCGGCCGGGACCGGGCTCGAGATCGACGACCTGATGCCGCTCCGCAAGACGCCAGTCACCATTCCCGAGTTTCCGGCCCGTCTCGCGTGGGCCGCCGCCCTCGTCGGACTGCTCGCCGTCGTCCTCGGAGTCCTCGGGGTCGGATCACAGAGTCCGAAACCTGTACTCGGACCCGGATCAGTCATCGTGGCCGGTCACGATCCGGCCGCAGGCGGGCGCATACCCATCAACCTCGACAACCTCATCCCCATCCGCGTGCAGCATCTTCCCGCCGGCGCCGGTGTACCCACGACCGCTCAGCTCGTGCTCTCGCTCGGTGGCGTGGCATTCATCCATTCGACGTCGACGCCCTTCGTCCACGGGCCGAGCGGATTGTTGACGACGGTGGACGCCAGCGCCGGCCGCTACATCGTGGGGGGCAATCTGACGGCCGCCCTGAAGCTCTCGGGCCCCGGGGGGACGGTGACGGACGACTTCGGGGTCCAGGCCACGCGCTCCCCCTTCGTCACCTTCGTCGGTATCGTCGGAATCGTGCTGCTGCTGATTGTGGTGGCCTACGCAGAATCCCTGCTGCGGAGTCTCCGGCGGGGTCGTCGGCGTGACAACCGCACCGCAGCGGTGGTGGGCCTGGCCGTGGTGGGCGCGCTCGGTGGAGTGGCCGCCACCCTGTGGGGCTGGATGTTGGGGATCACCGCGCCAACACTGGCGCCGTTCGTCCTGGCCGCGGCGGTCGGCGCGGTGGCTGGGCTGCTGGCGGGACTGGCCGGTCGCCGCGTCGGTGAGCGGACCCGCGCTCTTCGCCAGGCGAACCGGTTGGTCCTGGTGGCCAAGCGCAAGGCGTTGCCGCCGGCTGCACCCACACCGGTCGAGGTCGGCAGCTGATGCCGGGTCGCGGACAGGATCGGGGGCGGTCGGGCTTTGTCCCCTCACCGGCCCTCGAGGCGCGTCGGCCGCGCCGGACGCGCTGGGTCGCAGCGGCAGTCCTGCCGCTGCTTGCGCCATTGGCTGTCCTGGCGGCCATCAGCTTCCCCGCCACGGCAGCCCAAGCTACGAGCGGCGTTGGTTTCAGCGTGGCGGTGAACGGGCAGCCGGCGGCAACCTCCTCGGACGCCCATCCGGTCGAGCTGTATCCCACAGGGTTGACGAACCTGCGTATCACGGTCCTCAACCACAGCGGCTCGACCGTGACGGTCTCGACGGTCCGCTTCGAGGGGACGGTGGTGGGACTCCCCCTCTTCTCCTACGACTCGGCGGTGGGCTTGGTCGTCCCAGCCGGTCGGGTCAAGACCCTCACTTTCCCGATCACCCTGAGCGGCATCGGGAGCCAAGCCACCGGCCTGGTGGCAGCGACCGTCACCTTGCTCGCTCCTGACGGCACCGCCATCGCGTCGCAATCATTGGTGGCACACGTGCACGGCTCGCTGGCATCGATTTACGGGCTCTTCGGGCTCGCCGTGCTCGCGCTGACGGTGTCGTCGCTCGTACTTGCACTTCTAGCCATGGCGCGGCACACGCTGCCCCAGAATCGCTGGTTGCGGGGCGTGCGCTTCCTCATCCCCGGATTCGGGGTCGGCCTGGTGCTGACATTCACCCTCTCGGTCTTCAACATCTTCACACCCGGTACGGGCCGCTGGCTGCCCCTGCTCATTCTGACCAGTGCCACCGGTTTCGCCCTCGGGTACCTGACGCCGGCACCCGTCGAGGAGGAGTACGACGACTATGACGAAAACGTGCTCCTGGCTCAGATCGTCGTGCTCGACGAGGATCCGCTCGAGGAGGACGACCGCAGCCTGAGCCTCGTCGGAGCGTCGGCGGATGTGGCCGCCGGCGGGCACGTGAGCCGGCCCAGCAACGTGCCCGACAGCCGACCCACCGGCGACCCCGTCAGCCGGCCCAGCAACGTGCCCGACAGCCGACCCACCGGCGACCCGGTCAGCCGGCCCAGCAACGTGCCCGACAGCCGGCCCACCGGCGACTCCGTGAGCCGGCCCAGCAACGTGCCCGACAGCCGACCCACCGATCCGCCGTAGTTTCCACGGCGCATTCCGTGGCGGCCGGGCCGGAACCGTCGTCGACGTAGGAAGAGGGTGTTGGACTTTGAGGTTGACGACCTCAGCGTCCGACTACGGTCTCGCCAGGGCCCGAACAGCCGGTCGAAACTCCATAGATCGTCTCAACCGTGACTCTTCCTTTCACCGTGACGGACTCCGGTTCACCGTAGACGAACGACTCGCCTGCGGCTTGGCGCACATTTTCGGTGGCGAGAATCTGTGGGCGCCCTTCGCGGCCGGCAATGCTCGACATCCGGAACGCCAAATTGACGGCATCGCCAAGGACCATCACGACCGCACCCGGCATCAGCTGCATGATCACCGACCCCATCGTTATTCCCCACCCCATGCGGAGGGGTGATCCGTCGACGTTTCGTAGCTCGAAGGTCGGCGTCAATTCGGAGACGAGTTCGGCGGCTGCGAGGGCGTAACTCAGCGCCTTGGCTGGTGCGTCGGCATCGACATCGAGCTCCCAACCGGCAAAGAATGCATCCCCGACATAGTCGACCAAGGTTCCTCGATGTGCGTTGAGGAGCTTTCGCAGCTCGGAGTAGAGAACGTCGATGTCCCGGGCAAGAACCTGATGATCAGCTTGCTCGGAAACCGTTGAAAAGTTGATGAGATCTCCAACCACTAATGCCATCGTGATGGGGTTGGAGATGGAAACAGTCGAACGTGACTCAACTTGTCTAACCGGATGAGTTGTCGCCGAAAGAACCCTGAGCTCGAGTGCATGTTCTCCCAAACGGATAACGTCTCCGGGATTGAGCGGAACCGCGACCGAACGTTCAATACGGATGCCATTGACCCGACTGCCATTGCTTGAGACATCGACGACCACGGCAATCGCACGTTCGGGGTCCACTCGCAATTCGAGGTGATTACGAGAAATCGCCAGATCGTCACTCAGCACTATGCGATGCGCATCATCGACTCCAGCACACTCCCGCCCGACAAAGAGCCGATCAAAGAGGGGATACGTGGCTTCACCAGCCGTTCCCGGATCAAGAACCACGTGGGCGAATGGGTCTTTCGCCACTCCCAATCACGACTCCTCGCTTAATGAACTTGGCTGTTCATCCCGTCTTCGTGTGCAGAGGCTCCCGAAAGAGCCTCTTTGCACTGCCGCCGACCACTGCCCGCCGAATCCGCAACATCGGATCGGCAACGGCAACCCCGTGTTCCATACTTTTCACTATCCTACGCCTCTTGCGCCTTCTTCCCATAGTGGTAGCACCACATTGTAAATTCAAACTCGTGCCCAGAGCGATCAGCTCTGAGTTCGACGCTGGCTATCTCACCCCAGCGCCCAACGAGGAGGTCTTTCACGATTACGACGACGATGCACTCTTGGCGCAGATCACCGTGGTCGACGATGATCCACTGGATGATGAGACCTCATCGGAGCCCCAAGACGCCTCAAGGCCCTCCGCCGGAAGGTCCCGACTGTCGAGCCACCATTGCTCCGTAGTCCGGGCCGCGACCCAAGTGCTCAACGCTGGAACACCGTTCGGACCATGAGCCGGTGAGGGTAATCATCTGCGGTGTTCGGGGTTCGACGCCCGCACCAGGGCCCGAGTTCGTCCGCTACGGGGGTCATACGTCGTGCGTGGCCTTGTGTCATGACGGACAACCGCCATCTTTGATCCTTGACGCCGGAACCGGCATTCGCCGCGTCACCGCACTGCTCGAGGGCCAGCCATTCCGTGGCGCGATCCTGCTCGGGCATCTGCACTGGGACCATTCCCAGGGTCTCCCTTTTTTCGTTGCCGGTGATCGCCCCGATGCGAGTGTCGAGCTCTTCATACCGTCACAAGGTGATCCCGAGGACGTATTGACGGGAATGATGTCCGCTCCCTTTTTTCCCATCACTCCTTCGGAGCTGCAAGGCAAGTGGCGGTTCTCAGCGCTTGAAGCAGGGGAGCACCAGATCGAAGGATTCACCGTGACGGCACTCGATATCCCCCACAAGGGTGGCCGTAGTTTCGGGTACCGGATCTCAGATGGCAAGTCGACGATTGCGTACCTCAGCGACCATTCGCCGACGTCCATCGGACCCGGGACTGACGAGCTCGGCGAACACCACGACACGGCGATGCAACTGGCGCGAGGGTGCGACCTGCTCATCCACGACGGGCAGTACACGGACGCCGAACTGCCATCACGAATCAGTTGGGGCCATGCCTCCTGCGGGTACGCCGTCGGCTTTGCACGTGCCGCACACGCCGGACGAGTCCTGCTGTTTCACCACGAGCCGTCCCGCACCGACGACGCCATCGACGAGATTGTCGCCAGCTTCAGTGGTGCCGGGCTGCGGGTGGATGCCGCAGCCGAGGGGATGATCATCGACCTGCCGCGGCGAGACTGAAGTACGAGACAGAGCTCATTGGCGTTCCTCTTCGCGTCGATGCCCCTTGCTCAATTCGGTAAGCGCATCGCGGTCGAGATGATCGCCAGGGACAACGGCAAGTTTGGTCCCCGTGACGGCCCGTAATGTCGAGGTTCTCTTCCCTCCCTCGAGAAGGGCGCGCTCCCCCAGCAAGGCACCGGGCCCGAGCTCTGCCAGTAGCTCGCCATTGACGTCCACACTCACCACTCCATCCAAGATGAGAAAGACCTCTGACTCCTCGGCCCCTTCCTCGGTGATCACGTCACCGGCGCGCACCGAACGGATGAGCGGTTTGACATCACCTTGCATCAGGGAAACCGACAACTCTCGCTCGAGAGCTGTCTCGACGGCGGTGCTCAGCGCAGGTGAATCTGAGTCACCCCACGGACTGTGACGACCGAATGCGTTCTTGGACCAATCCGAAAAGTCAACCAGGCCGCTCTTCTTCTCCAGTTGGCCCGTTGACCCATAGACCCAATGGCGGGGGAACGGGCTTGCTCCGGCCAACTCGTGCTCAGAAACCCCGTCAGCTCGGAGCGTCAGCTGGAGTGTCGTCCAGGCCAGTGGAGCGGAGAACTGTACGAACGGAGCACGTCGCACCCGACGAGGTGCGGGAACACCAGTGCGCCCTCCCGCTGTCTGCGTGAACACGACCGCGTCGTCGGTGACGGTCGGGTCAGGACGAAGGTCAGGAAGAGAGGTCGCTTGGAAGGTGGCTTGCCGACTGCCGACCCGCAGGGTCGTCGAGCCGATCAACCCCTCCCCCGACTGACCCCAACTGGTGATGCGCCCGCCCTCCACCTCAATCCACGCGCGGAGGACGTTGGCAAATCGAAATCGATCGGCCTCTCGGAGCTCGTTGAGGTCGCCCACAACGTCGGGGGGCGGTTGGTCATAATGGGCCAGACCCCATTCGAACGGAAGCTTCATCATGACCCCACTGATCGCTTCCGAGGGGATCCAACTGATGGAAGTCACTGACGATTCGAGTCGCATAGCTCCTCCTCAGCAGTGACACCCGGCGCGAGCCCACTGCAATGGCAGTGACGCTATTGCCCTCTACGAGAAGTTTCAACAGTTCCCCCTGGCTCCCGAGGTTTGATCGTTGGGTACCGACGTAATTCAACCCGTGCAGGTCACACGCTCGATCGTGCACTGTGCGTTCCCCGAGAACGTCAATGGTGCTCTTCCCGTTGAACTGGGGAGCTTGACATGGGGAGGTATTCGGTTCGCCGGACTTCAGGGAGGTCTGGTGGTCTGCCCTCTCCTGTGCTCGCGATAGTTGCTGCGCTCAGAACGAATCCATGGAGGCAGTGGACCGTCGAACGAGGACCGATAGAAGCGGATGGCCGCTTCTGCCGTCGCGGAACGAGTGCGGCCAGCTCATTTCGATTGGTACAAGCGGTGACGAAGCTGCCAGATGCGTCATGACGTCACCGCGTCTTCGGATCAGATAGAGTTTCGATGCGCAGCGTCCTTGGCGCCGTCGATCGCCTCTCCGACCTTGTGCTCTACCTAACACCCGCTACACGCCCTACCCCCGTCCGACGGGTCGGTGAGACCTTTTCGTATCGGCTCCTAGGATGGACAGGGCTTCTCCGCATACAACCATCCGATTGAGAAGGGTCGTTTTGGATGCTCTTTCGATTTCTGCCCCGTGATCTCCCCGAGAGGGCGGCAACAGGTGCTTTCATCCTCCACTCGGGAATCGAGAAATGGAACGGTCCGTCTGCGCAGGCAGAGGGCGTTCACGCCATGGCGGCGGGTGCCTTCCCGTTCCTCAAATCGATTCCGCCCGAGCGCTTTCTCAAGGTATTGGCTGCCGGCGAGGTTCTGACCGGGGCGCTCCTCCTGTCCCCTTTCGTCTCGAACGCGGTGGCGGGTGCCGCGCTCACCGGGTTCTCGGGTTCGCTCCTCACCATGTACGCCCGGACGCCGGCCCTGCGCAAGCAGGGCAGTGTCTGGCCGACCCCGGCAGGAATTGCGGTGAGCAAGGACGTCTGGATGCTGGGCATCGGCCTCGGGTTACTCGCTGACGCAGCCAAACGAAGAGGGCGTGCGAGCAGGCCCGCGTAGGGCTCGGAGACCCAGAGCAATAGCTCGTCGGGCCGATTCTTGAAGTCTTCTGGCGCACTCGGAATCGGACATGGCCAAGTCCTTGACTGCCGCCGGAGGACTTGTGATCGGAGGCTGGAGGGTGAGTTCCGAACGCCGGGTTGAAGTGCCCTCCATCCGGGGATACATCCCCTTGGATGATGTCCGAGTGGCAATAGGGTCATTGGACTCTGAACCTCATAGTTGAAGCCCCCTACGCTTTGAGCATGCCGAGGCGAATCCTCGAGGAACTCTCATCGGACGAGTGCTTCACGTTGCTCAGACAACAGGTCATCGGTCGGCTCGTCTATCAAGACGAACTGGGACCAGCCGCAGTCCCGGTCAACTATGCCGTCGCTGGAAATACCATTGTCTTCCGCTCTGAGGCAGGTTCGAAAGTGCGCGGCCTGCATGAACGGGATATCGCCTTTCAAGTTGATGACATAGATACGGGCAGTCACTCGGGATGGAGCGTTCTGATTCGTGGTGCCGCTGAAGAAGTCGAATTCGAGCGCCTGTCCGAACTGATACGACAGATCGACGACGTCGTGCCGCAACCCTGGAAGAAGGGGATTCACAACATATGGGTCGTGATCACTCCGAAGGTGGTGAGCGGACGGCGCTTGGCAGACGTCGCCCCTGACGATTTTTGGCTCTTCTGAGGTGATGCAGCTTCCTCACCCCGGCACAACCACTGGCCCTAGGAGGAAGTAGTTTGCCGCAGCCGACCAATCTCGCATCAAGACTCAACCGGGTGTTCGCCGGGAAGGTGGGACAGTTCTCAAGCACGCACCATGGGGATAGTCGTTTGACTACACGCCGAGGCTGGACTTGGCCGCCCCTTCGAACACCCGATACGGCAACAGGCGCTTGGCTGGGAGACCCACCCGTTCCCCCACCTTGCCAACGGAGACGCGCCGGCGAGGACAAGCCGAGTTCAAGAGTTTCTCGATGACGACGGCCACCTTGTCTGGTGGAACCCCGTTGGCCTCATCGTGCTCCATCACGCCGATCGCCTCTCGGGGAGAAATTTGTTGACGGTCGTGGGTCCGGCGTTCGTCCTGGTAGGAAGGTCGACCCCCCGCCCCCGGTCATCGGCGGGCCACGAGCTGCAGCTCCGGCGGTGCGGCTCGTCGGCTGTCGGCCGGGTCGGGTCGGGTGCTACGCGCTGTCGAGCTGGCCGGTGCCGGGATGGCACTCCTACGGCGAGGAGGTCGGCGAGCTGCACGCATGGCGGCGGCCAGGCGGTCCCGTTCGAGCATCCGTCTCCGCAGCGCAGAGCCGTGGTGACTCCGGCCTCCGCTGCTCGATCCGGCGCGGACTGCTCGCCACCGTGTGGCGTGTGTTCGTCGTGGCATCAGAAGGTGATGTGTGACACCAGGCCACGACGCCACTGGATCACAGCGGCCTCGGCGTCGGCCTGCGTGCTGAAGATGCCGATACACGTACGGCGTGGCTCGTCGTGTGTCGCACCGTCGATGTCGGTCAGCCAACACACGGCCGACCACTTCGAGCCGGTAGGTGCGATCTCCGCACCGGCTCGGATGTTCAACTCCAACTCGATCACCGGCAGCGGTGCGTCGTCGGTCGTGGTCGTCTTCGCTCTGCTCACGTCTTTTCCTCGTCGGTTGGTCGTCATGCGTCGTCCGGAGCAGCTCCAGCCCGAGCACGCCGAAGGCTCGGGCGCTCGATGCCATCGACGGATCGGCGGCGGCTGCATAAGCGGCATCGGCCGCACGGTCGAGAGCTTCGGCGGCCAGTAGTGCCGTCGTGACGTTGTCGTGATCTCGGGTTGCGGTCATGTCACCTCGATGCGATCGGTAGTGGCGTGCCCATCGGCGGTGCATCAGCACCGTGTCGTCGGGAAAGCGGTCGTGTGCGGCTTCGTACTTGCGCATGGATCACACAGTCCGCGCCGGAGCTGTGGCGACTCGTCGAGACAGTGTCGACACCGCTTCAGCTTCGGCGGCTCGGGCTGCATCTTCGGCATGTCGGCTTCGCGCTGCTCTGCGCTTGCGCTGCTTGCTCTCGAAGCGTTCCTGCGCCTGGCGTGCCTGCTCGGCGGTGATCCAGTGCGGTTGACGCTCGAACCTTCGAGGCGTTCCCTCACCTTGTAGTCGCCCGTTCCCACCTTCGGGCGGTGGTCGGCGCCGTGCTCGCGCAGCCTTACGCATCGCTCGCTCGTATTCGGCACGCGTCAGCGCCACAGCGAAGCGGCGCACGATGCCGTCTCGGCACAGCACCGGCAGCACTCGGAACAACGGCGCCGAGGTGAGCGGCCGAGGATCGACCCGCACGGCCAGCTCGACCGTGTCCCCCATCGGCAGCTCTCGCCTCGACTGGCGCCACGGCTCGACATCGTCCCGGAGTCCGGGCGGCGCGTCGTGTCGGTGCCATCGGTCGATCTTCCGGCGGTGACGCACTGGCAGCTCCCCGGCCCAAGTGTCGGACGCCTTACGCCTTCGAGGTGACATGTCGGGTCACCTCCCCCGGCATGCACCGCATGCACCGTGCACCGACCTTCCGGCATGTACCGGCACCGTATCGACCCCTAGCTATAAGACTTCTCAACTTCTCATAGAGGTATATGAGATTCTCGTTTGAATCTTCTCGGAGTAGGTACATCGGTGCATGCGGTGCATGGTGCGCGGTGTCGGTGCAGGTGTGAGGTGGTGTCGATGCCATGCACCGTCGATGCACCGTCATGCACCGACCTCTTCGATCGTGTACCGCCCGGTGCCGCCCGACCGCTTGTAGTCGAGCCGCAGCCCGCCGACGATGCGTCCCCGGTGGGGCTTCACCATCTCAGCGAACGCTGCGCGGTCGTCGACATCCCGGCAGGATGCCCGCAGCGACGGCCTCGGTGCCCGTGAACCGTGCACCGTCGAAGTAGCGGTGCATGGCTTCGAGGAGCTGGCGCACGGCCGCCGTGTCGATGTCGGCCTCGGCAATGAACGTCGAGCGGTTCGCCATCAGCCCATCGACCCCGGCGACTTCGAGCACGCCTCCCACGACCTGACGCCACTACTCGAACCCACCGAGCGCCGGGACATCGTCGGATGGCTCCGGGCGTCCGGCTCGATGCCATGCGAGCGCCAGCGACAGCAGTGCCGATACGAGGTCGGCCCGGTGCTCGTGCGCCCACTCGGGCAGGCGGTGCCGGAACCCTGACCGGGCGCCCGGCGCTCGATCCCGCATCGAGCAAGATCGGCACGACGCGCCCGGCGAGATCGCCGCCGATGGTGGCGTTGTTGGCGGTCATCGTCCATACGAAGCGGACAGCGCCGATCACGTTTGAGGTCGTGCCGAGGATACGGCCCGACCATTCACGAGCCGTCAACATGGCTTCGAGCACCTCAGAGCGGACAAGGCCGCGTACGTTGTCTAGGTGGATTGCTGGCGCACCTTCACGCAGCGCAGCGGCGACCACCTTCTTCGCAGCTCGCCGTCGTCACCCTTGGCCAGTCGGTCAGCGTGCGCCACCGTGGCCGGGGATCATGCACACGTCCACGAGGAGCGTCTTCCCGGTGCGAGACGCCGGAGCGTTCGGCACGTACAGCGGCGTCGGCCCGGTGATGATCTCCCGGACGAACGGCAGCAGCTCAGCGACAGCGCACCGGCCCGGTCGGCATCGGAGGTGAACGGGAAGTCGACACAGCGCCTCCTCGATCACGCCGAGCGCCTCGGCTGTGGTCATGTCGGCGCACACGTAGCGCATGCCGTCGTCGGGTGCGTAGAAGACATGCAGCGCCGAGCTGTAGCCCGGCCGGGTGAGCAGCTCGCCGTCCGGCAGCATCACCGGCACGCGCACGACAGCGTCGAGCGGTGGCAGGGCGTGCCAGGCGTCCGGCGACTGCAGCACCAGCCCGCCCATGTCCCGCGGCACCGCCCGCTCGCCGGTCACGCTCGGCCGTATCCGTCCGTCCATGTCACGTTGCGGGAGAGTTGCGTGCGCAGTCCGGTCGCGCGTCAAGGCGTGCATGGTTCCCGAGCGTGGCTCGACGGTCACCGAGGGTGTCGGCGTGCCGGTACGTCGTGCCGTACCGTGCGAGCGCACCGACCGCCTCGGGCAGGCTCCGCACGGAGTCGACCGGGTCGAGTCCGATCACCGGACGGGTGATCACCCGCAGCGGCTCGACGTCGCCCACCTTGGGATCACGTCGGCTGCCGTCATCGCTCCCCGGCGTCACCGACCTGGCCGTAATGATGCCGACCGAGGCGGTGCCATGACCTTCGCATCACATACAGCACGACGGCGCCGCCCTCGGTACCGACCTGCAGCTCCTCGCCGCACTCGTCGCACGTCGCCGGGTCGCTGGTCGCTGGTGGCATCATCTGCTGTCGCATGGCCTCGGCGAGCGTGTCGGCGCTCTCTCAGGTCGTCGGGAGTCAGCTCGTGTCGTCGAGCTCGGCCGCGGCAACGGCGGCGGCAGCGGTGAGACGCTCACCACCCATCACCACCAAAGCGGTGCTCAACCATGCTGTTGCTCACCGTACAATAGCGGTGTTTGTGTGTGTGTGTGTGTGTGTGTGTGTGTGTGTGTGTGTGTGTGTGTGTGTGTGTGTGTGTGTGTGTGTGTGTGTGTCCAGCTCGCACGAGCACACGCAGCACACGGGCACATTGACACCCCGGCCGTCTCCACGGCGCAGCATGGCGTTCATCTGCTCACGAGTCAGGATGGTGTAGGCGTTGGTCACTCCTCTGTGCTCCTCATCTGTTGGTACTAGGTAGGTCGCTGTCACTTCTTCTCCTCCGTGTGATGCCGCAGCACGAGACCTCTGCCGCGTCGAGCCGTCCCCAGCAGGCCTCCAGCGTCATATTGAGACCTGCCATGAGTGAAGTCGTGCGCCGTCCGGAGACGGCGGCGACGAGTGAGAATAGAATAGAAGAAGAAAGGATCGAGAAGAGGACGGCGGCGGCGGCGGCGGCGACGAGGAGGCGGCGACGTAGAGGGAGCGGCGGCGGCGGCGGCGTCCGAAGCATGCCGGGCACTCAGGCCCGACCGCTTCGAGGGTCTCCAGGTCGGCGGCCGTCACTCGACGACCAGGGTCACAGCCCCGGCGGCAGGTTCGGTGGGCTGTGCCGACCGGCCTGCCCTGCACGCCGGCTTCAGCTCGCTCTCTTCGAACTCGAAGACATCCGGCCCCCACACCGAGTCCGATCCGGTGCATACGAGGACGGTGCCTTCGTCGACGCCCACGTCGCAGACCCTGTTCCGTACACGCGGCGGTTGCCGTTGTTCTCCTCGGCGTACACCTCGTCGCCGGGCTTGAATTTCGCGGACTCACCCTCTCGGCTCGGCGCCGCAGCGCCTCCTCCGTCACGGCGAACGGCCGGTTGCCGACGAACCCGATGGTCACGCCCTCCTCGCCGGTCAGGCGACGCCAGATCTCCTCCAGTGCCGTCACCAGGGTGAGGTCCGGTGAGTAGCGGCCGGGGAACTCCAAGCGGGCGAGCAAATCATGGTCGGTGTAGTTGCGCGCCTGCGCTTTGAGGCGGTCGCGGTTCGTGCTCGACGACGCCGCCGCCACGGTGTTAGTGCCGAAGATGTACGACAGCAACGCACCCCGGCGGATGCGCCACTGCCCGCTGACCTTTGAGGCGACGAAGCGGGGCATCTCGCCACGTTCGAGTGTGCGGTACAGCGTGGCAGTTGAGACGGGAACACCTCGACGGCCTGCTTCACGGTGATCACGTCTGACGTGATCGGTTGGATGTAGACACAGTTCTCCTTCGTTCAGTGTGTGGGCAAGTGCATCGCCGCTTCACAACCTGAACGAGTCGACCGGGTGCGGTCCTGTGAGGGACTCCACCGCACCCTGCTTGCCCTTGCGGGTAGAGGCAGCCGTACGACCGTGCTCGCAATACCGAGGGATGCGAAGCCCCCTCGGCGTGCCGTCAAGTGTAGCAGAACACTCCGACGCTTCACCGTGTGACGACACGACGCTTACGCCGTTTCTCACTCCGTCCCGATTGCGTCCGGATGAGTCCGGGTGTGTGCCGCACTCATCGACACGTGTGTACGTGGTCAGTGGTGGTGACTTGTAATGAAGTGATGTAACGGTGCTCGTCGTTTGTGCGATGTGCGGGCGTGCCCGTTTCGTGGCGCCGCACGTCAGCCGACCCGCATCATCCCACTACCAAGAGTCATTCGCGGCCTCGAGCCGGACGATGCTGCTAGTCCGAGGGCTCTCACGACGCCTGCCGCTCTGCGAGACGGTCGGCGAAGTCGGCGGCGATACGCCACGACTTGCCGATGCGGATCGCTCCGGGCATCGCACCTTCACGGCACAGTCGCCGGATGCGGGTTTCAGGGACCTGGAGCGCCTCGGCGACTTCCAGGGTGGTTAGGTAGATCACGGTTCTCCGTTCAGGTACGCGCGCGAGGCGCTGTCGAATATCTGAACGGTGACCGGCTGTTCCTACCTTGTCATCACCGGGGCCGAGCTTGCGGCTCGCCGAACCCTACGGAGCTTCGTCCAAGACCGGCGACCGTTGGCCCGTCACTGCGCTTCCCGTGCGTCAGATTGTACTGGGAGAGACAGACGCCTCGCAACCAGCACGCGGCGCACTCAAGACGCGTCAGGCGCCGAGGCGCACCGTCCGGCCCATGATGGCCGCCGCTTCCCGATCCCGCTCCGGCAGAGCGTGTGCGTACCTGTCCAAGGTCATCGTCGCCCTGGCGTGACCGTGGCGGGTCGCCACCGTGCGGACATCGACACCAGCCGCCACGAGCGTCGTGATCGAGAAGTGTCGGAGGTCGTGCAAACGGCACGACGAGCCGAGGCCACGAGCGAGCCGCCGGAAGCGGTGCGACACCACGTCCGGGTTCGTCGGACGGCTGCCGTCGTGAATCTCGCCGTGCGCCAGGAGGTAAGGGTCGGAGACGAGCTGGACGCCACGGACTTCGGCGGCCTCGCTCTGATGCGCCCATCGCTGGCGCAGGATGCGGACCTCGTCCTCGCCCAGTGCGATAGTCCGCTCGGAGTGGTTCTTCGTCGCTCCCTCGACGAGCTTCCCGTCCACCACGGCGATCGACCGTGCGATGGTCAGGCGCCCCTTGTCCAGATCCACGTCCGACCACCGTAGTGCTACCAATTCGCCACGACGTGCGCCCGTCAAGGCGGCCAGTGCGATCGCTGTCGCCAGCATGCTGTCCTGACGGTCGATGGCCGCTGCGTAGAAGGCGGTCAGCTCATCCACCTCCGGCACGGTGATCTTCTTCAGCCGGAGGGGAGGCGGTGACGCCAGCTCGGTCGGCGCCCTGTCGATCCAGCCCCACTTCACCGCCTGGCGGCACGCCGCCGAGATGATGGCGTGCAGGTGATGCACAGTCGTCTCGGACAGGTCGTCACCCAGCCACTCGATGTACGCCCGGTCGAGCAGCTCGGCGTCGAGCTGGTCCAGCGGGACGGAGCCGAGCAGCGGACGGATGCGCCCGTTGATCTTCGCCCGGTACTCGCCGACCGTCTTCGGCTTGCGGGTCGGAGTGATCTGCAGGAGCCAGCGGTCCAGGAGCTCGCCGAACGTCATGCCGGTCTGCGCTGACGCCTCGGTCCCCATCCGCGCCAGCTCCTTGCGCGCTGAGCGCTCGGTGCCGGTGTACGTCACCTGCTTCTGTCGGGGCTTCCCGCTGACCGGGTCACGCCCGAGGTAGACACGCAGTTTCCAGGTGCCGGGCTTCGTGCCCTCCGTGATCGTGCCGCTTCCGTAGTCCCTGCTCATCGTGTTCTCCCTCGCCGTGTGGAACGCCACACACTACAAGAGGACTTGCCCGAGACTTGCATGGCACTCTGGCCGCTGGTCAGAAACCGCCTCTGAACCTGCGCCCCCGGAAGGATTCGAACCTTCGCACACGGTTTAGGAAACCGATGCTCTATCCCCTGAGCTACGGGGGCGTGTTGGCCGGGATCGCTTCCCGACCCGCAATTCCTTAGTTCATCCAAGCACGATCTACATCATCCCCCAGGTAGGCCGTCTGTGACACATCCGGAGAGGAGGGCGGGCACAGGGCTGGGCGGGAAGTGTCTGAGGCCGCCAAATACTCTGCATGACCGCTGACGGTCCCGAGGGGTGAGCCTTGGGGGTGGTGGGGACGGTGATTGGTCGAGGGAACGCGCTCCAGTGGGCCATCCCGACGCCGGACGGTGATGACGCTGGCGTCCTCCGACCGGAGACAGCGTCATGCGAATTGGACGGAGTCCAGATGCGGTTCTGAAGGTCGTCGACTCACGACCGTTACACATCGCTTGTCCACTCCTCGCACAATTCCTCGTTGCCTTCGGGTTGCAGCACGGTGGGATGAGGCCGCGCGGAGGGCAACGACCTTGACTTACCTGGTCGAACCCGTCACCGTCAACAGTTGAGCAATCGAAAGGGCAAACCCCTCGTGAGAGGGGGACGCAAAGCTACGGGACTCCTCGAGTCAGCCGGGCCGCCGAAATAGCGATGCATTCCACGGCTATTCCCAGCGGCCCCGCTCTCGGGGTTTGGGGGAAGTCAAATGGCGGGGAAACCAAGGCTGTCGTCGCGGCCGCGGTGGAGAGTTCGCATCCATGCGGCTCTGGCTGTAACGACGCTCATGGCCTTGGGGTCGACGGTTGGAATCACCACGAGCCTCGCCTCACCTTCGACGTCCGGAGCAACGACGGTCTACTCACGGGCCTACGGTGGCGGCCGCTACATGGCGGTTGACGCGAACGGTGGCTACTGGACGACAACCTGGCTGGGCACGGTCAACGCCCATGCGAACGCTCCCGTGTACGGGTCACCAGCGGCCTCCAACATCCATCTGGAAAAGCCCGTCATTGGCATGGAAGGAACCCCTTCGGGGAACGGCTACTGGCTTGTCGCCGCCGACGGCGGCGTCTTCAACTACGGCGACGCCCGGTTCTACGGATCGACCGGTTCCATCCACCTCAACCAACCCATCGTCGGCATGGCGGCCACCCCCGACGGCGGTGGCTACTGGATGGTGGCCGCCGACGGCGGCGTCTTCAGCTATGGCGACGCCAGGTTCTACGGATCGACCGGTTCCATCCACCTCAACCAACCCATCGTCGGCATGGCGGCCACCCCCGACGGTGCTGGCTACTGGATGGTGGCCGCCGACGGCGGCGTCTTCACCTACGGCGACGCCAGGTTCTACGGATCGACCGGTTCCATCCACCTCAACCAACCCATCGTCGGCATGGCTGCCACCCCCGACGGCGGTGGCTACTGGATGGTGGCCGCCGACGGCGGCGTCTTCACGTTCGGAGATGCCCCGTTCTACGGCTCGCTCGGCGGCACCGGCCTCAGCGCGCTCGGCATCACCGTCTCGCCCTCGAATGGGTATTCCATCGTGACAACCAATGGGAATATCTACGTGTTCTCCCAGGCGACCTCGACGATGACGACGGAGGCCTCCGCCGCTGACATTCAAGGTGGCTCTCCGCAGAGCGATTGCGCACCTGCGAACACTCCTTCGGTTGCACCCGACACGTCGACTCGACAGTCTCTTTGCAGACCAGCGGGGTCCTGGCTGGATCGCTGGTGACGCCACCTACTCGACCGCCCTCCCGTTCGGACTGGAAGCATTTGACTTCTCCGACACCCTCATCGGGACAGCGCAATCGAATGGCAACGCCTCGCTTACGGGCATGCCGCACAACACTGAGATGGTGGGTGCCATGCCCAACCTCATCTCTAACTACGGGGGTTCCTATGGGGCGCCCGAGGCCCTCATTCCCGACTCGGGTGCCAACGCGTGGCAGGTCGCTGCGACCTACATGGAGAACGGACAACAGCTCATCTTCGTAAACGAGTTCGCTCCCGTCGCGGGTAGCCTTTTCGACACCTATACCGGTCGTTCCGGCATCGCCGTCATGTCGTTGGCGACAGGCGAGCCTACGTTCAGCTATCTCGTGCTTGTTCCGAGCGACCCCGACACACAGTGGGGCAACGCAGTGATGCAGAGTGGCGGATACGACTACATCTACGGCATCGACAGCGCCCCGACCGACTACTACGGCATGAAGGTGGCTCGAGTTGCCACCGGCGATTCACTCAGCACCAGCGATTGGACCTACTGGAATGGGTCTCAATGGGTCCCCGGCGAAGGCAATGCGGTGCCGATTCAGCCCGATACCGTTCTCACTGGCGTGATCTCGTTGGCGAATAACAGTGGGTTCATGGCGGTCTCGGTTCCTGGGGGTGTGTACAACGACAAGACAGTCGACCTCTCGTTCGCCTGTTCCCCCACCGGGCCATGGAGCTCGCCACAGGCCGTTTACACGATTCCGCAGGTCTTCCAGTATGCCGACGAGATCGCATACATTCCGACGTTCCATCCGGAGATCTCGAGCGGTTCCGGGCTCGTGATTTCGTACAACATCAACAGCACGGCTGGCCTCGCGACACTCGAAGGCAATGTACACACCTACCAGCCGCAATTCCTCGTCGTAGGCGGATAGACCCAGCCCTAGTGGCAATTCCCCGGATAAGCCCGAAATCGATCTCACCGATCTCGGACGGGCCAGCGCTGCCGAAGAGGGTGCCGGATACCGGTTGCTCCGGTCCGCCGGGTAAGTAGGTGTGCGGCCCCGGCGCACGAATTCTGAGCCTTCGACCCCCCGCGCCGCGCATCGATCCAACCGTTGGTTGAATAGCAGATTCAGAAGATCAACTCGTCACTTCCAGCAATTTCTGCGACACTGTTATCGTTCGATCAACTGGAGGGATACATTGCGAAGTTCCCGGTGGAGTGGCAGATTGTCGGGTCAATATTTTCCCGACGCGCCCTGCACGGCTGTATCGCCGGCTGACCGGCCTGTGGGCGACGGGGCGCAGACGAAGCACGCGACATCCAGACGCTTCGTAGCCTCGAGGAAGACTGGACATTGATGTCGGATCTCGACCTCACAGGCCTTTGCGCGGCGCCGAGCCGTCTCGCCTTGTGGACCAAGGTTATTACTGAACAGAAGATACAGACGATTGCAGAAGTGGGAGTTTATCGCGGCGAATTTGCCGAGTCCCTTCTGAGCCGCTGCCCGGATATCATCACGTATTACCTGATCGATCCCTGGCGGCACCTTGAAAACTGGAATAAACCAGCCAATAAGGACGATGAGACTTTCAATCAGTATTTGGATGAGGTGATCGCGCGAACAGCACCCTGGGAAAGCAAGCGCGTCATCCTGCAGGGACGGACGACTGAGGTCATCGACTCCATCCCCGACGGCACCCTGGACCTAGCCTACGTCGATGGAGACCATACGCTGCACGGTATCTCGATCGACTTAATTAGGACCTGGCAGAAGCTACGTCCCAATGGTCTTCTGGGTGGCGACGACTTCTGCCCCACAGTCTGGCAGCACGCGAAAAGATTTGAGCCAACACTTGTATTCCCGTTTGCTGTCTACTTCGCTGAGGCCGTTGGCGCTCCGATCGCCGCGTTGCCCAACAATCAGTTCCTGATCCACAAGGTAGACGCGGGGTTCGCCTTCCACGACCTGACTGGCGATTACCCGGATCTTACGTTGAGGACCTCCCTCGCCTCCCCTAACGCAATACCCTGGGTCCAGTCACATTGGTTAAAGACTGCAACAAGGGGACTGGCTCAGCGACTGAAGAACCGGTTCAATCATTAGGGTCCGCCCGCGGCTTGCGCCTAACGCCGTATCTCTTTCCAGTCAGGTGGGCCACGCCGCAGACTGCACGCACAGTCAAGCGACCTAATTTTTGTTGCCGTCCTCCTCGGCTCACTTTCACCCGTCACATCCTGGTGGAACTTCCTACAGTGACTTATACCTTACGGCCAACTGCCGTGAACCGAGGAAGCGTCATCACCTCGGCAAATTCCAGGATCTCATATCCCTCCATTAACACCGAGCGAACGGCCTGCTCGCTGAATCGGTAGTAATCCGAAGGAGCTGCGTGGAACGGAAAGGTCGCGACACCTGAGGCGAACTCGTACATACGACTGTTGACAACTGACCCCAAGATTGGCCTGCCAGCAAGTCGTCGCTGCAGCTCGAGCACTCCATTGGATCGCCATCTGCTGGAGCGGGCCGCGTAGCCGGGTACCCCGCAATAGAAGATTCCGCCCGGTCGGAGAACTCGGCGAACTTCGGCCAGGGTTAGCCAGAATCTCTGATCGTGCTCAAGCATGGCATTTGAAATGACTGCATCGAAGCTGGCATCTGCGAAATCCATGTGGTTTGCGTTGCCTATGCAGATCTCTCCCCAGTCGTACGCACCGCTAACGTCAAGGTTGAGCCCGACGAAATGCTTCACGTTGAAGGAGTGTGCGAGGTCGGGGCTAGATGCAGGGTGTGCGCCAATCTCCAATACATCGTCGCCGGGTGAGGGGAACCGCCTGATGAGTGATTCAAAATGACGTCGGATTATTGGGTGCACTGATACGAAACGCTAGTCGCCATAGGATCCCTATATCAAAGCCGACTCGGTTGCCGTCTGGTGAGAAGAACCGCCAGCGTCTTCGGCACCGGAGGTCACGAGAGGTCCGTCCGATCGTCGTGTGGACCTGATCCCAGAGTCAGTGAATACACAACTTTGCAGATCAACGTCGACCGCTTCGCTCCGGCCCGAGGCAACCTATGGTTCCGCACTTTGCTCGAATCGCGAAAGGTGACACAAAGACTCGAGATGTTGCTGCCGGGGTCGGGTGAATGGATGTAGCGCTATCCGGAGAGTACCGTTCCCGTGCGGGCGAGCGAAGCGGAGGATGCGGTGCGGGAGCGCCTTTTGGTGATGATCTGGCAACCTCTGGATGCGAGGTCATTGACCATCGATACGCGGGAGCTATCCCCAGGTGAATGCTTCGCAGCGCCGAACGGTGGAGCATTATCAGCCCTTCATTTCGACCGGCAAAGGGCGTGGCCGAGTTGACACTCGCCATCACGGAAACCCGTCCGCTGAGTCGTCGCGTCCTCGCCATTATCGGTATTGGATTCACAGTGGTCTGCTTTGCGCAGTCACCGGGGAAGATCGAGTTCGACACGAGGCTTCAGATGATCGTGTCGCCAATCTCCTATTTCGAATCGGTACTGCATTTGTGGAACCAACTGGTCTTCGGGGGTACCGTAGAACAGGGAGCAGGATTTCTAGTGCCGCAGGGTCTGTTCTTTATTGCGGCCTATCTACTACACATTCCGGCATGGGTGGCCGAGCGGATCTGGTTGGCCTCCCTTCTGACCGTCGGATGCTGGGGGGTCGTACGGCTGGCCGAGGCTCTCCAAATCGGAAATCGGGGGGCCCGTGTTCTCGCCGGTGTTGCCTACTGCGTCGCCCCAATCGTTATCACTTGGACGAGCAACTCCGGCGACCTCCTCGCCGTTGTCTTGCTGCCCTGGATGTTGCATCCGCTGGTGGTCGGCTCACGGAAGGGATCGACACGGAGAGCTGCGGGGCGATCGGGAGTGGCTATTGCCCTGATGGGAGGAGCCAATGCTGCGGTAATCATCGGGATGCTGCCGCTGGCTGTAATTTGGTTTTTGACTCGCCAGTCCGGTCCGCGCCGCCGGTCACTTGCGTTGTGGTGGATGGCGGCAGTCGCAATGGCTTGCTCCTTCTGGCTCGTGTCGTTGGCGTTCGTCCAACACTTCGGCTACGACTACCTTCCCTACACCGAGACTTCTATAGATACGACACAGACGGCGTCTCTATTCGAGGCTTTTCGGGGGGCGTCATATTGGGTCAACTACTACGCACTCGGGGGACCGCTGATCCGTGGCGCTTGGATCCTCGTCTCCGAGCCGGTCGTAATCGTTGGGACGGTTGTCGTGACCGCCCTGGGGCTCGCTGGGCTCTGTCGACGACTCCCCGAACGACTGTTCCTGGTTACCTCTCTGGCTTTTGGTGTCGCGGTCATTGCGGCGGGCTACTCCGGACCCTTCGGGGGGTTGTTCTCGCATTCCGTCCAGAACGCCCTGCAGGGCCATTTGGCACCCTTACGAAACATCAGCAAGTTCTCGGCCGACGTCTCGTTACCCCTTGCGCTGGGTCTCGCCTGGACAGTCTCCGCTCCACGAAGGCCAGCGGCGAGCCGAATAGCCACGCTCGCATCCAGTCGGTCGGCCAGGCGCGTTGCGCTGACCCTCGTCGCGGTGGCGGTATTCGTTGCTGCTGCGCCGTTCTGGCAGGGGAAGCTATACCCGAGTGGCGGATTCTCCAGTATCCCCCCGTACTGGCAGCAGGTCGGCGACTTCTTGAACAAACACCAAGGGCACGAAAACGCTCTTCTCGTGCCAGGGTCCAACTTCGCTTTCTATACGTGGGGAGACCCCGTCGACGAGCCGCTGCAGTCTGTGGCTTCTACGTCTCAAGAGTGGCGCAACATTATTCCAATAGGTTCAAACGGCTACATTCAGATGCTCGATGCTGTCGAGCAGGCGCTCGACAGCGGCAACTCTCCAGCCGGACTGGCGCAGTATCTCTCACGCGAGGGCATCGACTACGTTATTGAGCGCAACGACCTCAACCTTGTGGCGACGGGCGCGCCGCCGCCGGCACAGGTTCATCAGGTCCTAGCGGAATCTCCGGGGCTGACCGAAGTGGCGTCGTTCGGGCCGCTTCTGCCCGGTAACCAAATAGCGTTCGGCCGTTTGCCGGTGTACGACTCCCCCTCATATCTGAAGTTGCGAGCCGTAAACATCTATCGCGTTGACGCGACCAGCTCCGCAGTCCAACGCTTCCCAGCCAGCAACCCCGTCGTCATAAGTGGTGATGTCGGCTCGATCGTCCCCCTTGCCGGACAAGGAGTACTCAAAGACCGAGTATCGGTTCTGAGTGGAGACAGAGCATCCCGCGGAGTCGCAAAGACCACCAATACCACCTGGGCCATAACCGACGGTAATCAGAATCGCGTGACGTCCTTCGGGAGCATTCGGTATAGCCAGTCGTATTTGCTCGGCGCAGATCAGCACCTCCCGACGGCCGTATCCGGTGTTCCTAACTCATTCGACGTCGTGCCAGGCACTCAGCATCTGACGGTGTCGGCGCCGGTGGGCGCCAAGTCAGTATCGGCATCTTCGTACGGCGCAACTCCCTTGCAAGTAGTACCCAGCGAAGGTCCCGCTTCGGCGTTCGACAACAACCCGTTCACTTCCTGGATTGCCGATGCAGCGGACAACTCCCTTGGGCAATGGGTAGCAATAACCTTCGATAAGGCAATCCGCGTGTCTCAGATCACGGTGACGCCGCTAGCCAGTGCCATCACCATCGACAATCTGCAAGTCACAACCGATCGAGGTACCGTGAGCAGAAGGTTGTTACCGGGACACAAGTCATACCGTCTTTCAGTGTCCGCTGGCTACACTCGATATCTGAGAGTAACGATCACTGGGGTCAAATCGGCAACGCGAAGTTCCCAGGACATCGTGTCGGGGGCAGGCATATCTGGGATCGCAATACCCGGCGTTTTGTTCCAGCCACGCATGCTCATGCCGAACGACGAATCAGCGATCTTTTCGTCTCCAACATCGCCGTCAGCGGTTGTTTCCATGGTCCGCCCCGTTGAGAACCCCAATCTTTCGCTCGGACTCACCTCCTCCGACGATGTCGACATGAATCGCAAATTCTCGCTCCCAAAATCTGAGGCGGCGAAGGGCAATGGCTCTGCTATCCCCTTACCCTCTTCACTGCTGAACTCGCTGATTCAGACGTTGAATCCGATTCCTGCTGGCGGCCTTGTCGTGACTGCGAGCTCGACACTGGGGGGGTTACCGCGGTTCCGCGCCGAAAACCTGGTCGACGGTTCGCGCATGCCATGGATCGCTCAAGTGGGCGACCACACTCCTTCCATAGACATTAGCTGGCAGGGAAACCGCCCCATCGACTCCATCAGATTGACCGCTTCGTCGGTGGCTGCGCGGCCCGTTGAGGTTTCCATCACGGCTGGCGGCAAACGCACTCTGGTCCGTGTGCCACGTGATGGCCTAATCACATTTCCCAGCGTTTTCACGGACTCTGTCATCATTCGGTTCGTGCAGGCGGCGAGACAAGATTTGAGTGCACCCAACTTGGTTCAAGGCCTGAGACTTCCGGTCGGGCTCTCCTCCGTGAGCGTTGCGGGACTCAAGACCACGCCGGTACCTCGCCCAGACATGAACAAGGCATTTACGTTGTCCTGCGGACACGGGCCGCCGGTGCAGATTGACGGTAAGACAATTCAGACTTCTTCAACCGGAACAATCGGTGCTCTCATCAATCTCGAGCCGATCCCATTCACCATCTGCACGCCATCGAGCGGTCTACGACTCAATGCTGGGGCCCACGCCTTTGAGTCTGTGGATCCCTGGCCATTCGAGGTCACCTCACTGGTGTTACAGCCCGCCGAAAGCACTGGCTCCGCCCGAATCACTCCACGGTCTGTCTCGGTCCAGAGATGGGGTGCCGAAACTAGAACGCTCAAGGTCGGTGCAGGTCCCGCAACGTACGTCGTGGTTTCACAGAACTACAACTCGTCCTGGTCCGCCACCATGGGCACCCAAAAGTTGCGGTCGATCAGAGTGGACGGGTGGGAACAGGGATATCTGGTGCCGGCCGGCCAGGCGGGAACGGTCACGCTATCGGTGCAGACAAATTCGCTCTATCAGTTGCTTCTCGTCCTTGGAGGATTGCTTCTGGTTCCACTGGTCGTGCTGGCGCTCGTTCCATCACGCCGCGAAGAGCCTGATGTGGCAGCCACCAGGACGTGGCCGAACTTCTGGCTGCTGCTGGCTCTCAGCGCAGCGGTGATAGCTGTTGTAGCGGGGCCATTGGTAATCGTGCTTTTGCCGCTGCTCGCCATAGGTCGTAGATGGGGAGGGCGGGTCCTGGCGTATATTGCGTTCGCCTCCTTCATGGCTGCGGGAGTCGCGGCAGCCTGGCAACCTGCGATGCTGACCGGGTCGAACATCGGCGCGTTCGGATCGGTTGCACAGGCAGCATCAGCCGTGGCCTTCGCCGCCGTTGTGAGTGCACTGTTGGCAGATGGTTGGGCGAGGTCACATAAGAAGAAACTTGGCTCCGGCGAGCCGACTTCAACGGCGTTGGAGGAGATGTGAATTCTGACTTTCGACACCTGAAACCAAGTTGCAGTCAGAGGGATCCTGTGAGCATTGCCATTGGGTGAAGCGCTACTCGGCAGCGCAGGGGTCCTCGACCAAGACGAGGATTTCTGTACGTTTGGGGTCGGTCGGTACGAGTGCGCTGATCTCCAACGCATCCGATCGAAATCGAAGGCCGTACCCGACCCCGGTCGAAGAGCGACCAAAATCGCGCCTTCGCGAACGACTACTCTGTCGCTGCCATGGGACGTGAACCGAGCAGCGGTAAAACCGTGGGCGCGAATCCCTGGGCGGTAAGTGCCGTTGACATGGACTTTTGCGTCTTCCGTGGGGCTGATGGTCCGTGTCTTGCCATTCACGGTACACCTCGAATTTGGCGAGCAGAGATTGTGTAATGCCGGACATGGACGACCACCGCATTCTCATTGGATCAGCTACACCCCAGACAGACGGGAACGCCCGGAACGAAACGTTCATGGGCGAGCTCAATCGCTCCTTCAGACTTTTGAGGGGGTTCCGGACCCAATACAAAGATCCGCATGCGTTCTACACACTTCTTGCTGATGACACCGTCGAGCTGGTGAAACGCTACAGCCCGGTGATTGGGCATCGAGTGGTCGATGTCGGAGGAGGGTCGGGGTACTTTGCCGAGGCGTTCCGACGCGCCGGATCTGAAAGTGTGTTCGTTGAGCCATTCTGGGAGGAGATGACTCCGACGGGACAAGCTCTCGGGTACGGAATCATCGGCGATGGCATGCGGTTGCCCTTCCCCGATGGAGAGTTTGACATCAGCCACTCATCCAATGTGATTGAACACGTAACGGATCCAAGACTTTTTTTCTCGGAGTTGATCCGAGTCGTCAGAACTGGTGGCATTATTTTCCTAGCGTTCACCAATTGGTACTCACCGTTTGGCGGACACGAAACGTCACCATGGCACTATCTCGGCGGTGATCGTGCGGCAGTGCGATATGAGCATAAGCATGGGCACGCTCCAAAGAATCGGTTCGGAACCAGCTTGTTCCGGCTGGATATCGCGGAGGTGCTTGAGTGGGCACGAACCTGTCCACAGGCTGATCTGATCACGATCTTCCCTCGCTACTACCCCGATTGGGCACAGTTCGTCGTACGAGTGCCCGGGCTCAAGGAAGTTTTGACCTGGAACGCAGTTCTCGTACTACGACGCAGGTGAACGACGTTCCGTCAAAAACCGAAACGGAGATCCACGGACTGAGGTCCCTCTCCTCGCGACTGATGGGCTTCCTTCGGCAACTGATGAGCTCCTTCCGAAGGTTTGGTGTGACGCAAGAAGAAACACTTCACACCACCACAACACCAAGCTCAGACCCGCTGAATCGACGGGTGCTAGCGGCCCTCGGAACCGGGTTCTTGGCGGTCACCTTCCTGCAATCGTGGGGCTTGATCGAGGACGACACCAAGCTTCCCATCGTCATGACGCCAGTGTCGTATCTGGAATCGGGACTTCATCTTTGGAATAACAAATTGTTCGCTGGGATTGCCTTTCCTCCTACCGGCTTTCCCATGGCTCTGTTTTTCGCTTTGACCCGGCTTCTACACATTCCCACTTGGTGTGCAGAACGGATTTGGTTGGCGCTCCTGCTGACCGTCGGATGCTGGGGCGTCGTTCGCCTGGCAGAAGCGCTCGGGATCGGTATGCGCTGGGCCCGCGTACTCGCCGGCGTGGCGTACTGCGTTGCCCCCATCGTCTTCACATGGGTTTCGTCGTCGATAGACCTGTTAGCCGTTGTGGTCCTTCCCTGGGCCATTCAACCTCTGGTCATCGGCTCGCGGGAGGGATCCCCGAGGAAGGCAGCGGCGCGTTGGGGATCACGGTGGCATTGATGGGCACCGCCAATGCAGCTGTCTACTTGGCCATGCTTCCGATACCCGCAATCTGGCTCTTGACTCGAGGACCCGGACCCCGACGTCGAGCTCTGTCCGTATGGTGGATCATCGCCGCTGGTTTGGGTTGCTTCTGGTGGATTGTCCCAACGTTCTTTGCCGGAAGGTACGGGTTCAACTACCTACCCTATACAGAGACCTCGGAAGCAACGACCAGAACGACCTCTGCATTCGAGTCGCTGCGGGGAACTTCCTACTGGACCAACTACTTCAACCTCGGTCAACCGCTGATCCGGGGTGCATGGACATTGGTGTCCAATTCCGTCGTCATCATCGGAACGTCGGTTGTTGCCGCGCTCGGGCTTGCAGGCCTTTGTCGTCGTATTCCCGACCGCCTCTTCCTCGTCTCCTCCCTGGCCTTCGGTGTGGTCGTCATGGCTATCGGCTACTCGGGTTCATTCGGCGGTCCGTTCGCACACACGGTGCAGGACCTCTTACAAGGCGGTCTTGCACCCTTCCGCAATGTCAGCAAGTTCTCCCCAGACGTCTTGCTTCCGTTGGTGCTCGGGCTCGCATGGTCTGTCTCCGTACGTCCATTGGGTGACCTCATACCAACCTCGTCGCGAGTGTCCACGGGGTCCTCGACCCTGGTCATCGGTGTGAGAGTGATCGCGATCGCCGCTGTCGTTCTTGCCGCCACACCCTTCTGGCAGGGAGAGGCGTACAAGTCGGGTGGCTTCACCGCTATTCCCAAGTACTGGACACAGGCGGGCCAATGGCTCGACTCTCACCAGGGCCACATGAACGCTCTTGTCGTACCGGGAGCAGCTTTTGGAAACTACACATGGGGAATCCCGACTGATGAGCCACTGCAGGTGACCTCTGACGTCTCGGTCGAATGGAGAAACCTCATCCCATTGGGATCAACCGGATATATTCAAATGCTCGATGCGGTCGAACAGACCATTGATAGCGGGACTGCACAGCCTGGACTGGCACAGTTTTTGGCCAGAAGCGGTATCAAATACGTCGTGGAGCGCAATGACCTCAACCTTCAGGCCACCGGGGCCCCCCCACCGGCACAAGTGCACCAAGTGCTATCGGAGACTTCCGGTCTCACCGAGGTAGCTTCATTCGGGCCCATTCTGCCCCAATCGCAGGTCCAATTTCAGTGCGCTGCCCGTGTACAATTCTGCGTCGGATCTGCATCTCCGACCCATCAACGTCTTCCGGGTAGACACCGCCGCATCTCTCGTGCAGACCTATCCTGCGGCGGACCCGGTCGTCGTGAGCGGCGACGCAGGGTCGCTGCTGCCGCTGAGCGCAGCCGGGTTCGTTCAGGGAAGAGCCTCTGTATTGGCAGGCGACCGCTTGGCCAAGGAGGCATCGTCAGGGGCGAAGGCCACGCGGGCGATCACTGACGGCAACCAACGCAGAGACGTGTCCTTTGGTGGGATAAGAGACAATGAGTCGTATCTTCTTGGTCCCGGTCAGACTGCCATCGAAGTCCCTCCGGGTGTCCCTCGGGCGTTCATCGTTGTGCCCGGCATACAGCACGAAACGGTTGCTGCGCCGATCGGCGCGGTTTCAACTTCAGCGTCATCATTCGGATCGACGTTGCTGCTTAACACATCGAGCGACGGACCCGCTTCAGCTTTCGATAGTGACCCGAAGTCATCGTGGGTAGCAAGTGCCAAGAACGATTCCATTGGTCAGTGGATTTCGATCACCTTCAAACACCCCGTGAATCTCTCCACCATTTACGTGACGCCCTTGGTGGGTACAAGCGCACAGCCCACGGTGAGTCGAGTGACCATCTCAACTCAGAAGGGTTCGGTTTCGCGATACTTGCCTGCAACGTCACACCAAGTGCGCCTCACCGTTGCGAGCGGAAGCAGCAAATACCTGAAGGTGACCATCGATGCAGTCCGGCCAGTAGAACAAACACCCGGAGGTATCGTCCTGGGCGCTGGCATCACGCACATATCGATTCCAGGTGTGTCCTTCCAAGAAAGCATGAAGGTACCCGACGACGAAGCGGCCGCTTTCGCTGGCCGGAACCGTAATAGCCAAGTGATCGCGTTCTCACGGCCGCTGACAAACGCGAATCTAAGCCTCGGGTCGAGCAACACGGACGACCCATACATGGCGCGTGCGTTCCATATTCCTAAGTCTATGAATGCAGTTATCAGTGGCTATGCGGTCCCAGTGCCAGGCCAGGAACTCGAGCAGACACTTGACACATTTCCCCAGACATTTGGCCCGCTTCAGATCTCAGCCAGCTCATGGTTGGGGAGTCTCCCGCGCTTCCGTCCCGAAAACCTCATCGATCACTCGGGGGCGCCGTGGATCGCCGGCACGGCCGATCGACATCCAACAATCGTTCTCCGATTCAGCAAACCGACGATTGTCAGCTCGATTCTGCTGCAGCCGACACAGCTGGCATCAAGGCCAGCCGAGGTATCCATTGTGAGCAGTTCTGGGGACCGTCCGGACCTTAAGGTGTCTGATGGTGGGCTCGTCACATTCAGACCGCTCATCACAACGACGTTGACTATCCGATTCGTTAAGTTCACTCAGATCCTTTCGTTGTCACCGCTTTCGGGCGTGGCGATGACAATGCCCGTCGGTCTTGCGGCAGTGAGTGTGGCCGGGCTTCACGCTGATGCGGTGATTCCCCGATACCCGGCGGCGCCGGTCAAATTCGGTTGTGGTCAGGGTCCCGCAGTTATCGTCGACGGCCAATCTGTAAAGACGACTGCGACAGGCACGCTGAGCAATCTGCTCGACCTGACTCCCTTGAAGTTCACCACGTGTACGAGCACTGTGCACTTGGCCGCGGGCACGCATGTAATCGAGTCGCAGTTAGCCTCCAGTTCGAAGAGCTTGTTCGAGATAACGTCGCTTGTCGCGTCCGATCCCTCACAGGTGCAATCAACTTCGAAGCTTGACCACCGGATCGCGCGAGTTGAATCCTGGAGCACCACCTCTCGTTCCGTTGCCGTCACCTCCGGTCCAGCCACATATCTGGTCCTGGCCCAGAACTACAATGCTGGCTGGGTTGCCACGCTGGCAGGAAGGCGACTGCCACCCATCCGAATCGATGGGTGGCAGCAGGGCTACCTCATCCCCGCTGGCAGTGCGGGCGTCGTGAGCCTGAGCATGGCATCGGACCGGCTATTCCGCATTCTTCTCGTTCTCGGAGCGCTCTTTCTTGTGGTGCTTGTCGCGCTGGCCCTTTTCCCATCGCGACGCGTTGAAAGGGATCCCTGCGAACCCAGGAGACTTCCTAACCACTGGTTACTTCTTACTGCGGAAGCGATTATCCTGCTTCTCATCGGGGGACCGTTGTTCTTGGTGGCGCTACCGATGTTGTTCCTCGCGCGACGCTGGGGTGGCGACCTGATGGCCGTCATCTCATTTGCAGCATTCCTCGTTGGGGGCATAGCTGCAGCCTGGCAGCCTGCCGCAGTGGATACTGCGAGCTCAGGTGCTCTGGGCCCTGTCGCACAAGTCGCTGCGGTGACAGCGCTCGCGGCCCTACTCAGCGCAGTGACAGTCGAAAGTCGAAACCGCAAGAGACACGATGGGGCGGATGAACATCAGCTCAGGTTGTAGTTACGAAGGGATCTTGGCCGTGACTCTCCGAAACACGATCGGATATCGATATCGAGCGAGCAATGGTGCCGTGATCGATGTCACGAGAACCTGCGATGTGAGGGACATGGCTGTCTGCCACTCGTCATCGATGTCTATTGACAGCCGCCCGGACTCAAACCGATTTGGATTGCCAAATATGTGTTGGCCCGACAAGAGGACATCTCCCTTAGCGGACGGGTTGTCACTCACGAAGGCCTCACCCATCAATTCGACGAGCTCCCGAGTAACCTCCGCGGGCCGTGTGACAAAGTCCTCGTAGCGAAGCCGCCGCGCGCGAGCGCCACTGATACCACTCGCCCTATTGACCGAGAGGTTCTGAAGGTCCCAATCAACACTGGACTCCACTGTCCGACGTTGCAGCATGTACCTGGGCCCGTCCGAACCGAGCTCGCCTATTTTCTTCTCCCTATGCCAAGAAAATGCAACAGCACGTGGGTCACGCACGAGGTGGACCGTCGTCACGTCGAGTCCGGGAACGAATCTGAGCAGGTAGTCATAGGTCGCAAGCTTGGACCCGTCAACAATCACACTGGCACCAGACACTGTCCTGATTGCCCGATAGAGACGGGACAAGTCCTTGAGATAGCCGGCTGGTGCTCCGTTCAAAATCCGGTTGCGGCCCTCCTTTGTCCATAGCCACGGGGTTCGCCGCGATACCAAGAGAACTGAGCTGAAATACGCCGCGTACTCCTGCGCCAATTCAGCTTCAAAGATACCCGGTGCGAGGTTCTCCACATCTCGCCAGAATAAGCAGGAGGAGAAGGGCACACCGCAGCTGCATTGACGATCTTCGATCACCCCCCACTGCCACACGAAGCATGCCTCACCAACCGTGACAAATCCAGGTTGCGCACCCAAGACCCGGCACAAGATTGTGCTGCCGCTGCGCGGTGCTCCACCAACGTACAAGACACGTATAGCGTCTTCTCCCGTCGGAGGAGTGCTCTGCAGATCCTCGTCACGAGCAAACGAGTCATCGCGCGATGTCGAGTTACTAGTCACTGCGGCCACCCTTGGGCCTGATAGTTGCTGTGCGACGAGGTACCTCAGTACGGCCTTCATTCCTGAACAAACTTGTCGTGCCCTGATCTCCCGCATCAGTCGGCTTACGACCCAGCACCCAGTAACCAACCGGGGATCCCCGCGGGACTCCGATGAAGTCCGAGTTGAACGTGTTGTTATCGACGAACCCAATTTCGGTCAATATGGACAGGGCTTCGTCCGGGGGAACGATACAGCCGAGCCATGAATCGATGTCACCTTGAACTGGTAATACTCCAAGCGTCCTGACCACCGCCGCTGAGGCAACCCGAAGTGGTCTGGGCATGCCGCGAACGATTGCTTGCCGGATTGAATCACTCCCGCCGTGTAACTGCGCTTGGAACGTTCCTCCTGGTCTCAGGACTCTTCGGATTTCCGTGAAATACGTTCGGATGATTGAGGGTCGAGGGACGTGGCCGAATACCTCGTACGAGAGCGCATGATCGATCGATTCGCTTTCAACGCCCTTGAGAGTTACACCGTCACCCAAGATCCATCTCGCCTCAACCGGACACTGCGCCCGACCTTGTTCGATCATGCTTTCGGAGATATCGATACCCCATACTTCGGCGAAGCGTAGGGACAACCCCTCGAACAAGCGGCCCATCCCGCATCCGATCTCAAGAACGCGGCAAACCGGTCGGATCAACCGAAAGGATCTCCAGAGCTGGATCCACGATCTCACCCACGAGACTGGGACCTTGCGAAAAGAAGTCGTCAATATCCCACGTCCGACGACGAGCATCGATCGCGTAAAGCGGATCGGATTCCGCCCGAGCATCCCAGGCCCGCCTCATAGACTCAGCATCGGAGGCGCTTCGATCATTCCTGTCCATTAGATTGGCTTCACTCGTTTCGCATGGATTTGTGTTGTACAACTCGGAGGTAACCGACACCAGAATAGGACGCGGTTGACATCATCAGCATGGTAGGCGTGAAGAACGTTCCGAGCTATCTAACCGAATGATCACAAAGATTGCGTCCTCGACGACACCGGTCGACGCTCTGCGACTGGCGTCACGTCGTCATCGCCCGAGGAGAGCGCGGCTCCCTCAAAGACAGTGTGGCTCACACAATTCCGCGAGCTTTTGAAGCTTCCATGCCAGACGAGTCTTACGAGCCACTCCCCGGAGGTTCGATCCTTCGCCACCGCCAAAAGCGTATATCCTTCAGGATCGATGGGACAGAGGCTTACGAGAGGGGGGTTGTTGCGCCCATTTTCCCGCCTCCTAGGTCGCACCCAGATACCCCGAACAGCCTTCAATCTCAGTAATCAGGGCTCCGCGAAGAATCTGACGGCCAGTGGCAGCCAAGGAGCGACCATTTCCGTCGTGATCCCCACGTTTCGACGCCCGGAGATGCTCCAATCATTGCTGTACTCACTAAGCAAGGGCTCGCGTATCCCAGATGAAGTGGTCGTTGTTGACAATGACCCGACGCGGTCTGCCTATCCTGAGGACATTGATGGATTGAACGTGCGCATTGTGCACGCCGGGCTTGGAATCAGTCTGGCAGGCGCTCGAAACGCAGGATGGCGAGCTACCACTTCCGAATTGTGTTTCCTGGTCGATGATGACAACGTCGTGGAATACGACGCTGTTGCAGCGCTGGCTGAGGCCGCCCTCAACAGTCAGGTCGGACTGGCGGGCCCCGTGATCTTCGCCGGCGACAGCGACACAATTTGGTGCGCCGGAATCATTCGGTCGCCGTGGACCGGTCAAACTCGTTGCATTCTCGGTGGTGAATCGAGCGTTCCCGCCAATTCGGTTTGGGATACCGACGATATGCCCGATGCTTTTATGGTTCCACGCTCCATCCTCGAGAAACTCGATGGATTCGATGAGAAGACCTTTCCTATTCACTACGACGAATCGGACTTCACCGCTCGCATACGGAGCTTGGGTCTACGCAACATCGTTGTGGGTGGTTCGGTGGTACGACACTACGGATGGGTTGGGACTAGCCCGGGCAGCGCAATGGTGCGGGCGACATCCTCACACGGCACGGACCGCGTCCGCCAAATGGTTCTCTCACGGTTTCGCTTTCACGTCATGCACTCGCGGGCTCCAGCGCGCCAGCACCGTCGGTCTCTTTCTCCCTATCTGGGTCGTATTGGCGGCGGCCGGCTGCCTCAATGCCGATGCCTCGTGGCAGATACGCCTGGCCACCGCGCGCGCGGTGGGTTCAGGAGCCCTCGCGGGGTATCGCGAGATTTTCGAACATCAAATGAACCGCGAGAGGGATGGGCGCAATAAATGGAATCGTCTCTATGGGGGATCCAATTAGCACGGAGCGTATCCTCGGAACTTGTGACCCTTCTGCCGGACATTCTGATCGCTGACCCATCGAACGGAAATCGAAAAATGAAGCTCGTATTCCTGACTTGGCGCGACTTAGCAAATCCTTCTGCAGGCGGCGCGGAGGTTATGTTCGATCGAATCCTTAGGGAACTTCGGGTTCGGGGATACGACGTCACCCTGCTATGCGGGGGACCCGTTGCAGAGCGAGAATACAAGGTCGTCGAGGCCGGAGGTACCTATTCGCAGTATCTACTGATTCCATTCGCTTGTGTCACGCGATTTCGAGGTGCCGACTTGGTTATTGACTCTGAGAACGGGTTCCCTTTCTTTTCGCCGCTCTGGAGACGACGTCCGTCCATCTGTGCCGTTCACCACATTCATGCGGATCAATGGCACACCCGTTTTCCCAAGACTGTGGCAGCGATATGCCGCACCATCGAGACCCGGATCATGCCGAAGATTTATCGGAACACAATTTTCGTTGCGATCTCTCGATCCACCGCGGTCAGCCTGGAAGAGATCGGAGTCGACCCTTCGCACATCCGTGTAATCGAACCTGGTATCGACAATGCGATTGACTGCGCTCCTACGAAGTCCGCAGAGCCTTTGTACCTTTCCTTAAGCAGGTTGGTGCCCCAAAAACGGACCGCTCTGCTCCTCAGGGCATGGGAGCTCGCTTCCGAACGGATTCCGGGACGCTTGGTCGTAGCGGGGGACGGACCAGAATTCGAGAATTTGAGAAAGATGGCATCGAGGATTCCCAGGACTCAAATGGTCGGGAGGGTCACCGAGGAGGAGAAAACTGAGCTCTTGAGCGAATCCTGGATGCTCATCAGCGCGTCAAGTCACGAAGGTTGGGGCATCAGCGTGCTAGAGGCGGCCTCACTCGGAACTCCGACTCTGGCAATCGATGCTTCCGGCATTCGGGATGCCGTCGAAGACGGCGTCACGGGAGTTCTCGTTCGCGCTGAGGCGGAACACCTCGTCACCGCCTTGGCGAACGCCTGGGTTGATCTGGCATTAGATAACGAGACACGCCAGAGGATGGGGGATGCAGCACGACAACGGTCTACCCAATTCGATTGGCGATCGACCATTGACAAGTGGATCGCAGTAATTGAAGAGGTCAGTCGTTCATCGTAAACAGGGTCGCAGGTGGAAGAGCCGACGTTGTGGTCTGCTAAATAGGACAAATCGACGCGCAAGACATCTCTCGCGTCGGGTTTGAGAAACTCTAGGGTTTTGGATTCCCAAAGGATCAACGACTGGAACCGCCCGCTGACCACTTCATGCCAGCGTGGACTATTCGTACCAGCGCAGCTCGGCTATGTGATCGCTCGACTCCGCGGCTGCGTTGGTTTCGCTCTGAATGCCTCCCAGCCTTCGACAGGCGTGAGCGTGACCGGCTCCGTGACCCTGCTGTTTGACGCGATGATCAGTCCGTCGTTCTCACCGTCAACCCAGTTGAACGGAACGAGATCCGTCAACTGCGCAATAGAAACGGAGCGCTCGCGGACCGTCAGGCTGGTTGACAGTCCTCGCAATCGCGTCGCGACGTCTTGCACTTGCATGGGGCTGCATAGTGGCAGAAGAACAACCGATTCATCCCCTGACAACGTTACAATCGGGTAAGTTGGTCCGAGTGCTCGGTGCAGCTCGCCCACAATCCGAGAGCGCGATCGCCGCCTTTCCGTGGAACTGGGCTTAATTGTAAGAGCCGGCATGCCGGGCCATTCGCGCCTCATCGTTACGCTCAGCACGTCCCGCGTCATCGACAACGGATCGGCTAGAGGCCGCACTCTGCTCTGGCTCACCTCATGCCACCTCACAGCCACTTCTGCGACCTCCATTCGCAGCTGGCGAGCGAGACAGAGAACCTCGACGTCAAATGCAAACCCTTGCACCTTCATGAGATGAAACAAGATCCGCGCAAGCGGAGTACGAAATGCCTTGAAGCCACACTGCGTATCGCGAAAGGGCATTTTGGTCAACGCGTTCACCAGTATGTTGAATGTCCGCCCCATGATTTTCCGTTGAACACCGTCGACCTCAACGACGGACTCGGCGTGTGCTCTTGACCCAATCGCAATGTCCGCTGGGCCAATCGCCTTGACCAAGCGCGGAATCTCGGTCGGGTCCACGGACAAGTCGGCATCCATGAAGAGCACCACCGGAGCCGTTGCTGCCGCCGTGCCCAGCCTCACCGCTGCACCCTTGCCGGCGTTCTCGTGGAGTCGCAGCACGCGAAGGCGTGGGAACGTCGCAGCCAAGAGTTCTTGAGCTCGCCATCCCGTTTCGTCGGTACTTCCATCGTCGACGACGATCAATTCGGTCGTGCGTGGGCACAGCACTCCACTCTCAACCGCGACCTCGAATCGTGTGGCTCGCTCAGCCAAGCGATCCGCCTCATTGAAGGCGGGGACGATGACCGTCAACTTAGCGGCGTCACCTGTCATAGCGCCGGCCACGGTCGAGTTGGCCCCACGGTATCTGGGCTACAGGCCGCTTTCGTACATGTGCTCGCCCCGATCGCCAACAGGCCGGACGGTATCCCACTCCTGCATCGCCTCCAGTCCCCCAGACTTCCCAACTACCCCTAACCTCGCCGAAGGATACCCCCAGTAGATCGTTGCTTCCAGCCCTCGTCATATGCTATTGGCGGTTTCGCAGGGTAATCCGAGAAACAACTGGCGAACAATTGATCGATAATTTGGCTCCCAGACGCCTACGGTGACAGCCTTTACGGAGCCTTGGAGGAGGGACAAAGGAGGAGAGTGACCGAATGGTCCACGGCGATCGTCGGAGTCGCCGGCATCGTCGCTTCTCAACTTTGCATCGTTGGAGCCTTTGCACGCGTCGATCTGCGTCCAGACGACAGGAAGCCCGGAACTTATTACGCGTCTGCACCTGTGACTGAGTCGCTGGCGTCCGCCACAGACTTCGGCGCGACAACTTCGGTTGAGGTGCCAACCGGGCTTCGAACCACTACTGGGGCGTTGCTGCTCTGGGGGGGCACAGTCTCCATCGGGGTCTCCACGGTGATCGTGCTCGCCGCGCTGTCACGGCACCTCCACCACCAGGGATTTGCTGGTCTGTCGACGCTGTTCGGCCTTTTCTTCGTGGCCTCTCTGATCCCGTCAGGCATCCCCCTCCGAGCGGCGGCGCTAGAGGTCGACGGAGCCCCGCCGATGCGAGTCACCGCGGCGCAATACGCCATGCTGGCGGCCGCGGGTGCAGTCTTGTCGCCGATCATCGCCTGGGGATTGCACCTGCCGACGTTGGCGGTCGTATTCGTCGCCGCGCAGGTCATCGTGGCTATTCCTCTATCCATCCGCCGGGGATCCCTGATCGCACTCCAGAGTTCGACGCCATGGGCGGGAACCTGTTCCTTGAGGGGACCGTGCGGATCCTCCTGGGGACGTTCGCAGGTTTGCTCTGGGGGATGAGTGGCTTGGCGGGCGGGCTGGCAGTCGCCACGGCGGTTGCGCTGATCGCCGTCCCACGCCCGAACACCAAGGCGGCAAAGATCCAGAGGGACATGACGTCCCTGACCTCGACCTGGCTCGCCCTCGTGCTGCTCGGGATCTTGGTGCAGCTCGACATCCTGCTCGCCCCGATTGAACTGACCAAATCCGCCGCAACCCGGTACGACTTGGCGGCACTGCCGTCAAAGGGCGTCTACCTGGTGCTTACGCCGTGAGTACCTCCTCGCCGTCAGCACTCTGATCTTTCCCTACGTGAGGGTCAACGCCAGCCGGCGCACCGTCGTCTTGTGGTCCTCGGCCACGCTCGGAATGGGATTGGCTAGTGACCGGCGCCCTCGTCGCCTTCCGAGGAACGATCGGCGCCGTGCTCGGACAGAGCGTCGCGTCCCTGCCTTCCTGCTCGTCGCGCTCGGAGCCGCCATGTCCATCGCCGGCGCCACCGGCATCGTCATCAACGGTGGGATCGCGCTGGGCGTGGCACGGCCGTGGCCACCGCTCCTTGCTCGGGATCGGCATGCCTCCTGGCCTGCTGCGTTCACCCACCCCAGTGCGGCCGTCTTCGGCGTCGTGGTGCTCGCAGCGCAGGCGGGCACGCTGCTGGTCACCGCCTGGGTCTGCCTCCGGAAACGACCCGCGCCCCTGCCGCTCCCTGCCCTGACATAGGGATCCGGCCCGGGCGGGAGCCGTGACGAGGGAGTGTGCCCACCCTCCTCGTCACATCGCGTAATGTTGTGCCCGGGTACGCGGCCTCCGACAGAGGTCGGAGCACGTGCGTTGCGCTTCCGCCGTCTGGCCCGCCGCAATGATGCGCGCCTGCGCACGTTCATCCGACCCAAAGGAGCTGTCATGACTTCACCCCTCCCCTACAAGGTGGCCGACCTGTCGCTGGCCCCGTTCGGCCGCAAGGAGATCGAGCTGGCCGAGCATGAGATGCCCGGTCTGATGGCCATGCGGGCCGAGTACGCCGCAAGCCAGCCACTGACCGGCGCCCGTGTGACCGGTTCCCTCCACATGACCGTGCAGACGGCCGTGCTCATCGAGACCCTGACCGCGCTGGGCGCCCGTGTGCGTTGGGCCAGCTGCAACATCTTCTCGACGCAGGACCACGCCGCGGCCGCTGTCGCGGTTGGGCCCGACGGCAACGTCGACGACCCCCGGGGCGTGCCCGTGTTCGCCTGGAAGGGGGAGACCCTGGAGGAGTACTGGTGGTGCACCGAGCAGGCTCTCCTGTGGCCCGGCGAGGGCGGACCCAACATGATTCTCGACGACGGCGGCGATGCCACCCTTCTCGTGCACAAGGGCGTCGAGTTCGAGAAGGCCGGCACGGTCCCCGACCCGTCCACGGCCGAGTCGGAGGAGTTCTCGGTCGTCCTGTCCGTGCTCACGCGCTGCCTGTCCGAGGACCCGGGACGCTGGACCTCCATCGCCAACAGCATCAAGGGGGTCACCGAGGAGACCACGACGGGCGTGCATCGGTTGGTCGACATGGCCAAGAAGGGTGAGCTCCTGTTCCCGGCGATCAACGTCAACGACTCCGTCACCAAGTCGAAGTTCGACAACAAGTACGGCTGCCGCCACTCGCTGGTCGACGGCATCAACCGTGCGACCGACGTGCTGATCGGCGGCAAGGTCGCGGTCGTCTGCGGCTACGGCGACGTCGGCAAGGGGTGCGCCCAGTCGCTCGCCGGCCAGGGCGCCCGTGTCGTCGTGACCGAGGTGGACCCGATCTGCGCGCTGCAGGCCGCCATGGAGGGATTCCAGGTCACCACGCTCGAGGACATCCTCCCGAAAGCGGACATCATCATCACCACCACCGGCAACAAGGACATCATCACCGCCGCGCACATGGCGGCCATGAAACACCAGGCCATCGTCGGCAACATCGGCCACTTCGACAACGAGATCGACATGGCGGGCCTGGCCAAGACGCCCGGAATCGAGCGGATCAACATCAAGCCGCAGGTCGACAAGTGGGTGTTTCCCGACGGGCACGCCATCATCATCCTGTCCGAGGGCCGGCTGCTGAACCTGGGCAACGCGACCGGGCACCCCAGCTTCGTGATGTCCAACTCGTTCACCAACCAGACCATGGCGCAGATCGAGCTGTTCACCCAGACCGGCCAGTACGTCAACGACGTCTACGTGCTGCCCAAGCACCTCGACGAGAAGGTGGCGCGCCTGCACCTCGATGCCCTGGGCGTCAAGCTGACCAAGCTGACCCCGGAGCAGGCCGACTACATCGGCGTTCCGGTCGAGGGCCCCTACAAGCCCGACACGTACCGCTACTAACTAGAGGCGTCAGCCCAGCGAGGCGGTGGCGATGACCGTCCCGCTGGGCGACACCACCTCGGCGGTGCGGATGTCGGTGGGGTCGACGTGCAGGGGGGCGATCCAGGCCCCGTAACCCTTCTTCGCGACGAAGGTCCCGACGTGGTGCGTCACGCCGTCGGCGGTCACCACGACGCAGTTGACCGTCCCCCGCGCCGTCGAGTCGGCCAGCATCATCGACAACCAGGGCCGAGTGCCACCGCCGGCTGCGACCCGTCCGACCGCGGCACCGTTCTCGACGAAGTCGGCCGATATCACCTGCCCGTGGTGAACCGGCGCGATGGCGGTCGGGGCCGGGGACGACGTCAGGGTCAGTCCGAGCCCGAGGGCGAGGGCCGCCGCGGCCGCCGCCACCGCGGCGGGCACCCAGTGCGAGGGCCGGATCCGGCGCGGCCGGCGGCGCACGTCCGCCACGCCCATCCGCTCGAACAGCCGCATCTCGAATCCCATCGGTGGCTCCGCCTCCGGCGCCACCTGCACGACCGTGTCGGCCACGCGGGACAACTGCTCCAGATCATCGGCGCAGCGGGGGCAGGACTCCACATGGGACAGCGCCTGCGCACGGGCGCGACCGGTGAGCACGCCGAGCGCGAGCTCAGCCAGGTCGTCCCGGTACGCGTCACATCCAGTTTCCCTGGCGTCATCGCTCATCGCCCACCCCCTCTGATGGTTCGACCGCGGCCCGCAAACGGATGAGGGCAGTCCTGATGCGTGTCTTGGCGGTGCCGAGGGGGATGCCCTCGGCCTCACTGATCTCCAGTGCCGTGCGGCCGTAGACGGCGGCCAGCACCACCGCCCGGCGCTGCTCCTCGGGCAAGACCGCCAGGGCAGCCCGGACCGTCTGCCGCGCGTCACCCCGATGCGCGGCGTCCTCCGGGTTGTGCTCGTCGCTGCGCAAGGCCGAGGCGGCGAAGTCGTCGGGGTCCGTCGGCACGGCTCGCCGTAGACGCAGGGCGTCGATGGCGAGGTTGCGCGTGATGGTGAGCACCCACGATGCCACCGAGCCCCGCCGGGGGTCGAACACCGGAGCGTGGCGCCAGACCCTGATCATGGCCTCCTGGGCGACGTCCTCGGCCACCCCGGCGTCGCCGGTCATGGAGTGGGCCAGGCCGAAGACCCGGCGCTGGTAGCGGCGCACGAAGGAGACGGCGGCGGCCCGCTCCCCCACGGCCATGCCGGCCAGAAGGGCCTCGTCGGAAAGCTCGCCCTCGACCACGCGCAATTGTCGCACGACCAGGTGTACGGGCGGCACCGCCAAGCGGATTCACCACACCCGGCCAATCCCGGAGCCGACCCGGCCCGTACCCCTGTCGTGTCCGCAATGACGGCTGACCACCGCCACCCTGCCCGCATCCGGGTTGATCGGGTCCTCCCTCCTGACCATCGCCGGGTTCCTGGTGCTCTTCGCCTTCAGGGAATCGTGGCCCACCCCCTTCGCCAGGGCGGCGTGCAGGGTCGAGGTGGTGACCCGGACGGTGCTCATGCTCGCCGCGGGCCGCTGCCTCGTCGGATCGGTCCCCGATGCTCGCCCCGGCTCGACCCCGGCCGGACTGCGACGTAGGGACCACTCCGAACCGGGCCTGCGTCCCTTTCTCCCGGTTGGGGCGCGGGCCCGGATTCGGGCTTGCGTGGTCAGCGCAGCCCGGCGAAGAGGTCGTCCTCTGGCACCGGCGCCCGGGTCGAATCGACGGCCCGGACGAAGCTCTCCGATCCCATGATGGAGGAGAACAGCTCCTCGCCCATCTGCAAGAAGAAGATGTTGTCGCTCTGGCTGGCGTGTGCGGCGAGTGACGCGTACTTACGCCCTGCCACGGCACTGCAGTCGATGGTGGTCGTGATGAGCTCGTCGGGAGTGCCGAAGTCGGGGTTCTCCTCCACTTCGGCCGGCGGCTCGACTCCGGCCTGGGCCATGACGTCGCGGAACCCACGTAGCGTCGAGCGCGCCACCGCCGTGTAGTACAGCTTGGCCGGAACCCCACACTCGTTGAGCGCGGCATGCGTGACCCGGTTCGCCTGAATGTGGTCCGGGTGGCCGTAGAAGCCGTTCTCGTCGTAGGTGACGACCACCTGTGGCTCGTAGCGGCGCATCAGCTCGGCGAGCCGTTGCGCCGGCTCCTCCACCGGCGTGCGCCAGAAGGAGCCGGGAGCGTCGTTCTGCGGCCAGCCCATCATCCCCGAGTCGTGGTAGCCGAGCAGCTCGAGGTGCGAGACGCCGAGGACCTCGCAGCTGGCCTCCAGCTCGACCCGACGCAGCGGCACGACGACGGAGGTGTCGTGACCGGGCTCGCCCGGCTTGACGCCCCCTGGCCCGTCGCCCAGCTCGCCGTTGGTGCAGGTGACCAGCACGGTGCGCACACCCTCGGCGGCGTAGCGGGCGAGGATGCCGCCGGTCCCGATGGCCTCGTCGTCGGGATGGGCGTGGACGGCCATGAGGGTGAGTGGGCGCTCGGGCATGGGACCAGAGTAGAGGTGCCGCGATCCCTTCGATCCCGCTTTCCGGCACGATCGAGTCGCGTCGTTGCGGCTCCGCCCCAGTTGGGCCCACCCGTATGCCGTCGAACCTCACGCCCCGCCCGCACACTCGGCGCTCTTTCCTCTACGTTTTGCCCGGGTTGGAGGACACGAGGAGGTGATGACAGCTGGTGCGCGAGAGCTGTGAGCGGATCGTCTGCTCGCTCCGATGACGACTGCATTCCCACCCGAGCACGGCGCAGCGTCCGGACCGGGCCGCGGGCGGCGACGCCCTGCCCGCGCGGCCGTCTTCGTTGCCCTGGTCGTGCTCGCCGCGGCCGTGGGCCTCGGCTTCGTGCTCACCTCCGGTCCCACCGCTCAGACGGCCTCCCCCAGTCGGCCCGGGGGCACGCATGCAGGAGCTCAGAAGGGTGTCGGCGGGGCCACGACGACGGCCCCGGTCGTGGAGCCGTCGTCCGGCGGCCAGAGTTGGGCGCCCGGGAGCTCAGGGTTGGCACCCTCCATACCGCCCAGCGCCGTTCCGGACCAATCCCTCGACGCTCTCTTCTCGAGTCAGCTGGGCCCGGGTTGGGTGGGAGGCGATGCGACCTACTCCACGAAGTTGCCGGACGGTCGAGAGTCCTTCGTCTTCTCCGACACCTTGATCGGCACGGCGCAAGCCGGACGGTACCGCCACGATCACGGGGATGGCGAACAGCAGCGAGCTCGTGGGTGTGCTCCCGCAGCTGGCGCCGGACTACGTGGGCTCCTATGACGCTACCCTCGAGCCTGATCCCCGATACCAATCCAAAGCCAGCGGAGTGGAACGCCTTCGCCACCTACACACAAGGCCAGGACCAGATGATCTTCTTGAGCGAGTTCTCTGGGCCGAACGGAATCCTGACACTGGCGTACACGGGGCGTTCAGCGATCGCCGTGATGTCGCTGCAGGGGGGACACATGCCCACGCTCAGCTCGATCGTGTCCCTTCCGGCCGACCTTACGACCGAGTGGGGCCAGGCCACCGTCCAGAGCGGCGGGTTCTTGTTCGTCTACGGCACGACCCGCGACCCCGAGCATCAGACCGTCGAAGGGATAAAGGTTGCGCGCGTGCCAGTGGTCGACTCGTTGGACGTGGCCGCCTGGCAGTATTGGAACGGATCGAACTGGGTCCCCGACGAGACCTCCGCCGTCGTCGTGCCGACGGTCAATCTCCTCACGGGCGTCACGCCGAATCCCGACGGAACGGGGTACATCGGCGTTTCCATTCCCGACGGTGTCATCAACGACACCACCGTCGATCTCTCGTATGCCGAGGCTCCCCAGGGCCCGTGGACCGCACCCGCACCCGTCTACACAATTCCGGATCTCCGGCAATATCCCGGGGAGATCGCCTACTCACCGACGTTCCATCCCGAGCTCTCACCCAACGCCAGCGACCTCGTCGTCTCCTACGACATCGACACGACGGTCGGCTTCCCCGTCTTGCTGAAGAACGTCCACTCGTACCAGCCCCGTTTCCTTCTCGTCAGCGGGTAAGCCGGGCGCAACCGCGGGCCGGTGGCGATCCGGCGCCTTACGTCTGCAGGCCGCCGACCGCGCCGGCGAGCCGGTCCAATTCGGACCGCCACTCGTCCGGAGGCGCCATCGGGCGCACGATGAACTTGGAGAACCCGGCCGCCAGGAACTCCTCGAGCGTCGCCCGCAGGCCGCCGAGGCCCACCGGGATGATCTGCTCGAGCGGTCGCCCGCGCGCCCGCCGGGCCAGGGGCGACGAGGCCAGGGCCGCCACGTCGGTCCCCTCGGGTGCGTAGGCCAGGCTGACCCCGAAGTGCTCGGGGCTGATGGACCGCCCGTGCTCCGCTGCCACCCGCTCGATCACCGCCTTGCCCTCGGCGGCATCTCGTGGCGTGCAGAACGCCGGGATCCATCCGTCGGCGAGACGCCCGCAGCGCTCGAGCGCAGCGGGGAGGTTGCCACCGAGCCACACGTCGAAGGGGTCCTGGACCGGCTGCGGCGAGACCGACACGGCGGCGAACGACCCGGCGGGACCTTCGTGGGTGACCTCTTCGCCGGCCCACAGACGGCGCAGCACCGGCAGGGCATCGTCCATCAGCGCGCCCCGCTCGGCCGTCGGGATGCCGATCGCGCTGCGCTCCCCGCCGATGGCGAGCCCGGGCACGAAGGTGAGGAGGAAGCGACCCCCTGAGAGCACGTCGAGCGTGGCCACCGCCTTGGCGAGCCAGACAAGGTTGCGCCCGGGCAGCAGCATGGTCGTCCCGATCTTCAGCCCCGGACAGGCACCCGAGACCCAGGCCAGGCCGACCAGGGGGTCGGGCCCGGGCCGCGTGAGCACCTCGGGCAGCCAGAGCGAGTCGAAACCGGTCTCGGAGATCCCCCGCGCCAGCGCGACCGTGGCGTCGGGTCCGAGGCTCTGGCCTCCGGCGCTGATCCCGATGCGCACCTTCATTGCGCACCGCTGGGCGCGCAATCGAGCGCGGCCATGGCGCGCTCGATGCCGGCATCGTCGACGTCGTGATGCGTGACGAAACGGACCGTCTCCGGCGCGATCGCGTGCGCGAGCACGCCGTGACCCTCCAGATGCGCCAGCAGCTTGTCCGGTTCGAGGTGGGTGAACGTCACGATGTTCGTCCTGACCAGCGCGGGGTCGAGGCCGCAGCCCGGCCAACGGTGCGCCACCGCGTCAGCGAGCCTCCTGGCGCGGGCATGGTCCTCGGGGAGCCGCTCCACCATCTCGGTCAAGGCCACCAGGCCCGGTGCGGCGAGGACACCCGCCTGGCGCATGCCCCCACCGAGCCGCTTGCGCGCCGAGCGGGCCTCGGCGATCGCATCGGCCTCACCGGCCAGGAGCGAACCGACCGGTGCGCACAGTCCCTTGGAAAGGCAGCACATGACGGTCGTGGTGCCCGCGGCCCATTCGGCCACGGGCACGCCCGTGGCGGCCTCCGCGTTGAACAAGCGAGCGCCGTCCATGTGGACCGGGACTGGGCCGGCCGCCTGGAGGAGCTCGTGCAGGCCGGCTGCCGTCCAGGGCGCCCCCGACGCCGCCATGTGCGTGTTCTCGATGCTGACGAGCGAGACGACCGGCTGGTGGTACGCCGATGCGTCGCGGGCCCGGCGGACGTCGTCGGCCCGTAGCATGCCGCCCTCGTCCTCGAGCGGGATGAACTGCACCCCGGCGTTCTTCGCCGCCGCGCCGTACTCGTACGCGACCACGTGCTGGCGTCGTCCCGCCACGACGGCGGTGCCCGGCTGGGAGAGCACCTGTATCGCGATCTGGTTGGCCATCACTCCCGAGCACGTGAAGAGTGCTGCCGGCTTGCCGACACGCTGCGCGAACGTCTCCTCGAGGGCCCGCACGGTCGGGTCCTCGCCGTAGTCGTCGTCACCGACCTCAGCCTCGGCCATGGCGCGGCGCATCGCGCGCGTTGGCCGGGTGACGGTGTCGCTGCGCAGGTCGACCATGTCGGGCACGCGCTCAGGCTATCGGCGCGCCGTTAACATCCGGCGGTGACCACACCCCCTTCCATCCCAGGCAGCGACGCCGCGGCATTCGCTGGTGGCCGCCAGAGCATCCACGACCTGCTCGACGTCGAATTCCTCGAGACCGGGCCGGACCGCGTCGTCCTGCGAATCCCGGTGGACTGGCGCGTCCACCAGCCCTACGGGATCCTCCACGGCGGTGTCTCGGCCCTCCTCGCCGAGTCGGCGGCCAGTCTCGGGGCTGCCCTGGCCGCCGGCCCCGGCCGCAACGTCGTCGGGATAGAGCTCAACGCAAGCCACCTGCGTTCCGTGCGGGAGGGGCACCTCACCGCCGAGGCGACGCCCATCAGGGTGGGCCGGACCGTGCAGGTGTGGCGGATCGCCCTCACCGATGACGACGGGCGTGCGATCTGCGAGGCCCGCTGCACGCTGTCCGTCCTCGGGCTGCCCGGTGGGGCAATCGGTGCGGTCGACCCACCGGTGGTCTCGGAATAGGAAAAGGCGTCGCTTCCGGCGTAATATGTCGGTGTGACCCCGGTAGGAAATGGAGTTCCCCGTCCCTCCCTCGGGCTCATCCTCCCTGCCACCACGCAGGGAGAACTCGCATCGCACGGGGGTGGTACCCCTGGTACTACCAACAGTGCGGCCGACCTGGTGGAGCTGTGCCGCAGGGCCGAGGGCACGGGCGCCGATTCTCTCTGGGCCGTCGACCATCTCTACTGGCCTCACCCAATCGGCGAGGCGCTGACGACCCTGGCCGTGGCGGCCGTGGCGACGGTCCGACCGACCCTCGGGACCTGCGTGCTGCAGTTGCCCCTGCGCCAGGCGGCCGCCGTGGCGAAGCAGGCGACGGCGCTCCAGCTCCTCTGTGGCGGCCGCCTCGTCCTCGGGCTCGGCGTGGGCAGCCACGAGGAGGAGTACGAGCGGGCCGGAGTCGACTTCCACCGCCGGGGACGGCTCATTGACGAGGGCGTCGCCCGCCTGCGGGAAGCCTGGGACCCCGTTGCACCGGCCTCCGAGTACGTCCAGAAGCCCGTGGGGACGCCCGTGCCCCTGTGGTTCGGCGGCGCCAGCGCCGCGGCCCGGCGCCGCGCCGCGGCGGTCGGCGACGGCTGGATCCCTCTGTTCATCGCGCCCGACCACTACGCGCCCGCCGTGACCGCCCTGCGGCGTGAGGCGGCCGAGGCCGGACGCGATCCCGACGCCGTCGAGCCCGGCGTCGTCGTCTTCGCCTGCGTGGGCGACGACGAGGCGCCGGCACGCGGCGCAGCCTGGCTCTCGCAGCTCTACCGGCTGCCGGCCAAGGCGTTCGGGCGCCACCTGGTGGCAGGGTCGCCGGACACCTGCGCCCGCGCGCTGCGCCGCTACGCCGAGGCCGGGGCGCGCCATATCGTCGTCATGGTGGCCGGCTCACCCGCCGTCGAGCAGTTCGGCCTGCTGCGCGCCGCGTTCGTCCGTGACGACGAGCGGATCCTCACGGGGGCACCGGCGTGAGCGGGACCGACGTGGCCATCCTGGGGACCGGCATGACGGACATGAGCCGCCGCGATCTCGATCTCGACACGATGGCCTACCAGGTGGCGCACGAGGCTCTCGACGACGCCGGCGTGTCACCGCACGAGCTCGGCCTCGTCATCGTCGGCAACGCGATGGCGGGGCGCTTGAGCGACCAGGGCTGCGTGCGCGGGCAGACCTGGCTGCGCAAGGCCGGCCTCAACGAGGCCGCCATCATCAACGTCGACAACTCGTGTGCCGGCGGGAGCTCCGCTCTCCACCTGGCGACGATGGCAGCGACGGTGCAGGACCGCCCGGTGCTCGCGCTCGGCGCCGAGAAGATGTGGACGGGTGACCGGTCCGAGACGATCGCAGGGATCGAGGACGGGCTGCCGGCGGAGTACCGCCGTGACCTGCACGAGCGCCGCCATGCGGACGACAACCCGGCGGGGAGCATCCTCATGGGTCTCAACAACGCGTGGGCGCACCGGCTCATGGCCGAGGTCGGGGCGACCGTGCGCCAGATCGCCGCCGCCGCGGTCAAGGCGTTCAACCACGCTGCACGCAACCCACTGGCGCAGTTCCAGCGGGCGGTCAGCATCGACGAGGTCCTCGCCTCCCCCCAGGTGGCCGGCGTCCTGACCCGTCTCATGTGCAGCTCGTTCACCGACGGCGCCGCGGCGGTCGTGCTCGGCGGTCCCTCGGTCCGCGTCCCCGCGGCGGCGCCTCGTATCATCGGCTCGGTGGCGCGCTCGGGGAACGGCTTGCTCGACTACCACGACAGGCTGACGCAGGCGGCCGACTTGGCCTGGGAGTCCTTCGGGCTCGGGCCGGACGAGGTCGATCTGGTGGAGCTGCACGACGCCACGGCGGCCGAGGAGCTCTATGCGCTCGAGTCGCTCGGCTTCTTCGCTCCCGGGGAGGCCGGCCCCGCCACCGAGGCGGGCGCCACCGGCGTCGACACGCCGGGTCTCGTCGTGAACCCCAGCGGCGGGCTGGTCGGCCGCGGGCACCCGCTGGGCGCCACCGGCCTGGCCCAGGTGGTCGAGCTGGCCACGCAGATCCGGGGGCGGGCCGGGGCACGGCAGGTGGCGAGCGCACGCACGGGGGTGGCCGTGAACACCGGCGGGATCATCTACGGGGACGCTGGATTCGTGGGCATTCACGCCGTCCGTGCCGGGTCTGCTGCGTGACCGGCATTCGCATCACCGGCTGGGGCATCGCGGTGCCCGACAAGGTGGTCACCAACGCCGACATGGCGGTCAACCTCGACACGAGCGACGAGTGGATCGTCGAGCGGACGGGCATCCACGAGCGCCACATCGGGGGGACGACCTCCGGCCTGGCCATCGAAGCGGCGCGGGAGGCGCTGGCGTGTGCAGGGCGCACGCCCGAGGAGATCTCGCACCTGGTGCTCGCCACCACGACGCCGGACAGCATCGTCCCCGGAACGGCGCCGACCGTCCAGCACGGGCTCGGCACGCGGGGTGGGGCGTTCGACATCAACGCGGCATGTTCTGGGTTCGTCTACGGCCTGATCACGGTGGCCGGCCTGATTGCCATCGGGTCTGGGCCCGTGCTGCTCGTCGGATCCGAGACGCTCTCGCGCATCACCGACATGGACGACCGCAAGATCGCCATCATCGTCGGCGATGGAGCCGGTGCTGTCGTCGTCGAGCCCGTGGACGGCCCCGGCGGCCTGCTCAGCTGGAACCTGAATGCCGACGGGTCGCTCAAGCACCTGCTCAAGTGCGAGCACGGAGGCACGCTGTTCATGGACGGCAAGGAGGTGTTCCGCCGCGCGGTGCGGGTCGTCGTCGAGTCGGCAGAACGCGCCATGGCGGATGCCGGCCTGGGGCCCGCCGACATCTCCCTCATGGTGCCCCATCAGGCCAACGTGCGGATCATTCAGGCCGCGTGCGCGAGGCTGGGCATCCCCGAGGAACGGACGGCGGTGGTCATCGACCGCTACGGCAACACCTCCTCGGCCTCTATCCCGCTGGCGCTCTACGACGCCATAGGGAACGACCGCGTCCACGACGGCGACAACCTCCTCCTGACCGGCTTCGGCGGCGGGATGACCTGGGCGAGCGCCGTCTTCCGCTGGAACGCATGAGCAACGGCGCGGGCGGGGCGGGCCTGCCGCTCGTCGTCCTCGCCGCCGGCCGCGCCAAGCGGTACGGAGGCGTGAAGCCCCTGGCGCCGGTGGGCTCGCACGGGGAGGCCGTCATCGACCTGGTGGCCTCCGACGCGCTCGACGCCGGCTTCGACACCATCGTGCTGGTGCTGGGCCCGAGCACCGGGCCCGCCATCCGCTACCACGTCGAACACACCTGGCCATCGGCCGTCGACGTCCGCTTCGCCACCCAGGCGGTGCCCCGCGGCACTGTCGACGCCGTCCTGAGCGCCTCCGATCATGTCGGTGACGGGCCGTACGGGGTGGGCAACGCAGACGACATCTACGGACGTGACGGGTGCAGCCTGCTGGCCCAGCACCTCCGGGCTCACGGCGACGCCAACGCACTGGTGGGCTACCGGCTGGCTGACGCCGTGATCGGCCCGTCTCCGGTTACCCGGGGCATCTGCCGTGTCGGGGCCGACGGGGCGCTCCTCGGCGTCGACGAGCGGCGCCAGGTGACCGCCACGCCCGGGGGCGGCTTCGTCGCCGCGGACGGTCGCGAGCCGGCCACGCTGTCGGCGGACGCCCGGGTCTCGATGAACCTGTGGGGCTTCACCCCGGAGTTCCACAAGACGCTTCAGGCGTCCATGGACGCCGCCGTCGACGCCTCCGAGGAATCCGAGGTGCTCCTGCCCGAGGTGGTCGCCGAGTCGCTCACCCACAGCTCGTTCGCCGTCCTGCCCGCCGATGGCCGCTGCGTGGGGGTGACCCATCCCGACGACCTCTCGTTGGTGCAGGCCGAGCTGAACCGCCAGGTGGCCGCCGGCGAGCGCCCAGCCGGCCTGTGGTCCTCCCTGCACTGATCGGGGCGGAGGCCCCCCGATTCGTCTGAAAGCGCCGGATGCGCGCCTTGGCCCCGTTACCGGTGCATGGGGAGCGGAGCGGCGAACAAGTGCCCAGGCGCGACGCAACCCCGAGTAACCGTTCGGCCGAAGCCTCCCGTGCTCCTCGGGGCTACGTCAAAGATGACCCGCTGGCGCCGTGCGGGGGTCGTGTCGGACAACCCCTGCCCGGGCCGGACACGGCGGCTCCAGGGAAGCCACCGTGACACACCACGGACCACCTCAGATCGGATACTCGTGCCCACTCCGGTCCCTCGCCCCTTGCGGGGTCTGTTCCCGGCCCTCGATCCCGCCTTGCAGCGTTCTCTCGGCTTCCCCCCGGTCCGCCTGTCGGCTTTCCTTCGGGCTTCCCTCGCTCTCACCTTGCGGTGGTCGCTTGAGGTTCGGTGGGCTTCTGTCTCCGAACTGAAGACAGGTTGCGCTTCGCGCCACGCAAGGTCAATGGAGATTCGCGAAATCCAGACGTTCTCCCCACCTTTCTTCATTTCATCCCCAAGGGGCGCCGTCACCATCCCCAGTTCTTCCCCATGGTGAACATGTGGTGGCACCGTCCGGTGGGCGTCGTCGCACCGGGCTTGCGCACCCCCTACTGCGACCCTCCGACCCTCTCCGATCCCACCCTGCCGGGCTTCACCGTCAACTCGGGGCGGACCGGCCCGATCCGTTCGTGTACCAGGCAAGTGGGCGCACTCTTCACCTCGCAGGACCGAGCGCCGACGAACCTGCCCTTACGCTCGGGCACCGTGGTGGGCCGGAGGGGTGCGCGCAGTGAGGTTCTCCCCGACCCACCGGCGTGGGCGAAGCCGGGCGTCATTGTGGGCCCCCGAGGTGGACAAGTTCGGCGACCACTACATGCTGTAGTTCAGTTGGATGATGCGGAAATCTGGCCAGGCACGATGTGCATCGGCGACGGCATCGGCACGCGGTGGCCGGCCTCTACGTGGCCTCACCTGTCCCGTTCATCTGCCAGCAGCCGCTGGGCGGGTCGATCGACCCGCTGCGTCTTCGTCGACGCTTCCGGCCGCCAGCCCTCTATGGTCTGGAGGTCGGAACAGAACGCGCGCTCGTACACCGTCGACACCCAGATCTGGAGCCAGCCCGTCAGCGCCCCTCGAGGTCAGTGGGCCTACCTAAGTCCCGCGGGTGGATCCGGGTTTAGTTCCATCGATTGCATTTGTCGGTTCGGGCAGTCGATCCCCCGTCAGCGGAACGGACCCCGAGCGGCGCCTCCTCGGGCAACGACGTCAACCTCTTTCACGCGCCAACCAACTCGCTGGTCCGGTCGCCGTGGCCGGCGCAATCCAAAGCAGGACTTCTCTCGAGGTGATCAGAGCCCACACTGGCTCTGAGCGTTGTGACCTCCGCCTGCCGTGGTGGACCCGGCGTCTGTCGCCCCCAGACCCTCCACGTTTGCCGCGGTGGCAAGAACACAGCTCAAATTGAGATCGACGCGGGTTGGCCTTTCGGTGAGTGTTCTGGAATTGCCGAATCCGAGTTGACCAAACTCGTTCTGTCCCCATGACCACACACCACCCGACCGGTCGATTGCGTACATGCTCGAACCGCCCGATCCGACTTGGACAAACGACGTTCCGGCCGGAACTGCAACCCTGACGGGGCGCGAACCTAACGACACCTTTCCAATTCCCAACTGTCCGAAACGGTTCGAGCCCCAGGCCCACGTCGACCCGTTCGCCAGAAGCGCAACGGTTTGGCCATTGGTCATGTCGCTACCGCCCAAGGAGAGCTGGGCGACTTTGGCCGGCAAGCCAATATGGACTGGGACGCCGCTGTTCGACGTGATGCCGTCTCCCAGCTGTTCCGCACGGTTGAATCCCCATTCGTAGGCGGTACCGTCGGCCGTGACGACGCCCGAATTCTCCCATGAGGACACAATCGACCTGATGGTCGTACGAGGAAGCCCGACCACACGTATTGGGCTCGCCGACGCAGTCGTGGTGCCATCTCCCAGCTCGCCCGCTGAGTTTCCGCCACATGAGTAGAGGCTCTTCCCCGAGAGATATAGCGCGTGCCAACCTGCTCCACTGGCCATCGTCACGTGAGTCAACGGCAGTTGCACGGGGTAGAGCAGATCGGTCTTGGTCATGCAGAGCGGCCCTTCGGAGTTATATCCCCATCCCCAGACGTTTCCACTTGTGTCGATCGCGATCCCAGTGTCGTAAGGCATCGGGACCGGCAGCGACGCAATCTTGATGCCAGTGGGAAACTTCACCTGCACTGCCCTAGAGGTGAACGATGAGGCAGATCCGTTCCCCAATGCACCGTGTTGTCCAGAGCCCCACGCCCAGACGCGACCGTTCTTGGTCAATGCGTACGACGTCGAGTTTGACGGGGAGATCCGCACGACCGTTCCAGGTATGCCGTCCACAGGCGATGGACCGAAGTACTGCAGGGAGGGTTTGAAGCTGGTGGATATTGTGGCACCCCACGAATAAACGTGTGCGGCCTCGGCGCCCCAGGCGCCAACCGGCCATAGCACCATGGCAATGACAAGGGTCAGAATGCTGCAGGCAAGGAGTCGACACTTTATCGCCCGCCCTCCTGAAGTCCAGCCGCACCGGCGTACTCCGGCAGTCGTGAATACAGACGCCTGAGCTCCAATGGACGCGTCTTTTCGCCGTACGTGAACATCAACCAAAGCACTTACCCCCAACTCGAAGAGAATGATTCGACGGGAGATACTGCCACGGCACCCAGTGCGCTTTCGTCGGCGCGGCCACCATGGGTTCCCAAGCTGTCGCTCTTGGCAATGACGATTCTCACCCATGGCCCTCCAGATCGCTGATGGAGGTGTCGGAAGCAGTATTACGGCGCCGACCTGCTGTTATCCCGGACTCCATGGTTCCCGAACCGCACTGCGCCTCTGGCCCACATCACGGTGAGGGGTGTTTCTTTCGCTGGTTTCGACTACAACCGACATTTCCCGAAGACCCAGGTCCTGTTGACTGAATCTGTGGTCGGAATCGACCAGGGCCGTGCGTGTCGGTGACACAGAGCGTTGTCGGGAGTCCTGGGCACCCTCCGAATCAGCGCGTCGCTTGCCCAGGGTCAACTCCGGCCCGAACTGACCAGCAATCAGGTGGTCGGAGTCGTCGTGGTCGTCGTGGACGCGGGCACCGCCGCCGTCCCGCAAACGACATAAGGCTTCATGCTCATGGAGACCCCTGTGCCGATCGGTCCCGGACCAGGCGACCGTTTCCCAGCTGTTGCCGTTCAGCGGAAACGACGCGCGGAGGACCACGTTGCGGTCGGAGACAGCGCCGGCCGCGGCACCTGAGCGCTCCAGCTGAGGAGGACCTTCCCGGCGGGGCAGCCGTCTGCGCCACGAGCACGGCACCGACCGGAGGGTTGGGCGCCGAGGTCATCGTCGTGCCCTCGACGACCGAGGCCGACGCGATGGTTCCGGCGCGCCCGTGGGCCGGCGGATCCGGCCGCCCCTGCGGGTCCCGCGAGGCCTTGGGGTCCCTGAGCGCCCGTGTTGCCCGGTCGCGCCCGACGGCCCCCGGGGACCCGACGTCTCCGCCGGCGTCGTGGCCACGGCATAGATGCCGACGCCGAGTCCGCCCAGCCCGACGACGAGAGCCGCCACGACGGCGGTACCACCAACCCCGGCGTCCGTCCGGTTGCCTCCGTACTTGCGGATCCTCGGTTGGTTGCGGAGTACTCCACAGGGTCTCGCCTTTCGTCTCGGACCACGGGGAGACCGATCGCAGCGATTCCACACACAGGATGTGCCGGCAAGCTCCCCTCGCGATGCTATCCGCTACCACCCTCGGAGCTCTGGTCATCGATGTCGACCCGCCTGCTCCCGTCCGTGAGACGGCCGGAGTGCGCCGGGTGCTGGGCTCGCTCGTCGAGCGCAGGCGCCTGGGGCCAGCGCGTGCCGTGACGAAGGTACTCGCGGATCGCGACGGTCAGTCGCCGCTTCACCGGTACCCACCCTTCTTCGCTGTATCCGCCGCTCGCCGAGCCTCGGCCGGCCGAGCCACACCGCGAGCAAGCTGAGCAGCGCCGCGAAGCCGGCCAGGATCAGCGCGGCGATCGACAGTGCGTCGTTGCCCGAGGCGGTCACCGCCGCGGCCGCACCCGAGCTCGTGCTCGATCCCGTCGCCGCGCTCGAGCCCGCCTTCTCCGGTGCGCTCAGCGTCAGCGTCGGGGCCGGGTGCGCGGGGTTCGGCACGGTGCGGTCCGGCACCTGAATCCACGACACGACCGTGCCGTCGCTGTAGGACTGGATCGCCTTGAAGACGAGCTCCGGCGTCCCGGTCGGGATGCCCTGCGCCAGCACGTTGAACTCGCCGAACTGGCCCACGGGGATGGCGCCCCCGGTCCAATCGATCTCGCTCACCGTGGAGGTGAACGTGCCGTCGTCGGTGGTGACGGGCTTGGGGAGCGTGGTCTTGACGACCGCCACCTGCCAGCCCGACCCGGCCTCGGGATTCAACAAGATGATCGGGTGGTCCAGTGGGAACTGCACCCGCAGCCCCGTGACAGCAGCCGTCGTCGACTCGTTGGGGACCCTGAAGGTGAGGATGACGTCGCTCGTCCCCTGCGGGATGCTCGACGGGCTGACGGTGACGTGCGCGCCCACGGCGGCCGCGTCGATGACGACGAACGCCAGCGCGCACGCGGCGGCCAGTCCGAGCCTCCTGATCATCTGCGACCCTCCTCCGCCGTCCCGACGGCCTACTGCACGGTGTCCACGAAGCTCACGTCGGGCTGGCTGAACGCCGAGACCTGCACCTGCAAGACGATCTGCCACGTGCCCACGATGGGCGGGTTGGGGCTGTTGATCAGCACGAAGCGCCCCACGCCCACCTTCTTCATGTCCTGCTCAATGGGGCCGACGTTCTGAGAAGGGAGGACGAGGTAGAGGGAGACGCTCTCGGCCAGGTCCCCCGGCACCCCGCCCCGGCCCGTGAACTGGACGGTCCAGTTGTTCACCAGCGCCTGGTTCGGCGTGATGTGGAGCGTCACGCGCCCGCCGTCGAAGGTCTGTGTCTGCGTGAACGGTACGGGCGGCGGGGCGGTCGAACCGTTGCTCGGTGTCCCGTTGGCCAGGACGGCGGTGACACCGAGGACGGCCACCATGCCGACCGCCTCCAGGCGCACCGTGGAGACCAACCGCTGCCAGCCGCGGGCCACCACGTCGGGCCGGCCCGTCGTCGCCGTCAAGAGGCCGGGGAGGAGGAGGTAGCGGTTGTAGCCGGCCAGGAAGAGCAGGAGACCGACCAGGGCGATCTTCACCAGAAGCAGCTGCCCGTAGCCCGTCTCGAAGAGGTTGGCCACGGACCCGACCTCGGCGACGGCGAGCAGTGTGCCGGCCACGAGAATGCCAGCGAAGGAGATCCCGGCCATGGTCGAGAAGCGCGCCACGACCGAAGCGGTGTCGCCCAGGCGCGCCCCCAGCCCGGACCGGGGCGGTGCCGGTGCCGGCCGCTCCAGGACGGCCGTGGCGGCGCCCGCGGCGCGGGTCGCTCCACCGACGGCCGGGCGATCCAGCCCCCCCGCCGGCGGACCCCCCGAGGTGCGTGCCGGGAGCTCGCCCTCCCGTCGGGCCGCGCCGATCCTCGTGCGCAAGACGGTGACGAGGCCGACCAGCCCGCCGGCCCACATGGCCACGAAGGCGACGTGGACCACGTCCGCCGGGATGCTCAGCCAGCGCTCGGGAGAGGTGATGGCGTGGCCGAACAGGACGAACGCCCCCGCCGCCAGGAGGAGCCCGTAGAAGGCGGCGAACTGACGGCTCATGGTGCTGCGCAGGTGGAGGGAGCCCAGGCAGGCCGCCAGCCCGACGAGCTGCGCCGCGCACTGCTCCCCGAACTTGCCGCCGAAGGACTGGCGGTCGATGGTCCAGTGGGCGAGGGAGCCCAGACCGCCACCGGTCAGCGCCGACTGCGCGCCGCCGGTCACGACCATCCCGACCACCCCGAGCGCGGCCGCGGCGTACGTCCAGCGCCGCAGGCGGCGGCGCTCCTCCCCCGCCCCCAGGATGAAGGCCAAGAAGAACGCCAGGCCCGCGGCGACCAGCACGCCCAGGTAGGTGAGGAATTGGCCGAAGTCGTCCACCCGCGTCGCCATGGACGTCCGGGGCCGGGTGAGGGCGCCGATCGACCCGGCGCGCACATTGCCGACGAGGAAGACGATGCCCCCGCTCACGACGTGGCCGTCGACCGAGGTGACGGTGTAGTCCGAGACGTACGCGCCGGCGCCGAGCGAGGCCGGCAGCACCGCCTGGAGCGTCGCCGGCGCCGGATGCCCGGAGGAGACCTGCACCTGCCGGCCGGCCGAGTCGAGGACCACCAGCCCACCGTTGTCGGGCTGGACCGGCTGGTCGAAGTCCACAGTGACCGTGTGGGGAACGCGGGCGAGGTGCGCCCCCTGTCCCGGGGAGGACGCGGTCACGGCGGCGTGGGCCGCCGCCGGCGTGGCCCAGGCGACGAGGACGAGGCAGCCGAGCGCGCCCGCGACCAGGGGCCGACGTGCCCTCACCCCTCGGCACCTCCCCCTGTGACCGGGCCGGTCAGAGCGACACTGCGATCAGCTCTGGCGGTCGCAGAACCCGACGGCGTCGGTCAGATCGGTGTTGCCGGGGCAATAGACGTGCAGGTTGTCGTGGGAGAAGACGCCCTGCGGGCTCTCCCAGCCGGGTACGACCCAGGCGTGCACCATCCACACCGTCTTCTTCATGAAGATGCCGTGCACGTCGGCGCACTCCTGCGGGGTCACGCTCTGGTCGGCCGCGAAGGGCACGCCGATCTTGCCGTGGGTCCACTGGATGCACACGTTCGAGTGTTGGTGCCAGTGGTCGTTGGGGCCGATGAACCCTGCCGGCGGCTTGGCGGTCAGGGCGATGTACATGACCCCGACCACCGGCGCATTGTCCGCCGTGCTGGCGTAGATCCACGACGCCGGGTAGGCCGGGTTCACCGACCCGTCCGGGTTGATCCCCTTGAGTGTGTTGCCGCTGATCAGCTGATAGTGGGCGCCGACGCCGGGAGCCATGCCACCGGCCAGGATCATCCCGGCCGCCTTGGCCGACGCCACGGTCGGGTAGCGCTCGGCCGCCAACAGCGCCCCGTAGAGCTGGTTGGTGAGGATGGCCTGGTCGTGGGCGTTCAAGGGCACCCACTTCTTGAGCTCCGACTGTTCGGTGTCGTTGCCGGCCACAATGCTCTGGAACGTCTTGGAGTTCTCCCCGGGGACCTTGACCGTGGAGGAGAGGGCGAGGGCGGCAGCCGAACCGCCCGGGCCGGCGGACGCCGTCGACGAGGTCGGGGTGGCCACGGCGGTCGTCGTGAGGAAGAGGGCCGCGATCGCCAGGGCCGCGACCGCCACCGGGACGATCGAGCCGATGACCGAGGTCGTCGACGACCACGCGGTGCCGAGCGCCGGTCGCACGACGAGCGCCGCAGCCACCAGCACGGCGACGGTGGACAGGGTCACGCCGATGGCGGCGGTGGCGGCGGACACGGTCTGGGGGCCCTCGACAGCCAGCCAGAAGGCGGCGATCGCCACGTTGCCGGTGACCGCCAGGGCGAAGAGCGGCGCGAGAGGGCCTCGTCAGTGAGCCCACGGCAAGGGCCACCTGCGCCAGGGCCGCCACGACGCCCACCGTGGCCCGAGCCCCGTGGAGGTGCCCGGAGGACATGGCGAACAGCAGGATCGCCGACCCTCCCAATGACACGGCCAGCAGGATGTGCAACGGCCGCATGGTCCCGGGGGCATGGTCCCGGAGGCTCGACTTCGGTGCTGCCGGGGCCGGGGCGTGTCCGGCAGTCTCGGTGAACGCGGCGTCGACGCGTTCGATCAGGTCGGTCATGTCCCCTCCAACCTCCTGTCTCGGGCCTGGATTGCGCCGAGATGCAGGAGAACCGTACATCCGCCGGAGGCACCACGGCCGAAATCGCTCCCCGGGGCGTGCACTTGACTCGTCAGGGACGTGCGTGTCCTCGGCCGTATGCTCCGTCCCATGCAGCTTTCCCAGGAATGCGCACGGGTGCTGGGCTCGTTGGTGGAGAAGGGCCTCACGACGCCGCAGCAGTACCCGCTCACCATCAACGGACTCTTGAGTGCGTGCAACCAGACGTCGAACCGGGAGCCGGTGGTCAGCTACGACGAGGGAACCGTGCAGTGCGCCCTCGACGAGCTGCGGGAGCGGCGACTGATCCGCCTCGTCCTGCCCTCGCACGGTCGCTCCGTCGTCCGCTACCGCCACGTGCTCGACGAGGCACTGGGCCTCGACGACCGGCAGTGCGCCATCCTGGCCGTGCTCCTGCTGCGGGGGCCGCAGACGGTGGGTGAGCTGCGCACCCGGACGGAGCGGATGGCGCGCTTCGACGGGCTGGCAGAGGTGCAGCACGAGCTCGATCTCCTCTTTGCGCGCGACGAGCCGCTGGCGCGCGACGTCGGGCGTCGGCCCGGTCAGAAGGAGGAGCGCTGGGCGAGCCCGCTCGTCGACACCGGCGAAGGTGATCCCGCTCCCGGAGCGGACGTCGACAACGCGCCGAGCCCGCTCACGGAGCGCGGATCGAGAGGGATGCAGAGCGTCTCGCGCCACGACCCCACCGTCGAAGTGCGCTCCGAATTGGCCGGCCTCAGGGCCGAGGTCGCGACGCTCAGGAACGAGCTCGAGGAGTTGCGCGCCAGCCTCGGCGGCTGACCCCCCTGCTCCCTACAGCGGCGTGACGTAGGCGCCGGAGATCCCGCCGTCCACGAGGAACGTCGAGGCGGTCATGAACGACGAGTCGTCGGAGGCAAGGAAGGCCGCCGCGGCGGCGATCTCCGAGGCCTCTCCGAAGCGTCCCATGGGGATGTGAACGAGACGCCGGGCGGCCCGCTCGGGATCCTTGGCGAACAGCTCGACGAGCAGTGGCGTGTTGACCGGTCCGGGACACAACGCGTTGACCCGCACACCCTGTCGGGCGAACTGCACGCCGAGCTCGCGCGACATGGCCAGCACCCCACCCTTGGAGGCGGTGTAGCTCACCTGGCTCGTCGCCGCCCCCATGACGGCGACGAAGGAGGCGGTGTTGATGATCGACCCCTTGCCGCGCGCCAGCAGGTGCGGCAGCGCGTGCTTGCAGCACAGGTAGACCGAAGTGAGGTTGACCCGCTGCACGCGCTCCCACGCCTCCATGCCGGTGTCGAGGATGGAGTCGTCGTCGGGCGGGCTGATCCCGGCGTTGTTGCAGCAGATGTCGATGCCTCCGTAGTGCCCCGCCACCTCCGCGTACAGCGCCTCCACCTCGTCGGAGGACGTCACGTCGGCACGGACGAAGATGCCGTCCACCCCAGCCGCCACCTCTCCCCCGGTCGCCTCGTCGAGGTCCACCACGGCCACCCGTGCCCCCTCGGCGGCGAAGCGTTCGCACATGGCGCGACCGATGCCGCTGGCGCCCCCGGTGACGACCGCGACGCGGTCGACCAGCCGGCTTGCGTACGGGACGGTCTCGTTCATGTCTCTCCTCGTGGTTCCGGGTTGCGGCGCGGTCGTGCGGCCGGCACGGGCCTCTAGTCCGAGCTGATGAAGACGTTCTTCACGTCGCTGAAGGCCTCGAGGGCGTCAGGGCCGAGCTCCCGGCCGATCCCGGACTGCTTCGCCCCGCCGAAGGGTGTCCAGTAGCGCACCGACGAGTGGGAGTTGACCGACAGCGTGCCCGTGTCGACGGCCCGGGCCACGCGGAGCGCCCGCCCGACGTCGCGCGTCCACAACGAGCCCGAGAGCCCGTAGGGGGTGTCGTTGGCGAGACGGACGGCGTCCGCCTCGTCTTCGAAGGGGATGACGGCGACGACCGGCCCGAAGATCTCCTCCGTGGCCGCCCGGTCGGTCGGGTCGACCGGGGCGAGCACGGTCGGGGCGAACCAGTTGCCCGGGCCGTCGGGGCACGAGCCCCGCACCGCCACCGGCGCGTCCTCGGGCACGAAGGATGCCACGGTGGCCAGATGGGCTTCGGAGATGAGCGGGCCCATCTCCGTCGTCTCGAGCGTAGGGTCGCCGACCACGACGCCCTGCACCGCCGGCTCGAGGAGCGCCATGAAGCGCTCGTACACGGAGCGCTCGACGAGGATGCGCGAGCGGGCGCAGCAGTCCTGCCCCGCGTTGTCGAACACCCCGTAGGGCGCCCGTGCCGCGGCCTGCTCGAGATCCGCGTCGGCGAAGACGATGTTGGCGCTCTTGCCGCCCAGTTCGAGGGTGACCCGTTTGATCTGCTCCGCGCAGCCCGCCATGATGTGGCGCCCCACCTCGGTGGAACCCGTGAAGCACACCTTGCGGACGGCGCGGTGGGCCACGAAGCGCTCGCCCACCACGCTGCCCTTGCCGGGCAGGATCTGCAGGACACCCTCGGGCAAGCCGGCCTCGAGCGCGAGCTCGCCGATGCGCAGCGCGGTCGAGAGGGGTGAGCTCGGCCGGCTTGACGACGACCGTGTTGCCGGCGGCCAGCGCCGGCGCGACACCCCACCCGGCGATCGCCATGGGGAAGTTCCAGGGCACGATGACGGCGGCGACCCCCAGCGGCTCGTAGAACGTGACGTCGAGGCCGCCGGGTACGGGGATCTGGCGGCCGCTCTGGCGCTCGGGCGCGGCGGCGTAGTACTCGAGCACGTCTCGCACGTTGCCGGCCTCCCAGCGGGCGTTGCCGATCACGTGGCCCGCGTTGGCCACCTCGAGCGCGGCCAGCTCGTCGATATGGGCGTCCACCGCGGCCGCAAAGCGCCTGAGCAGCCGGGCCCGGTCCCCGGGAGCGACCGCCCGCCATGACGCGAAGGCGGTGTCGGCGCGTGCGATGGCGGCGTCGGTCTCCTCCGCCGTGAGGCCCTCGACCTTGGCGATGACCTCTCCGGTGGCGGGGTTGCGGACGTCCACGGACTGATCTTTGCTCATGGCGGGCCGTGGTCCCCAACCGGGCTCCCCACGAGCCGGGCACCGACCCGAGCGCGAGCGCGCCGGTACAGTGCGGGCCGTGCCCCAGCCCGCAACGACACCGGCCGTCCAATTCAACCTTTCCAAGGCTTTCGACACGCTCGTCGAGACCCTGGCCGACCGGGAGTGCATCGTCTGGCGCGACCGGCACCTCACCTACAGCCAGGTCGCCGAGCGCTCACGCCGCTTGGCTGCGTATCTCTACGGGCAGGGCCTGCGCCTGCACCGCGAGCGCCCCGAGCTCGAGGGGCACGAATCGGGCCAGGACCACGTCGCGCTGGCCCTCTACAACGGGAACGAGTACCTGGAGGGGATGCTGGGTTCCTTCGGGGCCCGGGTTGCCCCCTTCAACGTCAACTATCGCTACGTGGGCGAGGAGCTGCGCTACCTGCTCGACGACGCCCGCCCGCGGGCGCTGATCTTGCACTCGTCGCTCGCCCCCACCCTGGCCGAGGTGCTGCCCACGCTGGAGTCGCCCCCCGACGTGCTGCTCCAGGTCGCCGACGAATCGGGCCAGGCCCTCCTCCCCGGGGCGGAGTGGTACGAGGAGGCCCTGGCCGCATCCTCGCCCGACGGCGCGCCGGTCGACCCCTCCCCCGACGACCTCTACATCCTCTACACCGGCGGCACGACCGGCATGCCCAAGGGCGTGCTGTGGCGCCAGCACGACATCTTCATGGCCGCCATGGGCGGGCGGAAGGTGGGCACGTGGGAGATCGTGACGAGCTACGAGGGCATCACCGAGCGGCTCGCTGAGAGCCTTCCGCTCAAGCTGATGCTGCTCCCGCCCCTCATGCACGGAGCGGCGCAGTGGGCCGCCTTCATGCTGATGGCCCAGGGGGCCACGATCGTCTTCCCCGACGACACCCGACGCGTCGACCCCGACGACGTCTGGTCCACGGTCGAGCGGGAACGGGCCAACACCATGAGCGTGGTCGGCGACGCCGTGCTGCGGCCCCTCCTGATGCAGCTCGACAAGAAGAGCTACGACCTCTCCTCCTTCTTCGCCGTGGGCAACGGCGGCGCGCCGCTGACGCCCGCCGTGCGCGCCATGGCGCTCGAGCGCCTGCCCAACCTCGTGATCTCCGACTCGGCCGGCTCGTCGGAGACCGGGGCGCAGATGCACGCCACCTCCGTCGACGGGGTCGACGTCGGGAAGTTCCTGCCCGGGCCCGGCGCCGTCGTGGTCGACGAGACGCTGGCGCACGTGCTGGAGCCGGGGCACGAGGGCAACGGGTGGCTGGCCCAGACGGGGAGCGTGCCGCTCGGGTATCTCGGCGACGCCGCCAAGACGGCGCGCACGTTCCCGGTGATCGGCGGCGTCCGCTACTCCATCCCCGGCGACCGGGCGCGGCACCTGGCCAACGGTGAGATCGAACTGCTCGGGCGCGACTCGGTGACCGTGAACTCGGGCGGCGAGAAGATCTTCGTCGAAGAGGTCGAGCGGGCCATCGCCGGACACCCCGCCGTGGCCGATGTCGTCGTGGCCGGCCGCCCCTCGGAGCGCTGGGGCTCAGAGGTGGTGGCCGTCGTGCAGGTGGCCGAGGGAGCGTCGACCGACCAGGCGTCCATCGTCGACCACGCCTCGGCCCACATCGCCCGCTACAAGCTGCCCAAGGAGGTCGTGTTCGTCCAGCAGATCCAGCGTTCGCCTTCGGGCAAGGCCGACTACCGCTGGGCGGCCGAAACGGCCATCAAGGGCGCCAAGGGGAGCTCGCCAGGGCGGTGAGCGGGTCGACCGGTCCCAGGATCGTCACGGAGCGCCTGGTCCTACGACCGTTCACCGACGTGGACCGGCCCCCCTTCGCCGAGCTGAACGCGCACCCGCTCGTCGTGGAATCGCTGGGCGAGTCGCCGAGCCGGGCCGAGAGCGACGCACTGGTGGACCGCTTCAGCGAGGAGATGGCACGCGAGGGCTGGGGGCTCTGGGCCGTCGAGGTGGCGGGCGGCCAGCCCTTCGTCGGCATGGTCGGCCTGCACCGCGTCAACGCCGCCCTGCCCTGCGCTCCGGCGGTCGAGGTCGGCTGGCGGTTCCACCCGGACCACTGGGGGCACGGCTACGCCACCGAGGCGGCGGCGGCCTCACTGCGCTTCGGCTTCGACGAGGCCCAACTGGACGAGATCGTCGCCTTCACCACGACACTCAACACCCGCTCGCAGGCGGTCATGGAGCGCATCGGCATGGTGCGCGACCCGAGCGGTGACTTCGACCACCCGCGCCTGCCCGACGGCAGCCCGCTGCGGCGCCATGTGCTCTACCGGGTCACGGCGTCACAGGCGGGGCCTACGGTGGCGCCGTGAGTGACACCCTGCGACGCTGCGAGTGGGCCCGGGGCGAGGAGATGATCGCCTACCACGACGCCGAATGGGGCGTGCCGGTGCACGACGACCCGACCCATTTCGAATTCCTGGTGCTCGAGGGCGCGCAGGCCGGTCTCAGCTGGTCGACGATCCTGAAGCGGCGAGCCGGGTACCGCAAGGCGTTCGCTGGCTTCGACGCCGCCAAGGTGGCGCGCTTCACGCCGGCCCGCGTCGAGAAGCTGCTGGCCGACCCCGGCATCATCCGCAACCGGGCCAAGGTCGAGGCGACGGTGCGCAACGCCCGCTCCTTCCTGGGCGTGCAGGAGGAGTTTGGCTCCTTCGACACCTACATCTGGGGCTTCGTGGGCGGGCAGCCCATCGTGAACGGGTGGCGGCGTCTGGCGCAGATCCCCGCCCTCTCCGCGACCTCCGAGGCCGTCAGCGACGACCTGCGCCGACGCGGCTTCGGCTTCGTCGGCCCCACCATCATCTACGCCCACCTGCAGGCCACGGGCCTGATCAACGACCACGTGGTCAGCTGCTTCCGCTACGCCGAGCTCACAGGGACCGGGACATGAGGACACGGGTGCCGAAGCGGCTCATGACGGGCTCCTCGGGCTCGAGGCCACGGGCGACCTGCCACTCGTCGACCGGCCCCACCTCGACGAAGCCCTCCGACGCGTAGAAGGGCCCGTTCCAGGGCACGTCGCGGTAGGTGGCGAGCGTCAGCTCGCCGTAGCCCTGTGCGGCGGCCCAGGCACAGCCGGCCCGCAGCAGCGACCGACCGATGCCCCGCCCGGTGTGGTCGGGATGGACCGAGAGCTGCTCGAGGTGGGCGCCGTCCCCGATGGCGTCGATGCGGCACAACCCGACCGGCGGTGCCGCCGCAACCAGGACGACGAGTGCGGACGCGAACTCCTCCACGGTCCCGGGCCCCGGTAACGGGCCGATCCCGAGCGCCAGGAACATCGTGTCGGCGGCCGCCTCCAAGGCGGGGAGGAGCGTGAGCTCGTCGGGCCGCACCGGCCGGATGTCACGGTTGGCACCGGGGTTGCCGTCGGGCCTGGGGTCCACCAACCGACGGTAGCGTGTCGGCCCGTGCGCGCCGTCGTCTGCAACGAGCTCGGTCCGCCGTCACTGCTGCGCGTGGAGGAGCGCCCCGACCCGGTGCCGGGACCGGGTCACGTCGTCGTCGACGTGGAGGCGGCCGGCGTCAACTACGTGGACGCGCTGTTCGTCGGGGGGCAGTACCAGATCAAGCCGCCGGTCCCCTTCGTGCCCGGGACCGAGTCCGCCGGGCGCGTGTCCCTGGTCGGCGAGTCGGTGAGCGGGCTCGAAGCGGGCCAGCGTGTGCTGGTCTCGGCCGGGCTGGGTGGCTTCGCCACCAAGGTGGCGGCGCCGGCGGCCGCGGTGACGCCGTTGCCCGACGTGCTCGACGCGCCGCGGGCGGCCACGTTCACCCAGAGCTACAGCACCTGCCTCTTCGCCCTGCGGGAGCGGGCCGCCGCCCAGCCGGGCGAGTCTGTGCTCGTCCTGGGCGCCGGAGGTGGGGTCGGGCTGGCCGCCATCGGCGTCGCCCGGGCTCTCGGGTGCCGGGTGCTCGGCGTGGCCTCGACCGAGGAGAAGCGGGCGGCGGCGCTGGCGGCCGGCGCCGAGGCGGTGGCCGATCCCGCCGCCGGACCCGTGAAGGACGCGGCGCGGGCGTGGGCCGGCGGAACCGGGGTCGACGTCGTGGTGGACCCGGTGGGCGGCGAGTTGGCCGAGCCGTCGCTGCGGGCCCTCGGCGACCGCGGCCGCTACCTGGTCATCGGTTTCGCGGCCGGGCCGATCCCCTCGGTCCCGCTCAACCAGGTGCTGCTGCGCAACCGCACCGTCATCGGCATCGACTGGGGCATCTGGGCCATGCAGCACGCCGACGAGCAGCGCGCGCTGCTGGGCGACCTGCTGGCGATGGTGGCCGACGGGACCATCGACCCGGTGCACCCGACCGAGTACCCGCTCGACGACGTGGCCCGTGCGCTCGAGGACCTCCTCGGCCGGCGCACGGTGGGGAAGATCGCGCTCATCCCCTGAACCCTCGTCGCCGGCCCGCCGGCGCGCCGCTGCCGGTGCTCAGGCGTCGTGCGACTGCACCCACCACCAGGTGAAGCCCACCAACGCCAGGGCGAGCACGACGAAGATCCCGGCCTCCATCCCCTGGAAGGCCCAGAAGCGGCTGTCGGGCTGGTAGGTGACCAGCTGGTGGAACCCGTGCGAGGTCAGGCACTGGCCGTTCACCCCCTTCCCCTTCAAGAGGACGGCGCGGCAGTCGGCGGGGATTTCAGTCGAAGGGGATCCCGCTCCCGAGGTCTTGGCCGCGGCCGTCCACGAAGCTGGTCGAGAGGACCCAGGCGCCGGCAGGGCTGCTGGTCGGACCGACCGGTGGGAAGAGTTTCGTGATGGGCGCCATGAGATGGGGGCGCAGATAGACGCCGATGAGGGCGCGGAGTCCCACGAAGAGGGCGAGCGTGACCGCGAGGCTCGGCAGCACGCGTCGCAGCACCGACCCGACGGCGATGCCCAGCGCCACTGCGAAAAGCGCGTAGGCCACGGGAACGATGCCCTGGATGTCGAAGGCCTGGAAGCGTGAGTTCAGTGCGTTCTCGGGGAAGCGCCAGTAGCTGACGAGTGCCGCCAGTGCGGCTCCCCACAGCGCCGCGGCGACCAACGACCATCCGATGTTCACGCGGAGCCAGTGCCGGCGACTGACCCCTTGCGTCCACGCCAGGTTGTGCGTGCCGTCCTCGAACTCCTTCGACAGCAACGGGGCACCCCAGAAGAGGCCGAACAGCAGCGGCACGACCAGCGTGAGGTCGACCAGGTCGATGATCGCCCCGTCGCCGCGGAAGAGCTGGCTGCCCAGGTCCCCGCAGCTCTGCGTCGCCCCACAGGAAGCCAGCGCGCTGCGGTAGTCGTCGCCCATCACGGTGCCGGTCACCAGCAGCACGACGGCGAGCACGGCCAAGTGCGGCGACGGCGAAGTAGGCCTGGTTGCGGTGCAGCCGCCAGACGAGGAAGTTCACTGTGCCACCTCCAGACGTGGGCTGCGCCGCGTCCGAGCCGGCCTGCTCGCTGCCCATGTAGGCGAGGATCACGTCCTCGAGGCCGACCTCGGCCTCCTCCCAGGCCGGGTCGAGCACGGGGCCCGCGGTGCGGACGAGCAGCCGGGTCTGGCGCTGCGTCTGGGTTGCGGTGATGACGGTGAGGCCCGGCTCCACCTCGGAGAGTGGACGCCGGGGACCGACCAGCATGCGATGCGTCGCCAGCACGGCGTCGATGTCGGCGCAGAGCTGGACACGCGACGCGCTCAGCAGGATCACGTGGTCACAGACCCGCTCGAGGTCGTGGAGGAGATGCGACGACAGCATCACCGAGAGCCCGCCGTCGGCCACCGCTTCGCTCAGGGTCGAGAGGAACTCGCGACGGGCCAGCGGGTCGAGCGCCGCCACCGGCTCGTCGAGGAGCAGGAGCGCCGGCTCCTTGGCCAGGGCCAGCCCCAGGCCGACCTGCGCCCGCTGGCCGCCCGAGAGGGTGCTGACCGGCCGGTCCAGCGGGACCTGCAGCCGCGCCAGGCGCTCCCGCGCCCCGGCCGCATCCCACCGCGTGTTGACGTGGCCGCCGAGCGTGATGTGATCGTCGGCGCTCAGGCGCCGGTAGAGCGGGACGTCCTGGGCCAGGTAGCCGATGCCGGCCAGGAACGCCTCGGACCCGTCGGGGGCCCGGCCCAGGACCTCGACCGTGCCGGCGCTGGGCGCGGCCAGGCCGACCAGGAGACGGAGCAGCGTCGTCTTGCCGGCACCGTTGGGGCCGACCAGCGCGGTCACGCGCCCCTCGGGCACCGCCAGCGTGCAGTCCTGCAGGGCCCAGGTCGCCCCGAAACGCTTGCCCAGTCCCGCCGTCTCCAAGACCGACGCGCTCATGCGATCCTCTCCGCGTCCGACGCTCGCAGCGTGTCCCGCAGCATCGACTCCATCGCCTCCTCGTCCATCCCCTCGGAGCGCGCCGATTCCACCCACTTGTGCAGGCCTCGGGCCAGGCGCGCCTGGGTGCCCGGTGGGGGACCCGCGGGGCGCCGGGCCACGAACGTCCCGACCCCCTGGCGGCCCTCGACCAGGCCCTCGTGCTCCAGCTCGCGATAGGCCTTGAGCACGGTGTTGGGGTTGATGGCGAGCTCGGCCACCACCTCCTTGACCGTCGGCAGCCGGTCACCCACGTCGAGGACGCCCCGGCGCACCGCCTGGCGGATCTGCTGCGCGATCTGCAGGTACGCCGGGACACCCGAATCCGTCCTGAGGTGGAAGCTCATCGACTGGTGCAGCACTTCACTAGTCATCTAGATAACTATAGATCTCGCCGGACCGATGTCAAGGGCGCCGGGGCCGGGACGAGCGGCCGGAAGCCTCCCCCTCAGTGCGACGTGGAGCGGGAAACCCGTCGACGCCGGTTCGTCGACGACGACGGCGTGCCGTCGGCCGGCGCTGGGGCTCAGTCTGCGAAGGCCGGGATCACCTCGGTGCCCATCAGCTCGATGGTCTGCATGACCGACTCGTGGGGCACCTTGTAGGGGTTGACCAGGCAGAGCAGGAGGTCGACGCCGGCGGCCTCGTACTGGCGGCACGCCTCGATGCACTCCTCGGGCGTCCCGAGCACACAGGCGTTGGCGTCGATCAGGTACTCGAGGTTGAGCAGGTCGAGCAACCCCTCGTCGTCGGTCTTCTTCATGTCGGCGGCGTAGGCGTAGGTGCCCAGCCCCTCGTTGCGCTCGGCCATCCAGTCGGTGAGCGTGGCGATCTGGCGGGCTCCCGTCTTCGGGTACCACTCGAAGGACTCCCGCGCCTCGGCGATCGCCTGGTCGCGGTCGGGAGCGCAGATGGCCATGGTGAAGGTGGCCGCCTGGTCGTGCACGAAGGCGCCGATGGGCGTGCTGCAGCGCCCGACGGCATCGCGGTAGATGTCGATCTTGCGCCTGACCTCCGCCGGCGGCAGGCCCACGGCGAACGAGCACAGGCCGAGGCCGAGGTCGCCGACCTGGGCATGGCCCTCGTCGCTGGTCGTGGCGCCCCACAGCGGCGGGTGCGGCTTCTGCCACGGCTTGGGCTGCACGCGGCGCCGGGGCATCTGCCAGAACTCCCCGGAGAACTCGTACTCCTCGTTGGTCCAGCAGCCGACGACGTGCTCGATCGCCTCCTGCCACATGCGCCGGCTCTCGGCCGGGTCGATGTCGAAGCCCTCGAGCTCGGCTCTGGTCGCCGACCGGCCCGTCCCGAGGTCGACCCGGCCGCCCGAGAGCAGGTCGAGGACGGCCACCGACTCCGCCGTGCGCACCGGGTGGTTGTAGGGCTTGGGCATGAGGCGCACGCCGTAGCCGAGGCGCATGCGCTCGGTGCGCGACGCGATGGCGCCGTAGAGCACCTCGGGGTTCGAGCAGTGCGAGTACTCCTGCAGGAAGTGGTGCTCCACCGTCCAGAAAGCGTGCCAGCCGAATCGGTCACCTGCGATCGCCTGCTCCAGTGTGTTCTGGTAGGCGACCAACTCGCTGTCGTCACCCCATGGGCGCGGGACGGGGATTTCGTAGAACAGCGCGAACTTCATGGCGTGGGCTCCCCCCGGAGGACGGCGGCCCCGGGACGGCCCGGGCTAGACAGTGCACTGCTCCTATCAGCCCGGGTCGGCCGGGCGCAACCAGCGGGGAGGATCCATGCGTGGACTGCGAGGGCGGAACTACATCGTCACCGGCGCGGCATCGGGCATCGGCAGGGCCACTGCCGGCCGCCTCCTCGAGGAGGGGGCGACGGTCATGGGCGCCGACCTCGCGTCGCCGCCGGACCCCGCACCCGGGGTGACCGAGGGCGGGGGACGCTGGGCCTTCCGGCAGGCCGACGTCACCGACGAGGCGTCGGTCGCCGAGCTGGTGGAGGACGCGGTCACCTTCGGCGGCGCCCTCGACGGGCTGGTCAACGCGGCCGGCGTGGCGGGCGGGGGCCCCGTCCACCTGCTGCCCGCCGAGGAGTGGGCGCGGGTGATCGCCGTGAACCTGACCGGTACCTTCCTCACCGCCAAACACGTCCTGGCCCAGATGCTCCGCCAGCCCGCCCGCGACGACGGGCAGCGCGGCTCGGTGGTGACGGTGGCCAGCATCGAGGGGCTCGAGGGCACGGCGGGCGGCAGCGCCTACAGCGCCTCGAAGGGCGGCGTCGTGCTCCTGACCAAGAACATGGCGATCGACTACGCAGGCCGCGGCATCCGGGTCAACGCCATCTGCCCGGGCTTCGTCGAGACCCCCATGACCGCCTCCGTCTTCGGCCCCGGCATGGAGGAAGCCCTCGCCGACATCCTGCGCGAGCACAAGCTCGGCCGTCGCATGGGCCGGCCCGAGGAGATCGCGGCGGTGGCGGCCTTCCTGCTCTCCGACGACGCCTCCTTCATCACCGGCCATGCGCTGCCGGTCGACGGCGGCTATACGGCGGGCCGCGACCACGGCGTCACCGAGATGCTCGGGCTGTCGGGCCCCGAATGACGGCCTGACCCTCCGGGGCTGCTTGACGGCCCCCGGGTCGGTGGTCAATAGTTAAGTCTATGCTTCAGTATCAGCCGGTCGACGAGGTCTTCCGGGCCCTGGGCGACCCCACCCGTCGTGACCTGGTCGAACGGCTCGGCGCGGGCCCGGCCACGGTGAGCGAGCTCGCCCGGCCCCTCGACATGTCGCTCTCGGCCGTCCTGCAGCACCTGGCCGTCCTCGAGGCTTGCGGGCTGGTCCGCTCCGAGAAGGCGGGCCGCAGCCGCACCTGCCGGCTCGAGCCGGGCGGGCTTCAGCTCGGCGCGGACTGGTTCGCCGGACAGCGCGCCGCCTGGGGGCTCCGGCTCGACCGGCTGGGCGCGGTGCTCGAGGCCGACCTCGCCGCCGAGGAGGCCGCACCTCCCCCACCACGACCACCACAAGGAGAAGGAGCAGGAACATGAGCACGAGCAACAGGAGCGCCGAGCACGGCAGCTTCACGATCACCCGCACCTACCCCGCCCCGCCCGAGCGCGTGTTCGCGGCCTGGTCCAGCCGAGACGCCAAGGCGCGCTGGTTCGGCGCCCCGGATGCTCCGGGCTACTCGCTCGACTTCCGGGTCGGCGGCGCCGAGACGAACCGCGGCGGGCCTCCGGGGGGCCCGGTGTTCACGTACGAGGCGTCCTACAAGGACATCGTCCCCTCGGAGCGGATCGTCTACGGCTACACGATGGAGGCCGACGGCACGCTGATCTCGGTCTCGGTCACCACCGTCGAGTTCGCCGCCGCGGCGGGCGGGACCACACTGACCTTCACCGAGCAGGGCGTCTTCCTCGACGGGGCCGACACGCCCGCCGTCCGTGAGAAGGGCACGGGCGAGCTCCTCGATGCCCTCGGGGCCGCGCTGGCATGAACGGGAGGGTCGTGCTGCCCCGCGCCCGCCGCTCAGCCGAGGACGAGCCGGCCCCCCCTGTAGTCGAGGACGACCCATCCGAAGCGCTTCAGCTGGTCCGAGGCGAGCAGGCCGTCGATGCCGCCCAGGCTGATGGAGCCGAAGTCGGTCGCACCGACGAGCTGGGGATCCAGCGGCTGCCCCGGCAGGGACCACGGGCCGCTGTGCACGAGCGGGACCGTGATCACCGAGCACACCGTCGCCTGGCGCTGTGCCAGGTCGGTGCCCGCCAGCCCGGCCGCCCGGGCCACGGACGTGGCCACGAGGCTCTGCGACGACCCGGTGTCCACCACGAAGCTCCGTCTCGTCCCGCCGGCGAAGCGCACCGCCACGCTGAGCGAGACCTCGCCGGGCACCGGCGTCACCGTGAGCGGCACCGTCGTCCCCTCCCCCTGGGTCGAGCGCGACGGGTGCCGGCCCCTGCGGCCCGGTGTAGGGGGTCGATGCGTCGAGCGGTGCGCCCTCGGCCCCCGGCAGCACCAGCGCGCCCGTCGCGAAGTCGACGCGCACGGCGCCGAAGCGCGACAGGACGTCGGAGCCGAGCAGCCCCACAGCCTCCCCCTTCCCTCCGAACTGGGGCAGCGTGGCCGCCATCAGCTGCTGGGGGTCGAGCCCGACCCCGTCGAGCGACCACGACCGGACGGCGACCGGCCGGGCCGTGCCGGTGCACCCGACGCCGGCGAAGAGGCTGGGCGGGCCGGCCGAGGAGAGGTGGAGGCGCCGGGCCAGGCCGGCGTCGATCGTCGACTGCCCCGTCCCCGAGTCGAGCACGAAGGGGAACGGGCCCTGCCTCCCTATGCAGACGTTGAGGGTCTCGGCCACCTGCCCGGCCACGGTGCTCACGGTCAGCGGCACCCGCGTCGTTCCCCCGGGTTGTGCGCTCGCCCCGGTGCAGCCCGTCGCCGCCGGCGGCAGCTCGAACGTGACCTCCGGCTCGACGTGCACGGGCGGGGACGTCTGCCGCCTCGGGCCGCCCACCGCAGCGGCCAGGACCAGTGCCAGCACAGCGACGGCGACGGCCGCCAAGGCCACCACGAACAGCCCCCGACGTCCGCCCACGGGCTAGCGGCGGAGGGCGAGTCGCATGGTGGCCATCGCCATGCGCAGCCCCAGCACGAGCATGGCCAACGGCAGGGCGGCCCGGCGCCAGCCCTTCGTCGTCCGGACCGTGAAGCGCAGGGCGGAGCGATGATGGGCCGCCATCATGCGGTACGGGTGGCGAGCGGTGCTGACGCCCTGGACGTGGGTCACCTCCGCCGTGCCGGCGAAGCCCACTCCCCACCCCGCGTGGTGGGCGCGCCAACACAGGTCCATGTCCTCGTTGTACATGAAGTACGACTCGTCGAAGCCGCCCAGTTCCTCGAGCGCGCTGCGCCGGCCCAGGAAGCACGAGCCCGACACCCACTCCGCCTCGGTCATCAGCCCGCCCTCGGGCGTTCCCGGGTTGTAGCGCCGCGTGAAGGGGTTCTCGGGCTTGTAGAGCGCCAGGAGCGCGTGCCCGGCGGCGTCGGTGAAAGAAGGGAAGCTCCGCACCGAGGGGTAGACCTCGCCGCTCTCGGTGAAGATGCGAGGCCCGACGAGCGCCCAGGCCGGATGAGTCTCGAGCGCGGCGCGCAGGGCACTCAGAGCGCCGGCGTGCACGACGAGGTCCGGGTTGGAGACCAAGACCCATTCGGGCGGGGCTGACGAGCCCGCCAGCGCCGCCAGGCCTCGGTTGACCCCGGCACCGAAACCGAGGTTCTGGCCGGGCCGCACGATGTGCACCGGCGGCGCCGGCTGCGTCGCGAGGAGCGTCGTGCAGCGCGGTGGCGACGCTGCCGCGGGGCGCCGTTCTCCACGACGACCACCGGGGCGGCACCCTCGTCGAGGAGCGAGCGCACACAAGCCTCGAGCAGCCCTCCGGCGTCGTGATCGACCACGACGGCGCCGATCACGCCTGGCACCGGGCGGCTCAGTACTCCCTGGTGAAGCGGAACTTGACCAGGGCCTTGAGGGCGCTGAAGCCGTCGCGCCAGGTGATCTTCTTCCCCTCGTCGTGCTCGCGGCCGGCGTAGGAGATGGGCACCTCGTAGATCCGGTGGCCACGGCGGAGCACCTTGGCCGTGATCTCGGGCTCGAAGTCGAACTTGTCCGACACGATGGTGATGCCCTCGAGGACCTGGGCGTCGAAGAGCTTGTAGCACGTCTCCATGTCCGAGAGGGTCGAGCTGTACAAGACGTTGGTGACGAGCGAGAGCACGCGGTTGCCCACCCAGTGCAGCGGCAGCATGTTCTTGCGCTCGCCCGTGAAGCGGCTCCCGTAGACGACGCGGGCCTTGCCGCGCAGGATCGGGTCGAGCAGGCGCGGCCAGTCGTCCGGGTCGTACTCGAGGTCGGCGTCCTGAATGAGGATCAGGTCGCCCCGCGCCTCGGCCAGGCCGGTGCGAATGGCGGCGCCCTTTCCCTGGTTCACCTGGTGGCGGATGACGCGCACGGTCGAGTCCTCGAGGGCGCCCAGCACCTTGTCGGAGCCGTCGCTCGACCCGTCGTCGACGGCGATGATCTGGAGCACCAGCGGCAGCTCGACCGCCCGCATGCGCCGGATGACCTCGGCAACGGTCGTTCGCTCGTTGAACACCGGCATGATCACCGTGAGGGACCGGTAGGTCCGCTGCGGGGGCAACTCGGACTCGGTCAGGTCTGTCTCCGTCATGGGACATTCACCTTCTGTGCGAAGTAGTCGATCGTCTGCTCGATGCCCGCCCGGAGGCCGGTCGTAGGCTCCCATCCCAGCACGGTCCTGTGCCAGCGTGATGTCGGGGCAGCGTCGTGTCGGGTCATCGGTCGGCAATGGCTCGAAGACGATGCCCGACGCCGAGCCCGTGACCTCCAGGACGAAGTCGGCCAGGTCGCGCACCGTGCGCTCGTCGGGGTTTCCGATGTTGACCGGCCCGTGAGCGAGGAGTCGAGCAGCGCCAGGAGGCCCCTGATCTCGTCGTCGACGTAGCACAGGCTGCGAGTCTGGCTGCCGTCCCCGTAGACGGTCAGTGGCTCGCCGCGGAGGGCCTGCACGATGAAGTTGGACACGACCCGGCCGTCGCCGGGCGACAGCCGGGGGCCGTAGGTGTTGAAGATCCGGGCGATGCCCACGTTCACCCCGTGCGTTCGGTGCATGGCCATGGTCAGGCTCTCGGAGAACCGTTTGGCCTCGTCGTAGACGCTGCGTGGCCCGGTGGGGTCGACGTTGCCCCGGTAGCTCTCGACCTGAGGGTGCACCTCGGGGTCCCCGTAGATCTCGCTGGTGCTCGCCATGAGGAAGCGGGCGCCGTGCGCCCGGGCCAGCTCGAGCAGGCGGCGCGTGCCCTCGCTGCCCACGGCCAGCGTGTCGAAGGGTCGGGCGAGATAGGCCGGCGGCGAGGCAGGCGAGGCGAGGTTGCACACGGCGTCGACCGGCGAGCCGTCCTCCAACTCCGCGTTCTCACTGACGTCGGTGACGATCAGGCTGAAGCGCTCGTGGCCCAGGAGGTGGGCCACGTTGTCCTTCGAGCCGGTGGACAGGTCGTCGAGACAGACCACGGTGTCGCCGCGCTCGATCAACCGGTCGCACAGGTGCGACCCGAGGAACCCGGCCCCGCCGGCGACCACGACCCGGCTCACCGGCGTCCGATCCCGGCGTAGTGGAAGCCCATGCGCCGGACCGCGGCGGGGTCGAGCAGGTTGCGGGCGTCGACGATGCGGGGCTCGGCCATGACGGCGAGGACGCGGGCGAAGTCGAGCCAGCGGAACTCGTCCCACTCGGTCAGCACCACGAGCACCCGCGCCCCGGTCACGGCCTCGTAAGGGTCTGCCCGCAGATGCAGGCCGCGCAGGTCGTCGGGCGGGTCCGCCTCGGCATCGACCGTGGGATCGAACGCCTGCACCGTCGCCCCCAGCTGCCTGAGGCGCTGGCTGATCTGCAGGCTGGGCGAGTCGCGCCGGTCGTCGGTGTTGGCCTTGAAGGTGAGGCCCCACACCGCCAGCGTTGCCCCGTCGGCCGACCCGCCGCAGGCCGCTTCGACCTTCGAGACGACGCGGGTCAGCTGCTCGTCGTTGGACGCGATGGCGCCGGCCAGCAGCGAGAAGTCGTAGCCCGATTCGCGGGCGATATGGAGCAGCGCCCGCGTGTCCTTGGGTAGGCACGAGCCGCCCCAGCCGGGGCCCGGGCGAAGGAACTCGAAGCCGATCCTCTTGTCGTAGCCGAGCCCCAGCAGCACGTCGCGGGCGTCGGCCCCCACCTCCTCGCACAATCCGGCCAGCGCGTTGACGAAGCTGAGCTTGGTGGCCAGGAATGCGTTGGACGCGTACTTGATCGTCTCCGACGTCGTGGCGTCGGTGACGATGAGGGGTGCCGAGGTCGACGAGAAGAGCTCTCCCACCCTGGCGGCCGCCTGGGGGTTGTCGGCGCCCACGACGATGCGGTCCGGGTTCAGGCTGTCGAGCACGGCGGTGCCCTCCCGGAGGAACTCGGGATTGGACACCACGCTGATGTCAGGGCGCCCGATGACCTGCTCGACCATGGTGGCCGAGCCGACCGGCACGGTCGATTTGTTGACCACGATGGCGCCCGGCTCCAAGTGGGCCGCGATCTCCTTGGCCGCCGACTCGACGTAGGACAGGTCGGCCGATCCGTCGGCGCTCTGCGGCGTAGGAACGCACAGGAAGACGAACTCGGCCCCGGCCACCGCTTCGACCGCCGAGTCGGTGAAGGAAAGGGTCCCCGCCGCCACGTCGCCCGCCACGAGGTCGTCGAGCCCGACCTCGACGATCGGCATGCGGCCAGAACGCAGAGCGGACAGCCGGGCGGGATCCCGCTCGGCCAGGGCGACGGTGTGCCCGAAGTGCGCCAGCGTGGCCGCCGTGGGCAGTCCGACGTAGCCGGCGCCGATGACGGCCACGGTGTGCGGCGTGTCGCGGTGCGCTGTGCGCGCGTCGTCATGCTGCCGCCTCCTCCCGCCGGGCACGCAGCGCGGAGACGAGCCGGGACAGGCCGTCCCGCCAGTCCGGCAGGGCGGGGAGCCCGCTCAGGCGCAGCGCCATGTTGTCGAGCACCGAGTACGCCGGCCGCGGGGCCGCGAGGGGCGGGTCGAGCTCCGCCGTCGTGATCGGCTTCACCCGGTCGGGGTCCGCGCCGACTTCTGCGAGCACGGCCACGCACCAAGCCCCACCACGTCGTGGCGCCCCCGTTGGTCACGTGAAAGATGCCCGGTCGCCGGTCGAGGCCGAGGGTGACGATGGCGGGCGCCAGATCGGCGGCGAAGGTCGGTGACCCGTGTTGGTCGTCGACGAACCGGAGCTCCCCCTCGCCGTCGGCCAGGCGGAGGGCGGTCGCCACCATGTTGGCGCCATGGGCACCGCACAGCCAGCTCGTGCGCACGATGGTCGACCCGGGCCGACACTCGCGCTCCCCCGCCAGCTTGGAGGCCCCGTAGACAGAGGCCGGACAGGGGGCGTCCCACTCCTCGGTACGGACGAAGCGCCGTGCCGTCGAAGACGTAGTCGGTGGACACGTAGACGACGTGCGCCCCGACCAGCGCAGCCGCTTCGGCAACGTTGCGGGTACCGGTCGGCGTTGACCGCAAAGGCGGTGTCGACCTCGGTCTCGCACAAGTCGACCGCGGTGAGGGCACCTCCATGAAGGACGAGCTCGGGCCGGAATGCGGTGAAGACAGCCCAGGACGGCGTCACGGTCGTCGACCCGCATGGTGTCGATGTCGGTCGAAAGCACCTCGTGGTTGAGACCCGACCGTGGCCCCTCAGGTCCGAGGAGGGCGCATCGGCGCCCGCCAGCTGGAACCCGTCCCGCCAGGGCATCCCGCACGTCGCGGCCCAGCTGCCCGTCGGCCCCGGTGATGAGGATCCGCACCGCTCAGTTCCCTCCCGTTCCCCAAGCCCCTTCGGCGACAGGGGCCCGGGCCGCCAGCGGCTGCCACCACGCTCGATGCTCGGCGTACCACTGCACGGTGTCCGCCAGTCCCTGCTCCCACTCGATGGAGGGCTCCCAGTCGAGCTCGCGCCGCAGCTTGGAGGCGTCGAGGACGTAGCGACGGTCGTGGCCGGGGCGGTCCGGCACGATCGTCTTGAGCGACTCCGGCTTGCCGAGCGCGGCGAGGATCCGGTCGGCGACCTCCGTGATGGAGGCCTCGACTCCGCTACCGACGTGGTACGTCTCACCGACCCGGCCACGGGCAAGCACGGCGTCGATCGCCGTGCAGTGGTCGTACACGTGCAGCCATTCCCTGCGGTTCTCGGTGCTCGCATAGAGCGTGAGGGGTTGGTCGTCGAGAGCCAGCGCACAGAAGTGCGGGATCAGCTTCTCGGGGAACTGGTACGGCCCGTAGTTGTTGGCACAGTTGGTGATCGTGATGGGCAGTCCGTAGGTCTCGGCATAGGCGCGCACGGCGTGGTCCGCACCCGCCTTCGAGGCGTTGTAGGGGGTGCGGGGCCGGTAGGGCGAGTCCTCGGTGAAGGCCTCGTCGCCCTCCAGCGGCAGGTCCCCGTAGACCTCGCACGTCGAGACGTGGTGGAAGCGCGTGACGCCGACCTGGCGGGCCGCCTCGAGCATGGTCTGGGTCCCGAGCACGTTCGTCCGGAAGAACAGGCCGGGGTTCAGCACGGCCAGGGAGTTGTGCGACTCGGCGGCGAAGTGGACGATCGTGTCGATCCCCTCTCCCCGCAACGCCTTCTCGGCCGCCTGCGGGTCGCAGATGTCCCCCTCCACGAAGACGATCCGTTGCTCGATGTCGGACAGGTTGGGTCGGTTGCCGGCGTAGGTGAGCACGTCGTAGACGACGACATGGTCCTCGGGGTGCTGTTCGACCCAGTAGCGGGCGAAATTCGACCCGATGAAACCGGCACCCCCCGTCACGAGAAGGCGCATAGTGCCGCCAATGTTAGCCCGGCCCCATCGGCCTTCCCCAGACTCAGACGGGGCGAAGGTGCACCACGTCGCCCGCCGTCACCCTGCGGGGCCCCGAGGCCGTCTCCACGACGAGATGCCCCGCGTCGTCGATGGCGGCGGCCAGACCCGTGAGCTCCTCGCTCGGGGAGCACGACCCGCACGTGCTGGCCCAGCGTTGCGCAGCGTCGGCGCACCTCGTCGGCCAGGGCGGCCCGGCCGCTCGGCTCGTCGAGAAGGGGACGACGTGCCGCGAGCGCCCCCAGCAGGTGTTCGAGAAGGACCTGGCGGTCCACCGGCTGCGCCGTCCCACCGAGGTCGTCCAGGCAGGTGCCCCCCGCCCCCTCCGGCCCCGGCCAGGCCACGTTGATCCCGATGCCGATCACCACCGAGGCGAGGGCGCCGCCGGAGAACTCTGCCTCGGCGAGGACCCCGGCCAGCTTCGACCCCCCGATCAGGAGATCGTTGGGCCACTTGAGCACCGGCTCGACCCCCGCGACCTCGCGGCAGGCGTCGGCCGCCGCCAGCGCCACGCGCCCCCGTGCACAGATGCACGTCGGTCCCGTCGCAGCGGGGGCGCAACAGGACCGAGGCCAGCAGGTTCGCCCCCCGGGGTGACTCCCAGCGCCGGTCGAGCCGCCCCCGGCCGGCCGTCTGGTAGTCGGCCACGACCACCAGGCCCTCGAGGGCGCCCTCGTGGGCACGGCTGGCGGACATAGGTGTTGGTGGAGTCCACCTCGTCCAGCCAGCGGATCTCCCACTCCGCAGGTGACATGGCAGACACCATACGGCGCGTGCAATTGTGAAGGCCCGCCTCACCGAGGAAAGGCCCAGCGTGCTCGAGAAGATCCTGATTGCAAACCGCGGCGAAATCGCCGTCCGGGTGATCCGGACCTGCCGCGAGCTCGGCATAGGGACCGTGGCGGTCTACTCCAACCTCGACCGCGACGCTCTGCACGTCCGCATGGCCGACGAGGCCTACGCCCTTGGCGGCGAGACGGCCGCCGAGAGCTACCTCAACACGGAAGCGATCCTGCGCGCCGTCGAGCAGAGCGGCGCCGACGGGGTCCACCCCGGCTACGGCTTCTTCTCCGAGAACACCGATTTCGCCCGCGCCATCACCGAGCGCGGCGTCACCTTCATCGGCCCACCGCCTGAGGCGATCGAGGTCATGGGCGACAAGATCAGCTCCCGCCTGGCGGCCGAGAAGGTCGGCGTGGCCGGAGTCCCAGGCCGCTCAGAGCCGCTCACCTCACCCGACGAGGTCGTCTCGTTCGGCGACCTGCACGGGTGGCCGGTTGCCATCAAGGCCGCCTACGGCGGCGGCGGGCGCGGCATGAAGGTCGTCGCCGCCGCAGAGGATGCGACCGAGGCCATGGAGGCGGCGGCCCGCGAGGCCCAGGCCTATTTCGGCCGCCCGGAGATCTACCTCGAGCGCTACCTTGCCTGGCCTCGGCACGTCGAGATGCAGGTGCTGGCGGACCAGCACGGCAGCACGCTGTGGCTGGGCGAGCGTGACTGCTCGGCCCAACGGCGCCACCAGAAGCTGGTCGAGGAGAGCCCAGCCCCCGACTTCCCCGAGGACGTCCGCCACGCCATGGGCACCGCGGCCGTGAAGGTCTCGGAGGCCTGCGGCTACTTCAACGCCGGCACGGTCGAGTTCCTCTACCAGGACGGGGAGTTCTACTTCCTCGAGATGAACACGCGGCTGCAGGTCGAGCACCCGGTGACCGAACTCGTCAGCGGCCTGGACCTCGTCGCCTGGCAGATCCGCATCGCCTCCGGCGAGCCGCTCGATTTCACGCAGGACGACATCCGGCGTCACGGGCACGCCATCGAGGTGCGGATCAACGCCGAGGACCCGAGTGGCGGCCGCTTCTCGCCGTCGCCGGGCACCCTGACGGCCTTCCACCAGCCGTCCGGCCCAGGGGTGCGGCTGGACGCGGGCTACGAGGCGGGCGACACGGTCTCGCAGTACTACGACAACCTGATCGCCAAGCTGATCGTCTGGGCACCCGATCGCGAGGCGGCGCGCCGGCGCATGCTGCGGGCGATCTCCGAGACCCGCGTGGCCGGCGTCGCCACGACGCTGCCCGCTCACGAGGCCATTCTGAGCCACCCCGACTTCGCCGCGGCGAAGCACTCGACCAAGTGGGTCGAGGAGATCCTGGACCTGAGCGACCTGGTGGCGGAGCCGGCGAGCCCTCAGGCGCCGGCGCCGGTGGAGGACGAGGTGCCGACGGTCCAGCGTGACGTGACTGCCGAGGTCGACGGGCGGCGCTTCTCGGTGCGGCTCTGGGTGCCCGACCTGGGCCCGGCGGCCGCTCCCGGGCGGGCTGCCGGGCGTCCGAAGCGGGCCGCCGCGTCGGCAGTGGCCGGCTCCGGCTCCGGGCAGGTCACTGTCCCCATGCAGGGCACGATCGTCAAGGTGCTGGTCTCGGTGGGCGACGTCGTCGAGGTGGGTCAGGCTGTCTGCCTCCTGGAGGCCATGAAGATGGAGAACGCGGTCGCCGCGGAAAAGGACGGTGTCATCAAAGAGGTGCGGGTGAGCGCAGGCGACTCGGTGGGGGCCGGCGACGTCGTGGCGGTCATCGAGTAGGTGAGCACCGGGACGGCCGCCGCCTCGGAGGCGAAGGCCACCGCCGCGGCGGTTGTCGACGAACATCTGAACGAGCTCGTCTCTCTCAGCCACTACCTCCACACGACGCCCGAGCTGTGCTTCGAGGAGACCGTCTCCGCCCGGGCGGTGGCCGAGACGATGCGGGCGGGAGGGCTCGAGGTCACCGAGGGAGTGTTCGACCTCCCGACCGCGCTCGAGTCCAGGTCGGGCGGGGGCGACCTCGTGGTCGCGCTCTGTGCCGAGTACGACGCTCTGCCCGACGTGGGCCATGCCTGCGGGCACAACATCATCGCCGCCACCGCAGTCGGTGCGGGCCTGGCGCTCGCCGCGGTAGCGGACGAGGTGGGGCTCTCGGTGCGGGTCCTGGGCACCCCGGCCGAGGAGGGCGGCGGCGGCAAGATACTGATGCTCGAGCGAGGCGCCTTCGCGGGCGTCCACGCCGCCATGATGATCCACCCCTGGCCGGTCGAGCGTCTGACGGGCAGCTGCCTCGCAGTGGCACACTTCGACGTGCGCTACCTCGGACGCGAGGCCCACGCCTCGGCCGCGCCCTGGGAGGGCGTCAACGCCCAGGACGCGCTGACCGTGGCTCAGGTGGCGATCGGCCTGTTGCGACAGCAGCTCCCGCCTGGGGACCAGGTCCACGGCGTGGTCATGCACAGCTCGTCCGCCGCCAACGTCATCCCCGCCGCCATCACGGCCCGGTACATGGTCCGCTCCCCCACGACGGACCGACTCGCCGCGCTGCGGCCCCGAGTGGACGCGTGCTTCGAGGCCGGAGCTCTCGCCACGGGATGCTCACTCGAGTACGAGGAGCTGGCACCCGTGTACTCGCACATGGAGTCGGACCCGGCGCTGCTGCGTGCCTACCGCGGCAACGCCGAGGCCCTGGGGCGGCGCTTCGAGGCAGACGATGCCAGGGCAGCCCCTCCCGACGTTCTCGACGGACATGGCCAACGTGTCGCTGGCCGTGCCCACCATTCACCCCCTCATGGGCATCGAGACGTACGGCGCCGTCAACCACCAGCGCGAGTTCGCCGCCGCCTGCGTGACACCCTCGGCCGACGCCGCGGTGCGCGATGGCGCGGTGGCGCTGGCCTGGACCGCCATTGATGCCGCCACCGACCCCGAGCTGCGCCAGCGGCTGCTCAGCGCGTGATCACCGAGCACGCGCTGCTCGACGTGGTGCCCGGACGCGAGGAGGAGTTCGTCACCTCGATGCAGCAGGCCAAGGCGCTCATCGCGGGCAGCCCGGGCTTCGTGTCGCTACGCGTCGAGCGCTGCCGGGAGCGCCCCAGCCGCTTCCTGCTCTTGGTCGAGTGGGAACGCCTCGAGGACCACACCGTGGGTTTCCGGGGCTCGGCGGCCTACGAGGACTGGCGCGCCGCCCTGCACCACTTCTACGACCCATTCCCCCTGGTGGAGCACTACGAGGCGGTCGTCACCGCCTGACCCCGCCGGCGGCCCCGACCTACCCGACCCGGCGCAGGGTGTTGTGGTCGGTGTGCGAAAGCGGCTCGTCGAACTCCTTCATCTGCAGCATGGTGACCTCGTCGTAGGACCAGGAGTCCTCGCCCAGGGTGATGGTGACCTCGTAGCTGAGGGTGCTGGCGCTCTTGGCGAGGTACATGTTCTCGCCGATGCCGTAGTGGGCGTCACCGTGCACTGCCTTCAGGGTGAACGTGGTGGCGTCTGCGGTCGCGGTACCACCAGCCAGCGTCGTGATACCGCGGGGCACGACGAAGCCCTTCATGACCTCGCCCGTCGCGGCGTCCCAGAGCCAGTAGCCCACCTCGGTGTGGAAGGGATTCTCCTCGTCGCCACGCCACATGGCGCTCTTGTAGTCCAGGCCGTAGAGGTGCTGGTCCCCGTTGTCCACCGGGCCGAACGGCTTCATCGAGCACTTCTCCAGGTAGGGGCTGCCCAGCACCTTCCCCTGGGAGTGCGAGTACGCGGTGTCCAGGCCACCCTTGTCGCTCTCCCACTCCCCGGCAAGCGCTCCCAACGGTCCCCATTCATCAGCCATGGCTCAGTTCCAATCTCTCGACTCGTGTTCTGGCTGGAGCCTAGGCGGCTGCGTGTGGGGTGCCGCTGAGCCGGTGTGCGGGATCCCCATATCGTTCGTTGCAGGGCGCACTCCGTGGTCACTTTCGACCTGGGCGACACCCTTGTCGAAGAGGAGCAGACCGCGCACGCCTCGTTCAGTGAGGTGGCCCGCCTCTTGCCACGGCGCCCTCAGGGCGGCTACCAGGCGTTGAGGGTCTGCGAGTGGAAGTCGATGATGGCCAGGAGGTCTCCGAGGCGGCCGATGACCAGATCCGTCTCAGTGGCGGGATCCGTGATCGCCCGCTGAGCGGTGAGCGCCACCTCGGCGCACGTGCTCAGCATCAGCTCGACCCGCCCCCCGAGCTCCAGGTCCGGGCAGCTGTTCGCCGCCACCCACACCTTCGCTTCCTTGGTCGCCGCCTCGAGCTCATCCGCGGCGGCGAGCATGGTGACGTCGTTCAGGCTCATCGCCGTCGAGAACCGACGCTCGGCGCCCGTCACGCGTCCGAGGACGGCCGTCGCCCTGATGAGCCAGTGTTGCGCGGTGGGTTCCTTATCCATGGTGATCGTCGGATGGGCACTGAGACCCCGTCCAACACCCCGCCTGTGTGCCGACCTCCGCCATACCGCGATTCTGCCGAGAGTCTCCGGTCGGCCAATAGAGCCGTTCGGACCCTGAGCCACACAACCTCCCCACAACAAGAGTGTGTGTCGGGACATCGGCTCCTGGCGCCGTTAGGGACTCCATGGCGCGACGCCGGCGTCGTACGCCACGACCGCCACCGGGCTGTGGGGGCTCATGGCGTCCCCGCACTTGGCATCCATCCCCCGGGCACTGCGGCTCTGCGCTGCCCAGTCCCACTCGCAGGACGCCCGAAGCGGCCGCTGATGCATTCCCATCACTCGAAACTCCAACCCAAGATGGTCACACCCCTTTTGGGGGCCGCTCTCCCATTCGGCGACCTCGGGCGACCCAGGCCGAGCCGCACAGACGTTGGTGGTCGCCTGGACTAGAATGACGGGCGTGCCCGCGGTCCTCGAGGCCGTCCTCATCGGGCTGCTGATCTCCCAAATTGCCTTCGTCGTCACGACGGTGTACCTGCATCGAACCCTGGCCCACCGGGCCATCACGATGAAACCTGCCGTGATGTTCGCCTGCCGATTCATCATCTGGATGTCGACGGGAACACGACCCCGCCAGTGGGTGGCGGTGCATCGCAAGCACCACGCGTACACCGACAAGGAGGGCGACCCCCACTCCCCGGCTGTCTTTGGTTACGCATCGGTCCAGTTCGGCAATGCCCTGCTCTACCGGCGAGTTGCCCGGGACCCGGTGGCAGTTGCCCGCTACGCACGAGATCTTCCCGGTGATCGCTGGGACAAGGTTCTCTTCGACCATGCCCTGCTTGGCCTTGGTGTTGGTGTGGGGCTGTTGATCGGTGTGTTCGGATTGGAGATCGGGTTGATCGCGGCCGGAGTGCATGCGTCGGTGTACCTGCTCGGCGGTGGCGCCATCAACGCCATCGGGCACAAGTGGGGGAAGCGGCCGCACGACAACCTGGCCACCAACAACCAATGGCTGGCCTGGTTCGTGGCCGGCGAAGGTCTCCACAACAACCACCACGCTGCCACGACCTCGGGCCGACTCTCCATGGCAAAAGGCGAGGTCGACCCTGGTTGGTGGGCAGTCAAATTGCTGGTGCTGCTCCGATGGGCAGCCGTTCGTCACGAGAGGTTGGTACCCAAGACAACCGGATGAGCGCTGGCTGCAATCGACTTCCGGCGACGCCAAGACGGCACTGAGCAAACCGGGAGCGGCACCGAGCCGTCGAGGAGACACCACACGCCATCGGATGCCGACGATCGGCATGCCGTTGCCGAGGGGATACACCCAGCCACGTCATCGTTCAAACGCATACGGGTGTGCTCGGTGCGGCTTTGCGTAGCGCATGTGCAGGCAAATGGCGCCGCAGGCGAGGGCCGCATAGAAGCACCACAAGGAGGTGAAGCCGTCCGCGGTCAACCGAGCGAGGACAATGACGGCAACCAGGTTCGCGATGCCGAAGACCACAATGTCGCGGTAGCCGGACATCAAGAGGGCTCCGCAGGTGGCGAGGACGTACAATCCGACCACCAAGATCCCGTCGTGAAGACCGATGCTGTACCCGAGATGGTAGGAACCGAGCCTGACTGAGACTGGGCCGTGGAGCATGGTCGCCAGGAGAACGACGGCCACTGCGATGCCCAGCAGAACGAAGGGCGCGATCAAGCGTTGCCGGCGCCGGGTGGGCTCCAGCAACATCACTGCGACCGGAACCAGCACCGGCACGACGACCAGAGCGATCAGCAGGTAGAGCCAGGTGGCGGCTCGTCCGACTTCGTATGGAACATCGCCACGAAGCTGCCACCAGACCAGTGATTCGATCAGCAGATGGGCCCCGAGAACCAGCGGCAGCGCAGCGAGGAGCACGTACTCCTTGCGACCCCGCAGATGGCGGCACGTATCGATGCCAATGGCAGTGACGACAATGCCACCGGCGAGGTCACCTTCCGGGGAGAAGCACACAAGATGACCGTAATCTCGATCATGCACGGGGACGGGCCCGCCGGCCAAGGCGGCGTACGGGTTCAGCTCGGCGGGGCGACGAACATGTCGAGGCAGCCTTCGAGACCGATGATCTCGATGTCGTCGCGCCGACGGCCCTCCCAGGTGTCGCGGCCTATCCGGAAGCGGACGGTCCGGGCGGAGCCATCGCGCCGGGGGCCGCGTGCCTCGCCGTTCTCCTCGTAGCCGACCGAGCGCGAGGTGGCCAGTGACGCCACGTTGTCCTCGAAGGCACCGCTGAGCGCTTCCTCCGCGCCCAGGCCGGCGAAGGCCAGGTGCAGGATCGCCTCACGCATCTCCCGGCCGAGCCCCTGGCCCTGGTGGGCCAGCCCGAGCCACGAGCCCGTCTCGACGGAGCGTACGGCACCGAAGTGCTCCGCTGCGACGTCCTGCACGCCCACCGGTTGGCCCTCGACGAAGACGGCCATCGTGAGGGTCCACTTGTCGGGGGACCAGTTGGCGCGGTGTCCCCACAACCATTGAGCGGTCTCACGTGCGCGTTGCAGCGGTTCGAGATCCGTCCAGGGAACGAAGAAAGGCATGGTCTCGGGATCGTGGACGCCGTGATCAGCCAGCGCGATCAAGTTGGCGAACTCGTCTTCCCGCGGCAGGCGCAGCTCGAGGCGGTGTGTCCGCACGACGAGATCGAAGAGTGGCCAGAACGACCGCGGATCCCTGCCCCCGGCCACGGAGTCAGCCCCCCGGCTGGTACACGCCGAACTCGCCGCGCAGGACGTCGGCCACCTCGCCCAGGGTCGCCATCTGCCGGAGCGCCTCCTTCATCGGCACGAGCAGATTGCCATCCCCCTTCGCCGTGTGCGCGACGTCGGCCAGTGCCCGGTCCACCGCGCCCTGGTCGCGCACCGCGCGCACACCGCGGGTACGGTCGATCTGGAGTTGCTGCAGCTTCACGTCGATCGGGAAGACGTCGGTGGGCTCCTCGTCGGCGTCGGTGAACCGATTGACTCCCACGACGACCTTCTCGCCGTCGTCGACTGCCTTGGCGAAGCTGTAGGCAGCCGCCTCGATCTCCTCCTGCATGAACCTGGCCTCGATGGCAGCCACGGCCCCGCCCAGTTGCTCGATGCGCCCCAGGTAGTCGTTGGCCGCCGCCTCCACCTCGTCGGTGAGCGCCTCCACGAAGTAGGAGCCCGCCAGCGGGTCGACTGTGTCGGCCACGCCGGATTCGAAGCCCACGATCTGTTGGGTGCGCAGTGCGATCTTGGCCGCCCGCGTCGTGGGCAGCCCCAGCGCCTCGTCGAACCCGTTGGTGTGCAGGCTCTGGGTGCCGCCGAGAGCGGCGGCCAGGCTCTGCACGGTGACCCGAACGATGTTGTTCTCGGGCTGCTGCGCGGTGAGGGTCGAGCCGCCGGTTTGGGTGTGGAAGCGCAACATCTTGGAACGCTCGTCCTGGGCGCCAAAGCGCTCGGTCATGATACGAGCCCACATGCGCCGTGCCGCTCGGTACTTGGCGACCTCCTCGAAGAGGTTGTTGTGCGCGTTCCAGAAGAAGGACAGCCTGGGCGCGAACGTGTCGACGTCCATGCCGGCTGCAATGGCCGCCTCGACGTACGCGATGCCGTTGGCCAGCGTGAAGGCGATCTCCTGCACCGCCGTCGAGCCCGCCTCGCGGATGTGGTACCCCGAGATGGAGATGGTGTTCCAGTTGGGGAGGTTGGCAGCGCAGTAGGCGAACGTGTCGACGACGAGGCGCATGGAGGGCCGCGGCGGGTAGATGTAGGTCCCCCTGGCGATGTACTCCTTCAAGATGTCGTTCTGGATGGTGCCGCGGATCTTGTCGCCGGGAACTCCCTGCTCTTCGGCGACCAACTGGTACAGGAGCAGGAGGATGGCCCCGGTGGCGTTGATCGTCATGGAGGTGGTGACCTTGTCCATGGGGAGGTCGGCCATGAGGAGCCGCATGTCGGCCAGGGAGTCGATGGCCACGCCGACCTTGCCCACCTCGCCCTCGGCACGTGGGTGGTCCGAGTCGTAACCCATCTGGGTCGGGAGGTCGAAGGCGCACGAGAGGCCCGTCTGCCCGGCGTCGAGGAGGAATTTGAAACGCTGGTTGGTCGCCTCGGCCGAGCCGAAGCCGGCGTACTGCCGCATCGTCCAGAGCTTCGAGCGGTACATCTCCGGGTGGACGCCCCGGGTGTAGGGGAACGTGCCCGGCTCACCGAGCTGGGCGGCCGCATCCCAGCCCTCGAGATCGTCGGCGCGGTAGACGGGGCGGATCGCGATGCCCGAGTCGGTGGTGCGCTCAGGGCTGGTCTTGGGGCTCTGGTTCTCCTGTGTCACGGGCCCCAGGCTAGGGATGTTTGGGGCACCGGCGGAAAACGGGCCGGTCACGGACGGAACGGGGCAGACTGCGGCCGTGGAAGACGCCTTCGAACCCAACTTCTCGCATTTCGGCATCTGCGTGAGCGACCTCGAGCGGTCGCTCGCCTTCTACTGCGGCGCCCTCGGGTTCGAAAGGGCCGAGTCGCACGCCATCGGGTCCGAATTCGCCCGGCTCATGGACCTGCCCGACGTCTCCGTGACCTCGCAGTTCATCCGGCGAGGCCCGACCGCCATCGAGCTCCTCGCCTTCACCGAGCCCTCCCCCTTCGGCGAGCGCGAGCGCCGTGCCGTCAACCAGCTCGGACTGACTCACCTCTCCTTCCGGGTGCGCGACGTCGCAGCCACGGCGGCGCTGATCGTGGATCTCGGGGGCGCGATGGTCGAATCGAGCCGCACCACCATCGAGTTCGGCGACACGGCCCTCGAGTTCCTCTACTGCACCGACCCCGACGGGGTGCGGGTCGAGCTCATGGACCTGGGCGGCTGAACGGCGCTGGCCGCCTGGGCCTCGGCCAGTGCTTGCTCGTCGAGCTCGCGGTCGATACGCACGGCCTTGCGCTCCTCCATGTGCATCCAGCGGAGCGCGACGGGGATCATCGGCCACAGCATCAGCGTGTCGCCCACCACCCACATGATCGAACCGCCGGCATGGAGGTCGACGACGTAGGAAGGGCCCCAGGCGCGGTGCGTGGCCAGATAGGCGGGGAACAGCTCCTTGGTGGCACCGGCAAGCGAGAGGCCGGTGAAGGTGTCGATCGGGATAGCCAGGAACAGATAGAAGAACTGCAGCGCCGGATGGAGGCGGTAGCAGTTGGGGTCGTTGCCGAAGATCTGACGCCAGAACAGGTAGCCCACGATCAGGAATGCGAGGTGCTCGGCGTTGTGGAGACTCTCGTGCAGGAGGGTGAGGTTGTACCAGCTCGTCAGGTGGCTGATCGGGATGAACACGGCGTAGAGCACGAACGCGACGGCCGGGTGCGCGAAGAATTTGGCCACCGGCGAACGCAGGGCCTCGGTGACCACGAGATGCGGCGTCCCCGACGTGGAACGCCAGGCGAGTTGCAGAGGGGATGCGATGGCGAACAGAGGCGCCGCCACCATGATGAGGAGCAGGTGCTGCACCATGTGATCCCAGAAGAGCTCGCCGTCGTAGACGCCGACGAAGCTGAAGATCGCCACTGACGTCGTGAAGAGCGCGGCGACCCAGGCGACCGACTTGCCCACCGGCCACGGATGGCGGGGGTGCAAGACGTTGTTGCGGTGCACGCCCCAGAGGTAGAGGGCCAGGGCGATCAGGATCATCGCCACCGGGACGAAGTCGAACCGGGTGGAGACGAACTCCGAGCCCCGCAGGGGCGGAAGGCCCGCGTCGAACAGCGCGGTGATCACCTGGAGACGGTACCGCCGGTCTCAGCCGTGTTGCCAGACGCGCTGGGGGATCCCCCGTCTGCCGTAGAGCGACGCTCCATCGAGCCGCGCCAGCTCGTCGTCGGACATGCGCCAGCCCAGCGCACCCGCGTTCTGCTCCGCTTGGCCTCGGTTCTTGGCTCCCGGGATGGGCACGGCACCCTTGGCGATGATCCAGGCCAGCGCAACCTGGCTCGGGGTGCGGTCGTGGGCCTCGCCGAGGCGGCGCAGCTCGGCGACCACCGCGTCCACCTCGGCCATCGGATGGGCCGAGAATGTGCGACCGCCCGGCGGTGGGTTGGAGGCGGAGTACTTGCCGGTCAAACGTCCCTGCCCGAGCGGCGAGTACGCCAGAGGCACCACACCGAGCTCCCGGCAGCAATCCAGCAGCCCGCACACGCATCGGCATGGTGCGCAACAGCGAGAACTCCACCTGGTTGCTGGCCAGACGCAGGCCGCGTCGGCGGCAGCGCGCCGTCGATGGCACGCGTCTCCTTGGCCGAGTAATTGGACACGCCGACTGCCCTGACCAATCCCTCGGCGTGCGCGGCGGCCAGGGCCTCGGCCATGACGTCGTGTGAGCGCAGCGAGATCGGACCGTGGATCTGGTAGAGGTCGATGGATTCGATCCCCAGCCGCTCCAGCGAGTGCCGGGCGGCGGCGAGCAGCGCCGCGTGCACGTTCAGCTTCCACGGGCTCGGCATGAATTTGGTGGCGATGACCACTCGGTCCCGCGCTCCGGGGTCGTTCGCCAGGAGTCGCCCGATGATGCGCTCGCTCTCGCCATTGCCGTAGACCTCGGCCGAGTCGAAGAGGACGACGCCAGCCTCAATGCTGGCCTGCCAGGCGTCCCGGATGCTTGCCTCGGTGAGTGACTGGTCGTAGCCGCCCATGCCCCAGGTGCCTTTGTCTCCCCAGGCCCACGTCCCCACGCCGAGCGGCGGGATGGTGACGTCAGAGCCGCCCAGCGCGATGCGATCGCTCGCCTGCGGCGCTGCGAGGTCGGTCACCGGCTCCGAGCCTGGTCCACCCACATCAGGTGCTCCTCCACCGCAGCGCGCCACAGATCGGGGTGGGTCAGCTGTGGCGAGTGATACGCGCCCTCGATGACGCACAGCCGGCCGTCGGCCACCTCTGACGCCAGATCGGGCGCCTGGTCGACCAGCGGGTGGTCGTGCTCGCCGACGATGACCGTCGTGGGGCACGTGACGGAGGGCAGGTCGGCGCGTAGGGACGTCTCGCCGTCGGCCACATCGGCCATCAGGGCCATCCCGAACGCCTTGACGGCATAGGCGTCCATGCCCGCGAAGATCGCCTCCTTCTCCTTCTGCCACGCAGCGGGGACGGCCGCCTGAATCAGCACGTCCTCGGGGCCGCCGAAGCTCAGCGTGGTCGGCATGCCCTGCGACGGATCGAAGTCGGTGATGTACGTGCTGACCATGGTGCGCAGGGCCTCGTCGGGTGGCATGAACGACCAGGCGCTCGTGTCCATCAGGATCAACGATCTCACGAGGTCGGGTCGGCTCAGGACGAGGCCGAGGGCGACCCGTCCCCCCATGGAGTGGCCGAGCAGGTCCACCGGGCCGTCACCCACGGCCTCGAGGAAGGCAGCGAGGTCGGTCACCAGCTGCTCGATGGTGTAGCCGTCGAGTGCACCGGCCTTGCTCGAGTGCCCGTGGCCACGCTGGTCGAGCGTGACCACCCGCCGCTGGGTCGCCAGGGCGTCGACCTCGAGCGCGAAGTCGTGGGAGGAGCCGGTGAAGCCGTGGACGAGGACGAACGAGGGCGTCCCCTCAAGGGTTCTCCCCCGCGCCGACCACGCCAGGTCCACCCCGTTCACGTGCAAGGACTGGGACTCAGCCGTCTGTGTCATGGCACCTGTCTAGCTGTTCGTGCCGGCCCGTCGCCCGAGGGAGGCACACGGATTCAGGCGACCGGGACCCGACGCCACCCCGAGTGGCGGGTGCGCTCAGTGCGCGTGCGGCATGCAGAGGTCGTCGTACTCGGCAATGACGATCTCGCCGGCGTCAGGCCCGCAGGCCGGGCAGGCCGGGTCCCGGCGCACCTTGAAGGTCCGGAAGGACTCCTCGAGCGCGTCGTAGGCGAGGAGTCGCCCGACGAGGGGGTCGCCCAGGCCGAGGAGGACCTTGATGGTCTCGACGGCCTGGATCGACCCGACGATGCCGGGCAGCACACCCAGGACGCCGGCCTCGGCGCACGACGGCGCCAGCTCGGCGGGCGGGGGCTCAGGGATGAGGCAGCGGTAGCAGGGACCGTTGTAGGGATCGAACACCGTGACCTGCCCCTCGAAGCGGAAGATGGATCCGTGGATCACCGGGATCCTCTTGAGCAACGAGGCGTCGTTCACGAGGTAGCGGGTCGGGAAGTTGTCCGTCCCGTCGACGATGGCGTCGTAGCCGTCGATGATGTCGAGGATGTTGTCGGCGCCGAGGCGCACGTCGTAGGTGACGACGTTCACGTCGGGGTTGAGCGCGGTCAGCGTCTTCTTGGCGGAGTCGACCTTCCGGTCGCCCACCCGGTCCATGTTGTGCAGGATCTGGCGCTGCAGGTTCGACTCGTCGACCACGTCCATGTCGATGATGCCGAGGGTGCCGACGCCTGCGGCCGCCAGGTAGAGGGCGGCCGGAGACCCGAGACCGCCGGCACCGAGAAGGAGCACCTTCGATTCGAGCAGCTTGAGCTGGCCGACCTCGCCCACCTCGGGCAGGAGCAGGTGGCGCTGGTAGCGGTTGCGCTGCGCCGGAGTGAGGGTCTGCGGTGCGGCCCACGGGCGCCCGTCGTCCTTCCAACGGTTGAACCCGCCGACCAGCGACTGCACGTCGGTGTACCCCAGGTCGCCCATCGTCTTGGCGGCGAAAGCCGAGCGCACCCCGCCGGCGCAGTAGACGACGACGGATCCCGATTTGTCGGGGAGCTTGCCCTCCACCTGGAACTCCAGGTGGCCGCGGGGCAGGTGCACCGCGTTGGGGATGGCGCCCTGCTCGTACTCGTCGGGCTCCCGGACGTCGAGGAACGTGACGCCGCCGCCCTCCAGCAGGGCTTGCGCGTCAGACTGGTCCACCTCGCGGATGGAAGCCTTGGCCTCGTTCAACAGATCTCGGGGAGTGGGCACGATCGAACCTCCGGGTCGCGCCTGACCGTCTGTCAGGCCGCCTCTGAACCTTTAAACACTACCAGCGGGGTCAAGATTCCCGGCCCTCGGGGACACAGGCTGAGCAGCCGCCCGGCGGTGCGAGACTGTCCGCCCATGGAGCTCCACGAGGCGATCCAGCTCCGGCGCATGGTGCGCAGCTTCTCCGACGAGACCGTCGAACCTGCCGTCGTCGACCGCATCGTCTCGGACGCTCTGCGCTCCCCGACGGCCGGGAACTCCGGAGGCACCGCCTGGGTGGTGCTCGAGGGACACGAGCAGACGTCGGTGTACTTCGATGCCACGACCGACGAGGAATGGCGCCGCCGCCACCGACGATGGGCGGACGGACTTCGGCGGGCGCCCGTCGTGCTCCTCGCGTACGCCTCGCCCCAGACGTACGTCACCCGCTATGGCGATCCCGACAAGACCGGCTCGGGCCTTGGTGACGGAGTGTCGCAGTGGCCCGTGCCGTACTGGTTCGGCGACGCCGCGTTCGGGGTCATGACCGTCCTCCTCGGCGCAGTCGACTCCGGTCTCGGGGCCTGCGTCATCGGGAACTTCCGGGGGGAGCCCGAATTGGCCCGGGCACTGGGGGTGGAGGAAGGGTGGCGGCTCTTCTGCGCCGTCCTGATGGGGCACCCTGATGGCAATCACCATCGGTCGCGATCGCTCGACCGCGGAGCCCTCCGCCGGCACGACGCGTGCACCGTAATCGCTGGCGACGTGTCATATGATCAGCTGGTTCTGGCCATGATGGAAGGTGTGACGGACTCAGATGGATCGAGAGGCTCCTCGGACCCTCGTTCGCGCCAAGATCCGCCTGGTGGACGCCACGGTCCTGCCGTCGACTACACCAACAAAGAGCACCGCTTGCGTCGGGTCACCACCGGATTCGCACTCCGAGCTCGCCACCGGATGTTCGAGTCTTTCATGGAGTCCCTGCAGCCCTCGGCCGCCACGACGATCGTCGATATTGGCGTCACACCGGATGAGTCCACGGAAGACTCCAATTTCTTGGAGAAGTGGTACCCGTACCCGGAAAGGATCACGGCCACGAGCATCGAGGACGCGTCGTACCTCGAGTCGTCTCACCCCGGGCTCACCTTCGTCCGAACAAGTGGTCACAGGCTGCCCTTCGACGACGGCCAGTTCGACATCGGCTTCTCTTCGGCGGTGCTTGAGCACGTCGGGGACCAGGCGCATCAACGTCGCTTCCTGCACGAATTGCTGCGGGTGTCGAAGCGTTTCTTCATAACGACTCCAGATCGTCGGTTCCCGGTCGAACTGCATACGTTCCTGCCCTTCGTCCACTGGCTCCCGCAGCGTCACCACCAACGTGTACTGAGAGCTCTGGGCATGACCTCCTGGGCCAGGACGGAAAACCTCAATCTTCTGAACGAGCATGAGCTACGCGCCCTGTTCCCCGACGGGGTCGTGCCAACAATCGGCGGGCCCCGGTTGTTGGGTATGCGCTCAAACCTGCAGGCGTTCGGACCGAGCCACGGGCAGGGCGGTGCAACGTCGAAACCGGAATGAAGATGGGGCGACGACAGTGGGGTCGCCCCCAGGACACGATGTACTGACAGGCCGGGCACCAGCGAGTACGAGTTGGGGTCCGCGAGTGCGGATACCCTACGACATGACCGGAGATGAGATCGATCTCCTCGATCCCTGTGAGCTCACCATCTTGATGCCTTGCTTGAACGAGGCTGAGACGTTGGGCGTGTGCATTCAAAAGGCGCACTCGTTTCTCGACAGGGCCGGGATCCACGGTGAGATCGTCGTCGCCGACAATGGAAGTGACGACGGCAGCATCGAGATCGCAGAGGCGTACGGGGCTCGCGTGGTGCACGTCCCCCAACGTGGCTACGGGAATGCCCTCATTGCCGGGATTGAGGCCGCCGGCGGTGTATTCGTCATCATGGGTGACGCCGACGACAGCTACGACTTCTCGAATCTCGATTCTTTCATGGTCGCCCTCCGTTCGGGCGCGGATCTGGTCATGGGTAACCGCTTCGAGGGAGGCATCGCGCCGGGTGCGATGCCTCCGCTGCACAGGTACCTCGGGAATCCCGTTCTGAGCAGGATCGGACGCATCTTCTACAAGTCGAAGATCGGCGACTTTCATTGTGGGCTCAGGGGATTCCGACGGGACGGCATCCTGGCGCTGGACCTACAAGCGGGCGGGATGGAGTTCGCGAGCGAAATGGTGGTGAAGGCCACCCAGCAGGGGCTGAGGATCGGCGAGGTTCCCACCACGCTGAGACCGGATGGCCGCACGCGGGCACCGCATCTCAGAACGTGGCGAGATGGCTGGAGGCACTTGAGGTTCCTGTTGCTCTACAGCCCCCGGTGGCTGTTCTTCTATCCCGGTCTCGTTCTCATGCTCCTGGCCATCGCAGTGGGTGTCGTCGTAGAGATCACGACTCTCCGCATCGGCGACGTGACTCTCGGAGTCGACACCTTGGTCGTCTGCTACGCACTGCTCATCATCGGATTCCAGTCAGTGCTCTTCGCCGTCTTCACCAAGACCTACGGGACCAATGAGGGATTTCTCCCTCGCAACGAGGCGTTTCAACGCGCTTTGAGCGGGATCTCGCTCGAGCGGGGGGTGGTTGGAGGCCTGGTTCTGTTCCTGCTGGGTCTGGCTGGTCTCGTCGTGGCGTTCCTCAAATGGAATGCGGTTGGGTTCGGATCGCTTGACGCCACCCAGGAGCTTCGTCTGGTCATCCCATCAGCCGCCCTCCTCACGCTGGGTTCCCAAGCCACGCTCGCGAGCGCATTTCTCGGCGTGTTGGAGATCCGTCGGCGAGAAACGGCACCGGTACGCCACCTGGCGGAGTCTGACATCGCCGACCCACCGGGACGGCGCTAAGGCTGTGAACGGCCCCTCCCCGATTCCAGGGCTCCCGGGGCAACATCTCGGCGTCGTGGCCATAACACCGGGGCAATTGCACACCCGGTGACGACGATCCCGTAGCTGTAGCGATAGTTCATGGCCGGGATGGTGAACCAGATCGCCAAAGTGAGCAACACGGCTGACACCGCCAGTCCGGCGACGACACCGTCGCCGGGACCCCGCCGCCAAAGCAGTATCGGCACTGCCGCGATGGAGACGAGCAAGTAGAACCACACCGAGTACAGGACGTCACCCCAAAGGTTCTGGTCGGACGAGAAGAGACCGAGATAGCGAATGCCGGTGTCTTGGAGCGCTCTTGCGAGAGGGTTGAAACCGGGAGGATCAGGCGGCACCTGAAAGGTCCAGTTCGAAGGCTGGGTGATGGCCAACTGGACCAGCAGCAGTTTGGTCCGCACCTGCAGATAGCCCGTGGGGTCGTGGCGGATCGCCTTTATCCATGCCTGCTGAAGGGAGGCTTCTCGTCTGCCGTCAATCAGAAAGTACACGGGGGGTTGCGTGCCGAGGTTGTCGAAGACGATCTGATTGAAATCACCCGTCTTCAGGGTCCGAAAAACGGACCATCGCCTCTCTTGGTGACTCCCTCAGCATGTCGCTGGGAAACAGCACCTTGCCCTCCATCTTCGAAAGCTGGGCGAGGTCATAGTCGAACGTGGCCTGCTGGTTGTACGCCTGAGCCGTGTGTATCGCCTTTTGTGCTCCCAGTTGAACGCCGTACATGCCAAGGCAGCACACCAGTGCAACGCCACACGACACGAGGGCCCGGTGCGGCGCCGTCCGGGGCAACAACATGACCGCCAGGACGAAGAAGCACGGCAGGAGTGGGATCACGGCAATCTGCCACGATGCGGCGCACACGAATGTCATGAAGAGCGCAGCGACCAGGTTGAACGCTCGCTGGTGCCGACCCATGCGCGCCATGCGGGCGGCGAAGCCGAACGCGCAGAGCAGGGACGCGGTGAACCATTCGTCCCGACCAACGTGGACCGCCCAAGAAAGCACGGGTGGCCATGCGCAGAGGACCATGGCAACCCCTGTCGAAACGACACGACCGAACCGGACGCGCAGGACGAGGTACAGGCCGACGAGCATGACCAACAGCCCCACTGCGAGGACCCAGCCGGGGCTTTGGATCCCCATCAGGTACGGCACCCTCCAAAGGGCCGACAAGATCGGGGTGTGAATGTTCGTGAAATGCCCACTTGCCGCCTCGTGGATCTCGTCGAGACTGTCTGCGTCCATCTGTCCGGGCCAGTAGACGACCGTGATCAGCGCGACGTAACCCACAAGCGAAGTGAGGACCCAGACTTGAGCCGGCAACAAGGCCCGTGGCGCCGCGTGGCGCGCCCGAGTGCTCGATCCGGCTCCTTCGACTGTGGCGACGCCCGAGGAGCGGGCGCCGTCCGTGGCAACAGCGGTCATGTACGTCAAACCCGCCGATCACACCTGATGCTGCCGACGAGTTTCACTCCACCACTCTCTTGGACAATCGGTGCTCCGGACCTTCCTGCCAGCGCGCCATTGCCCACAGCAGGTCCGACAGCCGGTTCAGGTACGCCATCACCAGGGAGCCCTCGATTCGGCTCCGCCACGGCCACCCTCTCGGCACGCCGCACGATAGTCCGGGCCAAGTCGAGCCCGGCCGCGACCCGGTTCTCTCCGGGGATGGTGAAGTCGCTCGGCATGTCGAAGCGGGCCAGCAGGTCGTCGATTTCGGCTTTCGAGCCGTCTCACCATGTCCCCGCTCACCATGGTCGACCCCGGCGTGAGCTTGTGTCGGTTCTCCGGGGCGGTGGCCACCTCCGCCATGAGGACGTAGAGGTCGCGAGCGAGATCCGTCAAGCGCTCGTTGGCTTCCGAACCCTGTGCCGTCTCGGACCGGGCGAGTCCGATGGCCGCCTGGGCCTCGTCGACGACTCCGTTGAGCTCGATCCGCCACGAGTCCTTGCCGACCCGCCCGCCGAAGAGCAGGCCAGTCGTCCCGTCGTCGCCCTTCTTGGTGTAGATCTTGGGCGTCACCAGGCGAGATGCTACTGGCGTGCATTACTCAAACCCTCGAGGGCACCGGTATCCTGTGGGGGTGGTGGCACCCTCCCCTGAACTCCTCGGCCGGCTCGACCCGTCCGCATCCCCCTACCTGCAGGCATTGCGCGAGCGCGTCGTCATCTTCGACGGTGCGATGGGCACGAACCTGCAGCTGCTCGGCCTCGGGCCCGACGACTTCGGCGGGCCCGAGCTCGAGGGGTGCAACGAGTGGCTCGTCGAGACGCGCCCGGACCTGGTGGCCCAGGTCCACCGCTCCTTCTACGAGGCGGGCTGCGACGTCGTCGAGACCGACACCTTCGGCTCGACCTCCGTGGTGCTGGCCGAGTACGGGCTCGGAGACCAGGCACGTGACCTCACCCGGCGTGCGGCCGAGCTCGCCTGCGCCGTGCGGGACGAGTTCTCGACGCCCGAGCGCCCCCGCTGGGTTGCCGGCTCCATGGGCCCGGGCACCAAGTTCCCCACGCTCGGGCACATCTCCTACGCAGAATTCCGTGACGCCTACGAGGAGCAGGCGCTCGGCCTCCTCGAGGGCGGCGTCGACCTACTCCTGATCGAGACGCAGTTCGATCTCCTCTCGGTCAAGGCCGCCGTCAACGGCGCTCGGCGCGCCATGGTGGCACTCGGGCGCCAGGTGCCCTTGCAGGCTCAGGTGACGATCGAACTGACCGGCCGCATGCTGCCGGGCACCGAGGTGGGCGCCGCGCTCACCGTGCTCGACGCGATGCAAGTCGACGTGGTCGGCCTGAACTGCGCCACCGGCCCCGTGGAGATGAGCGAGGCGCTGCGCCACCTCTCGTCGGCCAGCCGCGTCCCCATCGCCTGCGTCCCCAACGCGGGCCTCCCGTCGGTGGTCGACGGCAAGATGCACTACGACTTGACGCCCGACGACCTGGCGGACCACCTGCACCGCTTCGTGACCGAGTTCGGCGTCTCCGCCGTGGGCGGATGCTGCGGGACGACCCCGGCCCACCTGGCCGCCGTCGTGGCGCGCTGTGCCGACGCCGTCCCCGCGCGCGGGCGCCCGTGCACGAGCCGGCTGCGGCTTCCATCTACACCTCCGCCCCCTTCCGCCAGGACACCTCCTTCCTCGTCGTCGGCGAGCGCACCAACGCCAACGGCTCCAAGGCCTTCCGGGAGGCGATGCTGGAGGGCGACTGGGACACCTGCGTCGCCATGGCCCGCGACCAGGTCAAGGAGGGCTCCCACCTGATCGACGTCTGCGTCGACTACACGGGCGCCGACGGTGTGGCGGACATGACCGAGGTGGCCAGCCGGCTCTGCACCCAGTCCAGCGTGCCGCTCATGGTCGACTCGACCGAGGGCCCCGTCGTACGGGCCGCGCTGGAGTGGATCGGCGGCCGGCCGATCCTCAACTCGGTCAACCTCGAGGAGGGCGACGAGCCCGGCACCCGGCTCGACACCTTCCTGCGGCTGGCCCGCGAGTTCGGCGCCGCCGTCGTCTGCACCTGCATCGACGAGGAGGGCCAGGCCCGAACGGCGGAGTGGAAGCTCCGAGCCGCCCGCAACATCCGCGACATCGCGGTCGGGCGCTACGGGCTGGCGCCCGAGGACCTGCTCTTCGACCCGCTCGCGCTGCCGCTGTCGACCGGAATGGAGGAGAGCCGCAACGACGGCATCGAGACCATCGAGGGCATCCGTGCCATCAAGTCGGAACTGCCCGGGGTCTCCACCATCCTCGGGCTCTCCAACGTGTCGTTCGGCCTCAACCCCGCCGCCCGCCAGGTGCTCAATTCGGTGTTCCTGCACGAGTGCGTGGAGGCCGGGCTCGACTCGGCCATCGTGCACGCGTCGAAGATCCTCCCCCTGTCGCGCATCGACGAGCGGGCCAAGGAGGTGTGCCTCGACCTCGTCTACAACCGCCGCACCGACGACTACGACCCGCTGCAGGAGCTGCTCGCCCTGTTCGAGGGCGTCAAGGTCAACGCCGGCGCGGCCGACGAGCACCTCGACTGGCCGGTCGACCGCCGGCTGGCCCAGCGCATCATCGACGGCAACCGCAACGGGCTCGACGGTGACCTCACCGAGGCGCTCGAGTCCGGGCTCGGGGCGCTCGCCATCGTGAACGACATCCTGCTGGAGGGCATGAAGGTCGTCGGGGAGCGCTTCGCCTCGGGCGAGATGCAGCTGCCCTTCGTCCTGCAGTCGGCCGAGACGATGAAGGCCGCGGTCGCCTTCCTCGAGCCGCACATGGAGAAGGCCGACCAGGGCGGCAAGGGCACCGTCGTGCTGGCGACGGTCAAGGGCGACGTGCACGACATCGGGAAGAACCTGGTCGACATCATCCTGACCAACAACGGCTACGAGGTGGTCAACCTCGGGATCAAGATCGGGATCAACGAGTTGATCGCGGCGGCCGAGGAGCACAGGGCGGACGCCATCGGCATGAGCGGCCTGCTCGTCAAGTCGACGCTCATCATGCGCGAGAACCTGGTCGAGCTCAACGACCGCGATCTCTCGGCGATCCCGGTCCTGCTGGGTGGGGCCGCGCTGACCCGCACCTACGTCGAGCGCGACCTGCGCGAGGTCTACCACGGGCGGCTCTTCTACGGGCGCGACGCCTTCGAGGGCCTGCGGACCATGGACCGCCTGGTGGAGCTGAAGCGCAGCGGTGAGGACGACCCGGACTTCGGGCGCGAGATCTCCGAGAAGAACGTCCCTCGGCGCAGCCGGCTCGACGACCAGGAAACCACGCCGGTAGAGGGCCAGCCCGCGCGATCCGATGTGGCGGCCGACAACGCGCTGTTCACGCCACCCTTCGTGGGCAGCCGGGTGGCGGTGGGCATCCCGCTGGACGAGGTCGCCGAGTACCTGAACCTCACGGCGCTCTTCCGCAACCAGTGGGGCTTCCGGCCCGAGGACGGCGAGAACGACGCTGAGTTCAAGGACCGGGTCAAGGCGACCCTGCGCGAGCAGCTCAGCAAGGCCAAGGAGGCCGACCTCCTGGTGCCGTCGGTGGCCTACGGCCACTTCGCCGCCAATGCCGAGGGCAACGACCTCGTCATCTGGAAGGACGAGTCGCGGTCGTCGGAGTGGATGCGCTTCACCTTCCCGCGCCAGCGCAAGGAGCCCTGGCTCTGCATCGCCGACTTCTTCCGCCCGTCCGGCTCGGGCGAGGAGGACTTCGCCAGCTTCATGCTGTGCACCATCGGCGCGCGGGCCTCGGAGGAGACGGCGCGCCTGTTCGCCGAGAACGAGTACCAGAGCTACCTCTTCCTGCACGGCCTCAGCGTCGAGATGGCCGAAGCGACGGCCGAGTACTGGCACCGACGGATCCGCGAGGAGCTCGGCTTCGCAGGCGAGGACGGCCCTACTCTCACCGGCCTGTTCCGCCAGGCCTACCGGGGAGGCCGCTACTCGTGGGGCTACCCGGCCTGCCCGGACCTCACGGACAACGCCAAGGTGGTCGAATTGCTCGGAGGGGACCGCATCGGCGTCACGGTCAGCGAGGGATTCCAGCTCAACCCCGAGCAGACGACCGACGCCATCATCTGCCACCACCCAGAGGCCAAGTACTTCATCGCGTGAGGGCGACCCGGGCCCGGCCCCTGGCCTGGTGCGGGGTCGCCTCGGCGCTCGTGCTGTGCGGGGCTCCTGGCCCTGCCCGGCCCCGTCGGCGCGTCGAAGCGCCCGCCCCCACTCGCCACGGTGGTCATCCCCGACCTCGGCCCCGGCTACTCGGTCACCTCCGAGGGTCCGCTGGACGCGTCCCGGTTCGCATCGAGCTCCCCCGACCCGGCGGCGGCCTCAACCGCGCTGGCCACCCTGGCGAAGACGAACTCGACCTACGAGCGCGCCTGGAGCGACGTCGGCGGGGCCAACGAGGTGCAGGACCTGCTGGTCCGCTTCCCCTCCCTGGTGGGTGCGCAGGTCTTCCTGCAAGCTGCGCAGCACTCGCTCGACTCCGGAGAGATCGTGAGCTCCGGCCCGCTGCCCGGGGTCCGGGGGGCGCACCGGACGACCTACTTCGCGTCGACCACCCAGGCCGGCGTCGGCCAGGCGGTCACCCTGCGGGTCGGCGTCTACGTGACGCTGCTGTCGTTCTTCTCGGCGGCGTCGGGCAACGCGGAGCCGATCACGCAGGCCGACGCGGCGGGGATCGCCCGGGCCCAGCGGGCCGCGATGGCGGCCGCCCCGGGCGGGACGGCCACGCTCCCTGTGCGGAGCCGAGAAAGGCATTTCAGTGGGGTCCGTCGGCGTCGCTGCTCGGCAGTCGTCATCCTCGCCTCAGCCGTGGCCACGCCGGCCGTACTGCGCCGGCGCCGCGCTGGTCGGAGCGCGCCGGACGCTCATCTCTAGAATCTACGGATGCCCCATCGCGAGGAAATGTGCGTCTGCCTCGTGGAGGGCCCGACCGATGCGGAGCGTCCGGGGCGGGGCGAGATTGCCCCCTGAGGGAACCTCCACAGACTCACTGCACGCTGCTCCGGACAGAACGCGGGCGAAGCATGCCAAACCACGTCCTCTAGGGTTCGCTCGCTCCCGGTCTTGGGGCGCGTACGCCGCGGTCATCGTCTTGGGGACACTTGTGATCGGCGGAGCCCTTCTCAGGGTGTGGATACTCGGACACGCCCCCATCAGCTCGGACGAGGCCACCCCGGGACTTGTGGCGCACCAGATCCTTCAAGGCCACTTCTACGCATTTTGCTGGGGACAGAGCTACGGAGGCGTGGAGCCCTACGTTCTGGCGCTCAACTTCCTGATCTTCGGCCAGTCGCCGTTCGTCCTCAACGCCACCCCGGCCGTCCTGGCTCTTGTTGGTTCGATCCTCGTCTGGCGGATCGGAATTCGTTTGTTCCAACCTGCCGCCGCGGTCGTTGCAGCGGTACTGAGCTGGATCTGGTCCGAATCCACACTCTGGAATTCGACGAGGGAGTACGGATATCACGAGGTCTGTCTGGTTCTCGGCCTCGTCCTCGTGCTCCAGTCGCTTCGTATCGCCCAGCGCTCTCGGGACGAGGGCAACGACCGGCTCATCGATTGGGCCATCATCGGTGCGGCTGGAGGAGTCGGCTTCTGGGCCTCCCCCGAGATCGTCTACTTCGCCATCCCGGCCATCGTGATGGTCGCGACGACCTTGAGAGTGCGGTCAGCCTCGGAGGTGGTGGCGAGGCTCGCCGTTGCCGTCGGCACCGCCTTGTTGGGAATGCTCCCCTGGGTCTGGGCCGTCTCGACCTCGTCGAGCGGCACCGGCATCCCTCCGTCGCCCGTTTCGTATCTCTCCAGGCTCGACACATTCTTCACCCACGTGCTTCCCATGATTCTCGGACTGAGGGTGGAGGGCGTCGGCCTATGGGAAGGAGGACATGCGGTCGGCGTGATCGTCTACTCGCTCGTCGTCGTTTTCGTCATGGCGTGCGCGATCCTCCTGGCCCTGAGGCGTCCGGGCGCGTGGGTCCTGTCTTCTCACCCTGGCCTTGTATCCCTTCCTCTATGCAGCGTTCCCCACCTCGTGGTTCTGGAACGACGGACGCTACGGCATCTCCCTCACGCCGATCCTCTCCCTCATCATCGCCGGCGGGCTCTGGCAGATGGTGCGCCCCCCGATCGCCACATGGCTGGGCTCTGCTCTTCTCGTCTTGGCTTGCGCCTCCACGTTGGTCGCTTTCAACGATGGCTATGGAGCGATAAGGACACCGAGCGAGCTCACGTCGTTCGCTGCAAACCCCAACCACGCCGTGAGCCGCCTTGCCGACCAGCTGAAACGCCTTGGGATCACACACGCGTATGCGGGCTACTGGTGGCCAACAATCTGACCTTCATCTCCAACAGCGAAGTGACGGCGCTCTCGCTCGGTGAGAACCGCAATCCACCCGGAGCATCGAATGCCTCGGAGAAGAACGTAGCTTGGATTTTCGTGCCGGACGCATCAGTCGCAGCGGACGCAGCGCAACTTGGGTCGGTGTCTGATATCGAGCCTGGCACCGTCACCGAGCCGGCTCTTGTGGGTTGGCTCACCGCCCACGGAGTGCCTTACCGGAAGACGTCGACGGACGGGTTCGTCGTCATCGTTCCGGCGGAGAGCGTCAGACCCGCGGAAGTCTCGGGGTAGGCCACCCGGACTCGACCTTCCATGATGGGAGCTGCCGTCCCGGGGTGAGTTCCCTCGAGGCCGTCCGTCTCGTCGAGCGACTTACGTCCCGGCGCGCACTGCCACGGGCACGCCGGTCGCGGGTGGCGACGGCCTCCCGGGCGTGGTAGCTCGAGCGGGTCAGAGGCGACGCCTCGACGTGGGCCACACCGAGCTCGGCCCCGGCCCGGCGCAGGCGGTCGAACTCCTCGGGTGTCCAGTAGCGGGAGACGGGGAGGTGGTCGCGGCTCGGGCGTAGGTACTGCCCGACCGTGACGATGGACACGCCGACCGAGCGCAGATCGGCCATCGTGGCGACCACTTCCTCCTCCCGCTCGCCCAGCCCCACCATCAGGCCCGACTTGGTGCGCAGTCCCGCCTGTCGCGCCCGGGCGAGCACGCCCAGGCTCCGCGCGTATCCCGCCGAGGGACGCACCGCGCGCTGGAGCCGGGCGACGGTCTCGATGTTGTGGTTGAGCACGTCGGGCCGGGCCTCGAAGATGATGTCGAGGGACCCCACGTCTCCCTTGCAGTCGGAGATCAGGACCTCCACGGTCGAGGCGGGCGTCCGGTCCCGGATCGCCCTGATGGTCTGCGCCATGGCGGTTGCACCCCCGTCGGCCAGATCGTCGCGGGCAACGCAGGTGACCACGGCATGGCCGAGCCTCATACGCTCGACGGCGCGGGCGACTCGCTCCGGCTCGTCAGGCGACAACGGAAGCGGGTGCCGCGTGTCCACCTGGCAGAAGCCGCACGCCCGCGTGCAGCGCTCGCCGTTGATCATGAAGGTCGCGGTGCCGTCCGCCCAGCACTCGTAGATGTTCGGGCACCCGGCCTCCTCGCACACGGTGACGAGACCGAGGTCGTGGACGGTCGTCCCGAGCTCGCGGTAGCCCCTGCCGATGCGTACGGGCACCCGGACCCACGACGGCTTGCGCACCCCGATGTCGAGCCCTTCTTCGGGCACCACGCCGGCCTGCCGGAGCCGACGGAGCAGAGGGCGCTCGCCTGCGCCCGGCGCAGCGATGCCGGTCACGACGTCCTGGCGGTCCACGTCACCGTCGCCGAACACGGCGGCCGCCCTGGCCGCGAAGGCGTCGATGGCGGCGTCCATCGTCACGTCGACTCCCTCGGCCTGCAGGGAGGTCACCCCCCGGTCGGCGATGCCGCACGGCACGATGTGCCCGAACATCGCGAGGTCCGAGGTGACGTTGAGGGCCATGCCGTGGAGGGTGCGGCGGCGACCCGGGCCGACCCGCATGGTCCGCACCCCGATGGCCGCGATCTTCCTCGGGTTGGGTCCGTCGGCGTCGATCCAGACGCCGGGGTACGTGTCGACACGGCTGGCGCCGGCCACCCCGAGGTCGGCCAAGGTTTCGATCACCACCCGCTCCAGGCGGTGCACATGCTGGGGACCCGACGCGGGGTCGTCTGGCACGGTGACGATCGGGTAGGCCACCAGCTGGCCCGGGCCGTGGTACGTGACGTCGCCGCCGCGGTCAGTGTGCTCGAGCGTGGCATGCACGAGCGCCGGGTCGACCAGCACGTGGCGCTCGTCTGCATGGGCCCCGAGTGTGTAGGTGTGCGGGTGTTCGAGGAGCAGGAGGTAGTCGTCGTCGGCCTCGGCGGCCAGCGCGTGCTGCAGCGTGGACGCCTCGTGGTACGGGACCGTCCCGAGCGACCGGATGCGCAGCACCCGCGTCCTCAGAGCTCGGCGCCCCAGTCGCGGCTGCCCAGCAGATCCGAGATCCGCGCCAAGAAGAGGGAGACGTAGGCCCCGTCCACCGCCCGATGGTCCCAACTCACGCCGAGGATGCCCGTCGAGTGGATGGCGATCGACTCGGAGCCGTCGGAGTGGGTCACGACCACGGGACGACGGGCGATGCCGTCGGTGGCCAGGATCGCGACCTGCGGCTGGTTGATGATCGGGACGGTGAAGTAGGTGCCGAAGGGGCCGTCGTTGGTGATGGAGAACGTGCCGCCGGCGATGTCGTCGGCGTTGAGCTGCCGGCTTCTCGCCCGCTCGGCCAGGTCGCGGATACGCCGCGCCACGCCGCGCAGCGTGACCTCCTCGGCCCGGTGGATCACTGGAACGATCAAACCCTCGTGGGCCAGGTCCACCGCGATCCCGAGGTTGACCTCGGCGTGGACCAGCAGCGAGTCGTCGACCACCGAGGCGTTGAGCAGAGGGAAGTCGCGCAGTGCCTCGACGGCAGCCCGCGCGACGAAGGGAAGGTAGGTGAGCGTGAACCCTTCCTCCGCCTTGAAGCGCTCTCCCCACGCCGCCCGCACACGCTCGACGCTCTCGAAGTCGACTTCGTTGGCGATGAAGGCATGGGGCGAGGTCGCCTTCGACCGCACCATGTGCTCGGCCGTCCGTCGCCGCATGTTGGAGAACGGCACCAGCTGGTCGCCGGCGCGGCGGAACGTCGCCATGGAGACGGGGGGTGCCGAGGGAGTACTCGCCACGGGCGAGGCCGAGGCGACGGGAGCCGTCGGCACGGCCGGTGCCGGCGTGGGAGGTGCGGTCGTGCCGGCGGCGCGGCGGGCCTCGACCACCCGCAACGCGTCCTCGCGGGTGATGCGGCCACCGGCCCCCGTCCCGCTGACCTCGGTCTCGCTGATGCCGTTCTCGGCCAGGATCTTGCGCACGATGGGTGAGAGGAGGAGCGGCTCGGCGTTGTCGCCGTTGCTCGCCACGGCCGGTGCGGGCGAGGGCGACTCCGGGGGAGCCGCGGCGGGCGCGGGTGGCGCCGCAGGTGCGGCGGCGACGGGCTCGGCCTGGGGCGCGATCGTCGGCTCGGTGACGGTGGCGGCCGCTGTGCCGTCGGAACCGACGGCGCCGTTGCCGTCGCCGATCACGGCGAGCCTCACGCCCACCTCGACCGTCTCGCCCTCGGGGACGAGGATCTCGGTGAGCACGCCGGCGGCCGGAGAGGGCACCTCGGAGTCGACCTTGTCGGTCGAGACCTCGAAGAGCGGCTCGTCGCGCTCGACCTGGTCGCCGACGCCCTTCATCCAGCGGGTGATCGTACCCTCGGTCACCGTCTCGCCGAGCTGCGGCATCATGACGTCAGCCAACGTGGAGACCCCTTCCCGTGAGCGCCAGCATGGTCTCCCCGAAAGTCTCGGACAGAGACGGGTGCGGCTGGATGAATTGGGCCACCTCCTCGGGGAAGGCCTCCCAGTTGACCGCCAGGTAGCCCGCCCCGAGCTGCTCGGTCACCCATGGGCCCGCCATGTGCACGCCCAGGATCCGACCGGCCGACCCGTCTGGCCGGCGCTCGGCGATGATCTTCACGACCCCCTCGGTGTCGCCGATGATCTGGGCCCGACTGTTGCCACCGAAGGGGTCCTTCTTGGTGACCACCTCGATGCCGGCCGCCTTGGCCTGCGTCTCGGTCAGGCCGCAGAAGGCCACCTCGGGATGGCAGTAGATGGCCCAGGGCACCTTGTCGTTGTCCACCGGCGCCACCGGCTCGCCCAGCATGCCCTTGACCGCCACGATGGCCTCGGCGAACCCGACATGGGCCAGCTGGGGCGTGCCGGCGACGATGTCGCCGACGGCCCACACGCCCGGCTCACCGGTGCGCTGGTACTCGTCGGCGACGACGAAGCCGCGCTCGTCGATCGTGACCCCCACCTCGCCGGCCACGAGCCCCTCGGTGCGCGGCCGGCGGCCGACCGAGACGACGATGGCCTCGACGTCCCAGCTCTGCTCCCCCGCTCGCACGCTCGTGACGTTCCCGTCGCTGGCCGGCGTGTGACCCTCGACCACGGCGCTCGTGAAGATGTCGATGCCACGCTTCTTGAACGACCGCGCCACCAGGCGGATGATGTCCTCGTCGCACCCGGTGAGGATGGTGTCGAGCGCCTCGATGATCGTGACCTTGGTGCCGAGGTCGGCCAGCAGCGACGCGAACTCGCAACCGATGACGCCGCCGCCGATGACCGCCACCGACGCCGGGAGCTCCTTGAGGTCCAAGAACTCGTCGGACGTCATGACCCAGCGCCCGTCGACCTCGAACCCGGGCAGGGTCCGTGGCACCGAGCCCGCTGCCAGGACGACGTTGCGCCCCACGACGACGCGGCCGGCGTCCTCCCCGTCGACGACCTCGACCTGATGGCCGGTCCTGAGCGTGCCCGTGCCGGTGAGAATCGTGACCTTACGCCCCTTGAGCAGGCCGGACAGGCCCTTGAAGAGCTTGTCGACCACGCCGTTCTTTCGGTCCTGGCTCCTCGAGAAGTCGACCGAGACACCCGGGACGTCGATGCCGAAGTCCTTGGCGTCCCCGATCGTCCGGCGCACTGCTGCGGTCTCGAGGAACTCCTTGGCCGGGATGCAGCCTCGGTGGAGGCAGGTCCCGCCCACCTTGTCGCGCTCGACCACGGCGACGGACAGCCCGGCGGCCGCGCCGTAGAGCGCTGTCGCGTACCCACCCGGACCTCCGCCGATCACGACGATGTCGAACTCTTCCTCGGTGGCCATCGCCCGTCCTCTTCCTCTGTGCTCGTGAGGTTCGTCCGGCGCGCTCGGATCCCCCGAAACTGCCCGATCGCACCGGCCGGAGCCTTTCCGCGCTCCGCGCGTGCTCTGCGGGCAGCCTACCGTTCACCCCGCGCCGGCAGAGCCGGTGGGGATCCCGCTAGCCGCTCTGACCGGTGCCCGAATCGGCCGCCATGGTGGCCAGCTCGTCCACCCGGTCGTTCCAGTGATCACCCGAGTGCCCCTTGACCCAGCTGAAGCTGACGTCGACGTCGGGCGAGAGAGCGAGCGCGATGAGCGGCTCCCACAAGTCACGGTTCGCCACCGGCTTGTTCTGCGAGTTCTTCCAGTTGCGGCGCTCCCAGCCCCGCCACCAGCCGTCGGTGAAGCACTTGACGACGTACGTCGAGTCGCTCACCACCTCGATGGCCCGTGCCGCGGGGGTGAGGACCCGCAGGGCCTCGAGCGCAGCCCGGATCTCCATGCGCTGGTTGGTCGTGTGCGGTTCGGAGCCGCTGGCGTAGCGGCCGCCTGGCACGGCCCACGCCCAGCCGCCCGGGCCGGGGTTCCCCCGGCACGCGCCGTCGGTGTACACGATGACCGGGTCTCCGTCGGCGGGCATGCCAAATGTGTAACACCCGCGACCAGTGGTCGTGGACCTCCCTTCCCTGCCGGTACCGTGGAGAAGTGCTGTTCGACGGGATCAGCCACCAGGTCCCCGACACGGATCCAGGTGAGACGGAGGAGTGGCTCGAGTCGTTCGACGCCATCGTGGACGCACGCGGCCGGGCCCGGGCGCGCTACCTGCTGATGAAGCTCTTGGAGCGGGCGCGCACCAAGCAGGTCGACTTCCCGGCCACCGTCTCGACGCCCTACGTCAACACCATCCCCGCCGACGCAGAACCCTGGTTCCCCGGTGACGAGTACCAGGAGCGCCGCATCCGGGCCTACATCCGGTGGAACGCTGCCGCCATGGTCATGCGGGCCAACACGCGCACCGAGGGCGTCGGTGGCCACCTCTCGACCTACGCCAGCTCGGCCGCGCTCTACGAGGTCGGGTTCAACCACTTCTTCCGCGGCAAGGCCGATGGCGGCTTCGGCGACCAGGTCTTCTTCCAGGGGCACGCGGCACCGGGCATCTACGCCCGGGCGTACGTGGAGGGCCGGCTGAGTGAGGCGGACCTCGACAACTACCGCCACGAGGTGGGTGGCGGGCTCCCGAGCTACCCGCATCCTCGGTCCATGCCCGATTTCTGGGAGTTCCCGACGGTGTCCATGGGGCTGGGACCGATCTCGGCCATCTACCAGGCCCACGTGAACCGGTATCTCAACCTGCGCCACCTCGTCGACACCTCGGCGAGCCGGGTCTGGTGCTTCGTCGGGGATGGGGAGATGGACGAGCCCGAGTCCATCGGCGCGCTCGGCGTGGCGGGCCGCGAGCACCTCGACAACCTCATCTTCGTCGTCAACTGCAACCTGCAGCGACTCGACGGCCCGGTGCGGGGCAACGGCAAGATCATCCAGGAGCTGGAGGCGGTGTTCCGCGGCGCCGGCTGGAACGTGATCAAGGTGATCTGGGGCTCGCGCTGGGACCCGCTGTTGGCCCGCGACGTCGACGGCGTCCTGCTCGACCGCATGAACACCACGGTGGACGGTGAGTATCAGAAGCTGGCCACCGAGTCGGGCGCCTACATCCGGGAGCATTTCTTCGGCCCCGACCCTCGACTACGCAAGATGGTCGAGGACCTCAGCGACGACGAGCTGGTCACGCTCCCCCGCGGCGGCCACGACTATCGCAAGCTCTACGCCGCCTACAAGCTGGCCACCGAGCAGAAGGGTGCACCCACCGTCATCCTGGCCAAGACCATCAAGGGGTGGACGCTCGGCCCCGAGATCGAGGCCCGCAACGCGACCCACCAGATCAAGAAGATGACCAAGGCGCAGCTGCGTGCTCTGCGCGACCGCCTCTACCTGACCGACGACATCCCCGACGCCGCGCTCGAGGGCGACCCTCCCTACATCCGCCCCCCAGAGGGCTCCGACGCAATGGAGTACCTGCGCGCCCGCGGCCGTGTGCTCGACGGGCCGGTGCCGGTGCGCGTCGTCCACGCCACCCCGCCCCTGCAGCCCGACGCCAAGGTGTACGAAGAGTTCGCAGCCGGCTCGGGCAAGCAGTCCGTCTCCACCACCATGGTGTTCACCCGCCTCCTGCGCAATCTGGTGCGCGACCCTTCGGTGGGGTCGCTCGTCGCCCCGATCGTCTCGGACGAGGCCCGGACCTTCGGGCTCGAGCCGCTCATCGCAGAGGCGAAGATCTACGCGCCCGACGGCCAGCACTACGTGCCCGTCGACGCCGACCTGCCCCTCCACTACGCCGAGAGCACCTCGGGCCAGCTGCTCCAGGAGGGCATCACCGAAGCCGGCGCCCTGGCGTCCTTCACGGCGCTGGCGACGTCGTATGCCACGTGGGGACAGCCGATGCTGCCAGTCTTCCTCTTCTATTCGATGTTCGGCTTCCAACGCGTCGGCGATCTGATGTGGGCCCTGGGCGACATCCGGGGCCGGGGCATCCTCGCCGGCTGCACCGCCGGCCGCACGACGCTCCAAGGCGAGGGGCTGCAACACGACGACGGACAATCCCCGCTGCTCGCGTCCACCAACCCGGCCGCCATGGTCTACGACGCCTCTTTCGCCTACGAGGTGGCCGTGATCATGGAGGCGGCCGTCGCCGAGATGCTGGGCCCGGAGCCCAGGGATCGCTTCTGGTATCTCACCCTGTACAACGAGACCTACCCGATGCCGCCGCTCCCCGAGGGGGACGAGGGTGCCACCATCCGCCGGGGCATCATCGAGGGCGTGTACCGCTACGCCGCCGCACCCGACGTGTCGGGCGACCTCCGCGCCTCGCTGTGCTTCTCCGGGCCGATGTGGAGCGTCGCCCTGGAGGCGCAGCGCATCCTGGCCGAGCGCTACGACGTCGGTGCCGACGCCTGGGCCGTGACCTCGTGGACGAGTCTGCGCGCCGACGCGCTCGAGGTGGAGCGATGGAACAGGCTCCATCCCGATGCCGAGCGCGCACGCGCCATCGTCACGGAGGCACTGGGCTCGGGCCCCGACCCCGTCGTCGCCATCACCGACTACATGCGCAGCGTGCCCGACCAGGTGGCACGGTTCGTCGACCGCCCCTACACGTCGCTCGGAACGGACGGGTTCGGCCGCTCCGACGCCCGGGGCGCGCTGCGGTCGTACTTCGAGGTCGACGCCAACCACCTCGTGGTCGCCGTGCTGCAACAGCTTGCGCTCGGCGGGCGCGTCCCCCCGGCGACTGTGGCCGGGGCGATCGCCGATCTCGGCATCGATCCCGCTCGCGCCGCCCCGTTCACGGTCTGAGCAGGGCCACGAAGGTGGCCATCGCCTCCTCCGCGCCGTCGGGGACGCGCAGCGTCAAGACACGGCCGTCCGACCCGATTTCGATGCTGACCTCGAAGAAACCGCAGCACTGCTTCTCGCGCTGACCGAGCGACGCCGCGGCCACGAGCGCGGCCTCCGAGTCGCAGAGCACGAGGTGCACCGACGTGGCGTCGGACTCGACCTCGACGACCGACGACGCGACGAAGACCCTCCACTCGTCGATGCGCTCCGTCAGTGACCCGGCATCGAGGCTGCAGGCGATTGGGCCGTGATCGCCCCGGGACGTCACCGGCGTCCCCCGGCCACGAGCGCATCCCGGGTGACCTCCATCTGGCCCAGATGCTGGAAGAGCTCCTCGAGGATGTGCAACAGGACGGCGCCTTTGGCCTCGGTGTAGGGCACCGGGTCGTCGGGGTCGCGCTGCACGGTCACGGGCTTGGCCTGGGCGTCGAGCCCGACGATGTCCTCGCGCAGGCGCCGGCGGGCTTGCTGGGCGCGCCGCAGGAGCGGCGCCACCTCTCCCCGGGCGCTGAACTCTGCGGCCCGGTCGCGCTGCACCGGGCGCTCGGCCACCGTGGCGCCGCCCCAGTACTCCATGACGCCGAGGCAGTGGGTCAGGATCACGTAGGCGGAGTTGGCGCCGCGGAACGGAGGGCGCCGGTTGGCCAGGTCGTCACCGAGACTCTCGACGATGGCGGCCATCTCCGACAGCGCGAGGTCCACGAACCACAAGTAGTCCTCCGCCGAGACTGCGACTGGCCCTGGCCCCGCGCCCTCAGTGGGCGATCCAAGCATCGGGGTCGGTCACGAGCCTTTGCACGTGAGGGGGTAGCTTGCCGCTGATCACATCGGTCAGCGTGACCTTCTCGAGCACGGAGCGCAGGCTGGCTCGGACCGCCACCCAGACCTGCTGGAGATGCTCGGCGGCGCCGCCGTAGTTGGTGGCCTCGGGACGGAACCCCCGCACCTCGGCCAGCGGGCCGTCGAGGGCACGAATGACGTCGGCGATGGTGATGGCGTCGGGCTCGCGGGCGAGCCGGTAGCCGCCCTCCGCCCCCCGCTGGCTGGCGACGATGCCGGCCCGCCGCAGGTCGGCCAGGATGGCGCCGAGGAAGCGCGGCGGCAGGCCCTGCTCCCCGGCGAGGTACTCGGCGGTCTGGGGCGTCCCGGCGGCGGCCAGCGCGAGCAGGGCGCGGATGCCGTAGTCGACCTTGGCCGGGATGTGCATGGCGAGAGTCTGCCCGCGCCGCGGCGGCGGGGCACGTCCGGACCGGCCCGGCTTCGTGGCAAAATCTCCCCGTGGCACGTACTGCGCTTCATCTGAGCGGCGACGCCGAGGCGGACGCCGTCCTCAGCCGCGACCCACTGGCGCTGCTGATCGGGATGGTGCTGGACCAGCAGGTCACCCTGGAGAAGGCCTTCTCCTCCCCCGCCGAGCTGGCTCGGCGGCTGGGGGGCTCCCTCGACGCGGCATCGATCGCCGCCATGGACCCCGACGAGCTGGCCTCCATCTTCAAGGAGCGGCCGGCCCTGCACCGCTACCCCGGGTCGATGGCAGGGCGCGTGCAGGAGGTCTGCCGCACCGTCGCCGAGGACTACGGCGGCAAGGCCGACGCCATCTGGAAGGGCGTCCGCAGCGGGAAGGAGCTGGTGGCCCGCATCCGCGCCCTGCCCGGGTTCGGGGAGCAGAAGTCCAGGATCTTCGCCGCGCTGCTCGGCAAACAGCTCGGCGTGCGCCCCGAGGGCTGGCAGGAGGCCAGCACGCCCTACGGCGGCGCCGGGACCTACCTGTCGGTCGCCGACATCACCGACACGGCGAGCCTCGAGAAGGTCAGGGCCACCAAGAAGGCGATGAAGGCACGGGCGCACGCCGGGGCGTGAGCGCCGGAGACCTCTCTGGTCGCCACCTCTACCTCTGCACGCCGGACCGGCCCGACCTGGCTGCGTTCGTGGCCGACTGCATCGCGGGCGGCGTCGACGTCGTCCAACTGCGCGACAAGGAGCTCGAGGCCAAGCCGCTCCTCGCCCGCGCCAGAGTGGCGGTGGCGGTGTGCCGGGACCTCGGGGTGCCCTTCGTCCTCAACGACAGGCCCGACCTCGCGTTGGAGGTGGGCGCCGACGGTGTCCACGTGGGTCAGGAGGACGCCCCGGTGTCACTGGCCCGGCGCATCCTCGGACCCGACGCGATCGTGGGGCTCTCGACCCATTCCGACGAGGATCTGGAGGCTGCCCGGACCGAGGACGTGAGCTACATCTCGGCGGGGCCCGTGGTGGCGACCCCGACGAAACCGGGTCGCCGGGGAACCGGGATCGGTTATGTCACTCTGGCCAGCGCACGATCCAGCGTTCCCGTCTTCGTGACGGGCGGCGTGACTCCGGAGAGAATCCCAGCTCTGGCAGCTGGCGGTGTGCGCCATTTCGTCGTGGTGCGTCACCTGACCGAGGCGCCCGACGCACGGCGTGCCGCGCGGGCGCTGCGTGATGCGATCGACGCAGCGTTGAGTAGCGACCCACCGGCGGCGTGACCCCGACGCGCGGGGCCGTGACCCGGGCGCCAGCCGCGGCCTCGGCCTCGTCTCCCCGTGGGTACGACGTCGCCAAGACCCCCTCGCCCAGCGAAGTCGTCCCGCCACCCGTGAGGTGCACGACCACGCTGAAGGGCGTCGTACCCCCCTCAGTCATGTCCTAGTTCTCGGACGGTGAGGTGCTGGGCTTGAGCGTGTCCCTGTCGGTTCGCAGAGCCTCTCGAATTGCCTAGTGGAGCCGCTCGAGCCAGCCCACGAGGATCGCGATCACCCTCGGGTCGGCCCGGAGCCAGTGTCCGGCGCCGAAGACCACGTGCAGCTCCGCCGGCCCGGTGGCGGCATCGGACAGCGCGCGGGCGTCGGACACGGGCACGTCGGGATCGTCGGAACCGTGGACCATGAGCAGCGACCGACCCATCAGCAGCGCGGCGTCCTCGGCAGGATGCAAGACCGAGAGCTCCTTGGCCCACGCCTCGGTGGAAGCGGGGAACCCCGGTGTCGAGATCAGGCCGCTACGGCGGCAGCGGGACAGGAGCTCCTCGGGGTCACGGGTCAGCGCCCCGAGGTCACACGGCGTGCCGAGGCAGGCCACGCCCGCCACCCGCTGGTCGCGGGCGGCCAGGTGCAGGGCGAGCACTCCGCCGAACCCGAAGCCCACCACGAAGCGGGGCGACGCCTCGGGGACCTCGTTCTCGGCCAGGAAGGTCAGGTCGTCGAGCCAGCCGAGCGCCGAGAAGTCCCCGGTCGACTCGCCCGCACCGCGCAGTGCGGCGGTGACGACACGCCAACCGGACTCCCGGGTGAGCCGGTCGGCCAGCGCCGGGTAGGTGAGCGCCACGTCGGCCGCGACGCCCCTGGGCCGGGGTAGGTCATGGCACAGCACCACGTCGCCGCGGACGGGCGCGCCCGGGCCGGTGGAGCTCGCGTACGAGGAGAGATCGCCCGCCGGCCCCGGCCGGAGCCGGAAGGGCCCCGGCATCTAGATCCCGATGCGCTGTGCCAGCAGCTCGCGGTGGTACGAGGGGTCGCCCAGCAACAGCTCGGAGGACTTGGCCCGCTTGAAGTACAGGTGCGCCGGGTGCTCCCAGGTGAACCCGATGCCGCCATGGATCTGGATGTTCTCCGCGGCAGCGTGGAAGTAGGCCTCCGAGCAGTAGGACTTGGCGAGGCTGGCCACCACCGGCAGCTCGTCGGAGTCCTCGGCCGCGGCCCAGGCCGCGTAGTAGGCGGCCGATTTGGCCGACTCGACCTCGAGCAGCATGTCGGCACACTTGTGCTTGATGGCCTGGAAGCTCCCGATGGGCCGGCCGAACTGGATGCGCGTCTTGGCGTACTCGACCGACGCGTCGAGCACGTGCTGCGCGCCGCCCACCTGTTCGGCGGCCAGCGCCACCGCAGCGAGGTCGAGCGTCTTGGACAGGCCGGGCTCGGCGCCGCCGTCGGCCCCGATGAGCGTCGCCGGTGTGCCGGAGAACTCGAGGCGGGCCTGCTTGCGTGTCTGGTCCATCGTCGGCAGTGGCGTGCGCGTCAACCCGGCCGCGTCGCCGGGCACGGCGAAGAGGGAGACACCGGCGCCGGTCCGGGCGGCCACGATGATGAGATTGGCCACGTGGCCGTCGATCACGAACATCTTGTGGCCGTTGAGCTCCCAGCCGTCGCCCTTCTTCGTCGCCGCCAGCTCGATGCCGCTGAAGTCCCACTTCCCATTGTCCTCGGTGATGGCGAGGGTGGCGATCGTCTCGCCTGACGCGATGCCTGGCAGGTAGCTCTTCTTGGCCTCGTCGTCGCCCGAGGTGAGCAGTGCGTTGGCCGCCAGGACCACGGAGGAGAAGAACGGCGCGCAGAGCAGCGCGGCGCCCATCTCCTCGAGTACGACGAGCAGTTCGACGTAGGTGAAGCCCGAGCCCCCGAACTCCTCGGGGATCGTCAGTGACTGCAGGCCCAGCTGTTCGGCCATCTGGCTCCACACCGCCGGGTCGTAGCCATCGGTGGTGTCCATGAGGCGGCGCACCTCGGTCTCGGGCGATTTCTCGGCCAGGAACCGGCGCACCGCGGCGCGCAACTCCTCCTGCTCGTCACTGAAGGCGAAATTCATGCCAGGGCTCCTCTGCCTCTTCTCCCCCCGGCAGCCCCGCCGGTGGTCCGTCGCTTGGGTATATGCGGTGTCTACCAGACACGGAGGCTCGGGGACCAGAAGTACCCGGCTCCGTGCCGAACGGCGACCCGGCTCCGTGCCGAACCGACGACCCGTCTGTGCCACGCTGGAGCCATGGGACAGCTGGAGAAAATCTGGAGCGACGCCGCCGCCGAGGTCCACCAGATCGTCGTGGGCCCGATGGACAACAACGTTTACATCCTCCGATGCCGCCGGACGGGCGACGCCATGCTGGTCGACGCCGCCAACGAGCACGAGGCCCTGCTCGAGATCTGTCGCGACCTCGGCGTGCGCCAGGTGGTCGAGACCCACGGGCACTGGGACCACATCCAGGCCGTGCCCGCCGTGCGCGATGCCGGCATCTCGGTGGCCGTGACCAGCGCCGACGCGGGCATGCTGCCCAGCTACGACGAGATCCTCGAGGACGACGAGCAGCTCTCCGTCGGCGATCTGCGCATCAAGACGCTGGCCACCCCGGGCCACACCCCGGGCTCCATCTGCTTCACCGTCGTGGGGACGAACCTGCTGTTCACCGGCGACACCCTCTTCCCGGGCGGACCGGGGAACACCTCTTTCGAGGGGGGCGACTTCGGCACCATCATCGAGTCCATCGACCACCGCATCTTCGCCCGCTTCGGGCCCGACACCCTGGTGCTGCCCGGGCACGGTGACGCCACCACGGTGGGGAACGAGGCGCCCCACCTGCAAGAATGGGTGGACCGGGGCTGGTGAGGGCCGCCGCAGCAGGGGTCAGGTGGGACGGGGCGGCCGGCCGTGGCTGAAAACCTGACCAAAAAGGTAAGCTTTTGGTGATGGCACCGACTCCCCCGCTGCTCGAGGTCCGGGACCTCCACGTGTCCGCCGAGGACGGCGCCATCCTGCGCGGCGTCGACCTCACCGTCGGCGCCGGCGAGATCCACGCCCTCATGGGCCCGAACGGCGCCGGAAAGTCGACCCTGGCCGGCGCCCTGATGGGGCACCCGGCCTACACGGTGACCGCCGGCACCATCGTGCTCAACGGCGAGGACGTCACCGGGTGGCCGACCGACGTACGGGCCAAGGCCGGCCTGTTCCTGGCCTTCCAGTACCCCGAGTCGATCGAGGGCGTGTCGGTCGACCTCAGTTCCTGCGCCAGGCCATGGCGGCGCGCACGGGCGAGGAGGTGTCGGTGCTCGAGGTACGGGTGCTGATGACCGAGTGGATGGAGCGCCTCGGCATGGACACGTCGTTCGCCAGCCGCCACCTGAACCAGGGCTTCTCCGGTGGAGAGAAGAAGCGCAACGAGATCCTGCAGATGGCGCTGCTCCAGCCCCTCGTCGCCGTCCTCGACGAGACCGACTCCGGCCTCGACATCGACGCGCTGCGCGTCGTGGGTCGAGGCGTGCGCGCCGTACGCGAGGCGCGCCCCGAGCTCGGCGTGCTCGCCATCACGCACTACCAGCGCCTGCTCGAGGAGCTCGTCCCCGACGTCGTCCACCTCCTCGTTGACGGTCGCATCGTCGCCAGCGGCGGACCCGAGCTGGCCGCCAGGGTCGAGGCCGAGGGCTACGAGGCGTGGCGATGACGCCTCCCGCCCCCACTCCCGGTTCGGCGGCGGCGCCACTCAACGTCGAGGCCCTGCGCAAGGACTTCCCCCTGCTGACACGCACGGTCAACGGGCGCCCGATCGTGTACCTCGACGCCGCCGCCTCGGCGCTCCAGCCGCGGTCGGTGATCGACGCCATGACGCGCTACTACGAGACGACGCACGCCAACGTGCACCGCGGCGTCTACGCGACCGCCGAGGAGGCCACCGCGCTCTACGAGCGGGCCAGAGTGGTGGCGGGCCGTTTCATCGGGGCTCCTGACCCGGCGCACGAGGTGGTGTTCACGAAGAACACGACCGAGTCCCTCAACCTGGTGGCGCACAGCTGGGGACGCGCCAACCTGCGAGCCGGCGACGCCATCCTCCTGACCGAGATGGAGCACCACGCCAACATCGTGCCCTGGATCATGCTCTCCGAGGAGCTCGGCGGCCTGGACGTCCGCTACATCCCGATCGACGACGACGGGCGCCTCGTGCTCGACCACCTCGACACGCTGCTCGACGGCGTCAAGCTCGTCGGCATCTCGGCCATGTCCAACGTGCTCGGCACCATCCCACCCGTGGCTCACGTGGCCGAGGCGGCGCACCGGGCCGGGGCGATCGTGATCGCCGACGGCGCGCAGCTCGTCCCCCACGCCTCCGTCGACGTGACCGAACTGGGGGTCGACTTCCTCGGCTTCTCGGCCCACAAGATGATGGGCCCGACCGGCATCGGGGTGCTGTGGGGCCGCGCCTCGCTGCTCGACGCCATGGGGCCCTTCCTCGGTGGTGGCGGGATGATCCTCGACGTGAAGCTCGACTCCTTCCGGCCGGCGCCGCCACCGGCCCGCTTCGAGGCGGGCACCCCGCCCATCGCCGAGGCCGTGGGGCTCACCGCTGCGATCGCGTACCTGCACGACATCGGGATGGACCGCATCCGCGCCCACGAGCTGGCCCTGACCAACCACGCGCTGGCCCGCCTGGACGAGAAGCTGGGGTCCGACGTGCGGGTGTTCGGGCCGCCGGCTGGCCCCGACCGCGGCGGTGTCCTCTCCATCGCCTATCGCGACGTGCATGCCCACGACCTGGCCCAGGTGCTCGACCAGTTCGGGGTGTGCGTGCGACCGGGCCACCACTGCGCCAAGCCGCTGATGCGTCGCCTCGGCGTGCAGGCCACGGCTCGGGCCTCGTTGTCCCTGTTCAGCGACGAGCACGACATCGAGGTGCTGATCGAGGGATTGCTGGAAGCCGGTAGGTTGTTCGGCTGATGGCCGACCTCGAAGAGTTGTACCGCGAGATCATCCTCGACCACTACCGCTCGCCGAGGAACCGGGGTGAGCTGGACTCGCCGCCCGCCCACCGCGTCGAGGGCTTCAACCCCCTGTGTGGCGACGAGGTCGTGGTCTCCATGGTCGTCGAGGACGGCAAGCTGGCCGACCTCAAGATCGCCGGCTCCGGCTGCTCCATCAGCCAGTCGTCGGCCTCGCTCATGTCGGCCGCCGTCAAGGGCAAGGCGGTCGCCGAGGTGCGCCAGCTCATCTCGACCTTCAAGGGCATGATGTCGATCCACGAGGCCACCCTCGAGCACGACGGCAACGGCGCCGAGGTGGTGCAGGGCGAGCCCGAGGAGATCAACCTCGACAAGTTGGGCGAGCTGGCGGCGCTGCAGGGCGTCGTGAAGTTCCCGGTGCGCATCAAGTGCGCCACCCTGAGTTGGAACGCCCTCGCTCAGGGCCTCGACGAGGTGGCGGCCGAGGCTTCGTAGGCTGGGCCCGTCCCGGCGGGGCGGGCGGTGGCTGCCTCCGTGTGCTGCGTTCGCCACCCGGGCGGAGTCAGGCCGGGGTGCACGTCGTCGGGTCGAAGGATGGCGGCGCGGCGGTGGGCGCCGTGCTCGTCGGCGCCGATGTGGGCGTGCCGGTGCTGGCCGGGGCGACCGTCGTGGGCGTGACGGCCGGGGGAGGGTTGGGGTTGCCTGCGGCGTCGGGCGGCACGTTCGTGGGCGTCACCAGACTCGAGCCGAAGACGTTGACGAGCATCTGCTGCGCCGCCGGTTGGTCCACCGTCAGCACGTCGCCCAGATTGCCGAACCCGTTGGCCGCGACGGTGGGCAGCGTCAGCCCCCCCAGGGCGGTCGGATCGAACGAGTGGTAGGTCAGGGCGAGTCCGATGAGCTCGTTGAACCCGAAACTGTCGTCGATCTGGATCCCCTGGTTGACCGAGCCGAGGAAGGCATTGACCGTGAGCGGGTTCACCTTCGACTTGGCGGTGCTCATCATGGCCTTGATGAACACGTCCTGACGCTGGATGCGCCCGAAGTCGCTCGTCCCGTCGTAGTGCCAGTAGCCGTTGGCGTAGTACTCGTAGTGGCGGGCCCGCGCCACGGCCAGGGCCTGGAAGCCGCCCAACAGCTGGCAGCCCGGCGTCGTGATGTTGAGGCCGGAGTAGGCGTCCTTCGCCGGGTAGGGGAAGTCGAGGTAGATGCCCCCCAGCGCGTTGACCGCGTTCTGGAAGCCGGCGAAGTCGACCTGGACGACGTGGTTGATCGGGATGCCGAAGTTGGCCGTGATCGTCTTCACCAGCTGGTTGGCCCCCGTGTTGTAGGCGGTGTTGATCCGGTTGTAGGTGCCGTACTGCGACGAGTCGGGCGGGAGCATGGAGACGACCGTGTCCCGCGGGATGGAGACGATCTGGATCTGCTTGGTCGCCGGCGTGACCCGCCAGAGCTGCAGGACGTCGCTGCGTTGGCCGGTGACCACCGAGGAGGAGCCGAAGGCCTGAACCCCCTGGCCCGTGATGCCGACGCGACTGTCGGAGCCGATGACCAGGATGGTGAACGGCCCTCCGTTCTGTACGGCCTCCTCGGCGCTGATGTGCACCTTGTTGATCTGGCTGTAGCGGTACCACAGGTAGCCGTAGCCGCCACCGACGATCGCCACCAGGAGCACGATCACCCCCAGCAGCCCGACCACCACCTTCTTGCCGATGCTCCATTTCGGTTTGCCGCTGCGCCGCACCCCGGGCTTCGACCTCGACCGGGCGCTGGTGGCATCGATGCGTGCGCCCAGCGCGCGCAACCCCGATTCGTTCGCCACCGGCTCGTCGTCCGAGGCGCCGCGCATCTGACGGCCGAGCGCGGCCAATCCCTCCTGGTTTGCGGACCGGCTACGGGGTCGTCCGGAGGAGCGACCCGACCCGTCGCCCGTGGGACGACCGTTCGCCATGGCAGTTTACGGTACCAAGCGCCGTCGCGAATGTGGCGGCAGGTCCCGTGCAGGCACCATGACGCCTGCGCGCCCTGCGCTCAGCGAGTGTCCTGGTAGCCCGCGTACCCCGTCTGCTCGAGCTGCAACGCCAGGTCTGCATCGCCCGTCGCAACAATGCGGCCGTCGACCATGACGTGCACCAGGTCGGCCTCGAGCTGCACCAGGAAGCGGTTGAAGTGCGTGATGGCGATGATGCCCACGCCCCACTCGTCGGTGGCGTGCTGCAGTCGACGCGCCACCTCGCCGAGCGCGTCGACGTCGAGGCCGGAGTCGACCTCGTCGAGGATGGAGATGGCGGGACGAAGGACGCCCAGCTGCACCATCTCGGTGCGCTTGCGCTCGCCGCCCGAGAGGTCGACGTTGAGCGGGCGGCGCAGCAGCTTCGGGTCGAGGCCGACGGCCTTCGCCTCGTGGACCATGCGCTCGGTGAGCACCGCGTCGGTCGCGCCGTCGGGCGCCGCCGCGTCGAGCAGGGAGTGCAGGCCGACGCCGGGAACCTCGACCGGGTGCTGCAGCGCGAGGAAGAGGCCGGCACGGGCCCGCTCCCAGGCGGGCAGCGAGCTCAGCTCCTGCCCGTCCATCGTGATGGAGCCCGCCGTCACCTCGGTGCCGGGCCGGCCCATCAGCGCGTGGGCCAGCGTGCTCTTGCCTGACCCGTTGGGCCCCATGATCACGTGCACCTCGCCGCTGCGCACCGTCAGGTCGATGCCATGGAGCACCTCGCGCCCGCCCGCCGAGGCGTGCAGCCCCCGGACCTCGAAGACGTGCTGGGCGCCGGCGCTCACGGCAGCACCGCCGAGACGGTGTCGCCGTCGACGACGACGTCGTAGACCGCGACGGGTTGGGTGGCAGGCAGCGAGCAGGGCTGGCCCGTCCGCAGGTCGAAGGTGCTGCCGTGGCGCGGGCACTCGATCAGCCCGTCGTCGGCCCATACCTCGCCTTCGGCCAGCGAGTAATCCTCGTGGCTGCACCGGTCGTCGATGGCGAAGAACCCATCGTCCGTACGCACCAGAGCGATCCGGCGGCCGGCCACGTCGAACCGCCTCGCCTCCCCGGGTCCCAGCTCGTCGGTCTTGCAGAGCACCACCGTCTCAGACACCGGCCACCACCCGCCCCGCCAGCGCGGCGTCGAGCCGCTGGTGCACCTCGCGCTGCAGGAGCGGGGTGGCCTCGGGGACGGGCCCCCGGTCGATGATGGCGTCGAAGAAGCCCCGCACGATGAGCCCTTCGGCCACCTCGGGCGCCACGCCGCGCGATTCGATGTAGTAGCGCTGGTCCTCGTCGATCGGGCCGACCGTCGAAGCGTGGGAGCACTTCACGTCGTTCTCGAGGATGTCGAGATTGGGCACCGAGTCGGCGTGCGCGCCCTCGTCGAGCACGAGGTTGTGGTTGGTCTGGCGGGCGTCGCTGCGGACCGCGCCGCGGTGGACGCGGATCAGACCGCTGTAGACCGAGCGCGACTGGTCGGCGACCGCACCCTGGCACAACAGCTCGCTCGTCGTCCGCGGTGCCACGTGGTCCTGCAGGGTGCGGATGTCGTGCACCTGCGAACCGTCACCGAGATAGGCCGACAGGATCTCGCTGCGGGCGTCCCTCCCGTCCACCGAGACGTCGGCCCGCACCCGGTCGTAGGAGGCACCGAGGCCGACCGTGAAGGTCCGCAGCGACGACCCAGCCGCGCCTCGGGCCGCGAGGCGGGCGATCGACCAGGCCGCCGGCCCGAGGGTCTGGAGCGACACGTAGGAGAGCGCGGCGCCCGCGGCCGCCGAGAGCTCGGTCACGGGGACGACCAGCGAGCGGTCGGGACCCTGTGCTCCGGCGAACACCTCGACCACGGACACCGTCGCCCCCTCCCCGGCCCGCACGGCGAGGCGCGGGAAGGCCGCTGCGCCCGGGTCGCACCAGTGGACGACCAGCAAGGGTCCCTCGACGGTCACGCCGGCCGGCACGTCGACGAACACGGGGTCGGGGGTGAACGCGTCGTTGAGGCGCACCAGGGCGTCGCCGCCGCTCTGCACCGACCCCAGCAGGTGGCGCGACCCGGGCACGTCGTCGGCCCGACCGAAGGCGAAGCCGGCCCCGTTCGTCGCGGTGGCCACGCTGAGGGTGCGGGCACGCCCGTTGTGCACCAGGACGCTCCCCGCCGCCGTCCCCAGCGCGGCCTCCAGGGCCGCCCTGAGCTCCTCGGCGACCGGGGCCGATCCCGGTTGGGACCCCTCGGGCAGCCCGAGCGCGAACTCGTCGAGGGCCAGGGCGTCGATGGGCGAGTAGCGCCACACCTCTTCGCTCTCCGAGGGGAGGGGGGTCGACCGGAAGGCCTCGTGGCCGGCGGCCCGCCGCTCCCGGATCCAGTCCGGTCCCGCCAGGCCTGCGGACGCTTCGGCGCTGAACGTATGCAGGGTCAAACCTCTTTCGGGGGATGCATGTCGGTGCGAATGCAGCCCATGCACTCTAGTGGCCCCACCTGGGCCCCCAGCCTGGGTGCCGTCCCGGGGATTAGCCTGCGGCCATGGGAGAGATCGCACAGTTCGAGTCCCCGGTGCTCAGCATCGAGCAGGACGAGTTCGTGGCCACCGTATGGCTGGACCGCCCCGAGGCTCGTAACGCCATGGGCCCGGACCTGTGGCAGGACCTGCCCCGGGCCATGGACGCCGTCGGCGCCGACCCCATGGTGCGCGCCGTCGTGATCGCGGCCAAGGGTCCGCACTTCTCGGTCGGTCTCGACCTCAAGTCGATGGGGAGCGTGCTCTCGGGCGGGGGCGAGACCCAGGACCCGGGGGCGGGCGGCGGATCGGCCGCCTCCATGGCCGCGCGGGCCCGTGGGGCCCGGCGAGAGGTGCTGCGGCTGCAGGACGCCATCACCGCCGTGGCGCGTTGCCCCAAGCCCGTGGTCGCCGCCGTCCACGGCTACTGCATCGGCGGCGGCGTGGACCTCATCGCCGCCTGCGACATCCGCCTCGGGTCCGCGGACGCCGTCTTCTCCGTGCGCGAGGCCAAGATGGCGATCGTCGCCGACCTCGGCAGCCTGCAGCGGCTGCCGACCATCATCGGCGCCGGCCACGTGGCCGAGCTGGCCTACACCGGCAAGGACATCAGCGCGGAGCGGGCCAAGGACATCGGTCTGCTGAACGAGGTGGCGAGCGACGCCGAGGGGGTGCTGAAGGCGGCCCGCGCCCTGGCGGCCGAGATCGCGGCCAACTCACCCATCGCCGTGCAGGGCACCAAGGCCGTCCTGGCGGCCAACGAGGGACGGACGGTAGCCGAAGGGCTCGACTACGTCGCCACCTGGAACGCCGGCATGCTGGCCTCCGACGACCTCACCGAGGCGGTCACCGCCTTCATGGAGAAGCGCGCGCCGAAGTTCACGGGGCGCTAAAGCTACCGCTTCCGGCGCCACCAGCGGTTGCCGGAGCGCTCGCGCCGGGCGTCCTCCGCCCGCACCTCCTCGAGCACCTCCGGGGCGACCTCGTTGACGATGTCCTCGGCCGATCCCAGGAGCTCGGCGACGTCTGGGCCACCGCCCCCCGGCTCGTCCTCGATCGCGGGCTCCACGAGGCTGCCGTGCACCCAGCCCACGTCGGCCATGCGGCGGTGGTAGGAGGGGCAGTTCTCGGGGCAACGCCACGGGGCCTCCGGCGCCAGGTCGAGCACGCAGAAGCGGGCCGCCTCACCGGACGCGTAGGTCCTGCTCTGGAAGTGGATGCATTCCTCGCGCATCGGCACGGTCCTATGGTGCCACGCTGCAGGAGGGGTTGCGCCCAGTCAGCCGACCGAGCCCTCCATCTGCAGCTCGATGAGGCGGCTCCACTCCACCGCGTACTCCATGGGCAGCGTGCGGGTCACGGGCTCGATGAATCCGTTCACGATCATGCTCATCGCCTGTCCCTCGGACAAGCCCCGGCTCATCAGGTAGAAGAGCTGGTCGTCCCCCACCTTCGAGATGGTGGCCTCGTGGCCGATCCGGGCGTCGCGCTCGCCGACCTCCATGTAGGGCTTGGTCTCGGAAACGGACTCCTCGTCGAGTAGCAGGGCATCGCAGCGCACGAAGGACTTGGCGCCATGGGCGCCCGGGTCCACGTGCACCTTGCCCCGGTAGGTCGTGATACCGCCGTCCTTCGAGATCGACTTCGACACGATGGTCGACGTCGTCTCGGGGGCGATGTGGAACATCTTGGCGCCGGCGTCCTGGTGCTGGCCGGCGCCGGCGTAGGCGACCGACAGGACCTCGCCGCTGGCCTTGGGGCCCATGAGGTACACCGAGGGGTACTTCATGGTCAGGCGCGAGCCGATGTTGCCGTCGATCCACTCGACGTGCGCCTCAGCCTCCGCCCGGGCCCGCTTGGTCACCAGGTTGTAGACGTTCGTCGACCAGTTCTGGATGGTGGTGTACGTGATGCGCGACCCGGGCAGGGCGACGAGCTCCACGACGGCCGAGTGCAGCGAGTCGGTGGAGTACACCGGGGCCGAGCAGCCCTCGATGTAGTGCACCTGCGACCCCTCGTCGGCGATGATCAGCGTCCGCTCGAACTGCCCCATGTTCTCCGCGTTGATCCGGAAGTATGCCTGCAGCGGCATGTCCACCTTGACGCCCGGTGGCACGTAGATGAAGGACCCGCCCGACCACACGGCCGAATTGAGGGCAGCGAACTTGTTGTCGTTCGGCGGGATGATCTTGCCGAACCACTTGCGCACGATGTCCGGGTACTCGCGCACCGCGGTGTCCATGTCGCAGAAGAAGACGCCCTGGGCCTCGAGATCCTCGCGGTTGCGGTGGAAGACCACCTCGGACTCGTACTGCGCGGTGACACCGGAGAGGTACTTGCGCTCGGCCTCGGGGATCCCAAGCTTCTCGTACGTGTTCTTGATGGCGTCGGGGAGGTCCTCCCACTTGTCAACCTGCCCGCCGGTGGGCTTGATGTAATAGAAGATGTCGTCGAAGTCCAGCTGCGGCATGCGCTGGGCGAACCAGGGAGCCATCGGCTTGCGCTCGAAGTGCTTGAGCGACCGCAGCCGGAAGTCGCGCATCCAGGTGGGCTCGCCCTTCATCTCCGACATCTCGCGGACGATGGACTCGTTCAGGCCCTTCTTGGGCTTGAACACGTAATCCTCGGCATCGCTCCATCCCAGCTGGTAGCGACCCAGATCGAGATCTGTTGTGGTCATGTGGCTCCTGAGGGTCAGGGGAGGGGATTTCCCCTACGTAGATAGTAACAACTACCTCGGCCTGCCGAAACGGCCCCGTCGGTCCACCGGCGTGTGGCCAGCCGTGGCAGGCTCTGCGTTCATGGCCAGCCCGCCCCGAGCCCCCCGGCGCCCCCACGTCATCACAGCCCACGGCCACGACCGGGACGACCCCTGGTTCTGGCTGCGCGAGCGCGACGACCCCGAGGTCCTGGCCTATCTCGAGGCGGAGAACGCGTTCACCGACGAGGAGCTGGCACCCCTCGACGGCCTGCGCCACGGTCTCTTCGAGGAGATGCGGGCACGGATCAAGGAGACCGACATGTCGGTCCCCTCCCGCCGGGGCCCGTGGTGGTACTACGCGCGCACCGAAGAGGGGAAGAGCTACGCCATCCACTGCCGCCGCCCCGCCCGCGGCCCCGACGAGCTCCCCCCGGCGGGTGAGCCCGGAGGCGAGGAGCAGGTCCTGCTCGACGAGAACGCCCTGGCGGAGGGGTCCGAGTACTTCGCGGTGGGCAGCGCGGCGGTCAGCAACGACCACCGCTGGCTGGGCTACGGCACCGACCGCGCCGGGAACGAGAAGTTCGACCTGCGCTTCCGACCGCTCGATGCGGAGACTCCGCCCACCGCGGCGGCCGAGTCGGTGCCCGAGACCGGCTACGGCCTGGCCTGGTCGGCCGAGGGCGACTACGTGTTCTACGTCCGAATGGACGAGGCTCAGCGGCCCCACCAGGTCTGGCGCCACCGGTTGGGTGCCGATCCGACCTCCGACGACCTCGTCTTCGAGGAGGCCGACCGCCGCTTCTCGCTCACCACGATGTCGACGCGCGACACCGCCTTCGTGCTGATCGGCCTGCACAGCACCAACACCACTGAATGGCTCGCCATCCCCTCGGCCGAGCCGCTCGACGAGCCGCGGGTGGTGATGCCGCGCCGGGAGGGCGTCGAGTACGGGGTGGACCACCTCACGCCAGCCGCGGGCGGGACCGGGTGGTTCCTGGCCCTGACCAACGATGGCGCCCGCGACTTCCGCGTCCTGGCGGCCCCCGCCACCGTCCTCGGGACCCAGGACGCACAGGCCTGGCACGAGATCGTGGCGCACCGGCCGGGCGTGCGCGTCGAGGACGTCGACGCCTTCTCGTCCGCCCTGGTGCTGAGCGAGCGCGCCGAGGCCGAGGCGCGGGTGCGCGTCATTCCCCTGGCCGAGGGCGACGACCCCTTCGCGGTCGACCTGCTCGACGCGAGCTGGATCGTCCCCTCCATCGACAGCCCGTCGGCGACGTGGCTCGGGCCCAACCCCGAGCCGGACACGCCGACGCTACGGATCGGGCGCACCTCGCTCGTCACGCCGTCCAGCGTCCTGCAGGTGAGCCTGGCCGACCGCGAGGAGACTCTGCTCAAGCAGGAGCCCGTCCTGGGCGGCTTCGACCCGGCGCGCTACACCACTTTTCGCCAGTGGGCCGTCGCCCCCGACGGGGCGCGTGTCCCGATCTCGGTCGTGCACCGCCGCGGGCTCGAGCTGCCCGCGCCGACGCTCCTCTACGGCTACGGCGCCTACGAGATCTCAATCGACCCGGCCTTCTCGCACCACCGGCTCTCGCTGCTCGACCGGGGCGTGGTCTTCGCCATCGCCCACGTGCGCGGCGGTGGGGAGATGGGGCGCGCCTGGTACGAGGACGGTCGGATGGAGCACAAGGCCAACACGTTCTCGGACTTCATCGCCTCCGGCCGCCATCTGGTCGAGGCCGGGATCGCCAGGCCGGGCGCGCTGGCGGGCCGAGGCGGGTCGGCCGGCGGGCTGCTGATCGGCGCCGTCGCCAACCAGGCCCCCGAGCTCTTCCGCGCCCTCGTGGCCCAAGTCCCGTTCGTGGACTGCGTGACCACGATGCTCGACGACGAGCTTCCGCTGACCGTCGGCGAGTGGGAGGAGTGGGGGAACCCTCTGGCGGACGAATCGGCGTACTGGCGCATGCTGGAGTACTCGCCCTACGACAACGTCACGGGCGAGAACCCGGACGGGTCGGGGCGCACCTACCCCGACCTGTTCGTCACCGGCGGCCTGAACGACCCGCGGGTGGCCTTCTGGGAGCCGGCCAAGTGGGTCGCCAAGCTGCGGGCCTTCTCGCCCACGACCAGGGTGCTCCTGCGCACCGAGCTGGGGGCCGGCCACGCCGGGCCGTCAGGGCGCTACGACTCCTGGAAGGAGGAGGCGCTGGTCCTCGCCTTCCTCCTCGACGCGCTGGGCGTGGCCGAGGCCGAGGCCGACCGCTAGGCGGCCTGCGCCGTCTCGAAGCTCAGCGTGAACGGTGCCTGGTAGCCGATGGGCAGCGTCACGTTGGCCCCATTGACGGTGGCCGAGAACGCCGCCGGCGCGCCGGCGATCACCGTCACGGGACCGGTGGCGGCGATGGTGTGGGACTGGCCCGAGAACAAGGTGGCGGTGAAGAGCACCGATCCCGACGCGGTGTCGGTCACCTCGACCCAGCACTCCGCCGACGTGGCCGCGAGGGACAGCGAGTAGCTGGCGTCGGCAACGTGGTAGGTGGCCGCATGCGCGCTCGACGCCGTCGGTGCCGAGACCGTGAGCGGCGCGATCGACGTGGTCGTGGTCGCGGGGTGGCCGGCGTGGCGCGGGCGGGAGCCCACCGTCGTCGGCGCCGGCGTCTTCGGGTGGCGGGTCGGCGAGCTCGTGTGCAACCCCGTCACGATGAGGACCACGATCAGCACCGTCACCGCGGCGATCGCCGCCACGGGCCCGCCCAGGCGGCGGGGCCGGTGGTTGATGGAGTGCATCACCCGGTCCTCGGAGCCGGTCATGAAGCTCGCGGGCACGGGATCGGGGCCCGTGTCGTCGAAGGTCACCGGCTCGGCGGGGTTGGGCACCGGCGGAGGGGGGACGGGCGGGACCGCGGCCTGGCCGGGCTCGGTCAGGCGTACCGTCGACGACCCCGAGACACGGAACGCGCTGGCCGGGTAGGGCGCCTCGACGTTTCCGTTCTCCCGGCTGGCGGCCGAGGGGTGGGCCCGGATCTCCTCGAGCGTGTGCAGCTGCCGGTGGTACCCCTCCACGGAGTGCACGTCGTCGTGGGTGCGTCGGCGGAGCAGCACGGCCGCGGCAACGCCGATGACGACGACGACAGCGACAATCCCACCGATCAGCACCGCCCCATATTCAACAGGATCTGCGGGGCGCGTAGGGCCGCGGTTCCCGGCAGCGAACCTCCGGGGGCAGACCGTCGTCGCGCGCCGCGGGGCGCCGGCGATCGGGCCCGTGCCGGGGGCGTCGTCAGTGCGCCAGGCGGGGCCGGATGTCGTCGGCGATGGCGGTGCGCCGCGGGTTTGCCCGGTCCCGCTGCGAGAGGATGGGGTCGCTGACCCCCCAGTCCGCGCCCACCGTGGGGTCGTCCCAGGCCAGCCCGTGCTCGTCCGAGGCGTCGTAGTAATTGTCGACCAGATAGGTGAGCAGGATGTCGGTCAAGCGCGGCGAACCCGTGGGCCACCCCGGGTGGGATGTAGATCCCCTGGTCGACATCCCCGTCGAGCTCGATCACCTCGGTGGCCCCGTCCGTCGCCGACCCCAGGCGCAGGTCGTGCAGGACGACGCGGGCCCGGCCCCGCAGGGCGTACCAGTAGTCGGCCTGGTGGAGGTGGAAGTGCAGGCCGACGAGGGCCCCGGCCTGCTTCTCGGAGCGGTTGCCCTGCACCATCTCACGGCCGTCCGGGAACCAGCTGCGCCGGTAGGTCTCGACGAAGCGCCCTCGCTCGTCGCCGTGCACGTCGGGGCGGACGAGCACGACATCGTCGATCAGGGAGGAAGGAATCAGCTCTGGCATCGGCCGGGAACGGTAGCGGGTCTGCTCGTCACGGGGCGAAACGGCCGAAGCCCGACCGGTAGAACAGCAGCGGGCTGCCCTCCCCGATGGCCGTGGCCAGCACATGGCCGGTCACCAGCTCGTGGTCGCCGCCGTCGAAGATGTCGCCCAGGCGGCACTCGACCACGGCCAGCGAGCCCGCGATCACGGGCGAACCGGTGATCCCGGGCGACCACTCCACGCCGTCGAACTTGTCGCCACCCGAGACGGCGAAGGCCCGGCACAGAGCCTCCTGGTGCTCCTCGAGGACGTTCACGCAGAACGCGCCCGCCTTCGCGATGCGGGGCCAGCTGGTGGAGCTGCGGGCGGGCGCCAGGATCACCATGGGAGGGTCGAGCGACAGCGCCGCGAAGGACTGGCACGTGAACCCGACGGGCTCCCCCTCCTCGAGCGCGGTGACGATCGTGATGCCGGTCGCGAAGTGACCGAGCACCTCACGGAACCGGGCCTGATCGAGGCCCGTCACCCGTGCGTTACGCCTTGCCGAGATCGATCGACTGGGACTCGTGCGCCGACGAGACGTCGTCGACGTGCTTGGCCTCGGGCAACCGGCGCGCCTGGTTCAGGATCCGGTCGAGCTCGCGGTCCGTGTGCGACGGGTCATGGTGGGACAGGAGCACCCGCTTGACGCCCGCCTCGGCCGCCACGTGCACGGCGTAGGCGGCGGTCGAGTGCCCCCAGTCGGCCTTGGCGGAGAACTCGTCGTCGGTGTACTGGCCGTCGTGGATGAGGAGGTCCACCCCCTGGCACAGCTCGAGCACGGCCTCGGGGATGGCCCGGCGGTCGAGAGGAGCCTGGTGGTCCGACATGTAGGCGACCGAGCGGCCCTCGGCCTCGATCCTGAAGCCCAGCGTGACGCCGCTGTGCGGGATGGGCCGCGCCATCACCTTGGCCGAGCCGATGGAGAAGTCCTCCGCGCCGACGTCGACGGTGATGAGCTCGCCCCGGAACTGCTCCATGTGGATGGGGAACACCGGCGGCTGGACCGCCGCGTGCAGCGCGTCCTTGAGGCTGCCCTTGGGTTGGGCCGGCCCGTACACGGTGAGGCGGGCGCCGGGGTCGTGCAGCGGGCTGAAGAAGGGGATGCCCAGGATGTGGTCGAAGTGCAGGTGGGTCAGGATCGCCGTGGCACGCATCGGGGTGCCCAGCGCTCGCACCTCCCTCTGGAGGACGTCGCCGAGCGCACGCAGACCGGTGCCCAGGTCGACGATCAGCGGCTCGTCCCCCTCGATGTCGACGACGAGGCACGAGGTGTTCCCCCCGTAGCGCCGATAGCGGTCGCCCGAGCACGGGCACGACCCCCGCACGCCGTAGAACGTGACGTTCACCCACGCAACGTTACTCTGCGGAGGACGGTACGTTCTGACGCCATGGAACAGCGGACCATCCAGGCGAACGGACTCGAGTTCGCATACCTCACCGAGGGTCCCGAAAACGGGCCCCTCGCCCTGTGCCTCCACGGGTTCCCGGACACGGCGCACACCTGGCGCCACCTGGTCCCCGAGCTCGCGGCGGCCGGCTTCCGGGCCGTGGCACCCTTCCTGCGCGGCTACGCCCCGACGCAGGTCCCCGCCGACGGGCGCTACCAGATCGGGGCGCTGGTGCAAGATGCGAATGCGCTCCACGAGGCGCTCGGGGGCGACGCCGGCGCGGTGCTCATCGGGCACGACTGGGGGGCGTTGGCGACCTACGGCGCCGTCGCCCACCAACCGGAACGTTGGCACCGAGCCGTCACCGCCGCCGTCGCGCCGACCGGCTCCATCGGCATGTCGCTGCTCTCGTACGCGCAGCTCCGGCGGAGCTGGTACATGTTCTTCTTCCTCTCCCCGCTCGCCGAGGTCGCGCTGCCGCTCGACGACTACTCGTTCATCGACGGCCTCTGGCACGACTGGTCGCCCGGCTACGACGCGACATGGGACGTGGCACGCGTCAAGGAGTCCATCGGCGACCCCGCGCACATGGTCGCGGCCATCGGTGCCTACCGCGCCCTCTACGACGCCTCGCTGCAGGCGCCCGAGCTGGCCGACGAGCAGGCGGCCGCGCTCCTGCCGACACCGAAGCCGACGCTGTACCTGCACGGCCGCGACGACGGCTGCATGCTGGTGTCCTCCATCGGGTCGCCGCTGGACTTCATGGCCGAGGGCTCCGAGATGGAGATCCTGGACGGCACGGGCCACTTCCTCCACCTGGAGCGGCCCGACGTCGTCAACCGGCGCATCGTCGACTTCCTGACCGCCTCCTAGCGGTCCTGCCGCCTCCTCGCGGTCCTGCCCGCCTCGCCGGGCTGCTCCTCAGCGCAGACGGAGGACGGGATCGGCCCCGCCGGACCACCGCGCGAACCCCTCGGCCACCAGAGCGGCGGCGATGCGCTCGGCCCGGGCCCGGTCCTCGGGCCACCCGCAGGCTCCCGCCAGTGCCAGGGCCGCCACGCCGCCGCCGCGCAGTGCGTCGAGGAGCCGTCCACGCCCCTGGCGGTCCGAGCCGACGAAGGCGCTCTGCGCCCGGGCCGAGGGGCTCGACCGCCACGGGTCGGCCTCGACTGTCCCGTGACGCCGCCACGCGCACTGGTGGCGCAGGGGGCAGGACCCGCAGTCTGGCCGCGTGCCCGTGCACACCGTCGCGCCGAGATCGAACATGGTCTGGTTGAACTCCCACGACAATCCGGCGGGGACAAGGCGGTCACCCAACCGGGTCGCGGCCGTGGCACCGAGGGGCGCGGCCCGCACACAGCGGGCCAGGACCCGCGCCGCGTTGGTGTCCACCGCCGCCACGTCCTCGCCGAAGGCCAAGGACCGCACGGCGCGCGCCGTATAGGGGCCGACGCCCGCCAGGGCGCGCAGTTCCTCGTCCCCGCGCGGCAGGTCGCCGGCGTGGTCGTTGACGACGCTGCAGGCCGCCCGGTGCAGGTTGAGGGCACGCCGGTTGTAGCCGAGGCCGGACCACAGCCGCACCACCTCTGCAGGCCGGGCGGCGGCGCACTCGGCCGGGCTGGCGAAGGCGGCGACGAAGCGCTCGTAGTGCGGCACCACACGCTCCACCTGCGTCTGCTGCAGCATCACCTCGGACACGAGTATCCGCCACGGGTCGCGGGTACGGCGCCAGGGCAGGTCGCGGCGATGCCCGGCCCCCCACTCCAGGAGGCGGCGCCGGAAGCGCCGCACCCTGTCGGCGGACAGCGGCGGGGCGTCAGTCCCAGACGTCGTCGCCGTAGGGCCGCCGGCGCGCCGGCGCATGCGCTGTCTTCCAGACCATCAGCTTGCGGCGGAAATAGCAGACCTCTTCGCCACGCTGGTTGAAGGCCTTGGTCTCGACCGTCACGATCCCCCGATCATCCTTGGACTTCGAGGGCGTGGCATCGAGGACCCGGGTCTCGGCATAGATCGTGTCGCCGTGGAACGTGGGCGAGCGGTGCAGGAGCGACTCGACCTCGAGGTTGGCGATGCACGAACCGCTGACATCGGGGACGCTCATTCCGAGCACGAGGGAGTAGACGAGGTTGCCCACCACGACGTTCTTGCCTTGCACCGTCTCGTGCTCGGCGAACCAGGCGTTGGTATGCAGGGGGTGGTGGTTCATCGTGATCATGCAGAACAGATGGTCGTCGTACTCGGTCACGGTCTTGCCGGGCCAGTGCCGGTAGATGTCACCGGGAACGAAGTCCTCGAGGTAGCGGCCGAACGGCCGGTCGTGGACCGTCACTCCCCGACCGGTGCCGGCCTCGGACGTGTGGTGAACCCGAGGGACGCGCCCGGGAGTGCCTCGCCGTCGATGGTCATCCGCCAGGCGAAGCGGGTGCCCGGCTCCAGGGGGATGGGCCCCAGGTTGACGGCCAGGGCGACGTCGATCGGCGAGCCCTCGGGGATCCCCTGAGGCTGGCTCACGGTGAATTCACCGCGCACCTCGACGGGCTGGGTCCCGTCCGCCGTCTCCATGAGCACCGGACGGCCGTCGGCGTCCTCGAGGAACAGCTCCCAGTGGTGCGAGGTCTCGGTCTCGTGCCAGTCCACGTCGATCTTCAGCGCGACAGCGGAGGGCACGGGATCGGGACCGGTCATGCTCCAGCCGCCCCCCAGTATGTAGAGCTTGCCGTCGGACACCTGGGCCGCGTCGCAGAGCAACATCGTCACTTTCACGGGATGGGAGGTTATCGGGCCGTCAAGGTGGGCCGATAAGGAGGAGCATGGACCGCATTTCGGCATGGGCTGAGGAGCGGTCGGCGCCTGTCGCCGCCACCGTGGTCATGGTCGTCGGCGTGATGGCCTTCAGTCTGTTGGGCCACCGTGCACTTCACATCGGAAGGGCCAACCTGGTCTCACCCAGCGACCTGTGGAGCCTGGCCACGTCGTCGTCGGCCATCCTCCATGCCCACTTCGCGGACATCTACGTGCGGAACGGGGCGTTGACCTCGCCCCCGGCGCTGGAGCTGGTGCTCGTGCCGGTGTTGGCCCTCGGTCAGCTCCTCGGGCTGTCGCCCCATCTGCACACCTCGGGCGAGCCCCTGAGCCTGTGGTTCGTGCTCGGTCCGGCTGCCGTCCTCCTCGCGTCGACCGCGCTCTTCGCCATCGACGCGGTGGCGCGCCACTGGGGGCTCTCCGAGCGCCGCCGCCTCGCGCTCGCGCTGGTAGGTGGGCTCGGTGTCGCCAACGTTGCGGGCGGCTGGGGCCACCCGGAGGACTGCGTGGCCGTCGCCCTGGTGGTCTGGGCCGCGCTGACCATGGAACGTGGCCGTTCGGACGCCGCGCCCCGCGCCGCCCTCCTCCTCGGCGTCGGCATCGCCTTCCAACCGCTCGCTCTCCTCGGCGTCGCACCGGTGCTGGCCCGCCTCAGTTGGCGCGGCGCGGCGCGCCTGTCCTGGCTTCTCGCGTTGCCGAGCATCGTGGTCCTCATCCCCCCGCTGGTCGCAGAGATGCACCGCACCCTCTTCGTGTTGGTACGCCAACCGTTCCAGCCGAAGTACGTCTCGCTCACGCCTCTGACCCGTCTGGCACCCGTCATCGGGCCCGGGCTCCACGGCGGCGGCCCCACCCGCCTGATCGCCGTCGTTCTCGGCGCGGCCCTGGCTGTACGGGTCTGCCACCGGGACCACGGGCTCGACCGCGTGCTCACCATGGCCGCCGTCGCGTTCTTCCTGCGCGTGCTGCTCGAGACGGAGCTGAACTGGTACTACCTCTGGCCGGTGCCCGCCCTCTGCCTGGTGCTGTCGCTGCGCCGCAGCAGGCTCCGGTTCGGTCTGTGCGCCACCGCGCTCCTCGTGACCATGGTGTTCGGGGATCGCCGGGTGCACGACATCGTGCTGTGGTGGCCCGCACTCATGGCCATGCTCGTGGTCATGTTGGCGTCCACCGGGCCGTCACCGCGCCGATGGGCTGCCTCGACCACCGGCCGCCGGGAAGGGCCGGGCCCCGCCGGCGCCGTAGAGTGCGGGGCCATGGTGCCGGTCGGTGCGGAACGACGTCGTGAGTGAGCTCATAGGGCTGCGTGACGACGTCTACCGGCGCCCCCTGGCCACGGCGCTCCAGCGGCTGGGTCTCGGTGCCGGATGGCGCTGCGTCGACGTCGGCGCCGGCGGGGGCGACGTGTCGGTGGCCCTGGCCGAGATGGTCGGCCGCGATGGCCGCGTGTACGCCGTCGACAGCGACCCGCTGGCCCGCGACGAGGTCGCACGAGCCGCGGCCGCGCACGCGCAGGTGATCGCTCTGACGCAGGCCGGTGAGGACCTGTCGCTCCCCGAGCAGGTCGACCTCGCGTTCTGTCGCTTCCTGCTGCTCCACGTGCTCGAGCCCGTCACCGTCGTGCGCATGATGGCGGACGCGGTCCGCCCCGGCGGTTGGGTCGTCGCCCAGGAGCCGATCACGTCGGCCGGGCGGATCGCGGGATCGCCGTTGTCGATGCCCGACGCCCGCCATCCCGACGTCGGGGCGATCCTCCCTGGGCTCGTACGCGACGCCGGGCTCGAGGTGGTCGACGCCTGGGCCGAGGCACCCGCCGGGGTCGGCCCGGGCCCGGTGGCGCGCTACCTGGAGTCGCTCACGGGGGTCGACCCGGGGGAGGACCCGATCGTCCTGCCACCCCTGGTGACGGTCATCGGCCGCAGAGGTTGACCGGCCGCACGCCCGAAGAGGCGCCCCGCACGAGCCATTAGGGTCGCCCCGTGACCACGCCCTCCGCGCCCCAGCTGGCCGGCGCCACCGAAGCGGTCGACCTGGCCCAACGCCTCGTCGACCAGGCGTGCGACGCCGTCCGTGCGCAGGGTGGGATCGACGCCAACCAGGTGGTCGCCTACGACGTGGCGCACGCCGCGGCCGCGGTGGCGACGGCACGAGCCGCGCTCGAATACGGCGAGCGAGGGGAGACCGAGGCCCGCATCGCCGCCGCGTTCGTCGCCGACGTCGTGGCCGAGCTCGTCGGCAAGGTGGCGGGGCGCGAGCCCCTGTGGGGGGTGGAGGCCGAGTGGGTGACGCCGGCCGCCGCCTTCCTCGCCGCGCAACGCGACCCGTCCGTGCTCGCCGGCCTGGCCGCCACGGAAGGGCCCCGGCATCTCGGCGAGGACTTCGAGCTCGTCCGCCAGACCTTCCACCGCTTCGCCGAGGACAAGGTCCGCCCTCACGCCGAGCACGTGCACCGTGAGAACGGCGACATCCCCGAGGAGGTGATCGAGGGCCTGGCCGAGCTCGGCGGCTTCGGCCTGTCGGTGCCCGAGGAGTACGGCGGCTTCGCGTCCGGCGGGGAGAGCGACTACATGGGCATGGTCGTGGCCACCGAGGAACTGAGCTGGGGCTCGCTCGGTGTCGGCGGCTCGCTCATCACCCGGCCCGAGATCCTGACCCGCGCCCTGGTGTACGGGGGCACGGAGGAGCAGAAGAAGCAGTGGCTGCCCAAGCTGGCCTCGGCGGAGATCCTGGCCGCCGTCGCCGTCACCGAGCCCGACTACGGCTCGGACGTCGCCGGGATCGTCACCTCGGCAGCCCCGGTGCCGGGCGGCTGGGTCGTCAACGGCGTCAAGACGTGGTGCACGTTCGCCGCCCGAGCCGACGTGTTGATGCTGCTGGCCCGCACCGACGCCGACCGCTCCCTCACGCACCGCGGCATCTCCATGTTCGTCGTCGAGAAACCCCGCGGTGACGGCCACGGCTTCGTCTTCACACAGGAGGGCGCACCGGATCGACCCCGCGACCTTGCGCCGGGCCGCCTGGAGGGCCGTCCCATCGACACGCTCGGCTACCGCGGCATGCACTCCTACGAGCTGGCGTTCGAGAACTGGTTCGTGCCCGAGGCCAACCTCGTGGGTGGAGCGGAGGGCCTGGGCAAGGGGTTCTACCTTCAGATGCAGGGCTTCGAGAACGGGCGTCTCCAGACGGCAGCGCGCGCGCTGGGCGTGATGCAGGCCGCCTACGAGGCGGCGTCGTCCTACGCCGCCGAGCGCAAGGTGTTCGGGTCGCCCATCGCCGAGTACCAGTTGACGCAGGCCAAGCTCGGCCGCATGGCCGTGATCATCCAAGCGACGCGGCAGAGCTCGTACCACGTCGCCCGCCTGATGGCGCGCGGCGAGGGCACGCTCGAGGCCTCCATGGTCAAGGCGTACGTGTGTCGCGCCGCCGAGTGGGTCACGCGGGAGGCCATGCAGATCCACGGCGGGATGGGCTACGCGGAGGAGTTCCCGGTGAGCCGCTACTTCGTCGACGCGCGCGTACTCTCCATCTTCGAAGGCGCCGACGAGACCCTGGCTCTCAAGGTCATCGCACGGCGGTTGATGGGCTGATCAGCCCGGGCTGCGCGTGAGCCCGGCCCGCTCGCCCCGGCTCACGAACTTGATGGCCATCTTGCGGCTCGCCTCGTCGATCATCTCGTCGCCGAACATCACGGCACCCTTGCGATCCTCCTCGGTCGCCTTCTGGTAGGCGTCGAGGATGTCGAAGGCCCGGTCGAACTGCTCCTGGGTCGGCGAGTAGACCTCGTTGAGGACACCGGCCTGGTCGGGCGTGAGGGCCCACTTGCCGTCGTAACCCAGCATGCGCGTGCGCATCGCATACGCCCGCAGCGCATCGAGCTCGCGCACCTTCAGGAATGGCCCATCGATCACCTGCAGCCCGTTGGCCCGGCCGGCCATCAGGATGCGGCTGAACACATAGTTGAAGTGATCGCCCGGGTACTCGGGGATCTCGATCCCGCCCGTCAGCACCGGCATCTCGATGCTGGCGGCGAAGTCCGCCGGCCCGAAGATGATCGTCTCGAGCCTCGGTGAGGCGGCGCAGATCTCGTCCACGTTGATGAGGCCGCGCGCCGTCTCTATCTGCGCTTCGATCCCGATGTGCCCGACGGACAGCCCGGACTTCTTCTCCACCTGCGTCAGCAGCAGGTCGAGCGCGATGACGTCCGACGCCGACTGGACCTTGGGCAGCATGACCTCATCCAGGCGCTCACCGGCGTTCCCGACGACCTCGATCACGTCGCCGTACGTCCATTCGGTGTCCCATGCGTTGACCCGTACGCACAGCACACGGTCGTCCCAGGGGAGGTTCTTGATGGCGTCGACCACCTTGGGCCGGGCGCTCTCCTTCTCGAGGGGCGCCACGGCGTCCTCGAGGTCGAGGAACGTCATGTCGGCGGGCACGGTAGGGGCCTTGGCCAGGAACTTCTCGTTCGAGCCGGGGGTGGAGAGGCAGGAGCGGCGGGGGAGGTCACGTGAGCGTGCGGACATGGCCTGATCGTAACAAACGGGCCCACTGCCTTGACCGGGACGGGCACCCGTTCACCGGGACGCCGACGGTTCCGGCGACGCCGTTCACCGCGACGCGGCGCGAATGACCGTACTCAGCTGAGGTGCGACCGGAAGAACGCCACGGTGCGGTCCCACAATTGGCGTGCGGCATCGGCGGCGTAGACCTCGGGACGTGTGTCGTTGAAGAACGCGTGGTCCGTGTCGGGGTAGACGATGATCTCGACCGACTTGCCCATCGAGCGCAGCTGTTCGGCCAACGCGTTCGCGGCCTCCGGCGTGAAGAAGTCGTCCTTCTCCGCGTAGTGGCCGAGTACTGCGGCCGACATTGCTGAGTAGTCCGGCTGTACGTCGGGCCAGGGGATGATGCCGTAACACGGCACCACGGCCGCGACGGCGTCGGGACGCTGCGTCGCCAGCACCAACGCGAGCCCACCGCCCATGCAGAAGCCGATGACCCCGACCTTGTCGCCCGAGCTGCGCCGCAGCACCTCGTCGACGGCCCCGCTCATGTCGCGGGCGGCCTGGTCCATCTTCATGGCCATCATCGCCTTGCCCGCCTCGTCGGGCTCACCCGGAGGGACCTTCTGCCCGTGGTAGAGGTCGGGAGCCAGGGCCACGAAGCCCTCCGCGGCGAAGCGGCCGCACACGTCTTCGATGTGGTCGACCAGCCCCCACCACTCCTGGATCACGATGACACCAGGGCCGTTGCCGCCCTCTGGAAGCGCCAAATAGCCTCCGGCCGTGGCTCCATTGCTCGGGAATTCGATCATCTCGCCCATGACGTCCGACCGTAGTTCGCAACGGCCCTTTTCGTTATTCCGATCGATTCAGTCGAACTTCTTACTTTTCAATATAGATCGTCGACCTGCATGTTAATACCCTGAGTACGACCATACACAGGCGTTTCGCACCGACGGTGTTTGAATCGCCGAGGGGATTCCTATAAGAATGGCACCCATCGTGACTGACGTAGAGCGGGTTCATAACCACTCCACGCCGCGGTCTTCGAGGGGCGCCCGTGCGCTCCATCGGGTTGGGATTCCCGCGTTGACCGTCGTCACAGTGTTGTCGAGCACTGTGTTCGGTTTGACGCGCCCCGCCGCCGGTGACGCCATCTCCGACGCCAAGGCGAAGGCCGCCGCCATCGAGGCCCAATTGAGCCAGGCGCAGAACGAGATGTCCGCTCTGAGTCAGCAGTACGACGCAGCCCGCTACCACCTGTCGCAGATCAACTCGAGCATCGACACGACCAAGGCCAACATCGCGTCGGACGAGGCCCAGGTGGCGCACGACAAGGCCACCCTCTCCCAGGCTGCAGTCGCCAACTACATCTCCGACGGCACCGCGGCAGCGCAGAACCCGATCTTCAGCGGCAACGAGCAGACCCTCGGTGCGACCACCGTCTACAACAAGATCACCGAAGGCGACATTTCGCTCGCCGTCGACAACCTGCACACGGCGGAGAATGCGCTGAACGCGCAAGTGACGCAGTTGCAGGGTGAGCAGGCGCAGGCCCAGACCCAGGTCACGACCGAGCAGAACGCCGTCGCCCAGAACGCACAGGCGGTGCAACAGCAGAAGAGCGCGCTGGCACAGGAGCAGGGTCAGATCGCGCAACTGGTCCAGCAACAACAGCAGGCCGAAGCCGCCGCCGCCGCCAAGGCTGCGGCCGATCGCCAAGCGGCCGCAGCCGCCGCAGCGGCCGCAGCGGCCGCGTCCCATCCCGCGGCCGCGGCCGCGTCCTCCTCGGGCAGCAGCGCCGTCAGCCTGGCCGGGCTCTCCCAAGCGGCGCCGCCGCCGACGGCGCCCGGCGGCGCCGGCGCCGTGCAGGCGGCCGAGAGCCAGATCGGCGTCCCCTACGTCTGGGGCGGCGAGTCCCCCCGGGGCTCCGCGAGCCCCGGGTTCGACTGCTCTGGGCTCACCGCCTGGTCCTGGGGCCAGGTCGGGGTCGGCCTGCCGCACTTCTCGGGCGCACAGATGGCCGACTCGGCACCGGTCCCCGTCAGCGACCTGCAGCCGGGCGACCTGCTCTTCTACGGCCCGGGAGGCTCCGACCACGTGGCCATGTACATCGGCGGGGGCCAGATGATCGAAGCGCCCTATACCGGGGCCTCGGTCTGGATCACGGGCCTCCGCCTCGGGAGCGGCTTCGCCGGCGCCGGTCGGCCCTAGCCCCTTGGCGCCGGCACCCGCCTAAGCCCACCCGGGATCCTCACGCTCCGCCGCAGTCGTAACCTGGCGCGAGCCGAGTCATGAAACCCATCCCCGTCGTCTTCCATGTCGGGCCGCTCCAGGTCCATACCTACGGCATCGGGCTGGCGCTCACCTTCTGGTTCGGCTTCACCTACTTCGAGCGCCGCCTGCGACGCAACGGGTATCGCACCGACTGGTTCGCCCCCGTGTTCCTCTGGATCATCCTGGCCGCAGTCGTCGGCGCTCGTGCGATGCACGTGCTGTCGAACCTCGGCTATTACAGCCACAATCCCGGCGACGTGCTCGCCATCTGGCACGGCGGCCTCTCGTCGTTCGGCGGCCTGCTCCTCGCCGTACCTGTTGGCATCATCCTCACCCGGCGCCGCTGCCCCGAGCTCCCGCTCGGCCGCGCACTCGACCTGGCCGCTCCCGTGCTGATGGCGTGCTGGGCCATGGGCCGCCTGTTGGGCCCCCAGCTCATGGTCGCCGGTGGCGGCCACCCGACCCATCAGTGGTTCGGGATGTACTACGCGGGCCAGGCGGGACGGCGGTTGCCCGTGCCCGTCTTCCAGGCGTTCGAAGACCTCGCGGTCTACTTGGTCCTCATCGCGATCGAGCGCCGGCTCGACCGGTGGCCCGACGGGACTCGACGTATGGGCTATCCCCCCGGCGTCGTGCTCGGCACGGGCATGGTGCTGTGGGGCATCGAACGCACTCTCGACGAGCACCTGTGGCTCGGTGAGGACGGCCGCCTGGGCTCGATCCTCGTGCAGCTGGCGGGCCTCCTCCTCGTCGTCGGCGGCGCCGTCATCCTGGTGCGGACGAGGTCGCGCTGGAAGGACTGGCTCCGCACCCACCAACCCCCGGAAGCCGGGGCACACCCGAAGGTGGCAGAACAGCCGGCTTGATGCCGCGGCCCGTGGCCGCTGCTACTCGTCGTGCTGATGGGAGACCCGTGCCGTCCTCGTCCGGGTGCGGTCGTCCTGACGCTCGATGGCCCGTGCGCCCCCATCCTTGAAGATCCAGCCGGCCTCGCGCCAGGGGCGGATCTCCGGAATGGCCTCACCGTGCTCCGATCCCTCGTCGAATCGTGTGCTCACGGTGTTCTCCTTTCCGACGCGACATCCCCTCGGGGCGGGAACCTCGCCAGGCATCCGAGCCTGGCACGCCGCCTCAGGCTAGGAAGCGGCGGTGGGTCGGTGGTGGACCCCGAACGCTGCTGGGCGTGCGTGGGGGCCAGCGGCGGGGTGGATCCCTGACTCCCCACAAGAACGGGCATTCTCAAGACTCCTTCGGTTGGTGCCGATATGGCGGGAGAAAAGGGGGTGAGCGAGCGATGGCGACAGTCCCGCGGTGTTCACCGATGATGGCCGAGCGGATCTGGACCGAGGAAGAGAAGCAGGAATGGCTCGTCGCGCACGGCGACGAAGCCACCCATGTCGTGACCTTCGAACCGCTGTTCCAGATTGAGGTGTGCATCCCGCCCTGGGAGCACCCCGACCGCCAGATCGCTCGTTCTTGCGTTGCGTGGGGCAAGAGGATGAGCCAGGTGTTCGACGAGGAGCGATTCGGCGCGGCCTCGATCGTCGCCGCCCATCACGAGGGGAACTCGCTCGAGGTCTACACCACCACCATGCGCCGGCCCCGGCTGCGCCGGGTCACCTGAGCACCGTGGGTCTAGGCGTTCGGCTTCTCGCCTGACGCCGCCGCTTGGCGCATCCGCTCCAAGCGGTCGATCATCCCCATCCGCTCCTGGCCCACCGTGCTGTCGAGCCGTTCGGCGATCTGCTCGGGGGTCCAGCGGCCGTCCGCCCACATCGCCCTCACCTCGGTCGGCTGGTTCCACACGGCGATCTTCGAACCGACGACGGTGTACACCTGACCGGTCACGTGCTTCGCCTTGTCGCTGAGCAGGAACACGACCATGGGAGCCACGTCCTCTGGGTCGCCCATCTCGGCCAGCTCGGATGGCACATTGGCCGACATGCGGGTCCGCGCGACCGGTGCGATGGCGTTCGCGGTGACGCCGTAGCGGTAGAGCCCCACCGCGGCGGAGCGCACCAGCGACACGATCCCGCCCTTGGCGGCCGCGTAGTTCGCCTGCGCGACGCTTCCGGCGAACGCTCCCGACGTGAAGCCGATGAGCGCGCCGCCCCCTTCCTGCTTGCGCATGACGGCCGCCGCCGCCCGGAACACTGTGAAATGGCCTTTCAGGTGGGTCGCGATGACGGCGTCCCATTCGTCCTCGGACATGTTGAACAGCATGCGCTCGCGGAGGATCCCCGCCACTGCGACGACACCGTCGATGCGTCCCCACTTCTCGAGCGCTGTGGCTATGAGTCGTCCACCCGACTCCATCTTGGAGATGTCGTCCGCCACCGCGATCGCCTCGCCACCCGCCTTGGTGATCTCGGCCACCACGGCGTCGGCCACCTCGCTACTCGGGTCCTCGCCGGCCATGCCGACCCCGAAGTCCGCCACCAGCACCTTGGCCCCTTCCTCCGCCGCGGCGAGCGCCACGGCCCGCCCGATGCCGCCGCCGCCGCCCGTGACCGCGACGACCTTGCCTGCGAGGAACCCTGCCATGGTCGACTCTCCCTGATCTCTCACGTGCGCGGCCGACCGGCCGGCGCCCGCACAAATTGCCGTAAGTTAGAACACGTTCTAGCCTGCAGGAGGCGGGGGCTGCCATTTGCGCCCCCATCGCAAGCGTGCAAGGAGACTGCTGATGGGTGACCTCGGCTTCTGGGCACTGGCCCAGGAAGACCCGGACTATCTGGCCCTCGTCACCCCCGACGGCGACGAGATCAAGGCCGGGGAACTGCTGGGCCACGCCAACCAGGTGGTGCACGCCCTGCGGGCGCAGGGCTTCGGGTCGGGCGACGTCGTGGCGACACTGCTGCCGAACTGCGCCGAGATGATCGAGATCTATCTGGCGGCGCTGCAGGCCGGCTGGTACCTGGTGCCGATCAACCATCACCTGGTGGCGCCCGAGGTGGCCTACATCCTCAAGGACTCGGGGGCGAAGGCGTTCGTCGCCCACGAGCGCTTCGCCGACGTCGCGGGGATCGCGGCGGACGAGGTGGGCCTCGATGCCGTCGGCCGGCTCGCCGTGGGCGACGTGCCCGGGTTTGCCTCCTACGCCGATGTCCGCGACGCCCAGCCGGCCACGGTTCCCGAGGACCGCACCGTCGGCGACGTCATGAACTACACCTCGGGGACCACCGGGAACCCCAAGGGGATCTACCGCAAGCTCCTCGGCGTCACGCCAGAGGATGCGGCCCTCGGGCTTTCCGGGCTGCTCTTCCTCTTCGGGATCCAGCCGCAGGACGACAACGTCCACATCATCGGCTCGCCGCTGTACCACACGGCCGTCCTCCGCTTCGGGAGCGCCTCGTTGCATCTCGGGCACACGATCGTGCTCATGGACAAGTGGCTGCCCGAGGAGATGCTCCGGCTGATCGAGGCGCGCCGGGTGACCACGTCGCACATGGTGCCAACGCAGTTCCACCGCCTCCTGGCCCTCCCCGAGGACGTCCGGGACAAGTACGACGTGTCGTCGCTTCGCCACATGATCCACGCCGCGGCCCCGTGCCCCATCGACGTAAAGCACAGGATGATCTCCTGGTGGGGGAACGCCGTCGACGAGTACTACGCGGCGAGCGAGGGTGGCGGCACGCTGGTAACCGCGGAGGAGTGGCTGGAGAAGCCGGGCACGGTCGGCAAGCCGTGGCCCATCAGCGAGATCGCGGTCTTCGACGACGACGGTAACCGGATCATGGAGCCCAACGTCATCGGGACGGTGTACATGGCGATGCAGTCGGCAGACTTCGAGTACCACGGCGACAAGGAGAAAACGAAGAAGAACCGCATCGGTCCCTTCTTCACCGTGGGCGACGTGGGCCTGCTCGACGAGGACGGCTATCTCTTCCTGCGCGACCGCAAGATCGACATGATCATCTCCGGCGGGGCCAACATCTACCCCGCCGAGATCGAAGGTGTGCTGCTCACCCACCCCAAGGTGGGTGACGCGGCCGTCTTCGGGATCCCCCACGAGGACTGGGGCGAGGAGGTCAAGGCGGTGATAGAGCCGGCGGAAGGCGTCGAGGCCAGCGAGGAACTGGCAGCCGAGATCCTGGCCTACTGCGCCGACAAGCTGGCCAAGTTCAAGACCCCGAAGACGATCGACTTCACCAACGAGATGCCGCGGGACCCCAACGGCAAGCTCTACAAGCGCAAGCTGCGAGACCCCTACTGGGAAGGGGTGCAGCGGGCACTCTGAGCCCGGCGAGCGCAGGCGAAAGCCGTCCCTGATGCAGGGCGCGCTCAACCGGAGCCAGCCCTAGCATTGGCACGTGTCTCGCCAAAGGGAGCTGGGGATCGATCCCGAATACCTTCGGGAGCGCCAGTACAAGGACCCGTCGAACCTCAACGCTCGGATCGCGCTCCACGCCAAGTACTCCAGGTCGGACGAACCGTGGTACCCGTGGCTGGCCAGCCTGATCGAATGGCCGGCAGGCGGGGACGTGCTCGAGGTCGGCTGTGGGACGGGCGCGCTGTGGGTCAACATCGCCGGCCTGCTCCCCCGGCTCCGCGTGACCCTGACCGACCTGTCCGACGGGATGGTCCAAGCGGCGGCGAGTGCTGTCGAACCCCTCGAACGCATCGAGCTCGTCGGGGCCCGTACGAGCGACGCGCAGGACCTCCCGTTCGTCGACGGCGCCTTTGACGTTGTCGTGGCGAACCACATGCTCTACCACGTCCCCGAACCGGACCGCGCCGCCTCCGAGTTCTCCCGCGTGCTGCGTCCCGACGGTGTGCTGCTGGCGGCGACGAACGGGCCGCGGCACCTCGACGCAGTCGCCGACCTGTCACGCCAGGTCCTGGGCTGGTCGCCTCTCGATTTCGCCGACCGGCGGTTCGGGACCTCGAACGGAGCGGCGGTCCTTGGTGGCGCTTTCGCCTCCATCGAGTGGCAGCCGCACCCGAGCGCGATGGTGTGCACCGATCCCGGCGACGTGTTCGCCTTCATCGAATCCACCGCGGCCGGGCAGGAGGCCTCGCCCGAGGAGCTCAGATCCCTGAAGGACGCGATCGAGGACCGCTTCCGGGCCGGCGGTGGGACGATGACGATCACCGTGGAAACGGGATGCTTCGTCGCCCGGGGACCGCGATGAGACACCAGGGTAGAGGAGGGCCGAACAGTGAAGACAGCCATCATCGGAACCGGCTTCATCGCCACCACGCTCGGACGGTCTCTGGTAGAGGCAGGACATGAGATCACGTACGGCTCGCGGCACCCCGAGGACGATGAAGCGGCTGGAACGGACGCTCGGGTCTCGTCGATCGCTGACGCCCTGTCAGGGGCCGACGTCGTCATCCTGGCCATCCCGGGCGCCGCGGTTGCCGACGTTGCTGCCCAACACGGCGAGGCGTTGGCCGGCAGGCTGGTGATCGACGCGACGAATCAGATGGGTGCCGACGTGGTGAATGCCAGGGCCGCTCTGCCGCCAACGGTTCGCTACGCCCGTGCCTTCAACACGCTCGGTGGCGAGAATATGGCCGACCCTGTCTTCGATGGCGAACGCGCCGACATGTTCTTCTCTGCGCCCGGAGGCGATCGCGACACGGTCGAGACCGTGATCGAAGCCGTCGGTCTGCGCCCGGTCTATGTGGGCGAGGACCAAGAGGCGATCATCGATGCCTTGTTCCAGCTCTGGGTCGCGCTCGCCGTCAAACAGGGGCGTGGCCGCCGGCTCGCCCTACGGCTGCTGGAAGGTTGAAGACCCGGACTCCAAAGACGACGCGATACCAGGCGCTTCCCCAGGCTTCTCCGAGTTGGGCTTCAGAATCGCCGGGCAGGGTGGAGCCATGCACGTCATCATCTTGGAGTCATGCAACAGCACCTGGATTCTCGAGATCGACCCCCACCTCAAAGCCTTCACGGTCCAGCTCGATGAAGCTCACACCCGGCTGATCCGGTCCTCGATCCACTCGCCCGGCTGTGCCGAGTGTGGCAGATACGAGACCGTGGAGTTGTCGCTGGAGGACATACGTCGCGCCGCGGCGTAGGGCAGGACTTCCGTCTCGCCGCACTCCCGTTCATGGCGTGGTGTGCGCAATGGGGCGGAGACGCCCGACGCCGTACGCCGTTCTGACCGAGCACGTGCGGGACGTTGACCGGCCTCACGTCCGTGCTGGTCAATGCCCATTTTCTAAAGGTTGACTCCCGTGACGTCGACAACGCTCTCGGGCGAACGATGCACCTCGGGTCGACCCCGGGAGAGCTCTCGCCCCGACGTGAGCAGGGGGTGCAGAAGAATGGTTACAGAGGAGGAATGGAGCGGGGAAGTCGCGAAGTCGAAGCGCTTCCGCCTGCTCAGCCCGATCATTGCCCTCGGGGCGTTCGCCCTCATCTTCGTGCCGTGCATGATGGCCGGCAACGCAATCGCGTCGGGTTTCAACGGCTACCTGGTGTCGGTGGGCCTCATCATGGCACTGATGCTGCCGCTCGCTTTCGGCCTCGTCGTGCTCGGCGAACGCCGGCAGCGACTCACCGACGAGAAGGTCCGGCGCCTGAACGACGAGTTGTCCGAGGCGATCACAGCAGCGGACCGGGAGGCGGTGGTCCGCGACTCCCAGGTGCAACGCCAGCGCTTCGAGAGCCGCCTGGCCAACGCGTTGGACATGGCCGAAGGCGAGCCCGAGGTCATCGATGTCATCGAGCGCTCCTTCGGCGCCGTGCTGCCCGACGCCCCGGTGGAGTTGCTCCTGGCGGACAACAGCCATGCCCATCTCGTGCGCATGGCTGCGGTCGGACCGGACGGCGAGCCGCCCAGCTGCGGCGTGGACTCCCCAGACCGCTGCCCAGCGGCGCGGCGGGCACAGATCCAGGCGTTCCACGACAGCGACGATCTGGACGCCTGTCCGAAGTTGCGCAACCGGCCGCAGGGGCGCCTCTCCGCGCTGTGCGTGCCTGTCTCGATCATGGGACGGACCGTCGGCGTGATCCACGCCACCGGTGAACCGCAGACCGAGGTCGAAGACGACAAGGTCGATGACCTGGCGACGCTGGCCAAGCTTGCCGGTGCACGCATCGGGCTCCTCCGGGTCATGGCGGAGACGCAGCTCCAGGCGTCGACGGACACCTTGACCGGACTGCTCAACCGACGGGCGTTCTCTGAGCAGGTCGGGGCACTCCCGCCGCACCTTTATCCGATCGCGGTGGCGATGGCGGACCTCGACCATTTCAAGATGCTGAACGACACCTATGGGCACGAGACAGGTGACAGGGCGCTGCGGCTCTTCGCCCGGGTCCTCCGTGATTCGCTCCGGAGCAGCGACATCATCTCGCGCTACGGAGGCGAGGAGTTCGCCATCACGTTCCCCGACTGCTCGGCGATCGACGCGACCCGCGCGCTCAACACGGCCCGTGCCCAGCTGGACGCTGCAATCACCGTCGGTGGACTGCCAAAATTCACCGCCAGCTTCGGTATCACCGACGCCGAGCCGGGTGAGGAGCTCGTCGCGGTCCTACGCCGCGCTGACGACGCGTTGTTGCTGGCAAAGCGTCAGGGTCGCGATCGGGTCGTCCTCCACGACTCCTGTGGCACGGTCGAGGGCTCCGAGGAGGAGAGGGGACTGGCGCCCTTCATGGACGGCCAGCTGTCGCCCGCCGACCACGCCTGACCCGGATCAGGCGGGCACGGTCGCCCGGAAGAACCCCCGCATGGCCTCGCCCATCTGCGCCCGCAGATCGGCACCCGACAGGACCACGTCCACCATCGTCAGGGAGGTGTGGATGTGGCCCCGGGCATCGAGGTGCTGAACTGACACCCCAGCAGAGGCCAGTGCCTCGGCGTAGGCCGCGCCCTCGTCGCGCAGCGGATCGAACTCTGCCGTCACGATCAGGGTTGGAGGAAGGTCCGACAGGTCACCCAGCAGCGGCGATGCCTTCGGGTCGCTGCGATCGCCGGGGTCGACGTAGTGGTCCCAGAACCAGCGCATCAGGGGCGCCGTCAGGACGTAGCCAAGGCCGTTCTCCTCGTACGACGGCCGGCTCATGCTGGCGTCGGTCACAGGCGTCAGCAGCACCTGCCCGACGATGTTCGGTTCGCCGGCGTCTCGAGCCAACTGGCAGGCCACGGTCGCGATGTTGGCGCCCGCACTCCACCCCGCGACCGCGAGCTGACCCGGTATTCCCCCGAGCTCCTCGGCGTGGGCGGCGATCCATCGCACGGCGGCGAACGCGTCATCGGCCGCGGCGGGGAAGCGGACTTCGGGCGCGTGCCGGTAATTCACCGACACGATCACGGCATTGGACCTGATGCAGAGGTCGCGGCAGAGAGGATCGTCGGAATCCAAGCTGCCGAGCACCCACCCACCCCCGTGGAAGTAGGCGACGATGGGGTGGGGACCGGCAGATGCCGGCCGGTAGAGCCGGTAGCCCAACTCCCCGGTGGCACCCGGGAGCCTTCCCTCGACGACGTCGCCCACCGGTCGCCCTGGTGGCCGCACGGCCTCGATGGCCTGCATCAGCACACGGGCGTCTTCGACCGACAGAGACTCCATGGGGGGCAGCTCCAGGTCCGCCATGGCGTCGATCACCATGGCGACGTCCACCTGCAGTCGACGGATCACCCCGTCGTTGCATTGCGACCCACGGGGCCCGGCGAGGGAGAACCCCAGGTAGTCGTTGGCCACGACTTCGTCGCAGGCGGCGCGGTAGACGTCGACACCGGCGACATAGGGCAGGAAGGCCCGGGGCTTGCCGGGCACGTTTGCCCCCATGTACCACGAGTTGGCGCTGGGGTAGAGGGTGATCGCCGCGCCGTCGTCGACATGCTGGTTCCATCCCGCCTCGGCGAGCGGGGTGGGCTCGATGGTGTGGAAGCCGCGAGCACGGAGATCGTCGAGGCAGTCGGCGACCCAATCGACATGCTGTTCGATGGACACCGCCATGTTGGACAGCACCGAAGGGCTTCCAGGGCCCGTGATGGTGAAGAAATTGGGGAACCCGACCGTGGTCAGGCCGAGATACGTCGAAGGCCCGTCGGCCCACTTCTCTCTCAGTGAGACGCCGTCACGGCCCTCGATGTCGACGGCGACCACCGGACCGGTCATTGCGTCGAACCCTGTCGCGTACACGATGGCGTCGAACTCGAGTGACTCGTCCGTCGTGTCGATCCCCGATTCGCTCATGGAGACGATCGGGTGCTGACGCAGATCGATGAGCCGCACATGGGGCAGGTTGTAGGTCTGGAAGTAATTCGTGTCGAGACACGGTCGCTTCGATCCGAAGGGGTGGTCCCTGGGACAGAGCGCCTCGGCTGTCTCGGGGTCCACCACGATCGAGCGGATCTTCTCGCGGATCATCTCGGCGACGACGTCGTTGGCGGTCGCATTCAACAGAACGTCGTTGAACACACCGAGGATCCCGATCAGCTCACCCGCCTCCCAGGCAGCCTCGAAGCGGTCCCGCCGCACCTCGTCGCTCGCGTAGGCACCCGCGATGTCGGTGACCTCGGTTGGGACGCCGGCACGCGACAGCTTGGCTGCATCGCGATAGGCGGCCCTGTCTGTCTCGAGCGCAGCGATCCGCTCCGGCGGCGGCGGTCCGTTTCGAGCGGGTATCGAGAAATTCGCCGTACGCTGGAAGACAGTCAGTTTGCTGGCCTGCGCAGCTATCAGCGGGATCGATTGTATGCCGGAGGATCCGGTGCCGATCACGGCCACCCGCTTGCCGGTGAAGTCGACACCTTCGTGCGGCCACGTGCTCGTGAAGTACACCTCCCCGCGGAACCGGTCGTGTCCGGCTATCTCGGGTGATTTTGGGAGTGACAGACAACCGCTTGCCATGACATAGAAGCGACAGCCGATCTCCTCGCCCTGTTCAGTGCGCACGCGCCAGCGTGCGGCGGACTCGTCCCAGGCGGCCGACGTGACCCTCGTCGAAAAGGTGATGTCGCGTCGGAGGTCGTATCGGTCGGCAACGAATTGCAAATAGGACAGGATCTCCGGCTGCGTGGCGTACTTCTCCGACCACGTCCACTCTTGTTCGAGCTCGGGGTCGAAACTATAGGAATAATCGGTGGTCGGAATGTCGCAGCGAGCGCCGGGGTACCGGTTCCAGTACCACGTCCCCCCCACGTCGTCGGCTGCGTCGAGGACCCTGGTGGTGAAGCCGAGCGTCCTGAGGCGGTGCAGGAGGTAGAGGCCGGAGAAGCCCGCTCCCACGACGACGACATCCACATCGGACGCAACATCACGTTCTTCCATTGCCCATGGGCCCTCTCTGCGCTGCTCTGCGACGGGTCGCAGTCTGGCATCGGGCATCGCCCGTGTCGATCAGCCGCAGCATAATTTGTCGAACGGTTCTCTCTCGAGAGTTCAGGAGCCGTGGTCATCCGTGGGCCAAGATGAGGAGGATGGGATCAGACGACAGGATGACAGGGAACCGCCGTTCCGCTGGCGGAGTGCAACGGTTCTCCGGTCAGGTGGCCATCGTCACCGGCTCCACCGCCGACCCGAGCATTGGAAGATCCTGCGCCCTTCGCCTGGCCCGAGAGGGCGCGTCTGTCGTCATCAACGGCCGCGACGAGGGTCGGGTCTCCTCGACGGAGGCCGCCTTCCGCTCTGAGGGATTCGATGTGCTCGGGGTCGTCGGATCCATGGACACCGAACCGGCCGTGGCCATGCTGACAGACCGGACCATGGACGCGTTTGGTCGAATCGACCTGATCGTCAGCACGCTGGGGGGCGCACCCTACCCACTCTCCTTTGACGCCATCAGCGAGGCACAGCTTCTCGAGACGATCCGACTCAACACATGGCCGGCCGTTGCACTGATCCGCGCCGCGGCAGCGCGAGGCCTCGGCGACAACGCTGGTTCGGTCGTCACCATTTCCAGCGGCTCACCGCACAAGACCACATCGGCCATGGTTGCCTACGCGTCGGCCAAGGCCGCGCTGAACGCCATGACGCGCACCATCGCGGCCGACCTGGCCGATCGGCGGATTCGGGTGAACGCGGTCAGTCCTGGACTGGTGCGCACGACGGCGACTCGCTCCATCTGGCAAGCCGACGGGGGTGCGGCCGCGGGCTCGAATCTCCCCCTGGGCCGGCTTACCCAGGCAGAGGACATCGCCGCGGCGGTGTGCTTCCTCTTGTCCGATGACGCGCGACAGATCACGGGGATAACCCTGGACGTCGACGGTGGGAACCACCTCACGAGGGGCTGGACACCGATCCGGTAACTACGGAGCGCCCGGTCCCGGCGATGGCCACATCCTCTTGAGAGGCTCGACGACGGTGGACCCGATATCGCGCGATCTGCTCTCGTACCTGCTCAGGCGACATGCCGGGAAGCTGCACCCGGAGGTTGAGCGCGTCGGCATCGACCTGCCTCAGAGTTGCCGCCAGCCGCTCCGCCATCTCGTCAGGCTCGTCGGACGCGATCGTCTGGTCGTCGCCGAACGAGCCTGTTGCGCGCCGCGTAGCTCTCGTAGACGGCCCGTTGGCTCTCGACCAGCCCGGAGGGCAGCCGGCCCAGCCACACCCGCCGTATCAGGACTCTGGCGCCTTGACCCCCGGCCTCCCCGAAGGCCCGGGTCAAACGGGCCAGTCTCGCGGGAGCTGACATCCCCTCCATGAGGATTCCGGCTCCGCAGACGGCAGCTCGGGCGGCGGCGGCGACCGAGACGGCTGCGCTGAGCACGGGGACGGGATCTCGACGGCAGCCGAGCAGCGCCGGGTCCCCCTCGAGGTCGCCCAAGGCCTGACCTCGGAGCATCGCGACGAGCCGAGGCAGCTCCGCTTTGAAGCGATCGACGGAATCGGCCTGGTCGACGCCGGCCGCCTCGAAGTCCAGCGGAAGAGCGCCTGCGGCCACCCCGAGACCGACACGGCCAGGATGACGAGCCTGGAGCCACGCCACCTCCTCGGCGACGAGCGCCGTGGACCTGAGCGGGAGCAAGAGAGGGGCCGCCGCGGCCCAACCCGTCGCGTGCTCTGCCAACACGAAGGAGGTCATTTGCAGCGGCTGCGCCATGTATCCGGCAAAGCCGCCGTGGTGCTCACTCGTCATCACGCCGTCGAATCCACTGCCGAGGGCCAGACCGGCTTGCGCACAGAGCTCGTTCACGATGGCGTCCGCGGGAAGCTCGTTGTGCGGGTACAGCCGGATGGACACCGATCCCGGGCCAAAGGGAGCGGAACAGGGGACAGATGGCGACGACGCAGCGCGCCGTCCCGGACCCGACAGCGCGTGGTCGCCGGTTGGCACCAGGCGATCCTAGGAGACGCAGAGGCCGACCGGTGTTGGTCAAGAGGTCGGTCTCCGAAGCTGTGGACGGGGCACCCTCGCTAGTATCAGAGAGGTGACATCGGCGACAGACCCCGGTCAGTGCGCGCCGATCACCGGGCTCTCGCATGTCCAACTTCTGGTATCGGATGTCGAGTCGAGCGCTCGGTGGTACCGCACCGCGCTCGGCCTCGTGCCCTTGGCCGATGACCCCGATATCGGTTATGTCGCACTGCAACACCGCGAGGCGAGGGTCGTCGTGGTGCTCACGAGGGGCCTGGGCCCACGTGGCGGGTCCCCCGCCGAGGTCTTGGATCATCTGGCCTTCGCCGTGCCCGATGGTGACGCGCTCGGAGCCTGGGCGGAGCACCTCACCTCGGTCGGCGTCGAGCATGCCGGCGTGGTGCTGGAGAATGGTCACCCCTCGCTGCAACTGCGCGATCCCGATGGCGTCGCCATCGAGTTGGTGGCACCCTGATCGTCCCCGTCGATGAGCGGAGATTCATAACCCCGGGACGCATGGGACTACGGGCCCCCGTCCGGGCCTTGTCGTGACATGGCAGCGGATGGACCCCGACGGAGCACCACCGGCCCGTCAGGAAGGAGGTGCGCGACGGGTCGGGTCCTCGACCCCCTCGGCCATCATCCGCCGCCACGTCCGGTCGACCAGCGGCGCCTCGGCCACCTTCGCGTTGCCCGAGACGATGCCGAGCATCTGGCCCGGCAGCACCTCGATGAAGATCCCGTCGGCCTCGGCCGTGAGCTCGCCCTCGTAGAAGATGCCGCCCCAGGTGAAGATCTTGCGGCCCTCTCGACCCGTGAAGCGCGCCACCAGCTCGAGGGGCGCCAACAGCGGTGTCGGCCGGCGATAACGCACTTTGAGCGTGCCCGTCATGCCGGCCTGCCCCACGATGATGTTGGCCAGCCCGAGCAGCTCATCGAAGAGCTCGGCGATGATGCCGCCGTGCACGCAGGTCGGCGGGCCCTCGTACTGGTAGCCGAAGGTGACCTTCCCCCGGATCTCCCGCTGGCCACCCTCCCCCGTCACGGCCCAGACGTCGACCGGCGGGGCGATGGGGTTGGCGTAGCCGATCATCGGGCTCGTCGGGAAGTGGTCCTGCGGATGGCCGTCCGTGGTCGGCTGGAGACGGGTCCGTTTCTCGGCGGGGGCGGCGGCTTCGAGCCGGTCCGCCAGGGCCGACACCTCGTCCACCGCGGCCGCCAGCTCCTCGTCGCTCAGTGGCAGCGCAACGGCCACGCCGGAGATGCGCCGCATGGCGGCCGCCAGTCGGTTGAGGAGGTCGTCGCCCGTCGTCGACGTCGCGGGTCCGTCCACACCGGGGAATCCCTCCCCCGGGCCCGGGACCGCCCCTGCCTCCTGGCTCACGAGCGCGTGTACCTGGGAGGGCGCTTCTCGGCGAAGGCCTTCTGGCCCTCGGCGGCGTCGTTGGTGGAGAAGATGGGCCAGCCGAGCTCGAGCTCGCGGGCCAGCCCGTCGACCTCGGACATGCCCTCGGTCTCGCGCACACTGCGCTTGATCGCCTCCACCGCCAGCGGCCCGTTCGCCCCGATGGTGCCGGCGATCTCCAGCGCCTTGTCGAGTGCCGTGCCGTCGGGAACCACGTGGCCGATCAACCCGATGCGCAACGCCTCGTCCGCCGGAACCTGACGGGCCGTGAGGAGGAGCTCCATGGCGAGCGTGTAGGGGATCTGGCGGCGCAGCCGCACCGTCGAGCCACCGAGGGGGAACAGCCCGCGCTTGGCTTCGAAGACGCCGAAGACCGCGCTCTCGCCCGCCACCCGGATGTCGGTGGCCTGGAGGATCTCGGTCCCCCCCGCCACGGCCCAGCCCTCCACGGCGGCGATCAGGGGCTTGCGAAGGTCGTAATGGCGCAGCAGGGCCTTCCAGTGCAGGTCGGGGTCCTCCTGCATGCGTGACTGATACTTCTCGGCGTCGCTGCCTCCCGTGGCCTTGAGGTCCATGCCGGCGCAGAACGTGCCGCCGGCTCCCGTGAGGATGGCGCAGCGGATGTCGTCGTTGCCGTCGATCTCCTCCCAGGCGTCCTTCATGCCGACCAGCATGGGGAGGCTCGAGCGCGTTCTTCGCCTCGGGCCGGTTCATCGTCACGATGGCCGTCGCGCCGTCGCGCTCGAACGTCAGGTGCTCAGTCGAAACCACGGTCCCCTCCAGAGGTAGGCGCCGATGTCGTGATGAGGTGTTAGAGCCGCTCGATGATGGTGCCGGTGGCCAGTGCGCCGCCACAGCACATCGACACCAGCCCGTAGGTCGCGTCCCTCCGCTCGAGCTCGTGCAGGATGGTGGTGATGAGCCGGCTGCCGGTGGCGCCGACGGGGTGGCCGATGGCGATGGCGCCGCCGTTCACGTTCACCTTGTCCATGTCGGCGTCGTGCTCCTTGGCCCAGCTCATGACGACGGAGGCGAAGGCCTCGTTGACCTCGAAGAGGTCGATGTCGTGCATGGTCATGCCGGCCTTGGCCAGCACCTTGGTCGTCGCCGCGATGGGGCCGTCGAGGTGGTAGTAGGGATCGGAGCCCACGAGCACCTGGGCGACGACCCGGGCCCGGGGCTTGAAGCCCTCGGCCTTGGCGCGGTCCTCGGACATCCACAGCACGGCGGCTGCCCCGTCGGAGATCTGCGACGAATTGCCCGCCGTGTGCATGCCGTCGGGCAGCACGGGCTTGAGCTTGGCCAGGCCCTCGGCGGTCGTGTCGCGTGGCCCCTGGTCCTTGGACACGACGATCTTCTCGCCCGTGTGCTCGCCCCGGGGACCCTCCTCGCCGACGATCGGGGCTTCGACCGACACGATCTCGCGGGCGAAGCGGTCCTCGGCCACCGCCACCGCGGCCTTCTTCTGCGACTCGAGACCCAACCAGTCGACGTCGGCGCGGGTGATGCCGTACTTCTTGGCGATCCGCTCCGCCGCAGTGAACTGGTCGGGCATGTCGTACGGCAGGTCTTCGGGGATGGCCCGCCCGACGCCGGCCGCCGCATTGGCGCCCAGCGGCACCCGGCTCATGGCCTCGACGCCGCATCCGATGGCCGTGTCGACCGCACCGGCCGCGATGAGGTTGTTGACGAAGTGGTTCGCCTGCTGCGAGGACCCGCACTGGCAGTCGACCGTGGTCGCCGCGACCTCGTACGGCATACCGCTGAGCAGCCAGGCCGTCCGGGTCACGTTGAAACCCTGCTCGCCGGCCTGGGTCACGCATCCGCCGACCACCTGCTCGACCGACGCCGGGTCGATGCCTGCCCGCTTGACCACCTCGATCTGGGCCGCGCCCAGGATGTCGGGGGCCCGCAGGCCGGAGAGCCACCCGTTGCGCTTCCCGATGGGGGTGCGGACCGCCTCGATGATTACCGGCTGCGCCATGACGGACTCTCCTCCTGCTCCCACTCCCGGCCCGCGGCCGGCTGCCCGCGTTGGGCTGAATTTAGAACCTGTTCTAACTTTACCACCGGCCCTCCGGGCCCCACCCCGGAAGTCTGCCCGGGCCTGGTCGCCGGGCGCCAACGCCGCTCCGCCGGGCCTACACGTGCTTGAGCAGCTCCCGGGCGATGACCACCTTCTGCACCTGGTTGGTGCCCTCGTAGATCTGCGTCACCTTGGCGTCGCGCAAGAAGCGCTCGACGGGGAAGTCCTTCGTGTAGCCGTAGCCGCCGAGGAGTTGGACGGCGTCGATGGTGATGGACATGGACGCGTCGGAGGCGAACGCCTTGGCCATGGCGCCGAAGCTCGTGAGCTCGCCACCCGGGTCGTCGTCGACCATGGCGCAGGCCCGGTAGACGAGGGCGCGGGCGGCCTCGTTCCGCATCGCCATGTCGGCCAGCATGAAGCGCAGGCCCTGCAGGTCGGCGATGGGGCCACCGAAGGCATGGCGCTGCTTCATGTAGCCCGCCGCGTAGTCGATGGCGCCCTGTGCGATGCCGACTGCCTGCGCGCCGATCGTGGGCCGGCTGCGATCCAGCGTGTGCATGGCGACGGTGAAGCCCTGGCCCTCCTCACCGATGCGGTGGGACGCCGGGACGCGCACCTCGTCCAGCACGACCTCGCCGGTCGGGCTCCCCCGCATGCCCAACTTGTCCTCGTGCTTGGCGATGCGGATCCCCCACTCCTTCTCGACCAGGAAGCACGAGATGCCGCGTCCGCCGGCGTCGGGGTCGGTCTTGGCGAACACGATGTAGACGTCGGAGATCCCCGCATTGGTGATCCAGTACTTCGAGCCGGTCAGGACGTAGTCGTCGCCGTCGCGCACCGCCCGCGTGCGCATGGACGCCACGTCGCTCCCGGCATCCGCCTCCGACAGGCAGTAGCTGGCCTGGATCTCTCCCGTCGCCACCCTGGGCACGTACCGTCTCTTCAGCTCCTCGCTGCCCCAGTTCATGACGGGCAGCATCCCGAGCTTGGAGATCAGGATGGTCAGCGATGTCGACGCGCAGACGCGGGAGAGCTCCTCGACGGCGATGGCCTGGGTGACCGTGTCCGCCCCGGCACCGCCGTACGCCTCGGGGATGCCGAGGGCCGGTAGCTCCATCTCCTTGCAGGCTTCGAAGGACTTCCACGGGAATTCGGCGTTGCGGTCGACCTCGGCCGCATAGGGCGCCACCTTCTCCTCGCAGAACGTGCGGAGGGTCTCGCGGAACTCCCGTTGGACGTCGGTCAGGGCGAAGGTCACGGGCCCATTCTCGCAGAGCGCACCCGGGCTCGGAGCTCGATCGTCAGTGCGCCGAGAGGTGACGGATCAAGAAGTCGGAGAGCTCCACCGGTGCCATCTCGGGGACCCAGTGCGACACGTTCTCCAGGACCTCGAAGGTATAGGGCCCGCGCACACACCCCGCGGTGCCCTCCGCGGCCACCCGCCCGAACGCCTCGTCCCCGGTGGACCAGACGTAGAGCGTCGGGACCGTCACCGGCTCCAGGTCGGCCAGGAGCACTCCGTCCATGGCCCTGTACCAATTGAGCGCCGCCGTCAGGGCGCCCGGCTCGGTCAGCGCCGTGACGTACATCCTGACGTCGTCGTCGTCGAGACCGGTCTCGGTCAGCAGCGTCGCCAGCCCGCTCCCCGACCCGTCGGCCCCGAGGAGCAGACGCTCGGCGACGTCGGGCGTGCGGAACGACGCCGTCGCCTCGCCGTAGGTCGCTTGAGCCGGGTCGCCGCCGAGCAGCGCCTGCTGGAGGGCAAATGGGTGCGGCGTCGACACGACGCTGAGCGAGCGCACTCTCGCCGGGTGCTGCGACGCCACGATCCAGGCCAGCATGCCCCCCCAGTCGTGGCCCACCAGGTCGAAGGTCTCCATCTCCATGGAGTCGGCGAGCGCCATGACGTCGCCCACGAGGTGCCCGGTGGCGTAGTCGGCGACCTCCGTGGGCCGGGCGCCCGGGCAGTAGCCGCGTTGGTCGGGTGCCACGGCCCGGTAACCGGCGCGTCCGAGCGCCGACAGCTCGTCACGCCAGGCCCACGATGTCTGGGGGAAGCCGTGCAGGAGCAGCACCCGCCGGCCCTCGTGCGGGCCGCAGGCCCGGCCCGTGAAGAGCAGGTCACCGGCCGATATCTCGAGCCGGTCGATGGCCCCGCCGGTGTTCACGGCCTAGGCCGCGAGCTCACCGCCCCGGGCGCGGGCTTCCTCGGGGCTGAGCCGGAGGATCTCCTCGGGGGTCGAGTCGACGAGCTCGCGCTGGGCGACGTAGTCGTGGGCCACCGAGGAGAAGGCCGCACGCCGGCGCTCGCTCAGATCGGGCGGCGCCTCGTCGAGCAATCCCCACAGGCCCAGCGCGAACTGCACGTCGTAGATGCACGGGGCCCTGCCGAACAGCGCCGCCCGCTGGGCGGCGATGAGCGCCACTCCGGTGAGGACGTCGTGCTCGGTCTCGCCCTCCCCCAGTTTCAGCCCGTGCTCGAAGCGGTGGGCCAGCCGGAGGGCGAATCCCTGGTCGGGACCGGGCGTCCCCATGTCGCGGCCCCGCACATGCACGGGCCCCACGACCTCGCCGGGCCGCGACTGCGTCCACGGTCCGGGCACATGGAGGTGCCGGGCCGGGCGGACCTGGTCGGCCTCGGCGATGGGCACGAAGGTCGGCTGCGTCATGCGCGGGAGGTTAGCCGAGGGTGCGCCGAGGCCTCCTCAGAGCGTCTCGTCGGCCAGCAACCGCACGACGGGGAGGGTGACACGCGACGGGCGGGCGTCGTCGTGGAAGACCTCCTGGTCCGCCGATCGCATCGTCGCGCCGGTCGCCAGCGGCTCGCCGGTGCCGGTGTTGCGGCAGAACAGCGGGTGGGCGCCGCTCGAGACCTGCAGGCGGACCCGGTGGCCGGCCTTGAACGTGTTCGCGGTGGGCCACATGGCGATGTCGAGCCGGAAGACCCCGTCCTCCTCCTTCTGCACCGACCCCGGGGAGAGCCGGATGATGCCGTCGCTCAGGTTGACCGACCGGCCCTTCTCCGAGACGTCGCACAGCCGTACGAAGAAGTCCGTGTGCTCGAGCGACGAGCGCAGGTACAGCGTCGCCGTGAGCGGCCCGATGACCGTGAGGTCCTCCGAGAGCACCGGACTGGTGTAGGTCAGCACGTCGTGGCGGTGCTCGCGCCGGCGCTGGTCCTTGCGGCCGGCGCTGCGGACGTTGAGCGACGGCCCGCCGACGGCGGGCGTGGGATCGTGCGGGTTGTAGTGGAAGTGGTCGGGGGCGCTCCCGCCTGGCGGCTGCGTGTCGAGCGTGCCCCAGCGGCCCAGGTACCACTCCTGGGCCTCGCCCGCCGGCGGCCACAGCGAGAACTCCTGCCAGGTGCCCGACCCCATGACGAAGACGCGCACAGGCGCCCGCGACTCGCGGCCCGCCCGATCACCGAGTTGCTCCTCGAACCACTCGGGGCCGTCGCGGACCGTCTCGGCGAACAGGCCCGGGCTGGCATGCGTCCACGGGCCGATGGTGAGGCGGGCCGTGCGGCCGGCCCGCCGCAGCGCCTCGTAGTCGGCCACCTGGGCCGGCAGGAAGAGGTCGTACCAGCCGCCGACCAGGCTGGCCGGCGGCACCTTCTCCAGCCGCTGGCCGAAGTCGATGCCGTCCCACCAGGGGTCACCGGGGGTGCTGTGCTCGAGCCAGTCCTGATAGGGCTGCGAGGACTGCCCGATGGCCGCCACGTCGCACTTGCCGAGCGGCAGGACGTCGGCGGCGGCGGCCAGGACCTTGGCGCTGCGCAGCTGGGTGCGCACGACGGTGCGCCACCCGAGCTCCTGGTGCTCCAGCTGATGGAGCCAGGTCAGTGCCATCTCGAGGGCGAAGGAGCCGCCCGGGTACACGATCGCATCGCGGATGTTCGACGCGGTGATCTGGAGCCCCAACGCCTTGACGAAATCCGGCGGGTCCTGCGCCACCGCCCACTGGGTGACGCCGAGATAGCTCCCGCCCCACATGACGAGGCGGCCGTCGAACCACGGCTGCGCCGCCACCCACTCGAGGGTCGCCTGGCCGTCGGCCTGCTCGTGACGGACCGGATCCCACTCCCCCTCCGAGCCGAACGTGCCACGGCAGCTCTGGATGACCACCTGGTAGCCGCGCTCGGCGTAGAGCCGTCCGAGCGGGCCGATGATGTGCCGCCCGTACGGTGTGCGGATCAACACGGTCGGCTGCTCACCTGCATCGCGGGTCGGGAACCAGCGGTCGGCCAACAGCACGGTGCCATCGGGCATCTTGGCGGCCAGGTCGCGCTCGACGGAGACGTCGGTGGTGCGGGGTGGCGGGAGCCTGACCATCGACGCTGCGATCCGGCTCCACACGGTCATGTCGACCCCCCTGTGCTCCCCCTCGACGAGCGGCTACTCGGTTGCGTGGAGCAGCCCAAAGACGATCGAATCGTAGAGGGCCTGCCAGCTCGCCTCAATAATGTTCTCCGACACCCCGATCGTGGTCCACGTTCGCTGCCCGTCGGTCGTGTCGACCAGGACCCGGGTCACGGCGCCGGTGCCCCGGCCCGTGTCGAGGACGCGCACCCGGTAGTCGGTCAGGTGGATGTGGTGCAGCGCAGGGAACTTGGCGCCGATGGCGCCCCGCAGGGCGCCGTCGAGCGCGTTGACGGGTCCGTTGCCCTCGGCGACGGCCACGATGCGCTCCGACCCCACGTGGACCTTGACGGTGGCCTCGGTCGTGACGCCGAACACCGAGTTGGTGGCGGACGTCGGCACGCCGCCACGGTCGGTGTCGCCGTCATTGCTCTCGCTGTGGTCGGTGATCACCCGGAAAGACTCCACGGTGAAGTAATCCGACACCCACCCGGTGGCACGGCGCAGAAGGAGCTCGAGGGAGCCGTCGGCCACCTCGAAGTGGTAGCCCTCGTGCTCCAGGCGCTTGAGCTCGTCGAGCACCCGGCCGATCACCTCGCCGTCGAGCTCGAGCCCGAGCTCGTCCGCCTTCATGGCCAACGTCGAGCGGCCGGCCATCTCGGAGACGACGACCCGAGTGCCGTTGCCGACGAGATTCGGCTCGACATGCTCGTAGAGATCGGCGCTGCGGGCCACCGCACTGGCATGCAAGCCGCCCTTGTGGGCGAACACCGAGTTGCCGACGTAGGGCTGCTGCGGGTTGGGGGCGATGTTGACCAGCTCGGCGATGTGGTGGGCCACCGGCGTCAGCCGCTCCAGCCGGTCGGCCGGGATCGTGCGGATCTTGAGCTTGAGCGACAGGTTGGGGATGGCGGCCGACAGGTCGGTGTTGCCCGCCCGCTCGCCGTAGCCGTTGATGCAGCCCTGCACCTGGGTGGCCCCCGCCTGTACGGCCACCAGCGAGTTGGCGACGGCGCAGCCGGCGTCGTTGTGGCAGTGGATGCCCAGCTGCACGCTGGTGCGGGCCCGCACCTGAGCCACCGCCTGGCCGACATCGTCGGGCAGAGAGCCACCATTGGTGTCGCACAGGACGAGCGCCTCGGCGCCCGCCTCCTCCGCGGCGGTCAGGACGGACAGCGCGAAGTCGGGATTGCGCCGGTAGCCGTCGAAGAAGTGCTCCGCATCGAGGAAGACGCGCAGGTCGTGCTCGCGCAGGTAGCGCACGGAGTCGGCCACCATGGCCACCGCCTCGTCGAGGGACGTGCGCAGCGCCTCGGCGACATGGCGGTCCCATGACTTGGCCACGATGCAGGCAACCGGCGCCCCGGCGTCACGGAGGTTGGCCAGCACGGCATCGTGCTCGGGCTTGACCCCGGCGCGGCGGGTGGAGCCGAATGCGACCAGCGTGGCCGTGCCGAGCGTGAGCTCCTTCTTGGCCCGTGCGAAGAATTCGACGTCCTTGGGGTTCGCGCCGGGCCAGCCGCCCTCGATGTAGGAGACGCCCAGGTGGTCGAGCTGCTCCGCGACGCGGAGCTTGTCATCGACGGTCAGCGAGAGGCCCTCCTGCTGGCTGCCGTCCCGCAGGATGGTGTCGAAGATGTCGACGGCCTCGGGCAGCTCGGGCACGATGAAGTCGTGCGCGTGCACGCTGTGGCCGTGCGCGTCGGCAACCCCGCCGTCAGTCGACATGGTCCAGCCATTCCTTGTACTGGTCCACTTCTCCGCGCACGGTGGCGAAGTAGGTCTGCTGGATCTCCTTGGTGATCCGCCCCGGGCGTCCCGGTCCGACCGGACGGTCGTCGACGGCGCGGATCGGCACGACCTCGGCGGCGGTGCCGGTGAGGAAGGCCTCGTCGGCCAGGTAGAGGTCGGTGCGGATGATGTGCTCGTGCCGTACCTCGTACCCGAGGTCACGCGCGATGGTCTCGACGGAGTCCTGGGTGATGCCCTCGAGCGCTCCGGCGTCAGAGGTGGGCGGCGTGATGATGACGCCGTCGCGGACGATGAAGATGTTCTCGCCGGTGCACTCGCTGACGCGGCCGTTGGGGGCGAGCAGGATGGCCTCGTCGTAGCCGGCCTTGATCGCCTCGACCTTGGCCAGCGAGGAGTTGACGTACATGCCCGTGCCCTTGGCCGCCGTGGGCACCGCGTTGGGGTCGTGGCGCTGCCATGAGCTGATCTTGCACGACACGCCGTTGGCAATACCCTCGTCGCCCAGGTAGGTGCCCCAGGGCCACGCCGCCACCGAGACGTTCACGGGGCACGGCAGCGGGTTGAGACCCATCTCGCCGTAACCGAGGTAGACGAGGGGGCGCAGGTAGCAGCCGTCGTGCATGCCGTTCACGCGCACCACGAGCCTGGTGGCCTCCATGACCTCCTCCACCGAGAAGGGGACGTCGATCATGAAGATCCTCGCCGAGGCGAAGAGGCGGCGGATGTGGTCGCCCAGCCGGAACACGGCGACGCCCCGACTGGTCGGGTAGGCGCGGATGCCCTCGAAGACGCCCGAGCCGTAGTGCATGGTGTGGGTGAGCACGTGCACCGTGGCGTCGGCCCAGTCGACGAGCTCGCCGTCCATCCAGATCTTCTCGGTCGGGGTGATGGGCATTGCGGCTACAGCCTTTCTGCGATGGCATCGCCCACGGCGGTCGTGGACAGCTGTTCGTTGGAGGTGGGGAGGTCGGGGTTCGACATGGCGTCGGTCTGCTCGGCGACCGCCTTCACGATGCGGTTGGCAGCGTCACTCTCGCCGAGGTGCTCGAGCATGAGCGCGGCAGAGTGGATGGCAGCGAGCGGGTTGGCGATCCCCTGGCCCGCGATGTCGTGCGCGGCGCCGTGCACCGGCTCGAACAGCGACGGACCGGTCCGGGCGGGGTTGAGGTTGGCCGAGGCCGCGAAGCCGATGCCGCCGCTCACGGCACCGGCGAGGTCGGTGAGGATGTCGCCGAAAAGGTTGTCGGTCACGATGACGTCGTAGCGCTTCGGGTTCTCCACCAGGTAGATGCAGGCCGCGTCGACGTGGTTGTAATCCCAGTCCACATCGGGGAACTCGGTCGCGATCTCGCTGACCGTGCGATACCAGAGGTCACCGGCGAAGGTCAGCACGTTCGTCTTGTGCACCAGGGTGAGGCGGCGGCCCGGTCGGCGCGCCGCCAGGTCGAAGGCGAAGCGCACGCAGCGCTCGACACCGTGGCGGGTGTTGACCGACCCCTGGGTGGCGACCTCGTGCGGCGTGCCCTTGCGCAGGAAGCCGCCCTCGCCGGCGTAGGTGCCCTCTGTGTTCTCTCGCACGACCATGAAGTCGGCGCCGGCGGCGACCGATCCCGGCACGCCGGCAAAGGGACGCAGGTTGACGTAGAGGTCGAGGTCGAAGCGGAGGCGGAGGAGCATGCCGCGCTCGAGGGTCCCGGGCGGGATCGTGGTGTCACCGACCGGCGGCCCGACGGCACCGAGGAGGATGGCGTCGAAGCCCCGCAGCTCGGCCAGGGTCTCGTCGGGCAGGACGACGCCGTCGCGCAGGTAGCGGGCGGCGCCGAGGTCGAACTCGGTGGTGTCGAGGTCGACGCCCGCTGCGGCGACGACCTTGAGGGCCTCGGCGCAGACCTCCGGCCCGATGCCGTCGCCGCCGATGACGGCGACCCGATGCCTGGTGGTCCCGCTGCTCACTGTGCTCATTGTTCCCTTCTTGTGTCGTCCCCGCGCCCCCCGGCCTTGAACCGTCCCCGGAATTGAAAAACCGCCCACTGAGTGGACGGTACGAAGGCGCGCGGGGTTGCTGCGCGCCTAGTGAATAATGCCTACGAGGTGCTCGGAACGGCGCATGGCCGTCACAGTCTCTCGCAGCCGGGGCGGCTCGTCAACAGAGGGTGCGGCGGCGACCGGAGGCCTACCCCGGGCCGATTAACCTGGTCCCCTGCCGGCGCAGTGCACCGCACCGCCCGCACATCCGCCTCCCGGAGGACACGCCCGTGACCAACGCTTCCGCCAACCAGAGCGAGACGACCAAGCTGACCCAGGCCACCCACGACCGGCTGGTGGGCGAGCTCGAGGACCTGACCACGCGCGGCCGGGTGGAGATCGCCCAGCACATCGAGGCGGCCCGCGCCCTCGGCGACCTCAGCGAGAACGGCGACTACCACGCGGCCAAGGACGCCCAAGGCAAGATGGAGTCGCGCATCCGCCAGCTGCAGGCGATGCTCAAGCACGTCGAGATCGTCGACGAGTCCGGCTCCGACGACGGGTCCATCTCGCTGGGCAGCATTGTGACCCTGCGCTACGAGGGTGACGACGAGGACGACACGCAGAAGTTCTTCGTGGGCTCCATCGAGGAGCGCCAGGGGGAGCTCCCCGTCGTCTCGCCCAGCTCGCCGCTCGGCCAGGTGCTGGTGGGCCGCAACGCCGGCGACACCGTGGACTACCAGGCGCCCGGCGGCATGCTGAAGGTCCACATCGTGGCCGTCGACCGCTGATGGCGCCCCGCACGCTCAGCGAGAAGGTCTGGGACGCGCACGTCGTCCACGCGACGGAAGGCGAGCCCGACCTGCTCTTCATCGACCTCCACCTGGTCCACGAGGTGACGTCGCCACAAGCCTTCGACGGGCTGCGGCTCGCCGGGCGCAGCGTGCGCCGGCCCGACCTCACAGTGGCGACGGCCGATCACAACGTCCCGACGACGGACATCGACAAGCCGGTGGCCGACCCCGTCTCGGCGCAGCAGCTCAAGGTCCTCGACGACAACGCCGCAGAGTTCGGCATCACCTGCTACCCGATGGGCGACGCCAACCAGGGCATCGTCCACATCATCGGGCCCGAGCAGGGCTGGACGCAGCCCGGTATGACGATCGTCTGCGGGGACAGCCACACCTCGACCCACGGCGCCTTCGGCGCGCTGGCGTTCGGCATCGGCACCAGCGAGGTGGAGCACGTGCTGGCCACCCAGACGCTGCCCCAGGTACGGCCGAAGACGATGGCGGTGACGGTCGAGGGCGAGCTCGCGACCGGCGCGACGGCCAAGGACATCGCGCTGGCCGTCATCGGCGCAATCGGCACCGGCGGCGGCATCGGCCATGTGATCGAGTACCGCGGCTCGGCCATCCGGGACCTCTCCATGGAGGGCCGGATGACGCTGTGCAACATGTCCATCGAGGGCGGCGCACGGGCCGGCCTGGTCGCGCCGGACGAGACGACGTTCGCGTACGTGAAGGGCCGAGACCATGCGCCGGCGGGCGAGGCCTGGGATGCCGCCGTGGCCTACTGGCGCACCCTGCCCACCGACGACGGGGCGACCTTCGACAAGGAGGTCGTGCTCGACGCGGCCACCATCACGCCGCACGTGACCTGGGGCACCAACCCGGCCCAGGTGGTGCCCATCGCCGGGTCGGTCCCCGACCCGGATTCCCTGGCCGACGCGGGCGACCGGGAAGCGGCCGCGCGGGCGCTGGCCTACATGGGGCTCGTGGCCGGCACGCCGATGAGGGAGATCGGGGTCGACACCGTGTTCCTGGGCAGCTGCACGAACTCGCGCATCGAGGACTTCCGGGCCGCTGCCGCCGTGCTGGAGGGCCGGACGGTGCACCGGGGCCTGCGCGCGCTGGCCGTGCCCGGCTCGCACCGCGTCAAGGCACAGGCGGAGGTCGAAGGCTTGGACAAGGTGTTCATGGCGGCCGGCTTCGAGTGGCGAGAGCCGGGCTGCTCCATGTGCCTCGCGATGAACCCCGACAAGCTGGCCGTCGGCGAGCGCTGTGCGTCGACCTCGAACCGCAACTTCGAAGGGCGCCAGGGCCGTGGTGGACGCACCCACCTCGTCTCCCCCGCCGTGGCGGCGGCCACTGCGGTCGCAGGAGTGTTCGCGACCCCGGAGGACCTGGACTGATGGAGCCCGTCGTCATCGTGACCGGACGTGCCGTGCCCCTCGACCGCACCGACGTCGACACCGACCAGATCATCCCCTCCGACTGGCTCAAGCGCGTCGAGCGGACGGGGTTCGGCGCCGGGCTCTTCTCGGAGTGGCGCGACGACCGCAACTTCGTGCTCAACAACCCCGAGTTCGTGGGCGCCACGATCCTCGTCGCCGGGCACAACTTCGGCACCGGCTCCTCCCGCGAGCACGCCGTGTGGGCGCTCATGGACTTCGGGTTCCAGGCCGTGGTCTCCTCGCGCTTCGCCGACATCTTCCGCAACAACTGCACCAAGCAGGGCCTGCTGCCGGTGCAGGTCTCCGAGGAGCTCGACCGGGCCCTGCTCGACGCGGTCGAGAAGGACCCCTCGCTCGAGATCACCGTCGACGTGGCACGGGGGACGATCGAGGCGCCGGCGGCCGGGTTGGCCGGCACGTTCCCGCTCGACGAGTTCACCCGTGAGCGCCTGCTGAACGGGTGGGACGACATCGGCCTCTCGCTGCGCTACGCCGACGACATCACGGCCTACGAGCGCGGGCGCCCCGCCTTCCTCCCCTCCGCCTGACGGGACCGGAACCGGACCGGACATGGTCGACTACCGCCCCATGACCGAGGCCGACGTGCCGGCGGCCGTCGCGGCCTTCGACAGCGGGCTGCTCGCCATGCTGGCCCGCCATCAGCTCCCGGTCACCGGCAACTCCATTCAGGACGAGCGGCGGCGCCTGGACCGCACGCGCCACTTCCTCGGGACCGACCCCGGCGGGTCCTGGGTGGCCGAGGACGGCGGCACGGTGATCGGGATGTCGCAGTCCTTCGTGCGCGAGGACTACTGGATGCTCTCGCAGCTCGGGACCGTGCCTGGCCGTCAGGGCCACGGCGTCGGGCGCGAGCTGCTGCGCCTGGCCCTCTCGCACGGTGACCCGCAGAGCCCGGGAACGATCCAGTGCTCGCGCGACCCCAAGGCGATGGCGCTCTACACGAGCTTCGGGTTCGTCCTCCATCCCGTGGTGGCGGCCTGGGGCGTCATGCGCCCGAGCTCCGTGGCTCGTCCCCCCGAGGTTCAGCGGTTCGAGCCCGACGAGGTGACCGAGCGCGAGCTGGACGTGGTCGCCGCGGTGGACCGCACGGTGCGCGGGTCGGCGCGCACCGTCGACATCGTCTCGATGCTCGCCCAGCCGGGGAACCGCTTGCTGCTGCACGCGGACCAGGGCTACGCGGTAGCCAGGGACGAGCGCATCGTCACCCTCGGCGCCCGTCAGGAGCGGTCGGCGACGCTGGTGCTGCGGGCCATGCTGGCCGAGGCGCCCGCGGGGGAGACGATCGAGATCAACTGGCTCACCTCGGCCCAGCAGTGGGCCATCCGGGTGGTGGTGGAGGCCGGCATCGAGCTCCAGCCCTACGGGCCGGTCATGGTGCGCGGCATGGACGGGCCGCCCAACCCGTACATCCCGAGCGGCGGGTACGGATAGCGGCCCGATTCGTCGGCCCGTCACACCTCGGCCGACGTCTGCTCCACCTGTGCGGCAAAGCGCCGCAGGCCGACGCCCCATCCCTCGTCCGAGCCGATGCCGTCGCGCATGCCCTCCCAGCCCTCACCGTGGCGGTCCAGCTTGCGGTGTTCGAGCTCGACCCTCGTGCGCCGCTCGCCTTCGGGGAGGAACCGCACCTCGACCTCGCTGGTCTTCGCCGGGTCGGTCTCGACCTGCCACTGCAGGTTGATGTCCCAGCTGAACACGACCCGGTTCGGGGGGTCGTAGGCGAGGACGCGCGCCCACTGGCACTCGCTGCCGTCCGTGCCCACGTCGTAGACGCGGCCACCCTCGCGGGCCTCGAAGACCATGGAGGCGAGCGGCGCCTCGATGATGTGGTGCTCGGGCGGCCACCAGCTCGCCATGTCCTCGGTGAACACCGCGAACGCTCGTGTCGAGCGGTGCGTCGACGACGATGGACCTGGTGACGGCAGTGGCGTCGGTCATGGGGTCTCCTCCCGTGGTTCCTGTTGCTGTTCGACTCGGACCTTGAACGAGTGCAGGGCCGTGTTCCAGAAGCGGTCGAGGTAGTCGCGCAGCCCGGCGATCCCGGCAGGATCGAGGCTGTAGACGCGCCGGGTCCCGGCCCGGACGTCGCGCACGAGGCCGGCGTCCTTCAGGACCCTCAGATGCTGGGAGACCGCCGGACGGCTGACCGGCAGGCGGGCGGCGAGGTCGACCACCGCCGAGGGGCGCTCGCCGAGGTGCTCGAAGATGGCCCGCCTGGTCGGGTCGCCCAGGGCGCCGAGGGCTCGAGAGTTAGCTATCACTTACGGTAAGTTTTAACTTACTGATCGGGCGCCGTCAAGGCCCGGCCGCTCCAGGTCTACGGCAGCAGGCGGTAGGAGCCGACGGCGGTGGCGTCGGCGGGAACGGGGCCCTCTTCGACCGCGGCCCCCGATGCCGGCCTGGAAGGCCGCGAACGCCGCCGAGGCGTTCAACGGGTTCACCTCGCCGTCGACGACGGCCACGTGCACGAAGCTCACGCCGTCGTCGAGGCGCCAGGCGGCGTAGTGCAGGCCCTCGGGGCGCTGCTCGGAGAGCTCGGCGAAGACGTCCCGGATCAGCCGCTCGTTCTCATCGGCCCGGTCGGGCTTGGTGCGGTAGCGGATCACCTTGGTCACTGGCATGTGCACTCCTCTCTGGTGTGTCGCGCGGCGGCGCCGATGTCGCCCGGCTCAGACCGCGCGCATCCGGTTGTTCCGCGCGTCGTGGGTCACTTCGGCCAGGCCGAGCGCCTCCAGGAGCGGTGGGAGGTACATCCCGAAGCGTCCTCGGTACCCCTTGCGCAATCCGTACCACCCGCCGATCGGGTTGTCGGGGGAACGCCCCCACCCCTCCACGGTGCCGTCGGCGGCCGGCTTCTTCTCGTCGGCTGCCCCGAGGGGCACCCAGTCGCCCTGCTCGGTCAGCCAGGCGTGCAGGTCCTCGATCGCCCGCAGGTCGTACGTGAGCCTCGTCGAGCCGACCTGGCACACGAGGACCGCCGGCTCCGACTCATCGTCCTTGTACATCGTGTACTCGGAGCTCCCCGGTGGTGTCTTCAGCACCCACGGGTCCTCCTTGGTCCCGCTCGCCATCACGCGACTCCCTTCTCGACGGCCTGCGCGAAGTGCGGCAGCAGCGAGTCCCAGCCGGCGCGGTTGCGGTCACGCCACGTGTCCGCCGTGTCGCCGAGGCGTTCCCAGCCGCTGTGCTCGATCTCGATGCGCGTCCGGTCGCCCCCCTCGTCGACGAAGCGGACGTCGACCTCGGTGGCGTCGCCGCGGTCCCGGCCCAGGTGCCACAGGTAGGCCAGCCGACGGGGCGGCTCCCACACCGTGACCTCGCCCCATGGGTGCTTCACGCCGGCGGACGTCTCGTAGATCTGGCCGCCGGGCCGAGCCTCGAGCACGATCTCGTCGGGGTGCCCGCTCACGGTGTGGTCCGGCGGCCACCATGTCCCGATCTTCGACGTCCACACGGCGAACGCCTGGCGGGGCGGGCAGTCGACGTCGAACGTGACGTGCAGCGGCGCACTCATCGCTCGGGCCCGGGTTCGCTGTTCTCGGCCAGCAGTCGGAACCGGGCGGCGGCGTTGCCCCAGACCCCCTCGAGGTACTCCTGGACCGCCCGCAACCCCTCGTCGCGGAGGTGATAGATCCGGCGGTTCCCCCGAGCCTCTTCGGCCACCATCCCGGCGTCCTTCAAGAGGCGCAGGTGGCGAGAGACGGCCGGGCGGCTGATCGGCAGCGTGGCTGCGATCTCGTGCACCGGCTTGTCGCCGTCGCTCAGGAGCCGCAGGATCTCGCGACGCGTCGGATCGCCCAGCGCGTCGAACGGGTCCCCGGCCATCGGTAACACTTTGGTTACCGTAACAGACTCGTTACTTACGGGCAATGCCCCGACGACCGGCCTCGGGGGCCGACCGCGCCGTCGTGTGGGGTCAGGCTGCGTTACGCAGGGCCCGCCATTCGACGGTCTGCCGGATCTTCTCGGCCACCGAGGGTGCGGCGTCGAGGATCTGGCGGAACTCACTCGGAGAGCCCGCGTAGATCACCATGTCGCTGAGCGCCGTCACCGTGGCGTTGCGCCGGCCCCGGCGGTCCTCGTGCAGCAGGGCCATCTCGCCCACCAGGTCACCGGGGCCGATGGTGGCGATGGCGCGGCCGCCCTGGCTCACCTCCGCCTCGCCCTCGAGGACGATCATGAACTCGTCCCCCCGGGAACCCTCTCGCACCAGGACGGTCCCGGCGGCGATGTTGAGGCGGGTCAGCTGCCGCCCGATGACGGCCAGCTCGGACCGGCTGGCCCCCGAGAACAGAGCCAACTCCCGCAGATCGTCCCTGATCAGCCGCACAACGTCTCCTTCATCCAGTGTCTCCTGTGCCGCCAGAGTGGACCACCCATGGTGATCTGTCAACCAGCTAGCGCAGATACTTCAGATCTGGATTATAGATGCCAGAAACGGCCATCGAAGCACCGGGCGCGGCCCGGGGGTCAGCCGTCGTACCAGCGATAGTGGGTCCAGCCGCCCATGGGCCGGGCGCCGAGGCGCTGGTAGAAGTCGATGGCCGCCGTGTTCCACTCGAGGACCTCCCACTCGATCCGCCCCTCGGTCTGGGCTCGCAGGTGCGCCAGCAGCGCGCCGGCCAGACCCTTGCGGCGGTGCTCGGGACGGACGTAGAGGTCCTCGAGCCAGATACCCGTCTTGCCCAAGAAGGTCGAGAACGTCCGGTACCACAGGGCGTGCGCGGCCAGGCCGCCGCCGTCCTCGTCCTCGACCACCGAGTCGTGCACGATGGCGCCCGGCCCGAACAGCGTGGCGGCGAGGTCGTCCTCGGTGATCTTCACCTGGTCCGAGAGGTGCTCGAACTCCGCCAGCTCGCGGATCATCGCCACCAGCTCGGGGACGTCCCCCTCGACGGCCGGGCGGATCACCCGGGGCGGGCCCGGTTCGCCGCCGACACCACGGCGCCGAGCGACGCGTCCAGGATGGACGAGTCCCGGCCGACGCCCCACCAGGTGGAGCCGTCGCTCCCGGCGACTTCGACGTAGGCCACCGCGGAGGCACCCGAGCCTTCGGTGAGCGCGTGCTCGGAGTAGTCCTTCACCTCCAGCACGATACCGAGGTCGGCCTTCAGGGCGGCCACCAACGCGTCGATCGGTCCGTTCCCTTCGCCCGTCACGGTGCGGTGCTGGCCGTCGACGAGCAGTTGTGCCGTGACGTTCGTGTGGCCCTTGCCGGTGGTGACCTCACTCGTGATGAGGCGCAGCCCCGCGTCCTCGGGCAGGTAGATCTCCTCGAAGACGTCCCACATCTGGCCGGAGCGGATCACGGTGCCACTGGCCTCGGTGATCTCCTGGACGCGCTTGGAGAACTCGATCTGCAGTCGCCGGGGCAGGTCCAGCCCGTGGTCCGTGTCCATCACGTACGCGACACCACCCTTGCCCGACTGGCTGTTCACCTGGATGATCGCCTCGTACGTCCGCCCGGTGTGCTTGGGGTCGATGGGCAGGTACGGCACCTCCCACTCCTCGTAGTCGTCCCCGATGGCCGCCATGCCCTTCTTGATGGCGTCCTGGTGCGAGCCCGAGAACGCCGTGTAGACCAGGTCCCCGGCGTAGGGGTGGCGCGGGTGCACGGGGAGGCGCGTCGCGTACTCGGCCACCCGGCGCACCTTCTCGATGTCTCCGAAGTCCAGCGTCGGGTCGACGCCCTGCGAGAACAGGTTCATGGCCAGCGTCACGATGTCGACGTTGCCCGTGCGCTCGCCGTTGCCGAACAGCGTGCCCTCCACCCGGTCGGCGCCGGCCAGCACGGCGAGCTCGGCGGCCGCCACCGCGGTGCCGCGGTCGTTGTGCGGGTGCAGGCTGAGCACGATGGCGTCGCGGTGCTTGATGGTGCGACCGAACCACTCGATCACGTCGGCGTACACGTTGGGGCTGTACATCTCGACGGTGGCGGGCAGGTTGAGGATCATGGGACGCTCCGGCGTCGGCTCGATCACGTCCATGACCGCCTCGCAGATCTCGACGGCGAAGTCCGGCTCGGTCCCGGTGAAGCTCTCCGGGGAGTACTCATACCTGACCTCGGTCCCTGACAGCTGGGCCTCGTACTTCTTGCAGAGCTCGGCCGCCTTCACGGCGATGTCGACGATGCCGGCCCTGTCGAGCCCGAACACCACGCGGCGCTGCAACTCGGACACCGAGTTGTAGAAGTGCACGACGGCCTGACGGGCGCCCACCAGCGACTCGAAGGTGCGCTCGATCAGCTCCTGGCGGCACTGCACGAGCACCTGGATCTCGACGTCGTCGGGAATCAAACCTTCGTCGATGATGAGGCGCTGGAAGTCGAAGTCGGTCTGCGACGCCGAGGGGAAGCCGATCTCGATCTCCTTGAAGCCGACGTCCACCAGCGTCTGGAACAGCGCCAGCTTGCGCTCCGGGTCCATGGGGTCGATGAGGGCCTGGTTGCCGTCGCGCAGGTCGACGCTGGCCCAGCGCGGGGCGCGGGTGAACCGGCGATCCGGCCAGGTGCGGTCGCCCAAGACGAGCGGCACGTGCGAGCGGTACTTGCCGAACGGCATGGGCGACGGGTCGCAGGGCAGGGTCAGACGACCCCGCTCCATGTCGCCACCACTTCCCTTCTGTCCCTCAACCATGTCTCATCCCTTCATCGGCCCGAACCGGCGCCGGCCCAACAAAAAACCCCCTGGCCATTCGGCGCAGGAGGTTGCGGGCGAACGCGATGTGGCGTTCGCCGTCAGGTCAGCCGCAGCTCGGAGATCGTGGCCTTCTTCATGTCGGCCCCAATTGTCCCATCGGACGGGGGCCAGCGTCAAGGGCGCCGGCGCCGGGAGCCGAAGCGCAACAGGTTCCCGTCCCCGTCGGTGTGGGCGGCCTCCCACACGCCAAAGCCGGGGTCGAACAGGTCGGACGTCTCCCCCACCCCCGCCGCACGCCACTCCGCGTGGAGGGCGTCGGCATCGTCCACGTCGATGTAGGCCGCGCCCCGCTCCTCCGCCGGACCGATGTCCGGGGCGTGCCGGAAGTGGAGGCGGACGCCGTCGCGGGCGGCGGTGCCGTAGCCACCGTCGTGCACCTGCACCTCGAAGCCCAGGGCCTCGTAGTGCGAACGCATGGCGTCCAGGTCCGCCGCGGGGAAGATGGGGGCGATGCTCTGAAAGGTGGCCATGACGGTCACGCTACCGTGGTCGGATGCGCCGCCTCCTCTGGACACTGGTCCGTGCCACCCTCGTGATCGGCGTGCTGGCGGTGGTGCGCGCCGTCCTGCTCGACCGCGCACCACAGCGCGCGCTCCACGGCGACGAGCCCGTCATCGGCAGCCTCGATACGTGGCCCGCCGTCCCCCGCAAGCCCGCCTGATCAGAGCGTGACGCGGTGGATGTCGAGGATCCCCTCGTCGCCCCGCAGCTGCTCCACCACGACGTCTGGTGCGGGCGTCGTGGTCGAGATCACCATCATGGCGGTCGACGATTCGGGGAGTGGCCCCACGGCCATGGACGAGATCGACACGCCGGCCGCACCGAGCGCGGTGCCCACGATGCCGATCACGCCCGGACGGTCGTCGTTGCGCACCACGAGCATGTGGGTGGCCGGCGGCACCTCGACGACGTGATCGTCGACGATCACGATGCGGGGCTCGGTGCGCAGGCCGACGGTGATGAGCGTGCCGGCGACGGAGTGCGAGCCCGAGCGCAGGGTGAGCAGCGACTTGTAGTCGTGTGAGGTCGAGGTGGACGACTCGCGCACGGCGAGGCCGCGCCGCTCCGCCAGCTGCGGCGCGTTGACGTAGGAGACGGGCTCCTCGGTCGACCCGCCGAAGATCCCCTTGAGGACCGAGAGCGTGAGGATGCCGGTGCTCTCCCCCGCCAGCTCGCCCTGGTACTCCATGTCGATGGCGTCGGGCAGCCCGTCGTGCAGGCCGACGAAGAAGCGCCCCAGCTGCTCGGCCAGCCCCATGAACGTGCGCACCGTGTCGGAGACGTCGCGGGCGGCCACGTTCACCGCGTAGGGCACGAAGTCGCCGGCCAACGCCAGCAGGACCTGCTCGGCGATGGTGACGCCGGCCTTGTCCTGCGCCTCCTCGGTCGACGCGCCGAGGTGCGGCGAGACCACGACCCCGGGCAGGTCGAAGAGCGGCGACTCGGTGCACGGCTCGGTGGCGAAGACGTCGAGCCCGGCGCCGGCCACGACGCCGTCGCGGATCGCCTCGGCGAGCGCCTCCTCGTCCACGATGCCGCCGCGGGCCGTGTTGACGATGCGGATGCCCGGCTTGGCCTTGGCCAGGAGGTCACGGCCGAACAGGCCGATGGTCTCGGGTGTCTTCGGCGTGTGGATGGAGACGAAGTCTGCCTGCGCCACCAGCTCCTCGATGCTGACGAGCCGCACTCCCATGGCGCGCGCCCGCTCGTGGGACACGAAAGGGTCGTAGCCGATGAGCTCCATGCCGAAGGCATGGGCGCGCTGGGCCACCAGCGAGCCGGCACGGCCGAGCCCGACCACGCCGAGCACCTTGCCGTGCAGTTCGACGCCCTCCCACTTGGAGCGCTCCCAGCGCCCGGCCACCAGCGCCGAATGGGCCTGGGGGATGTTGCGCGCCTGGGCCAGCAGCAGCGCCATGGCCTGCTCGGCGACCGAGAGGATGTTCGAGGTCGGCGCGTTGACGACCATGACGCCGCGCTCGGTGGCGGCGGTGACATCGACGTTGTCGAGGCCGACCCCGGCCCGCCCGACGACGACCAGGCTCGTCCCGGCCGCCAGCACGTCCCCCGTCACCTGCGTGGCGGAGCGGATGATCAGCGCGTGCGCGCCGACGATCGCCTCGAGCAGCTGCTCGGCGCTGAGGTCCTCCTGCACGTCGACCTCATGGCCCGCGTCGGCCAGCAGGTCCAGCCCGCTCTGCGCGATCTTCTCCGTTACCAGTACCCGTGCCACCGCGGTGGTCTCCTCACTCCCCCCGCCCGATGCCCCCCACCCAATTTCGGTCAGTCTTGTGCCTCGGCGAAGAGCCCGGCCAACCGGGACACACCCTCGACCAGATCGTCGTCGCCCAGCGCGTAGGACATGCGGAAGTAGCCCGGCGCGCCGAACGCCTCGCCGGGCACGACTGCCACCTTGGCCTCGTTGATGCAGATCTCGGCCAGCTCCGCGCTGCTGGCCGGACGTTGGCCCCGGAGGGACCGCCCGAGCAACCCCTTGACCGAGGGATAGGCGTAGAACGCGCCCTCCGGCTCGACGCAGACGACCCCGTCGATGTCGTTCAACATCCTGACGATGGTCTGACGCCGGCGGTCGAAGGCCGCTCGCATCATGGCCACGTCCTCGAGCCCGCCTGCGACGGCGGCCAGCGCCGCCCGCTGCGCCACGTTGGACACGTTGGACGTCTCGTGGCTCTGGATGTTGGTCGCCGCACCGATGGCGTCGGTGGGGCCGATCAGCCACCCGACCCGCCAGCCGGTCATGGCGTAGGTCTTGGCCACACCGTTGGCCACGAGGCAGCGCTCGGCCAGCTCGGGCACGAGCACCGGCATGGAGTGGTGCTCGACGCCGCCGTAGACCAGGTGCTCGTAGATCTCGTCGGTGAGCACCCAGATCCCCTTGGCCAGCGCCCAGTGGCCGATCGCCTCGATCTCCTCGCGCCGGTACACCGCCCCCGTCGGGTTGGAGGGGGACACGAAGAGCAGCGCCTTGGTGTTCGGCGTCCAGGCCGCCTCCAGGTCGTCGACCGAGGAGCGGAAGCCGGTCGTCTCGTCGGAGGAGACGACGACAGGCGTGCCACCCGCCAGCCGGATCGCCTCGGGGTAGGTGGTCCAGTAGGGAGCGAGCACGAGGACCTCGTCGCCGGGGTCGCACAGCACCGCGAACGCGTTGGCCACCGCCTGCTTCCCGCCGTTGGTCACCAGCACCTGCGCGGCGCTCACCACCAGGCCCGAGTCGCGCTCGGTCTTGTCGGCGATGGCCTGGCGCAGCGCGGGGATGCCGCCCGTCGGCGTGTAGTGGTGGTTGGCCGGGTCGCGGCAGGCGGCCACCGCGGCCTCCACGATGTGCCCCGGCGTCGGGAAGTCGGGCTCGCCCGCGCCGAAGCCGATGACGTGCTCCCCCGCCGCCTGCAAGGCCTTCGCCTTGGCGTCCACGGCGAGGGTCGCGGAGGGCGCGACGGCCGCGGCCCGGCGAGAGATCCGGCGGACCTCGGTGGTGGCTGGGGTGGTCGTCACGGGTGCCATGATCTCATACGTGCCAGACATCACGATCCCCCCTGCGTTGCTCCCCTCCGACGGCCGTTTCGGGTCAGGGCCATCCAAGGTCCGCCCGGCGCAGATCGACGCCCTGGCGAAGGTGGCCGGGACCTATCTCGGCACCAGCCACCGCCAGAAGACGGTGAAGTCACAGGTCGGCCGGGTGCGCGCCGGCATGCGCCAGCTGTTCTCGCTCCCCGACGGTTACGAGGTCGTGCTCGGCAACGGGGGGACGACCTGCTTCTGGGACGCGGCCACGTTCGGGCTCATCGAGGAGCAGAGCCAGCACCTCAGCTTCGGCGAGTTCTCCTCGAAGTTCGCGTCCTGCGCCAAGGCGGCGCCGCACCTCAAGGACCCCCAGGTGATCGAGTCGGAGGTGGGCACGCACCCCATGCCGCTGGCCGACCCCTCGGTCGACCTGTACGCCCTGACCCACAACGAGACCTCGACCGGGGTCTCCATGACGATCCGCCGACCCCAGGGTGCCGCCCTCCCCTCCGACGGCGGCGGACTGGTGGCGGTCGACGGGACGTCGGGGGCCGGCGGACTGCGCGTGGACCCGGCTGAGTTCGACGCCTACTACCTGGCGCCGCAGAAGTGCTTCGCCAGCGACGGCGGGCTCTATATCGCCCTCATGTCGCCGGCCGCGCTCGAGCGGGTGGAGCGGATCTCGGCCACGGGACGTTGGATCCCCACCTTCCTCGACCTCAAGACGGCCGTCGACAACTCGGTGCTCGACCAGACCTACAACACCCCGGCGCTGGCCACCATCTTCATGCTGGCCGAGCAGCTCGACTGGATGAACTCAAACGGCGGACTGGAATGGACGGCGTCGCGCTGTGACCGCTCGGCCGAGATCCTCTACACCTGGGCCGAGCAGTCCGGCTTCGCGCGGCCCTTCGTGGAGAACCCGGCCGACCGCAGCCACGTCGTCGGCACCATCGATTTTGTGGACGCGGTCGACGCCGCCGCAGTGGCCGCCGTGTTGCGGGCGAACGGGATCGTCGACACCGAGCCGTATCGCAAGCTCGGTCGCAACCAGCTTCGCATTGCGATGTTCCCGGCGATCGAGCCGGAGGACGTCGCGTCCCTCTGCGGCTGCATCACCCACGTGGTGGGCGCACTGGCGGACTGAAGCCGACAGGCAGTCCCGCCATTGCACTGGTGCTGTCCCCAGGACGAAGACGGGTGAGAGCACCCTGGCCGCACCGCGACCTCGTCCGTAGGATGCCGAGTAGAGCGCGGACCAGGTGGGCGCCGACGCAAGAAGGTCGAGGTCAGAGCAATGAGCACCGCAACGTTGGCGAATTCGCCGCCGGTCTCGGGTGGCGACGGCCAGTGGGCCGTCGAGACCCACGGCCTCACCAAGCGCTTCGGGGACAACGTCGCCGTCGACGATGTCGAGCTCCTGGTCCCCCGGGGATGCGCCTTCGGCTATCTCGGCCCCAATGGCGCCGGCAAGACCACGCTGATCCGGGTGCTGCTGGGGCTGACACACGCCGACGCCGGGACGATGTCCCTGCTCGGCTACGCCGTCCCCCGCCACCGCGACCGGGCGCTGGCCCGGGTCGGGGCCATCGTGGACGAGCCGCGCTTCCACGGCCACCTGACCGGTCGCCAGAACCTGCAGATCCTCGCCGCGGCGCGAGAGCCGGCGGCCAAGGGCCGCATCGAGCCGGCGCTCGAGCGCGTCGGCATCCTCCACCGGGCCAACGACAAGGTGTCGAAGTACTCCATGGGGATGCGCCAGCGCCTCGGCGTCGCCGCCTGCCTCCTCGGGGACCCCCAGCTGCTCATTCTCGACGAGCCCATGAACGGCCTCGACCCGGCGGGGATGCTCGACATGCGCGACATGATCCTGTCCCTCGTGGCCGAGGGGCGCACGGTTGTGCTGTCGTCACATCTCCTCGACGAGGTCGAGCGCACCTGCGACGCCGTGGCCATCGTCGACCGGGGCAAGGTCATCCGGCAGGGACCGATCTCGCAACTGCTCGCCGGGTCCTCCTTCGAGGTGCAGGTCGAGTGCTCCGAGCCCGACCGGGCACGCGGCCTTCTCGGGGGCACCGCGTTCGGCGCGCAGGCGAGCATCGGGCCGGACGGGCTCGCCATCTCCCTGCCGGAGGGCACCGAGCGGGACGCCATCGCAGAGATCAACCGCCTGCTGGTGGAGGGCGGGATCTCGGTGTATCGGCTCCAGCACATCCAGGCCTCGCTCGAATCGTGGTTCCTCGAGGTCACGAGCCGTCTGGGGGCACCCGAATGACGACGATCTCCGACGTCGGCGCACCGGCACCGGGTCCGGCCCCCGACGCGGTCCCGGCGGGGACGCGGGGCGACCACCGCGGCTCGTGGATCCCGACGTGGGGCATGGTCACCACGCGCTTCATGGAGCTGCGCAAGCGGCGGGGGCTGATGATCGCCCTCATCGCCGTCAACATCGGCATCCCGGTCGTCTTCCTCGGCGTGCGGCTCGTCACCCACGCCGTGGACCCCAAGTCCTACGGGCCGGCCGGCGGCTACGACATCTTCACGACGCTCGTGCTCGGGTTCATGTACATCTTCGGGTTCATCGTGGCGGCCGTCGTGGGCTGCACGGCGGGGTCGGTCGACCTCACCGAGGGGATGTTCCGCCACCTGGTGATCACGGGCCGGTCCCGGCTGGCCCTGTACCTGGCCCGGATCCCCGCCGGGCTGGCCATCGTCATCGCCATGGTGGCGGTCGGCTACACGATCGTCTGCGCCGTCTGCGTCTTCGCCGCACCGACGCAGCTCAACTACGACGGGGTCAACGTGCCCGCAGGGGCTCTCGCGCCCGGCCCTGGACACCTGGGCGGCGACCACGCCGACCAGGTCATCTGCAACTTCAACTTCACGGGGGAACGGGCCGAACGGCCCGCCGCCGAACGTCCCGTGCGGCAACGGCCAGACCAGCGGTCCGCCGCCCGGAACCGCCATCCAGACGCCGAAGGGCACGATCACCGTCCCCGCCCGCACCATCGCAGGCGCAGATGCGGGCCTTCGCCGTCGCGATGGCCAACCAGAACTACGCGGACTACAGCGTCCACTTCCTGGTCCCCTCGACCTCGCTGATGGTCGACGTCGGCCTGTGGATCGCGTTGGAGGCGACCATCGGGTTCATCGTCGGGCTCGGGCTGGCCTCGCTGATGGGACAGCGGACGGTCCCGGTGATCCTCCTCGTCGTGCTGGAGCTGATCCTGACGCCGCTCTTCAGCCGCCACATCATTGCGCACATGCTCAACGTCCAGCGGGGGATCGTGGGCATCGCCATGCTCCACATCGAGCCGGGCAACCTGCCGACGCCGTTCAGCGGCGGCGGCCCCGGTGGCGGAGGGGTGGCGGGCTGGGCCGCATGCTGCTGATACCCGAGTCCACCTTGGTGTCGTCACTGGTGATCGTGGGCTGGATCGTGTTCTGGACCGCCATCGGGGCCTGGCGGATGATGACCAGGGACGCCTGATCAGCGCACCGCGAAGCCGACCGTCGGCGAGAAGCCGTTCGCTCTCGTCCCACAGCCGCGCCGCGGCCTCGTCGTTGCGGGCGTTCCGGCTCATGTGGCCCGGCTTGGAGCGGACCCAGTACAGTGCCCGTCCTGGTGGCCACGTCGGGGCTGGTGGCCAGGAAGACCGAGGTCCGCGCGGCGCGGCGCGGGCTGATCTGGAGGGGGCGTATCGCTCGCATTCCGAAGCCCATGAGCCCCGACAGGTCTCCGTCCATCCCGAACCTGCTGCGCACCCAGCCGGGGTGCAAGGTGTTCGCCGTGACGCCGGTGCCCGCGAGCCGCGTGGCGAGCTGGCGCGTGAAGAGCACGTTGGCCAGCTTCGAGCGGCAGTAGGCCTCCATGGCCTCGTAGTCCTTCTCGCTCTGGAGGTCGTCGAAGCGCATGCCGTGGAAGGCGGCGTGGTGCCCGACCGAGGTGACGTTGACGACACGGGAGGGGGCGCCGGCGCGCAGGCGGTCGAGGAGCAGGTTGGTCAGGTAGAAGGGCCCGAGGTGGTTGACCCCGAAGGTGTACTCGATCCCCTGGGCCGTCAGCTGGCGCTGCGACCACGTCCCGCCGGCGTTGTTGACGAGGACGTCGAGACGACCCCAACGCGACAGCACCTCCTCCGCCGCCTTCCGGACCGAGGCCAGGTCGGCGAGGTCGAGCGACACCACGTGCACGTCGTCGTTCCAGGTCCTCCGGGTCACCTCCCGTGGCCGCCGCCTCTGCCTTGGCCCGGTTGCGGCAGGCCAGCACGGTGGTCGCCCCGAGCCCGGCCACGCCGACGGCGGTCTCGAGACCGATGCCGACGTTCGACCCGGTGACGACGACGACCTTGCCTTGCATGCTCACGAGATGGGTCAGCCTACGCAGGTCGAAATGCCGGCCGCGGCTCCCCGGGGCAATGCGCGGTGGAGCTCCCGGGACCTGTCCCCGATCATGGACCGCCGCCGTCGCCGTGGGCCCGCTCCGGCTGCGTGGGCGGTCCGATCGCCGAGGCCTCGGGTCCGAGCCGCTCGACGTAGCCGTCGTGGACCACCCGCCAGCGGTCCGGTGGCCTCCCGGGCAACTCGGTGCCGTCGCAGACGTGCGCCAGCTGTTCGAGGCAGACGTGCCACCCGGCGGCGTCGCGAGCCGCCTTCCCGTGCTCGGGGAAGGTCACGGTGAGGTGGAGGACGCATCCGGAGCCGTCGGGCTCCAGCTCGAAACGGAGGATGTCGTCGGCCCAACGCAGCTCCATGAGCGTCGCGGGTTCGAAGGCCAGCATCTCGCCGTCGAAGGGCTCTCCCTCGGACTCCCGGAAGGTGAAGTGGAGCGGCGCTCCGGCCGCCGCGAGCGCCCTCGATGGTGGTGGGGAACCACCCCGCGAGGTGCGCGTCCTCGGTGAGGGCACTCCACACCTGTTCTCGTGGGTGCGCCAGGCGTCGCCGGTACCGCAGGACCGACATCCCGCCCGACCCGCTCGAGGGTGCCGAACTCGTCGTCCTCCCCCGTGCTCACGCCCACGACACCCCGTCGCTGCCCTCCATGATCTGGAGGTGGCGCTCGAGCGCGTTCAGCCGCGAGGCCCAGCGGCGCCGGTACGGCGCCAGCCACTCGTCGACCTCACGCAACGGCTCGGGGCTGACCCGGTAGAGCCGGCGCTGCGCATCGGTGCGGGACTCGACCAGTCCCGCGTCGCGCAGGACCTTGAGGTGCTTGGAGACAGCCGGCTGGCTCAGCGAGAGGGCCTCCACCAGCTCACCGACGGGCCGCTCCCCCTCCACCAGGAGGTCGAGGATCCGACGGCGGCTCTCCTCGGCCAGAACCTCGAACGTGGCCGTCACACAGCTAGTATTTCCCTTTGGCTATATAACTGTCAAGAGATGTTCAGCGGGCTGGCGGCCTTGGCGGAGATCCTGCGCAGTGGCGGCAGGGTGGGCGGGGGCTGTCGCCGTGGCGGGAGCGTCGCCAAGAGCTGAGCCGTCGCCTCGGTGACCGCGGACACGGCCCGCTCGAACGCCTCCTCGGTCTGCGGGGAGGTCGACTGCACGCCACTGACCTTGCGGACGTACTGGCGGGCGGCCGCCTCTATCTCCTCTGGCGTGGCCACGGGCTCGAGCCCGCGGAGTGTGGTGATGTTCCGGCACATGCGCGCCACCCTATGTCGGGCTCGGACCGCACCGACCGGACGGCCTGGCCGCTAGCGGTCCGCGGCAATGGCCGGGTGTCACGGCGACCGTGACCCGATGTCCGGTCTTGTCGTTCCGAACCTGCGAGCAGGTTGCTGCCCACCGGCGAGATCTGCCGCGCGCCCGACGTTCGCACGCAGTAGCCGTGTCGGTAGTGGATCTCGGTGGGAACGACGATGAGCGTGGGCGCGTGGATGCGGTGGTTCGGCACGTAGTCCAGGTGGAACACACCCGTCGACGGCGAGAAGTCGTATGAGACCGGCTCGCCGGCTATGGCCTCGGGGTACGTCCGGCTCAGCACGCGCGCCGTCGAGCGCAGCCGCCCGTCGGCCATCACGAGCGACTCTGCCGCGCTGCCGGTGGGATCGCTGTAGTACTTCCAGCCCCAATAGGCCCAGCCCACCTGCTGGGCATCCATGTTCGCCGTGATGCTCGACAGGAGAACGGGGCTGCTGGTCGCGCCGAACTCGCTGACCAACCACGCCGGTCCGCCCGGTTGAACACCGGACGCCATCTCGCTGCGATCCTCAGCCCGCTTCCCGAGCGAGCGCGCCTCCTGGCGCGCACACAGCGGGAGGTCCGTCGGGTTGCCCGTCACCGGGCTGCGGGCGCCGCAGTAGAGGTGGACGTTGAAGACCAGGTGGCCCAGGCTCATCGGGCCCAGATAGGTCGGGAGACCACGGTTCGCGTAGTTGTCGGGCTCGTCGAAGATCAGATGGGCGGGGTCGTTCGCCTGGATCGTCGGGACGACGCCGTTGGCGAGGTCGTCCTGCGGGCAGTGCAGGGCCGGCGCCCCGTGCAGTGGGGCGCCGACATGGGCCGTGCCGGTGTAGAAGCACTCGAGCTGGGCATCGAAGTGTTCGTCGCCGAAGCGGATCAGCGACGTCGAGAAGGGTTCGTTGAACGGGTCGTAGCCCAGGATCCACGGGTTCCCCCGGAAGGATCGCGCCACGTCGCCCCAGACGCGGTCGTACTCTCCCTGCAGGTTGCCTCGGACGTCGTTGACCCAGAAGTGGTGAAAGGCAATGCCCGCGGCCTTGGTGGCGTACTCGAGGGACCAGCGACCCGGTACGTCCACGCTCGGCACGCCGTTGGTGCACACGGCCCACGCCGGGGCACCCTCGCCGTCGAACATCTGGTTGTAGACGTCCTGGTGCATATCCAGGATCGTGTAGATGTGGAACCTCCCCAGCAGGTTCACGGTCGTCCGCAGCCGCGCCACGTAGCGGTCGAACACCGCCTGGTTGAACTGGTGCGGGTCGCCGGGCGTCCCGCGGCCGCAGATGGCCGGGTCGTTGGCGGGGGCTGTCCCCGGCTCCAGGCCGCTCCAGGTCATCCCCAGACGGACGACGTTGAAGCCGAGACGTGCCATCAGCGAGGCATCGGCCGCGGAGAAGTTCCACGGCTTCCCCGGCGCGGGAAAGAGCTCGTAGGGGGCGTGTTTGTAGACGGCATTGACACCGTGGAAGAAGACGATGCGACCCTGACGGTCGTAGAGGTACGGACCACCCGGAGCCGCGATCGGGCCCGGGAGCGCCGCTGTGTCGGCGCCCCCGAGGACGGGTGACCGCAGGGTCGGGAGGGCCGAGACGGTCGAGCCGCCGCCGGAACCGGGTGCGACCGCCAATCCAACCATGACGGCGACCGCCAGCGCCACGAGGACGAGCCCGGGCAGTCGACGTCGCACGGGCGACAGTCTGGCCGCTGCCTCGCGCCATCTGGCCGCGGGCGCGGCCGGCTACTGAGGCGCCGACAGACCGGGCAGGCTGGGCCGGAGCGGGTAGTCGGCGATGACGGCCCGGCAGGCCCCGAGCGGGCGGACCGAATGCGGCGTGTCGGGTGGCACCACGGCGATGCAGCCGGCGCCGAGCACCTGTTCCTCGCCCTCGATGGTGACGGCCACCTCGCCCTCGACGATGTGCCACACCTCTTCCTGCTCGTGCTGGTGCTCGTGCAGTGGCGCGGCCCCGGCCGCGATGTCGTAGTGGGCGAACGTCATGTTCGCGGAATGGAGGAAGCGGCCACTCCACCCGGGAAGGGGCTCTCCCGCCAGCATGTCGGAGGGTCGGGCGAACGGCACGTCAGTAGTCCAGCCCGGCGTACCACTCCCCACGTCCGTGCGGCGTGAGGTCGAGCAGGTTCCAGACCGGCGAGAGCAGGTCGATGCCCCGCTCGGGGATGTCGTCGGCCATGCTCGGGTGGCAGGTGTAGAAGTGGCGGGGCGAGCCGTCGGCGTCGAGCACGAAGACCGAGATCGTCGAGTCCTGGTTGCCCGCCTCGTCCTCGGCGCCCAGGTCGTACTGGAAACGGTTGTCGCCGCAGCTGAGCAAGCGGACGTTGTCCCAGCCGCGGTCGCGGGCATGGGCCCGCAATTGTGGCGGATCGGCGGCGGCGGCGACCACGAAGTCGGCATTCTGGCCGATGTGGCGCACGACACCGTTGAGGCCGTCGATCCACATGGTGCACATGGGGCAGGGTGACGTCTGGAGCTTGCCGTACATCACGTGCTGGACGACGAGCGCCCGCTCCGGCGACGTGAACAGTTCGCTCAGCCGCACGGAGGTCACGGGTTCGTCACCGTCAGCAAGGCGTCGGGGCCCTTCGAGGAACTCGTAGTCCGCGACCGGGGTGCCGGGCGGCAGTTGGCGCCGGAGCGATGCCACCTTCTCGCGGTGGTGCATGAGCTCCACCTCGGCCTCCCGCAGCTCCTCGCGCCGTCTGGCGTACTCGGCCGGTTCATCGAGACGGGTCAGTTGCATGGCCTGCTCCTTCGACGTCTCGAATGTAGCGGGGAGCCGTGTCGGGTGCACCGGCCGACGGGCACGGGGTTCCCTCCCGGGCGGCTGATCCGCGGTCTTCGGCTGACCCGTACCGCGACTGCTCGAGTCAGGCGACCTGTTCCAGCGCCCTCGCGATCTCGACGTCACCCGACACGCTGCGGACGCTGAGGTCGACCTGGACGTCGCGACGCCCGGAGCGCGGGGCGTCGTCGAGCGGGATGTCCGAGTGGACCGAGCCCGACAACGTCTGCACGTCGACATGGAGGTCCACTCCCTCGGCGACGCCCACGGAGACGTTCCCCGAGACGGACCGGACGACCAGGGTGCCCTCGCCGAGAGCGAGGACCCGCACGTCACCCGAGACGTTGACGATCCGTGCGCCGTGCGACAGCTCCCCCAGTCGCACGTTCCCCGAGGTCGCCTTGACCTCCACCGTGCTGGCGGCGGCACCGACCTCCAGGTCACCCGACGCTGTCGCGAACACGGCCGTGCCGGCCACGCTGGAGCAGCGCAGATCGCCCGACGCGGTGTGCACGCGGAGGTCACCACCGACGACGCCCATCGTGACGTTGCCACTGGCCGTCTTGGCCACCGCATCGGCCGTCACGTCGTCGGCCGAGATGTCCCCGCTCGAGGAGGCGAGGTCCGCCGTATTGATGAGCCCGGTGATCTCGATGTCGGCCGAGCCCGTGATCACCTTGACGTCGCTGCCCTCGGGCACCTCGACGCGCACGGTCACCGCATCGCGACGGAGCAAGCGCCTGCCGCGCAGGCTCGGGACCTTCACCGCCACGATCTGGCGGTTTGCCGAAGGTCGGCACTCCACGGCGGCGCGCTCGACGAGCTCGTCCCCTCCGGGCGTGGTGGGCTCGAGCGAGACCACCGTGGCGTTCGTCTCGCGCGCGGTGATCACGACCAGGCCGACCTCGTTCTCCACGTGGAGCCGGACGGCCCCCGGCGTCTCGAATGTCTTCTCCATCTCCGTCTGTCCCTTCAAGTCGTGCCGTACCCGCGCAGGCGGTTCCCGCCTCGCCGAGAACGGCTCCTCTGTGCAGATGTCCCGCGCTCGAGCGTGCGCACGATGAACGTGTTGACCGAGACGCCCTCGCTCGCTGCGCCTTCCTCGACCCGGACCTTCAGGCTCTCGCCGAGTCGGAGAGTGATGCGAGCCGAGAGGGCGCCGTCGCCATCGCCGTCGGGGACGTGCTCGTCCTCGACGTAGGCCAGGCCGACGTCGTCGCCGCCGACCCGGACCTCGACGCGCCCCTCGGGCAGGTCGGCCGACAGCTCCGCCGCGGCGTCGGACAACAGGTCGAGGACGCGGGTCGGGGCCGACCGGGCCAGCACGGCGGCGATCCGCTCGGCCGCCTCGGCCACCGCGTCGTCACCGAGCTCACCGACCGCCGCCACGTCCGAGGTCAGCCCGTCGAGCACCAGTGACATCTTCATGATGTCACTGTGACATCACTATGATGTCATGTCAACCTCTCTGCGGAGGGGCCCATAGCCCCTGGTCAACCGCCCGAGGCGTCCTGGACCCGGGTCTTGCCGGCGGAGATGAACGGCATCATGGCGCGCAGCTCCTGGCCGACCTTCTCGATCTGGTGGGCCTTTCCCTCCTCGCGGAGCGTCTGGAACCGGGGCCGGCCAGCCTTGTTCTCGGCGATCCACTCCTGGGCGAAGGAGCCGTCGCGGATCTCGTCGAGGATGGTCTGCATCTCGGCGCGGACGGCGTCGTTGATGACTCGGGGGCCTCGCGTCAGGTCGCCGTACTCCGCCGTGTCCGAGATGGAGTAGCGCATCCCGGCGATGCCCTGCTCGTACATCAGGTCCACGATGAGCTTGAGCTCGTGCAGGCACTCGAAGTAGGCCGACTCCGGCTGGTACCCGGCGTCGACGAGCGTCTCGAAGCCGGCCGTCACGAGGGCCGTCAGGCCGCCGCACAGGACGACCTGCTCGCCGAAGAGGTCGGTCTCCGTCTCCTCGTCGAAGGTGGTGTCCAGCACCCCGGCGCGGGTGGCGCCGATGGCATGGGCGTAGGACAGCGCGAGCTCGCGCGCCTTGCCCGTGGCGTCCTGGTGGACTGCGATGAGCGACGGCACGCCGCCGCCCTCCGTGTACGTCCGGCGCACCAGGTGACCGGGACCCTTGGGCGCCACCATGGTGACGTCGACGCCCGGTGGCGGCACGATCTGCTCGAAGCGGATGTTGAACCCATGGGCGAACATCAGGCAGTCGCCGTCGTTGAGGTGGGGCGCCACGAACTGGTCATAGGCGGCCTTCTGCTCGGTGTCGGGCAGCAGGACCATGATCACGTCGGCCTCGGCGGCGGCGTCGGCCAGCGACGTGACCCGCAGTCCCGCCTCCTCGGCCTTGCGCCGGCTGGAACTGCCCTCACGCAGGGCGACCCGGACGTCGACTCCCGACTCCAGCAGGTTCAGCGCATGCGCGTGCCCTTGCGACCCGTAGCCGAGGATGGCCACCTTGCGGCCGGCGATCAAGCTGGGGTCGGCGTCGGATTCGTAGTACAGCGTGGCCATGGCGGCTTCTCTCTCTTCTTGGTTCGATCAGTGGCGATCTAGCTTAGGCAGGGCCACCCGCCCGGTCCGTTGGAGCTCGACGACCTGGTAGTGCTCGAGCAGCCCTTCGAAGTCGTCGATCTTCTCGGGCCGGCCGGCCAGCATCACGGTCAGACGGTCGGCGCCGACGCTGACCACCTCGCCACCGAAGACACCCACCAGCTGGATCACCTGTGACCGCTCGGTCGGACCCACCGCGACCGTCACCAGCACGAGCTCCCGCTCCACGGCCTCGGTCGGCGAGAGCTCGCCGATGGAGACCACGTTGACGAGCTTGTCCAGCTGCATGATCACCTGCTCCAACGGCGCGGACTCGACGTCCACCACGATGGTGATGCGACTGAAGTGCTCGTCCTCGTCCGTCGGTGCGACGGCCAGCGAGTAGATGTTGAAGCCGCGGCGGCTGAAGAGCCCCGCCACGCGGGCGAGCACGCCGGCCTTGTTCTCCACCAGCACCGAGAGGATGTGGTGGCGGGGCGACGCGCCCTTCCCGCCCGGCACGGAGGTCAGCTGTGCCGGCGTCACGAGCCCCCCCGCAGGTCGGGGTGCACAACGATGTCGTCGTTGGAGGAGCCGGCGGCCACCATCGGGAACACCTTCTCGAAGGCGTCGGTGCGGAAGTCGACGACGACGGGCCGGTCGTCGATGGAGTTCGCCTTCTCGATGGCCGGCCCCACGTCCTCGGGCGTCTCGGCCCGGATGCCCACGCACCCCATCGCCTCGGCCCACTTCACGTAGTCGGGCAGGTCGGGTGACAGGTAGACCTCCGAGTAGCGCTCCCCGTAGAACATCTCCTGCCACTGGCGCACCATGCCCAGATAGGCGTTGTTGAGGATGGCGATCTTGACCGGGATCTGCTCCGAGCTCGCCGTCACGAGCTCCTGCGCCGTCATCTGGAAGCAGCCGTCACCGTCGATGGCCCAGACGGTGCGCTCCGGCCGGCCCACCTTGGCGCCGATGGCGGCCGGGACGGCGAAGCCCATGGTGCCGGCGCCCCCGGAGTTCACCCACGTGTAGGGGTGCTCGAAGTTCCAATACTGCGAGGCCCACATCTGGTGCTGGCCCACGCCGGCGACCACGACGGTATCGGCCGGGGCCGAGTCGCGCAGCTGCTCCACGACGTTCTGCGGCTTGATCGCACCGCCGTCGGCGTCGGCGTAGTGGAGCGGGAAACGCTCCTGCCATTCGCGGATCTGACGCCACCACGGCGCGAGGTCCTGCACCACCGGCCGGTCCGCCCGGGCGTCCATGGCGAGCAGCAACTCCTCGATCACCCGGCGGCAGTCGCCGGCGATCCCGACGTCCGGGACGCGGACCTTGCCCAGCTCGGCGGGGTCGATGTCGACGTGGATGATCTTGGCGTCGGGAGCGAAGGCGCTGATCTTGCCCGTGACCCGGTCGTCGAAGCGCGCCCCGAGGCTCACCAGGAGGTCGCTCCGCTGCATCGCCGTCACGGCCGTGTAGTGCCCGTGCATCCCCGGCATCCCGAGGGCCTGGGGGTGCGAGTCGGGGAAGGCGCCACGGGCCATCAACGTCGTCACCACCGGGATGCCGGTGCGCTCGGCCAGCGCGCGCAGCGCCTCGGCGCCGCGGGACTTGAGCACCCCGCCGCCGACGTAGAGCACGGGGCGCTGGGCCCCGGAGATGAGCTCGGCGGCCTGCCCCACCAGGACCGGGTCGCCGAAGGTGACCGGGTGGTACCCGGGGAGGTCGAGCTCGTCGATGGACGACGGCCAGTACCACTCCATGGTGGCGTTGGAGATGTCCTTGGGAAGGTCGATCAGAACCGGTCCCGGCCGCCCGGTGGTTGCGACGTGGAAGGCGGCGGCGACCACCCTCGGGATGTCCTCGACGTGCTTGATGAGCCAGTTGTGCTTGGTGATGCCCATGGTGACGCCGGTGATGTCGCACTCCTGGAAGGCGTCGGTGCCGATGGAGCCGGTGGCGACCTGGCCCGACACCACGATCAGCGGGGTCGAGTCCATGTACGCGTTGGCGAGCGGCGTGACGATGTTGGTGGCGCCGGGGCCGCTGGTCACCATCGCCACGCCCGGCTTCCCGGTGACCATGGCGTAGCCCTCGGCCATGTGGCCGGCGCCCTGCTCGTGACGGACCAGGATGTGTCGAATGGAGGAGTCGATGATCGGGTCGTAGACGGGCAGGATGGCTCCGCCGGGCAGGCCGAACATGACGTCGACCCCCTGCATCTCGAGGCTCTTGATGAGGGCCTGCGCTCCTGTGAGCTTCATATGAATCCCCTCCGCGTGTGTCGGTTGAATCGGGCCGGAAATTGAAACGACCCCCCGGGGCGGGAGGTCGAGAGGCGCGTTGTGATGCGGACGCGCCCCTACGTTACGAGTACCAGAATCTCGGGTCGGGCGCTGCGTGCCTGCATGAGGTCCATATTCTGGCACGCCGCCGGGTCTCGTACAACCCCGGGCCTTCTCGGCGGGCTCCCACCCCGACCGCCGGGCCCGGTCAGACGGTCACGTGGGCGAGGGGGTTGCCATGCCCCCGCCCAGGAGGGCGGGCAGCGCCGTCGCCCGCATCCGCGCCAGCACCCGGTCGGTCACCGATGCGGCGTCCGGGTGGACTCCCCCGTTCGCCTCGACCGCCGCTCGCCATGCCGTGGCTCGTCGCTCGAACACGTCGGGATCGCCGAACTGCACGCAGTCGAGGCGATCGGTGGTCAGGTCGACCACGATGGTGTCCCCGTCCTCGACGAGCGCGATCGGTCCGCCGAGAAGAGCTTCGGGGGCGACGTGGCCGATGACCAAACCGACCGATCCCCCCGAGAAGCGAGCGTCGGTCATCAGAGCGATGGTGATGTGTCGCTGGCGGCAGAGGGTCGTGATCCGAGAGGTGGGGTCGAGCAGCTCCGGCATGCCCGGGGCGCCTCGGGGCCCCTCGTAGCGGATCACCACCATGTCGTTGTCCTCGAAGCTGTCGGGGTGCGTGTCGAGGGCCTCGATGAGGGTGCGCTCACCGTTGAACACGCGGGCGCGGCCGGTGAAGACGCCGTCTCGGACACCGCCCTCGACGCCGGCCACCTTGAGGATCGCACCACCCTCGGGCGCGAGGTTGCCGCGGAGCAGACGAAGGCCGCCGGTGTCCTTGAAGGGCTTCTCGACCGGGTAGATCACGTCACGATCCGGGGCCGGCGGGGCAAGCCGTCGGAGCTGTTCGGCCAGGGTCTCGCCCGTGCAGGTCATCGCGTCGCCGTCGAGGAAACCGGCCTCGAGGAGCTCGTTGGCGATGACCTGCAGCCCACCTTTGGCGTCCACGTCCACCATCGAGTAGTCGCCGAACGGTCGCATGTTGACCAGCACCGGCAATCGCCGAGCCAGCTGGTTGAATTCGTCTTGGCTGAGCACGTCGTCCCACAGGTCGATACCCGCGGCGCGGGCGATCTCGACGCTGTGCAGCAGCACATTTGTAGAGCCCCCCATGGCGATGGTGACCGTCAGGGCGTTGCGGAGCGATGCCGGTGTCACGATGTCGCGCGGCCGGATGCCCCGGCTCGTCATGGCGAGCAGGCAGTCGACCGTCTGGTCGGGGAACTCGGTCAGCCGGCGCGGATCATCCGATGGCGGGGACACCATGTGCAGCGGCTCGAGCCCGAGGACCGCAATGAAGGTCTGCATGGTGTTGTAGGTGAACATGCCCCCGCAGCTGCCCTGGCCGGGACAGGCGTTGAGCGCGTACCGGGTGCGGACCTCGGCGTCCTGGTCAACCACCTGGAAGGCCGACACGAGATCGATGCGGGCTCCCGTCTGGGGATCGATCCCGGGCCTGATCGGGCCGTCGGAAAGGATGACCGCGGGTGTGTTGTTCTCGAGCACGGCGGCGACCGTCCCGACTGGGGGCTTGTCGCACGCCACGACGGCGACCAGTCCGGCGACGCTGTTCGCCGCCAGGTGGACGTCTGCCACGTCGTGGACGAGCTCGCGACCGACCAGGGAGAACCGCATCTCAGGAGTGCCGTTGAGCTGGCCGTCCGAGACACCCAGGGTGAACGCGGGTGGTATCAACCGGACCGCCAGGTCGTCCTCGGCAATACGGCGGGACAGGGCGGCCTGGACGGCCTGCACCTTCTGCGGGACGCCCAGATAGCACTGGCTGTCTCCGAGATTGCCGAGCACCGCCCACACGGGGTCGTGGATCTTGCGGACGTCCTCTCCGAGGAATGCGGCCGTGCCCACCCTCTGCACGTCACGCCCGGGGTTGAGGGACACGAGCGTGGACCGCGGCTCCGATTCGTTGTGCACGGATCCAAACTAGCGGGAGGGTCGCCCGATCCGAGGGGGACAGCCGATCGCGTGGGCCGGCTGGTCCCCGACCACCGGCGGCCCCGGCGCGTTCAGACCGGGGTCGGCACCGGCGCCGGTGTCACCTCGACGCCGATGGTCGGGATGGACCGATCGAGGAAACGGGGCATCCACCAGTTGCGCCAACCCAGGAGCTCCATGACGGAGGGCACGAGCACCATGCGCACCAGCGTCACGTCGATCAGCACTGCGACCGCGAGCCCGAGGCCGAAGACCTTCAAGATGTGCAGCGGATCGTTGATCACGAACGAGGCGAAGACGCAGAACATGATGGCTGCCGCCGCCGTGATGATGCGGCCGGTCACGGCCAGGCCGTCGGCCACAGACTCCGAGTTGTCACTTGTGCGCAGCCATTCCTCGCGGATGCGCGAGAGCAGGAACACCTCGTAGTCCATCGAGAGCCCGAACAGGATGGTGAACAGGGTGACCGGGATCCAGGGATCGATCGGTCCCTTCTCGCCGATCCCGATCACCCCGCCGGCCCACCCCCACTGGAACACGGCGACCAGGACACCGTAGGCGGCGCCGACGCTCAGCAGGTTCATGATGACCGCCTTGAGCGGGATCACGATGCTGCGGAACACGGTCATCAGCAACAGGAAGGACAGCACGAGCACGGCGCCGATCACGAGGAAGAGCCGGCTCCCGAGGAAGTTCGCGGCGTCGATGCCGCCGGCAGTCTGCCCGCCTACGAGCGCGTTCACGTCGGTCCCTGAGACCACCGGTGGTATGACGTCGTTCCTGAGGGTCTGGACGAGGGTCTCGGTCTGGGCGGACTGGGGCGAGGTGCTCGGGGTCACGATGATGACGGCGCCCGTCTTCGTGGCGTTGTACTGGGCCGGCGCCACGAAGGCCACGTCAGGCACGCCCGCTCGCAGCGCGGACTCGAGGCGCTGGACGGTCGGCTGGTCGGCCGGGCCGTGCATGTCGACGGCGACCACGAGCGGGCCGTTGAACCCGACGCCGAACCCCTGGCTCAGCAGGTCGTAGGCCTGCCTCGTCGTCTGGGTCGTCGGGTCGTTGCTGGCATCGGTGAAGGCGAGGCGCATGCCGAACATCGGCACGGCGAGAGCGACCAGGGCGACAATGGCCAGACTGCCGGCGATCCAGGCCCGGCGTTGGATGAGCCGGCTCCAGCGGTGCCAGAAGCCGTTCTCGGGCGGCGGCCCGCCGCTCTGCAGCAGACCCGGGATGTGCGCCTTGTCGATGGCGCTTCCGGCGAAGCCGAGCATGGCGGGCAGCAGCGTCAGTGCCGCCACGAGGACCATGAGGACGGCGGCGATGCAGGCCGTCGCCAGGCCGATCATGTACGGCTGGCCGATGAGGAAGAGCCCGAACAACGAGATGACGACCGTCCCGCCGGCGAACAGGACGGAGCGGCCCGACGTCATCAGCGATGTCACGACGGCGTTGCGCGGGTCGCGCCCCTCGAAGATGCCTTGCCGGTACCGGGTGACGATGAAGAGCGCGTAGTCGATCCCCACGCCGATGCCGATCATCGCCGCCATCTCAGGTGAGAAGTTCGGTACGACGAGGAAGTGCGTCACCAGCTCGAGCAGCGCCACGCCGATGCCCAACCCGAACAGGGCCGTGATGATGGGGAGACCCATGGCGACGACGGAGCCAAAGGCGAGGAGCATGATGATGATCGCCGCGGTGATGCCGATGCCCTCGCTCGCTCCCGGCGACACCTTGGCCACCGACGATATGGGGTAGCCACCCAGGGCGACCTGGAAGCCCGGGTGCGCGGCGCCCTCGGCGGTGCTGATGACGTCGTTGATTGCGCCCGTGGGCAGGTTCGACGTCGTCTCGTCGAACTGGACGACGGCGTAGGCGATGTTGGCATGAGTCGAGATCTGGTGCGCACCAGCCGGTGAGAAGGGGCCCGTCACGCTCGACACGTGGCCAAGAGGCCGGAGGGCGTCCACCACGCCGTTGATCCCCGCCTCGTTGGCGGCGATGGGGGTGGTCGTACGGAAGACGACGTCGGCGGTGTCGCCGGCGTGGGAGGGGAACCGTGCGCTCAGCAGGTCGGTGGCCTGCTGTGACTGCGTGCTGCCGGCGGTGAACTTGTTCTGGAAGTGGGTGCCCACCATCTGCGCCACGACGGTGATCCCGACCAGGGCCAAGATCCACAGCACGAGCACAAGGCGGCGCCGGTCGTAGCACCGACCGGCCAGTCGGCCGAGGCCCGTGACCTCCGGAGTTTCCGTCTGTCGCTCCTGCGTCCCTACACGCACCGCCGGCACCTCCTATAATTCATCACTGGTGAGTTGTACCACAGAATTGATGACCGGTGAATACCCATTGACCCGCCCTTTTGGGCCGGGGCGACGATGAAAGCGGTGGGGCGGCGGCCCGGCAAAGCCGACACCCGGGGTGCCATCGTCGAGGCCGCCAAGCGCGTCTTCGCGGCCAAGGGCTACGACGGGGCCAGCCTCCGTGCCATCGCCCGACAAGCCGGCGTCGACCCCGCGCTGGTCCACCATTACTTCGACGGAAAGGCCAGTCTCTTCGTGGCCGCCATGGCTCTGCCCTTCGACCCGCGCCATGTCCAAGAGCAGTCGAACTCCGGCTCTTCCGGGTCCGCTTCTTCGGTGACGTCGGTAGGTGCGGGGATCATCATGGGCTTCTTGACCATGTGGGACGAGGCGGAGGGATCGGGCTCCTCCTTCGCAGCGTGTGTCGCCGGCATGGCGGCATCGACCAGCGTGGCCGATGCGATGCGCGAGTTCGTGGCCGAGCGGGTCTGGCAGAACAGCCCGACCAACCCCGGCGAGAGTGCTGCCCTGACCAGTCAGCGGCGCGCCCTCGTCTCCTCCCAGCTGATGGGACTGGCGTTCACCCGCTACATCCTGCGTGTGCCGCCGGTCTCGACGGCCGCACCCAGGCAGATCGCCCGCTGGGCCGGCCCGACCCTCGACCGCTACATCTCGGGGATCATCGACTAAATCGCTCTAGACATTTCGGTGCCGGGCGGGACCGTTTTGATGGTGATGCCTGCCGGCGACACCGCCACCGACACTGCCGACCGCTGCCGCTGCCGCTGCCGTGATCAGTGCGGCAGCGGCCCTGTCGAACGAGGAAATCACGGACCGTCTCGACCGGCTGTTCCGCGAAAAGGCAGTGGTGGAAGGGGCCATCGTCGTGCTGCTTGGCGAGGTCGAACGGCGCCAGACGTATCGACAAGACGGGGCGACGTCCGCTGAGGCATGGGCCGTGGAGCGCTTCGGCGTCTCGACACCCACGGCACGCGCCTACGCACACCTGGGCGAGAAGGCATGGGACATCCCGCACCTCGTCGCCGGTCTGTGCGACGGCGACCTCTCCCTCGACAAGGTCCGAGCCGTCGCCGACACCGCGACGCCCGAGACCGACCAGGGCCTGCGTGAACAGGCTCGGACATGCTCGGTGCGCCAGCTCGCCGAACTGGCCCGCTCGAACGCAGCCCGGCCGGAGACCCGTGCCGAGTCCAGCCACGAGCGGCGCTTCCTCCGCTTCAACGACCAGTTCCGCACCATGACCGTCCAGCTGCCACCCGAGTCCTACGCCGAGACCCGGGCCTGCCTCCACGCCCGAGCTCGCCAGATCCCGTCCGACGGCGAGACACCGTGGGACCAACGCCTGTGCGACGGCTTCATGGGGATGATCCGCTCGTCGGCTCGGGGCGCGACTGCGAGCCCGTACTTCATCGTGGCCCATGTGCCGCTGGCGGCCCTGCTCGATGAGTCAGGCGAGGTGACCGGGCTGGCGGGCCAACTGGAGCGAGACGGGCTCATCAGCTGCGAGACCGTCCGACGAATCGCATGCGACGCCACGATCGCGATCGGTGTCGACGACGACGTGGGCCACACGATGTACGAGGGCAGGGCCCGGCGGGAACCGACCGACGCCCAGCGCCGGGAGGTCATGCGCAGAGATCGCCACTGCCGGTTCCCCGGGTGCACGAACGCGACGTTCACCAACACCCACCACGTGGTGCCCTGGAAAGCGGACGGGCGCACAGACCTCCACAACCTCGCGCTCCTGTGCCTCCACCACCATCACCTCGTCCATAGTGACGGGTGGAGCATGACGGGGAACGCCAATCGGGAATTGACCTTCGTCGGGCCTTCGGGCCGGATCATGACGTCACGCCCCTCTCCGATCTGGACGGCCGTCACGTCTGTGTCGAGAACAGGTTCGTCGGGTTAACCGCGGCGGCGACGTAGCTCTGCCGCGACCTCTTTGCCGTTGGCCTTGCCGGACGTCGCCTTCATGACTTCGCCGGTGAACATGGCCATCAGCTTGTCGTCTCCCCCGATGAATCGGGCCCACTCCTCGGGATGTGAGGTGATGACCTCGTCGAGCACTGCGGACAGCGTGTCCGCCCCAAGTGCCTCGAAGCCCATCTCCTTTGCCACCGCCACCGGGTCACCGCCACCGCGCTCGATGAGGGCCCCCAGCACCGTCTTGGACTGCGTGGCCGAGAGCCGGCCATCCGACTCCATCGCCAGAAGACCGGCAAAGGAGCTCGCGTCGAGCCGCAAACCGACATCGCCCTGTGCCGCCACCTCGTTGGCGGCCCGAGCCAGCGCCAGCGCCGGCGGCGCCCCTGCCTCTGCGGCTGCGCTCACGAGTGCGTCCAGCCCCAGATCGACCACGGCACGGATCTGGTCGGTCTCCGCGGCGCTCGGTGCGCCCCCAAGGGCGGTGGCAAGCTCAGCCCGGCGCTCCGACGGCATCGCTCCGAGTCCTGACTGCACCCGCGCCTGCCACTCAGCATCAGGGTCCAGCGGCACCAGATCGGGCTCTGGGAAGTAGCGGTAGTCGTTGGCCTCCTCCTTGGAACGCATCGACTCGGTGCGCACAGCCGATTCGTCCCAGTGCCGCGTCTCCTGCCGTACGACGCCGTCGGACTCGAGGATCGCGATCTGGCGGGCCGCCTCGTACTCGATCGCCCGGACGAGCGAGCGCAGCGAATTGAGGTTCTTGATCTCGCAGCGAGTGCCGAATACGTCGCTCCCGGCAGGGCGGACCGACACGTTGGCGTCCACTCGCATGGAGCCCTCCTCCATGCGGCCGTCGGACGCACCCGTCGCCACGAGGATGCCGCGCAACTCGGCTGCATAGGCTCGGGCGTGGGCCACGCTACGGATGTCGGGTTCGCTCACGATCTCGACCAGCGGCACCCCTGAGCGGTTGTAGTCGACCAGCGCGTGCAAAGCCGCGTTGATGCGCCCGCTCCCACCGACATGGGTGAGCTTGCCGGTGTCCTCCTCCATGTGTGCCCGCGTCACGCCGACGCGGAAACCGTCGGGCAGCTCCAGCCAGCCTCCGACATTGAGTGGCCGGTCGTATTGGCTGATCTGGTAGTCCTTGGCCTGATCCGGATAGAAGTAGTTCTTGCGGGCGAACTCTGAAGGCCGGATGTCGCAGTGGAGGGCCGCACCGATCCGCATGGCCAGCTCGACGGCCTGCTCGTTGAGGATCGGCAACGATCCCGGCAAACCGAGACAGACGGGGCAGATGTTCACGTTGGGCTCGTCGCCGAAAGAATTGCGGCACCCGCAGAACAGCTTCGTCACCGTCGCCAGCTCGCAGTGGACCTCGAGCCCGATCACCATCTCCCATTCGGTGCTCACGATCCCGACCTCTGCGGTGCATGGTCCTCCACAACCTGGGCCACACGGAACAGGATCGCCTCCCCGAGCGCTGGTGCGAGCACCTGCACACCGACCGGCAGGCCGTCGTCGCCGGTGCCGAACGGGACCGACGCGGCGGGGTGTCCCGACAGGTTGGATGGGATCGTGCAGACGTCATTCATGTACATGGCCATCGGGTCGTCGACCTTCGCCCCCAGGTCGAACGCCGTCGTCGGCGCCGTCGCGCCGAGCAGCACGTCCACCGACTCGTATGCCCGGTCGAACGCCCGCATGACCAGCGTGCGGACCCGTTGGGCCTGGGCGTAATAGGCGTCGTAGTAGCCGGCCGACAGCGCGTATGTGCCCAGCATCACCCGGCGCTTGACCTCGGCGCCGAAGCCAGCGGTGCGGGTGGCGGTGTTCATGGCTTCCGAGTCCTCGCCGTCGACACGGAGCCCGTAGCGGACCCCGTCGTAGCGGGCAAGGTTCGACGACGCCTCAGCCGGAGCGATGAGGTAGTAGGCAGACAGCCCGTAGGCGAACTCGGGCACCGAGATCTCCTCTACCTTGGCCCCAGCGCCAGTCAGCGCATCGGCCGCCCCGTGCACCCGCGCCGCCACATCCGGCGCGCAGCCGTCCACGAGGTCGCGGCAAAGGCCGACCCGGATACCCTCGACACCCTCGTGCACCGACGCCAGCGTGGGCTCGGGGATCGATGGCAACGAAGTGCTGTCGAGTGGGTCATGTCCCGCCAGTACGTCATAGAGAAGTGCGGCGTCCTCCACCGTGGCGGCGAATGGTCCGATTTGGTCGAGCGAGCTGGCGAAGGCGACCAGGCCATAACGCGAGATGCGACCGTACGTTGGCTTCATCCCGACCACGCCGCAGAGCGCCGCGGGCTGGCGGATCGATCCACCGGTATCGGAGCCAAGCCCGAGTGGGGCGAAGCCGGCTGCCACCGCGGCTGCCGAGCCGCCGCTGCTGCCTCCAGGGACCTTGTCGGTGTGCCGCGGGTTGCGGGTCGGACCGAAGGCCGAGTTCTCGGTCGAACTGCCCATCGCGAACTCATCCATGTTGGTCTTGCCCAGCGAGATGGCTCCAGCGGCGCGCAGGGACTGCACCACGGTCGCGTCGTATGGGGGGCGCCAACCGTCCAGGATCTTCGAGCCGCATGTAGTGGGAGCACCGCGCGTGCACAGGTTGTCCTTCAGCGCGACGGGTACACCCGCCAGAGGGCCGGGGTCGCGCCCCGCGGCCACTGCCGCATCGACCGCGTCGGCCTGCGCCCGGGCCTCGTCGCCCAAGACGGTGAGGAACGCATTGAGATCCCCATCGCCCTCCACCACCGCGGCGAGTGCCTCCTCCACCACCTCCCGGGCTCGCCGCTTCCCAGCGCGAACCTCGGCTGCCAGGGCCAGCGCACCGGTCATGGCGCCTCGCCTCCGATTCGGGGCACACGGAATTGGTGGTCCTCCACCGCCGGCGCCTGGGCGAGCACCTCGTCCCGGTCCAGGCTGGGCCGCGGCTCGTCGGGGCGCAGCACGTTCTCCAGCGAGATGGGGTGGGAGGACGGCTCCAAGTGAGAGAGGTCCAGCGCGGCCACGTCGGCGGCATGGTCGAGCACGGTGCGCAGCTGCGCCGTGAAGAGCTCGACTTCGTCGTCGTTCAGCTCAAGGCGAGCCAGGTGTGCCACGTGGATCACGTCTTCCCGACTGAGAGTCACGCGGGCCGGTGCCGCGTCTCCGGATTGACTCACGGCCGCGGCGACGACAGGAGATTGGTCACGAACTCCACCGTGCGCAACTCGATCTCGTCCTTGTCATAGTCCAGCGTGGCGACGTGGTAGCTGCGTTCCAGCGTCACCCGCTCGACCGGGCCCTTGGCACGCGCGGCGAGGATATCGCTCGATCTCGGATCGACCACATGGTCCTGCACGCTCGTGAACACGAGAACGGGGCAGGTCACCGACTCGATGTCGGCTTCGATTTCTGACGCGGCGGCGAAGAGCGAGAGTGCCGCCCGCAACGGGAGGCCGGGGTAGGCGGACTCGACTGCGCCCTCCATAGCGATATCGGATCCGATGCCTGGCGCGACCTCGTCGCCGTTCTCGATCATCGACTCGGCCAGCGCCAGGGTGTCGGCGTCGGGAGGCGCGATGAGCGGGTTGACCACGACAATGGCCGCGATCTCAGGGTGGCGCTGGGCGAGCCACACGCTCAGCATTCCGCCCATGGAGAGCCCGACCACCACGACGGAGTCACTGCGCGCGGCCAGCTCGTCATAGGCCGCCTCGGCCGCATCCGACCAGTCCCTCCATCGGGTCGGGAGCATGTCGGAGATGTCCGTCCCGTGCCCCGGCAGCAGCGGCATCTCGACCGTGAACCCAGCGTCGGTCAGCGCCAACGCCAGGCCACGCATGGATTGGGGGTTGCCGGTGAACCCGTGCAGCACCGAGCGCGCCTCGGCCGTCGCCGGTTGCGGAATAGGGCTCGGCGCCGGGAATGATTGGGGAGGTCACGCTGCGGCAGCCTACCGGCGAGGCGGGTAGGGTTCCGGCGGCCCACATGGCTCCGGGCGGGGCGACCGAGGTCCTGCACCAAGACCGAGACCGAAGAACAAGACCGAAGACGAAGGAGCACCGCAATGCCGTCGTACCCGTTCCTCAGCGACGAATGGTTGGACGAGGCCCGCAAGATCCGGGCCGAGTACGAAGGCAAGACGCCTCCCATCCCCCACGTCGTTCGTATGAACCTCGTCGTGACAGCGGTTCCCTTCTCCGAGGACGACATCCACGCCCACATGGACACCTCGAATGGCGAGCTCGTTCTCGACATCGGCCACCTGGAGGTTCAGGACCTCAAGGTGACGGTTGACTACGACACGGCAAAGGCGATCCTCGTCGAGGGGAATCCCCAAGCCGGCATGCAGGCATTCATGGCCGGCAAGGTACGGGTCGAGGGGGACATGGCCAAGCTGATGGCGCTGCAGGCCACACCCGCGGCAGGTGACCCCAACGCCGCAGAACTGGCCACCCGGCTGCGGGAGATCACCGAATAGCGAGTCCTCTCAGGCGGCGTCGGCGAGCAGCTCCGGAGCGCGGGCACCCCGTGGCAGGGAGCGGATGAAGAGCGCGCACACCACCGAGAGCCCGGCAACGACGGCGCCCACCCAGAACGCGACGGAGAAGCTGTGGAGCAACGCCGTGCTGTGGTGCACATTGCCCAGGCCCGAGCGCCGCGCGATCGATTCCTGAATCGTCAGCACCGCCTGGATCCCCGCCACCTCCCCGACCTGGGTGGCCAGGAGCTGGGCGGCGCTCATGACGCCGTATTCCGATTCGGCCAGCTCGTTCGACATGGTGGCCGAGGTGGCCGGCATCGACACCCCCATACCGAGCCCCGACAGCGCTAATGCGGCGAGGATCACCAAGAGGCCCGATGTCGCACCGAGGGTGGCGAACAGCACCATCGAGAGAAAGAGGGCGACCGTGCCGAAGAGCGTCGCGGTCCTCTCTCCCGTGCGCACCGCCATGTAGCCGGCGATCGGAGCGCTGATCGCGAACAGCAACGGGCGGGCCACCGAGATGAATCCCACCTGCGAGACGCTGTAGCCGTAGACCTGCTCCATGAGCAGGGGGAACAGGAAGAAGCCTCCGAAGTAAGCGAAGCTCGAGAAGCTCTTGGTTCCCATCGGGAACATGAAGTTGCGGCGCCGCCAGTACGTGGTCGGGACAAGCGGAGTGGTGAACGTCGATTCCCGCCAGATGAAGACGACCGCCAAGACGGCCGCGGCCACTCCCGCTGCGATCACCGCCGGCGACGTCCAGCCAACGATGGGGCCGATGCTCAACACGAGCATGGCGGCGGTGACGCCGCCAGCCAGGCTCCAGCTGCCCACCCAGTCCATGCCCTCCCAGACGTGTGACCGCCTCCCTCGCCCGTTCCCGTCGGAAATCACGTCCGCTGGGGAGTTCCGACGAGCACGTTTGTCCGACGGCAGCAAGAGGGCGACCACCACGGAGGCGATGATCAGGAGCACGAGCTGGCCCCAGAACAGCGTGCGCCACCCGAAGAACTGGATCACCGGTGAGCCGAGCGTGACTCCGAGAACCGGACCTCCGGCACCGACAAGCGACCACCACCCGAGTGCCTTGACCCGGTCCTCTTTCGAGAAGAGTTCGAGGATGATCGCCATGGACGCCGTTCCTGTGGCGGCGCCCTGCACGCCGTCGAGGGCGCGAGCGAACAGCAGCATGCCGACGTTGGGCGCTGTTGCGGTCAGGATCGCGCTGACCATGGCCCCGATGAGCCCGAACTGATACAGCCTCCGATGGCCGAAGAGGTCCCCGGCCTTGCCGAAGAACGGGGCGGCGACGCCGAAGGCGAGCAGCGGGCCGGTCGAAGCCCAGGCGAGCACGGAGAAGTTGGTGTGGAAGTCCGCCTTGACCGTCGGAAGGGCGACGACGAACACGGTAAAGGTGATGTTGAGCGACAACAGCCCGGCGAGCAGCGCGACCAGCGCCCACCACTGGTAACGCGGACTTCGCACGGCCCGCGCCGACACGCGGCGATGCAAGAGGCTGAACCAGTTCGTCTCGACCGAACCGTCCGCACCCAGGGTCCCCATCGCCCCGCCGCCGGGGTCGTATTGAGGGTCGAGCAGCACGTCGGAGCGCTCGTCCCGGGGGGTTTCCACCTGGGACACCCTACCGTTGCCGAAATTCTCTGAACTTGTCCCAGGCGCCTACCGGAAGCGGCGAAACCACCAGTTCGGGTCGCGCCCGTGAGCGTGGAAATGGTCCGGGATCTGACGCATGACGCGGTCGATCGACCACTCCCCGGCACCGAAGCGGGCGTCAGCCACCCGGGTCAGCTGGACGATCATGTGCTGCACGTCACCTTCGGGTGGCGTCGGACCGTGGTGCCTCCACACCACCATCGGCACTCCGCACACCTCGCAGTCCGCCACCCAGCAAACGTCATCCTCGTGGTGCCATTCCGAGATGCGCGCCGCTTCGCAGAGGTCACAGGCCGGGTCGAACGGGAGCGCCACGGCGGCGGTCAATGGGTGTAGAGCTGGACCGACGAACCGGTCGGGACGGTCGAGCCAACCGACGGTTGCGTGCCGATGACGTTGTTGTTCGGGTTGCCCGAGACCCCGGAGACGCTGAGGCCAGCCTGTTGCAGGGCGCTCGTGGCCTGCGACACCGTGTCCTGAATCACGTTCGGCACGGTGGTCGTCGGCGGGCCGGTGGACACGTTGACCGTCACGGACGAGCCGTAGGGCGCCTGTGCCCCGCTGGCGGGGTTCGTCGAGATCACGTCGCCCGACGGCACGGTGGGGCTCGACTGGGGGTTCTGCGTCGCAGTGAGCCCCACTGCCTGCAACGCGGCTTGAGCCTGGTTGAAGGTGTAGGTCTGCGGGATGTTCGGCACTGTCGCTGGCTGATGGCCCAAGGACGGGACGATGGTGATGGTGCTTCCGTAGGGCGCACTCGTCGGGTCCTGGGTGGATCCACTCGACCACGAGATGATCACGGTCGCCGGAACATTGTCGTCGTATGTCCCCGGCGTGCAGCTTGCCTGGAGGTGCGCCGCCTGGAGCGTCGTTGCGGCCTGGGCGCAGGACATGTTCGCCAGGGAGGGGACGGTCACATCGGGCTTGCCGCCGGAGATCACCACGTTGACCGTCGAGCCCTCCTTGAGGGTCGTCCCTGGCTTCGGGCTCTGGGACACCACATCACCGGCGCCCACGGTGATCGACTTGACCGGGACACCGACGGCCAACGTCATATGGACCTTGGCCACATCAGCCCGGGCCTGGGACAGCGGCAGGCTGACCAGGGCGGGCGTCGGATGGGAGGGCGTGAAGACGTCCGTCTCGAGGGCGGCAACGAGCCCTCCGACCACGATCGCCACCAGGGCGACGGCCCCGATGATCCACCACATCCGGCGCCGGCTCCGCGTCCGGGACGGCGCCGGACCGCCACCGCCACCGCCGCCACGTCGGCCGCCCGAGCCCCCATGGGGCTCGGCGTCGAAGATCTCCCCCGGCCCCGCCTTCGTCCCCACCGGGGCGCCGGCCGCCAGCGGAGCGATGGCGGTCGAGGACGTCGAGCCGGCAGCACCGACAGCCGCCACCCCGGTCTCGGTCAACTCCGGCACTCCCGGCGCCCGGAACCCAGATATGGGCGTGGCGGCCTCCAGGTGAGGGATCACCAGCGGCAAGGGGGCCGGAGTCGGCAACGCAGCAGCCAGCGCACCCAGCCGAGCGGCCAGGCCGGCGGCGTCCAGGCGCGCACCCACGTCGGGGGCCGCCGCACGGGCCAGGACGTCATCGAGCGGGCCCAGGGCAGGGTCGTGCGGCAGCGGCTGGCCGATCCGGGCCGCCAACGTCCCCATCGTGGTATCCGTCACGAACGGCACGGTCCCCGTCACGGCTTCGTACAACACCAGGGCCAGCGAGTAGACGTCCGCCCGACCGTCGACCGGCTTGCCCTCCGCCGCCTCCGGGGAGATGTAGCGCGCCGTCCCGACCATCGCCCCCGCCGGCTCCGTCCACGCCGCCTCCGCCAGGGCACGGGCGACCCCGAAGTCGGCCACCCGCACCCGGCCCTCCTCGTCGAACAAGAGGTTCGCCGGCTTGATGTCACGGTGCACCAGGCCTCGGACATGCGCATACGCAAGACCCTGCGCCACCTCGGTCCCCAGCTGGGCCGCCTGGGAGTGCGAGAGCAAGGACCCCCGGTCGAGCAGGTCGCGCAGCGAGCCCCCGCCGAGATACTCCAAGACGAGATACGGCCCGTCCGTGTCCTCGCCCCAGTCGAAGACGCGCAAGACGTGCGGGTGGTTCAGCGACGCCACCGAGCGCGCCTCGGCACGAAAGCGTTTCAAGAACGCCTCGTCGGTGGCCAGCCCGGGCTGGAGGACCTTGACCGCGACATGGCGCTGCAAGGACACGTCCTCGGCCAGGAAGACGTGGGCGGAAGCGCCGGTGCCCAGTGCGGAGAGCAGCCGGTACCGCTTCCCAAGGACCCGGCCGATGGAATCAGAAATCAGGGGCATCGGGGCGAACTCAGGCTACCGATCCCAGGCACGCATTCGGTGGACACCTCCCCACCTGCGTCACCCTTCCAATTCCCCCGACTCGAGGAGGTCATCGAAGGACGCCGCCTCGATGATGGGGACGCCGAGCTCCTCGGCCTTCCGAAGCTTCGCGGCACCCGGAGCGTCGCCCACGACCAGCACGAAGGTCTTCTTCGACACGCTCCCCGGCGAAGTCCCGCCGCGCGCCATGATCGCCTCCTCGGCCCCCTCGCGGGTGTAGCCCGGCACCGCCCCGGTCACCACCACCGCCTTGCCGGCCAGCGTCTGGGCCCCGGTGGTGCCCGCCGCCCCCTCACCACCGCCCGCCGGCCCGGCGGCGCCCGGCTCCTCCGTATTGACCCCGGCCTCCCGCAAACGGGCCACGACCCCCTCGTTGGTGGGCTGTCCCAGGAATTCGGCCACGCTCGCCGCGATCACACCTCCCACCCCCTCCACCGCCGCCAGCTCGTCGGCCGACGCGGCAAGGATCGAATCGAGCGACCCGAAGGCGCGGGCGATGGCCCGGGCGCCGGTCGGCCCGAGATGGCGGATCCCCAACGCCACGAGGAGCCGGCTGAGCGGCTGCTCCCTCGACTTGGATATGGCAGCCACGAGATTGTTGGCCGAGATGGTGGCGAACCTCTCGAGTGCCACCAGCTGCTCCGACCTGAGCAGGTACAGGTCGGCCGGGTCGTTGACCAGGCCGGCCGCCACGAGCTGGACGACCCGCTCCTCCCCCAGCCCCTCGATGTCCATCGCTCCTCGTGAGGCGTAGTGCGCGATGCGCTGGACGCGCTGCTGCGGGCAGTCGATGTTGGTGCAGAACGTGTCGCTCTCGCCCGGCAACCGCGTCAGCGGTTCGCCGCACGACGGGCAGGCGGTGGGGAACTTCCACCTCGGCTTGCGGCGCTTCGACCCGCCCGGTACGGGACCGACGACCTCGGGGATCACATCCCCCGCCTTGCGCACGATGACGAGGTCGCCGGGCCTGACGTCTTTCGCCGCCACCTGGTCCTCGTTGTGCAGCGTTGCCACACCGACCGTGGAGCCACCCACGAAGACCGGCTCGAGCTGGGCGAATGGCGTGGCCCGGCCGGTACGCCCGATGGAGACGTGGATGGCGACGAGCCTGGTCGTGCGCTCCTCGGGGGGGAACTTGAACGCGATGGCCCACCGCGGTGCCCTCGACGTCGCGCCGAGGACGGCGTGCAGTGCCAGGTCGTCGACCTTGGTGACGACGCCGTCGATCTCATAGGCCAGGTCGTGGCGTGCCTCGGCCAGCTCGCGGCAGCGCTCGACGACCTGGGTCATGCCCTTGACCGACCGAGCCTCGGGACTGACGGGGAACCCGGCCCGGGCCAGCCGGGCCAGGGTGTCCCTCTGCGTGGCCGCGGGCCACGCCGACGCGCCCTCGACGATGCCCACCTGGTACGCCCAGAAGCGCAGCGGACGCATGGCGGTGATCTTCGGGTCCTTCTGGCGCAGCGCGCCGGCCGCGGAGTTGCGCGGGTTCACGAAGAGGCGCTCCCCCGCGTCCGCCTGGCGCTTGTTCATCGCCTCGAACTCGGCGACCGGCATGTAGATCTCGCCACGCACCTCGAGCAGATCGGGATACGGGCCGCCCCCTTTGGAGAGCACCTTGGGCACTTCCTCGATCGTCGCCACGTTGGCGGTGACGTCTTCCCCCGTGAGGCCGTCGCCCCTCGTCGCCGCCTGCACGAAACGCCCCTTTGCATAGGTGAGCGACATGGCGACGCCGTCGACCTTCGGCTCGCAAGAGAACGCCAGGGTGTCGAGGTCGAGGGCGGGGTCCTGGCGCCGGAGCCGTTCGGCCCAGGCGCGCAGCTCCGTCTCGTCGAACGCGTTGTCGAGGCTCATCATGGGGACCCGGTGGCGGACCTCCTGGAAGAGGCCCGACGGTGCGGCGCCCACGGAGTTGGTGGGCGAGTCGGCCGAGGCGAGTGACGGATGCTCCTCCTCCAGCTGGCGCAGCTCGCGGACGAGAAGGTCGTACTCGGCGTCGGGGATCTCGGGCGAGTCGAGGGTGTGGTACAGCTCGTTGTGGTGCCTGATGAGCGCGCGCAGCTCCTCCACCCGCGCCGCCGACGTGCTCTCGCCGGCCATCGTCAGGCGGCGATGCCCGCGCCGACCACGACGTCGGGGTCCAGCGCGTCGTAGAGAGCCACGGTCTGCCCGGGCGCCACGGGTCGCTGCGGGTCGTCGAAGCGCACCACCACGTCGAGCCGCTCCCTTTCCTCGACCGTGCACGGCACGGGACGCCCGTGTGCACTGACCTGCGCCACGGCGCGCGCACCGGCGTCCAACGGATGGTCGACCCAGGTGAGCGACTGGCCGGCGAGGACGACCGAGGAGCGCAGCACCTCCGCCGCGCTCCCCACGGTGACCCGCCGCGACGCCACGTCCACGTGGGTCACGTAGCGGCGCTTGCCGTCGCTCCCGTGCCCCATGCCGCGCCGCTGCCCGATGGTGACGAGCTCGACGGCCTCCACCGATCCGGTCGGGCGTCCATCGGTGTCCACCACCTCGGCCGGGTGCAGCTCCAGTCGGCCCGACAGGAATCCCCGGCGGCCCTCGACGCTCCCGATGAAGCACACGTCCTGGCTGTCCGGCTTCGCGGCCGTGCGCAGGCCGAGGCGGTGGGCGCGCTCTCTCACCTGCTCCTTGGTCATCTCGCCGACAGGGAAAAGCAGGCGGGCCAAGGCGTCCTGACCGAGCATGGACAGGACGTACGACTGGTCCTTGAGCGGGTCGGCGCCCCGCCGCAACCGGAGGACCTCGTCGCCGACGGTCACCCGGGCATGGTGCCCGGTGGCCAGGCGGTCGAAGCCCAGGCGCCGGGCCCGCCCGAGCAGGCGGTCGAACTTGAGGGAGCGGTTGCACTCGATGCACGGGTTCGGCGTCCGCCCCCGGGCATGCTCTGCGACGTACGGCGAGACGACATGGTGGTCGAACTCTTCGGTCAGGTTGAAGACGTGGTGGTCGATGCCGAGTTGCTGGGCCACCCGGCGGGCGTCCTCGACGTCCGCCACCGAGCAGCAACCCGAGTCCGAGGCGCCGCCCCACAGCTTGAGCGTTGCTCCCACGACGTCATGGCCCTCTTCCACCAGCAGCGCAGCCGCCACCGAGGAGTCGACGCCTCCCGACATTGCCACGAGCACCCGCATGGAACCAGTGTGCCACCCGTGCTCAGGCTCGACGGCGCAGCGTGGCCACGACGGCCGGCACGACGGCGAGGGCGCGGTCCACATCGGCATCGGTCGTGCCATACCCCAGCGTGAAGCGGACGGCGCCCGCGGCCAGCCCCGGGGCGACGCCCATGGCGGCGAGCACGTGGCTGGGCTCGAGTGCCCCGCTGGCACACGACGACCCGCCCGAGGCACACACACCCTCCGCGCCGAGCGCGACCAGCAGCTCCTCGCGCTCCACGCCCGGCACGCACAGGTGCAGGTGACCCGGCAGGACGGGCACGCCGGCGGGCACCGTGCGGTGCGCCCCCTCCGTCACCCCCAGGAGCCCGTCGCGCAGCCGGTCCCGCAGCGCCGCCACGCGGGTCGTCGACGTGTCACGCTCCGCGGCGGCGAGGCGCAGCGCCGTCGCCAGCCCCACGGCACCCGCCACGTCCTGGGTCCCGCTGCGTCGCTCCCGCTCCTGCCCGCCGCCGTGCTGGCGCGCCAGGAGCTTCACCGCCGGGCTCACGCCCAGCGCGCCGGTACCGACCGGACCGCCCACCTTGTGGGCGCTGACCGACACCAGGTCGGCGCCGGCCGTGACCTCGGCCAGATCGAGGAAGGGTGCGGCCTGGACGGCATCGGTGAAGACGTGCGCCTGCGGGGCGCGCCGCCGCACGGCCTCGGCCACCTCGGCCACCGGCTCGATGACGCCGGTCTCGTTGTTGGCGGTCATGACGGCCACCAGCGTGGTACGCGACGAGAGCGTCCTCGCCAGCGCCTCGGCGTCGAGGACACCGCGTTCGTCGACCGGCAGTTCGCGTAGATCGACCCCCGTCTGCGCCGCCGCCCGGGCCGACTCGCGCACGGCCGGATGTTCGACGGCTGAGCACAGGACGACCGCCTCGCCGTGCTCGCGCAGGGTGGTCTCGGCGACCCCGAGGACGGCGAGGTTGGCGGACTCGGTACCCCCGGAGGTGAAGACGACCTCGCCGGGGTCGCGGCCGAGGAACGCGGCCACCCCCTCCCGCGCCTCCTCCAGGAGGCGCCGCGCCCGCTGGGCGGGGGGATGGCTGCCGGTGGGGTTCCCGAGCGGGGTGGAAAGGACCTCGGCCATGGCGGCCGCCACCTCGGGCCGCAGCGGCGCCGTGGCGGCGTAGTCGAGGTAGGTCGTCACGCCGTCCGAGTCAGTCGATCCACACGGTCTTGGCGTTGGTGAACTCCTTCAGGCCGAGATCGGACAGCTCCCGGCCGTAGCCCGACTTCTTGATGCCACCGAAGGGCAACTCGGGAGCGGAGGCCACCATGGCGTTGACGAAGACCGCACCCGCCTCGATCTCCTCGACGCAGCGGGCGATCTCGTCCTCATCGTCGGTCCACACGCTCGAGCCGAGACCGAAGGGGGTGTCGTTGGCCGCCTCGATGGCCGCATCGAGGTCGGGCACCGACAGCACCATGGCCACGGGGCCGAAGATCTCCTCCCGGGCCACCGCCATGTCCGTGGTGACGCCCGAGAGCACCGTCGGGGCGAACCACCAGCCGTCGCCGTCTGGGATCTTCGCCCCGGCATGGACGCTGGCGCCCTGGAGGCGGGCCGCCTCCACTTGGCCGATCAGCTCGTTGCGCTGCGCCTCCGTGACGATGGGCCCGACGTTGGTGGCGGGGTCGAAGGGGTCGCCCACCACGAGCGCGTCCATCTCCTCGGTGAAGCGCGCCAGGAATTCGTCGGACACGTCGCCCACGGTGATGAAGCGCTTGGCCGCGATGCAGGACTGCCCGTTGTTCTGCACGCGGGCGGTCACCGCGGTGCGTACACAGGCATCGAGGTCGGCCGAGGGGCACACGATGAAGGGGTCCGACCCTCCCAGCTCGAGCACCGTCTTCTTCAGGGCGTGCCCGGCCGCCGATGCCACCGACTGGCCGGCCCACTCGCTCCCCGTCAGGGTCACCGCCGCGATCCGTGGGTCGGCAATGAGGTCCGCGATGTCCTTGGACTCCACGAAGAGGTTGGTGAACACCCCGTCCGGAAGGCCGGCCCGGCGGAACAGGTCCTCGATGGCCAGCGCCGTCTGGGGCACGTTCGACGCGTGCTTGAGCAGGCCGACGTTGCCCACCATCAGCGCCGGCGCGGCGAATCGGATCACCTGCCACATCGGGAAGTTCCACGGCATCACCGCCAGCACGGCGCCGAGCGGCTGGTAGCGCACGTACGACCGTGTGGCCGACGTCTTGATGGTCTCGTCCGCCAGCAGCCTCTCCGCGTTGTCGGCGAACCAGCGCAGCCCGACGGCGCACTTGGACACCTCGGCCTTGGCGGCTGCGAACGTCTTGCCCATCTCGGTGGTCAAGATGCGTGCCACGTCGGGAACCTCGGCTTCGAGCAGCTCGGCGGCGGTGACCAGGTGACGGGCCCGCTCGGCGTAGGTCGTCGTCCGGTACTGGGCGAACGCGTCGGTCGCCCGTTGGAGGAGCGCCTCGACCTCGGCGGGGGTGAAGGGGGGGAACTCCTTCTCCGTCTTTCCGGTGGCGGGGTTGATGGTCGCGAAGGGCATGGGACCAGTCTTACCCGGATCCGTCCGGCAGACCCAGGTGCTCGGGCACGGCGCGACGGATGAGCTTCCCGGTGGCGGTGTGGGGCAGGTCGCCGGCGGGGATGTAGGTCTTGGGCCGCTTGTACGGGGCGAGGTGGACCGAGGCGGCGGCCCGGAGGGCCTCCTCGGCGGCGATTGCCGGGGAGCCGGCGTCTGTGACGTAGGCGACGCAGACCCGCTGCCCCCACTGCTCGTCCGGTAGGCCGAAGACGGCGACCTCGGCCACGCCGTCGACGGCGGCCAACACGTTCTCGATCTCGGCCGGGTAGATGTTGACGCCTCCGCTGATGATGAGGTCGTGGCGCCGGCCGGTCAGGTAGAGGAAGCCGTCCGGATCGAGGCGGCCCAGGTCGCCGATCGTGCAGGCGCGACCGCGCCAGGCCTGCCGCGTGGCCTCGTCGTTGCGCCAGTAGCTGAAGCGAGCGAATTCGGGCATGTCGCACCAGATCGTCCCGCTGCCGGACGGGTCGTCGATGAAGAGGCGGCGCCCGGGCCGGGCCCGTCCGACGGTGCCCGGGTGCTCGAGCCAGTCCCCCGGGGGGCACGCCGTGAATTGCGCCTCCGTCGAGCCGTAGAACTCCCAGACCTCACCTCGGCTGACGCGGTCCATCGTGGCCCGCTTGAGCGACTCGGGGCACGGGGCACCGGCGTGGACGAGGAGGCGCAGCGAGCCGAAGGTCTCGGTTGGCTCGAGCTCCGGGGACTGCAGGATGCGCTGGAGGTGCGTCGGCACGAGGAACGTGGTGGTCGGGCGGTGACGTCGTATGACGTCGATCGCCGTCGTTGCGTCGAAGCGGCCCAGGACGACCAGGGAGCCACCCGAGAGCAGCGTGCCGGCCGAGAAGCGGATGGAGACCGTGTGGTACATGGGCGAGCAGACCATGTGGAGGTCGTCTGGATCGAAGTGCCAGATCGAGGCCTCGTCCTCGAAGACCCGCCGTGAGGTCGCCTCGTCCCAGATGCCGGTCGTGACGCCCTTGGGCCGTCCGGTCGTGCCCGAGGTGTAGTGCATCGGGCGGGTGAGCGGGAACGGGGCCAGGTCCACCGGCGGCCCGTCGGACAGCCGGGCCAGATCGACCGGGTCGAAGATGCGCAGCGCGGGTTGGGCGTCTTCGGCCAGCAGATCACGCTCGGCCGTGGTCAGAGTGGCGTTGAGCAGCACCGGGATGAGGCCGACGTGGGCGGCGCCCAGCACCGCACATATGAGGTCGGCGGACGACCCGAGCGCGAACGCCACCCGGTCGCCGTCCCGACACCCCCGGGCCAGCAGCGCCCCGGCGGCCCGTCGCTGGCGGTCCTCGGCGTCGGCGGCGCGGAGCAGCTCGACGGTCGGGGCGTCCCTCGGCACCAGGGCAGCGTACGCCGGTGCCCCGTGCCACCATGGCGCTGGAATGCCTGGAGACGAGGCCCTCATCGATGACGCCCGCGCCCTGCTCGAGCGAGCCCGGCGCGTCGTCGTGCTGACCGGGGCCGGCATCTCGACCGACTCTGGCATCCCCGATTTCCGGGGGCCCCAGGGTGTCTGGACGAAGAACCCGGGGGCGGAGAGGGCGGCCACGCTCCAGGCCTACGTCGTGGACACCGAGCTGCGACGACGTGCGTGGCAGAACCGCCTCACCTCATCGATGTGGGCGTCGGAGCCCAACGCCGGGCACCGCGCTCTGGTGGACCTCGAGCGCAGCGGCCGGCTGGACACGCTGGTGACGCAGAACATCGACGGGCTGCACCAGAAGGCCGGCACCGACCCGGAGCGGATCGTCGAGATCCACGGCACCGCGCTCGAGGTGGTGTGCCTCACCTGTGGCGACCGCCAACCTGCCGAGCCGGTCCACGAGCGGGTGCGATCCGGCGAGGAGGACCCCTCCTGCACGGTGCCGCTGGCCGACGGCGCGGTGTGCGGCGGCATCCTCAAGTCGGCCACCATCAGCTTCGGCCAGAACCTCGTCGCGGAGGACCTGTTCCGCGCGGAGGCGGCGGCGGCGACCTGTGACCTGCTGCTCGCGGTGGGCTCGACCCTCGCCGTGTTCCCCGCCGCCGGGCTCGTGCCGGTCGCCGTGCGCCGCGGCGCCGTGGTGATCATCGTGAACGGCGACCCGACCGAGATGGACTCGTTGGCCGACGTGGTCGTGCACGGCTCCATCAGCGAGTGCCTGCCGGCGTTGGTGAAGGGGTTGTCGCAGGCCAGTTGACGCTCGGGGCGGGCGGGGCTGGCGGGGGGGCGGGGCGGCGGGCGGCGGGCCTACTTGGTCCCGTCGTGCCGGGCCTTGCGGCGGGGCTTGAGGGCGAACCACCAGATGCTGGCGATGGTCCCCAGGGTCACGGCGGCCGCGGCCACGGGCTTGACGACCTTTCTGGCACCGCTCTTGGGCATGGGCGCGAACCTTACCCGGCGAGGCCGACGGTCTGGTCCGGGACCCGCAGGACGACCGTGTCGGGCCGTGGCACGCCGAACGCCAGCGCCAAGATGTGCTCGGCCACCCAGGCCGGAGAGTTGAAGCGGTGCTCCTCGGCGGCGCGGCGGAACCGGCCCCCCTCGGGGAACGCCGACTCGTCGGTGGCGCGGATTGCCGCCTGCATGTCGGTGTCGACGAGCCCGGGCGACAGCGCGTAGGCGGCCAGGCCGTGGGCGGCCTCCTCGAGTGCCACCACGCGGGTGAGCTGGTCGACCGCCGCCTTGGTCGCGCCGTACGCGGCCCAGCCCTCGTAGGGTTTGGTGGCGGCGCCGCTGGAGACGTTGACGAGCACCCCATCGCCCGGGCGGGAACGCACGTGCTCGGCGAACACGGCGGACCCGTGCAGCACCCCGGTGACGTTGACGTCGATGGTGCGCCGGACCTCGTCGGGGTCGGCGAGGGCCAGGGGTCCGATGGGCCCGAGCAGGCCCGCGTTGTTGATCCAGAGGTCGATGCGGCCGTATCGAGCAACGACCGCGTCGGCGAAGGCGGCCACCGCGACGCGGTCGGTGACGTCGACGGCGGACAAGACGGGCGCTTCGGACGAGACGATGCGGCCGTCGTGCGCCGTGGGCCGGGTGCGGGCAGCCAGGACGGGGCGATGCCGGGCGCACAGGCCGAGGTGCAGGCCCGAGGCGGCGAAGTGCACCGCCAGCCCGGCGCCCAGGCCGCGGCTGGCGCCGGTCACCACGGCGACCCGGCCGCTGACGCTCGGCGACGTCACGCGCTAGGCACTCTGGCGCACGGACCGGCGCTCCCGCCGGTATTCACCGGCGGCGCGCACGAGCGCGTCGAAGGGGCGCTGGTCCCTCTGCTCCTCGGGGTGCCACTGCACACCGAGGACGAACCGGGCCGACGGCAGCTCGACCGCCTCGATCACGCCGTCCGTCGTCGACGCCGTCGAGACCAGCCCTTGCCCGAGGGCCCGGATGGCCTGGTGGTGCGAGCAGCGCACGATGGGGGCCTCCCCGAAGACGGCGGCGGCGGCGGACCCGGGCACGGTCGCGACTTCGAGGTCGCTGAACACGAAGGGGGCGCTGCGGTGATCGAGGTGCCCGACGACGTCCGGCAGGTGCTGGTGCAGCGTGCCCCCCAGCTCCACGTTGAGGACCTGGCAGCCCCGGCAGATGGCGAGCACGGGCATGTCGACCCGAAGGGCGGCGGCGAGAAGGGCGCGCTCGCTGGCGTCACGGTTCGGGTCGACGCCGGCGACCTCGGGCACCGCCTCCTCGTCGTAGGCCAAGGGGTCGACGTCGCCGCCGCCGGTCAGGACCAGGCCGTCGAGGACGTCTATGACCTCGTCCGCGCCCGCACCCGGGCCACCCGGCGCCGAGCTCGGCGGGGGCAGGAGGAGGGGCCGGCCACCGGCGGCGGCCACCAGCTCGAAGTAGGACTCGGGCAGGACGGCGGACCGGCGCTCCCAGGTAGCCCAGCTGGCGTCGGCCACGTAGGTGGAGACGCCGATGAGCGGGATCATGATCGTGGCGGGGCGCATCGCGGCACCGACCCAGCGTACCTACGGGCTGGACGCTCGCCCGCGGGGCGGTCAACATGGCGCATGCCAGGTCGTGAGCTCATAGACGCAGGTATCGCCGACGGGTCGATCGACACCGTCGTGGTGGCCTTTCCCGACATGTACGGCCGGCCCGTCGGGAAGCGGGTGACGGCGGACTTCTTCGCCTCCCACGTCGCCGAGCACGGCATCGAATGCTGTGACTACCTCCTCGCCGTCGACGTCGACATGACGCCGCTGCCGGGCTACCACTTCACCAACTGGGACACGGGCTACGGCGACTTCGTGTGCCGGCCCGACTACACGACGGCACGGCGCATCCCGTGGCTGGACGGGACTGCCCTGGTCATCTGCGACCTCACCGACGAGGCGGGCGCACCGGTCGAGGTGTCGCCCCGGCAGATCCTGCGGCGCCAGCTGGAGCGGGCGGCCGAGCGGGGGCTGCGGGTGTGCAGCGCGACCGAGCTCGAGTTCTTCCTGTTCCGCGACTCCTACGAGGAGGCCGACGCCAAGGGGTGGAAGGGGTTGACGCCGCACACGTCGACGATCGAGGACTACCAGCTGCTCCAGACGACGCGGGAGGAGTACATCCTGCGGCGCATCCGCAACCAGATGGTCGGTGCAGACATCCCGGTCGAGTTCTCCAAGGGCGAGGCGGGGCGGGGGCAGCACGAGGTGAACGTGACCTACGACGAGGCGCTGGTGACGGCGGACCGCCACCTGGTGTTCAAGAACGGGATCAAGGAGATCGCGGCCCAGGAGGGTCGGGCGGCCACGTTCATGGCCAAGTGGACGATGGAGGACGTCGGCTCGTCGTGCCATGTGCACACCAGCCTGTGGGACGCCGAGAGCGGCGACGCACTCATGGCGGACCCGTCGCACCCGAGCGGCCTGTCGACGGTGGGGCGCCGTTTCCTGGCGGGGCAGCTGCACGCGGCCCGTGAGCTGGCCTGGTGCGCCGCGCCGACCGTGAACTCCTACCGGCGCTACGTGCCCGGGAGCTGGGCGCCCACGGCCGTGGTGTGGGGCGAGGACAACCGGACGTGTGGCTTCCGGGTCGTCGGGCACGGCGCCGGTCGGCGCGTCGAGTCCCGGATCCCCGGCGCCGACGTCAACCCCTATCTCGTCGTGGCTGCCGCCATTGCGGCCGGCCTCTATGGCATCGACCACGAGCTCGAGCTGGGCGATCCCTACCCCCGCAACGCCTACGAGGCGACCGATGTCCCGCGCATCCCATCCACGCTGGTGGAGGCAGTCGCCGGTTTGCGTGATTCGACCGTGGCGCTCGAGGCGTTCGGGCCCGAGGTGCGCCACCACCTGCTGAACACGGCGGAGCAGGAGTGGGCGGCCTGCAACCGTCATGTGACGGACTGGGAGCTGGCCCGGAACTTCGAGCGGATCTGACCCCGGGCGCTCGGGCGAGCCGACGGTCGGCATCGGCCGCCCTGGGCACCACTCGATAAGGTCGCCCGGTCATGCTGCGCTCGCAACTGTGCTCGGCCGAGTCGTTGCGCTCCGCGGAACTGCGGGCCTGGGCGGACCGGCTGCGTCCCATGTGGGCCTCGGGGAGCGAGGACGGGCGCGACGTCATGTTGCACCGCAAGATGTGGGAGTGGCTGTTCATCGCAGAAGCACTGCGCGAGCGCGGCCTGCTGGCACCCGGGCGAGCGGGCCTCGGTTTCGGCGTCGGCCAGGAGCCGCTCGTCGCGTTGTTCGCCGCCGAAGGCTGTGACCTCGTCGCCACCGACCAGCCGCACGATGCGGCCCTTGCGTCGGGCTGGACGACCTCACAGGTCGAATGGGCCGGTGGCCTCGACCAGCTGAACACGCACGGGTTGTGCCCCGGCGAGGAATTCGGGCGCAGGGTGCGTTTTCGTCCCGTCGACATGAACTCGATCCCCGCCGACCTGCGTGGCTTCGACTTCACCTGGTCGTCCTGCGCCCTCGAGCACCTGGGCTCGCTGGCCGCCGGGGCGGACTTCGTCGTGGCGCAGATGGAGTGCCTCGAGCCGGGCGGGGTGGCCGTGCACACGACCGAGTACCTCGTCTCGTCCAGCGGTGAAACGGTGGAGGCGGGCGGGACCGTCTTCTACCGGCGCCGTGACATCGAGGCGCTGGTGGACCGGCTCCACCGCGCCGGGCATGGAATCGACGTCGACTTCAGCCTGGGGACCACGCCCGAGGACCTCCACGTGGACGTGCCGCCCTACAGCGACGTCCACCTGCGCACCCGGCTCGGCGACTACGAGACCACCTCGCTGGCGTTGGTGATCACGAAGAGGTCGGGCAGGCGGGGGCGGGGGCGGGTGCGCCCGCTGCGGCGGCGATCATCGAGGGGGTGAGCGCGCCTCCCCCGCCGCGTCGGGTGCGGTCGCAGGTCAGTCCGCCGGCGCGGAGTGGTGGAGCCGGCGACCGTTCAGCCGTTTGTGGATGCCCTTCGTCTTCTCGTAGAGGTTGACGAACTCCTTCAGGAGGCCGGCGTAGACCTCGGCCGAGGTGGGGTCCGGCTCGTAGGTGGCCCTCACCTGCACCGTGCCGGGGATGTCGGCCACCGTGATGTGGCCGAGGGCCAGCAGCGTCAGCAGGCCGGCACCACGCACGTTGGCCAGGACCGGGTCGGCAACCTGGCGGATGGTGCGTCCGGTGGCGTCGGCGTGCATCTGGGACCACAGGTCCGAGTTGGCGCCTCCCCCGACGAAGGCCATGGTCTCGAGGCGGCGCTTGCAGTACTTCTCCACGGCGCCGAGCAGCCAGGCCGAGTTGAGGGCCACGCCCTCGAAGACGGCGCGCACCATGTCGGAGCGGGTCGACGAGAGCGAGATGTTGTGGAAACCGCCGCGGATGGTGTGGTCGTCGACCGGAGAGCGCTCGCCGTTCAACCAGGGGGTGAAGAGGACCCCGTGCGAACCGGCCGGCACGGACGACGCGACGTCGTTCAAGACCCCGAAAAAGCCGTCGGGCGCGCCGGCGGCGCCCAGGAGGTCGCCGGGGAAGAGCATGTTGTCGCGCAGCCAGGTCAGGCAGACCCCGCCGGTCTCGTGCTCGTCGGCCACCAGATAGCGGCCCGGGATCCCGGCGGGGATGGACGCGATGTTGGTCAGCGCGTCGGTCTTCTTGAAGGGGACGTGGCAGCTGATCCAGCTCGAGGTGCCGATGTAGAGGTGGGCGTCGAAGTCGGCCACGGCGCCCGAGCCCACGGCGGCCGAGTGGAGGTCGCCCGTCCCGGTGACGACGGGCGTGCCCGCCAACAGGCCGAGCTCGGCGGCCGCCGGCGGCGGTCAGCCCGCCCAGGACGCTCCCCGTCGGGACGAGGTCGGGCAGCTTGGCCCGCTCCAGGCCGGCCAGCTCGATCAGGCCGTCGTCATATGAGATCGCCGCGATGTCCCGGTTGTCGGTCACCCAGTGCCCGGTGATGGAGTCGTGGGACGCCCGGGCCAGTCCCGTCAGGCGCAGGTTGAGGTAGTCGACCGGCTCGAGGAAGACGGCCGCCGCGGCGTAGACCTCGGGGCGCTGTTCGCGCAGGAAGTGGATGTGGCCCACCGGGTCCTTGCCCGACAGGCTCGGGATCCCCCCGGTACGCCGCACCCAGCGCGCCAACTTGGAGGCGGAGTAGCCCTGCACGTTGAGCGCACCGCGCACGGTCTCGCGGACGGCGCGGGCGCCCCGCGAGTCCATCCAGATGATGGCCGGGCCGATGGACTCTCCCCTCCTCGTCGACGGGCACGGTGCCCATCCACTGCGAGGTGCACCCCACGCCGACGACCCGTTCGGGCGCGACCCCGGCCTCTGCCAGTGCGCGCCGGGCCGAGGAGACGATCGCCTCCCACCAGGCCCGGGGCGACTGCTCGGCACCGCCGTCGTCGGTCAGGTCGATGCCCACCGACTCGAAGGCGTGCGCCACGATGCGCCCGGTGGCCGACAGCACCGCCACCTTGGGGCCGCCGGTCCCGAGGTCGACGGCCAGGACGTACGTGTCCTCGGGCCTCGTCGACTTCAGGGGTCGGATCTCGATGGCCGGCGCGGCGCGCAGGCCGGCCGGTCGGCGTGGGCATGGCGGGGAAGCGTACCCAGCGCGGCCGGCCGCGGCCGGGCCCATCGAGGTCAGTCGGCCAGGCCGGCCTCGACCTCGACCTCGATGATGACCTTGTTGCCCACCACGACGCTGCCGTCGAGCAGCGAGTGGTTGAAGCTGACGCCGAAGTCGCGTCGGTCGATCTCGGTGGTGGCGGAGAACGCCACGACCGTCTTGCCCTCCTGCATGGAGGCACCCTCGCCGAGGAACTCGAGGTCGAAGTCGACCGACTTGGTCACGCCACGAATGGTGAGGTCGGCGGTGAGGACCCAGTGCCTGTCGTCGACCTGGCTCAACCCGGTGCTCTTGAGGCTCAGGGTCGGGTAGTTCTCGACGTCGAGGAAGTCGTTGGTGCGCAGGTGGTCGTCCCGCATGGACTGGTTCGTGTGGATGCTGGCCGCCTGTACGGTCGCCTCGACGCTCGACTCCTCGGGGTTCTCGGCCACGGTGAACGTGCCCGAAGCCTCGGTGAAGCGGCCCCGGACCTTGGTCCCGATGAGGTGGCGGGCGACGAAGCCGACCTCGGTGTGGGCGGGGTCGATGGTGTAGACGCCGGCCTTGGGAAGTGTTGCGGTCTTGGTGGTGGTGGTCATTTCGTGGTCTCCTCGGTTGATTGGTTGACTATTGCTAGTATAGTATCTGATTAAACAGATACTTGTCAATCAGCAATACTAGGTGCGAGAGTGCTTTTCGGGAGAGACTGAGGGAATGAGCACGGCGACCATCCCCATGGGGGACGACGAAGAGCAGGTGGAGGCGCGTTCTGACGGCGGCACCTGCGGCGTCCTCGGCGGCATGGACGACGAGCGGATCCAACTGATGGGTTTGATCATCCGCACCCACCGCCGTCTGACCGATTCACTCGGGCGCGAGCTGGAACAGTCGGTCGGGATCCCCCTGGTGTTCTTCGACGTCCTCATCCATGTCGGCGCAGCCCCCGAGGGCCGTCTGACCATGAGCACGCTCAGCTCCGACGTCGCCCTCACCACCGGCGGCGTGACCCGCCTGGTGGACCGCATGGTCGAGGCCGGCCTGGTGGCGCGGCAGAACTGCCCCAACGACCGCCGCAGCATCCACGTCGTGTTGACGCCCGAAGGCCGCACCGTTCTCGAGCGCGCCGTCGCCCAGCACGTCGACAGCATCGACCGCCACCTGATGGCCCATCTCGACGCGGGCGACCGTGCCGCCCTGGTCGTCGCGCTGACGAAGGTGCTCGGCGCCGGCACCTGATCAGGTCAGGACTCTTCCTCCACCTTCTGCAACCACACCCGCACCGGCTGTGTCAACAGCTCGTCTTCGAGCTCGAGCAACGTGCCGGCCCCCTCCCCCGGACCAGGGACGATCTCGGTGGCGAGGATCTCGCGAGCAATGAAGCCGAAGTGCTCGGCGATCGGGTCGAGGCCTTCCACGTGCAAGCGGATGCGGTCGGAGACGTCCAACCCGCTCGTCTTGCGCAGGTCCTGCACCAGTCGGACCACCTCGCGGGCCAACCCCCGTTTGCGAAGCGACTCGTCGAGGGTGAGGTCGAGCGCGACGACTTCGCCCCCCTCGCGCGAGACGGCGAAGCCCGGCTGGCCTCGCACTCTCAGTTGCAGGTCGTCGGGCGACAGCTCAATTGGCTCCCCGTCGATGGTGACGGTGACGGAGCGGCCCTCCTCCAACGCCTCGGCGGCCGCGGCACCGTCCAGCTTTGCCAGGGCGGGCTTGAGGTCCTTCACCCGGTCCTTGAGGCGCGGCCCGAGGGTGCTGAAGTTCGGCACGAGCTCGAACTGGATCACCTCGCTGAGCTCGTCGGCGGTGTCGATCTCGTCGACGTTCAGCTCGTCGGCCACTATCTCGCGCAATATCTCCGGTGCGCCGGCCGGGAGGAAGACGAGGGCGCGCTTCAAGGGCTGGCGCACCTTGACCGAGGCCTCGCCTCGGGCGGCACGCCCCAGCGAGGTCAGCCGCCGGGCGAGCGCCATCTGCGCCTCGAGCTCCCTGTCGATCAGGTCGGTGTCCGGCGCCGGCCAGTCGGCCAGGTGCACGGATTCGTCCGCAGTGGCGCTCGTGAGATGGCGCCACATGGAGTCCGCCACGAAGGGGCAGAAGGGGGCCAGCAGGAGCCCCACCGTGGTCAGCACGGTGTGCAGCGTCGCCTGCGCCGCCAGTGAGTCGCCGGCGGGCGCGTCGGGGTCGGTGCGCCAGAAGCGCCGCCGACTGCGGCGCACGTACCAGTTGGAGAGGTCATCGACGAGGTCGCCGAGGGCGGTCGCAACGTTGTAGGGCTCGTAGCCACGGAGCCCCTCCGTCATCTCGACCGTCGTGGTCGCCAGGCGCGACAGGACCCACCGGTCGAGCGGGCCGCGGTCGGCCGGGGCGGGCACGGCGGGATCGGCGGGGTCGAAACCGTTCAACGACGCGTAGGTGGTGAAGAAGCTGAACGTGTTCCACAGCGTGAGCAGCATGTCGCGCATCGCGCTGTCGATGGCACCGAGCGTTGCCCGCGTCGGCGTCCACGGCGACCCCTGGCTGAACATCCACCACCGCATCGCGTCGGCTCCCCTCGTATCGAGGATCTGCCAGGGATCGATGATGTTGCCGAGCGACTTCGACATCTTCCGGCCGTCGGCGTCGACGATGTGCCCGAGGCACACCACGTGGCGATAGGGGCTCTCGCCGAAGACCAGCGTGTTGACGGCCAGGAGCGAGTAGAACCAGCCCCGGGTCTGGTCGATGGCCTCGGAGATGAAGTCGGCCGGGAAGGCGAACGCCTCCGCCGATCCGGGCGCGTGGGGGTAGCCGACCTGGGCCGCCGGCATGGAGCCCGAGTCGAACCAGGCGTCGATCACCGGCTCGACCCGGCGGGACACCGACAGCTCGTCGTCGGTGCCCTCGGCGGCGCAGGTCGAGCAGGTGAACGTCACCTCGTCGATCGTCGGGCGATGGGGGTCGACCCCCGTGACATCGCGGCCGCACAGGTCGGACAGTTCGGCCAAGGAACCGACACAGCGCACGTGGCCGCGCCCACAACGCCAGATCGGCAAGGGCGTGCCCCAGTAGCGGTCGCGCGACAAGGCCCAGTCGACGTTGTTGGCCAGCCACTCGCCGAAGCGCCCGTGCTTGATATGAGCCGGGTGCCAGTCCACCGTCTCGTTCGCCGCCAGCAGATCGTCCTTGCGGGTCGACGTCGCGACGTACCAGCTCGGCTTGCCCCAGTAGATGAGCGGAGTGCGGCAGCGCCAGCAGTGGGGATACGAGTGCACGTACGGCCAGCGACGGATCAGGAGCCCCGTTGACTCCAGGCGGTCGTTGATGTCGTGGTTGGCCTCGCGCACGTCCCGGCCCGCCAGCCAGGACACGTCGGCGGTGAAGTGGCCGTCGGGCCCCACCGGGTTCAGCGACGGCAGGCCGTTGTCGCGCCCGATCTGGCGGTCGACCTCGCCGAAGGCGGGGGCCAGGTGCACCAGGCCGGTGCCCTCCTCGGTCGTGACGTAGGAGGCCGGGACCACCCGCCACCCGTCGGCACCCGGAGGAGGGTCGAGGTCGTCGAAAGGGCGCTCGTAACGGAGCCCGACGAGGGCGGAGCCGGGCACCCGCGCCGCCACCCGGTCCGAGGCACCCTCCCCGAAGACGGCGTCGACGAGCTCGTCGGCGACGAGGGTGTGGTCGACCACCGCATAGACGAGGTCCGGGTTCACTGCCACGCCGGTGTTGGACAGCAGGGTCCACGGCGTGGTCGTCCACACCGCCAGCCACTCGGCGCCGGGGACGTCCGGGGAAGGTCCGCCGACCAGGCGGAGACGCACGTAGGCCGACTCGTCCTCCTCGTCCCGGTACACGTCGGGCTGCCCGAGCTCGTGGCTCGACAGCGCCGTGCCACACCGGGGGCAGTAGGGCACGACCTTGAGGTCCTCGTACAGGAGCCCCTGGTCGAAGAGTTGCTGCAGGTGCCACCAGACCGACTCGATGTAGTCCTGGCTCAACGTCCAGTACGCCTTGTCCATGTCGACCCAGTAGCCGATGCGAGTGGTGAGTCGGGCGAACTCGTCGACGTAGGAGTAGACCGACTCGCGGCACAATCGGACGAACTCGGCGATCCCGACCTGCTGCTCGATCTGCTCCTTGCCGGTGATGCCGAGCTTCTTCTCCACCTCGACCTCCACCGGGAGCCCGTGGGTGTCCCAGCCGGCCCGGCGGGGCACGTACGCGCCGTCCATCGTGCGGAAGCGGCAGAACAGGTCCTTGTAGACCCGGGCCCAGACGTGGTGCAGGCCGGGCATGCCGTTTGCTGTCGGCGGGCCCTCGTAGAAGATCCAGGGGGGCGCGTCCCGGCGCTGCTCGATGGAGCGCTCGAACACGCGGTGCTCGGACCAGCGGTCCAGCTCCGCCTGCTCGAGGGCGACGAAGTCGATGTCGGGGGGGACGGGGGTGAACACGGGAACAGGGTGGTGGCGCTGGGAACGGGCGCCCCTGCGTCTCGGAAAGGATAGAGGGTATGCCCGGGCCCACCTCCGCTCCCCCGCCGGGCGTCACGATACGGCCCGAGCGCTACGGGACGGACGGCCCGCGCTTCGTCGTGGCCCAGGCCGAGGCAGAGCTGATCGCGCGCTACGGCTTCCTCGACGACGGCGAGCTCGGGCTCACTGCGGACATGTTCGATCGACCGGCCGGGACCTTCCTGGTGGCCCGCGCCCGTGACGCCGGGCCGCCCGTCGGCGGGGTCGGCCTGCGCGCCATCGGCGAGGTCAGGCGCCTCTGGGTGGATCCGGCCTGGCGCGGGCGTGGCATCGGCCGCGCCCTCATGGACGCGCTCGAGCACGCGGCCCGCGACCTCGGCCACGTGACCCTGCGGCTGGCGACGGGCGACCGCCAGCCCGAGGCGGTGGCCCTCTACGAGGCGACGGGATGGGAACGCATCGTGGTGGCGGACGTGTACGGCATCCGCTTCGTCAAGCGGCTCGCCCTACCCTGACGCGTCGCGCGTCGCCGCGAGCTCATCCAGCGAGGCCCCGTCCACTTCCAGCAGTGAGTCGACCACGAGGTCGGCCAGTCCGAAGGCAGGATGGTCGCCCTCGCCCTGCTCGGGCACGGCGATGCACGCCATGGAGGCCGCCTTGGCCGCCAGGACGCCCGCCGGCGCGTCCTCCCAGACGAGGCAGTGCCGTGGCGTCACGCCGAGCTCGGTGGCGGTCGTGAGGAACACGGCGGGGTGCGGCTTGCCGTACGTCTCGTCCTCGGCCGAGTGGACGAGCGCGAACCGGCGCCGCAGATCGAAGTGGTCGAGGGCGGCGTCGATGAGCCGATATTGCGACGACGATGCCACCGCGAGCGAGAGGCCCCGCGCCGAGCACAAGGCGATGGCGTGCTCGGCGCCCGGCTTGAGTTCGCCCTTGGTCAAGATGAGCTCGATCACCCGGTCGACGATCGTCACCGCCACCTCGGCCGGCGTCGGTCCCTGCCACGGGTAGAGCCGGCACCAGTGCTCGGTCACCTCGCCGACGAACATGCCCTTGGTGGTGCGACAGCCCTCGACGGCCAGCGGCACGCCGAGGCCGCCGAGTATCTCGATCTCGGCCTCGTGCCAGAGGATCTCCGAGTCGATCAGGAGCCCGTCCATGTCGAAGATGGACGCGGCGAACCCCGCCGGGACGGGGTGCGGCGGAGTCAAGCGGCGAGCTGCGCCTCGATGTCGCCCACGATGCCCGGGTCCTCCGGCTCCACCTGGGGCCGGTAGCGCGCCACGACCTCACCGGCGGGCGAGACGAGGAACTTCTCGAAGTTCCACGTGATGTCGCCCGCCTTGCCCTCGGCGTCCTCCTTCTCGGTCAGCTCGCGGTAGATCGGGTGCCGGCCTTCGCCGTTCACCTCGATCTTCTCCATCAGCGGGAACGTCACGCCGTAGGTGGTCGAGCAGAACTGTGCGATCTCCTCGGAGGTGCCCGGCTCCTGGCCCATGAACTGGTTGCACGGGAAGCCGATGACGCTGAAGCCCTTGTCGCCGTAGGTCTTCTGCAGGCGCTCGAGGCCCTCGTACTGGGGGGTGAGGCCGCACTTGGAGGCCACGTTGACCAGCAGCAGGGTCTTGCCGGCGTAGTCGGCGAGCGAGGTGTCGTCGCCCTGGAGGGTGTGGATGGGGATGTCGTACAGAGCCATGGCACGGACCCTACCGGCCCAAAGTCGTCGCCCGCTCGGCCCGCGTAGGGTGGCCGCATGCACGCCGTGGTGATCCGGGACGGCCGGCTGCACTGGGAGGAGCGCGACGACCCGGTGGCGGGCGACACCGAGCTCCTCGTGGCGGTGCGGGCGGCCGGGATCAACGGCGCGGACATCGCCCAGCGGGCGGGCAGGTACCCGGCGCCACCGGGCTGGCCGCAGGACATCCCCGGCATGGAGATGGCCGGCGAGGTGGTGGCTGTGGGGCGGCAGGTGACGCTCTTCGTCCCCGGGGACCGCGTCATGGCCATCGTCGGTGGTGGGGCCCAGGCGACCATGGCCCGCGTCGACGAATCGCATGCGCTGGCGGTTCCCGACTCGGTCGGCTGGCCCGAGGCCGGCGGCTTCCCCGAGGTCTTCTGCACCGCGCACGACGCCCTCTTCACCCAGGCCGGGCTCCGGATGGGCGAGCGGGTGCTCGTCAGCGGCGGCGCCGGTGGGGTCGGCACTGCGGGCGTGCAGCTGGCCGCGGCGGCCGGGGCGACGGTCACGGCGACGGTGCGCAACGCGGCGCTGCACGAGGGCGTGCGGGCGCTGGGGGCGTCATATGTCGTCGAGCCGGGGGGCGAGGGCGAGCACGGCCCTTATGACGTCGCCCTCGAGCTGGTGGGGGCGCCGAGCCTGGTGCAGGTGCTGCCGCATCTCGCCACCGGGGCGCGCGTCGTCGTGATCGGCGTCGGTGCGGGGGCCCAGATCGAGTTGAACCTGTACCACCTCATGGCCAATCGGGCCCGCATCGGCGCCTCGACGTTGCGCGCCCGCAGCCGGCGCGAGAAGGCGAACGTGGTGGCCGCGGTCGGCGCCCACGTGCTGCCGCTGCTTCGCGAGGGGCGGCTCACCGTGCCGGTGGCCGACACCTTCCCCATGTCCGACGCGGATGCGGCCTACGAGCGCTTCGCGAGGGGCGGCAAGCTCGGCAAGGTCGTGCTGGTCAATTGAGCCGATGATCGAGGCCGTCCTCTTCGACGGGGACCAGACGCTGTGGGACTTCGAGCGCGTCATGACCGACGCGCTGACGGTGGTGGTGGGCGAGCTGCGGGCGGCGCGCCCGGGCCCGTTCACGGCGGCGCTGCGCTGGCAGGACCTGCAGGACGACCGCACCGCCGCGGTGCGGGAGCACCCCGATGTCTGGAGCCTGGAACGCCTGCGGGTCCTCGGCTTCGCCCGCACTCTGGCGCGACGGCGCGCCGTCGAGGGCGGCGACGAGGCGGCGGACGTCGCACTGGCCCGGGGGATGGCGACCTCCTACTTCCACCACCGCGACCGCGATCCCGCCCTGTTCCCCGACACACTGCCGTGCCTCGATGCGCTGTCGGCGCACTACCGGCTCGGCCTCCTGTCCAACGGCAGCCGGCTCCCTGAGAAGGTCGGACTGGGGCAGTACTTCGAGTCGGTGGTGTTCGCGCAGGACCACTTCGTGGCGAAGCCGGACAAGGGGATCTTCGAGGTGGTGGAGCGCCAACTGGGCGTGGAGCCGGCGGCCTGCGTGCTGGTTGGCGACCACCCCCTCAACGACGTCGTCGGGGCCAAGCGCGCCGGGTGGCGTGCCGTGTGGATCGACCGCGACGGCGGCGGTGCGTTCGTGCCACATCCCGGCTGCGAGGAGCGACCGGACGCCGTGGTGGGCATGCTCGACGAGCTCCCGGGCGTCCTGGACCGGCTCGACCGCGACTGACGGCGGGGCTCGGGCGTTCAGGTACCGCCCAGTCCGGTGAGTACGACGTCGTCCCAACATGCCCGCTCGGCGCCCAGAGGATCGTCCTCCAACGTGGAGGGCACGTCGAAGCGAAGCGTCGCTCGCCGGTCGGGGGTGTAGGCCGGCCAGGCCGGCAGCGCCGCATGACTCGGGTCGCCCGTGTGGGCGAGTGCCCTGAGAGCTCCGCTCGTCGCCTGCACGAGAGATTCGGCCTGGGGGCCCGCAGCAATGGGTGCCTTGTCCACGTTGTCGAAGAAGAACGGCATGTCCAAGCCATGGGGAGCACGGACGGTGCCGCCGGGATCGGGGTGTCCCCAGGCGTACGCGTACATGTAGACGGGTGCCCCGCCGCCCCCGACCTTCGCCTCCGCCACGCGGATGGCCGGAATGCGGAACTTGGCGTCCGTGGAGATGGCGACGAGCAGCGATGTCGGCGACAGGTCGGGACGGATCGCCTGGTAGGAGGAGACGATCCGAGGTGCGTCTTCGCCGAGAAGCGACCGGAGCCGATCGGAGACGTCCTCCAATCCGAGGGTCCACAAGTCCGGATCGAAGAACATGAAAGCGAGCATTTCGTCAGTGGTACAGCCGACGACGACGACGACGTCGCTCGCGTTCCCGCTGCGTATCGAGTCGTACGGGTGGTCAGGCAGGCTGGGCCCGATCACGGGACTGAACACTTCTCCCCGGCCCAGCGCGTTGCCCGCTCCCCCCAGCAGCGCGACCCACGCCTCGATCAGCCGGTCTGCCTCCAACGCCTGCAACTTCTCCGGCTCGGCGCCGACGCCGAGGTGCTCGAGGACGCTCTCGGTCTTCGTGAACGCCCGGTCCGGCGTCTGCGCATGGAGCAGCGCGCCGCTCATCACGCACGCCTTGTGGAACAAGCCCCGGCCCTCCGGCATGGCCAGGAGCGTCGCGGCCTTGGCCCCACCGCCCGACTCTCCGAACATCGTCACATTGCCAGGATCACCACCGAAGGCCGTGATGGTGTCTCTCACCCACTCGAGCGCCGAGACGACATCGAGCATGCCGACATTCCCCGAATCCGCAAACTCCTCGCCGAGGTGGGAGAGATCCATGAAGCCGAGGAGCCCGAGCCGATGATTGATCCCGACGGTCACGACGCCGCCATGACGGGACAGGTTCGAAAAGTCGTACAGCGGTGCGGAAGCCGATCCGATGCTCCACCCACCGCCGTGCAGCCAGACCAACACAGGGAGCTTGGCCGTCTCGTCGAGTGACGGAGTCCAGACGTTGAGAACCAGGCAGTCCTCGCTGACGACCCGCTCGTAGGCGAGCACGCCCATCATCGATTCGCTCTCGGGCAGTATCGGGATCCCGAGCATCTGCTCGGAGGAGATCTGCGGGCAGGACGGCCCGTACTCCAGGCAATCCCGCACACCGGGCCACGGCATCGGCGGTCGAGCCCGACGGAAACGACCGTCGCCCGCCGTGTCCGCCCCGTACGGAATCCCCTTGAAGGCCCAGACGTCACGTTCGTGCGCACCTCGGACCGTTCCACTCGCTGTCTCGACGACGTCCGTACTCACGTCCAAGCTCCCCGATTGACCCGGCTCCTCACGATAGTGATGCACGCGGCCGCGGGGACTGGAAGGTCGAGCTCAGCCCCGCCATCATTGATGGTCGGTGGCCTCCTGGTGGGCGGCCTCGGCGAGGAGCTTGATGGCCGCCAGTCGCTGGTCCCAGACGCTCGCCTGCTGCGCCATGGCGTGGGCCGCCTCGTCGAGGCGGCCGGGGTCGACCCGGAAGCGCACCTCGCGACCCTCCTTCTGGCGAGTGACGAGCCCGGCCTGCTCGAGCACCACCAGGTGCTTGGTGACGGCCTGGCGGGTGAACGGCACCTTCTCGGCCAATGCGCTGGCCGTCGTCTCGCCGCCCGCGACGAGCAGGTCGAGCACCCGACGACGTGACGGGTCGGCGATGGCCGACCACAGCTGGTCGTCGGTGCCCTGGCTCATGTCGCCGGGGCGGCGAACAGGTCCTCGAGGCGGCCGAAGAACGCCGTCCAGCCGTCACGGTGCTCCGCGGCGTAGCGGGCCTTGTCGTCGTCGGACCAGCCGATGGTGTCGAGACCCGTCTCGGTGACCCGCAGTCGCGTCCGCTCGGCGCCCTCCGCCACAAGTGTGAACTCGACCAGGACGGAGTTGCCGGGCACGGGCGCCTCGCCCTCGGGGTGGCACCAGCGGAACGAGAACCGCAGCGGCGGTTCGACCGCGACCACCACCAGCGGCGCCGTCATCTTGCCCTCGAACACGAGGGTGCCGGCGCCGCCGTCCCGCAGGTCGAGCTCGACCTTGTCGGCGAACCACCGGGTGATCTGGTCGGGCTCGGTGATCGTGCGCCACACGACGTCGGCGGGCGCATCGATGACGACCTCGCGCTCGATGTGCTGGTCGGCCATGTCGCTCACCCCCAGCTGCTGACGAGCTCGTTGCGGGGGAACGGGGCCGCCTTGCCACCCTCGAGCCCGTGCTTGAGGCTCAGCAGGTAGGAGGCCCACGCGGTGCTGCAGTGGTGCATGAACTCGACCGGCTCGCGCCAGCCGGCGTTGGTGAAGAGCACCACGGTCTCGTCACCGTCGGCCCGCAGGTCGAACGTGAAGGTCGTGTCCTCCCATTCCGCCGGGCCCCCGGCGCTGCCGCGCCACACCACCCGGCTCGGCCGGGTCGCTTCGACCACCTCCATGACGGCGACGCGGTCCGGGCCGCCGAAGCGGAACTCGAGCCGCCCGCCGACTTCGTCGTCGCCCTCGACGTCGTGCGTCCACCACTGCGCCAGGCCCTGCCGTGTGGCAATGGCCTCGTAGACCTCTTCGATCGGGGCGTTGACCCCGACTCGGTTCCTGATGTCCGGCATCTCTCCAACCTCCTGGTCCGGTAACGTGCAACCTATTGTTGCACATTGCGGCAGAAAGTGCAACCAAAAGTTGCGGATTTGCGCGATGGGGAGCCGGCGGGAGGTTCTCCCAGGCAGTGGCGCTAGCGGGTCAGGATGACGACGCCGGCGTTGGCGCCGCGTCCGACGGTGTGCGAGAGGGCGGTCCGGGCCCCCTCGACCTGGCGCGGCCCGCACTCCGATCGCAGCTGGCGCACCAGCTCGACGACCTGGCCCAAGGCGGAGGCGCCGAGGGGCTCGCCCTTGGAAAGCAGCCCGCCACTCGGGTTCACCGGGAGGCGGCCCCCCAGGGCGGTCGCCCCCGAGTCGAGCAGCGCCGCCGAGCCACCGGGCTCGCACAGGCCGAGCTCCTCGCAGGAGAGCAGCTCGCGAGCGGCGTCGGTGTCCTGGCACTCGACGACGTCGAGATCGGAGGGTCCGAGCCCCGCCTCCTCGTAGGCCGCCGTGGCCGCCAGCGTGCTCGGGGCCGGCACGGCGTCCGACGCCAGTCCCGCCAACGGAGTCGACTCGCTGAGGACCGGGCCCGCGATGTGGGAGCGCAGCACCGCCGCGGCGAGGGTGACCGGCGTGGACAGGGCGGAGGCCGTGGCGGTGGAGGGGGCCGGCAAGTCCGCCCGGCGCAGGACCAGCGCGGCGGCGCCCTCGTTGGGCGAGCACAGCATGAAGAGGTGCAGCGGCTCGCAGACGACGCGCGAGCCGAGGACCTCCTCCACCGTCGTCTCCTTCTGGTACATGGCGTCGGGGTTGGCGACGCCGTGACGGCGGTTCTTCACCACCACCCGGGCCAGGTGGTCCTTCGTCACGCCCGAGGTGAGGCAGAGCCGCTGCGCCCGCAGCCCGAAGAACGCCGGCGTGGCGGCCAGCCCGGCCTCCTCCTGCCACGGCTCGAAGAAGGACGACCGGATGATCCCCTTGGGCATCTTCTCGGTGCCGAAGACGAGTGCGGTGTCGTACTGGCCGGCGCGGATGGCGGCCGCCGCCAGCATGAGGGCGGCACCACCGCTCGCACAGCCGGCCTCCACGTCGACGATCGGCATGCCCGTCATGCCGAGCCGGCTCAAGACCTTGTGCCCGGTCGCCACCCCGCCGTACGCCGTTCCGCAGAACGCGGCCTGGAAGCCACCCTTGCCGATGCCCGCCTCGTGCAGCGCAACGCGGACGGCGGCGACACCCATGTCGGTGGTCGACACACCCTCGAACCTCCCGAAGGGGTGCATCCCCACGCCGGTGATGGCGACGCCGGTCATGACGCCATCGGCGCTGGGGCTGGGGCTGAGGCGGGGGCCGGTGCGAAGGCGTAGGTCACGACGTCGTTGCCAGCGTCATTGCGGTGGAGCGGCACGACGCGCAGCTCCATCGGCTGGCCCTCCCGGAGGGACGCCGGGTCGCTCTCCGTCAGCCGGGTGATGACGCGCATGCCCTCGGGCAACTCGACGACGCCGATCCCGAAGGGGACCTCACCCTCGTATCCAGGCGGGCGGGCGGTCACCGCCGTCCACGCCCACAGTGTGCCGCGGGGAGAAAGGTCGATGGGGGTGGGGTCCGCCGCGGCGCAGTAGGTGCAGGCGTCGGCCCGGGGGAAGTGGACCGACCCGCAGGCGCCGCACCGGCTGCCCAGGAGCGCCGGCGGGTCGGTGTCGCTGAAGAGCCCGTCGCGGACCATGACGCGCATCGTGGCCTCAGTCCTCGAGCTCGACCAGTTCCAGCGCGTCGAACTCCCAGAAGGCCCGGAGCGAGGCCAGCTTTCCTGCGCCGTTGCTGCGGTAGGTGTACACGCCACGCACGACCGCCTGGTGCGTGCCGCCGGCGAGCGTCGTGCGGATGGTGCCGACGTCGGCCACCTCGTCGCCGCACAGGTAGGACTCGGTGATCTCGAACGTGATGGCCTCGCTCGACGCGATGACGGTGTCGTAGAAGGCGGCGATCGCGTCGCGCCCGTGGTGGCCCTTGCCCTCGGGGTCGAAGGCCGAAGGCCCGATGGGGTCCTGCACGAAGGCGTCGTCGGCGAAGAGGGCCAGCCACCCGTCGCGGTCTCCCGCGGTGACGGCGGCCCGGGAGCGGATGCCGAGCTCGCGGGCGTTGAGCGGTGTGTCGGTCATGATCAGCGGACCTTGGCGATGACGTCGTCGGCAAAGCGGTTCAGGTTGTCGACCTTCGTCTGCAGCGTCTCGGTGTCCTGCTCCAGCCCGTAGGGCCAGCGGAAGCCGACGATCACGTCGGTCACGCCGATCTCCTCCAGGCGCTGCACGCCGTCCGGCGCATAGGCATCGAGCGAGATCACGTGGGTCTCGAACGGCTTGGTGTCGGTGCCGTGCTCCCTGCGCAGCTCGGCCAGGCGCGCCAGGAGGCCCGGGAGGTCGGCCGGGTCGCCGCCGCCATGCAACCAGCCGTCGCCGTCGCGGGCGGCCCGTTGGAGGGCGGCCTCGTGGTGCCCGCCGATGAGGATCGGCACGGGACGGCTCGGTGTCGGACACATCTTTATGGACGGGACATCGAACACCTCGCCGTGGAACTCGAAGTATCCACCGGCCATGAGGCCGCGCATGATGGCGATCTCCTCGTCCATGCGCGTGCCCCGCTTCGCCCAGGGCACCCCGCAGATCTCGTAGTCCTCCGGCCACGGGCTCGTCCCGACGCCGAGCAGGAGGCGGTTGCCCGTCAGCACCGCAGTCGAGCTGACCTGCTTGGTGACGAGCACCGGCTGGCGGATGGGGAGCTTGATGACGAACGTCACGAAGCGGATGCGCTGGGTCACCGCCCCCATGGCCGGGATCAGCGAGAACGGCTCGAGGAAGGGCTTGTCCTCGAGGAACTCGCGGGTCCCGTCCGGGTTGAACGGGTAGGTGGTGTCGGAGACCTCCGGGTAGCAGATGCTGTCGGGGACGACCATGGAGTCGTATCCAGCCTCCTCGGCCGCCCGCGCCAGTGGCAGGTAGTACGACGGGTCCGTCATCGACTCCGCAAACGAGAAACGCACGACACCTCCCCTGTCCGAGACCACGAGCGCCGCCTACCATGCGGCCCGTGCCCGCTCATCCTGCCAGCACCAGCACACCCGGGCACAACCCCGAGACGGCCGACGTGCGTCTCGGTGGGACGACGCCCCTGGTCACCGATCTCTCGCTGGACGATCTCGAGCGTGACGCCCGCCACGCCATCGGCGAGATGGCCTACGCCTACTACTCGGGCGGTTCGGACGACGAGCGCCTGCTCGAGGGGAACGTGGCCGCCTGGAGCCACTGGCAGCTCCACCCGCGGGTCCTGGCCGGGATCGCCGAGGTCTCGACCGCGACGACCCTGCTCGGGGCGCCGGTGAGCTCGCCGGTGGCGGTGGCGCCGACGGCTATCCAGGGGCTGGCCCACCCCGAGGGGGAGGTGGCGACCGCCCGGGGAGCAGCCGAGGTCGGGGCGCTGATGATCCTCTCGTCGCTGGCCACCTGCCCGCTCGAGGACGTGGCCGCTGCCGCACCGGGCGCGGCGCGCTGGATGCAGGTCTACATCCTGCGGGAGCGGGCGCGGACGGCCGAGCTGGTGAGCCGTGCGGCCGCCCACGGCTATCGCGCTCTGGTCCTGACCGTCGACGCCCCGGTGTCGGGACTCCGGTTGCGGGAGTGGCGGATGGGCGTGCACCTGCCCGACGACCTCGCACTGCCCAACCTGGCGGGTGACAGCACCTCGAGCGCCCGCGAGGGCGGCTTCATGGCGGTGGTCACCCACGAGTTCGAGCCTGCGCTCAGGCCGGGCGACATCGAGTGGTTGGCCGGGCTGAGCGTGCTGCCCGTCGTGGCCAAGGGGGTGCAGCGGGCGGACGACGCCGTGCGCTGCGTCGACTCGGGCGCGGCGGCGATCGTGGTGTCCAACCACGGCGCGCGCCAGCTGGCCGACGCGCCGGCGACCGCGGACATCCTGGCCGAGATCGTCGATGCCGTCGCGGGCCGGGCGGAGGTCTACGTCGACGGCGGCATCCGACGCTCCCCCGACGTGGTCAAGGCGCTGGCGCTCGGGGCGCGCGCGGCACTGGTCGGGCGCCCGTCCCTGTGGGCCCTCGCAACAGGTGGCGCCGACGGCGTGGCGGCCCTGCTGCGCTGGTACGAGTCCGAGCTGCGGCGGGCCATGGCGCTCTGCGGTGCGGCGAACGTCGACGCCGTCGACCGCAGCCTGGTGCGCCGGACCCCGGGATGGGCGCTGCCATGACGACAGTGGCCGCGATGCTGGCGGCACGGGCCGAGGACGACCGGCCGGGCGTCATGGACGCCACGGGGACGTGGACCTGGCGCGAGGCCGTGGCCGAGGGCGCGACCCGAGGGGCGCTGGCCCGCTCGTTGTTCGGCGACGCCAAACCCCATGTCGGCGTGCTCCTCCCCAACGGGCCCGAGTACCTCTTCTGGCTCAACGGCGCCGCCCTGGCCGGCGCGGCCATCGTGGGCATCAACCCCACCCGGCGCGGCGAGGCGCTGGCCGCCGACGTGCGAGCGACCGACTGCGCGGTGATCGTGACCGACGCCGAGGGGGCCGCGCTGCTCGAGGGCCTCTCGCTCGGTATGAGCGACGACCGCATCCTCGTCACCGGGACCGAGCGCTACGAGGCACTGCTGGCGCAGTTCGCCGGCAGCGAGGGCGCCCGGGCGCTCGTCGACCAGGCGGCAGAGATCGACGAGGACGCGCTCTATCTCCTCATCTTCACCTCGGGCACGACCGGCGTGCCCAAGGCGGTGCGCTGCACCCAGGGCCGGCTGGCCGGCATCGCCGAGGTGGCCGCTCCGGGGTACGGCTACGCAACCGACGACGTCTGTTACTGCCCCATGCCCCTGTTCCACGGCAACGCCCTCATGGCGCTCTGGGGACCGACGGTGATGGTCGGGGCGACCATCGCGACCCGCCCCCGGTTCAGCGCGTCGGCCTTCATCGACGACGTCCGGCGGTTCGGGGCGACCAAGTTCAGCTACGTGGGGAAGGCGATCGCCTACATCCTGGCCACGCCGGAGCGGCCCGACGACGCGGAGAACACCCTCAAGAGCGCATTCGGGACCGAGGCGTCGGTGCGCGACCGCGACCGCTTCCGCAAACGCTTCGGGTGCTATCTCATCGAGGGGTACGGCCAGAGCGAGGGTGGCGCCGCGATCAACCCGGTGCTCGGCATGCCGAAGGGCGCACTGGGCAAGCCGGTCGACGCCGTCGACCTGGCGGTCATCAGCCCCGAGACGGGCGAGGAGTGCCCGCCGGCGCGGTTCGACGCCGAGGGGCGGCTCCTCAACGCGGGCGAGGCCATCGGCGAGATCGTCAATCGCAGCGGGCCGGGCAAGTTCGAGGGCTACTACCAGCGTGAGGACGCGGAGGCGGAGCGGTTGCGGCGCGGCTGGTACTGGACGGGCGACCTGGGGTACGTCGACGCCGAAGGGTTCTTCTACTTCGCGGGGCGGACCGGGGACTGGCTGCGCGTCGACTCCGAGAACTTCGCGGCCGGGCCGGTGGAGGCGGTGCTGTCGCGCCACCCCGATCTGTCCGTCGTCGCGGTGTACCCGGTCCCGGACACTGCGTCGGGCGCGGGCGACCAGGTGATGGTGGCGATCGAGACGGTGCCGGGGCGCCCGTTCGATCCCGCGGCGTTCGCCGATTGGCTGGCGGCCCAACCCGACCTCGGACCGAAGTGGGTGCCCCGCTACGTGCGGGTGTCGGCCTCGCTCCCCCAGACGGCCACCGGGAAGGTGACCAAGGTCGGGCTGCGGTCCGAGGCGTGGGCCTGCGACGACCCGGTCTGGTGGCGACCGCTCGACACGGCGGACGTCCGGTTCGAGCCGCTCGGCGACGAGGACCGGGTCACGTTGGCGGCGGGCCTGGCCGAGAACGGCCGGCCGCCCGTGGGCGCCGAGTCCTAGAGGCCGAGGATCCCGAGGACGCCGGTCAGCTCGGCGACGCGGTGGTCCCCGGGCTCGAGGGGTGGCGCGCTCTGCCCGGGGCGATCGTCCTCCCGCCACACGTGGACCGCCGTCATGCCCGCGCGCCGCGGCCCACGCACGTCGGGCTCCCAGGAATCCCCGACGAAGACGACCTCACGGGGGTCGACCTCGAGCGACTGGGCGGACTGGGCGTAGATGCCGGGGTGCGGCTTGCGCGCCCCGGCCCGGGCCGAGGTGACGGCGGCGTCGACGAGATGGAGGAGGCCGACCTGGTCGAGGTAGGGATCGAGCTCCCAGCCCCAGTTGGAGCAGACGCCGACGGCCAACCCCGCCTCCCGCAGGCACGCCAGAGTCGCCCCGGCCTCGGGATAGGCGACCATGCGGCCCTGGTCCATCGCCCGCAGCGCCTCGATGACGCCTGCGACGTGGGCCTCGTCCACGCCGGCGGCATCGGTGAGGTCACGCAGGCGCGTCCGGACCCACGCCTCGTAGGCCTCCTCGCTGACCGAGTGCTCGGCGTGGTCGACGCCGTCGTAGCGGGAGAAATAGCCGTCCAGGACGGCGGGATCGAGCGTGTAGCCGTGGGCGTCGAACACCGTGGCGTAGTTGGAGGTGGGGACGTCCGCCCAGCGGGCGAGGGTCCCGTAGAAGTCGAAGACGACGGCACTGACCACGATGTTCATATTGCCTGCCGGCAGTGACATGCCGGGTAATACTTCCTGGCACGATGGACGCCGCCGAACAGCCGGCTGACGTGCCGGCCTCGAAGGCGCGTCGCGGTCGGCACGCCGCTCCCCGCCAGACGTCCGGTCGCTGGGTCGCCGAGCTGGTCGTGGTCGTCGTCATCGCCCTCGTCATCGCCGTCCTGCTCCGGACGTTCGTGGTGGCCACCTATTCCATCCCCTCCGGCTCGATGGAGCCGACCCTCCAGATCGGGGACCGGATTGTGGTGGACAAGCTCAGCTACCACCTGCACGGCGTCGACCGGGGCAACATCATCGTGTTCTCGACGCCGACCAACGAGAAATGCGCAGGGCCGCCGGTGGCGGACCTCGTCAAGCGCGTCATCGGGCTGCCCGGCGAGACCATCTCCTTGGCGGGGGGTCGCGTCTACATCGACGGCCACGTCCTGCCCGAGCCGTGGTTGCCGGCGGCCACGCGGACCGAGACGTTCCCCGGACCGTCGGCGCAGCCCTATTCGCTCCACCACCCCTACCTGATACCAGGCGGGGACGTCTACGTCATGGGTGACAACAGGAACTTCTCGTGTGACAGCCGCTATTGGGGACCCATCAAGGAGACGACGATCGTCGGCAAGGTCGACCTACGGATCTGGCCGCTGTCGCGTCTCGGTTTCTTCTGAGGGCGGCGTCAGGCCCGGCGCTCGCGCCTCCACACGATGCGCAGACCGGACCACGTCTCGTCGATGGCACAGACCTTGTTGTCCACCAGTCCCAGCGGGAGCGCGACCTCGCGCACGACGTCCTCGCCCATGGTGGTCTCGACGCCCGATGACCGCTTGGGCCACGCAATCCATAGCCCACCCGACGGGAAGATCATCTGGGCGAGCGCATCGATGCGGCGGTCGAACTCACGTCGCTCCGTGAAGAAGGCGACGACGACGTCCGCCGTCCCACGGGCCTGGTGCTTGACGATGACGCCGGGCGGCAGCCCGCCGAGGACGCCCGGGGGCGCCCCGATGAGGGCCAGCGTCGAGCCGTCGGTGATCCCGAGCTTCTTCGGCAGCGGCGTCCCGCTGTAGCCGGCCACGGGCAGGGTCAGGGGTTGACGGCCCGGTACACCCGGAACGCCAGGGGGTAGTCGTACTCGTCGGGCCCCACGGCGAACCGGTCGAGTTGGCGCTCGATCAGCCCGAGTGCCTCGTCCTCGCGCTCGGGCGGGACACCCATGAACTGGAGCAGGGCACGATCGAAGACTGCGCTGGCCGGGGCACGCACGGTGGTCTCGTGCGGTGTGCTCTCGACGGCGGTGAACGCCGCGCCCTCGAGCAGCTCGCGCACGTACTCGTCGTCTCCGAAGGCGAAGGGGCCGACCGGGCTCTTCCCGGGCGCCGGCACGGGCGGCGGCGGGAGCATGGCACGCAACGCGGTGCGCACGTGCCAGGGGTTGTGCTCGACATCCTGCCAACAGGCGAACACGAGGCGGCCCCCCGGCCTGAGGTGGCCGCGGACGGACCGGAACGCGACCAACGGCTCGTCGAAGAACATGACCCCGAACTGGCTCACGGCCAGGTCGAAGAGGTCATCGGGCCAGGTTCCGGTCTGCACGTCCATGTCGACGAAGCGCACGTTGGCGACATCGGCCCGCTGCGCACGGCTTCGGGCCAGCTCGAGGAGGGGTGCCGAGATGTCGAGGCCGACGGCGGCGCCATCCGGGCCCACCACGCCGGCAAGCGCCAGGGTCAGCGGGCCGCCGCCGCAGCCGATGTCGCACACACGCTGTCCGCCCCGGGCGGCGGCGGCCTCGAGGACGTAGGGCGACACGGCTTCGGTCAACCTCTCCCGGCGTTGCCAGGCCGCGGCCCACCCGTCGTCATTCCATCTCTTGGACTCGGCTTCGTTGGCCACAGCGACAAGGTACCCGGCCCGGGTAGGTTCGCCCCCGTGCGCGTCGGCCTCGTCATCCTGCCAACCGACCGCTGGAGCGAGGCGCGAGGTCAGTGGGAGTGGGCCGACGAAGCCGGATTCTCCACCGCGTGGACGTACGACCACATCCGCTGGGGGGGCATGCCCGACGGCCCGTGGCACGCCGCGGTGCCCGTGCTCGCTGCCGCCGCGACCGCGACGCGGCGCATCAGACTGGGCACGCTCGTCGCCACACCGAACTTCCGTCACCCGGTGACCCTTGCCCGCGACGCGATCACGCTCGACGACGTGAGCGAGGGACGCCTCGACCTCGGACTCGGCCCGGGGAGCGAGGGCTTCGACGCCTCCGTTCTCGGGCAGGAGCCCTGGGAACCGGCAGAGCGGATGGCGCGCTTCGAGGAATTCCTCGAGGTGCTCAAGCCCATCCTCGACGGGGAGCCGTCCACACGCAGGTCCATGCGGACGGCGCATTACGCCGCGGTGGAGGCGCCGAGCACGCCGGGCACGGTGCAGCGCCCGCTTCCCCTCACCGTCGCCGCTGGAGGGCCGAGGGGCCTCCGCCTCGCCGCGTCGTACGGGCGCCGGTGGGTGACGATCGGGCCGACGGGCCGGGTCGCCCGTACGCCGGCGTCGGTGCTCGAGGCGGTGCGACGACAACGCGCCTTGCTCGACGCAGCCTGCGAGCGTGCCGAGCGGGACGAGTCGAGCCTTGGCAAGGTGCTGCTGTGGACGCCGACCGAGCCGGTGATCGACTCGGTGGACTTGTTCGAGGAGCTGAGTGCCCCCTACGCAGAGCTCGGCTTCGACGAGTTCGTGCTGCACCATCCCGCCCAGACGGGCCCGTACGGGGGGGACCTCAGGACCTTCGAGGAGATCGCGACGAGGCACGCCGAAGGTTGACCCGGAAAGGTCCGGGTCATGTACGCAGGTGTCGTCTGCTTCATCTACTTCCTCGAGATGATCTTCGCCCTGGGCTTTGCGATCTACCTGTTGTTCGAGCTCGTCGGGCCCGGCGTGTTCGGGAGCGCGAGCAGCAGCAGCAGCACGGTGGCGGATTCGGACCTCGTGTTCGTGATGTTCCTCTCCGGCTTGATCGTGCTCGGCCATTCCACGCTCGGGCCCTCCGCGCTCCAACCCGCTCCCAGGCGGCGAACGGTTCGCGGGACCCCATGGCGGGCACCGCTCAGAACTAGCCCGGGAGACCCGTCCGCCCATCGAACGAACAGGATCGGCGACCAAAATCCACGAGAGGCCACACCTACGCTGGCGCCGTGCCCAAGGCCTCCCCAGTGCCACGCCTGCGGACGGGGAGAAGGCTTGCCATCGTGACCGTTGCCGGCGGTCTGATCCTGTTGGCGTCGTGCGGCTCACCGACGGCCAACCCACAGGCGAAGCCGGCGACCACGTCGAGCGGCCGGCCGGTCACGACCACGACCGTCCCCACCACGAGCGCACCGTCGACGACCACGACGTCGACGATCCCCTACGGCGCACCCCCGTGGACCGTGGTGAGCACGGATGCGGCGGGCGTGGCGGTCGAGGAGCGAACGGTCACCGTCCCGTCCGGGCACGTCGTGACCCTGGTCCGCTTCGATGCCGGGCGGGTGGTGTTCGACCTCCACATCGGGAGCACGGATCCTCCGGTGAACCTGGCAACTGTCCCGGCGGACCGGGGCCCCGCCATCGCGGCCGACGAGGCACCCTTCGTGCTGGCGGCGTTCAACGGAGGCTTCAAGATCAAGGACGGCCCCGGCGGAGTGGAGCTGCTGGGACAGGTGGTGGCCCCACTCAGCGACGGCAAGGCCAGCTTCGTCATCGACGTCAATGGCACGGCCCATGTCGGCGTCTGGGGCAGCGGGCTCCCCGCCCCTGGCGAGCAGGTCGCCAGCGTGCGGCAGAACCTCGTACCCCTGGTCACGGGCGGGGTCGTCAACCCCGACGGTGAATGACCCCGCCGCCTGGGGCGCGACTCTGACCAGCTCGAAGGTCGTCCCCCGCAGCGGCGCCGGAGAGGATGCCCAGGGCGACATCATCTACGCCGGCGGGATGGCCCTCGTCCCGGCGGACCTCTCCGCTGCGCTGCTCGATGCCGGCGCCGTCAACGCCATGCAGCTCGACATCAATCCCGAGTGGGTGCAGCTCGACGCGGCCGCCACCATGGGCGCACCGCTCGTCGGGCAGATCCCTGGACAGGTCCGGCCGTCCAACCAGTACGTCGTGGGTTGGACGAGGGACTTCTTCGCCGTGATGGGGCTCCCCCCGACCGTGCCGACGGCGCACCCCCGCTAGAGCGCTCCGGCGACCGCCGACGACAGACGCGTTCTCGAGTTCGACCCGCGCCGACGCGGGATCCACTCTCTCGACGTCTATTCGGGGGCAGCCAACCCACGCCGCCGCCTCCACCAGGGCCTGCGCCACGTGCCCGGTGGCGCCCGGACGCAAGAGCGTCACCTGCTTGGCCACGAGCGCGTCGTCCCGCCGTCCCGGGTCCACCAACCCCACGATCCTCGTGCCCGCGAGCACGGGCATGGCGAAGTAGCCGTACACCCGCTTCGCCTTCGGGGTGTACGCCTCGAGTCGATGGCGCAGACCGAAGAGCCGCTCGACCCGCTCGCGGTACCAGATGAGGGAGTCGAAGGGTGAGAGGAGCACGGTCCGGCCTCGAGCCCGCGTGCCGAGAGATGCCAGCGCATGGGGATGGGCGTAGGCGCGCTGCGTCCAGCCTGCCACTGCGACCTCGAGGAGGTCGGTGGACGGCAACGCCCGCCGGACGAGTGGTCGTGGCAACCCGTGGTACACGGCCAGGTCGGCCTCGGTCGCCACGCCGAGTGATGCCCCGGCCGCAGCAACGAGCCGCCAGCGCGCACTCCTCGTCGGTCCAGTCCTGGGCCAGCAGGTCCTGCGGCACGGCGCGCTCGGCCAGGTCGTAGACGCGCTGGAAGCCTCGTCGCTCGCGGCAGACCAGCTCGCCGATGTCCAGCAGCCACTCCGCGGCGATCTTGGTCTCGGACCAATCCCACCATGGTCCGCCCTTCTTCGCGCCACCCAGCTGGTTCGCCGTGAGGGGGCCGTCGTCACGCAGCCGGGCCACGACGTCCGCGCAGCTCTTGTCATGCTCCTCCAGCACGTGCCATCGCCTTCCCCGGGCCAGCCGGGCCCTGCGCTTGAACCCGTACGCGGGCCAATCCTCCAGCGGCACCACGCAGGCCGCGTGCGACCAGTACTCGAACGTGGCGCTCTTGGTCCCCCAGTAGGCCCGCTCGACCCGGTTGCGCCCGATCGCCCCTTGGCGCGCGTACGCCACCAGCTCATGTGATCGCGCCAACACCGAGATGGTGTCGAGCTGCACCGCCCCCAACCGTCGCAGCATGGCCGACACGCCGCCGGTCGTCGAACGTGGCCCGCGCAGTCCCTGCGCCAGGAGGGCGACGCGCCGTGCCTCCTCGATGCTCAGCGTCTCGGGCGCCATGGGCGCTGCAACCTACCAACCCGCTGCGCCCGGGGCGCAGGCGGTCAGTCGAGTAGTGCGCTGGCCACCGCGACCTCGAGGGAGCGGTCGTTGGCCCACATCAACTGCTGCTGCTTGGCCCGCCGGAAGTACAGCTGGATCTCGAAGTCGAGGGTGAACCCGATGCCCCCGAAGATCTGCTGTGCCATGGCCGTGATGTCCCTGAACGTGGAGCACGCGAAGAGCTTGGCCATCGGCGCCAGCGACGACAGTGGTCGCCCGTTCGCACCGGCCCAGGCTGCCTCGTGGACGAGCTGCTCGGCGCCGTCGAGGCTGGTCACGGCGTCGGCCAGATAGTGGGCCAGGGCCTGGAACGCACCCAGGGGCTTGTCGAACTGTTGGCGGTCCTTGGCGTACTGCGTCGTGATCTCGAGCGCGTAGCGCGCTCCCCCGACGGCTTGCGCGGCGAGCAGCACCAACGCAGGCTCGAGCACCTCCTGCCAGGTCGCCCATCCGCTGCCCGCAGGGCCGACCCGGTCCTCCTCGCTCACGAGCACGTCCGCCAGCGTGACCTCGTACTGCGTGTCGGACGAGACCGAGAGCTGCTGGCGGAGGTGGACCCCGGGTGCGCCGGGGTCCACCAGGAAGAGGTCGACGGCATCGGCCGCCTCGCCTGTTCGGGTCAGGACCACGAGCCGGTCGGCGGACGACGCAAAGGCAACGTGGCGCTTGACGCCTGAGATGCTGAATCCCGATCCCGCCGTGCGAGCCCTCGTCTCGACGCCGCGAGGCGAGAAGCCGTTCTCGGGCTCGAGCCACGCCGGCGTCACGATGGCCTCCCCGGAGGCAACCGGGCGCAGCCAGCGATCCTTCTGGGCGTCGCTCCCCGCCGCCGCCAACACGCCGCCACTCATGACCGCGCTGACGAAGTGGGGCGTCGGGGCCAGCGCACGCCCCAACTCCTCGTAGAGCGCAACGCCCTCGATGAGGGACATCCCCGAGCCTCCGTACTCCTCGGGGAGCAACAGCCCTATGAGGTCGAGCTCTCCCAGCTGCTCCCACAACGGCACGGGATAGCCGACGGGGTCGTCCTCCATCTGGCGGACGACCTCGGGCGCACAGAAGCGCCCGAGGACGTCGCGCACCGTCTGGCGGAGCAGCTCCTGTTCCTGGTCGAAATCAAGGTCCAGCACTCAGATGCACCTCTGTGATCGTCGGGGTAGGGGGACGGAGGTCATGGCCCCGGCGACGGTCGCCACTGGTCACCGCGGCGTGCCCAGGGATTGTCGTCGGCGCTGCGGGGCAGCGCGATGCGGGCGGCACAGGTCGTCTTGGTGTCTCCGTCGACGGAGAGGGTCACGACGACGGTGGCGAACCCACAGCCCACGTCGTCCACCTCCGTCGACTCCACCTGGCCCCGCAGCGACATGGTGTCACCGGGGAAGACCGAGCCCTTCATCCTGAACGTGACCCGTGCCAGCCGCCCGTGCGGCCCGGTCCAGTCCGTGAGGTAGCGCTCGAACCAGGCGGCCTGGTTCGGCGTGTTCAAGAAGATGTCCTTGGTGCCGTTGCGGTGGACGGCGAAGTCCTTGTCGTGGTGCATCGGGCGCCAGTCACGCGTCGCCAATGCGCCGAGGACGACCGTGGTCGCACTGACCTCGTGGTCCAGGACGGGCAGCGCGTCGCCCGCGCTGACCTCATGGAGCAGCAAACGGGGCAGGACCGTGGTCGTCACGAGGACCCACCTCCCTCGGCCCGCCGGTAGCCGAATCCGGTGTAGGACTCGACGGCCACCAGCTCGCCATCCTGGTTGGTGTAGACGACGTCGATCACCCAGAAGCGGCCGGTGCCGAGCTTCGTCGTCTTCTCGCCACTCACCGAGCGCAGCACCTGGTGCGTCCTCAGCACGTCGCCCATGCGGACCGGCTCGTGGAACTCGATCGTGTTGTCGGTCATGACGGCCTCGGGCAGGCCGAACCGCTCCTTCAGATCGAAGTGCACCTGGAGCGGTAGGGCCTCCTCGGTGCGACCGGGCGCCCAGTGGTGCGGGCGGAACCAGACCGAGACCATGGAGGGCGGCGCCGTTGGACCGACGGTCAGCGCCTGCGCGACGTCGTCGTCCCAGAAGAGGGGGTTGCCGTTCTCCACCGAGGCGCACGACGTCCAGACGTAGCCGCGTTCGACGGGGAACTCCCCCACCTCGTGGTACTGCTCCCTGCCGATGAGCTCGAGAGCGCCGCCCAGCACGCCGTCGGTCGTCATGCCACGGCCCCCCGCGCCACCCAGCGGGCCACCGTCCCGCCGTCGACGCCGGCCTCCTTCAGAAGATGCTCCGTGTCGGTGTGCGACAGGTCCGGCAGCACAACCGGTGCATCAGTACGGCCCATCCCGGCCAACAGCGGCGCCAGCTGGCGCAGCTCGCCCCCTCTCGGATCCGACGCCGATGCCACCGCGCCGCGGGCGGCGAACTGCGGGTGAGCGGCGACCTCGGAGATGTCGAGCACGGGGGCGACGCAGGTGTCGGCGCCGGCCAGCGCTTCCACCCATTCGTCCCGGGTGCGGGTGGCGAAGGCGGCGGCGAAGGCAGACCGGATGGCGTGCTGGGCGTCGTCGTCCAGTTGGCCGCCGGCCAGCTCGGGACAGCCGAGTGCCTGGCACAGGTTTGCGAAGAACTTGGCCTCGATCGCACCGACGGCCACCCACTTGTCGTCCGCCGTGCGGTACGTGGCGTAGCAGGCATAGCGACCGGAGAGGATGTCGTGCCCCGGCCGCGGTTCCGAGCCCAGGGCCAGCTGCTCGTCGATGGGAAGCGACATGAGCCAGAGGACGCCCTCGGCCACCGACACGTCGAGGAAGGCGCCATGACCCGTCGTGGCCCGCCCGGCCAGGGCGGCGGCGATGGCCAGCGCCGCGTGCATCCCCCCGCCGGCGGCGTCGGCCACGGTGGCGCCGGGGAGGGGCGGTGCGCCACCGGTCCCCGGTGTGCTCATGGCCAGGTACCCACCCACGGCGAGGTAGTCGATGTCGTGGCCCGCCCACTGTGCGTGCGGACCGTCCTGCCCGTAGCCGCTCGTGGAGCAGTACACGATGCCGGCATGGCGCGCCGAGACCGCGTCATAGCCGATGCCCAGGCGGTCGACAACGCCGGGCCGGAAGCTCTCGACGATGACGTCGGCCGCGGCGGCCAGGGCCAGGAACGCCTCCCTGCCCGCATCGTCCTTGAGGTCGAGCAGCACCCGTCGCATGCCGCGGTGTCCGCTGTACGCGAAGGACGGAGGCTCGATGGGGGCAGCGCCGGCCGCCGGCACCGGGCCCACCTTCACGACGCTGGCGCCGTAGTCCGCCAGCAGACGCGTGCAGCGCGCCGCCGGCCCGACCGTCGAGAGGTCGAGCACGGTGACCCCGCAGAGAGGGCCGCTCGAGGATGGCGCGGCGGTCACCTCAGAAGTTCTTCGGCAGTCCGAGCTTGCGCCGGGCGATGATGTTCTTCTGGATCTCCGACGCGCCGCCACCGATGGTGTCGATCACGGTGTAGCGGTAGGTGGACTCGGCCCGCCCGGCCATCGGTGCCTCCTCCGTCTTGACGCGCAGCTGGCTGCCCGGCCCGGCGATGTCCATGGATGCGTTGGCGAGGCGTTTGGAGAGCTCGGTCGCGAACAGCTTGTACTCGGAGGCCTCGGCGGTGGGCGCCGCGCCCCCCTTGGAGGACTCGTAGACGAACTTGAGGCCCATGACGCGGGCGACCTCGAGCTGGGTGGCCAGCTGGGCCAGGCGCTGGCGGATCACCTGATCGTCCTTGAGCGGCGCCCCGTCGCGCACGGTGGTGCGGACGTACTCGACGAGCAGCTCGAAGCGCTGTTGAATGGGCGAGAAGGTGAACATGGTGAAGCGCTCGAGGTCCAGCGCTTCGGAGATGTACTGGAAGCCCCGGCCCACCTCGCCCACCACGTAGTCGTCGGGGACGAAGACGTCGTTCAAGAACACCTCATTGGTGCGTTCGTCACCCATCGTCCAGATGGCGTTGACCGTGATGTTGGGCTGGTCGATGGGGACCAGGAACAGTGTGATGCCGGCGTGCTTGGCCTCGGGGTCGGTGCGGCCACCGACCCAGTACCACTCGGCGAAATGGGCGGACGTGGTCCACGTCTTCTGGCCGTTGAGGATCCAGCCGCCGTCGTCGCGAGTCGCCTTGAGCTGCATGGAGGCGGCGTCGGAGCCGGCGTTGGGCTCCGAGTAGCCCACGGCGAACTCGACCTCGTTGCGCAGGATCTTGGGCAGGAACTCCCCCTTGAGCCTGTCGTTGCCGTGGCGGATGAGGGTCTTGCCGATGATGCCGACACCCTTGCCGATCTGAGGCCCGCCGCGGCCGGCCAGTTGCTCGTTGAGGAGGTACTCGTAGACGCCCTCACCCTCCTGCCCGCCGTACTGCTTGGGCCAGGTCATGCCCAGCCAACCCCGCTCGCCCAGCGAGGCCATGAAGGCACGCCGCTTGGGAGTGTCGACGATCTGGGCCATGTTCTCCCTCGTCAGGTCGAAGACCTCGGGATCGTCGTTCGCATCGAGGAAGCTCTCGACCTCCTTCACGAAGGCCAATTGCTCCGGCGAGAATTCGAAGTCCATCGCTGCCTCCAGGTCGCCCGGCGCGCCGGATCTGACGGTGCGTCAGATATGGCCGCCATCATAAGGCACCTCCCGGGCCGGTCCCGGGCCGTGCGTCGACCGCCAACACCACGACGTCGCGGGGCGAGCAACCAGCCGGCGGTGCCACAGGCGACGGGCCGAGGGGAAGCCGGTCCGGTTCGCGGTCACGGCTCGTGCTGCCGAAGATCTCCGATGCAGACGTCGCACGTCGGCGTTCCGGTGTGAGCGCGGGCGGTGTCGACGCTCCGGACAAGAGTGGGTCGGGCACCGCCGCTGTTTCCCGTGAAACATCTTGCGACTCAACTGTGTGTCATCTCTGTGAGCATTTCGACGAGCTGACGGGTGTGCCCGCCAACTCGGCGTTGCTCCGGCCCCTGCGTCAGTCGGTGCGGCACGGGGTGTTAACACCCCGTCTCCTACCCCGAACGCCCGCTCCAGCTCCTCAACGCCGGGCAGCCCTCGAGGCTCTTGTGGGCGTAGCGACCGCTTGTCTTCAGGATGTTGACGGGGAGGGAGATGGACCCCCGGATGAGTCGTCCTGGCAGCGCTGCGAGGGACCGAGCGTCGGGCCTCGGCGGAGGACCGGTGGGCGGGAGGGGCCGGGGCCTGGTGGGAACGTCCGCCGTGGGCCCACCAGAACGCTCCGCACCCGTGAGCCCCTCGGCGGAGCGGTCACCGACGCCCGGGGCGGTCGCCGATTCCGCCGCGCCCTCGCCGGTCCCTGCCGACCGACCCGCCTGAGCTCCGTCAATCAGACCCTCGAAGAGCACCCGGACGGTGACGCCTCGCCGGGCCGCCTCAGCCTCGACCCAGGCGCGGCGATCATGGTCGAGCCGAAGGCCGAGCACGGTGGATTTGGACGTGACCATGGGTTGTTCACACTACGCGTGGTGTTAACACCGCTCCAGCGGGGTGTTAACGATTTGCGTTCAAAGGACATCGGCACGACGGGCGAGAGACTTTACGGCGGCGGACACGGCCCCGCCCTGACGGCTGAGCGCCCCGGAGCCTCAGGCAGTCCCCGGCCGCGGCTCGACGGTGAAGGCCCGCACCGGCCCTGCGATGCCACGCAGGTCGGCCAGCTCGAGCGGCTCGAGCGCCCAGACGTCCGGAGAGAGGTCCGCGATCACGGCCTCGGTCACGACCAGCTCGCCGGGTGCGCCCGCTTTGGCCAGCCGCGCCAGCAGGTTGACCAGCGGCCCGAAGTAGTCGCCCTCCCGGGGTATGGCGGGGCCGATGCCCACCGCCCCGCGGGCGGGCGGAAGCACCGGGTCGTCGGCCGCCGCTCGGCACACCTCGATCCCGATGCGGCATGCCGCCTCCGCTGTCGGGGCGGTGAAGAAGACCTCATCGCCGATCGTCTTGACGACCCGGCCCCCGGCCAGGACCGCGCTCGACCAGGCGGCCGACTCGAAGCGGGTCAGGGCGAGGTTCTGCTCCCGGAGGTTCACCGACTGCGCCCATGCAGTGGAGCCGACGAGGTCGACGAAGCCCAAGGCGACCACCTCGGTGGAACCCTCGTACTCGGCCGCATCGGCATCGAACGGCGCCAGCCAGCTTCGGGCCTCTTGGGCCCGGCGCTGTGCCCGTTCGAAGGCGTCCATCACCATACGAGTCAGGACGTCGGGCACGGCGGTGAAGGCGGTCGTCGCGGCCTCGGCCAGCCGTGCCCGCTCGAGCTCGTCGGGACCCTCCCGGACCGTCCCCGGACCCAGCTCGGCGAAGAAGAGCGCGACGGCGGCCTCTGCGATGTTCATCGCCGACGCCCCCAGGACCCGGGTGAAGGCGAGCGTCGCCTCGTCACCCAGCAGCGACGCACCCTGCTCGAATGCGTCCATGAGGCGCACGAGCTCCGCGGCCACCTCGGTGTCGGGCGCGGCAGGGATGCCGGCGGCCAGCAGGGCACGCAGGACCCGCGTCAATGACATGCCGCTCTGCTCCGCGATGTCCTTCACGGTCGCCATCGGGGTCTTGCCCTGCGTCACCAGGTTGCCGGCCACGCCGGGCAGCGTCCCCATGCGGTGCGCCTCCACCATCTGCTCGATGGTGGCGCCGCGCCGGGTCAGGTATTCGAGAAGGGCGAGGCGCTCGGCGGACGCCGGATCGAGCGGGTCGTAGAGGCCGGCCTGCTCCCAGAGCGCCGCGTCCACCCGGTCAGTCCGCCCAGGAGAGCGTGGCGGACGCTTGCGGTCGGGCCAGTCCCTTGAGCGGTGTCTCGCGGTGGCCGTCGAAGACGAATTCGCCCGAGCCCTGGACGAGCTGCTCGGACAACGACGACACGAGGATCTCACCTGGCTCGGCGGCGTCAGCCAATCGGCTCGCCACGATGACGGTGTGTCCGAGGTAGTCGTCGCCCTCGTCCATCGCGTCCCCGGTGTGGATGCCGATGTGAACGGCGATCGGCTCACCGTCGCCCGCGGGGACATGGGCGTGGAAGGAGCGCTGGATGTCGACGGCGCAACGCAGGGCGCGGGCCACTCCCCCGAAGGCCACCATGAAGCCGTCCCCCTGCACGCTGATCTCGCGTCCTCCGTGGCGCGCCAGCGCTTCACGCACGATGCGGTGGTGCTCGCGCAGGACCTGGCGGGAGACGCGGTCACCCAGGCGTTCGGTCATGCCGGCGTAGTCGACCATGTCGCAGAAGAGGATGGTGACGGTGCCGTCGGTGCCGACGTCGCCGCTGAGCGAGACCAGCTCCGCCGGGGCAGCCCCGGCGCGGTCGGAGAAGGCGTCGACGACCCCCGCGATGCTCTCCGAGACGGCCCGGGCGATCTCGCGGCCCGAGCGATTGGGCCTGCTCCGTATCTCGATACCGGCCATGCACGAGAAGGCCCGCACCACGATGCGCGGCGAGCCTGGCACTCGGGGCACGTCGCGCAGGCGCATCGTGCGCCCGCCCATGAAGGAGAAGCCGCGCAGCTCCACGTCGAACCCCTCGGGAACGATGATCTTCACACCGCCCCAGAAGGCCACCGCTGTGATCTCGACCTGCGGCCCTTCTATCTCGGCCCGGCGCAGGTCCATGTCGCACCCGCCCATCACGGCCACGACGTTCGTCTTGCCCCCGATGCGCCACCGCCCCTTGGTGCTGTGACCGCTCATGATGGCGACGTGCCAGCGTCGTACCTTGCGGGCCGGGGTGCTGCCGGGCTCCGCCGGCACGGCCGCCGGAAGGTCCGCCATGACGTGGTCGAGGTCGCCTCGGGTCTTGGCCTCGAGGGCCAGACCCACCCGCTCGGAGAACTCGTCGAGCGTCAACCGGCCCTCGCCCACGTGCTCGCGCAACGCCGTCACCGCTCGGTCGCGGTCGGCGTCCGCCACACGCTCGCTGAGCGAGCCGCCCTCCCTGGCGGGCGGGCGCTGGTCCTCGGGAACCGGGAGGTCCGCCATGGCACAAGTCTGCCCGGTCGGCCTGGTCCAGGTGACGACCGGACGGCCCAGGAGGGCGGGTCAGCGAGAACGCCGGTCCGGGCGGCGGCCCTGCGAGACCGTCTCGGTCGTCGGCTCGCCCCTCCGCTGACTCAGTCCAACAATTCGTCCAGCGGCGTGTACGGCAGCCCGTGGGCGTCGGCCACCGGCCGGTACACGACGCGGCCCTCGGCCACGTTCACCCCCTCGGCCAGCGCCGGGTCCATCCGGACCGCCTCCAGCCACCCGCGATCGGCGATGCGGAGGGTGTAAGGCAGCGTGGCGTTGGCCAGCGCGTGCGTCGAGGTGTGCGGCACCGCACCGGGCATGTTGGCCACGCAGTAGAAGATCGACCCGTGCACCTCGAAGGTCGGGTTCGAGTGCGTCGTCGGGTGGGTCGATTCGAAGCAGCCCCCCTGGTCGACGGAGATGTCGACGAGGACGGAGCCCGGCTTCATCTGCTCGACCAGCGCGTCCGACACCAGACGTGGCGCCCGGGCGCCCACGACCAACACGGCACCGATGACGATGTCGGCCTCGAGGCAGACCTCCTCAATGGCGTGCTCCGACGAGGCGACCGTCTCGAGGGCGCCACGGAAATGGTGGTCGACCTCGCGGAATTTGTCCAGGTTCCGATCGAGGATGAACACCTCTGAGTGCATCCCCACGGCCATGGTCGCCGCTGCGAAGCCGGCGACGCCCGCACCGAGGATCACGATGCGGGCACAGCGCACGCCGGGTACGCCGCACACGAGAACACCCCGTCCGCCACCGGGCCGCATGAGGTGATGCGCCCCCATCAGGGGCGCCATGCGCCCGGCGACCTCGCTCATCGGAGCGAGCAGCGGCAACGAGTTGTCCGGCTGGCGCACGGTCTCGTAGGCGATGGCCACGTTGCCGGCGGCGAGGAGGGCCTCGGTGCACTCCCGGGACGCAGCCAGGTGGAGGTAGGTGAACAGGATCTGGCCCTGACGGAGCCCCAGCCGGTGGTACTCCTCGGGCACCGGCTCCTTCACCTTGCACACGAGGTCGGCCGACGCCCACACGTCGTCAGGGTCGTCGACGATCTTCGCCCCGGTCCGCACGAAGTCGGCGTCGGGCATGGAGGAGCCGTCACCGGCGCCCTTCTGGACGAGGACGGTATGGCCGGCCGAGGTCAGCTCACGCACGCCGGCCGGCGTGATGGCAACCCGCCACTCGTCCGTCTTCACCTCGGTTGGGATCCCGACGATCATGGGCTACTCCTCGATGTTGCTCATCACGTGCTTGATGCGCGTGTAGTCCTCGAAGCCGTACGCCGAGAGATCCTTGCCGTAGCCGGAGCGCTTGAAGCCACCGTGGGGCATCTCAGCCACCAGCGGGATGTGCGTGTTGATCCAGACGCAGCCGAAGTCGAGGTCGCGCGCCATGCGCATGGCCCGCCCGTGGTCGCGGGTCCACACCGACGAGGCCAGCCCGTACTGGACACCGTTGGCCCACTCGAGCGCCTCGGCCTCGCCGTTGAATTCCTGCACGGTGATCACGGGCCCGAACACCTCGGATTGCACCAACTCGTCCTCCTGACGCAGGCCGGCCACGACCGTCGGAGCGAAGCAGTAGCCGCGCTCCCCCACCTGTGCGCCACCGGTCACCACCGAGGCGTGGGCCGGCGCCCGCTCGATGAAGCCACGCACCCGCTCCAGCTGCGAGGCGTTGTTCAGCGGCCCGTAGTCGGCGTCCTCGTTGTCGGAGCCCCCGACCGTGGTCCCCTCTGCCTGCTCGACCAACGCGGCCAGCAGTGCTTCGTGCACCCGCGGCCCGGCCAGGACTCTGGTCGCCGCGGTGCAGTCCTGCCCGGCGTTGAAGTACCCCGCGCCCGCGATGCCCTCTGCGGCTGCACCAGGGTCGGCGTCGTCGAACACGATCACCGGCGCCTTGCCGCCCAGCTCGAGGTGGACCCGCTTCAGCGTGGGTGCGGCCGCGGCGGCGACCTCCATGCCGGCCCGAACCGACCCTGTCACCGACACCATGGCCGGCGTGTCGTGCACGACGAGCGCACGACCGGTGTCGCGGTCGCCGCACACGACGTTGAACACTCCGGGCGGCACGAACTCGGCCATGATCTCGGCCATCAGCAACGTCGTCACCGGTGTGGTGTCGGACGGCTTGAGCACCATGGTGTTGCCGGCCGCCAGTGCCGGGGCGAACTTCCACACCGCCATCATCATCGGATAGTTCCACGGCGTCACCGCTCCGCACACGCCGAGCGGCTCACGCCGGATGAACGAGGTGTGCCCCGCCATGTACTCCGCCGCTGCGAGGCCCTCGAGATGACGCGCCGCACCGGCAAAGAAGCGGATCTGGTCGACCATCGGCGGGATCTCCTCGTCCATGGTCAGCTGAAAGGGCTTCCCCGTGTTCTCGCACTCGGCCCGGACCAGATCCTCTGCCCTGGCTTCCAGCGCGTCGGCGATGCGGATGAGCGCCAGGCTGCGTTCCGACGGCGTGGTCCGCCGCCAGGACGTGAAGGCCTCGGCGGCCACCCGCAACGCCCGGTCGACGTCGGCCGGGCCAGAGACGGGGGCCTCGGCGAACGGTTCACCGGTACTGGGGTCGACCAGGGGTGCCACAGGCCCGTCCTCGGCGTCGGTGAACGCGCCCCCGATGAAATTCTGCAACTTCCGCATGCCGCTCCCTTCGCCACGTGGCCGGTGGGTACAGGATCACAGATCGCCGCGTCACCAACAAGCGTTTTCGCAATATTGGGACGGCGGGACGACTAATTCTGCTTGACTGAGGGGGGTAACATGACACAATTCTGCACATCTGGGGTCGGGCCCCGGGGTGTCGACCGAAGCGAGGTATGAGATGCCGGACATCGACGAGCCGGCGGAGGCAGGCCCTCAGAGCGACCCCGGACATGCTGCCGGCACCCTCCTCGACGCACCCAACCGGGCCATCATCGAGGCGCTGCAGCGCGATGGGCGCCAGCCCTACGGCGCCATCGCCGAGGAGGTCGGGCTGTCCGAGGCGGCCGTGCGCCGCCGTGTGCAACGCCTGCGGGAAACGGGGATCATGCAGATCGTCGCGGTGACCGACCCCCTGCAGCTCGGATTCACCCGCCAGGCGATGATCGGGATCTCGGTCGAGGGAGACGTGCGGGGCGTGGCGGAGAAGCTCTCGGCGATGTCCGAGGTCGAGTACGTCGTGATGTGCGCGGGCTCGTTCGACATCCTGGCCGAGATCGTGTGCGAGGACGACGAGCGCCTGCTCCACGTCCTCAACGACTCGGTGCGCTCCATCCCAGGCGTACGCGCCACGGAGACGTTCTTGTACCTGAAGCTGGCCAAGCAGACCTATACGTGGGGCACGCGTTGAGCACCCCCCGAGTGGAGGAAAGATGAGCACCACCAATCCCGAGAACTCCGAACTGAGCAACCAGGCGCGGCGACACCTGTGGATGCATTTCAGCCGGATGGGCTCCTACCAGGACCACGAGGTGCCCGTGATCGTGCGCGGTGAGGGGGCCTACGTCTGGGACCAGCACGGGAAGCGCTACCTCGACGGGTTGGCGGGGCTGTTCACGTCCCAGATCGGCCACGGTCGCACCGAGCTCGCCGAGGCGGGCGCCAAGCAGGCCGAGACCCTCGCCTACTTCCCCTTGTGGACCTACGCGCACCCCCGTGCCATCGAGCTGGCCGAGCGGGTGGCGAGCTATGCCCCCGGTGACCTCAACCGCGTCTTCTTCACGACGGGCGGCTCCGAGGCGGTCGAGTCCGCCTGGAAGCTCGCCCGTCAGTACTTCCGCCTCGTGGGGCAGCCGCAACGCACCAAGGTCATCAGCCGCTACATCGCGTACCACGGCACGTCCATGGGCGCTCTCTCCATCACGGGCATCCCCGACCTGCGCATCCCCTTCGAACCGCTGGTACCCGGAGCGATCAAGGTGCCGAACACGAACTTCTACCGGGCGAACACGACCTTCACGCTGGGCAGGACCCCTGACTCCGACCAGGAGGGACTGGCGCCGGAGACCAACGCTCAGCTCTTCCACGACGACGAGGTCGCGTTCGGCCGCTGGGCGGCCGACGAAATTGAGCGGGCCATCCTCCAGGAGGGGCCGGAGAGCGTGGCCGCGGTGTTCCTCGAGCCGGTGCAGAACGCCGGCGGTTGCTTCCCACCACCCCCTGGGTACTTCCAGCGGGTGCGCGAGATCTGCGACCGCCACGGGGTGCTGCTGGTCTCCGACGAGGTCATCTGTGCCTTCGGGCGCCTCGGCCACTGGTTCGGTGCGCTGCGTTACGAGTACCAGCCCGACATCATCACGGTGGCCAAGGGGCTGACCTCGGGCTACGCGCCCCTTGGCGCCATGATCGCCTCGGACCGCCTCATGGAGCCCTTCCTCGGTCCCGGTGCGTCGTTCCTGCACGGGTTCACCTTCGCCGGCCACCCGGTGAGCTGCGCGGTGGCCATGGCCAACCTCGACGTCTTCGAGGGGGAGCAGATCCTCCAGCACGTGCAAGCGACCGAGGCGGCCTTCCGCAGCGCGCTCGAGGGCCTCTACGACCTGCCCATCGTCGGCGACGTGCGGGGCGCCGGCTTCTTCTACGGCATTGAACTGGTGAAGGACAAGGCGACGCGCCTCTCCTTCGACGACGACGAGTCGGAGCGCCTCCTGCGCGGCTTCCTCTCCGGTGCGCTCTTCGAGGCCGGTCTCATCTGCCGGGCCGACGACCGCGGGGACCCCGTCGTCCAGCTCTCCCCGCCGCTGATCTGCGGGCAGGAGGAGATCGACTTCATGGCATCGACGCTGCGCGAGGTCCTCTCCGAGGCGTGGCGACGGATGTAGCGCCGGGCGCCGCCTCGGGGTACCAACGGCTCTCGTTGTGGTGGGAGGCCGTCCCGGCCCCCCTGCCGCCGCGCCCCGCCCTCACCCAGGACCTCCAGGTCGATGTGTGCATCGTCGGCGCCGGGTTCACCGGCCTGTGGACGGCGCACTCGCTCGCGCTGGCCGACCCCGCCCTGCGCATCGCCGTCGTCGAGCGCGAGGTGGCGGGCTTCGGGGCTTCGGGGCGCAACGGTGGCTGGTGCTCGGCGCTTTTCGCCACGTCCGACGCCGCGCTGGCCCGCCTGCACGGCCTCGAGGCCATGCGGGCGATGCGTAGGGCGATGCAGGAGACGATCGGTGTCGTCGGGGAGACGGCCGCAGGTGAGGGCATCGAGTGCCACTTCGCCAAGGGCGGCTCGGTCGACCTGGTGCGCAGCGAGGCGCAGCGGGTGCGAGCGTTGGCCGCGGTGGACGACGCGCGTGAGCTGGGCTTCGGCGAGGACGACGTGCGCTGGCTCGGACCGGACGAAGCACGCGAACTGATCGGAGCGGACGGCATCCTCGGCGCGACCTTCACGCCTCACTGTGCCGCGCTGCAGCCGGCGCTCCTCGCCCGGGGTCTGGCGGACGCGGTCGAGCGCCGCGGCGTGCAGCTCTACGAGCACACCGAGGTGCTCGACATCCGGCCCGGTTCGGGTGCGTCCGGCCCCTCGGTCGTCACCAGCGGTGGCACCGTCGACGCGGACGTCGTGGTGCGGGCGACCGAAGCCTGGACGCCGAGCCTGCCTGGGTTCCACCGCGACATCGTCCCGGTGTACTCGCTGATGGTCGCCACCGAGCCCCTCGACGACGCCTTCTGGTCGTCGGCGGGCCTCGAGAGCCGCGCCACGTTCGCCGACCATCGCCACATGATCATCTACGGGCAGCGGACGGCCGACGGCCGCATCGCTTTCGGGGGACGGGGGGCGCCCTACCACTTCGGGTCGGCGGTGCGCTCCCGCTACGACACGAAGCCGGCCGTCCACGCACTGCTGCGCCGGACACTGACCGAGCTGTTCCCCGAGCTCGAGGGCACGCGCTTCACGCACGCCTGGGGCGGGCCGCTCGGGATCCCCCGCGACTGGCACTCCTCGGTCGGCCTGGACCGAGGCTCCGGCCTGGCCTGGGCCGGCGGGTACGTCGGCGACGGCGTGGCCACCACGAACCTGGCCGGCCGCACGCTGGCCGATCTCATCACTGGTGCCGACAGCGAGCTGGTCGCCCTGCCCTGGGTGGACCACCGGTCGCCGCGTTGGGAGCCCGAGCCGCTGCGCTGGCTGGGCGTGAACGCGGGCCTGTGGGCGATGAAGCTGGCGGACCGCAGCGAGGCCCGTCGCGGGCGCCCGAGCCGCGTGGCGGACGCGATGGGGCGCCTCCTCGGTCAGTGATCAGTGCCACAATCTCGCCCGTGGAGGAGACGGCGGCCGAGGCGATCACGAAGCTGATCTACAGCTACGCCGAGCGCATCGACGCCGGAGACTTCGCCGGCGTGGCCCAGCTCCTCGCGCACGCCACCTTGACCTTCGAAGGGTTCGGTGACGCGGTCACCGGTCCCGACGCAATCGAGCGCCTCTACGCCCGCAGCACTCGGCGCTACGAGGATGGGACGCCACGCACCAAGCACGTCATGACGAACGTCATGGTCGACGTCGCCGACGACGGTGCCACGGCCTCGTCCCGGTCCTACTTCACCGTGCTGCAGGCCGTGCCCGGCGCTCTCGCCCTGCAGCCAGTCATCGCCGGCCGCTACCGGCACACCTACGAGCGGGTGAACCGGCAGTGGCGGGTGGCGACGATGCACATCACGATCGACCTGGTCGGCGACCTGGGGCACCACATGCTCTTCGACCTGGCGCCATGAAACTGTCGCTCGTCTACGGCTGGGACTGCACGCCCGAGGCTTTCTGGGCCCTCTACTTCGACCCCGAGTTCGCGGTCAGGCTCCACCTCGAATGCCTGGGCTCGACCTCGGCCGAGGTGGAGTCACAGGAAGGCGATCTGACCACGGGGCTGGTGCGGACACTTCGCTATGGCCAACGGCCACCCATGCCCGGACCGGTGCGCAAGATCTTCGGCGAGGAGGTCGTCACCACCGAGGTGAGCACCTACGACCCGACGTCTTCGACGACGACCTTCACCATGACCCCGGGCACCATGGCCGACAAGACGCACATCGAGGGCGCCATCGCGCTCACCCGCGAGAGCGGCAGCACGGTGGAGACCTTCTCGCTCGACGCCCGGGTCAAGATCTTCGGGGCCGGACCGATCGTCGAGCGCTTCATCGAGCACCAGGCCCGTGAGATGCAGGGGAAGTCGGTGCTGTTCATGCGCGGCGAGCTCGAGGGCTGATCCGACCACCTGGGCGACCCGACGTGGTCGGTCACGCGCATTTTCACAAGACCACTTGACCCGGTGCCCGCCAGCACACAAGCTGCGGGCGGCACACCTGCGGTCGCTCGCCAGGGAGGCGCACCGAAGCCGTAAGGGCGGAGTGCGTGGATGCGAGACCGAAGGGCGGCCGTTGTCTCCGTCGACGCCGTCACGAGTCGCCAGGGAGGTGGTTCGCCGAGTGGCGATCGCCGAAGACGTTCGCCGAGGACCTCGCGGTCATCCACGACCCGGAGGCCGACGAGGCGTTCCACGTCGAGCAACACGGGATCGACTTCATACCCGAGAGCGAGCGCTGGGCCAGCCCGAGGGACATCTTCGGGATGTGGGCCGGCGCCAGCGTGCAGATCGAGTACTTCATTTACGGCGCCATCCTGATGACGTTCGGGCTGACGTTCGCCCAGGTGCTCATCGTCATCGTCCTCGGCAACCTCTCCTACTTCCTGCTCGGGCTCTGCTCGCTGCAGGGCCCCCAGACGGGCACCACGGTCTTCGCCATCAACCGGGCGCCCTTCGGCCCGAACGGCTCGAGGCCCATCTCGTTCTTCAACTGGATCACCCAGATCGGCTTCGAGGTGGAGGGCCTCATCCTCATCGTCGGGGCGGCACTCGTCCTCATGATCAAGGCGGGGTACCTGCCCGGCGACCCGGCCAAGGTCGTGCTCGTCATCGTGGCCGTGCTCATCCAGGGCATCCTGCCGTTCCTCGGCCATGCCGCCATCGTCAAGACGCTCCGCCTCCTCGTGCTCCCCTTCGTCGTCCTCTTCGCGATCATGCTCGCCTTCGCCATCCCGCACGCCAATCTCCACGTCGTCAAGACGAGCGGGGACTGGCAGGCCTTCACGGAAGCACTCGCCTTCACCATCGCGCTGAGCGGGCTCGGCTGGACCGAGTGCGGCAACGACTACACCCGCTACTGCCCCAGCAACACGTCGAAGAAGGGCATCGTGGGCTGGGTCTTCCTCGGCACGGCCGTGCCCGAGATCCTCATCATGACCCTCGGCGCCGTCGTCGGCACGTTCGTACTGAAGATCGGGACAGGCGCCGGTGGGTTCCTCCCGTTCGCGCACCAGAGCGCCATCCCGTCATGGTTCGTCGTCGTGTTCCTGCTCTTCGCGGTGGTCCAGCTCTTCGGCGTCAACAGTCTGGACATGTACTCGTCGGGCGTCACGCTGCAGGCCATCGGCGTCCCGGTCAGGCGCTACCAGGCCGTGCTCATCGACTGCGTCATCTGCCTTCGCTGTGACGATGTGGGCCATCTTCAGCTCGCTCCTTCACGCGAGTACCTCACCGACTTCGTCGACATCGTGATCATCTGGATCGCACCGTGGTGCGCCATCTTCTTGGTCGACTGGGTGCTGCGCCGCTACCTCTACGTGCCCAGCGAGCTGCAGAAGACGGGACGCGACACGCTCTACTGGCGCAAGGGCGGCATCTTCTGGCCGGCGCTCATCGCGCAGGTGGTGGGGATGTACGCGGCGATTTCGGCGCTCGTCTGGCCACCTTCCACCTGCCGCAGTGGCTGAACCTGGTGACCTACCACACCCGCGACGCCTACGGCTTCGGGGGAGACTTCAGCATCTTCCTCGGCATGGGCGTCGCGGCGCTCGTCTACGTGGTCCTGGCCTACGGCAAGGTGCGCAAGGAGGTCGACGCCCAGGTGCAGCTTCTCAGGGCGGAACACCTGCTCCCCGCCACCTGAGGTGCCCTGGGGCCGGGGCGCTGGATCCCCTCTGGGCGGCGGCGGCCCCGCACCCGGCGCGCTCAGCCCCAGTCCTCGACCAGCCCCCCGGCGCCGTCAGGGTGGAACAGCGGCATGGAGCCGAGCGTGCGCACGATGGCGGCGTCGGGGCCGAGCGCCTGCCTCCACCCGCCGCCCTCGGTCATCAGCGTCCCGATGACCACGGGCTCGGCGTCCATCCGGCGCACCAGGCGCAGGGCGGACGACAGCGAGGCCCCGGTGGAAATGACGTCGTCGACCACGGCGACGCGGCGGCCGCGCACGGCGCCGACCCGGGCCGGATCCATGCGCAGGCGCTGCGGCTTGTCGGTCGTGATGGAGTAGACGGGCTCGGCCCAGGTCTCGCCCAGGTGGATCTTGGGTGTCTTGTGCAGGATCACGTAGTCGTCGAGGCCGAGCGCCCGGCTGGCCTCGATGGCGAGGGGGATCCCCATGGTGGCCACGGACACGACGATCTCCGGCTCGGCCGGGCGCATCAGCTCGGCCAGCTCGCGCCCGGCCGTCTCGGCGAAGGCCACGCCCATGTCGACACAGATGAGCAGCGCGATGGTCAGCTCGTCGGAGAGCGGGACGAGCGGGAGCTCCACCGTCTGGCTCCCGACCGTCGTCGCGTAGGTACGATCGGCCATCACCCTCCTGGGAGTGTATGTCCCCAGCTGAACGGCTCGACGAGACCCTGGCTGCGTGCGGGCGAGCGCCGTCAATGCGCCGGAGCAAGCCCAATCCTCCAGTCGCTGACTGTAGGTCATGTGACATTGGTCCCTGGCGGACCCTGACAGCGCTCTTCACAATGTCCGCTGAGCGGAACAGCGCCATTGGTTTCCGCACGCGCGGGCAAGGACAGCGAAGACACGACGAATAGAAGGGGCTCGGTGGACGCAGCGGCGCAGGCGACGGAGCGGGATCGCTCCCCCCAAGCCCGGGAACGACGTGGCGGCGCACTTGACCCGCGCCTGCTTCGGTACGCCCGAACGACGCGGCGCTTCGTGGTCCTGGCCGTCGTCATCGGCGGCGCGACCGCGCTTCTGGTGGTGGCCCAGGCCTTCCTGATCGCGACCGTGGTCGCAGGCGCCTACGTCGACCACCGGTCCGCCGCCTCCCTGCGGGACCCGCTCATGGCCCTGCTCGCCGTGGTGGTGGCCCGCTCCGTCCTGGCCTGGGCCGCTGAGCGCGCGGCGCACCGTGCGTCGGCATCGGCCAAGTCGGAACTGCGGCGCGCCGCCGCCACCCGCCTGGCCGGTCTCGGCCCTCAGGGACTGGAAGGCCGTGACACGGGTCAGCTCAGCGTGCTCCTGACAACGGGCGTCGACGCGCTCGACGGCTACTTCTCCCGCTACCTGCCCCAGTTGTTCCTTGCCGTGATCGTCCCGGTCACGATCATCGGAGTCGTGGCAGGCGCGGACTGGGTGAGCGCGGCGTTGATCGCGGTCAGCCTTCCCCTGATCCCGCTGTTCATGGCACTCGTCGGCGCCTCCACCAGGGACCGCACCACGGCCCGGTTGCGGTCGCTCCAGAAGCTGGCCGGGCACTTCCTCGACGTCGTTGCGGGACTGCCGACGCTCAAGGTCTTCGGTCGCGCCAAGGCCCAAGCCCGGTCGATCGCGGCCGTGACCGATCGCTACCGCTCAGCCACGATGGCGACGCTCCGCCTCACCTTCCTCTCCTCGTTGATACTCGAGCTGCTCGCCACGGTGTCGGTGGCGCTCGTGGCCGTTGCCGTCGGACTGCGCCTGCTCGGCGGGCACATGTCGTTTGCCGACGCGCTGTTCGTGCTCGTCCTCGCTCCCGAGGCCTACCTGCCGTTGCGCGCCCTCGGCGCCAACTATCACGCCAGTGCCGACGGGATGAAGGCGGCCGAGGAGGTGTTCGAGCTCCTCGAAGCGCCCGAGACCGGCCCGAGCGGTGGGTCCGTCCGGTCGTCCGACACCTCCATACGGATCGCCGGCCTCGCCGTGACCTACCCAGGTCGGCGCCTCCCGGCACTGCATGACGCGGACCTCGTCGTCGAGCCCGGCGAGACGGTCGCCCTGATCGGGCCGAGCGGGTGTGGCAAGTCCACGTTGCTCTCGGTCATCCTCGGACTGAGGCTCCCGGACGCCGGGACGGTCCGGCTCGGCGGCGTCGACCTCGCCGACCTCGACGTGGGTGATTGGCGGCGCCACATCGGATGGGTGCCACAGCGACCGCACCTCTTCGCACGGTCAGTCGCGGAGAACGTCCGGCTCGGCCGGCCGGATGCCTCCGACACCGAGGTCGCGGCCGCGCTCGACAACGCCGGGTTGAGCGAGGTCGTGCGGCGACTCCCCCGCGGCGCCGAGACGCTCCTGGGTGAGGGTGGGGCCGGCCTGTCGGCCGGTGAGCGCCAACGCCTGGCGCTGGCGCGGGCGTTCGTACGCGACGCGCCCCTCTTGCTGCTCGACGAGCCGACCGCCAGCCTCGACAACGAGACGGAGGCTGACGTCCTGTCCGCGGTGCGCCGGTTGGTCAACGGCCGCACCGCGCTGATCGTCGCCCATCGTCCCGCGCTGGCCGCGCTGGCCGACCGGGTCGTCGAGCTCCCCGCCGCCCTGGTGTCGACATGAGCGACCGCCCGGCCGGCACGGCCCGCACTCTTCGCATCGCCCGCGCCGGCCGTCGCCGGCTGGCCGAGGCGTCACTCCTGGGAGCCGGGGCGATCGGCGCCTCGATCGCACTCATGGGCACCTCCGCGTGGCTGATCTCGCGTGCCGCGCAGCACCCGTCCGAGGCCTCGCTCACGCTCGCCATCGTCGGGGTCCAGTTCTTCGGGCTGTCCCGTGGCTTCCTGCGCTACGGCGAGCGTCTCGTCGGTCACGACGCCGCGCTGCGCTCCCTGGCCGACCTGCGCGTGCGGGTCTACGAGCGACTCGAGGCCCTGGCTCCGGCCGGCCTGCCCGGCTTCCGGCGTGGCGACCTGGTGGCGCGCGTCGTCGACGACGTCGACTCCCTGCAGGACGTGGTGTTGCGGGTGATCCAGCCCTTCGCGGTGGCGATCTTCGTGGGCTCCGCCACCGTCGCCGCCCTCTGGTGGTTCCTACCGCAAGCCGGCCTCGTCCTCCTGGTGGCCCTGGCCGTCTCGGCGACCGCGGTGCCGTGGTTGACAGGCCATCTCGCCAGCCGCGCCGAGTCCAGACAGTCGACCGTGCGCGGCGATCTCACGGCCGGCGTGGTCGACCTCATCGAGGGAGCACCCGAGCTCGTCGTCATGGGGGCAACCGACGGCCAGCTGGCTCGGATCGACGCGTCGGACGGCGCTCTGCGCTCGATGGCGCGGCAGGGCGCGGGCACCACGGGGATCGGCCTCGGCCTCACGACTGCGCTGGCGGGTCTGGCCAGCTGGGGCGCCCTGACGCTGGGTGTGCACGCCACCCACGGGGGCTCGCTCAACGGCGCGCTCCTGGCCACTCTCGCCCTGGTGCCGCTGGCGGCGTTCGAGCTCGTCTCTCCCCTGCCCGCAGCGACGCAGGCCCTCCAGCGCTCACGGGTGGCGGCGGGCCGCGTCTTCGCGACCATCGACGCCCGGCCGGCCGTCATCGAGCCCGAGACGCCGGCGGCGGTCGGTGGCGGCCCGCACACCCTGACCCTCCGCGACGTGTGGGCCACGTACCCCGGGGCGGGACGGGCCGCGCTGCGGGGCATCGACCTGGACCTGCGCCCCGGGCGGCGCGTGGCAGTCGTCGGGCCGAGCGGAGCCGGCAAGTCGACGCTGGCCGACGTGTTGGTGCGCTTCCTCCCCGCCGATGACGGGGAGGCGACCCTGGACGGCACACCCACGGAACGCCTGGCCGCCGACGACGTGCGCCGAATCGTGGGCCTGGTCGAGCAGAGCCCCCACCTCTTCGACACCACCCTGGCCGAGAACCTGCGGATCGGCCGCCGCGCCGCCACCGACGACGAGCTGGCCGCCGTCCTCGTCCGCGTCGGGCTCGGCGAGTGGCTCGCCGGGCTGCCCAAAGGCCTGGCGACCGAGGTCGGTCCGGCGGGGGCACGGCTGTCGGGCGGCCAGCGCCAGCGCGTGGCCGTCGCCCGGGCGCTCCTGGCCGACTTCCCCATCCTCGTGCTCGACGAGCCGGCGGAGCACCTCGAACCCGACGCGGCCGACGCCCTGACCCGCGACCTGCTGGCCCTCACCGAGGGCCGCTCGACGCTGTTCATCACCCATCGCCTCATCGGGCTCGAGCGGGTGGACGAGATCGTCGTCCTCGACGCCGGTCGGGTCGTCGAGCGGGGCACCCACGCCGACCTGCTCGCCGCCGGCGGCCGCTACGCCGGCCTGTGGTGGGAGGAGCGCATGAGCGATGGACCAGTCCTCGTAGAACCGCCCTCGACCCCGGCCTCCCCCGGCGGGCAGAGAGCGGCCATCACCGAAGGGAGCGACCAACCGTGAACCTCGACCTCGCCCGGTGGCAGTTCGCCATCACGAGCATCTACCACTTCCTCTTCGTCCCCGTGACGATCGGGATGGCGTTCCTGGTGGCACTGCTGCAGACCGCCTGGTACCGCAACGGGGACGAGACCTACCGTCGGCTGGCCCGCTTCTTCGGGACGTTGCTCCTGATCAACGTGGCCATCGGCGTGGTGACCGGGCTGATCCAGGAGTTCGAATTCGGCATGAACTGGTCTGCCTATTCCCGCCTCGTCGGCAACGTCTTCGGAGGGCCGTCTGGCCATGGAGGGCCTCGTGGCGTTCTTCTTGGAGTCGACCTTCCTCGGCATCTGGATCTTCGGCTGGAACCGGCTGTCGAAGAAGGCGCACCTGGCGACGATCTGGATCGTGGCGGCCGGAACGGTGCTCTCGGCAGCCTTCATCATGGCGGCGAACTCGTGGATGCAACACCCCGTCGGCTACGTCGTCAACCACCAGACGGGCCAGCCCCAGCTGAACAACATCTGGGCCCTCTTCACCAATCCCGTCTTCCTGTGGGGCTACGCCCACGTGCTGCTGGCTTCCCTCGTGACCGGGGGTGTGCTCATGCTGGGCGTGTCGGCCTGGCACATGCGAAAGCAGCACCAGGTCGAGGCCTTCCGCCGCGCCGCCGTCATCTCGCTGGCCGTGCTGCTGCCGGCGACCGTCCTGACGCTCTTCGTGGGGAGCGAGCTCGGCGTGGTGGAGGAGACCTACCAGCCGATGAAGATCGCGGCCGCCGAGGCCCTGTGGAACACCTGCCCGAGCCATTGCTCCTTCTCCGTGGTCCAGGTCGGCGGCGGGAACAACGACCAGACGCCGACCCAGATCATCAACATCCCCGATCTCCTGTCGATCCTGGCGACGAACCACGTCGACGGAACGGTGCAGGGGCTGAACAACCTCAATGCCCAATACCAAAAGGAGTACGGACCCGGGAACTACGTGCCGAACGTCTTCATCCAGTACTGGTCGATGCGGGTGATGGCCTACCTGGCCACCGTGGTGTTCATCCTCGCCGCCTGGGGAGCGTGGCTCCTCTACCGGCGCCGATTGGACAGCGCCAAGTGGTTCCTCCGAATAGCACCCTGGGCGATCCTCCTGCCCTTCCTCATCAACACGGCCGGGTGGATGCTGACCGAGAACGGGCGCCAACCCTGGATCGTGCAGGGACTCATGAAGACCGCCAACGGCGTGTCCCCGTCGGTCTCCGCGACCGACATCTGGATCTCACTGGTGGTCTTCGTGCTGATCTTCGTCGCACTGGGGACCGCCGACGCCTGGCTCATGCTCCGCTACGGCCGGCGCGAGCTCGGCCACGACCCCCTCGCCAAGCTGGTGTCCCCCGGTGGGGATGCCGGCGCCCCGTCCACCGAAGTCGAATCGTCCGACGAGGACGAGTCGGCCCTCGTCTACTAGGAGGCCGCCATGACATTGGGAGATCTCTGGTACATCGTCGACGTCCTGTTCTGGGTCGGCTTCTTCGTCCTGGAGGGATTCGACTTCGGAGTCGGCATGCTGCACTCCTTCCTCGGCCGCACCGACCCGGAGCGACGGGTGCTGGTCAACACGATCGGGCCGGTCTGGGACGGTAACGAAGTGTGGCTGATCGTGGCCGGAGCGGTGATCTTCGCCGCCTTCCCCGGTTGGTACGCCACCATGTTCTCGACCTTCTACCTGGCCCTCGTGGTGCTGCTGCTGGCGCTCATGGTGCGCGGCGTGTCCTTCGAGTACCAGCGCAAGTTCGACGACCCGCGTTGGCGCTCGACCTGGCGCTGGGCGCTCACGATCGGCAGCGCGCTGATCCCGCTGCTGGTCGGGGTGGCCCTGGGCGACCTGCTGCACGGCCTGCCTATCAACGGCGCCCATCAGTTCACCGGCAACTTCTTCACGCTGCTGACGCCGTTCGGATTGTGGACCGGCGTCACGCTGTTGGTGCTGTCGCTGTTCATGGGTGCCACCTACCTGACGTTGAAGACGACGGGCGAGCTGCACGAGCGGGCCCAACGGGCGGCCACGGTGATCGGGGTGGTGGCGGTCGTGGTGACGTTCGGCTTCATGACGTGGATCCACGTGGGACTGAGCAACGGCTTCGTCCCCAAGCCGATTGAGGCCCTCGCGCTCATGGCGGTGATCGCGGCGGCCTGGCTGGCCTCGGCCAAGGCGGAGGGCTGGGCCTTCACCGCCGCCGCGGTCGGCATCGGTGGGACGGTCGGGTCGATCTTCTGGGAGCTCTACCCGCGGGTGATGATCTCGACGACGAGCTCCGCCTACAACCTGACGATCAACAACACGGCCAGCCCGTCGTACACGCTGAAGGTGATGACTGTCGTGGCGGTGGTCTTCTTCCCCATCGTCCTGGTGTACCAGGCCTGGGGCTACCACATCTTCCGCAAGCGCCTCTCGGTGCCCAAGGTGGGTGACGAGGACGTGGCGGCCGCCGGCGGCGCCGGCGAGGTGGCGGCCGGGACGTGATGCCGGCCGGCGCGCCAGGATCAGAGCCCGGGGCTGCTCTGCATGATGCCGCCGTCGGCGAAGATCGTCGTCGCCGTGATGTAGCTCGCGCCCTCACCGGCCAGGAAGGCCACCACGGACGCGATCTCCTCGGATTCGGCCAGGCGGCCGATGGGGATGGCGCTGTCCAGCTTCGCGAGCGCCGCAGGGTCACTGACCGTCTGCGCGTTGATCGGCGTGTCGACGGCACCAGGCCCGACGCCGACCACCAGGACGTTGTGGGGAGCGAGCTCGACGCCCGCCGTCCTCGTCAACATGCGCATGCCACCCTTGGAGAGGCAGTAGGGGGTGTTGCCGGGCATCGGCCAGTCCTCGTGGACCGACGTCATGTTGATGATGCGGCCGCCACCTCCCTGTTTGATCATCTGCTTGGCCGCCAACTGCGTGCCGAAGAACGCGCTCTTCAGGTTGACCGCCATCACCTTCTCGAACTGCGCTTCTGTGGTGTCGAGCACCGAGGTGCGCGTCTCGATCCCCGCGTTGTTGACCATGATGTCGAGACGGCCGTAGGTCGAGACGGCCGTGTCGATCATGCGCTGCAGGTCCTCGACCTTGGAGACGTCGGCCTCGACTCCGACCGACATCTCGCCCAAGCCCGCGATCTGGCGCTCGAGGTCCTCGGTGGCCTGCTCGTCGGCCACGTAGTCGATCACGACCCTCGCCCCCTTCGCCGCCAGGGCCAGCACCACCGCCTTGCCGATGCCGGAGTTTCCCCCGGTCACGATGGCGACCTTGCCCTCCAGGTCCTCTGCCATGGCCTTCCTCCGTTCCGCCCGCTGGGGCGATCTCGAGCGACGTCCGGACCCTATCGAGTCACACGCCCGACCGAGAAGCGCCGAACGTCACGCCCGGCAGCGATCGACCGCGGATTCACCCGATCGTCACGCCATTGGCCCGAGTTCACCCGGGCGTCACCCACCGAGGGACGATTGGCCCTTTCGAAAGGCACCCCGGTTCCCTACGATCTGACCGGTGACCGATGACGACCCGCGCCGAGCCTCTGGCCGAGGCCTTCCCCCCCATCGCCGACTACGGCTTCCTCTCGGACTGCGTGAACAACTGCCTCGTGGCCCCGAACGGCGCGGTGGAGTGGTTGTGCCTGCCGCGGCCGGACTCCCCGAGCCTGTTCGGCGCCCTCCTCGACCGCACGGCCGGGAACTTCCGGTTCGGGCCCATGAGCACCCAGGTGCCCCATCAGCGGCGCTACGTCCCCGGGACCATGGTGCTCGAGACGACGTGGCACACCCCGACCGGCTGGCTGCTGGTGGAGGACCTGCTCGTCATTGAGCCCGTCACCGACGGGACGCGGCGACCCGACTACCGCCGGTCGCCCGGCGACGCCGCGGCCACGGGGACCCTGCTGCGGCTGGCCACCTGCATCGAGGGGCACGTCGAGGTCGTGGCCAACGTCGTGCCGGTCTTCGAGTACGGGGTGCAGACCGGCATGTGGGACTACGACGGTGACGGCTACGGGACCATGACGGTCAAGCCACCCGCCGGCGACCCCGTGGTCACCGTGTCCTCCACCCTCCGTCTCGGCGCCGTCGGCGCCCGCTGCTACGGCCGCTCGACCCTGGAGAAGGGGGAGTCGGCCTTCGCCTCCCTGTCCTGGGGCAGCCATCCGACCGCCGACCTCGACGCGGCGCGGGCCCAGCTCGCCGCCACGGTCGCCTACTGGCGCGACTGGCTGTCCAACGGCACGTTCCCCGACCACCCCTGGCGCAGCCATTTGGAGCGGAGCGCCCTGACGCTCAAGGGGCTCAGCTACGCGCCCACCGGTGCCGTCATGGCGGCGGCGACGACCTCGCTCCCCGAGACACCCGGGGGGGCGCGCAACTGGGACTACCGCTACACCTGGATCCGCGACTCCTCGTTCATGTTGCGCTCGCTCTACCGGCTCGGGTTCGACTGGGAGGCGCTCGAGTACTTCGCCTTCGTGATCGAGGCGCTCGCCGGGCAGGGGCAGGACTGGACCCTGCAGATCATGTACGGCATCGACGGCCGCACGGACCTCACCGAGACCACCCTCGACCACCTTTCGGGGTGGCGGAACTCCAAGCCGGTGCGGGTGGGCAACGGTGCCTGGGACCAGCACCAGAACGACGTGTGGGGCATGCTCCTCGACGCCGTCGACATCCACCTCCGCCAGGGCGCGGCGCAGATCGTCAACCCGGTGTGGGAGGGGTTGTGCAAGTTCGTCGAGGCGGCCATCACACACGCGGGCGACCCCGACCAGGGCATCTGGGAGATCCGGGGCGACCCCGAGCAGTTCACGGCCTCCAAGGTCCTGTGCTGGGTGGCCATGGACCGCGGCGCCGACATGGCCCGGGCCCGCCGAGACGACGACCGGGCCGAGCAGTGGCGCAAGGCGGCCGACGACCTCAAGGCGGAGATCCTCGAGAAGGGCGTCGACTCGCGGGGCCGCTTCCGCCAGGCCTACGGCAACGAGGAGCTCGACGCGTCGCTCCTGCTGATCCCCATCCTCGGCTTCCTGCCGCCCGACGACGAGCGGGTGCGGGCCACCGTGCTGGCCATCGCCGACGAGCTGACCGAGGACGGCCTCGTCCTGCGCTACAAGGTCGACACGACCGACACCGGCTTCGAGGGCAAGGAGGGGACGTTCACCATCTGCTCCTTCTGGCTGGTCACCGCGCTGGCCATGATCGGCGAGAACCAGCGTGCCCGCGCCCTGTGCCAGAAGCTGCTGGCCTTCGCCGGCCCACTGCAGCTCTACGCCGAGGAGATCGACGCCGCCACGGGCGAGCACCTGGGCAACTTCCCCCAGGCCTTCACGCACCTGGCCCTGATCGACGCCGTGGGGCGGCTGATCGAGGCCGAGCGGGGCGCCACCCCGGCCTGACGAGAGGAGCTCCATGAGCGCGACGTCGCGCCACCGTGTCGTCGTCGTCGGTGGCGGCTTCGGCGGGCTGCCGCCCACCCGACTCCTCGCCCGCTCGCGTGACGTCGAGGTGACCCTCATCGACCAACGGAACCACCACCTGTTCCAGCCGCTCTTGTACCAGGTGGCGACCGGCATCATGTCGCCGGGTGAGATCTCGTACGTGCTGCGGCACATGCTGCGGCGTCGCAAGAACGTGAACGTCGTCCTGGGCAAGGTGACGGGGTTCGACCTGGACGCGCGGGCGGTGCACACGGAGTCCCTCCCGGGCGAGGGCCACGACTACCCCTACGACAGCCTGATCGTGGCGGCCGGGGCCGGTCAGTCGTACTTCGGCCATGACGAGTTCGCGCTGGTCGCCCCGGGGATGAAGACGGTCGACGACGCCCTGGAGCTGCGACGCCGGGTGCTCGGCGCCCTCGAGATCGCCGAGACGCGGACCGACCCGGCCCAACAGCGCTTCTTCATGACCTTTGCGATCGTCGGGGCGGGGCCGACCGGCGTGGAGCTGGCGGGCCAGATCCGCGAGCTGGCGTACCGGAGCCTGACCCGCGACTTCCGGCACATCGATCCCACCGCCGTCCGGGTCATCCTGATCGACGGCGGCAAGGAGCCGCTGGCCAACTTCGGGGACCGCCTCTGCGACCGGGCCGCCAAGGAGTTGACGAAGATGGGCGTGGAGCTGCGCATGGGCCTCCGCGTCGTGGGCGTCGACGCGCTCGGGGTGGACACCGAGAGCGCGGAGGGCGAGAAGGGGCGCTTCGAGTGCGGCACCACGATCTGGGCGGCGGGCGTCCAGGCGTCACCGCTGGCCCGCATGCTGGCCGACGCCACCGGGGCAGAGACCGACCGCGCCGGGCGCATAGCCGTGCTCCCAGACCTGACCCTGCCCGGCCATCCCGAGGTGTTCGCCGTCGGCGACATGGCGAGCATCGACAACCTGCCCGGCGTCTGCGAGGTGGCCATGCAGGGCGGCCTGCACGCGGCCAACACGATCAAGCGGCGGCTGCGGGGCCGCGAAGGCGTCCGCTTCAAGTACCGCGACCTCGGCAGCGCAGCCGCCGTCGGCCGCTTCAAGGCCATCGTGAGCGTCCGGGGACTGCGCCTCAGCGGCTTCCCCGGATGGGTGGTGTGGCTCTTCGTCCACGTCGCCTTCCTCAACGGCTTCGGCCACCGGCTGACGGCACTGTGGCGGTGGAGCATCTCGATGGTGGGCAGCGCCCGGCCCGAACGCGTCTTCAGCGTCGGGCACACCGGCGGCGACCTCAGCCTGCCCGACGACGTCAAGGCCGAGGTCCTGCCCAAGCCCTTCCCGGTCCTGGAGGAGGACCCCGGGCTGCTCGAGCGCATCGGGCACCAGGACGAGCCGACGGGCCCCGCGGCACGCGGTGAGGGAGCCGGGACGCAGTCGGCCTGACCGCGTGCACCGCCACCCGGCCCTCGAGGCGGCCGGACCACTATGTTCCTCGGATGATCCTCGATCGATTCCTCGTCACCGACCAGGTCGCCGTCGTCACCGCCAGCGGGCGCGGCATCGGCGCCGCGACGGCCGTGGCCCTGGCCCAGGCCGGTGCCGACGTGGTCCTCGCCGCCCGCACCGAGGACCAGCTGCGCGACGTCGCCAAGCAGGTGGAGGCGGCCGGCCGGCGCGCCATCGTGGTGCCGGGCGACCTCACGGACTTCGACCTGATGGCCTCGCTGGCCGAGACGGCCTACAACGAGCTGGGCCGGCTCGACATCGTCGTCAACAACATGGGCGGCACCATGCCCCGCCCCTTGCTCGACACGTCGCCGCGCTTCCTCGAGGAGGCCTTTCGCTTCAACGTCTCCGCCGGCCATGCGCTGGTGCGCGCGTCGGTGCCACGCATGCTCGAGGGCGACCACCCGGGTGGCGCCATCGTGAGCATCTCCTCGGTGATGGGCCATGTGGCGGGCCGCGGCTACCTCGCCTACGGGACGGTCAAGGGCGCGCTCGAGCAGTACACCCGGCTGGCCTCGCGCGACCTGGCGCCGCGCATCCGGGTGAACGCCATCGGTGTCGGATCGACCGCCACCTCCGCGCTGGACATCGTCATGTCGAGCGACGAGCTGCGCACCGCCATGGAGGACGCCACGCCGCTCCGGCGCCTGGGACACGTCGACGACATCGCGTCGGCCGTCCTGTACCTGGCCTCCCCCGCCGGCGCCTACGTCACCGGCAAGATCATCGAGGTCGACGGCGGGCTGCAGTCACCCAACCTCGAATTCCCCCTCCCCGACCTCTAAGGAGCAGCCGTCATGCCATACCGCGTCGTGCAGTGGGCCACGGGCAACGTCGGGCGCCACACGCTGGCCGGGATCGACGCCCATCCGGACCTCGAGCTCGTCGGCGTGTTCGTGTCCAACCCCGACAAGGTGGGCCGCGACGCCGGCGAGCTGGCCGGCCTGGGACGGGCGCTCGGCGTCGCCGCCACCAGCGACGTCGAGTCGCTCCTGGCGCTCCGGCCGGACTGCATCGTGCACACCGCCATGGCCGACGACCGGCTCGGCGAGGCGGTCGCCGACCTGGAGCGATTCCTGGCCGCCGGCTGCAACGTGGTGTCCTCGGGACCGGTCTTCCTGCAGTACCCCGAGCCGGGCGACCCGATGGCCGCCCCGCTGATCGCCGCTGCCACGGGGGCGGGCGTCTCCCTGTTCGTCAACGGCGTCGACCCCGGCTTCGCCAACGACGCCCTTCCCCTCGTGCTCTCGGGCATCTCCGAGCGGATCGAGGAGGTCCGCTGCTCGGAGGTGCTCAACTACAACACCTACAACCAGCCCATGGTGCTCTTCGACATCATGGGCTTCGGCCGCGACCTGCACGACGTGCCCCTGCTGCTGAGCCCGGGCGTGCTGACGATGGCCTGGGGCAGCGTGGTGCGCCAGATCGCGGCCGGCCTGGGCGTGACCCTGACCGACGTCACCGAGTGGTACGAGCGCGAGGCGGCACCCGAGGACTTCGAGATCGACGCCGGCACCATCAAGGCCGGCACCGCCGCCGCACTGCACTTCGAGGTCAGCGGCATGGTCGGGGACCGGCCCGTCGTCGTGCTCGAGCACGTGACCCGCCTGCGCGACGACCTCGGGGCAGCGTGGCCCCAGCCGGCCGGGCAGGGCTGCTACCGCGTCCAGATCAGCGGCGAGCCCGACTACACCCTCGACCTCCAGCTCATGGGCAGCGACGGGGACCACAACACGGCCGGCCTGAAGGCGACGGCGATGCGGCTCGTCAACGCCGTCCCGTCGGTGATCGACGCCGCGCCCGGTCTCGTCACCGCCCTCGACCTGCCCATGATCACCGGACGAGGGCTCGTCGTCACCTGACCGCCGCCGGGTGCTGCCGGCGACGCTCGGCTCAGGCGACGATCTCGCTCGTCTGCAGGACAGGCGCTATCGACGTGTAATTGGCGACGTCGGCGAGCACGTCGCCTGTGCCCTCGGCGGCCATCGCCTCCTGCAGGGCCTCGGCCGACTCGAATTTGAAGTGCACGGCGGCCACGTAGGGCCCGTCGACGCCCTTGTCGATCTCCGCGCCGTCGAGCCCCCAGGTGCGCACCGCCAGCGGGACGTGCTTGTCCCGGTAGTAGTCGTGGTCGAACGTGGCACCCTCGGTGGCGGGGTAGAGAACACTGAGGCGGATCATGTCGATGGCTCCTCTGCTCGGCTGTGTCCCGGCAGTCTGCCAGCTGCCCCACAGAAATGTCGTCCGGCGTGTCGAGAATGCAGTCCCAGCTCCGACTTCCCCGTGAGCCGCACCACACGGGTGCCGGAGAGGAAAGGATGGAGCCATGCGATTCATGCTGCTGCAGAATTACGGGGGCGTGGAGGCCGACTGCGCACCCATGTACGAATGGACCCCGGCGGAGGTCAGGGCCCACATCGAGTTCCAGCAGGCGCTCAACAGACGGCTGGAGGAGTTGGGCGAGCTCGTCGATGCCCAGGGCCTGGCCGGGCCTGACGACGCCCGCTTCGTTGTGTCCGACGGCGCCTCGGCGCCCCTGGTGACCGACGGCCCGTTTCCGGAGTCCAAGGAGCTCCTGGCCGGCTACCGGGTCGTCGAGGTCGACACGCCCGAGCGGGCCCTGGAGATCGCGGCCCAGATCTCGGCGGCGCCCGGCCAGGGCGGCGCGCCGATCCGCCAGCGCATCGAGGTGCGCCAGATCATGAGCGCCCCCGACCCAGAGGTGGTGTGACGGAGCCGCCTGGCGTCGAGGGTCTGTTGCGCGAGCTGGCCCCGCGGACCCTCGGCGTCGTCGTCCGCCGCTACGGCCACTTCGCCGACGCCGAGGACGCAGTACAGGAGGCCCTGGTGGCAGCCGCCTCCACCTGGCCCGACGACGGCGTGCCGGACAACCCGCTCGGCTGGCTGGTACGCGTGGCGTCGCGTCGCATGGCGGACCTCTTTCGTAGTGACGAGGCCCGCCGGCGGCGCGAAGACCTGGCTGCGTCGTGGTCTCGGGAGCCGCCCGACCCCGCGCCGGGAGAGGACGAGACACTCGTCCTCTTCTTCATGTGCTGCCACCCCGCGTTGACACCGCCCGCCGCCGTCGCCCTCGCGCTACGGGCGCTGGGCGGGCTGTCCACGAAGGAGATCGCGGCCGCCTTCCTCGTCCCCGAGGCGACGATGGCCCAGCGGATCAGCCGCGCCAAGCGCAGCGTGGCCGAGTCGGGCGAGCAGTTCGCACTGCCCGGCGCCGACGCCAGGGCTGAGCGCCTCGCCCTCGTGCTCCGCGTCATCTACCTCGTGTTCAACGAGGGCTACGCGTCGAGCAGCGGTCCCGACCTGGAGCGTACGGACCTCGCCTCGGAGGCGATCCGTCTCGGCCGCCTCCTGCATGCGTTGCTGCCCGGCGATCCCGAGCCGACCGGACTCCTCGCTCTGATGCTGCTGACCGAGGCGCGGCGGGCGGCCCGCACGACCCTCGACGGCGCACTCGTCCCCCTGGCCGACCAAGACCGCACCCGCTGGGACCGTGGCCTCGTCGTCGAGGGTACCGCCCTAGCCGCCTCCGCTCTGGAGGAGGGTGGACTACTGGGCGAGTACGCCGTGCAGGCCGCCATCGCCGCGCTGCACGATGCGGCACCGCGTCACGAGGACACCGACTGGGAGCGGATCCTGGTGCTGTACTCACTCCTCGAGCGGATGACCGACAGCCCCGTGGTGCGGCTGAACCGGGCCGTTGCCGTGGCGATGGTCGAAGGTCCTGACGCCGGGCTGCAGCTGGTCGACGAGCTGGCCGCCTCCGGACCGTTGGCGCGCTCGCATCGCGTCCATGCCGTGCGCGCGCATCTCCTGGAGCAGAAGGGCGACCCGGCGGCGGCACGGGTGGAGTACGCCGCCGCGGCCGCCGCGACCGCCAACCTGCGCGAGCGGGACTACCTCACCATGAAGGCGGCGGGCCTGGCGGCGCCGTGGCCGGTGAGGGATACAGCGCGACCGCTTCAGGAATAGCGGGCCGCTCTCGTCCCGGGCCCGTTGAAGACGCCGGGGACGGCGTCGGGGTTCTCGACACAGACCTCGGACTCGAGGCCATCGGGGTCCCGGAAGAAGAGGCTGAGCATGGGCCCGAAGTCGGTGACGAAGTCGTCCGCCGCGCCGCGGGCCATGAGCCGCTCGCGGATCGTCTCGAACGACTCCAGCGACGCCGCCTGGAGCGCCAGGTGGTCGAGGCGGCCGCGGCCGAACATCGGGGTCTGGCGGTCGGCCTCGGAGTTCCCGGCTATCTGGAAGACGTTGAGCTCGGCCCAGTCCCCGATCTTGATGATGGAGAGCCGTGGACCCTGACCCTCCGGGAATTCGGATCCGTCCCGGAGGATCTCGGCGTCGAAGACCTCTTGGTAGAAGTCGTTGAGGCGAGAGGCGTCGTTGGTGATCACGGCGACGTGGTTCAGTCCCTTCAACAGCATGGTGCGTCCCTCCGACGGGTGTGGTCGAGCCAGTGACCCTCAGGCTATGCACGGTATCGTCCCCCGCGTTCAGCGGAAGTCCCGGCTCGCCGGCACCGCCGTCCCAACCACCAGCGCCTCGACCCGCTCGGCATCCAGGCTGACCGCCCCCTGCCCCTTGCGGACGCGCCCGCGGATCAACAAGACGGGCGCGTGGCGGGCCACCTGCTTCCAGCGCGCCCAGGCACCCCGGGAGAAGACGACGTTGACGTGCCCCGTCTCGTCCTCGAGGTTGACGAAGACGGCGCCGCGCGCTGTCTCGGGGTGCTGGCGGTGCGTCACCACCCCGGCCACGGTGACCCGGTCCCCGTCGACGCAGTGCCCCAGCGCAGCGGCCACCGTCACGTCCATCGCCTCGAGCCGCTCGCGGGCGAGATGCATGGCGGTCCGCTCCGGGGCCAGCCCGAGCGCCCACAGGTCGTCGCCCACCGAGTCGTAGAGGCTGGGCTCGGGCAGCCGCGGGGCCTCGGCCCCCACCACGATCCCGGGCAGGCGGTCCGGCGTCCCCTGCGCCGCCGCACCCGCCGCCCACAGCAGTCGGCGGCGGGTGGCCGTCGTCCCCCGGACCTCCCCGTCCCCGTCCACGTGCTCGGGGCCCTCGGGGTCGAGCGCCCCGGCCGCGGCCAGCGTCTCGAGCTGGGCCTGCGTGACGCCGGCCCGCCGCACCAGGTCCTCACCTCCGCTCCAGGGCCGGCCCGCCACGATCCGCGCCGCGCTCGCCTCGCCCACCCCGCGCACCGACCCGAGCCCCAGCCGCAGCACGGCCTCCCCGACCACACCGCCGCCCTCGAGCGACGCCCCCACCTCGGAGCGGTTCACGTGGGGCCGGCGCACGCGCACCCCGTGGCGGCGGGCGTCGGCCACCAGGGACTGGGGCGACCAGAACCCCATGGGCTGTGAGTTGAGCAGCCCCGCGGTGAACGCCGCTGGATAGTGCAGCTTCAACCACGCCGAGGAGTACACCAGGTGCGCGAACGACACCGAGTGCGACTCGGGGAAGCCGAAGTTGGCGAACGCGGCGAGCGCATCGAAGACCTGGTCGGCCACGGCGCCCGTCACCCCGCGCGCCGCCATCCCCTCGTAGAGGCGCGCCCGCATCTTCTCCATGCGCGCCGCCGAGCGCTTGGCCGCCATGGCCTGGCGCAGCTCGTCGGCGTCGGCCGCGCTGAACCCCGCAATGGCGACGGCCATCTCCATCAGCTGCTCCTGGAACAGCGGGACCCCGAGCGTGCGCTTGAGGATCGGCTCGAGCAACGGGTGCAGGTAGGTGACGGGCTCCTCGCCGCGGCGCCGCCGGATGTAGGGGTTCACCGCGTGGCCCTGAATGGGGCCCGGCCGGATGAGCGCGACCTCGATGGCGATGTCGTAGAAGGTGCGGGGCCGCACCCGGGGCAGGGTCCCCATCTGGGCCCGGCTCTCGACCTGGAAGACCCCGACCGTGTCGGCCCGGCACAGCAGGTCGTAGACCCCGGGCTCCTGGGGCAGCTGCCCCAGGTCGACCTCGATCCCGTAGAAGTCGCGCACCAGGTCGACCATGCGGTGCAGCGCCTCGAGCATGCCGAGGCCGAGCAGGTCGAACTTCACCAGCCCGATGGCGGCGCAGTCGTCCTTGTCCCACTGCAGCACGCTGCGCCCGGGCATGCGCCCCCACTCCACCGGGCAGACCTCGACCACCGGCCGGTCGCACAGCACCATGCCGGCCGAGTGGATGCCGAGGTGGCGCGGCCGGTCGAGCACCTCGGCCGCCAGCTCGGCCACCAGGGCCGGCACCCGGGCGGCGCCACCCGCGCCGCCGCCGGCGACCGCTTCGTGCACCGCGTCGGCCGACGACGGGCCGCGCCCGTGCCCGGCGTCGATGCCGGCCGCCCAGGCATCCACCTGCTCGGGGGTGAAACCGAAGGCCTTGCCGACGTCGCGCACGGCCGAGCGCGGCCGGTACGTGATGACGTTGGCCACCTGTGCCGCGTGGCGGCGGCCGTAGCGCTCGTACACGTACTGGATGACCTCCTCGCGTCGCTCCGACTCGATGTCCACGTCGATGTCCGGCGGCCCGTCACGCGCCGGCGAGAGGAAGCGCTCGAAGAGCAGCCCGAGGTCGACCGCGTCGACGTTGGTGACGCCGAGCGCATAGCAGACGGCCGAGTTGGCCGCCGAACCGCGCCCCTGGCAGTAGATGTTCAGTCGCTTGCACACCTGCGCGATGTCCCACACCACGAGGAAGTAGCCGGCGAATCCGAGCTGGCCGATCACCTCGAGCTCGTGGGCGATCTGCCTCCACGCGCCGGGCACCCGCTCGGCATCGGGCGGCCCGTAGCGCGCCGTCGCGCCCTCGGTCACCAGCTGGCGCAGGTAGCCCTGCTCGTCCATGCCCTCGGGGACGGGGAAGTCGGGCAGCCGCGGCGCGACGAGGCGCAGGTCGAAGGAGCAGGCACGCCCGAGCTCGGCGGCGCGCTCGACCACGCCGGGCCAGCGGGCGAAGCGCCGGGTCTGCTCGACCGCCCCGCGCAGGCAGGCCGCCGGGGCCGATGGCAGCCAACCCTCGAGCTCGGCCAGGGGGCGGCGCGCCCGCACGGCGGCGAGCGTGGTGGCGAGGCGGAACCCGGCCGGCGTGGCGTAGTGCACGTTGTTGGTCGCCACGGCGTCGACACCCCACTCGACAGCGAGGTGCGCCAGCGCGTCGTTGCGCACCGTGTCGAGCGGGTCCCCGTGGTCCCACAACTCCAGCGCGACATTGCCACGGCCGAACGCGTCGACGAGGCGCCCCACCTCCCGGGAGGCCGCCCGCGGCCCGGCTTCCATCAGCGCGGCGGGGACCGCCCCCTTCCGGCAACCACTCAGCACCAGCCAGTGGTCGCCCGCGGCGCGGGCCAGCGCATCGAGCGTGAAGACCGGCCGTCCCTTCTCCCCGCCCTCGAGGTGCGCGTCGGCCAACACCGTCGAGAGGCGGGCGTAGCCGTCGGGGTCGCGGGCGAGCACGACGAGGTGCGTCCCGGTCGGGTCGGCCTCGCCGGTGCGCGGGCTGGCCGGGGCGAGGGTCACCTCGGTCCCGAAGACGGTCGGCAGCCCGCACACCCGCGCCGCCTCGGCGAAGCGCACCACGCCGTAGAAGCCGTGATGGTCGGTCAGCGCCAGCGCGGCCAGGCCGAGCCGGTCCGCCTCGGCCACCAGTTCCTCCGGATCGCTGCTGCCGTCGAGGAAGCTGAACCCCGAGTGGGCGTGCAGCTCCGCGTAGGCCTCGCTCATGCGGCACGCTCAGTCATAGAGCGCCTCGACCCACCACTGCCCGCGCTCGGTGCACAGCAGGCGCGCCACCCCGTCGTCGGTGACCACCTGCAGGCGGGCCCGGCGCCGGCGCACCGACCACCAGCGCTCGGTCACCGGCCAGGGGCCGGCCCACCCCGCGACCGGCTGCCAGGGGCCGCCGTCGACCGACAGCCGCTCGACCCCCCCGGTGAGCAGCCCCCGCCCGCTGACCGCGACGACACGGCCGGCCGCGTCGACCACCTCGGCACGGCGCGGGGCCCGCAGCACGTTGCTCGGCGCGGGCGGTGGCAGCCGCCCCGGCCACGGTGCGCCGGCCGCCGCACCCGCATCGGTGTCGGGGCTCCCCCAGGGCACCAGCACCGACTGGCCGGCCGGGTCCCGCCCGCCGCGCAGCCGGCCCATCAGCACGGCGTCGGTGCCGAGACGCTCCTGCACCCGGACGAAGGAGCGGGCGGCCCGGGCGTCGGCCTCCGACGCGCCGCCGAAGAACCCGGGCTGCGAGGGTGGGGGCGGGGCGTCGCCCCGGTCGGGGTCCTCGCCCCGGGCCACCCGGAGCCGCCGCTCGATGGCGCGGTCACGCAGCCCCGCCAGCTCCCCGCTCTCGCCCCGGGCCACCGCATGGCAGACGGCCGCGTCCGCGCCGAAGCGGTCCGAGATGCTCGCCGCGGGCAGGGCGGCGAGCTGCCCCAGGGTGGTGACCCCGAGCCGTTGCAAGGTGACGGCCAGGTCCGGGCCGCGCCAGCGTGGCCACCGAGCAGGGCGCGAGGAAGTCCGCCGTCCCCCCCGGCGGGACGATCAGCTCGGCGCGGGCGGCGAGGGTGGCGGCAAAGAGCCCGTCGGCCACGCCGATGGTGGCCTCCGCCTCCGCGCGCACGGTCTCGGCCAGGCGGGACACCACCGATTCCTCCCCACCGAAGAAGCGGGCGGGGCCGCGGGCGGGCAGTGCGCACACCCCGAGCCGGACCGGATGGACCCAGGGGCAGAGCTCGCCGGCCCGCGCCAGCACGCGAGCGAAGCACCGGGCCTCCTCTCCCTTCGCCCCTTCCTCGAGGAGCTGCGGGCACCAGATGACGACCAACCGTTCCACTTCTTCTTCTCCGCCGCCTCGCTCAGGCCGCCTCCGGCCCGTCGCCGGGGCCGGCTGCAGGCGACCCCTCCTGCATCTCGATCTTGGCCCCCACCTCTTCGGCGGCGGCCACCGCGCCCGAGCCGGCGGGCAGCCACAGCGAGCACCGGGTGAGCCGCCCGGCGGCGCGGCGCCCGCTGACGCGCACCTCGGCGCGGCGGCCGCGCAGGTGCCCGTGGCCCTTGCCGATGCCCTCCCACTCGACCGCCCCCACCGACAGCGCCAGGTCGCCGGCCTCGGGCCAACAGCCGGCGCCCTCGAGCAGCACCACCAGTGCCGCCTGGCGCTCGCGGGCCCGGGCGGTCAGGTGGCGCGCCGCGGTCAGGCGGGCCCGGCCGGGCGGGCGTACCAGGACGGCGTCGACGCCGGAGAGGAGGTCGCCGGCCGCCTCGGCCCATCCGTTGCCGGGGTGGGGCACGAAGACCACGCGGCGCAGGTCGAGCCCGAGGCCGGCCGCCGCCACCACCCCGGGGTCGGGCAGCCCGACGGCGGCACTCCAGCTCCCGGCGACCGACGCCGCGGCCAGCAGTGCCAGCGCGAGGGTGGTCGCGCCGTGGCCGGGTTGCCCCTCCACGGTGGTGGTCGTCCCGCGGCGCAAGGAGCCGCCGGGGAAGAGCGGGGCGAGCGGCGGGGGCACCGGCAGGGTCCGCCCGGCCACGGGCGTGGTGGGGCGAACCCGGTCGGCCAGCCCGGGCGGGAGCTCCCGGGAACGGGGGGACGACGGGTCACCGGCTGGGAAAGCGAACATATGTTCGTACCTTACCGAGGCCGTGTGCCTCCTGCTCGGGGAGCCAAAAGGCCAGGTCAGGGAGGGAGGCGCCCCGGAAGGGCCCGGTAGGTCACAATGCAGCCCGCATGTGCGGACGGTTCGCTCTCTTCACTCCCCCGGCCCGGATGGCCCGCTACTTCGGGGCCACCCTGGCCGATGGCACCGACCCCGAGCGCGCGCCGAGCTGGAACGTGGCGCCGACCGACGAGGTCCTCGGCGTCCGCGACCGCCCCGTGCGCCCCGCGGGCGAGCCGGGAGCGACGCCAGCGGACGCGGTCATGAGCGAACGGCTGCTCATGTCCTTCCGCTGGGGCCTCGTCCCCTGGTGGTCCAAGGACACGAAGTCGGGCAGCCGCCTCTTCAACGCGCGCAGCGAGACGGTCGCCACCAAGGCCTCCTTCCGCGAGGCCTTCCGCGAACGGCGCATCATCGTCCCGGCCGACGGCTTCTACGAGTGGCACACGGCGCAGACCGGGCGGAAGGAGCCGCACTACTTCAGCCGCGCCGACGGCACGCCGCTGGCCTTCGCGGGGCTGGCGGAGCGCTGGCGGCCGAAGGGCGCGCCCAAGGACACGCCGTACCTCAGGAGCTGCACCGTGATCACCGCACCCGGCGGCGCGGACATGGCGGGCATCCACGACCGCATGCCGGTCATCCTCGACCCCGCCACCTTCGACCTGTGGCTCGACCCGGCCAACGAGGACAGCGAGGAGCTGCGCGCGCTGCTGCGCCCGCCGCCGGCCGGCACCGTGGTGCACCACCCGGTCGGGCCGCTGGTGGGCAACGTCCGCAACAACGAGCCGGCACTGATCGAGCCCGTGTGAGCGGACCCCGCTTCGACCGCCGCACCTTCCTCGCCGCGGCGATGGCGGCCGGGGGCGCCGGTGCGCTGGCCGCCATGACCCGGTCCGGCGTCGCCGGGGCGGCGGCCATGGCCCAATCGGCGGCGTCCACCGCGCCGGCCGGATCGGACCTCGGGGCGATCGAGCACGTCGTCTTCTTGATGCAGGAGAACCGCTCCTTCGACCACTACTTCGGCAGCTACCGCGGCGTGCGGGGCTTCGACGACCACCCCGCGCACTCGCTCGGCGCGTTCGCGCAGGCGTGGCCCGGCGGCCCGGCCCCCACGCTGCTCCCGTTCCACCTCGACTCGGCGTCGGGCATCGGCGAGTGCACGCACGACCTCGACCACACCTGGGCGGCGCAGCACCTGTGCCGGGGCGCGGGGGACAACGCCCACTTCGTGCGCACCCACACCTCGAGCGCCTACGAGGGACCCACCCAGGGCGTCATGACCATGAGCTACTACCGCCGCAGCGACCTGCCCTTCTACTACGCGCTGGCCGACGCGTTCACGATCTGCGACAACTACCACTGCTCGGTCCTCGGGCCCACGGACCCCAACCGCCTGATGGCCATGTCGGGCACGCTCGACCCCACGGGCCACGCCGGCGGTCCCGTGCTCTTCACCAACGAGGACTCCGACGCCATCTACAGCGTCAGCTGGGACACCATGCCCGAGGTGCTCGAGGACGCCGGCGTCAGCTGGAAGGTCTACAACCCGGCGGGTTCGGCCTACGCGCCGGCCTTCTTCGAGCAGCACGGTCTGCTGATCGGCGACGCCATCCTCCCCTACTTCTCCCAGTACAAGAGCCCGGCCTCCCCGCTGTACCAGAAGGCGTTCCTGCCGCAGTATCCAGCCGACTTCGTCGCCGACGTGGCGCAGGGCACCCTGCCGGCCGTGAGCTGGATCCTGCCGCCCGCCGGCTACGACGAGCATCCCCCGTCACCCCCGGCGCTGGGCGAGTGGTTCACCTCGCAGCTGCTGGCGACGCTGACGTCCAACGCCAAGGTGTGGTCCAAGACAGTGCTCTTCCACATGTACGACGAGAACGACGGGTTCTTCGACCACGTGCCGCCGCCGGCGCCACCGCCCGGCACGCCCGGCGAGTACGTCACCGGGTCGCCGCTGCCCTCCACCGCCGCCGGCGTCGCCGGCCCGGTCGGCCTGGGCTTCCGGGTGCCGATGACGGTGATCTCCCCGTTCAGCCGCGGCGGCCACGTCGCGTCGCAGGTGTTCGACCACACGTCGCAGCTCCGCTTCCTGGAGGAGCGCTTCGGGGTGCGGGCCCCCAACATCTCGGCCTGGCGCCGCCGGCACACGGGCGACCTGACCTCGACGCTGCGCATGGGCCGGGCGAACCTGTCCGTGCCGACCCTGCCCAGCACGGCCCACGACCAGCAGGCCGACGCCCTGGCCGAGGGGTGCACCCAGGCCGAGATCCTCGGCGGGCCGGGCACCTTCGCCCGCTACCCGATCCCGGCGCACCAGACGATGCCGCGCCAGGAGACCTGAGACCCGACCCGGGAGGGCCGGACACGGGGCCGGTTTCGCTGCCGGCTGCAACGGGCGTGACCAGGTGATTCTCTTAGGACCGGGCCCTTCTCGACCGATACACGATGGTGGGACTGTTGTCAGTTGGCGCTCTCAGGGATCGAGCGGCCAGCCGGGACGACGCCGACGAAACGGCCCACCACCCTCTCGAGGCACAGAACCGTCGCTTCTGGATGTCCCACAGCCGCCTTGGCTATCTGACGCTGACGGCCGAGAGTCTCTTCGTCCTGGCCTACTTCATCGGCGACGCCCGATGGACTCCACCGCCCTGAGCTGTTGGCCATCAGTTCGCTGACCTTGGTCGCCGCCGTCGTGACCCTGGCTTTCATCGGCAGAGTCTCGACGTGTCCGTGGCGAGTCTCGTTCTCGCTCGTCTCGACGCTCCTGGCGGGAGCGGCCCTGACGCTCTGCATCTACCTGGACGGTGGACTCGACAGTCCTCTGGTCGTGTTGCTGGCCCTCCCGGTCATGAGCGCGGCGCTGGCGCTTCCGGCCAAGGAGGTCATCTTGTGTGGCGTCGTCGCATTCCTCGAGTTCGCCGCCGTGGCCCTTGCCGATCCACATGCGGAGGCAACCTCGAGCGACGTCGCGGCGATCTCAGCTCTCTTGATCGGAACCGTGATGCTGAGCGCAGGCTCCGCCGTCTACCGCTCACGCCTGGAGGGAGACGAAGCACGTCTGGTTCGAGAACTCCGGCGCCAAGCGCGCACGGACTCGCTCACCGGATGCCTGAGTCACGGGGCCTTCTACGACCGCCTCGAGATCGAGATCGAGCGTGCGATGCGCCACCACGAGCCCCTGAGCGTGCTGGTCGCCGACGTCGACCTGTTCAAGTCGTTCAATGACACCCATGGTCACGCCGCAGGGGATGCCGCTCTCGCCAAGGCCGGGGAGATCATGCGCCGGGCCTGTCGGTCGATCGACAGCGTGGCGCGCATCGGGGGCGACGAGTTCGCCGTGATCCTTCCCCAGACCGATCTGGCCAGTGCAGGTCGTATGGCGGAGCGGATGGTCCGGTCGTTCGCCGAAGGGGAGGCCGGGATCACCATGAGCGTCGGGTTCGCCGCCCTCGATCACCTCGAACCGACGGGCCAGAGGCTCTTCCACGACGCTGACCAGGGCCTCTACCGGGCCAAGGCCAATGGACGCGTGCGTGCCGGCACCATCGGCGACCTCGACCCCGGGCATACGAGACGCTGTCCGGCGGAATCAGGACCTGGCGGATCCGGTGTTCGCTCAAGCCGACTGGGATCGCCTCGAGGAGAGCCTTCGCGAGGTCGAATCAACGCGACGCTCGAGGTTTCGTCGATTGTCGACTCGTTCCAATCGACGGAATCGGTCGGCCTCGGTTACGTGGACCGGCATTTCCGATTCCTGCGTATCAACGCGATGCTCGCTGAGGTCCATGGTGGCCGAGTCGAGGACCAGATCGGCCTTACGGTCGCTGAGATCGTTCCGGCCCTGTGGCCGACGCTCGAGCCGATGTACGAGCACGTCATCGACAGCGGTGAGGCGGTCGTGAACCAAGAGGTCTCCGGTCCGACCGCCATGGACCCCGGTCGGATCCACTTCTGGCTGACGACCCTCAATCCGGTGACGGTGGACGGCCAGGTGATCGGGATCGCCATCGTCGTCATCGACATCACCGAGCGCAAGCAACTCGAGGAGAGCAAGGCCACACTGACCCGGGCCGTGGTCGGCGCCCTGTCGGCATCTGTCGAGATTGCGCGATCCCTACACCGCGGGACACCAGGAGAGGGTGGCCCGCATTGCAGGTGCGGTGGCACGCGAGCTCGACCTGACGCCCGATGAGATCGACGAGATCGAACTGGCGGCGAACATCCACGACATCGGCAAGTTGTCCGTGCCGTCGGAACTGCTCGCCCGTCGGGGTCACCTCAGCGTGCAGGAAATGGCGGTGGTCCAAAAGCACAGCCAGGCGGGGTTCGACCTGCTGCGACGGGTCAACTTCCCCGAGCGCGTCGCCCAGATCGTGTTCCAACACCACGAGCGCTGCGACGGGTCGGGGTATCCACGGGGCTTGCGCGGCGAGCAGATCCTCTTGGGCAGCCGGATCGTGGCCGTCGCCGATGTGGTCGAATCCATGGCGTCCGGACGACCGTATCGAGCAGCACTCGGTCCCGACGCCGCGCTCGACGAGATCCAGCGTGGATCGGGCACGCTCTATGACCCAGACGTCGTTGCGGCGTGCCGCAGAGTGCTCGAGAGCGGCCAGTTGACGATTTGATCACGACACAACGTCGAACCCCTCTTCAGGGTGGAGTCCCAGCGCGTGCCCCCACCGATCCCCCAGCGCCCGGAAAGCCGGGCGTCCACGCCGACGCCCTCGTCCGGCGGCTAGACCATAGGGCCATGGCCGAACGACCTCCTCGGGTCATCTCGCTGTCGCTGACCACTCCGGAGGAGATGTTCGTTCTGGCGCCGGCGGACTTGTTCTCTGAGTACCGGAATTTCATGACCGGTCTCGAATACTGCATCAGCGTGCTGCGAAGCCGCCCCCAGAACGGGCCCGTACGCCTCGAGCTCGCCCTCCCCCCCGAGCAGATATCGGAGGGCCTGGACCAGCGGGTCCGCCGGACCCTCACCCGCTATTGCGAGCACCGCATCGCCTACAACCAGCGAGAGCGCCGGGCAGTGCGCCTCGACGGACTGTTCTCCTTGTGGATCGGGCTCCCCATCGTCATCTTGGGGTTCGTCCTGGTGATCATCAAGTCGAGCATCGTGGGCGCCAGTGGGAACGCCAACCTCGTCCTCGACTCCGGAGGATGGGTGTTGGTGTGGGTGGGTCTGTGGTTCCCCCTCGACACACTCCTGTTCACGCCGTTGTCGTATGGACGGGAGAACCGGGTGCTCAGACGGCTTCGAACCGCCGAAATCGTCGTGGAACCGCACCCCCTGATGAAGCTCTGAGGGCAGCGGGTCAGGCTCCGGCCTCGGCCCGCAGCCGACGAAGCGCCGCTCCCACCCGTCGAGCGTCTTCGGACGGGGCTTCGACCTCGACCAGCTTCCGGCGGCTCTTGACTCCCCTCACGAGTCGCACCGATCGGCGGGGCACGCCCACCACCGTGGCCACAGCGCTGAGTGCCGCCTCGGTTGCGCGCCCGGCATCAGGCGGCTCGACCACGCGCACCACGAGCGCACCGTCGAAGTCTCCGCCCACGGCTGACCTCGACGAGCTCGGCCGCACGTAGATCTCCACTCGCATCCCTCCCAGTTTGGCCGCCTGCTCGGGGCACGGGTGAGCCCCGCTTACGAGGACGTCCTCGTCATCGGACTTCGAGTCGTTCCTTCCGGCGCTCCGCCCTGCGCCCCACGGCGTCAGGGAGAGTCGGCCACACCCGATCCGACGCTCGTCTCCTCCTCGTCGAGGGGCGCTTGCTGGCGGTCGTGCTTGCCCCTGAGCGTGATCCACCGGACGAGCAGGACGACCAGCGTCGTCGCCACGATGACCTCGGTCCAGTAGTAGGCGACGAGGTCGATGAGCGAGCCGGGCCCGGGATTGCCGGGGAGGGTCTGGCGGATGAGGGGAACGCGAACAGGAGGGCGGCCAGGTAGGCGAACGCCGCCGTGTCGATCTCGTCTTGCTTGCGCATCAACATGATGACCGCCATCGCGACACCGCCCAGGGCCAGCGCCCACATCAGACCGATCACGAAGTAGCCGTAGAACAGGACCGGGGCGGACCGTGTCAGGGAGATGTCGAACGCGTTGTTGAAGCCGTAGGCGTTCTCCGCCACCGTCCAGCCGCCCACAGACGAGGTCAGATCCACACAGGACGGCACCGGGGCGCCTCCGATGCCCACTCCTTGCCGCACCTGAAATGCGAACGGTTCCGTGTTGATGTAGCTGTCCCACGGGTACTTGGCGGTCGATTCGCCGCGTTGGCTCGGGGCCTCGAGCGTGCCCCCTTCGAGGGGGAGCGCAACGTCGAGGTCCTGCATGTAGTCGCCCGGCAGGAAGACGTAGGAGGAGGAGGCGGACGTGTAGGAGGGGCCGGTCGACCCGTTGGTCGCAGAGCTCCCAGACGGTTGCGCCAGAAGGCCGTCGGTGCTCAGCGTCAGCGACCGCGTCAACGTCCCGAAATACTGGTTGCCGTGCTGGTTGAGCAGGTTTCCGGTCGGAACGAAGTCCAGGCGTACGGTGGCCACGAGCGCGTCGGTGTCCACGGCGATGATGGTGGCGAAGATGTCCACGTGGTCCTTGTTGGTGGTCCCCACGCAGGCGCCCTGGGACGTCCCGAGCACCTCGGACTTGTAGCTGCTCAACGTCTCGAGGATGCCGATGCCCACGGCGACGACTATGAGCGGCAGCACGACGCCGACCACCCACCAGTGCTTGTGCCGCCGAAAGAATCCTTGCGTCACGGGGTGGTTCCGCCCATCTGGAGCGACCCTTTCGTGCGGACGAGTTCCCAGGGAAAAATGTCAATGGGGGTTGCCGCCCAATATAGAGGGAGGGCGCCGGGCCGCGCCGGACCTCCCGGCCCACGAGAGCGCGATCCGAGGAGACGGGTGAATCGGACCGGCGCGGGCCCGTCAGCTCGGGATCACTCGGGTGGTCGGCCGGCTCCCGGTCAGAGGGCAGATCCCTCATGACCGGGGTCCGGTCCGGCGAGGTGCTTCGACGCGTAGCTGTCGCCGCTCGCAGCCGAACCGAATCCACCGGGGTCCAGCCCGGGGGTCTGCCAGTAGATCTCGACCCGGCAGATGAGGCCTTCGTGGTCGATGTCGAACGAGTACGCCTCTTCGAGGTGGAGCTCCCGGTCGCCGTAGTGCAGGTGCTCGGTCACCTTGGCGAAGGCAGACGCGCCGTCGGGTGCGGCGATGATCCGTGCCACGTCGTTGCGGTAGTCGGGAGGCACGGTGCCGCGCAGGAAGTCCAGGTAGTCCTCCCGACCCGAGAGCCGATCGCCGAACGGGCCGACCCTCAGGACCCCCTCGCTCAGGATGGTCGCCAGGTTTTCCCATTCCCGTGCCGTCAGCCACGAGAAGAAGTGCTCCACGGTCCGAGCCGAGCTCGTCACCGCGTCCCCCTCATCGGATCCGCTGGCTCTCGACGACACGGCCGACCCTCAGTCCGGCGCGGGCAAGAAACTGAAGCGCACCTGGCGTCTCGGATTGTCGAGGTTGAGATCCACGAGCAGCAGGGACTGCCACGTCCCCAGCGCAGGCTGACCAGCGAGCACGGGAAGGGTGACGGACGGGCTGACGAGTGCGGGTAGCAGATGGTCGGCACCATGACCGGCTGATCCGTGGGCATGCCGGTACCGGTCATCGCGTGGAAGCAGGCGTTCGAGGGCGGCGAGCAGGTCGTCCTCGGACCCCGAGCCCCGCTCCATGAGGGCCAGCCCGGCAGTGGCATGCGGCACGAAGACATTGACGAGTCCGTCGCCGCGACCGGCGCAGAACCGGGCGAGCTGCATCGTCAGGTCGATCGTCCGCTCGCGGGAGGTGTCGATCTCGATCTCGGTCGTGTGCATGACCTCCCTAGTCTGTCGCCTCGGCGCGACATCGGCGCGATGACTACGGTTCGCCTCACCCCTTGGGATCGCCGCCGGCGCCGAACAGGAGATGACCCGTGACGCAGACGCAGGACAATCGTTCGCTGATCGAAGGATTCTGGGAGGACCTCTACCGACAGGATTTCCCAGCCCTGGTCTCCCGCTTCGACCCTGAGGGCGAGTACACCGACATCGTCACGCCCGACGACGATGTCGCGCGGGGGCCGGCCGAGATCACCGCGCGGCTGACGCTCGCCTTTGGGAAGCTGACCGGTCTCCGGGACCAACGGCTTCACCTGGTGGCCGGTGAGGACACGGTCTTCACGGAGCACATCGAGCACTGGGAATGGCCCACGGGGGAGACCATGGCTCTCAACGTGGCGTCCGTGCACGAGATCCACGGGGCAAAGATCACGAAGTGGCGCGACTATTGGGACTGGAACGTCCTCACGACGGCGGCGCCCGCATGGTGGTTCGAGCTCGTCATGGGGGGCTGGAAGTAGCACGCCCCCCGGGAGCCCGACGCCTGCGCCGCCAGGCGACGCCTCATGGAAGGAAGTCCAGCCGTGCCCAGTTGGGGAGATCTCGAGAGCGGTGCAGCCGACCTGGCGGCCTTCGGGCTCGGCCGTCTGACCGGCGCGCCTGCCTACCTGGCCACCCTGCGCGCCACGGGTCAACCCCGGGTCCATCCCGTCGCGCCGGTCGTCGAGCGAGGACGGCTCTTCGTGTTCATGGAGCCGACCTCTCCCAAGGTCCGCGACCTGCGAGAGCGGCGTTGGTACGCCCTCCACAACGGCGTGCCCGACATCTCCGGGACCGGCGGCGAGTTCTTCGTCAGCGGTCACGCCATCCTCTTGGACGACCCCGACCTGCGCACGATCGCCAGTGGAGCGGCCACGTTCCCGATCGAGGACCGTTGGGTGCTGGTCGAATTGGAGATCGACGAAGCCCGCTGCAACGGGTACGGGGACGTCGAGCTGCCGGATCCACGGCGATGGAAAGCTTCCGAGTCCTGAACGACCGACGCCCACCGTGGAGGACAGCGCATGGCGACAGCCGGTTTCAGCCGCCCTGCGCCGAGCGGGCCACGATCACGTCGGGCTCGCCCATCTGGCCCCCCAGCCGGACCCGCCGCCCCACCCAGCCGGTGCGCCTGAGCGCCTGCTGGAAGTACCCGATGTCGAAGCCCAACTCGAGCCAGCCGTGGGTCCGGCTCGACCAGACCGAGAGCCCGTCGAGCCGCGGGCCCCACGGGTAATCCATGCGCTGCACCGGCTCGGCGGCGAAGAGCACCGCGCCCCCGGCGCGCACGATGTCGTGCAGACGCCGCAACATGGCGAGGTGGTCGGCGCAGTGGTGGAAGCTCTCGAAGAACACGGCGGCGTCGAACGGCTCGGGCGGGGCGAAGCACAGCATGTCGCCCTGGACCACGGTGACGCGTCCCGGTCCGTCACAGCGCTGCTCGATGAGAGCGCAGAACTTGTCGTCGAGCTCCACCGCCGTCACGTCGAGCCCCGTCGCCACCATGTCGCGGGTCAGGTTCCCCCACCCGGGTCCGAACTCGACGACCCGAGGTGCCCTGGCGCGCGGTCGGACGACATCGGCCAGGCAATCGAGCAGGTGGCCTCGGGCCACCAGGTCTCGCCCCACGAGCGCGAGCGACCCTGACTGGTACGGGAACGGGCGGGCCAGCGCGGCCGGCAAGTCGAACGGCGACGTCTCGTTGACGGTGTCGTAGCCGGCACGACCCGAGATGGCGCGATAGAGCCCCCACGTCCACTCCCGGTAGGCCTCGGAGAAGGGATCGGCCGGCGGCGCGCTCGGCGCCACGACCACGAAGCTGTCGAGCAGGGCACGGGCCTGGTCGGCGTCGCCGCCCATCAGGGCCGTGGCCCGCTCCAGCTCGGCGTCGAGCTGGCCCAGCGTGACGGGACGCGGTCCCGGCCGGCCCAGGGTGGCCCGCACCTTCCGCCGGAGGTGTGGGGGGAGGTGCTCCACCGCCCGGCCTCCGATGTGCACCAGGGCGCGACCGGACCGGCTCATGGGAGCGTGACGCGACCGGGCCGGCCCGGATCCTGCGGCCCTCAACCCCCGGTCAACGGGGGCGCCGCCGAAGGTCCGCCTCCGCGATGGCGGCCGGCACCCAGCCGACGTCGGTGTCGTTGAGGTCCGTGCCGGGCGGCACGATCTCGTCGATGCGGTCGAGCACGTCGGTGCCGAGCCGCAGCTCCAGTGCGGGGAGCTGTGACTCGAGGTGCGCCATGGTGCGAGGTCCGATGATGGGCGACGTCACGGCCGGATGCTCCAGCACGAAACCGAGGGCGAGCTGAATGAGGCTCAGGCCGGCGCCGTCGGCCACCTTGGTGAGCTCGTCGACCGCCTGGAGCTTCTGCTGGTTCCCCGGCAGCGCCATGTCGTAGTGGTGCGGGAGCATGGCCGACCGTCGGCTCGTGTTGTCCGTCCCGGAGCCGAAGGCGCCCGAGAGCCAGCCGCCGGCGAGGGGGCTCCACGAGAGCACGCCCATGCCGTACTTCTGGCACATCGGCAGCACGTCCTTCTCGATCCCTCGCACGAGGATGGAGTACGGCGGCTGTTCGGTGACGAACCGCTCGCGGGCCCGGCGCTCGGCCACCCACTGGGCCTCCACGATCTCGTGGGCCGGGAAGGTCGAACTCCCGAAGTAGCGAATCTTGCCGGCGCGCACAAGATCGGTCAGCGCGCCCAGCGTGTCGTCGATGTCGGTCTCGGGCGACGGGCGGTGGATCTGGTACAGGTCGATGTAATCGGTACCGAGCCGACGCAGGCTGTTGTCACACTCGGCGATGATCCAGCGGCGCGAGTTGCCCTGCGCATTCGGATCCTGACCCATCTGCCCGTGCACCTTGGTGGCCAGCACCACCTTGTGCCGCTTCGTCTTGGCGAGCGCTTTGCCGACGATCTCCTCAGACTCACCGAAGGAGTAGACGTCGGCGGTGTCGACGAAGTTGATCCCCGCATCGAGCGCGGCGTGGATGATGCGGATCGACTCGTCGTGGTCCTGGGTGCCCCAGGCCCCGAACATCATCGCCCCCAGGCAGAGAGGGCTGACCTTTATGCCGGTGCGTCCAAGCGTGCGGTACTCCATCGGGCTGACACTAGCCAGGCTCCCGACCGAAAGCCCCGCGCTCGGTACTCAGCCCTTGAGACGGAGGCCCGCGTCGGCGGCCGCCCAGAGCAGCGTCGGCTCGCCGCTCCGCTCGAAGCTGCGCAGTGCAGCCTCGGTCAGCTTGATCGCGTGCTCGTCGCCCGACGCCAGCGCCTGGTCCACGAGGCTGTCCGGCGAAGGCACGTCCGGCTCCGACTCGGGGCCCTGGCGGTCGATGGCGTACGCCACGTGGAGGGCGGCCACGGCCTGCCAGACGTACCCGAGCATGGCATCGCGGTCCTCCTCGGCCAGCCACGGGAGCAGCAGCTCGGCGGCGAGCGGCGCGGTGATGGCATGGAGCAGGCCGATGACGCCGCCGGCGTCCGCGTTGCGCAGGTAGGCGCGTGCCCCGCCCGCGGCCAGCTGGTCGAGCAGCTCCGTCGCCCCCCCGGCCCACCCGAGCGACGCCACCGCCTGTTCGAACTCGTCGGCGATGTCGTCGATGCCCGCCACCATCTCGCTGATCAACACCTGGCGCGGCGCGTCCTCGGGCAGGTAGGGCAGGTCGGCCAGCGCTTCCGTGACACCCTCGCGCCCGATGAGCAGTGGCGGCCCCGGGAGCTCGCGGTAGCTCGATGCCCAGAACGCGAGCCCGCTCGCCACCTCGAGACGCCGGGGTGCGGTGTCCGCCCCGCCCAACCCACGCACTGCGTGCCCGGTGCGGATCAGCCCGTGGGTGGCCGCCCCGACCGATCCCGGCAGCAGCCGCGGCGCCCACTCGCCGACGACGGCGGCGGGCGGGCGGTCGGCCACTTCCCGCTCGAAGAGAGCGAGCCACTCGGGGAAGCGGTCGAACTGCCCGAGCGCGTCTGGCCATTCCTCCTCGGTGAGCGGTCTCGTCGCGGGCGCGGGGGCCGCGTCGAGGCGGCGGCGATAGTGCTGCACCCATCCTTCGATGGCGTCGTCGCGACCCAGGTGCGACAGTGCCTCGGCGACCATGGGACCGTGGTTGGCCAGGCCGAGTGACCCGTACTGGGGCGCGGTGGCCGCGAAGACGGTCAATGCGTCATCGAGGATCTGCGTCTCCATCGCCCCAGTATGGCCAGGTCCGGGCCGCGGCGCCCGTGGCGGCGGCCGCTACGATCCGGCCTTCGACGAAAGGAGGTCGTGATGGCGACGCCGCCGCTGCACGGCATGAGGATCATCGAGTGCTCGGCCCTCGGGCCGGCACAAATCACCACGCCCCTGGTCGACCTCGGGGCGGAGGTCATCAAGGTCGAGCCTCCCGCAGGCGACTACATCCGGGAGATGACCTGGCCCATCGTCGAGGGCACCTCCCTCATGCACCTCCACCTGAACCGGGGCAAACGGTCACTGGTGCTGGACCTGCGCACCGAGGCCGGTGTCGCCATCATGAAGGAGCTCGTCGCCACCTCCGACGTGGTCGTCGAGGCGATGCGGCCCGGCTCCCTCGCCCGGCGCGGGGTGGGTTTCGACGACCTGCGCGCCGTGAACCCGAAGATCGTGTTCTGCACCATCTCGGGTTACGGGATGACCGGCCCCTACCGTGACTACCCGAGCCACGGCGTGGCCTACGACACATGGGCGGGCATCGTCAACGTCGCCACCGACGAGGAGGGATTCACCTTCATCCCCGAACACGCCTCCATGGGGATCCACGCCGGCCCGCTCTTCGGGGCACTCGGCATCCTGGCCGCGGTGATCCGCGCTCGCACCACGGGCGAAGGCTCGTACATCGACATCGCGCAGTCCGATGCGGCCGCCGCGATGGACTGGCTGCGCAGCGAGACATGGCGGGCCTACGAGCGGCCTGAGTCCGAGGTCACGGGCAACAAGGCCGACGGCTACGAGCGCCGCGCGCCCGGCACGGCCGGCATGGTCGAGGGAGTTCGCTACCAGGTGTACGAGACGTCCGACGAGCGCCACGTCCTCTTCATGGCGTCGGAGCAGGCGTTTTGGAAGAACTTCTGTGAGGGCGTCGGCCGTATGGACCTCTTCGAGCGCTGGCCGGGCTCGAAGTATGCCGACCACGCACGCGGCAACCGCGAGCTCCAACGCGAGCTGCGCGACATCTTCCGCGCGAAAACGGCAAAGGAATGGCTCGACTTCGGCGGCCGGGTCAACACGCCGATCGCGCCCGTCAACACGCCCCGGACCCTGCTCGACGATCCCCAGTTCGCCGACCGCTTCCCCCTCCTGCCGGCACACGAGATGGGGGCAGACCAGCTCTTCACCCCTCTGCACTTCGTTGGCGAGGAGCTGCCCCACCCGTCCAGGGCGCCCACCGTCGGCCAGCACACCGAGGACGTCTTGCGCTCCGTCCTCGGTTATGACGACAATCAGATCTCATCCGCCCGGGACGGGGGGGCATTCGGAGCCGACACCTAGGCGGTGGCATCGGCACAAGGAGGTCTGATGGACAGGGTCCGGCTGGGCGTGCTGGGCGCCGGGAACATCGCCGCCATGAACGTGCGGGGCTATCTCGAGGATCCAAGGTGTGACGTCGTCGCGGTCTGCGACAGCGACGAGGAGGCGGGCCGACAGGCCGCCAAGGAGTGGGGGGTGGACCGCTTCTACAGTGACCTGTCCGACCTCTTGGCCGACGACTCGATCGACGCCGTCGAGGTGCTGACCCCCACCCACCTGCATCACGACCACGTCATCGCGGCACTGGACGCGGGGAAGCACGTCTCGGTCCAGAAGCCGGTGGCGAACTCGGTCGACGACGCCCAGGAGATGCATGCGGCCGCGGAGCGATCCGGTCGCATCCTGCGCGTCAGCGAGTGCTTCGTCCACTACCCCCCGCTCGAGCTTGCCAAGCGACTGGTGGCCGACGGCGCCATCGGCAAGCCGACCTCGCTGCGCATCCGCACGCTGGTGGGCCAGACCGACTCGGCCTTCCAGGCCGCCCTGCGGCCCGAGGGCTACCACTGGCGGCTGGACAAGCGGAGCCCGGGCGGACACCTCTTCGACGACATGGTGCACAAGTACGCCATGGCGCTCTGGCTCCTCGACCTCGACATCATCTCGGTTCAGGCCGTGGTGCGCCGGCGCGATCTCTTCTTCGAGCCCTGTGCCGTGATCTTCGAGTACGAGGACCCTGATGTGCTGGGCATGATGGAGGTCCAGTACTCGCCGAGCTTCTACATGCGCTCCCAGTACTACGGCGCAGACGAATTCTTCGAGATCACCGGCGACGCGGGGCAGATCTGGGTCACTCGTGCCACGGGCGAGATGTTGGACCTCGCCCCCGTCATGCTGTTCACCGGGACGCCCCACGAGCGCAAGACGACGGAGTTCACCGATCTCGACGCCGACTGGGGCGCCGGCTTCGTCCGCTCCTCACAGCACTTCGTCGACGCACTGGTGCACGGCACTCCCGCAGCCATGACCGCCGCCGAGGCCACCGACGTGCTCCGACTGTGCTTCGCCGTGTACCAGGCGGGGCAGACGCGGACGGCCGTCGACCCGCGCACCGTGACCGGGTCGGTGAGCCCGCCCGGCTGGGGTGAGTGGTAGTCACTCCCAGGGGCGTCGGCTCTTCAAAGGTGCAGCCCCACGAAGTTCCACCACATGACGACGGGCTCGGCGAACGCGAGGCCGCGCCCGACGGGATGGGACGCGTCGAACCGGCAGGTACCGACCTGTTCCACCCCGCCCACCACCCATATGGTGGCGGTGGCACCCGACCCGGAGGAAGGCCATGACCACCGATCCCAATGGCGCAGAGGTCGTCGACGCGACCGGCGAGAGTCGCTTCGTGATCCGGGGCGACCATGGTCTCGAGGCCGAGTTGGTCTACCGCGTGGAGGGTGAGCGCCTGGAGCTGATCCACACCGGCGTGCCCGAAGAGTGGGGAGGACGGGGCATCGGGGGCCGCCTCGTCCGGGCGGCGCTCCGACGGGCCCGAGCGGAGCACCTGACCGTGGTGCCGTGGTGCCCGTTCGCCCGCCGCTGGCTGCTCGACCACCCCGACGAGGCGGCGGGCGTCCCCGTCGACTGGGACGCGCCGCGGCCCGGCTGAGCCGGCAGCCTCCCCTTTCCCTACCGGAGGCGGCACGCACCGCAACGGCCAGGTGTGCGCGGTGGGATCAACTCGATGCCGGAGGGTCCACCATGGGTCGGCAGGCTTCGTCCTGCAGCGCCCGAGCCAGCCCTTCGCAGTCGGCAACGGTCACCGTAAGCCCGGGGTGGCGGAGCCGACCCGTCGGCTCCAGCCCGGGCACCGCGTCCCGGAACCTCATGCAGAGGCCCTGACGTCCGTTGGTGGCGAAGGTCAAGCCCAGATCGACCAGGGACAGCCGGGCTGGCCCGGCCGCTTTCAGGAACCGGTAGGGACCGGTCACTGCGGCGCCCACGATGTTGCTGCACGGCGTGGTCACACGCCAGGGCCCGAACCGGGCCCACAGATCCCCGTCGTTCAGCGCGACGAGCGCCGTGCCCGGGGTGATGCCGAACAGTCTCGCCAGCCGCTGGTACGCCGGTTCGAAGGCGAAGAAGAACTCTGTCGGGGTCACGGTTGACGCACGCCCATCAGGTCCGGGAGAAGAACTCGACCAGGTTCCGGGCGACCTCGTCGGCGTGGGTCAGGATGCCGATGTGCCCGGCGCCGGCGATCTCGCGGTACTCGCAGCCGGGGATGGTCTCCGCTGCCTCGCGCGCGTAGCGGGGAGGCGAGTCGATGTCGTGCTCGAAGGCGATCACGAGACAGGGGACGCGCACCTCGGGCCAGCGGGTCGTGCGGGCGGGATCGGTCGACCAGGCCAGCGCCGCCTCGTACTGGCCGAGCCGGCCCGGGTTGGGCCACACGGGAACCTCGCCCAGCAGCGACAACCAGGTGCTCACCACCTCGGAGTTCTGGATGTCCGCCGTCGGCAGGTAGCGCACGGTCTCGGTGGCGTAGAAGAGCGGCGGCAGGTCGTAGTCCAGCTTGGCGAGGTCCCGCTCCACCGTCGTGATGGCGATCTCCCATGCGGTCGGCTTGTTGGCGCTGCCCATGAACGCCGCCGCCCGGACACGTTCGGGATGGTCGAGCACGAGCGTCTCCGCGATCCACCCGCCCATGGAGTGGCCGGCGAGGCGCACCGGGCCGTCCCAGCCGAGGTGGTCGAGGAGCGCGAGGGTGTCAACGGCCATGACGTCCACGCTGTAGGGGGCGGGGGGCGAGGACGAGGGTTCCACCCCCCGATTGTCGAAGGTGACGACGGCATAGCCGGCGGCCGCCAGCGCGGGCACGAGCGACAAGTGCCAGGCGGCGGCGGGTTGGCCGCAGCCGGCCACGAGCACGAGCGGCTCCCCCTCGCCGGTCACCTCGTAATTCAACGTGGCGCCGTTGGCTTCGGCCTCAGGAATGGAGCACCTCCGAGAGCAGCACCGGGGCCACGTTGCGCCCGGTCAGTATGACCACGGTCTCCCGCCCGTCGGGATCCGGGGTGATCACTCCGGCCCGCAGCGCGGCGACACCCACTGCGCCCGCGCCCTCGAGCACGAGGCCCAACTTGGTGGCGGCGTAGGCCATGGCCGAGCGGATGTCGGCCTCGCTCACCGTGAGCACCGACACCCCGTGCTCGAGCGCGATGCCAACGGTCACTGCACCGGGCTCGAGATTGCCTGCCAGCCCGTCGGCCACCGTCGGATCGACGTTGATCGGCACGATGCCACCCACCGCCAGCGCGGTGCTCATGGAGGGCGACGCCTCCGACTCGATGCCGACGACACGCACGCCCGTGCCCGCGAGGCCGAGGGTCACACCCGCCAGCAGGCCTCCACCACCGCAGGGGACGATGACGGTGCCGAGGTTCGACACCTGCTCGAGAAGCTCGCGGGCAAGCGTCGACTGGCCGGCGATGACGTCGGGATCGTTGTAGGGGGACACGTAGCGGCTGCCGTCGCGCTCGGCCAGCTCCAGTGCATGGGTCTCCGCCTCTCGATAGCCCTCGCCGTGGAGGACGAGGCGCACGTCGAACTGCTGGAGCGCGGAGACCTTGGCGGCCGACGCCCCCGTCGGCACGACGACGGTCACCTGGGCTCCGAGCTTGGAGGCCGCGTAGGCCAGGCCCAGACCGTGGTTTCCGGCCGACGAGGCGACGACGGCGCGGCCCGGCTCCTCCTCGAGGGTGGCCGACACCGCGGCCAGGCCGCCGCGCACCTTGAACGAGCCCGTGGGCTGGAGGGTCTCCAGCTTGGCCGAGACCGCGCCGAGCTGCGGGGTGCCGACCGTGGGCGTCGGGGCCAGGAAGTGCCGCACCGCCTTCCACGCCGCCTCCATGTGGGCGGGCCCGGGGCTCACCACGTCGCGCACGGGACCAGTCTGGCCGAGACGCGCCTGGCATGCTGAGCGTGGTGCAGAGAGGGACCCGGACCATTGACGGTGCCACCGTGCGCGTCCACGAGGACGCCGCGGCCATGGCGAGGGCGGCGGCCGACGAAGCCGCCGACGTCATGCGCGTGGCCGTGGGGGCCCGTGGCGTCGCCCACGTGATGTTCGCCACCGGAAACTCCCAACTCGCGTTCGCCCACGCTCTCGTCGAGGAGACGGACGGGGTCCCCTGGGCCGACACCGTCGTGTTCCACATGGACGAGTACGTGGGGGTGGGACCCGACCACCCGGCGGGCTTCCAGCGCTGGATCCGCGAGCGCATCGTGGAGCCGGCTCGGCCGAGAGCGGCCTTCTACGTCGAGGGACTGGGCGACCCCGAAACTGAGTGCGCTCGCTACGCAGGGCTCCTGCGGTCGCACCCGCTCGACCTGTGCTGCCTCGGGATCGGGGAGAACGGCCACCTCGCCTTCAACGACCCGCCGGTGGCCGACTTCGCGGATCCGCTCGACGTCAAGGTGGTCGAGCTCGACGCAGCCTGCCGCATGCAGCAGGTGCACGAGGGCCACTTCGCGGGCCTCGAGGCCGTCCCGACCCACGCCATCACGGTGACCATCCCGGCCCTGCTGCGCGCCGGGCGCGTCCTGGCCGTCGTTCCCGAGGCGCGTAAGGCGGAGCCCGTCCGCTCCGCGCTGACGGGGCCGATCACCACCGCGTGCCCCGCGTCGGCGCTGCGCACCAGTCGCCCACGCCACGGTCCATCTCGAGCCCGACTCGGCGCAGCTGTTGCCCGACTGAGGGGCCCCGTCGAGGGGGACTCCATGTGGGGGTCTCACTCCCCCCGATGCCCGGTGACGTCGAAAAGGTGGTGGACTGGGTCGTGCATCATGTAGCGGCCGAAGCCCGCGAAGTTGAAGCGGGCGCCGCCGCTGCGCCGGCCGCACCGCAACCACTGCTCGCCCCGCACGCACCGCAACCACTGCTCGCCCCGCACGCGATCGAGCGGGCATTCGGTGTGCTCGAGCGCCCGGGTCCGGTCCTTGCCGCCGGACACGATCGACACGTTCAGGCGTCTCCGTCCCGATGGAGCCACGCCAGCAGGTCCGCCGGGGCCATCTCCGCGACCCGCTCGTGATAGTGGGCCAGCTCGCCGGCGCGCAGGAGCGCCGGGCCGTCACCCGAGACGCCGTGACGGAAGAACGCCGTGGGATCCTTCAAGACGCCGAGGGTGTCGGGGTACGACGCGCGCGAGCGCTCCCGCATCGACTCGAAGGTGGCGGCTTCGACGAGGGCGGGCCAGCTCGCTTCGTCGACCGCGAAGCCGAGCCGAGCGGCCAGACCGCGCATGGCGCCGTCGAGATCCGCGCGCAGGTCGTCGTAGTGCACCAGCACGACGTTGGCGTCGTGCCGGCGCTCCCAGGCGTCGGACAGGTGCAGCATCGCCCCGGGCAGCGTGTCGAGCCACTCCCTGGGGTCGCCGTCCCAGTCGACGAAGCCGAGCAGCCATTCGTGCAGCGGCGGGGGCTCCGGCCGCTCGGTCTCGGGGTTCCCGGTGAGCTCGGCCATGCGTCGCCGGTCGATGTTCTCGCCCTGGTGATAGAGCGAGACGGCGACGTCGAGCGGGTGGCGGCCTACGACGATGTAGGTGACCCGGTCGTCGAGTGGCACGCCGTCGAGCGGGGTGTGCGTCTTGATCACGCGCCGCTCCCCTTGCCCGGCGAGGAGCGCGTAGACCTCCTCCTTGGGCCGCACCAGGTGGTCGAGCCAGGGCGACAGGGCGCCCAGGGAACCGGGCAGGTCCGGCGTGCCGTAGACGAGGAGCAGGCAGATCATCTGGACCCAGGTGGTGCCCGACTTGGACCGGGTGCTGACCACGATGTCGCCGGGGCGGAACGAGAAGTCCCACCAGCGGGCGCTGTCCTCGTCGGGCGAGGTGTAGCGGTGCCGGGGTGCGGCCGCCGTCGCCGGGCCTGGCGGCAGGTCGCGGTCCTCTCCCATGCCCCCAGCATGGCGGACGGCCCGAGGGTCGCGGCGTGGCCACGGCAACCACATCGAACCCTCGGGGCAACGTCGGGGCAATGGCGGGTCCGTAGGTTTCGGGCACGGAGATCCGAGGGGACCGGGCGCTGGGGCCGGGCGGCTGGACGGAGGGGGCTTTGACGAACGCGATCGCCATGGAGCCGGGGGCGGCCGTTCCTGAGGCCGAGCCGCGTCCACGGCGCCGGCGCCGCCTCAAGCGCATCCTGATCGCCGGCACGTCCGGCCTCTTGGCCCTCATCCTCTTGGTGGCGGGCTGGGTCGGCATCAGCCTCTACCGCATCGACCACGCCGTGCACCACGTCGGGGTGCCGGCCTCCCTGTTGGCCAAGGGCAAGAACGACCTGCTGGCCATCGTCAAGGGCCCGAACCACAGCGAGCAGATCTTCGTCTTCCATGCCACCGGCGGGCACACCCACGTCCTCAAGATCCCCAACGGCCTGGGGCTGCCGCGGCGCGGCGGCGGCTCGGTCCCGATCGAGACGCTGAGCCTGCGCGCGCCGAGCACCATCATCGCCGGGCTCGGCCGTCTCGGCATCCCCGTCAGCCACTACGTCGGCGTCGACCTGCACATGGTCAGCCCGGATTCGAGCCTCGGCCAGCTGGCCACGGGGAAGCTCTCGGTCACCTCCCTCATCTCGGACCCGACCGGCACCACCTCGCTGCTCGAGCAGGTGGCGTCGCACATCTATCTCGGACCCGGGACCCCGGTCTCCGCCGTCCTCTCCCTCATGAACGTGCCCACCGCCAACCCCGTCAACGTCCCGACCAACCGGGACGGCCACGGCACGGTCGTCCTGGCCCTTGGCTTCTCGACCATCATGCGCGGCTTCCTGTAGTGGCGAACGGCAGCAGGGGTGGGGCGGGAACAGACGCTGGCGGGAGTGGTTGCATCGGGCCACCCACCACTCTGCTGACGACGACCGTCAGCTGGTGCAGGCGGACGAGCAGTCGCGCCGTGAGGGCGAGAACCGGCCCGGGGGCGGGGCGAAGACGCAGGCATCGCTCGACCAGGTGCTCCGACGCGCCGCGGCGGAGCAGGCGGCGCGGCGCGGCGAAGAGGCCTGAGCCCGGCCGAGCCGGAGGCGGACAGGGGTCAGCCGACGACGCGGCGGAGGCGCGTGGCCGAGCCAGCGGTCGAGGAAGGGCAGGGCCTCGGTGCCGTGCCACTGGTGGCCCCCCTCGAAGACGTCGTGCGCCAGACACTCGGCCGCTCCCTGCTGCGCGTAGACGAGGCGGGTGCGGCGCACCGACTCGGCGGCGGTCGCCACCGGGAACAGGTCGTCCTCGGTGCCCGACTCGATGAGCATCGGGCGGGGGGCGACGAGCGCGCCGAGATCCTCGTGCTCGAGCCGGCCCAGCATCCCGAAGAGGATCTGGGAGCCGCACATGTTCCAGGGCATCTTGTGGCTGACGGCCCACGAGGAGAAGTAGCCGCTCACCACCGACGCCGCCACGCGTTGGTCGACCGCGGCCGTGAAGAGCGTGACCGTGCCCCCGTAGGAGATGCCGACCATGCCGAGGCGTGCCGGGTCGACCAGTGGGTGCTGCTCCAGCACATCGAGGCAGCGCTGCAGGTCCCAGATGTTCTGGGTCAGGGGGCTCCACCCCGCCATGGCGGCGTGCACGAGATTGGTGTCGCAGGCGTAATGGTCCTCGGGATTCCAGTCGAGCCGCTCGCCGAAGCAGCGCAGGTCCGGCGCCAGCACCACGTAGCCCCGGCGGGCCAGCTGGAGCGCGTAGTCGGCGTTGGGCATGTCGGTGTGCTCCAGCCCCACCACCTGCGACTTGCCGGGCCCGTGGCCGTGGCAGGCGAGGACGGCCGCCCCGGGTGCCGCGTCCGTGCGCTCGTCGGGCACGAGCAGATAGGCGGGCACCGACATGGTGTCCTCGGTGTCGAACACGATCTTGTCCCGCCGGTAGCCGTCGCAGGCAACCGACTCGAGCGTCTCGATGTCGAGGGGCACCGGCTCGGGCTCAGGACCGAGCAGCTCGGCCAGGCGGGCACGGCGGCGCTCGACCCAGGCCCCGAGCGCAGCGGGTTCGTCCTCGGGCAGGGGGTCCTCGTGGACGGTGGCGCCCAGCCGGACCATCCACTGGTACCAGGGCGAGTAATTCCGGGCCGGCGGGGTCAGGGCGAGGCCGCCCCCCGTGTCCGTGTCGACGAGGTCACTGCCCGTGTCCGTGTCGACGAGGTCACTGCCCGTGTCCGTGTCGACGAGGTCACTGCCCGTGTCCGTGTCATCGCTCATCGACGGCCCCTCTCCCCTCGGTGCAGTGGTCGGTGCGGGCCAATGTAGGTGGAAGATGTCGGCGATGGGGCGCCGTCGGCCCGGCTCAGGCAGAATTGAGCGGTGACCCTCGCCACCTCCGTCAGCATCCACCCGATCTCCCCCACCATCGGCGCCGAGATCTCCGGCGTCGACATCTCGGCCGCGCTCGCCCCCGAGGTGGTGGCCGCCATCCGCCACGCGCTCAACACGCACCACGTCATCTTCTTCCGGGACCAGTCCCTCAGGGCCGAGCAGCAGGCCGACTTCGCCCGCCAGTTCGGCACCGTCACCGAAGCGCACCCGGTGCTGCCCTCCATCGACGAGAGCCCCGAGGTGCTCGCCATCGACGGCAAGGTCGACCGCGCCAGCTGGTGGCACACCGACGTCACCTTCCTCGAGACGCCGGCAATGGGCTCCATCCTCTACATGCTCGAGGCGCCCGAGGTCGGTGGCGACACCATGTGGGCCAGCCTGCAGGACGCGTACGACGGGCTGGCCGAGCCGGTGCGCGCCATGTGCGACCAGCTCATCGCCATCCACCACGACCCGTGGTTCGCAGCAGACGTGGCGGAGCGAGGCGGCTACGAGTGGGACGGCACCTGGCGCGACAAGCTGCTGCCCGCGTTGCACCCCGTCGTGCGCACCCACCCCGAGACGGGCCGCAACGGCCTCTTCGTCAACCGCCAGTTCACCCGGACGATCTTCGGGCTCTCGGACAACGAGAGCGCGGCGATCCTCGAGATGCTCTACCACCACTGCGTCAAGCCGGAGTACACCTGCCGCTTCCGCTGGCGCGCCGGGTCGGTCGCCTTCTGGGACAACCGAGCGACGCTGCACTACGCGCTGGACGACTATGGCGACGCCCCTCGCTACGCGCACCGGGTCACCCTGCGGGGCGACAAGCCCTTCGGCCCGGCCATGCCCCGGCCCGCAGGCTGACGGGCTGAACGGCGTCAGTGGCGGCGGCCGGCCTGCCGGCCGACTTCGGCATTGCCGCGGCGGCCTTCATCGGGACCAACATCGACAACACCCTGGTGACGATGGCCATGGTGGCAGGTGCGCCCCTGGAGCGGGCACACCGCATCGCGGCGGGCCAGGTCGTCGGCTTCATCATCCTGGTCGCGGTGGCCGCCACCGCGGCGGCCGTGCTCTACGAGTTCTCGGCGGCGGTGGTGGGCCTCCTCGGGCTCGTACCCCTTGCCATCGGGGTGAAGGGCCTGGTCGGGCTGCGGCCGGCGGCGGCGTCAGCCGGATCCGGGGACGCCGGACCGGTGCCCGGGTCCCGGGCACGGCGCTCCAAGGCGGCCGATCGCGCGGTGGGCCGGTCGCTCACCGCTGCGGTGCTGGTCACCATCGGGGCCGGCGGCGACAACCTGGCCGCCTACATCCCCCTCTTCCGGGTTGGCGGGACGACCAACCTTCTGACGATCGTCGTGGTCTTCGCTCTCGGCGAGGTGGTGGTGACGGCCGCCGTGCTCGGCGGAGGCCGCCACCCCAGGGCGCGGGCGGTCATGCTCCGGCTGGGCGCGGTGGCGGTGCCTGTCCTGCTCTGCGCGATCGGCGTGCTCGTGATGGTGCAGGCAGGGACCTTCTCGCTGCTCTGAGCGTGGCACAGCTTGGGCGTCACGGCCCGTCACCGGCCGAAGCCGACACGCCACTCGACGCTGCCGTTCGGCCAGGGATGCGGGAGGCGGCGCCCTCCCGCCCGGTCCGTGTGACGCAGTCGGCCGAGCCGAGGGTGGAAGCGCCGCGGGCCGCATTACGCTCTGCCCCGGTTGCGCCGATGTCGCCCGCCTGGCCCGGTCCTGAGCAGGGAGGCACGAAGGGAGTGTGTCCGATGCTGAGAAAGCGTCGTGCCGCCGGTGTCGGGGTCGCGGCCATCGTCGGTGTCGTGGTCGTCGCCGGCGTGGTCCTGGGAGCCGCGCTGACCACCGGAAGGAACGGGACGCCGCATGCCACGGTGAGCGCACCGGACAAGAGGCTGCGTCCGGTGCTGATCGCGTTGCGGGTGACGACCGACGCCAACAGCTACGCCTTCACGTACACGACGACGTTCCAGCCCGGGTCGGAGCCCGGTGCGACCTTTGTCCCACCCCCGTCGACCGCCAGCGGCCACGGTGTCGTCAACCTCAATCCCTTTGTGATGGTCACCACGAACTCGCCCGACAGCAGCTTCCCCAACGTGACCGGGGTGTTCGACAGCACACGCGTGTGGGAGTTCGGAGCCGGTGACTACGGCACCGGGAATTCGACCGATGTCAATCCGGGGAACTCCCTGTCGGGGTTCGCCCAACTCGTGGAGGGAAGCCTGGGTCAGGGTCAGGGGGCGCTCATGATGGTCTCGCTCTCGAGCCCGACCGGCCGCCTCAACCTCGATCCGACCATGATGTCGGACGCGCAGCAAGTGGGCACCGGGATCGTGGACGGAGTGGCGGTCACGAACTACTCGGTGTCGATCGACCTGTCGAGCGAGCTCGATCAGCCGGGCCTGAGCGACGAGCAACGGGCCACCCTGACGCAGGCGCTCGCCATCCTGAAGCAACAGGGCTACGTCGGCACGACTGAAGTCGTCTCGGTCGACGCCCTCGGGTTCATACGACAGACCAAGACGGTCGCCACGTTCGCCGACGGTGGATCGGTGACGAGCGACAACGTGCTCTCGGAGATCGGGTGTGCGGGGACGGTGACGCCCGGCGACCCCGTACCGACACCCGCAGCACCGGGATGCGTGTCGCCGGACCAGCCGGGAGCACAGGCGGCGACCTCGACGACGACGACCGTCCCACCGACGTCGACGAGCACGACGGGCCTGACCATCCCGACCACCCTCGGCCCGGGCGGCTGAGCATGCTTCGCCTCCGCCGGGGCCGGCAGTGAGATAATGAGCGCCGCCCTATGACCGACACCGTCGAAGCTCTGATCCTCGACCTCCTCGAGTGGGTGGGCCCCCGCTCCCGTCCCTACGCAGAAGTGATGGAGGCCTGGCGCACGTCCTGCCCGCGCCTGCCCGTGTGGGAGGACGCCAACGACCGGGGCTACATCGAGCGGCACCGCGATCCCGACCGGGGCGAGCTCATCTCGGTGTCGGCCGCCGGGACCGAGTTCCTGCGCCAGCACCGCGCCTCGATCTCGGCCTGAGCCCGCTCCGGGACGACGCTGGCCGGCTGCGCACCGCCGTGCTTGACTGCGACCGCAGCCGGACGGAAGGAGGGCCAATGAAGGACCTGCAGGGGAAGGTGGCCGTGATCACGGGCGGGGCCAGCGGCATCGGCCGGGCCGTGGCGGAGAAGGCGGCGGCCGAGGGGATGAAGATCGTCATCGCCGACATAGAGGAGGGCCCGCTCAAGGAGGCCGAGGGCGAGCTCGCCGGACAGGGCGCCGAGGTGATCGGCGTGGTGACCGACGTGTCCGACGCCGCCGCGGTGCGCGAGCTGCGCGACCGGGCCCTCGACCGCTTCGGCGCGGTGCACCTCGTCCACAACAACGCCGGCATCGGGACGGGCGGGCCCATCTGGGAGTTCTCAGAGGAGGACTGGCGCTGGATCATCGGCGTCAACCAGTGGGGCGTGATCCACGGCATCTCGACGTTCGTGCCGCTCCTGATGGAGCAGGGCGAGGGGCACGTGGTCAACACGGCCTCCATCGCCGGGCTCACCACCACCGCCTTCCTGGGCCCCTACCACGCGACCAAGTTCGCCGTCGTGGCCATGTCCGAGGTGCTCTACAAGGACCTGCAGGTGGCGGGGTCGCAGGTCGGTGTGTCGGTCCTGTGCCCCGGCTTCGTCCAGACGCGCATCGCCGAGTCGGACCGGAACCGCCCCGCGTGGGCGCCCGAGCGCGAGGTCGAGGGCGCCGAGGAGCTGCGTGCCGTGATCCAAGGCATGGTCGACGGCGGAATCCCTCCGGCCACCGTGGCCGCGCGCGTCATCGAGGCGGTCAAGACGAACACCTTCTACATCCTCACCCATCCCGAACTGACCGAGGCGATTCAGATCCGCTGCGATGACATGGTGCAGGGCCGGCCGCCGACGGCGACCAACATCGCCTGATCGGTTCACCGGGCGGTCGTGCGCCTCGGTCCAGCGGAGGCACGCTCCGACCGGGCGCGATCCCTACTCCTCGTGGAGCACGAGCGCCGTCGCGGTGCGGGCGGCTCGCCGACCGGGCAGCACCGCCGCTGCGTTCGCGAGCACGCACGGCGACGACCGCGGCCAGCAGCACCGACCACACCGGCACTGTCGGGCCGGGTACCGCGCCGATCTGCTCGGCGAACAGGGTCCACAGCCATCGCCCGAGCACGATGCCGAGTGGGACGCCGATGACGACCCCGACCGCGGCGGCGATGGACGCGTGCCACGCCACGGCGGCCGCCAGCTGCCGTTGGACGAAGCCCAGGACCTTGAGGAGCGCGAGGTCGCGACGGCACCGCCGCACCGATGCCGCGAGGGCCAACCCGACCGCCACGACCGCGGCGAGGGCGAGGCCGGCGGCGAGCAGCGACCGGGGTGGTGCCCATGGAGCGGTAGTTGACGATCTGGGCGGGGTGCTGAATACCGAGGACGGTGGCGACGTTGCCCCCGCAGTTCGAGTCCTGCGGTTGCACGGCCAGGATCCGGTTGGCCGCGTCGGACAGCCGCTGCGCGGCCGCACGACCCTGTGGCGCGCCCAGACCTCCCCGGACCCGCAAGAAGACCATGTTCGGCCCGTTGCAGCCGGCATCGTAGCGCCTGCGGGCCCAGTCCCTCCGTCACCGGCCCGGCGTCGGCGGGCACCGAAGCGCCGATCCCCATGGAGGTGTGGAGCCCCTCGGCGATCCCGATGGCGGGCATCGTGGCCACGCCGACGATCGTGAGCCGGATGCGGACGGCGCGGATAGCCGGGGACGAATCGGAGATCGACGGTGTCGCCGATCCGCTTGTGCAGTTGTGCCAGCGTTGCCGCGCCGAGGACGATCTGGTGCGACGTCGCCAGTCCGTGACCCGAGACGATGGGTGGGGCGACCGGGGAGCCGGGGTCGGACAACAAGGTGGGGACCTCGACCCCGTCCAGCTTCATGGTGGCGAACGAGACGCCCGAAGACGACGTGACCTCGGGGTCGTGGCGGAGCGCCGCCACCGCCCGATTCGGGACGGGGCCGTAGCCGTCGGAGCTCTGCACCGCGTAGTCCCAGTTCCACCCGTAGAGGGCCGGCTGCGACACCAGCGTGCTGCAGGCTGGCGCCGAAGGTCAGCGTCGTGGTCACGACGAGCATGGCGATCACGGCCGAGAGGAGGGACCAACGGAACGGGCCCGCCGCCCTGCCGGACCGTGCGTCGACTGCGAAGGATGCGCCCGCGACGGCTGACGGCGGCAGGCCGGACCGGGCCGCGAGCTCCACGGTGGACGAGCGGCGGACGTAGGAGCGAGCAGCGCCGCTGCACGCGATGCGGTGCTTCGAGATAGCGCGATGACCACGGCCCCGGCCGCGAGGACGCCGACCATCACCGCGAGCCCCACACCGAGCACCGTCCAGTCCGCGTTCACGCCGGGGTCGGGGTAGACGGGACGGACGGGCCCGATGGGGAAGAGGCTGGACAGGGCGAACGCCACGCCGACGGCGAGGACCGACCCCGCCAGGATCGAGCCGAGGATGCCGATGACGCCGTCGAGCACGGTCGTGGCGGGGTCGGCCCCGAGCTGCGCGCATCACCGACCAGATCCTGCTCGCGCGCGCCGAGCCGGCGGGCGATGACTTGGATCCCGAGGAACAGAGCGGCCAGAGCCGGCGATGGCGCCGAACGCCGCCGAGCGCGAGTGCCTCGGGCCGTATCGACTGTTGGGCTTCGGTCTCGAGCTGCGACGCCACCTGGAAGTCGGTGAAGTAGCGCTCGCTCGAATTCCACCGCCGCTCCACGGCCGCGACGTCGCCCGAGCCTCCTCGCAGCTGCACGCCCAGGTAGATGTTGCTGCCGTCGGCGGGCACCGATCGCGGTCAGGGCCGGCGTCGCCACGATGTAGGTGGGGAATTTGCCGATCTCGTCCTGCACGACCTCTCTGTTCAGCAGGCCGATGCCGACGATCTTGAGCCCGATCCGTCGGACGGGCCCCGAACCCGAGGCCGAAGAGAGCTCGACCGGGACGATCTGTCCGAGATGGAGTCCCATCGTCGCCGCAGCGTTCTGAGTGACCATGACCTCGTCGGCGCGGGCGGGATCGGCCATGCGTCCGCTCGTGACGGCGAAGCGATCCTGGTTGAAGAGGAGGCCGTTGACACTACCCACGAGGACGACGTTGCTGTTGAAGCTGCGCGTCTCGGCCCTGCCGGCTCTCACGAGCGACGCGTTGAGCACCATGTAGCTCTCGACTCGCGTCACCTCGGGGTAGCGCGCGCACCGCGGCCGACGAGCTTCTGCGCCAGGTGGGGTTGACCGATGCCCTGCCCCGCCCGCCGGCTCTATCAGGAGGTTCGAGGGATTGGAAGCGGCAAGGAACGTCGAGAACGACGATGCGGTCCGACGGGCGGCGGCCAGCGACCCGAGGGCGACACCGCCGACCAGGCCGACGAGGAGGACGAGCACGAGATAGCTTGCTCGTTGCCGTCTCCAGCATTTGACGGTCCTGTACCAGGCGGTGTGGAAGGCCGTCGAGCTCACCGTGCCCCAGGGAGCGTGCCGTCCCGCCACCCTGACGGGCCGGGACGCGGCCGCGTGCTCCATTGCTCCAGCCTGACCGCCCAGAGATGGATCGCCAATGAGGTCAGCAGGCGCGTCGGCCTCGTGGTAGCACGAGTGCCGGCCCGTCGCGGGGGCCGCTGTGGCCGGGGAGCTGGAGCGATCGCGCCCGATCCAGACATCTGGATCACGCCGCCAGCGTCATGGCGTTGCGGCCGGCGGAAGTCGGGGCGTCACCCCGTCGGCAGCGGCTTGAACGGCTGCACCGTCACCCAGCACGTGCCCTGCGGCTTGTGATTCGTCTTCAGCTTGCACTGCGACGACGGCGGCACGTTGTTGTGGATCTTGACGACCTGGTACTGGGTCGGCCCGTAGAACTTGGACGGCCCGAAGCTCCACACCGGTGAGAGCGTGCCCGGGTAGTTGGTGATCTTCGACATGGCCTGGACGAAGGTGCGGCGGTTCAGGTCCTTGCCGGCGTTCTTGGCCGCCAGAGCGAAGAGCCGGATGGCTCCGCACCACGCCTGAATCGGGCCCTGCTCCTCGATGTAGTAGCTCTCGGTGCCCGGGATGGGCTTGGGGTGGTACGAGTGCCACGTCGTGAAGCACGAGCGCACGCCCGGGTCGTAGCCCCCCTGGCTCTGGGGTCGGGCGTCGTCGAAGCCGCCCAGTGTCTCGGTCGTCACGCCCTCCTGGCCGTTGAGCGCGGTCTCGTAGGGGACGGGGATCAGACCCAGCGCCACCTCGATGGTCGACTCGTAGTCGCTCAGCAGCAACTGCGGGAAGTACTGCTGGGAGTTCTCGGCCGACAGGTACGGGAAGAACGCGTTCTCCGGGAGCAGCGGGAAGACCGACTGCACCCCGGCCGCCTTGAAGCGCTCCACCGCCAGCTGCGCGTCCGAGTTGGTCGTGGCCGACTGGTCGGGGTTCCCGGCCACCGTGGCCACCTGCGGCGTGATCCCCGCCTTCTTCAGGTCGGGCAGCAGGTAGCTGTTCAGCGCGGCCTGGTCCCCCGCCTGGTCCGAGACGACGATGCCCACCTTCTTGCTCTTCGAGAGCCGCCCCGAGCTGAGGCCCCACTGCACCGTGGCGGCCAATACCGGCGCCTGGTCGGGCCCCGTCCACCACAGGTACGGCGAGCCCAGCTGCGTCCAGTTGGTCGTGGTCGACCAGGCGCTGATCAGCGGGGTCTGGCCCTGCTGGGTGACGCAGAGCTGGTTGTCCCCGATCCACGTCCCGATCCCGTCGATCACCGCGAACACCGCCGGGCTGCCCTGCGTCCACTGTGCGCACAGCGACTGCTCGTTGGCGTTGTTGGACGGGTCGAAGCTGACGATGATCGGGTTGATCCTGCGCCCGTTGATGCCGCCGCCGTTGTTGACCTGGTTCACGTAGAGGTGGATGGCGGCCGTCTGCTCGTTGTACTCCTTGTCCTGCGCGAACCCGAACCGCCCCGCCTCGCTGTTGATGGCGACCACGGGGAACACCACGTTGATGGTCGAGGACGTGATCCCCCGCGTGCTCGTGCTGGCCTGGCTGACCGGCGTGCCGCCGGCCGCGTTGGCGCTCGCCACCTCTGCCGCGCCGGCCGCACCGGGGCCGCCCGGGGTGCCCGAGGGCGCCAGGGTGAGCCAGGCCAGCAGCCCGACCACGATGGCGATCACGATCACCGCAGTGCGCACCTGCATGGCGCGGGGACGCCGGCGCAGGCGCCGCCAGGACCGGCCCAACGGCGCCAGGGGGTGGCCCAACGCCCCCCGAGGCGCAGAGACTTCCGTGCTCGCTTCCATCCTCACCCTCCTTCGCTGCGGCCTGAGCCGCCGCCCTCCCCGATCGGGCCTGATGCAAGCAGGGCCTCGTCGCTGGCACCAAGGTAGGCGGCCAGCGCCTTGGCGTCAGCGCGGACGACGTCGGGGGGGCCGGCGGCCACCACTCGCCCCAGCTCCATGACCACGACCTGGGAGCACAATTCGAAGACGAGCGGCACGTCGTGCTCGACCAGGACGATGGTCGTGTCGGCCACGGCGTGGAGTCTGCGCAGCAGAGGGATGAACGCCTCCGCCTCCCGCTGCGCGATGCCGGCCGTCGGCTCGTCGAGCAGCAGCAGCCGCGGCCGGGCCAGGACGATGGAGGCGAGGTCCACCACACGGCGCGTCCCGGTGGACAGTTCCGCCGTGCGGTGGTGGCGGAACCGCTCGAGCCCGAAGGCGGCGATCACCTGGTCCGCCGCCTCGAGCTTGTGCCGTTCCGCCCGCCGCGCCCACGGGAGCCGGAGCGTGGTCGGCAGCACAGCCACCTCTGCCCGGGCGTCCTCACACAGGAGCAGCACGTCGAGCACGGTCAGCTCCGGGTACAGGCGGCAGTCCTGGAAGGACCTCACCATCCCGATGCCGAGACGCTCCTCGGGCAGGTACTCGGCGAGGTCCGTGCCGTCGAGGCGCACCGTGCCCGACTGCGGCGCCACCAGCCCCGAGATCACGTCGAGCGTCGTCGTCTTCCCCGAGCCGTTGGCGCCGATCAGGCCGACGATGGCGCCGGGCTCCGCTTCGAAGGTCACCCCGTCGAGTGCATGGACGCCGCCGAAGTGCACCTGCACCCCGTCCACGCTCAGGTGGGCAGGGTGGGTGGACGGCGCCGCGCCGGTGGCGGCCTCGGCCGTCACTGCTCGGCTCCGTCGGCGACGAGCGTGGGCGCCATGTCGGGGACGCTGCCCGAGGGCTCCACGGGTGGCCCGGTTCGCCGCGAGGCCATCCGCTCCTGCGCGGCGCGGATCCCGATGGCCACGAGGTCGCCGCAGCGGTGCAGCAGCTCGGCCAGGCCGCCGGGCAGGTAGAGGATGAACGCGATCAGGCCCAGGCCGCTCGTGATGAATTGGATCGTCTGGTTGGCGCCGAACATGGCCGGCAGGCCCTCGAGGTACAGCGCACCGAGGATGGCGCCCGGGATGGAGCCCAGGCCGCCGATGACCACCATGGAGATGATCACGAACGACGTCGTCGGGTCGAAGGTGATGTCGGTGTTGTTCAGCGTCTGGGTGGCGAAGGCGAAGCACACGCCCGCGTAGCCCGCCATGAACCCCGAGAGCCCGAAGGCCAGCAATTTGGTGCGCAAGATGGGGATCCCCATGGCGGCCGCGCCCAGCTCGTTGTCGCGCACCGCCACCAGGCGCCGCGCCACGCCCTTGTCGCGCCAGGTCCGCACCATGTAGATGGACAGCAGGAGCACGGCCAGTGAGAACCAGGCGAAGGCCCGCTGCGAGCTCAGACTCAGGCCGAAGAGCGTGGGCCGGTTGAGGACCGTGTACGCGGGGTCGGGCAGCCCGGTGCACAGGGTCTTGTCGATGCCGGGGACGGTGAAGCAGGGGGTGGCCAGCACGGCGGTCTGCATGAACAGGGCGAAGGCCAGCGTGGTGACGGCGAGGAAGAGCCCCGGTACCCGCAGCGCGGGCAGGCCGACGATGATGGCGACCAGGGCGGTCACGAGGCCGCCGTAGAGCATCACGATGGGGAGGGGCAGCGAGGTGCCGAGGTGGACGGCCACGAGAGCGCCGACGGCGACCAGCCCGAACTGCCCCAGCGACACCTGTCCCGCCCAGCCGGTGAGCATCGTGAGGGACAACGCGACGACGGCGTAGATGCAGATCTGGCTGAACAGGACGTTGTTACCGACGGACAAGACGAAGGGCAACAGGACCGCGACCGCGATGGTCAGCCATATCCCCGTCACCGAGACCCGGCGGCGCAGCTGGTCCACGGCCCGCATGGTGGTCGCCGCGCCGAACTGCCATGTGCTGCGATCCCCCGTCCGCACCCCCTTGCGCAGCGCGCCGACCCGCACCAGCAGGACGGCCATGACGACGATGAAGACCACGAGCTGCTGCTTGGCCGGTGACGGCACGTTCCAGGCCAGCAACTCGAGGAACACCCCCATGCCCACGCCGGCGACGAAGGCGGCCGTGAGGTTGACCATGGCCCCGATCAGCGCCGCGGTGAGGGCGTAGAGGAGCAGGTCGGGCGAGAGCGCCTGCGTCAGCGCGCTGGTCTGGTTCGGGGCGTTGAGGATGGCCGTGAACGCCGACAGTGCGCCGGCCACCGTCCAGGTCAGCGTGGAGGTGCGGCGGATCCACACGCCCGAGAGGCGCGCCGAGTCGGCGTTCTCGGACATGGCGCGCATGGCCAGCCCCCACGAGGTGAAGCGGACCGCCAGCACGAGTGCCACGGTGACGATGGGCGCCACGATGAGCGTCATGACCTCGGTGGGCGTGATGATGAAGGGGCCGAGCGAGAACGAGAGGTCGAACGGCACCGGCACGGGCTTGTACAGGTTCGAGGGCCTGATGAAGGGCAGCGCCGTCAGCGCGAGCAGCACGTAGCTCAGCCCGATGGTGGCCACCATGACGAGCACGCGGGGCCGGTTGAAGAGCCGGCGGAGCACCAGCTCCGACCCGGCGCCCACGAGGGCGGCCAGGCCGACCGAGAGCACCAGGGAGAACCAGTAGTTGAAGTGGAAGTCCGCCGTGAGCTTGACGAGGAACACGGCCGCGATGACGCCGATCTGGCCCTGCGCGAAGTTGAGCACGCGGTTGGTGCGGTAGACGAGCACGAGGCCCAGGGCCAGCAGACCGTAGCCCAGGCCGTAGAAGACGCCCTGGACGAGGACGAAGTCGGGGGCAGAGAACGCGAGCACCGCGCCTACCCGAGACCGGCCGCCGCGGTGCCGAGGAAGACCGGCCGCAGGAGGTCGTCGCGGGCCATGAGCTCTGCCGTCGGCCCGTCGAAGCGGATGGCGCCGCGCTCCATGAAGAAGCAGCGGTGCGCCAGGCTCAGGGCGCGGTTGAGGCTCTGTTCAACCAGGATCACGGTGGTCCCGGCCTCGTTGATCCGTCGCACCATGCCCATGAGGCGGTCCACGGTCATGGGGGCCAGCCCGAGGGCCAGCTCGTCGATCATGAGCAGGCGTGGGCTGGTCATCATGACGCGTGACAACGCGAGCATCTGCTGCTCGCCACCCGAGAGCGTGCCGGCGGGCTGGTCCAGTCGCGCCGCCAGCTCGGGGAAGGCCTCCAGCGCCTCGTCGTGGGCACGGGCAGAGCGGGCCTTGTCCCCCCGCAGCGTGTGGCCGCCGATGCGCAGGTTGTCTCGCACGCTCAGCCCGGGGAACGTCATCTTCCCGCCCACCAGCAGGGCGACGCCCTCGTCGATGATCTGCTCGGGCTCCAGGTAGGTCGAATTGACGCCGAAGAGCCGGACGACACCCCGGTGGGGGTGCGACAATCCCGAGACGGCGCGCAGCAGCGTCGACTTCCCGGCGCCGTTCGTGCCCAGCAGCGCCACCATCTCCCCCTCCTCGACCTGGAGGTTCACGTCGAAGAGGACCTGGTTGGTGCCGTAGAAGAAGTCGAGGTTGTGGACCTGCAGGGCGGGGATGGCGCCGCCCGCCTGGCGCCGCTTGCCCTCGGCGTAGCGCTCGAGCACGTCCTCTATGACGAGGGTGATGTCGCGGCGCACGCTGCGGGAGCCGATCACGAGCAGCAGCCCGCCCACCGCGCAGACGGGGAATATCAGCGTGAGCGCGACGATGATGCCGTGCAGTCCCCCGAGGGCGTCGGAGACCGCGCCGAGCACCACCGACCCGGCGAAGCCCCCGAAGACCAGCGAGTAGACGCCGAACATGGCGAAGCAGATCGTCCGCATCTCGGGCGGTGCCGTGGCCGCCAGCGTGAGGAAGATGCAGATGGCCAGCGGCGACACCGCCGCGTTGGCCAGGAACTGCAGAGTGACCACCATCCAGAGCTGCGGCACGTAGAGCGAGAGGACGTAGAGCCCTCCATAGAGCGTGATGCAGATGCCGGCGATGACGAGCGGGCGCTGCGGGGCACGACGGAAGTAGCGGTCGCCGAACACGTAGGCCAGCGGCAGGCCGAGGAAGGCAGCCAGCCCGATGATGGCGTACACCTCGCTGCGTTGCGCGGTGTCGAGGTGGAACTTGTCGATGAAGAAGAGGTTGCCGAAGAGCGGCGCTCCCGTGCCGGCGAAGCCGAGGATGGCCACGGCCACCAGCTCGTAGTAGAGCGAGCGAATACGCAGCAGCCTGGTCACCGCGGAGCCGAGGAGGACCCGGGGCGCCTTCTCCTGTTGGGCCTGGAGATCCATCCCCGACGCCTTGAGGATGTGGCTGCTCTCGTTGGCCCCTTTCTCCGGTTCGCGCAGGGTGAAGAGCGCGAACCCGAGCGGGATCCCGGCGAGCGCGACGAGCAACCCGTAGCGCCAGTTGTGCGCGATGGTCACGACGTAGCCGAAGATCAGGATCCCGATCGTCTGCGACAGCGGGTCCGAGAGGTTGTGCCAGCTGAAGATCCGCCCCCGCCCCTCGGTCGGGTAGGCATCCGCCAGGTAGGAGTTGTGCACCGTGTTGTTCACCCCGGTGCCCACCGAGGCGGCGAGATACAGGAAGGCGAACCACCACACGTTGGGCGAGAGGGCCATGAGGGCGCCGAAGCCGGCGAAGACGAGCAGGGCGACGGCGGCGACGACCTTGCGGCTGCCCCGGTCCGCCCACAGCGCCAGCGGCACGGCCCACAGGAGCTGGGACACCTGCGCGATGAAGGCCACGGCGCCCAGTGACGCGTTGGACATGTGAAAGGACGTCTCGAGGTTCTTGCCGACCAGGGCGATGCCGTTGCCGAAGGTGCCGGGGACGAGCGCCGCTGCGGTGAGGAGGACGAGCGGCGCGTAGCCGTAGCGCTGCAGGATGCCGTGGAGCGGCGGCGGCTTGCCCTCGCCCGTGCCCGGCATGACCTCGATGTCGGCCACCACGTCGGGGTCGCTGACCTGCGTCACCGCTTCCTTCAGCAGGTCGTCGGGAACGGCGAAGTCGAACAGCGGTTGGTTGGGCACTGCAGGGGCACTCTATCCCTGACACGCGCGTCAGGAAGGGCCGTGCGATCAGGCGGAAGGGCCGACCGTCGCCACCGTGAGGGGGCCCTGGGGCAGCACGGCCACCCGCGCCCGCCGCCCGAGACGCTCGAGGGCGGCCGCCACCGCGCCGTCGAGATCGGGCGCGGGGACGAGCAGCGCGCCCGCGATATCGACGTCTTCGAGTCCCGAGCTGTGCAGGTGAACCTCGGCCCGGGCGAGCACGCGCCCGAGCACCTGGGCCTGCCAGCGGTCGAGCTCGGGCCCTCCCGCGTCGCCGACCAGGTCGGCGGCGGACTCGGCGTTCGCCAGCAGGCGGGCGAACGCGCCCCCCGCGGGCACTCCGTCTTCGCAGGCGGCGGCCATCACGATGACGCCCCCCTCGCGCACGATGCGCGCCGCGGCTGCCATCCCCTTGACCGCCTGATACAGGTTGCGGTCGAGGGGATGCCCGCCGTTGGTCGACACGACGAGGTCGAACGGCGAGCCAACCTGGCGCACAGCCGACGACTGCACGTGCGCGCACGCGGCGTCGTGGGCCTCCGGCAGCGGTCCGGCGAAGACGGCGGTGACCTGACGGGCCCGGTTGATGGCCACGTCGAGCGACAACTGCGGCGGCGCCAGCGCGGTGGCCGCGCGCACGAAGTCGTGCACCGGGTTGCCGGCCCGGGTCACGAAGGTGGCGCGCGCGTCGGCGATGCGGCGCGGATGGTGCGCCTCCAGGATCGTCTCGGTGGCGGCCAGCCCCGGGCACACCGCCTTGGGGCCCCCGCTGAAACCCGCGAAGAAGTGAGGCTCGACGAAGCCGGTGATGATGCGGACGTCGGCCCGCACGTACTCACGTTGCAGGAGCACCGGGACGCCGTCCACGTCGCCGACCCGCTCGTGCGCGTCGCCGGTGGCGTCGTGGTCCACGATCGCATAGCGCGCCACGATGTCGGGCCCCACGAGCTCACGCATCTCGGCCGCCGTGGCCTGCCGGTGTGTCCCCGTCGCGCACAGGAGCGTGATGCGGTCGTCGGCCACCCCGCAGCGCCCCAGTTCGGCCAGCAGTGGCGGCAGCACGGTGCGGTTGGGCATGGGTCGGGTGAGATCGGGGAAGACGACGGCCACCCGCTCGGCCCGTCGCACCAGCTCATGCAGCGGCGCCCCGGCCAGTGGACACTGGAGCGCCGTGGTGATGGCCGCCGCCTCGTCGCCGAGGCCCGGCCGGTCCAGCGGCTCGACCACCTCGGCGCCGTCGGGCACCTCGACCGCCGTCCCGTGCCGGCCGTAGGCGAGGTCGACGCGCACCGCGGCTCAGAAGACAGGGTTGGGTCAGGACCGGGCAGGGACTCGGTGGCGGCCAGCGCCGACTCGGCCACGTGGTCGACCCGCGCCCGCAGGCCGCGGTAGACGTCGACGACCCCGGGATCCGGCACGATCATCGCCTCGACCGGATCTAGCTGGTCGAGTGTCAGCCCGATGCCGAGCGCCCGCCCCGCCAGCAGCGCCGCCCCGGCCGAGGCAGCCTCGCCCGAACGGTGACGAGTGGCTGGCATGCCGAGGACCGAGGTCAGGACCTCGACCCACACCGGCAGCCCCGAGCCGGCACCGCCGAGCGTCACGCCCGCGGCGATGGAACCGCCGAGGCGCCCCACCGTCACGACCTCCATCACCCGCAGCACGTCCCAGGCCACGGCCTCCATCACGGCCCGCGCCAGGTCGCTGGCGCCGTGGGCCGCGCCGAGCCCGACGAAACCGGCCCTGGCGTCGTCGCGCCACCACGGGGCGCGGGCGCCGTCGAGCCAGGGCACCGCGACCACCCCGCGGGCCCCGGGCGGGCTCTCCCCGGCCAGGCGGGCCAGCTCGTCGGGCGTCCGGTCGAGCAGCCGCCCCAGCCAGGCCAGGAACGAGCCGGCGGCCGAGAGTCCGCCCTCGAGGAGCCAGCCCCCGTCCGCCGCCCGCGTCACCACGGCGCCGGCCGGGGAGGGCACGGGACGCTCGTGCACGGGCACCGACACGTTGCCGGTGGTGCCCCAGCTCACCATCGGGTGGTCCTCCGACGCGCCCGATCCCAGCACCTCGCACTGTCGGTCGCCGGCGCCGATCACCACCGGAATGCCCGGCTTCAGCCCGAGCTCGGCACCGGGCACCGACTTCAGCTGTCCGACGACGGTGTCGGACGGCACCACGCTCGGCAGCTTGCCCAGCGCGGGGCCGGCCAGCTCGCGCACGGCATTGCCGTCGAAGTCGTACAGCCCGCTGCGCGAGGCGGAGGTGGCGTCCGTGACCACCTGGTCGGTCATGCGGTAGACGATCAGGTCACGTGGGGAGAGGATGACCTCGGCCGCCGCCAGGCGGTCGGGCTCGTTCGCCTCCAGCCAGGACAGCTTGGCCGCCACCGCTCCGGCGTCGAGCGGGATGCCGGTGCGGGCCCGGTTGATGTCGTCGCCCCCCATGCGGTCGGCCAGCACGCGCGCCTCCGCTGCAGCGCGGTGGTCGGACCACAGGATGCCCTTGCCGATCGGGTCCCCCTGCGCGGTCACCGGGACGAAGGTCTGGCGGGCGCCGGAGCAGGCCACCACGTCGACCTCGGCGAAGGCGCCCGGCGCCTGGGCCCGTGCCTCGGCGCACGCGATGACCAGCGTGGTCCACCAGCGCAGCGGGTCCTGCTCGGCCCAGCCCACCTGCGGGTGGGTCGTGGTCAGCTCCGAGCGCGCCAGCGCGACGAGGCCCCCGTCACCCCACAGGCCCACCTTGGTGACGGTCGTCCCGAAGTCGACGGTGAGGATCACCGGCCGTGCACCAGCGCGTCGACGAGGCCGGCCATCTCGGCGGGGTCCGGGTCCTGGTAGAGGGTGCGGCCCATCGCCATGCCCGCACCACCGCCCTCCATGACGTCGCGCACCTCGTCGAGCACGCGGTCGCGCCCCGCCTCGGTGACCGGGCCGCCCAGGAAGAGGACGGGCACACCCACGCTCGCCACCACCCGGGCGACGGCCCGCTGGCGCTCGGTGCCCGGGCTCGCCATGGGCACGGGAACCTTGATCACGGGGGCGCCCAGGTCGTGCGCGATGATCGCCGCCAGCACGATCGCGTCGGCGTCGCGTTGCACCCGTCCCTCGTGCCACACCAACGGCTCCACCAGGACCTCGAGCCCCGCCTCGCTCGCCTGCTCCAGCACCTGGCCGAGCAATTCCAGAGCGGAGGCCGTGACGGGGTCGCCGAAGTCGATGCGCGTCATGTGCTTCACGCCCGTCCAGCCGTCGGCGGCAGCCCGGCGGACGCTGGCGACGAGGCGGTCGTCGAGCTCGAAGACCGATCCGGCCAGACCCGTCCGGTTTATGGACAGGTAGGTGCGGTGCAGCGCCGTGATGTGGCCCGCTGCGGCCAGTGACGTGAGCGGCTCGACCGTCGCCAGGATCCCGTCGCAAAAGGGTAGGGCCCGGGCCAGGGAGTCGGAGAACTCGGACCAGTTCTCGGTCGTCAGCACGGCTCGGGCGCGGTGGTCCGCGGCCAGGATCAGAGTCGGGGTGGGCAGCGGCCCCGGACTCGTCATGCGGCGCCGGCCAGCGCCAGGACGACCTTGGCCACGGCCGAGAAGTCCTCCCGCCCGTAGCCGGCGGCGCTCGTCGCCGTCAGTAGCTGGCGCGCCGTCGCCGTCGTGGGAACGGTCACCCCGCGTGTGGCCGCGTAGGCGAGTGCGAGGTCGAGATCCTTGGCCATGAGGTCGGTCATGAAACCCGGCTGCCACCCGTTCGAGGCCGGGCTCTCGGGGACCACGCCGGGGACCGGCAGGCGCGTCCGCACCGCCACGCAGTCGCCGGTGGCGTGCGTGAGCACCAGCAGCAGCTTCTCCATGTCCACGCCCGAGGTGACCGCCATAGCGGTGGCCTCGGCCGTCGCCGTCATCTGCGCCGCGTAGATCACCTGGTTGCACAGCTTCACGACCTGGCCCATGCCGGGGCCCCCGACGTGCACGATGAGGCCGGCGAAGGGCTCGAACGCCGGCTCGGTCGCGGCCAGGACGGCCTCGTCGCCGCCGACCATCAGCGTGAGGGTCCCCTTCTGGGCCCCCCCGGTGCCACCCGAGAGTGGCGCATCGAGGTAGTGCGCCCCGGTCTCGCTCACCCGGGCGTGCTGGGCCCGCTCCACCTCGGGATCGATGGTCGAACAGTCGACCACGGTCTGGCCGGCGCCGAGGACGGGCAACATGTCGTCGACCACCTCGACCACCTCGGGCGAGTTGGGCACGCACAGGATGACGACCTCCGAGCCCTCGGCCACCCCCCGGGGTGATCCCCCGTCGACCGCGCCCTGGGCCACCGCGGCGGCGATGGGCCCGCGGCCGCGTGAGGCCACGGTGACCTCGTGGCCGGCGGCGACCAGGTGGCCGGCCATCGGCAGTCCCATGGCGCCCAGCCCGATGAATCCGATGCGCATGCGTCTCCCTCCCGAGGGTCTGGCCCGCTACGAGGCGAAGTGGGGCAGCCACTCCGCCGTGCCGGCGAGCAACTCGTCCACCATGGACTCCAGGGCGCGCAGGTCGCCCCGGCCGGCCAGCGGGTCGAGGGCGAAGGCCTCCGCCGCCAGCGTGCGGTCGCCCCGAAGGGCGGCCTCGACGGTCAGCTCCTGCGTCGCCACGTGGCGACGCACGATCTCGTCGTAGGGCGCGGGCAGAGCGGCACGGTCGCGGCCGCGGATGCCGTCTCCGTCGATCACGCAGATCGACTCCAACACGACGTCGGGCGGCAGGCCGACGGCCTGACCGGTGTTGGGGATGTTCACCGGCGCCTCGAAGGGCTCCCCGGTGAGCATGGCCTGGATCATGGGCGAGGGAAGCTCGCCCGACTGCCACGTCTGCAGGTCCTTGGTGCCGGCCAGCCACGCATCGACGTCGGCGACGTAACCGGCCTGGTGCATCTCGCGCCGCGAGATCGGGCTGAGCTCGATGTTGTACCTCGCCCCCCAGTCCGACTCGGGGGTCAGGGCGAACGGGACGAATTCGGCGATGTGCCGGTCCCCCGCGGCGGGGAAGGTGCCCCAGCGGTCGAGCAGCGTCAGCTTGAACAGGTGGCGCTGCGCGAAGTCGAGCTTGGAGAACTTCTCGGCCTCGGGCCGTCCCTCGTAGGGCGCGAGCGAGTCCAGCCCGCCCACCTCGTCGACGAGTTTTCGCAGGACGTCGAACCCGTCCTCCCCGTCGACCTCGAGCGACGTGAGCACCGGGAAGTGGTTGACACCGGTCACCGACGCCGAGACGGCGTCGCCGGGCCGGCCGAGCGCGATGGCCAGGTCCATGCAGAAGTTGCCCACTTCGTGGCAGAGGCCCACGGTCTTGATTCCGGTCTCCCGGCTCACTGCCCGGGTCAGGGTGGTCATCGGGTTGGTGATGTTGAAGAGCCAGGCGTCGGGGCAGCACTCCTCCATGGCCTTGCCGACGCCGACCAGGACGGGGATGTTGCGCAGGGCGCGATTGATGCCGCCGGGGCCGACCGAGTCGCCCACGGTCTGCGTGATGCCGTGCGCCGCCGGCACGTCGAGGTCCACCGCCATGGAGCGGAAGCCGCCTGTCGAGATGCACACGATGACGAAGTCGGCCCCGTCGAGCGCGGCCCGGAGGTCGGTGCTGGTGGCCACCGTCGCCTGGGCCCCCATGGCGTCCTTCAGCTTGTGGGCGAGCGCCTCCATCTTGGGCAGCGGTGCCGGGTCGATGTCCTCGAGCACGAGATGCATGCCGGCCAGTGCCGGCGTCCCGAAGAGGTCCGCCATCAACTCCGGCCCCCATTGGTAGCTGCCACCGCCGACGATCGTCACTTGGGTGCCCACGCCGCCACAGTACAGTCCTGGTCGTGCGCAGCCTCCGGCGTCGTGCCCCTCTGGCGCTGGCCGCGGTCTTCGCGGCCAGCGGCACCGTGCACCTGGTCCGCCCCCGCTCCTTCGAGGCGATCATGCCGCGCGCCATCCCGCCGGAGCGGCACACCGCGCTGATCTACGCCAGCGGCGTGGTCGAGCTGGTGTGCGCGGCCGGCCTCGTCCGGCGCACCCGCTGGGCCGCCGCCGCCAGCGTGGCCACCCTGGCGGCCGTGTTCCCCGCCAACCTGCAGATGGCCCTCGACGCGGGAACGGGCCGCAACCAGGGCCCGGCCGACAACCGCGCCGTCGCCTGGGGCCGGCTGCCCCTCCAGCTGGTCATGGCGTGGATGGCGCTGCAGGCTCGGCCCGGCCGCGAACCGGGCTGAGGGACCAGGGCTCACGCCAGTCGCTTCTCTCCCCAGAAGCAGGCGAACGGGTTGTCGTTGTAGGGCGGCACGTCGACGTACCCGGCGGAACGGTAGAGGCGCTGCGCGTGCACCTGCTTCGGTCCGGTGTCGAGCCGGACCGCCCTGTAGCCGAGCGACACCGCGGTGCTCTCGAGGGCGGCGAGGAGCGCCGCCGCCACGCCCCGAGAACGGGCGGCGGGGCGGACGTACATGCGCTTGACTTCGGCCACGCCGTCGCCGAGACGGCGCAGCCCTCCTCCGGCCACCGCCTCGGCCCCCTCGTACCCCACCAGGTAGGCGCCGCCCGGCGGCCGCAGCTCGGCCGGCCGCAGCGGCGGATTGTCGAGCCGGCTCATCGTCTCGTACGCGTCGTTGAGCTCGACTCGCATGGCGATCAGGAGCTCGGAGGCCGGGGGCTCCTCGGGGTCGCTCAGCTCGAAGCGGAACACAGGCGACCCATCGGGATCGGTCGTGCTCATGCCACCCGGTCGGGGTGCAGCGCCCTGGCCATGCGGCGCATGCCCTCGCGCCAGGGGACCGAGGTCGCACCGACGAGCTCGTGCATGCGCGTGGTGTCGATCTGCACGCTGTCGATGGTGCTCTCCGTCGGCTCGAAGCGGGCCTCGGTGCCGACGAGCTCGGCCAGGTAGGTGCACCACTCCTCGATGCTCACCGGCTCACTCCCGCCCCAGTTCACCGTCAGGGCGGGCACGGAGGCGACCCCGAGCAGGCGCGGCACCATGGCGAGGATGTCGTCGGCGTGCAGCGGGTGGTACACACTCGGCGCGTCGACGTGGACCGGGATGGCGTGGCCCGAGAGCATCATGTGCAGGTGGATGGCGGGCCAGCCTCCGCTGTCGCCGTAGGGCACCGACAGGCGGGCGATCGTGGTCGGGAGACCGAAGCGCTCCGCCCCCCAACGTGCGGTGCCCTCCGCGGCGATCTTGCAGATGCTGTAGGTGCGCAGGAAGGGCCAGACCCCGTGGTTGTCGCCCAGCGGGCCCGCTTCGTCGAAGACCCGGTGCCCGGCCGGCTTGTAGACCGCCGTGGAGGAACAGTGCAGGAAGGCGCGGGCGCGTCGGTGGTGCTCCATGAGGTAGGCCAGGCCGCCGCTGTTGGCGTCCAGGTCGCGCTCCCAGTCGTTGGTCTTGGCCACCGCGAAGTGCAACACGTATTCGGCGTCTTCGGGCAGACCGGCGACGTCCCCCGACACGAGGTCGATGGGCACGCACTCCACTCCGGCCGCCTCGAGCTCGTTGCGGGCGGCCGCGTCGGCGAAGCGGGCCGCTCCGATCACGCGGTTGTCGCGGGCGAGGGCGGTGGCCAGCGGGCGCGCCACCTGGCCGGTGACGCCGGTGATGACGATGGTGCTGCCGTGCAGGGTGTCGGGGCTCATGGGTCCTTTCGTACTCGCTACGCTGCCCGCGTGCACCTCTTCGCCGCGTTCCTCGGTGGCGACCTGGGCCCCGGCCGCATCGGCGAGGACCACGAGGTCGTGTTCGTGGTGGCCGAGGACGAGCTGTCGGCCCGCCGGGCCGCCAAGGCCAAGTGGGGCGGGGGCGGCCGGCCGCACGTCGACGCCCTGACCCGCCTCGACGTGATCGACGGCTATGGCATCGGCCTCAGCCAGCGCGGCGAGGGCGACGCCACCGAGACCGTCGGCTACGACGAGTAGGCCCGCTCACACGGCGGGCGACAGCCCCCCGTCGAGGTTGATGGCCGCACCGGTCAGGTAGGAGGCACGGGCGGACAGCAGGTAGCTCCCCAGGTCGGCGAACTCCTCGGCGCGACCGAAACGACCGAGCGGGATGGCCGCGTCCTTGGCAAAGCGTTGGTAGAACTCCGCCAGCTCCGCCGCAGAGGACGCTCGGCGGGCCCACTGCCCGCTCTCGATGAGCCCGATGAGCACGGCGTTGACCCGGATGCCATCGGGCGCCAGCTCCTTGGAGAGCGCCTTCATGAGCGCCATGCCGGCGGCACGGGTCACCGAGCTGGGCTCGCTGGCCGCGCCGGGTGCCTTGGCCGCCATGGCCAGTGTGAACAGGACGACGCCACCTCTGGCCCGGAGCTGGGGCAGGGTGAGCCGGGTCAGCCGCACGGCCGCCATCAGCTTCAGTTGGATGTCGGACTCCCAGGCCGCGTCGTCGATCGACTCGAGCGGTCCCGCGGCGGCCCGCCCCGCGTTGTGGACCACACCGTCGATGCGTCCCCAGCGGGCCACGGCGGCGTCGGCGAACGCCACGAGGTCTGAGGCCTCGGACACATCGGCTCGAACCCCGAGCACGTCGCCGCCAGCCGCCTGCAACTCCGACTCCGCCTCGCGCAGCCGTTCCTCGTCGCGGCCGCAGATCGCCACCGACGCGCCCTCCTCGACGAGCCGCGCCGCCGAGCGCGAGACCGAGCCCGTCGCTGCCGCCCGTGATGAGCACGACCTTGCCGCCAAGCTCGAGATCCATGTCATTCCTCCTTGGTCGCGGCGGCCGTCACGCCGGCCAGGAATCCGTCGGCCTCGGCCTGGGAGCGCAGTCGGACGAAGCGCAGGTTTGCCCAACGCTGATCGCGCTCGGCCTCCGAGTAGCGCCGGCGGTACACACCGTGTCGAGTGGCCGCCCAGGCGATGATCGACTTCTCGGGGTTGACCGACCACAGGTTCGAGAAGGGCTCCCGGTTGCCGTTCCACAGCTCCTGCCGGGTCAGCGTCCGTCGCACGGTCCGCCTGATCGTCCGGGACAGCACGGTGGTGTAGGGAAGGTCGATCCACACGACGGTGTCTGCGTTGGCCCAGACGATCTCGTGCACGACCGAGTAGTTGCCGTCGACCACCCAGCGGTCCTGCGCGGTGGCCTCCCCCACCCGGACGCGGAACTCCTCGTCGCCCAGCGGCGTCCAGCCCGGCTGGTGGTAGATGGAGTCGAGCTCCACGTGGGGGGCGCTCAGCGTCTCGGCCAATGCGGCGGCCAGCGTGGTCTTCCCCGAGCCCGAGCAGCCGACGACGGCGACCCGTTCGATCTCAGCGCTCCTGTTCGGTCGGCCGGACGAGGACCTCGTTCACCGCCACGCGTCGCGGTTGCGTCACGGCGAACCGGATGCATTCGGCGATGTCCTCGGCCTGCATGATCTCGATGCCGCCGAACTGCTGCGCCATGCCCTCGAGGATCTCGGGGCGGTTGTGGAACGCCAGCTCGGTGGCGGTGGCGCCGGGCTCGATGAGCGTCACCCGCACGTGGCGAGTGGTCACCTCCTGGCGCAGCGACTCGCTGAAGGCGCCGACACCGTGCTTCGTCGCGTTGTAGACGCCGCTGTTGAGGCGCGCCACCCGCCCGGCGACCGAGCTGACGTTGATCACGTCCGCCACCGAGCGCGGCTCGGACTCCCCGGCGGTGAGCAGGTGCGGCAGGGCAGCATGCGTGCAATAGAGCAGGCCCAGCAGGTTGAGGTTCACCATGCGCTGCCACTCCTCGACCGGTGCGCCAACGATCGGCCCGAGGAGCATGACGCCGGCGTTGTTGACGAGGGTGTCGAGGCGGCCCAGCTCGCCCACGGTCCGGGCGACGGCTGCCTCCGCCTGGGCCGGGTCCGTGATGTCCGCCTCGATCACGAGCGCCTTGCCCGCGCCACCGATGCGCTCGGCCAGGGCCTCGAGACGGTCGCGGCGCCGGGCCACCAGGGCCACGGTCGCCCCCTCCTCGGCGAGGGCCATGGACGTGGCCTCGCCGATGCCGCTACTGGCGCCGGTCACCAGGGCGACCGTGCCCTCCAGTCTCTTCGTCATGGAGCCTCCAGCTCGTCTCGTGACGGCCGTGGCCCCGGCCGTACGCACGGTCTAGTGGAACGCGCCGCCCGCCTGCACAGGTGCTCGGCACTGCTGGGAGCGCAGTCCCGGATCGGCTCCGGACGCTATCCGGCCTCGGTGGGCTCCTTCTTCGTCTCCTCCGCCTCGGACCCGTCTCCGTCGAAGGGCTCGATCCCGAACAGCCCGACCGGGACGCCGATCTCGTCGGGCACCCGGGTCGGCGTGTCGCGGTTGAGGACCTCGCCCCGGAAGTAGGCCGGGCGCATCGCCTTGTACACGTACATCAGGACGATGCCGAGGAGCGACCGCGCCGACCATCGAGGACGAAGACGCCGCCGATGTGCCAGTGCGGCGGGAACGGCAGCGTGTACGTCGTGTAGCTGTTCACCGGCTTCCAGTAGTGGACGAGGAGCCACGGCATGCAGAACCACAGGATGAGGCCGCCCGGGAGCGGAAGGATGCCGCGCAGCCACAGGTTGCGGGCGCTCTGCGTGAGGGTGTTGCGCCAGTACCAGGCGCAGGCAGAGCCCGGTGAGCCCGTAGTAGAAGGCGATCAACACGCCGAGCGCCGTCACCGAGTCGAGGATCACGCCGTTGCCGCTCGAGAGGTAGTTCATCGTCACGTACAGCACGATCGAGACGCCGCCCATGGCGAGGGTCGAGATCGTCGGCGTGAGGAAGCGCTTGTGGATCCTGGCGAAGGCGGACGGGATGGCCTTGTACACCGCCATCGACAGCGTGGTCCGGGCCGTCGGCAGGATCGTGGTCTGCGTTGACGCAGCGGCGGAGCTCAGAACCATCAGAAGAGCAGGTGCGTCATGAAGCTCCCGAACCCGAGGTGCCGAAGATGGAGCCACCGAGCACCGAGAGCACGTCGCCCGTGTGGTTGGGGTTCTGCAGCCCGATCCCCTTGGTCCCGATGCCGGCGTAGGACTGGGTCGCCACCACCACGAGGGCGTAGGTCGCCAGCAGGATGACCGTCGAGAGGACGGCGGCGCGCCCCGGGATCCGATGCGAGTCCTTGGTCTCCTCGTTCACCGAGACGGCGGTGTCCCAGCCCCAGTAGATGAACAGCATCAGCGTGAAGCCGGCCATGAACCCCGGGCGGAGAAGTGATTGAACGGGTTGAACCACGAAGCGCTCGCCGTGAGGTGGCCGGGGGGTGCCGTGCCGTTTCCGACCTTCACCAGCGCCACGATGGAGAGGATCAGCAGCATCGTGATCTCGATGCCGAGCAGAATCTTCTGGAAGTTGGCGGAGACCTCGATCCCGACGTAGCAGATGGCGGTCATCACGACGATCCAGGCGATCCCGACCAGCAGAACCCAGCCGCTGGTCGGGTTACTGGCGATGCCGTCGGCATTGAAGAGGAAAAAGACGTATGTCGCGGCAACCTGCGCCAAGCTGGCCATGACAAGCACGTCCGCGGCCACGATCCCCCATCCGCCCCAACCAGCCGGTCTTCGGACCGAAGGCCCGGGCGCCCCAGGTGAAGGTGGTCCCGCAGTCGGGGTCGGCGTAGTTCATCTCCTTGTAGCCGTAGGAGATGAGCAGCATCGGGATGAAGGCCAGGATCGTGATGATCGGCGCCCCCAGCCCGTTGATGGCGATGACGACGAACCCCAGGGTCGCCGCCAGGCTGTAGGCCGGTGCGGTCGAGGCCACCCCCACCACCACCGAGGAGATCAGCCCGAGGGCTCCCCCCTTGAGCCCTTTCTCCCCGGATCTTCCTTCTCAGCCAAAGACGCATCGAGATGTACCACGGCCACCCCCAGTTCTCCAAGGAATGGCCTTGCACCATACTCAACCGGCGGCAGAATTGCCCGGAATATTTGCTGATCTCGTCTGCGGACGGAGAATCCACCACCTTTTCATGGGACAGCTGCCGCCTCTGCTGCCTGATTTCGTCGCTAGGGCCGCTCGGACCCGCTCTGCCCGATTCCCTCCCGCAGCTTCTGCAGGCTGGACGACAGGAGCCGCGAGACGTGCATCTGGCTCACGCCGACGGCGACGGCGATCTCGGACTGGGTCAGCCCCTCGACGAAGCGCATGCGCAGGATCGACTGCTCGCGCGGCGGCAGCGTGGCCAGCGCCGGGCCGAGCAGGGCTCGGTTCTCCACGGAGTCGTAATTGCCGTCGTGCTCACCGAGGCGCGCCGAGAGCGGATCGTCCTCACTCTCTGTCGCGTCGATGGACGCGGCGCGGTATCCCTGGCCGGCCTCGATTGCCTCGATCACGGCTTCCTCGCTGGCCCCCGTTGCCTCGGCCAGCTCGGCCACGGTCGGGTTGCGTCCGAGTTGCTGGACCAGCGCAGAGGTGGCATGCCCGAGCTCGAGGTACAGCTCCTGCACCCGTCGGCTGGCCCGCACCGCCCATCCCTTGTCGCGGAAGTGCCGCTTCAGCTCGCCGATGATCGTCCGCGTGGCGAACGCGGCGAAGTCGACGCCGCGCGACGGGTCGAACCGGTCAACCGATTTGACGAGGGCCACCGACGCCACCTGCACCAAGTCGTCCATCGGCTCGCCGCGATGGAGGAAGCGGCGGGCCAGCTGATGAGCCAGCCCAAGATTCGAGGTGATCAGCTCCTCGCGTTCCGCAGCGTCGAGGGCCGGGCGCTCAGTTCCCGTGTCGTCGGACTGCGGCCCGGGAGTCTCTTCCCGGCCCTCCGTCACTCCGCATTACCCCCCCGGCGCTTGCGCAGCCACGCGCGCACGAAGCCATCTTGGCTCTCCCTGCCGTGCTCGTCGACGAGCGCGTCGAGGATCTGCTCGCTGAGCTGGGCGATCTCGGCGCCCTCCGGTGCGACCACGTCGGAAGGCGCTGCCCGCTCCAGAGTGCAGACCACTCCGATTGCGTCGCCGAGCACGGTGAGCTCGAGGCAGAGGTCACCGTAGCGAGCGTCGCTGCCCTGCAGCGTGAGGAGGCACAGCTCCCCCACGGCGAGTCTGAGGTCCTCCAGCTCCTCGATGTCGAATCCGGCACGGGCCGAGATGGCGCTGGTGACGAGCCGGGCCAGCACGATCAGATCGCCGCGCGCCGGGAACCTCAGCTCAATCCGGTCACCCGTGACGAGCACATCGGACGGATCCGTCACGACCTGCCCGCGGCCTGGAGGGAATCGACGATGGTGAACACGTTGGTCAGACCGGTGATCTCGAAGATCTTCACGATGCGCGGGTCCGCCACGACGATGTGCAGGTCGCCGCCCAGTTCGCGGCACCGTTTGAGCCCGCCCACCAGCACACCGAGGGCGGTGGAGTCGAGGAAGGTGACCTCCAGGAGGTCGAGGACGATGGTCGACTCACCCTGGGCGATGACCCGGTGCAAGCATTCGCGCAGCTGCGGAGCCGTCGCGACGTCGATCTCCCCACTGACGGCGATCACCGGGGGCACCGCATCCACCTGCTCCTCAATCCGGAACTCCTGGTCCACTCCACCCTCCTGCGTCGCTTTGGGTCCCCGGGCTCGTCCCGGCTGTCTGCAATGGCGATTTGGCCAAGCGTTCTATAGCCCCTGGACAGAGAACCTAAACCTTCAGGGTTTCCGACACAGCACACACGGGTAGGAATGTGCGCACAACCCCGGTGAACGGCGGAACCGGTCTGGGCCGACCTACAGGGGGAATAGCGTTTCACCCACGAGCCCGACGGCGGCTGTGACCGGGAGAGAGAATCGTGCCCGAATCAGGCGAAGACGACCTTCAGGCCACGACTCGCAGCCACCGCGCCGACCGCGCCGAAGCCGTGGCGACCCTCATCGCCTTGCTCTGGGTGTCGACCGTGGCGATCGTCTTCGCCGTCTACGGGGGGAACGTCTCGCTGGTCGGGTTCCTCGCCATCGCCCCCTTCATCGCAGCGGCCTTCGCTCGCCCCTCGCGGGTCCTGATCGTCGGCCTCCTGGCCACGTTCTTCGCGCTCGTCATCAGCACGCCGCCCCACAGCTACGGCGAGCTGAACCACACGCTGCGCGTCCTCACCCAGCTGGCCGCCACGGCCGTCGCCATGTGGATCTCCTACCTCCGGGGCCAACGCAACGTGCAGCTGTGGACGGCCCGGTCGGAGACGAGGTACGAGCGGCGACGGAGGGTGGCGGCCGAGACCGCGCAGCGCATGCAGGCCATGGCCCGCGCACTGACCACGGCGGCCGATCCGGCTCAGGTGGCCGACGCCGTGTTCGCCGCCCTGCGTGACGAGCTGCACGTCGACGCCGCCACCTTCGCCCTCATCAGCGAGCAGGGCCAGCTCCGCATGTTGCGCCGTTTCGGTTACGGACCCGACGAGCCGGTCGACGGCGTCCTCCCGGCCCTGCGGCTCGACGGCCCGATCCTGGGTGACAACGTCGCACTCTTTGCGGAGTCCCTCGACAGTCTGCGGCGGCAACGCCCCGACCTCTCCGCGGCCCTCGGCTCGAGCCGATTCCGCGCCCTGGCCGTCGTGCCGCTGGTCGTGTCCGATCACACCATCGGCGCGGTCGTGGTGCACTGGGACGACGACCGCGGGATCTCGGATCCCGATCAGAGTTTCCTCTTCACCATCACCGGTGCCGCGGCCCAGGCCGTCGAACGTGCCCGCCTCACGCTCACCGAGTTCGTCAACCTGGAGCGCAGCCAGCACCTGCACCAGCTCAGCTCGGCGCTGGCCGCCGCCACCACACCCGGCGATGTCGCCCACGCCGCCATCGCGGGTGGCCGACGCGCCCTGGGTGCGCAGTCAGCCGTCGTTCGCGTCCCGGCGTCGGGCGAGCGCGCCCTGTCGTGCCTGGCCAGTAGTGGGCACCCGTCCCTCCTGTCCCGCGGGATGGTGCCGGTGGACGGCAGCCATGCGGGATCGTGCTTCTCGGGCGGCCGTACCATGGTGGCGACGATCGGCTCCGACGGCGAGGCCGGTGAGGACATCGCGGCAGAGATGGCGCCCCGAGCATTGCACGACCTGGCTGCGCCGGTCACGGTCGTCACCGAGCCCCTCGTCGGCAGCGTCGGCCCCCTGGGCGTGCTGTCGTTGGCCTTCGTGGCGCAGTCGGAGCCGAGCGCGCCCGACCTCCGCTTCCTGTCCACGCTGGCCGGGTTGACGGCCCAGGCGCTCGAGCGGGCGCAGGTCTTCGAGCACGAGCGTGAAGCCCTGCGCGCCGCCGAGGCGGGACGTGAGCGCTTGGCGCTCCTGTCCGAGGTGACCCGGTTGCTCAGCTCGAGCCTGGAGCCCACCACGGTCATCCGCCGGACGATGAGCCTCGTGGAGGGGCGCCTCGCCGACTCGTGCATCGTCCACGTTCCCGGGGACGGCGGCCTGGTCCGCCTCGACGTACGCGAGCTCCGCGCCGCGGGGCCGGCCGACGAGCGACGCCGCCGTCGGGAGCAGGTGCCCTTCGACTCGGACGCCCCGGCCGCCGTGGCCTACCGCACGGGCCGGACACAGCTCGCCCCCCTCCAGCTCGGCGGGCGGGGGCTGGAACCGCCCGGCACCTCTACGGCCCTGGCGGTGCCGCTGACGGGCAGTGGCGAGGTCATCGGTGTCATGACCTTCATCGACGGGCCGGGCCGGCTCTTCGAAGCCGACGATGTCTCGCTTGCGACAGAGGTGGCGAGCCGGGCCGGGGTCGCCTTGTCGAACGCGACCCGATTCCAACGCGAACACGTGGTCGCCGAGGTGCTCCAGCGTGCCGTGCTTCCCGACTCGCTGCCCGCAGTGGAGGGACTGCTCCTGGACGCCGAGTACCAGGCTGGGGTGGCCGGCACCTACGCCGGCGGCGACTGGTACGACGTGTTCGAGTTGGGCGAGGACCTGCTGTTCTTCAGCGTCGGCGACGTCATGGGCAAGGGTGCAGCCGCGGCGGCGCTGATGGGTCAGGTGCGGAGCGCCATCCGCGCCTACGCGGTGTCCGGCCTCTCGCCGAGCGAGGTGCTCTCGTCCCTCGACGGCCTCTTCGACGCCCTCATTGAGGACAGGGTCGCCACCGCCGTCGTCGGCACGATCACGCCGTCGAGCGGTCGCGTGGTTCTGAGCAACGCCGGGCACCCACCACCGCTCGTGGTGCGCGCCGACGGCAGCGCGACGTTCTGCCCCATGCAGCACTCCCTCCTCATCGCGGCCGGGCTCAACGGCGCACCACGGCCGCGCGACGAGCTCGTCCTCGGCCGCGGCGACTCGCTCCTCATGTACTCGGACGGGCTCATCGAGCGCCGGGGTGAGGTGATCACCGAGGGCATGGGGCGCCTGGCGACCACGGCAACGGTCATTGCGCGGGACGGCTGGCCCGACCGACCGGCGGTGACGTTCGCATCCATGCTGAGCGCGGAGGACCGCACCGACGACGTCGTCGTGCTCTACCTCAACTACACCGGTGTCGTAAAGGAAGGCATAACCGCCCAGCCTGTGGGTACGTCCCGGGATGGCATGTCGACGCTGCACCTCGAACCCGTGGTCGAGAGCACGCCACTCGCGCGCCATTGGATCGCCGCTCACCTGCGCGACCTCCCGTCGGAGGTGACCGGCTACGCCGCTCTGTTGACGTCGGAACTGGTCACGAATGCCACGCTGCACGCAGCAACGCCCATGAGCGTCACGCTCCACGTCTTCGCCGATCGCATCCGGGTCGACGTGGCCGACGGCAACCCCGCGATCCCGTCCCTCAAGGACTACGGCCGGGACGCCGCCACCGGGCGGGGTCTGACCCTCTTCAACACGCTCGCGTCGAATTGGGGCGTACAGGCGGTCGAAGGAGGGAAGATCGTGTGGTTCGAGCTGCCGGTGGACTTCCCGGTCTCACCGAGCAGCGTCTCCGACGGGAACTTCCGGTTCGACCTCGCCGACATCACCCATCCCGACCTCCACGGCGAACCGAACCTGTCGCCCGACATCGCCATCCGCCTGATCGGGATCCCGGTGGGGCTCCTGCAGAAGTCGAGTGAGGAGTACGAGGCGCTCTTCCGCGAGCTCCGGCTCATGAAGGAGCGGGCCGAGAGCTCACCCACCTCGCCGGCGCTGCCCGAGCGGCTGACGGTGCTGGTCTCGGAGATCGGGACCCGCTTCAACCGCCTGGGCCCAGGCATGGACGAGATGTGGCAGCGTGCAATCGACGACAAGGTCGACTCCTTCGACTGGACCCTGGTGCTGCCGCAATCGGCCGTCGTCGCCTGCCAGTTCTACGACGCCATGCTCGACGAGGCCGACGAGTTCGGGCTCTCGCAGCGGCTGCTCACGCTGCCGGCCTCGCCCAGCAGCGTCGCGGTGCGCCACTGGTTCCTCTCCGAGCTGATCGGACAGCTGCACGGCAAGGCACCGGTCGCCTGGGCCGACAGCCGCTACCACAGCGAGCTGCAGGCGGTCACCTCTCGCTGAGCCCCGGTTGGGTCAGCGCGCCTTCGACGTCGCTCTTTTCAACACCTTGGAGTAGTGCTCCAGTCCCTCGGTCGAGAGCCCGGCCGCCGGACCGCTGGCGATGGAGACCCGTTCGGGCACGATCCCCCACACGGGGACCTTCAGGTCGGTCCACCACGCAATGGTGGCTTCCAGGTCGTTGGTGCCGAGCCGCGCCGAGCAGATCACGACACCGGCCGGGATGTTGCGCGGCGTCATCTCCAGGGTCGTCACGACCCGGCTCGGCTCGACCCCGCCGGCGCGGGTCGGGATCACCACGGCGTCGGCCCGGGCCAGGGCGGCCTGCACGACGTTCCCCTCCCCCGGCGGGGTGTCGACCACGACGAGGCCGTCCTCCTGGTTCATCGCTTTGGTGACCGTCCGGACCGAGGGGCCCTCGATCAGCTCGACGCCCTCGAAGGGATCGGCGTCGTACCACTCAGCCGTCGAGCCCTGGGGGTCGGCGTCGACCAGCAGGATGGGGCCGCGGCCGCGGCGCGCCCCGACGGCGGCCAGATAGACGGCGGTGGTCGTCTTGCCCACCCCGCCCTTGACGTTGCTCACCACGATGTTCATTGCGTCGAGTCCTCTGCCGCTCGGGAAGTCGGCCCTACGGTACCGGCCGCCCGAGGTGGTCGGTCACGGCAGGAGCAGCAGCCCGAGGCGGCGTCGGGTGACGACGACCCCGGCGATGGCCATGATCCCGAGATAGGCGACGTGGCCCAGCAGGGTCCAGCTCCAGATGCCCAGGTCGGCGGCACGGCACAGCACGACCCCCTGGTAGAGGGGGGTGCAGCGGACGACGAGCTGCAGCCAGCCCGGGTACACGGTGATCGGGTAGAACGTCGCAGAGAAGAGGAAGAGCGGGATGAAGGCCAGCGACACCATGTCGAAGTCCTGCCAGGTGCGCATGTAGGTCGTGCCGGCCATGCCGGCGGCCGCGAACGCCAGGCTGATCAGGATCGCGGCCGGCCAGCACAGGATGGCCCACGGCGAGACGATGTAGCCCAGCATGGCCATGATGGCGAGGAAGGCGGCCGAATAGAGGGCGCCCCGCAGCACGCACCAGCTCAGCTCCCCGAGCGCGACGTCACCCACGCCGAGCGGCGTCGACAACATGGCGTCATAGGTCTTGGCGATCTTCAGCTTGAAGAAGACCAGGAAGGTGGAGTCGAGCATGGCGCCGTTCATGGCCGACGAGGCCAGCAGGCCCGGCGCCACGAAGGCGGTGTAGGGCACCAGGTGGCCGTCGACGTTGATGGGGCCGACCAGATGGGACAGGCCGATCCCGATGGAGAGCAGGTAGAAGAGCGGCTCGAAGAAGCCCGAGACGATGAAGATCCACGAGCGCCGGTAGACGAGGATGTTGCGTTCGAGAACCCGTGAGGCGTGGCGTCCGCCCAGGAAGGCGAGCGGCGTGATCCGCGCCGCCACCCCGGGGGGACGGCGGTCCATCACCGCACCCCTGCCGCTGGTCCCGAGGCTCATCTCACACCACCAACCGCCGGGCGAAGGTACGCCGCGCCGCCGCGTAGCCGACCGCGGCCAACGCGCACAGGTACGCCGTATGACCCAGGTCGGCCCACCCGACCTGCCCGAGCGTGAGGCTGCGGCACAGGGCCACCCCGTGGAAGAGCGGCGTGACGTACGCCACCACCTGGAGCCAGGTCGGGAGCTGCGTGATCGGGAAGAAGGTGCCCGAGAACAGGAACATGGGGATGATGGCGAAGCGGTAGAGCGTCGAGAAAGCAGAGTCCTTGTCCTGAGTGGCCGCGAAGGCGGCAACCGGCGCAGCGAACGCGATCCCGGTGAGGACGCCGGCGGGCAGGGCCAGAACGGCCCAGGGCGAATAGACGATGCCGAAGGCCGCCATCACGGCCAGATAGATGGAGACCACGATGGCGAGGCGGGCAGCGATCCACGCCAGGTGGCCCAGCAGCACGTCGTAGACATCGAGCGGCGCGGCCAGCTGGGCCAGGTACGTCCGCATCCACTTGATCGCGCCCATCACCGGGTAGGTGGCGTCGTTGGTGCCGATCTGCATACAGGTGCCCGCCAACAGACCGGGGGCCAGGAAGGCCACGTAGGTGACGCCGCCCACGCCGTGGGAGTGCTTGTCGATCAGGGAGCCCAGGGCGACGCCCATCGCGGCCAGGTACAGCACGGGAATGAGGAAACTCGTCACGACCGAGCTGCGCCACGTCCGCCGGTACTGGTAACCCCAGTAGCGGGCGGCGCGCCACCACATCGGCGTGGCCAGTCGTCGCGCCTGCACCTCGTCGCCGTGGCGAAAGAGCGCAGGATTCCCCGGCGCCCCCGCGCCGCTCACCGCGGTCACCGGGTCAGTCGACCAGGGAGCGGCCGGTGAGGCGCAGGAACACGTCCTCGAGCGTCGAGCGGCGCACGAGCGTGCTCTGGGCCACGTGCCCCATGCGGGCCACCTCGGCCAGCGCGGCGTCGCCGTCGTCGGTGTAGAGGAGGATGCGGTCGGGCAACACTTCCTGGCGCTCCGCCAGCTCGGCCAGCGAGGGCGCCACCTCCTCGTGCTGGCCGGGGGCGAAGCGCAGCTCGACGACTTCCTTCGTCGAGTACTTCTCGATCAATTGGCGCGGCGTGCCCTCGGCGGCGAAGCGCCCCTTGTCCATGACGACCAGCCGGTCGCACAGTTGCTCCGCCTCGTCCATGTAGTGCGTGGTGATCACGAGCGTGACCCCGTCCTGCTTCAGACGGTAGAGGCGGTCCCACAGCAGATGGCGCGCCTGAGGGTCCAGGCCGGTCGTGGGCTCGTCGAGGATGAGCAGGTCCGGGTCGGAGATGAGGGCGCGGGCAATGGTCAGCCGCCGCTTCATGCCGCCGGACAGCGGGTCGACCCGGTCGTGCGCCCGCTCCGTCAGCTGGGCGAACTCGAGCAGCTGGTCGGCCCGCTGGCGGATCACCTTCTTGGGCATGTCGAAGTAACGGCCGTAGATCATCAAGTTGTCGAGCACGGTGAGCTCGAGGTCGAGCGAGTCCTCCTGGGGCACGAGCCCCATCCGGGCCCTGATACGCGCACCCTCCGTGGCGGGGTCCATGCCGAGCACCCGCAGTGTGCCCCCGCTCAGCGGGCTGATGCACGAGATCATCCGCATGGTCGAGGTCTTGCCGGCGCCGTTCGGCCCGAGGAAGCCGAATGACTCACCCTTGGCGATGGTGAAGTCGACCCCGTCGACCGCGACGAAGTCCCCGAAGCGCTTGACCAGTCCGTGCGCCTCGACCATGGGAGCGGGAACCACCGCCGGCGACCCGCTGGCGGGCGCGCCCGAGTCCGCCTGCTCCGCATCGGGGACGTGGGTCATCGGCGAGGAATGTGACGCCATCGTCAGGGAACGATACCGTGCCGACCAGGATCGCAGAACGGGAGGGCGCACCGAATGGCTGGAACGGGAATGGGGCGGGCATTCCCCCCAGGCTTCACCTGGGGCACGGCCACGGCCGCCCACCAGATTGAGGGTGGGAACACCAACAACGACTGGTGGGCCTTCGAGCACACGCCGGGCTCGGGCTGCGCCGAGTCGTCGGGCGACGCCTGCGACTCGTGGATCCGCTGGGAGGAGGACGCCGGCCTCGTCGCCGACCTCGGGCTCGACAACTACCGGTTCTCCGTCGAGTGGAGCCGCATCGAGCCGGCCGACGGCGAGATCTCCCGCGCCGCTCTGTCGCACTACCGGCGCCAGTGCCTCGGCCTGCGCGCGCGGGGTGTCGACCCGGTGCTGACCTTCCATCACTTCACCACGCCGACCTGGCTGACCGCACAGGGAGGTTGGGAGTCCGGTCTCGCCGTCGAGCGCTTCGGCCGCTTCTGCACGGTCGTCGCCGAGGCGCTGGGCGACGTCATCACGCGCGCCTGCACCGTCAACGAGCCCAACATCGTGGCCACCATGGGCTGGCATGCCGGGATGTTCCCGCCGGGGAAGACCGACGTCGCGCTGTCCCGCACGGTGGGCCAACGCCTGGCTGATGCCCACCGCGTCGCCGTCGACGCCATCCGCGCCGCCGCACCAGCCGTGCCCGTCGGACTGACCCTCTCCATGACCGACTACCAGCTGGCTCCGGGCGGCGACGAGAAGCTCGAGAGCATCCGGCACCACGCCGAGGATGTCTTCCTCGACGCCACCAAGGGGGACGACTTCCTCGGCGTGCAGGTCTACACGCGCATGCTCATCGGGCCCGACGGCTGGGCCGGCTACGAGGAGGGCGTACCCGTCCTCGACATGGGCTACGAGTTCTACCCGGCCTCGCTGGGGAACTGCCTCAGGCGCGGCGTGGGAGTACACCGGCGGCTCGACCCCCCTACTGGTCACCGAGAACGGCATCGGCACGACCGACGACGAGCAGCGGATCGACTACGTGCGCCAGGCGCTGTCGGGCGTTCTCGACGCGATCGCCGACGGGGTCGACGTGCGGGGCTACACCTACTGGTCGCTGCTCGACAATTTCGAGTGGGCGCTCGGCTACCGGCCGCGCTTCGGCATCGTCGGCGTCGACCGTCAGACGTTCGCCCGCACGCCCAAGCCCAGCGCCCGCTGGCTCGCCTCGGTGGCGGCGGCCAACGCCCTCGACGTCTGAGAGCTCAGACCGAGGCGAGGGCTGTGTTGGCCACGATGGCGTCGGTGACAGTGCTCCACAAGGCCTCGGGCAGGTCGTGCCCCATGCCCGGGATCGTGATCAGCTTTGCCCCGGGCACCGCGGCCGCCGTCGCCTGGCCGCCGCTGAGCGTGACCAACGGGTCGGCCTCGCCGTGGATGACGAGGAACGGCATGCGCACGCCGTGCAGTTCCTCGGTGCGATCGGGCGAGGCGAGGATCGCGCCCAGTTGGCGCGCCGTGCCCTCGGGGCAGAAGGCACGGTCGTAGGCGGCCGCGGCGCGCTCCCGCAGGACGCCCTCATCGGTGGGGTACCCCGGCGAGCCAATGACCCGACTGCCCTCCAGGCTTGCCGCGATCGCCTCCTCACGGTTCGTGGCCACCGGTCGCAGCAGCGCAGTCATCGCCTCCCCCGTGGGGGCCCCGACCGACCGGTCACCCGTCGTCGACATGATGGAGCAGGCAGAGACGAAGTGATCGGCGTGGTGGATGACCAGTGCCTGGGTGATCATGCCCCCCATGGAGACCCCGACCACATGCGCCCGGGCGATGCCGAGCTCGTCGAGGAGCCCGGCGGCGTCGTCGGCCATGTCCTCCACGCGATAGCCCGCGGACGAGCCGGTGCCCGTGAAGAGCGAGGTGAGATCGGGCAGGCCCTCGAACTTGGTCGACAGGCCGCAGTCCCGGTTGTCGAAGCGGATGATGCGGAAGCCGCGATCACGCAGCCCGTCCACGAACCCCTGCGGCCACGCGGTGAGCTGGCCGCCGAGGCCCATGACGAGCAGGAGCGGCGGATCGGACGGGTCGCCCTCGGTGAGGTACTCGACGTCGATCCCGTTGACGTGGGCGGTGGGCACGGAACGGCTCCCTTCGGTGGCGATGTTGCTCGCCTTCCTATCAGGTGACGGGCTGGCTACGCCGGGGGGTTCGGCTCGGCCAAGGTGGCCTCCTGGTGCCCGACGCGGCGCACGCGCAGGCGCGGGCCCGGCTCGAAGCCGACCAGGAAGACCTCGACCGAGCCCATGCACACGATGAAGACAGGGAAGGCCGCCACCTCGAAGGTCCACTGCTGGATGGTGAGCAGCACGATGCCCATGCTGATGACGGCACCGATGTAGGAGTACACCGTCTCGGTCTCGGGATGGGTCCAGCTCTTCATGATCGTCGGCACCCCGGCGAGGAAGTCGGCCAGGATGGCGGCGGAGATGGCGAGCACCCCGTTGCGGGTCACGAGCCACACCACCGTGCCGACCACCGACATGGCGCCGCACGCGTAGTCGATCTTCCGGATCTTCCACACCGCCACGGGATTGTGAAAGGACGCCGCGAAGACGAGCAACGGCATGAAGCCGATCATGAAGGTCGGCAGCGCGCGAAGGCCCACGCCCTCGTTGAACTCGACCGCGGCGGCCAGCAGGGGCGCGAAGGCCCAGAGGAGCCACGTCACCCGGTTGGGCTTCGTCGTTCCTCGCAGGGTGTCACGCAGGTATACGGCCGTGCCCAGCGCGCCGATTGCGGTCCCCAGGTAGATCCAGTTGACGTTGATCACCGCCGGACAGTCTGCTGTGCGGCCGGCCGGCCGTCATTCCCAGGGGGGCGCGACGCCTCCTGTGACTCTCCGCCCGCTAGCTTCGCCGGAAGGGAATCGTCCGGAAGGAGCGCCGGTGCCGAGCGAACACCCGATACACAGCGACTTCCATGGCTGAGCTCCTCGTCGTCGCGTTCCTGGGCGGCCTGATCACGGGGCTCTCGCCCTGCATCGTCCCGGTCATCCCGGTCGTGATGGCGGGCGGCTCGACGGGCACGAGCAAGGCGCGCCCCTACGTGATCATCGCCGGGCTGGTCGTCAGCTTCAGCCTGTCCGTGCTCTTCGCCACCTCGCTCCTCAGCTTCCTCCACCTCCCCCAGGACCTGTTGTTCTGGCTTGGGGTCGCCATGCTCGGCCTGCTGTCGGTCGGGCTCCTCGTCCCGCGGGTGGGCGAGGTCATCGAGCGTCCCTTCGCTCGTCTGGGGTCGTCCCGCTACGCGACCGAGGGCGGCGGCTTCGTCCTCGGAATGAGCCTCGGGCTCGTCTTCGTGCCCTGCGCCGGACCGGTGCTCACCGCCATCTCGGTGGCCGCCGCCCACCACCACGTGGGCGCCACCTCGCTCCTCGTCACCCTGTTCTACGCGCTGGGTGTCACCGTCCCTCTCCTGGTGCTGGCGCTGGTGGCGCAGCGGGCGGCGACGTCGTGGTCCGCCCTGCGCGGCCACCTGCCCACGGTGCGCCGGGTGGCCGGCGTCGTTCTCGGCGTCACCACGCTGGCCATCGCGTTCAACTGGCTGGGGGCGTTGCAGCGCGACGTCCCCGGCTACACGACGGCCCTCGAGGACCACATCGAGTCGAGCGGCTCGGCCTGCACGCAGCTCCAACAGCTGAGTGGCGAGCACCAGAACCAGTTCGCCGCCGCCAACGCCCGCCTGGAGGGGAAGAAGGCGACGTGCACGTCCACCGACATCGGCAACTCGCAGAGCGGTCACCTCGCCGGCGGCACGACTCGCAGCACCACCACGACCACCGCTGCGGGCTCCCCCGCCACCGCCACGCAGAAGCCGAGGTTGTTCATGGCCAGCAAGACGAACTTGCCCGCCCTCGGCCGGGCCCCGGACTTCACCGGCATCACAGCCTGGTTCAACACGCCGGGCAACCAGCCGCTGAACCTGCACGAGTTGCGGGGCAAGGTGGTGCTGGTCGACTTCTGGACCTACTCGTGCATCAACTGCCAGCGCGCGCTCCCGCACGTGGAGGGTTGGTACAACGACTACAAGAAGGACGGCCTCGTGGTCGTCGGGGTATCGGCACCGGAGTTCGCGTTCGAGCACGTGGTGTCCAACGTGGAGAGCGCGGCCGGAACCCTGGGCATCGACTACCCGGTCGCCGTCGACGACAACCTGGCCACCTGGACCGCCTACAACAACAACTACTGGCCGGCGGACTACCTCATCGATCCCACGGGCGTCGTGCGCGCCTACAACTTCGGCGAGGGCGGCTACGGCACCATGGAGAGCAACATCCGCATGCTCCTCTCGGCCAACGGGGTCACCGACCTACCGGCCCGCACCGACATCCCGGACAAGACGCCGACCAACGCCTCGCTGACCCCCGAGAGCTACGTCGGCTATGGCCGCCTGAACAACGAGGTGGGCACCGCGGTGCAGCCGGACAAGTCGATCACCTACCACGCGCCGTCCACCATCCCTGCCAACAGTCTCGCCTTCGGCGGCACGTGGACGGTCCACAGCGAGGAGGCGACGGCCGGCTCCAATGCCACGCTCGGCCTCCAGTTCACCGCCGACGACGTGTACCTCGTCATGAGCGGTCAGGGCACGGTCGGCGTCGCGTACAACGGCCGTCACCTCAGCACGCTGAGCGTCGGCGGCGTTCCCAAGCTCTACACGTTGTTCTCGGGCAGTGTGCTGCAGACAGGCGAGCTCACGCTCACGGTGTCGCCCGGCGTGGAGGCCTACGACTTCACCTTTGGCTAGCAGGTCGTGCCGTCCTCTGATTAGGGCACGGTCCTTCGGGTATTGACCGCGGACACGAAACGAGGAGGCAACGACGATGGCACTCGAGGACAAGGCGAAGAACGCAGCGGAGACCGCACGGGGGAAGGCAAAGGAAGTCGTCGGTGGCGCGACCGACGACAAGGGCCTGGAAGCGGAGGGCAAGGCCGACCAGGTCGTGGGCCATCTGAAGCAGGCCGGCGAAAAGGTGAAGGACGCCGTGCACACCGGAAAGAGCAACAAGTAACGGCTGTCCCCCTACCTCCTGGGAGGTGCGAGCGGCGGTCGGTCAACCCTGAATCAGTTGATCGACCGCTGCCGGCCGGCCCAATAGGGCGCCCGAAGCTCGCGTTTGAGGATCTTGCCGGAGGGATTGCGCGGCAGTGCGTCCACCGCGTCAACCGAGGTCGGGCACTTGTAGTGCGCCAGGCTCCGTCGGCAGTGGGCGATGACATCGTCCTCGTCGAGCGTCGCGGCCGGAACCAGCACGACGATCGCCTTCACGGTCTCACCCCACCTCTCGTCGGGCACGCCGATGACCGCGGCGTCCACAATGGCCGGGTGGGACAGCAGGACGTTCTCCACCTCGGCCGGGTAGATGTTCTCTCCTCCGCTGACGACCATGTCCTTGATCCGGTCGTGGAGATAGATGTATCCGTCGGCGTCGAAGTACCCGGCGTCTCCGGTGCGCAGCCAGCCGTCGGAGTCGATGGTCCTCGCCGTCTCGTCCTGTTTTCCCCAGTAGCCAGCCATGTTGTAAGGAGACCGCGTCCACACTTCACCGACCTCGCCCACCTCGGCGTCCTTCCCCGTGTCGGGATCGACGACGCGGAGCTCCACGCCCTCGTGCGGCTTTCCCGCTGAGCGCAGGAGGCCGCGCCGTGGGCCGTCGGGGTCGTGGTCGTCGAACGGCAGCGCCGTGATGGCGCCGGTTGTCTCGGTCATCCCGTAGACCTGGCAGAAGGCGCAGCCGAAGGCTCCCATGCACTTCACGAGCACGTCTTCGGAGATCGGCGACGCGCCGTAGAAAATCAGGCGGAGGCTCGAGAGGTCCGTGGTAGTCAGAGAAGGAGTGGCGAGCAACATCATCAGCACGGCCGGGACCACGAACATCTCTGTGATGCGTTCCCGGGCGACGAGGTCGAGCAGCACGGTGGGGTCGACGTCGCGCAGGATGATCGACCGACCTCCTCGGGACATGGCGCACAGGGCCCACCCGGACCCCCCGATGTGGAACAGCGGCATGGCCACGAGGCTGACCGTGTCGTCAGAGATGTTGAAGGTGTCCCCGGCAGATCCGATGGCCGTCGAGAGGTTGGCGTTGGTCAACATGACGCCCTTGGGCAGTCCGGTGGTGCCAGAGGTGTAGAGCTGCATGCTCACCTCGTCCGGCGGCCCCACGTGGCCCGGATCCTCCACCGGACATCCCTCGACCCAGGACGAGAAGAGCTGGGCCCGCGGGTCGACGCCCTCCAGGTCGCTGGCGTCGCCGACAACCACGATCCGTCGGACGGCAGGCAAGCCGCCCGGCATGGCCGCGAGGGCTTCGAGATAGTCGGTGTGGACCACGAGCAACGGTGCCCCGGAGTCGTCGATGATGGCCGCCATTTCCGCCGGGGCGAGGCGCCAGTTGACTGCGACGTTCACGGCGCCGATCAGCGATCCACCGAAGAGGACGTCGAAGTAGGCCATGCCGTTGCGGTCGAGGAACGCGATGCGGTCACCGACGTCGAGCCCGTCGCGCTGTGCCGCCCGAGCGACCCGGCAGGCGCGGTCGAATTCCTCGCCCCACGTGCGCCGCTCGTCGCCGAGCACGAGCATCTCGTGGTCGGGCTGCACGTGGGCCAGGTGCCGGATCAGCCCCGCCACCGTGTAGCGGTCCCTTTCGGCGACCGTGACGCTCCCTGGCACAGCAGACCTCCCTCGTGGCGACGTTCCGGGACGGGACCCTACGCAGAGCCGTGCGACCCCTGCTCGGGAGACAAACGGGCCGAATTCTCTTTCCCCGATGAGCCATTGCTACTGGTCAGGTACATATTTGGAAAACTGAGAACAAATTTATGCATGCTATTGACCCAAATAGAAGCGTCCGACCTGGGACTTTGTGATCTATATCACAAGACTCTCTCGGTAAAAGCCCAGCTCACAGCGATGCTTCAAGGACGCTGTGCGGTTTCCGTAACCCGGCTGCTACATTACACACCGGCATTTCATATCGGCCTTTCGCATACATGGCGTGAGCGGAGTTCCGGCTTCATACCAGAAGCATTCGGTCGATCGGATCTACCCAGACTGACCAAGGTCTCGGCGCGCCTGACCGCAGGCTCCCGGACCACGAATCGAGGACAACACCAGAACCACCCCCCGAGGGCTGTACACAACCGGCCGCACACCCTGCGGCGATCTGCCAGAACGGAAGATGCCTGCCCGCTCTCCGTTCGGGGCGCGAATGCAATGGCCGGAGCCCGCCTACACCGAGCAGAGCCTGGCGCAACGACGCGCCCGACGAAGGGAGGTGCCGTGCGGATCCGCATTGCACTAGGGACGGCCGTGGCCGTCATTGTCTTACCCGCATTACTTTTCGCGTTGTTCAGCATTCCCGCAGCCTCGGCACGGGTGACCCGACACGAGGCGATCAGCCAGCACAGAGCTGTGAAGATCGACTCGAAGCTGATGTCGTACGCCCAAGCCGAGAAGGTGGCGCAGCTGGCGACGTACGCCAACGCGGTGGCCGCGCAGCAGGAAGCAACGTACCTGAAGGACGTGGCCTTCATGAAGGCCCTCAAGGACGCCGCATTCATCAAGGCGCTCCAACAACAGGCGACCCAGCGGGCCGCTGCGGCAGCAAACCAGGCACAGGCCGCTGCCGCAGCCCGGGCTCAGGCGGCCGCAGCCGCGGCACCGGCACCGGCCGCACCCCCAGCCGCACCAGTACCGGCTGGCGCCGTGTCCGACGCCACGAGCACCAACACGCCGGACTGGGCCTGCATCCGACAGCACGAGTCGGGTGGCGACTACAGCGCGGGCAACGGCGGGGCATACCAGTTCGAGAACGGGACGTGGACGAGCGTCACCGGCTTGCCAGGTCCGGCCCAGTCCTACCCTGCGGCCACGCAGGACGCGGCCGCCCTCCGGCTCTTCGCCCAGCGGGGCTGGGCGCCGTGGACGACCCGCTACGTCTGCGGACTCTGATCCCGAGCTCTAGATGGGCCCCGGCGTTGCCGGGACCCAGGAATTGAGGACGACACCGAGCAACAACTCCTAAGGGCTGTACACAACCGGCCGCACACCCTGCGGCGACCAGTCAGAACGCGCGACGCCTTCCCGCTCGCCGTTCGGGGCGCGAATGCACTGGCCGGAGCCCGCCTACACCGATCAGAGCCAGGCGTGCGCCGAGCGCGCGCCCAACGAAGGGAGGTGCCGTGCGGATCCGCATTGCACTCGCGACGGCGGTAGCCGTCATTGTTGTTGCCGTTCCAGCTGTACTCATGTCGCTGTTCAACAGCGAGCCCGCCTGGGCCCAGGCCACCCGCCAGCAGGCCGTCAGCTCGCACCGGGAAGTCGACACGCACCATGCAGTACGCATCAACGACACGTTGATGTCCTACTCCCAGGCGCGCCAGGTCGCCAAGATGGTGACCTATTCCGACGCGGTCCAAGCGGCCCAGCAGGCCACCACCTTCTTCAAGGACCTGGCCTTCTTCCAGGCGGTCGCTGCCCAGCAGCACACCATCCCGGCCGCATGGGTGGCGACTGCCATCTGTGAGGAGGGGGGTCGCAACGACCCGTACGCCGGATACTTCGGGATCCTCGAGTGGAACCACTTCGACGGCTACCCGACCGCCGGCAGCGCGCCCCTGTCGGTGCAGCTGGCCTGGGAGGCGCGGTACGTCGGAGGACCGCCCGACGCACCGGGGCACTGCCACAGCTACTGAGCGCCCGAGCGGCGAGCAGGATCGGACCGTGCCGCTACCCCGCTTCGAAGATGGCGGTCACCTGCGCCATGTCGAAGTAGTCCCGCCATGCGGTGATCTTCCCGTCCGCGACTTGGAAGGCGCCCATGACGGGCAGAGGGGCGGTCTTCCCCTTGATGGTGAACGTGTCGGTCCGTTCGGTGAGCACGGTCGATCCGTCACTGGCCAGGTGGTGCACCTCGAACTCCAGGGCCTCACACATGCCGACGAACATGTTGATGACCGCCATCGTGGCCTCGATGCCCTCGGCCGGCTCCATCGGGATGTTGTGGTACACGACATCGTCGGAGAAGAAGGCGCGCAGCACATCGGGATCCCGCGTGCTTGCCGCGGCACAGAAGTCACGGACGACCTGTTCGGCACTGGGCATGGCTCTCCTCTCCCGGCGGCAGTGACAGACACGGTAGCGAAGGATCCGCCATGATGAAGAGGTGACCGCGCCGACCAAGCGGGTAGCCGTCCTCGCCCCGATGCAGCCCGAGCTCAAGGCGATCGTCAAGTCCTTCGGGCTGAGTCCGACCACCGGCGAGCCGGTGTTCTCGCACACGGGGACTGCGGGCGACTGGTCAGTGGCGACGCTCGTGACGGGCATGGGGCCGGCCCTGGCCAGGGAGGCCACCCGGAAGGCGCTCGCCGCGGGGCACTTCGATCACGTCATGGTGATCGGGATCGCCGGCGGGCTCGACCCGGAGCTCCCCGTGGGCTCGCTCATGGTCCCCGAGCGCGTGCAGCTCCATCCCGACGGCCCCGTGTACCTCAGCCATCCCATCGCACCGCGGGTGCCCGCCGGAGGGCTCATGACGACGGACGGGCTCTTCGACGACGACGATGTCTGGCAGCCGATCCTCGAGCGCGGGATTCGGCGCGGTCGACATGGAGGCGGCCGGGGTGGCCGAGGTCTGCGAGTCCGCGGGGATCGAGTGGTCGGTCTATCGCGGCATCAGCGACCGGCCCGACGAGCACATCGTCGATCAGGCCGTGTTCTCGCTGAGCAAGCCGGATGGCTCCGCCGACACCGTGGCCCTCGCCAAGTACCTGGCCCGCGATCCGCGGCGCGCCAAGGCGCTGGCGCATCTGAACCGTTGCATGCAGGCGGCTGCGAAGGCGGCTGCCGACGCCGCCTTTGCCGACCTGTCGGGAGGCTAACCGTCTTCGGCCTCGGCGAGGTGCCCCTCAGACTCGTCGCGGCGGGCTATCACATGCAGGTCGATGTCGTTCTCGGACGCCATCCGCAGGATCTGCTGAATGACCGAGCCCCTCGTCATGGACTGCCAGCGGGTCAGGCGGGAGGTGCCAACGACGATCTGGGTGATCTGCTGGTCAATGGCGGCCGCGAAGATGGTCTTGGCCACGTCGTCACCCTCCAGCGTCTGCCACCTGCCACCGACCGCCTGCACCACCTCCTCGAGCTCGGCTGTGCTCGCCCGCGACGCGTCGTCGCCAGAGATGACGTGTACGGCGATGAGATCTGCCTTGGTGCGGGCCGCGATGCGAGCCGCCCGTCGGATCACCGACGCGTTCCCCGGGGCGCCGGTCACCGCCACCATGATCCGCTCGGTCGTCTCCCACAACTCGCCGGCCGCGCCTTTGGACCGGAGGAACTCGAGGAGCTCCTCTTCGGTCTCGTCGGCGACGAAGCGCAACGAGAGCTCGCGCAAGGCGACGAGATTCTCGGTCCGGAAGAACCCGTTCAGCGCCGAGGGGACCTTCTGCTCCGGGTAGATGTTGCCGTGCAGCATCCGCCGTCGCAGCTGGTCGGCCGACGAGTCGATCAGCTCGAGCTGGTCGGCGCGGCGCACGACCCAGTCGGGCACTCGCTCTCGCACCCCGACCCCCGTGATCCGCTCGACGGCATCCGCCAGCGACTCGATGTGCTGGATGTTCACGGTCGTGATGACGGCGATGCCGGCATCGAGAATCTCGAGCACGTCCTCCCAGCGCTTCTCGTGCCGACCTGACCCCGGCACGTTCGTGTGTGCAAGCTCGTCGATCAGGACCACCTCCGGCTTGCGGGCGATGACGGCGTCGACGTCCATCTCCTCCCAGGCGGCATCCCGGTACACCACCTGCTTGCGCGGAACGACGGGCAGGTCTCGGATCTGCTCCATCGTGTAAGTCCGCTTGTGGGTCTCGACGAAGCCGACGACGACGTCGGCGCCACGCTGGAAGCGCCGCCATCCCTCGTCGAGCATGGAGCACGTCTTGCCCACACCGGCCGCCGCGCCGAGATACACGCGGAAGCGGCCAGTCGGCCGCACACCCTCGTCTTCGCCGGTCTTGCTCATCTGCGCCTTTCGCCGGGCCCCATCAGTGCGTCGGTACACTCGGAGGGCCCTCCGAGGGACGGAAAGTAGTCGTGACGTACGTGAGACGAAGCGGGCTGGTTACCAAGGCAACGTACCAGCGTACGGCGTTTGGGATCGTCGTGACGCTGGGCGGCCTGGGCGCGCTCCTGGCCCTGATGCTGCCCTTCCGGGCCCACCTGAGCATCGCCATCCCCGCGTTGGCGTTCGTCCTGCCCGCAGTGATCGGCGTCGTGATCGGCGGCTTCATCCCGGGCGTCGTCGGCGCGCTCGCAGGCTTCCTCGTCTACGACTGGTTCTTCCTGCCGCCGTACAACACCTTTACGGTGCGCTTCCCCTCCAATTGGTTCGCGCTGGCGGTCTACGCCGTGGTCGTGCTGATCGTGGCCCAGGTCGTCGCCAAGCTCAGGAGCGCACGGGAAGAGGCGCTGCGCCGGACCGAGGAGTCGGAGCGGCTGTTCGAGTTGTCCCAGGCGCTCATCGGCGACCTCACCCTGTCGCAGCTGCTCACACACATCGTGGGCACAGTGCAGAGCGTGTTCGCTCCCCGCTGGACGGCCCTCGTGCTGCCCGGAGCCGGCCCGGAATCGACGGAATCGGGCGAGGTGCTGCGGGTCGCAGCTACCGCCGGCCAGCCGCTCAGCCAAGCGGACGTGGCGTCCGTGACATCGGGCGGTGGTCAGACCCGATCGCTCGGGCTGGTGGACGACGCCGGGCCGCGTCCGTGTGTCGGTGGCGCTGGTGGTGAGCCACCGGCCGGTCGGCATGCTCGTCCTCCAAGACGTGCAGCTGGCGGAGCGAGAACGGAGCCTGCTCGGCACGTTCGCCAACCAGGCGGCGCTCGCGGTCGATCGGGCTCAGCTTCGTGAACAGGCACTGCGCACGCGTTTGCTCGAGGAGATCGACCGCTGGCGGAGTGCTCTCATGGGTGCGGCCTCGCACGACCTGCGTACGCCGCTCGCCTCCATCAAGACGGCCGTGTCCAGCTTGCGGCAGGCCGATGCCCGCCTTGGCCCGGAGGACCGTGCTGAGCTCCTCGAGCTCATCGAGCTGCAGTCCGACCGGCTGGCGCGGCTCGTCACCAACCTCCTCGACATGACCCGGATCGAGGCGGGGGCGCTCGAGCTGCGGCCGACTGCCGTCGGGTTCGACGAGCTGGTCGACGAGGCACTGGCGTCGTTGGGCGACATCGTGTCGCCGGGGCGAGTCGTGGTCGATGCACCGGCTGACCTGCCGCTCCTGCATCTCGACCCGGTGTTGATGGGCCAGGTCCTGGCGAACGTGCTCGAGAACGCCGAGCGCCTGTCGCCCGACGACAGCGTCATCCGCGTGGCGGCGCGGACGGCGCCCGGGAGCGCGGCGACGCGGGTCGAGATCTCGGTCTCCGACGACGGGCCGGGCATCGCCCGCGACGAGCGGGAGCGCGTGTTCGAGATGTTCAGCCAGAACGGCGGCGGGGGCAGGGCCGGCCTGGGCCTCGCCATCGCCAAGGCGTTCGTCGAGGCTCACGGTGGCCTCATCTGGATCGACCCGGATGTCGCGCGCGGCGCCCGTGTCGTCTTCACGGTGCCGTGCGAGACGCTGGTCTCGACGCCGGTCTGAGCGCCGCCAGACATGACAAAAGTTCTCGTGGTCGACGACGATCCGTCGCTGCTGAAGGCCCTCCGGATCGGCCTCACCGCCCGCGGGGACGAGGTCATCACCGCGCACTCGGGAACGGAGGCAGTCAACCAGGTCGCCCTGGGTGGACCGGACCTCGTCATCCTCGACCTCGGTCTGCCCGACCTCGACGGCCTCGAGGTCTGCCGCCGCATCCGTGAGTTCTCCGAGGTGCCGATCGTCGTGCTGTCCGCCTACGGCGACGAGCGCCGCAAGGTCGAAGCCCTGGACAGCGGCGCCGACGACTTCGTGACGAAGCCCTTCGGCATGGCCGAGCTCGAGGCACGCCTCAGGGTGGCGCTGCGCCACGCCGGTGCTCGGCAAGGGGAGGGAGCGGAGCATCCGACCACGCTCGAAGTGGGCGAGCTCCATGTCGACCTGGTCCACCACATGGCGACACTGGCGGGTTCGCCGCTGCAGCTCACGGCGAAGGAATTCGAGCTGCTGGCCTATCTGGCCCGCCATGCCGGCAAGGTGTGCACCCACCACATGATCCTGAAGGACGTCTGGGGGCCCGGCTACGGCGCCGAGTCCAACTACGTGCGGGTCTACACGCACCGGCTGCGCAAGAAGATGGGCGACGAGGACGGCCGGCTCCTCAAGACGGTGCCCGGCATCGGCTACCAGTTGGTTCCCGACGCTCACACCCCGGCGGCGAACGAGTAGAGCGGGTTGCGCATCAGGAGCACGCCTCCCTCGAGGGCGGGCGTGCCCTCGACGACGAGGCGGCGCCCCGCGGCGATCCCCGGCACGCAGGACGCGGCCCATGAAGCGCAGTACCAGCGTCCCCGTGCCGTCGTCGAGGATGGCGTCGGTCCGGACCCAGGGCCGCTCCATGGAGTGGACCGACTCGACCTCGCCCGCCACTGCCGCCCGCCGACGCGGCATGAGCGCCGCGATGACGGTCGTTGTCCTCACGTCTTGAGCTGGGCGAGCGCTTCGTTCAGCTGCAGCACGTTCACGAAGGGCGAGCCGAGGAAGCCGAGCGGCATGCCCTGAGTGTTCTGCTCGATCAGGTTCCGCAGCCGAGACGACGATATGCCGGTCGCCTGGGAGACCATCGGGATCTCGGCGTACGCGTCCTGTGGCGTGATGTCGGGGTCAAGACCGCTCCCCGAGGTGGTCACCAGGTCGGGCGTGGGATTGACGCCCCGCGCCTTCCAGTAGGCGATCAGCTTCTGGGTGTTCTGCAGCAAGGTCTCCGAGCGAGGCCCGAGGTTCGTCGTCCCCGAAGAACCACTGTTCAAGACGCGTGGCTTGCCGGGGATGTTGTTGGCTTGGAGCGGGTTGTCCCCTCCACCGGCGGCCGGGCTCGCTGACCCGGCATACGGCCCCAGGTTGTCAGGACGTCCCTGGAACACACAGCTGCCCAAGGGGTGACCTGGGCAGCGCGTCTGCGACCAGTCCTGGCCGATGAGCCTCGAACCGTTGGCCGTGATGGAGCCGTCTGCCTGGCCCCGGAAGAAGGCCTGGGCGACACCGGTGCCGGCGAAGGCGTAGAGGAAGCCAAAGAAGGCCGTAAAGACGATGACCGCGATGATGGAGCGACGGATATGGGTGATCATGTGAGGCTCGCTCTCAGTAGGCGTGGAGGGCGACCAGGATGAGGTCGATGAGCTTGATGAAGATGAACGGCACGATGATCCCGCCCACGCCGTAGATAAAGACGTTTCGGCGAAGGATCGCCTCTGCGGATGCCGGCCTGAACTTCACTCCTCGCAGCGCGAGCGGAATGAGCGCCACGATGACGAGGGCGTTGAAGATCACAGCCGAGAGCACCGCGCTCTCCGGACTGTGCAATTTCATGATGTTGAGCGCGTTGAGCTGCGGGTACGTGGCCACGAACAGCGCCGGGATGATGGCGAAGTACTTGGCGATGTCGTTGGCGATGGAGAACGTGGTCAGCGAACCCCGGGTGATCAGGAGCTGCTTGCCGATTTCGACGACGTCGATCAGCTTGGTGGGGTTGGAGTCGAGGTCGACCATGTTGCCGGCCTCCTTGGCCGCGGTCGTCCCAGTGTTCATCGCCACACCCACGTCGGCCTGGGCCAGCGCCGGCGCGTCGTTGGTGCCGTCACCGGTCATGGCGACGAGCTTCCCGCCCTCTTGCTCGTGCCGGATCAGCTCGAGCTTGGCCTCGGGGGTCGCCTCAGCCAGGAAGTCGTCCACGCCTGCCTCTTGGGCAATGGCGGCAGCGGTCAGCGGGTTGTCGCCGGTGATCATGACCGTGCGGATCCCCATCTGGCGCATTTCATCGAACTTCTCGCTGATGCCGACCTTCACCACGTCCTTGAGCTCGATCACACCGAGGATCGTCGGGCCGTCCGCGACGACCAGCGGGGTGGACCCGGCCCGGGCGATGCGATCGACGATCTCTTGGAGCCCGTCGGGTGGCGTACCCCCCTGCTCGACCGCCCAGGTCCGCACCGAATCGGCCGCACCCTTGCGGATCTGGCGGCCATCGACGTCGAGTCCCGACATCCGGGTGGTCGCCGAGAATGGGACGAACTCGTGCGAACCGACGGGCAGCTCCCGCTCGCGAATGTTGAAGCGCTCCTTGGCCAGGACCACGATGGACCTGCCCTCGGGCGTCTCGTCGGCAAGCGAAGCCAGCTGGGCCGCATCGGCCACTTCTTCTTCCGTGTGTCCGTGAGCCGGGAAGAAGGCCGACGCCATGCGGTTGCCCAGCGTGATCGTCCCGGTCTTGTCGAGCAGCAGTGTCTGCACGTCGCCCGCCGCCTCGACGGCGCGTCCGCTCATGGCAAGGACGTTGCGCTGGACGAGGCGGTCCATGCCGGCGATGCCGATGGCTGAGAGGAGCGCGCCGATGGTGGTCGGGATGAGGCACACGAGCAACGACACCAAGATGACGACCGACACCGTCGCCCCCGAGTACTTCCCGAAGGCTTGCAGAGTCACCACGACGGGGATGAAGACGATGGTCAGCACGGCCAAGAGGATGGTGAGGGCGATCTCGTTCGGTGTCCGTTGCCGGTTGGCCCCCTCCACCAGGGTGATCATGCGGTCGAGGAAGGTCTGACCGCGCTCGGCCGTGATACGCACCACGATGCGGTCGGAGAGGACGCGTGTGCCGCCCGTGACGGCAGAGCGATCACCTCCGGACTCACGGATGACGGGTGCCGACTCCCCGGTGATGGCCGACTCGTCCACCGAGGCGATGCCCTCGACGATCTCGCCGTCCGAGGGGATGAGGTCGCCCGCCTCGCACACCACGAGATCCCCCTTCGCCAGATCCGCCGCATGTACCCGCTCCTCAGAGCCGGCCGTAGTGAGACGGCGTGCCTCGGTCTCGGCTCGCATGCGACGCAGGGTGTCGGCCTGCGCCTTGCCCCGCCCTTCCGCCATCGCTTCGGCGAAGTTGGCGAACATGACCGTGAGGAAGAGCCAGACGGTGATGGACCAGTCGAATACTCCGGGGTGCGCGATCGACTCCATCAGAGTGACGACCGTGCCGACGAGCACGACGAACATGACCGGGTTTTTGATCTGCACCCGAGGGTCGAGCTTCTTGAAAGCGTCGACCAGGGCTCGGCCCATGATCTGGCGGTCGAAGAGACTCCGAGACCCCGCGACGCCGTGGGGCAGGTCGCTGGGCTGGGATTGCGATGGTGTCATCACCGTGGTCATTAGAAGAACTTTCCGTGACTGAGCTGCTCGACGATCGGGCCGAGCGAGACGGCAGGGAAGAAGGTGAGGCCGCCGATGATGATGATGACGCCGATGGTCAGCCCGACGAACATGCCGTTGTCGGTGCGGAACGTCCCGAGCGAGGCGGGGACGGTGTTCTTGGCGGCCAGGACGCCTCCCAGCGCCAGAGCCGGGATCATGATCCCGAAGCGGCCGATCATCATGTCGATGGCGCCGACGATGTTGTAGAAGGCGGTGTTGCCGCTCAATCCAGCCATGGCCGACCCGTTGTTGTTGCCCTGCGAGGTGAGGGCATAGAGGATCTCGCTGAACCCGTGAGGACCGGCGTTCAGCGGGCCGGCCCGCCCGGCATGGAGCGACACCGCGATGGCCGTGACCACCAGCACGGTGACCGGCATCACCACCGCGGCCAAGCCGGCCAGCTTCACCTCCCGGGCCTGGATCTTCTTGCCCAGGTACTCGGGTGTTCGCCCGATCATGAGGCCACCGATGAAGACCGCGATGACGGCGTAGATGAGGATGGTGTAGAGCCCACTCCCGGTCCCCCCGGGAGTCACCTCACCGAGCATCATGCCGGTCATCGGGCCGAAGCCACCCATGGGGTTGTACGAGTCGGTGGCGCTGTCCACTGCGCCGTCGGAGGTCTGGGTCATCGACACGTTGAACAGCGCGCTGGTCGTGTCGCCGAAATAGGAGTTCTTGCCCTCCGTGTTGCCCACGGTGGAGTGCACACCGGCCGTCGCGATGGCCGGGTTGTTCTGGTGCTCGGCGTAGGCGGTGAAGCCGACCCAGGTACCGAAGATCAGCATCATGGCGACCAGCAGGGCGGCGCCGTGGCGGATGCTCCCGACCATCTTGCCGAAGGTGTAAGTCAGCGCAAACGGGATGGACAGCGTGAGCCAGATGTAGATGAAGTTGGTGAGCGCCGTCGGGTTCTCGAAGGGGTGGCCCAGGTCGACGTTGAAGAACCCGCCGCCGTTCGTGCCCAGCTGCATGATCGGCCCCATGAAGCCGGCCGGCCCCCGCGGGATGGTCTGCGTGACGCCGTTCATCGCGTTGTGGATCGACACGGGGCCGGCGAGGGTCTGCACCGCGCCCAAGGCGACCATCACGATCCCGGCCAGGAAGGCGATCGGGAGCAGGATGTAGAGCATGCAGCGGGTGATGTCGACCCAGAAGTTGCCGATGGTGGGCGAGTTCCGGCGCGAGAAGCCCCGGGTCACGGCGATCGCCACGGCGATCCCGACGGCGGCGCTGACGAACTGCTGCACAGTCAGCACGCCGATCTGGGAGAAGTACGACATGGTCGTCTCGCCGCCGTAGTTCTGCCAGTTGGTGTTGGTCATGAACGAGGTGATCGTGTTGAAGCTGAGCGCTTGCGGCACGGCCCCGAAGTGCTGCGGGTTGAGCGGCAGCGACCCCTGGATCCGCATGAGGAAGTAGCCGACGACGAGGAACACCCCGGAGAAGATCACCGTCGAACCGGCGTAGCGCTGCCAGGATTGCTCCCTGTCGGGGCTGGTCCCCAGGAGCCGGTAGAACGGTCGTTCCAGCCAGGCCAGGTAGGTGACGCGGCCGTCGAAGACGGCGGCCATGTACGAACCCAGGAACCGCCAGGCGAGACCGAGGGTGACGATCAGGAGGACGATGGTCCAGAAGAAGCCCATGTCAGATCAGAACCACTCGGGCTTGAACATGGCGATGCCCAGGTAGATGAACATCACGATGGAGATGCCGAGGAGGACGCCCTGGACCCAGGTCATACCCGCTCCAGGCACCAGATGAGGCCCAGGAACGCCGCGACGAACGCGACGATCCCCAGCACTGCGAGGAAGTCAGCCATGGGGCCCACTTTGGCGGCGCGATCGTCAACCCGATGTCAACGCGCCGGGGCCATGCATCAACAGAATGTCAATACGCCGCCCGGTGCCGGCTGTGCCTAAGGTGAGCACGGGCACGGATTGAAAGTGGGGTGGACAATGGGCCTGGACCTGCAGGGATGTCGCACACTGGTCACGGGCGGCTCGTCGGGCATCGGGGCGGGGCTGGCCGAGGCGCTGGCCGAGCGGGGCGCCGTGGTGGGCATCTGCGCCCGCCGGGCCGAGCTGCTCACCGAGGTGGTGGGACGCTGCATGGAGCACTCACCCGGACAGCAGGATGTGGGTGGTCAACCTGGCCGACCCCGACGCCGTGGACAAGCTGGCCATCGACGTGATGGACGCCTTCGGCGGCATCGACCTCCTGGTCAACAACGCCGGCATCCCCAAGCGTCGCCACACCACGGCGCTCGACATCGACACCGTCACGGCGGTGATGCACGTCAACTACCTCTCGCCCATGCGCCTGACCCTGGACCTGCTGCCGCAGATGCTGGCGCGCGGGTCGGGCACCATCGTGAACATCTCGTCGGTCGCGGCCACACTGAGCGCCCCGGGCGAGGCGGCCTACGACGCCTCGAAGGCGGCGCTCACCGCCTTCTCCGAGGCGATGGCCGTCGACCTGTGGGACACGGGGATCAAGGTCATGGTGGTGTACCCGGGAGTGATCGACACGGAGCTGTTCACGCTGCCCGACAACGACGTCCCCGACCTGCCGGTGCAGGCCGAGCCGGTGTCGGTGGCCGTGGACGCCATTCTGGCGGGGCTCGAGTCGGGCGCGGCGCAGGTCTATGTCCCCGAGTGGTTCCACGGCATCGCCGCCTCCAAGGCCAAGGACGTCGGCAAGTTCCTCGAGGGCACGGCGGCCTACCTGCGCGAGCAGAAGCAGAAACAATCCCACGAGGGCTGAGGGAGGACCGCATGAAGATCGAACCCGACGCGGCGGGCATGAGCGAGGAGCGCCTGGAGCGCATCACGGAGCACTTCGGCACGCAGTACGTCGACCCCGGCAAGATCACTGGCTGCCAGGTCACCGTGGTGCGAGGCGGGCACGTCGCCTATCAGCGCTCGCTCGGCCTGATGGACCGGGAACGGGCCATCCCGATGGCGGAGGACGCCATCTTCCGCATCTACTCCATGACCAAGCCCATCGCCTCGATCGCCCTCATGCAGCTCTACGAGCGGGGGAGGTTCCAGCTCTTGGACCCGGTGTCCCGCTACATCCCCGAGTGGCGGACCCACCAGGTGGGTGAGGTGCAGGACGACGGCTCCGTTCGACTGGTCAAGCCGCAGCGCCCGATGAACATGCGCGACGTGCTGATGCACACGACGGGGCTGCCCGGCGCGCTCTTCCCCGGCAACCCCATCGACGACGCCTTCGCCACGGCGCGGGCGGCGCAGGGGGGACAGCAGACGCTCCAGAGCGTCACCGCGCTGCTGGCCGAGCACCCGCTCAAGTTCCACCCGGGCACGCACTGGAATTACGGGCTGTCCACCGACATCGTGGGTCGGCTGGTCGAGATCCTCTCGGGGATGCCCTTCGACGCCTACCTCCAGCGCGAGCTCTTCGAGCCGCTCGGCATGGTCGACACCGGCTTCTTCGTCCCGGAGGCGTCGCTGCACCGGCTGGCCGCCTGCTACGAGTACCGCCCGGCCACCACCCCGCGCCTCATGGAAGGCCCCTTCGCCAACGGGTTCGTGCGCCCCCGCGCCTACCTCTCGGGCGCAGGTGGGCTCGTCTCCACGACGCACGACTACGTGGCCTTCTGCCAGATGCTGGCCAACGGCGGGCACCTCGACGGGCAGCGCGTGCTGGGGCGCAAGACGTTGGAGCTCATGACGGTCAACCATCTGCCCGGCGGGGCGACCCTGCAGGACATGGCGATCGGTGGCTTCGGCGAGGCGGGCTTCGAGGGCGTCGGCTTCGGCCTGGGCTTCGCCGTCGGCCTGGGCCCGGCGGCCACGACCATGGCCGGCTCCGCCGGCGACTTCTACTGGGGCGGCGCCGCCAGCACCGCCTTCTGGGTCGATCCCGCCGAGGACCTCTTCGCCGTGTTCATGACGCAGCTCTTCCCATCCATCGCCTACCCCTTCCGCGCCCAGCTGCGCGCGCTCGTCTACCAGGCCATCGACGACTGATGGCCGGCGGGGAGGAGCCCGTCGGGCCGACCGACGCCACCGTGGTCCCCCGTTTCGCCGGCATCGGCACCTTTGCCCGGCTGCCCACGCTGGCCGAGGTGGCGCGCTGGGACATCGCCGTGGTCGGCATCCCCTTCGACGGTGGCACCAGCTACCGGCCCGGCGCCCGCTTCGGGCCGGCGGCGGTGCGCCAGGGCTCGCGCCTCCTGCGCCCCTACAACCCGGCGCTCGAGGCCCTGCCCTTCGCCCTGGCCCAGGTGGTCGACGCCGGTGACATCGCCTGCACGCCCTTCAGCACCGAGGAGGCGGTCACCCAGATTGAGGCTGCGGCCGAGGCGCTCCTCGAGGTCGGCGGGCGGCTGGTGGCGATCGGTGGCGACCACACCGTCGCGCTGCCACTGCTGCGCGCCACCGCCCGGCAACACGGGCCGCTCGCCCTGGTCCACTTCGACGCCCACCTCGACACGTGGGACACCTACTTCGGGCAGCGCTACACGCACGGCACGCCATTCCGCCGTGCCTGGGAAGAGGGCCTGCTGCTGCGCGACCACAGCGTGCACGTCGGACTGCGGGGCCCGCTGTACTCGGACCACGACCTGACCGAGGACACCGGCATGGGCTTCGCGCAGGTCACGACCAGCGACGTCGACGCCCTCGGCGTCGCCGCCGTGGTGCGCCAGGTGCTGGCGAGGATCGGTGAGGCGCCGGTCTACGTGTCGGTGGACATCGACGTCCTCGACCCGGCGCACGCCCCCGGGACCGGGACGCCCGAGGCCGGCGGCCTGACCAGCCGGGAGCTGCTCTCCCTCCTGCGCGGGCTCGAACCTGCAGCCGTGGTGGGCGCCGACGTGGTGGAGGTCTCCCCCGCCTACGACCACGCCGAGATCACCGCGATCGCCGCCGCACACGTGCTCTATGACCTGATCACGTTGATGGCTCGTCGTCGGGGCGCCTGACCCGCACTCCCCCACCCCGGTCGCCGCCCCATCGGTCCCCGTGCGCGGCGACCGGGCAGGCCGGTCCGGGGGTTTCGGCACGCTCGAGCTTGTAACAGTGCATTCACGTACGGGAAACCGAGCGCGAATGTTGCCCCCGTAGGGTGAGCGCCACACCGCGTACGAACTGGGGAATCAAGGTGCCGAGGTGAAGCGAGACCTTCTGGTTGGTGTGGCCCAGTGGCTGGCCATGCCGGGCGAGCCCCGCCAGAACATGAGCGTGGCGCTCGGCATGATGGACGACGCCGCGTCGCGGGGCGTGGAGCTCCTCGTCCTCCCCGAGCTCTGGTCCTGCGGCTACGACCCCGAGACGCTGGGCCGCGACGCACGAGCGGACGCCGAGCCCCTGGAGGGTCCGCGCTCGGAGCGACTGGCCGAGGCGGCCCGCCGGCGCGAGATGTGGCTGGCCGCGGGCAGCGTGCCCGAGTTGGGCGAGGACGGCCGCCTCTATGACACGGCCCTCGTCTTCAGTCCCCGAGGCGAGCTGGCGGCCTGGCACCGCAAGGCGCACCTCTACCCGCCGACGCTCGAGAACACGGTGTTCACCCCGGGCGACCGGTTGACGACGTTCGACGACCCCGCCCTCGGCCGCGTCGGCCTGGTCGTCTGCTTCGACGGTGACTTTCCCGAGGTGGCGCGCACCCTGGCCCTGCGCGGCGCCCGCCTGATCCTCGCCCCCTCGGCCTACGAGGTGGAGGGGGCCAACGCCTGGGACCTCCTGTACCCGGCCCTGGCCCTGACGAACAGCCAATGGTGGGTACAGGCCAATCAGGCCGGCTCGCACTCGACGTCCACCCTGCTGGGCGCCAGCCGGATCGTGGCGCCGACCGGCACCGTCGTGGCGGAGGCCAGCCGGGCCGCGCCGGGCTCCTCCAGCCGGGCCGAGCTCCTCGTCCACCGCATCGACCTGCATATCGCCTACGCACGCGAAGGCATCAGCGGGCTCCTGGAGGACGGGCGCCATCCCGACCTCTACTTCGACCGCGTGCCGGCCGCGTCGAAGTAGCCCGGCCAACTCCCCGTCGGCGGGTGAAACGGGGCGCCGCCGGTTCAGTCTGCGATCGACGGGACGTGCAGGGCGTCGTGGACGCGCTCGCGAAAGTCGAGGTACTGCTCGTGTGCCAGCCAGGGAGCCGACGGCAGTCGCTCGATCAACTGGGGCTCCCCGATGACCTCCCCGTCCCGGAACTGGCTGCGGGTCAGGTCGACGTCGAGGCCGGCCAGCCGGTTCCAGTAGTGGAAGCCCTGGGGTGCGCCGTCGTGGTTGCGGACGTCGGCCTCGAGCAGCTGGCCGCCGAGCAGGTCGTGCACGACCAGGGCCGTCACGGCACACTGGCCCCGCGACGGATTGTCCGGTGTCCACTCCGCGGCGTCCGTCGGATCGCACGACTCGAGGGACCACGAGGCGCGGATGGCCACCTCGACCTCCTCGAGGGTGAGCGGATGACGGCGGTCGGATCCGTTGGAGTGCGCCACCTCCTCAGTTAACACCCTGCCCGCTCGGTCCCCGGCCGGCGCCCAGCCCGAGACCCGACTGCTCCCTGCCGGCACGAGTAGGTCGGCAGGGCCGCGCCTCGCGATAATGGGATCTCGACCGGAGGCCACGTGTTCCTGGAGTTCACCGCAGACGAACGGAACCTGCAGCATCAGCTCCGGGCGTACTTCGAAGAGCTGGTCGCCGACGTCGAGCGATCGACCCTCCAAGAGCCGACCTACACCCAGTACATCCGCCGCATGGGTCACGACGGCTGGCTGGGCCTCGGGTGGCCCCTGGAGTACGGGGGTCAAGCCCGCGGGCCGATCGATCAGATGATCTTCGTCGAGGAGTCCCACTGGGCGGGTGTGCCGCTGCCGCTGCTGACGTTGAACAGTGTCGGCCCGACGCTCATGGCCCTCGGCACCAACGAACAGAAGCAAAGGCTCCTGCCAGGCATTCTGCGCGGCGAGGTCCATTTCTCCATCGGCTACACCGAGCCCTCGGCGGGCACCGACCTGGCTGCACTGCGGACAAGGGCAGTACGAGACGGGGACGAGTACGTGATCAACGGCCAGAAGATCTACACGAGCGCGATCCAGTATGCCGACTACGTCTGGCTGGCGGCCCGGACCGACCCCGACGCCCCCAAGCACAAGGGTCTCTCGGTCTTCATCGTGCCCGTCGACACCCCCGGATTTCACTGGGCCCCCTTGGCCACCATCGCCGGAGACATCACCAGCTCGACGTTCTACGAGGATGTCCGGGTCCCGGCAGAGAACCTTGTCGGGGCGGAGAACCAGGGCTGGAAGCTGATCACCAACCAGCTCAATCACGAACGAGTGGCGATCTGCCCGGCTTCGGGTTTGCTCCGGAGCCTGAGCGAAGTGCGTCGGTGGGCACAGGACCACCGGCTCGCAGACGGACGCATGGCGATCGATCACGAGTGGGTCCAGATCAGCCTGGCCAGGGTGCAGGCGAAGGTCGAGGTGCTGAAGCTCTTGAACTGGAAGGTGGCGTGGGCCTCCGACAAGGGGCTGAGTCCCGCCGATGCGTCGGCCACCAAGGTGTACGGAACCGAGCTCGCGCTCGAGGTCTATCGGGTCCTGCTCGAGGTCGTGGGCCAGGCCGGCTACCTGGTGGAGGATGCACCGGCGGCCGTCCTGCGGGGCCGCCTGGAGCAGCAGGCCCGGAGCCAGACGATCTTCACCTTCGGCGGCGGGACGAACGAGATCCAGCGCGACATCGTCGCCATGGTCGGGTTGGGCATGCCCCGCGCCCCGCGCTGAACCGGCGCCCTCGCCCTCTCGGACTCGATACGACCAGATCCGTCCGACCCGGCGCGGGCGAGACGTCGCTGTGCGAAGTCAGGTCTAGTCACTCGTGAGGAAATGCAGGATCGCGGGGAACGCCAGGGAGTCTTGGAGGAAGAAGAGGTGGCCCCCCTCGAAGAGCCGCATCGTGGCATTCGGTATCTGCCGCGCGATCGCCTCTCCGTTGGCTGCTGGAGCGATGCCGTCATAGCGGCCTGATGCCACCAGGGTCGGACAGGTGATGCGAGGGAGCCGGTCGTAGACGTCGTGCCCGCGGCGTGCTCCGAGTTGGAGCTCCTCGCCCTTGCGCTCGTCCTCCGATTTGTCCGTCGTGGAGCGTTGCGCCATCAACGACGCGAGGGCCCGATCGCCATCGTGGTGCTCCAGCCAGTCGGGGGTGAAACGGGTGTCGAGGATCTGCGCCGAGACCTCAGCCGGATCCATCCCGGCCAGTTCGTGCAGCGGGAACGACGCACCGCCGGCTCCGCCCGAGGACGTGCAGAGGAGCGCCAGGCGGTCCAGGCGGTCGGGTGCAGTGACCGCAACCTCTTGAGCGACCATGCCCCCGAAGCTGACGCCGGCGAGCCGGAAGTGCTCCCACCCGAGGTGGTCGGCCAGGTCCAGGGCATCCGCAGCCAGGTCGGCCATGGTGTACGGACCGTCCGGCAGTGCCGAACGTCCGATGCCCCGTTGGTCGAACGCCACCACCTCGAAGGCTCGGGCAAAGACCGTGAGGAGAGGCGACGCGTTGGCCACGGTCGCGCCCGTGCCGTTCAAGAACAGAAGGCTGGGTCCCGATCCGAGCCGCTCGAAGTAGAGCTCTGTTCCATTGATGTTCGCACTCGACATGACCCATTGTGCCGTGTGATCCGGCGCCCTTGCACCACGGTGACGGTCGACCGACTCAGGACAAGAGGAACTCAGCCTCGTTGCGGTCGATCCACGCAGCGAGCTCGTCCAGGCCGCTGAGCCAGATCTCACGGTCGCCAGTGGGCACGTAGACACACACGGCCCCGTCGATCACGCTGACGGCGAGGGTGATCTCGCCTCCGGGGTCGAGGCACCAGGACGGCTGCAGCCCCGGGGTCGTCGAAGGCCCGAAGTGCCACCCCTCCCGCCGCTCGAGGAGCCTGCCAATCCGGTCGAAGAGATCGGCTCCGTGTGGCACTGCTGGCCCTTTCGTCGGCGAGTCGCCATCCTCCCACCTGTGCCACGACGCTGACCACCCGCGATCGGCCGCCGTTCGTGCCCCGTCGGCCGCTGCGTCGGCCGCAACGGCGGATCAAGCCCGGCAAAGCCTCGTTGTGGGCCGATCCGACATCCCCCGATCGACGGCGCAGCCTGGGTACGTTGGCTCCATGGGCGACGCGCCGACTCGCCAACGGGACGACGAGGTCGCGTGGGGCATCCGATCGCCCAGGGAGCCCCGCTGGCCCGCACTGATCGCGACGCTCGCGGCCATGTCGCTCCAGTTGATCCTCCCCGACGACCTCATTCGCTACCTGGGCAACCGCGCCCTCATTCCCTCCCTGGAGGGGGGCCTGCTGCTCGTCCTCCTCATCGCCAACCCCGGGCACATCTCCAAGGAGGAGTCGCGCCTGCGGATCGTCGGCATCGCATTGATCGCGCTGATCACCGTGGCCAACGTGATCTCACTCATCGATCTCATCCACGCGCTGCTCTACCAGAGCGGGGGTCACGCCGGAGGGCGTTCCCTGGTCTACGCGTCCGTTCCGATCTGGCTGACCAACGTCATCGTGTTCGGGCTGTGGTACTGGGAGCTCGACCGTGGCGGTCCGGCGACCCGGCAGCAGCCTGAGCACCGCCAACCGGACTTCCTCTTCCCACAGATGTCCACCCCGGGCTCGGCGCCGGGATGGACACCGGACTTCCTCGACTATCTCTACACGTCGTTCACGAACGCGACCGCGTTCAGCCCGACCGACACGATGCCCCTCACGGCGTGGGCCAAGTTGTTGATGATGCTGCAGTCCCTGGCGTCGCTGGTGACCGTGGCCGTGGTCGTCTCGCGCGCCGTGAACATCTTGGGCTGACGCCCCCGCCCGGCGGAGCCTTTGCGGTTGCGTCCGACGAGCAGGTGCGACCGACTTGCAACGTGCACTCCGACCGACGCGGCACGACAATGGCCGCTGTGGCCACGACCGTCGGCCGATCGGGCTCTCATCCGGATCACCATGGTGCCTCCGAGCGTCAGGGGCACGATCACCACGACCACGGGCACCACCATCAGGGGCGCCCGCATCACGAGGGTCTCCGGGGGTTCCTCCGGGGAGTGATCGCCCCCCACCCGCACGACGCCAAGGACTCGCTGGACCAGGCCCTCGAAGGGAGCCGGGCCGGCATCCGGGCCGTGGCCATCTCGCTCGTCATCCTCCTGGTCACGGCGGGGACGCAAGCCTTCGTCGTGGTCGCCAGCGGGTCGGTCGCCCTCCTGGGCGACACGCTGCACAACGCGGCTGACGCCTTGACCGCCGTCCCGTTGTGGCTCGCCTTCCGGCTCGGGCGTCGCGCCCCGACGCCGCGCTTCACCTACGGCTACGGCAAGGCCGAGGATGTGGCCGGGCTGGTGGTGCTCGCCCTCATCTTCGGTTCGGCCGCCTTCGCCGGCTACGAAGCGATCGACCGCCTGATCCATCCCCAGAAGATCACGCACCTCGGCATCGTGATGGTCGCCGCCGTCATCGGCGCCGTGGGCAACGAGGTCGTCGCCCAGTACCGCATCCGGGTCGGCCGCCGCATCGGGTCGGCCGCCCTGGAGGCCGACGGCGTCCATGCCCGCACCGACGGCGTCACCTCACTGCTCGTGCTCATCGGCGCCATCGCCGTCGCCCTCGGGGCACAGTGGGCAGACGCTGCGGTCGGCCTCGTCATCACGGCCGCCATCCTCGTCGTCGGCTACCAGGCCGCGTTGAGTGTCGGGCAGCGCCTGCTCGACGCCGTCGATCCGGCCGTCGTCGCCCGCATCGAACGGACGGTCGCCGCGGTCGATGGCGTCGTGGCCGTGACCGAGGTGCGGGCCCGCTGGATGGGACACCGGCTCCTCGCCCAGGTGCGCCTCAGCGTCGATGGCTCGATCCCCCTCACCGGGGCGCACGACATCGCCGAGATCGCGCAGCACGAGTTGCTCCACCACGTCTCGAAGCTGTCCGACGCCATCATCCACGTCGACCCGGCCGCCACCGGACTCGACCCCCATGCGACGACGGCCCACCACCGGACCACCCCCTGATCCCGTCTCCGGCTGGGCATACTTGCGTCCGTGTCCAAGACAGAGGCCCCACGCCTGGTTCTCGCCTCCGGCTCCAAGGCGAGGCTCCGGGTCCTGCGCGATGCCGGCTTCGACCCCGAGGTCGTGGTGAGCGGGGTGGACGAGGACGTCGGAGAGCTGCCGGCGCTTGGCGCGGTCACGGTGCTCGCCGAGCGCAAAGCGTCGGCGGTGGCGCCCCTTTGCGAGCGCGCGCTGGTCCTGGGCTGCGACTCGCTGCTGGACCTCGACGGGGCTGCGCTCGGCAAACCGGCGTCCGCGTCCGAGGTCGTCGCCACGTGGCAGCGCCTCTCGAACCGGCACGGCCGACTCCACACCGGCCACTGCCTGATCGACACGCGATCGGGACGACGCGTGAGCGGCGTCGCCAGCACCCTGATCCGGTTCGGCAGCCCGACCGGGGAGGAACTGGGCGCCTACGCGGCGCGGGAACAGGTGCTGGAGCTGGCCGGTGCCTTCAGCATCGAGGGCCACGGGGGACCGTTCGTCGAAGGCATCGACGGCTGTCCGTCCAACGTCCTCGGGCTGTCGCTCCCCCTCTTCCGTTCGTTGCTGTCCGAGATCGGGGTGCGGATCACGGACCTGTGGCGTGACCATCCGCCACCCCCGACTTGAGGGCGCGGCCAGGCGGCTCAGGTGAGCTGGAGCAGGAACTCGGAGACCTTCTCGGGCTCGGTGATCATCAGGTCGTGCCCGGTCTCGATCTCGAACACCCGGTCCGCGCCACGCGTCCGCTCCTCGAGGCTCGCACCGGCGTCGGACATGGGGTTCCGGCAGACGACGTCGGTCCTGGGGATGCGCCGCACCGCCTGCTCGTCCGTCAGGCGCAGGCTCTGCTCGAAGCTCCTCCATGGCTGCGGCGTCAGCCGTCCCTGCATCCACTCGAGCGCCTCCGGGTCCGTCACGCCGTAGAAACGACCGGCCTCCGCCATGTAGTTCAGGACGAGCTCGACTCCGTCGACCACCTTGCCCATGCTGCGGGCCATCTCCATCAGGTCGGGCGACACGTCGGCGAGTGACTGGCCGTCCGTCGGGGTCGCCGCATCGAGGTAGACGAGGTGCCCGACCCGGGAAGGAGCGCGGTCGGCGACACCGGTGATGACCATCCCCCCGTAGCTGTGGCCCACGAGGATCACACTGCGCAGGTCCTCGTACTTGAGGACGGCGACCACGTCGTCGATGTGCATGTCCAGGTCGACGTCGGTGCCGAGGAGATGTGCCCGCTCGCCGAGACCGGTCAGCGTCGGTGTGTAGACCTCGTGCCCTGCGCCCCGGAGATACGGCGTCAGGCGCCGCCAGCACCACCCGCCGTGTCCGCCACCGTGCACGAGCACAAACGTCGCCATGACCGTGTCCCCTTCGTCCGGCCATCCGGCTCCTCGCCGTGGCACTCGCTCGAGCCCTCACGTGCCCGCAGCGGCGCTCACCCTAGGAAGCGGTGCTCCGAGCGTCAACGATGGCGCAGACCGTGACCGGAGAAACCTTCGTTCTCCCCCCAGGGAGATCGTCCGCCGACGTTAAGGTCTGACGCCATGAACTTCTGGGTGACGTACCCCCTGATCTCCCATCCGTACAATCCCGAGCTCCTGACCAAGGCCGGCCTGACTGAATTCTGCGTGGCCGCCGAGGAGGCCGGGTTTTCGGGCATCGGTTTCACCGACCATCCGGCCCCCTCCGAGCGATGGCTGCAGGCCGGCGGGCACGATGCCCTCGACCCGTTCACCGCCCTCTCCTTCTGCGCCGCCGTGACCGACCGGCTCCGTTTGATCCCCAACATCCTGGTGCTGCCCTATCGCAATCCGTTCCTGGTGGCCAAGGCGGCCGCCACCCTCGACGCGCTGTCCGGTGGCCGCTTCACGCTGTCCGTCGCCACCGGCTACCTGCGCGGCGAGTACAGCGCGTTGGGCGTCGACTTCGACGAGCGCAACGCGCTCTTCGACGAGGCCATCGAGGTCATCCTCGGGATCTGGAGCCAGGACGACTTCGCTCACGAGGGGCGGACCTTCACCGCCAAGGGCCAGAGCGCGAACCCCAAGCCGGATCCGTTCCCTCCGATCTGGGTCGGGGGGAACAGCCGGTTGTCCCGGCGCCGGGTTGCCCGCTACGGCAACGGTTGGAACCCATTCCCTGCCCCCCGGGTCCTGGCCCAGACGGCCAAGACCCGGCCCCTCGAGACCCTGGACGACCTTCGCCCCATGCTCGACGAGCTGTGGCAATTCGTCGACGAGGCGGGGCGGGACCCGTCCGAGATCGACGTGTCGTTCGGCTCCGGGGCCGGTGGAGACCCGGGGAGCGACAGGTTCGACGCCGGGGCCCAGCTGGCGGCGGTGGAGGAGCTGGCGCAGCTCGGGGTCACCTGGGCGGGCGTCGGGGTGCCGGGCGATTCGCTGGCCCACGCCGTCGAGTCGCTCCATCGCTTCGGCGAGTCGGTGATCGGGCAACAGTAGGTCCGGATCGGAGTGCGATGACGACGTATGTGATCTACCAGGCAGACATCCTCGACGCCGTGAAGTACGAGGAGTACAAGGCGCAGGTGGCACCGAACATCGTCGCGGCTGGGGGCCGGTACCTGGTGCGCGGCGGCGACGCCACGGCGCTCGAAGGGGAGATGCCGGCGAGTCGCACCGTGGTGCTCGCGTTCCCGACGCGCCAGGCCGCACTCGACTGGTACCACAGCGAGGAGTACGCGGCGATCAAGAAGCTACGCGACGGCGCCGCCCGGGCAACGCTCTACGTCGTCGACGGAATCGAGGACGCCGGTGAGGCGGGCTCACATGGTCTGCGCCCATGATCACGGAGCGACTCGCGGAGCTCGGCATTGCGCTGCCGCCCCCCTTCCCACCTGCCGGGAACTATCTGGCCTGTGTCGTCGACGACGGCCTCGTCCATGTGGGCGGCCACGGCCCCATCGACGGAGATCGCATCATCCGCGGCAAGGTCGGTCGTGAACTGTCCCTCGAGGAGGGCCGAGAGGCGGCCCGCCGCACGGCGCTGTCGATCTTGGCGACGTTGCATCAGGAACTGGGGGATCTCGACCGCATCGAGCGCATCGTCAAGGTCTTCGGCATGGTGAACGTGGCTCCCGGCTTCAACCAGACTCCCGCGGTCATCGACGGGTGTTCGGACCTGCTCGTCGACGTCTTCGGCGATGCCGGGCGTCACACCCGCAGTGCGGTCGGCCTGGCCGAGCTCCCGTTCGACATCGCCGTCGAGATCGAGCTCACCGCCCGGCTACGGATCCCCACCCTCTGACCGTCTGCTCAGGGGTTGGGGTCGGACGAGCCGAGCACGATGCCGGCGAGCCCCTGCACGAGCTGCGCCGTCGAGCGGAGGGACGCGTTGGAGGAATTCGCCGCTGCGTTGAGCGCGCCCTCCGCCATGGCCCGTGCCGCCGGCTCACCGATCGGCGGGGGCGGACTGGCGGCCTCCGCGGTCACCCGGTCGACCAGGGCGGTGGAGGCCGGGCCGACGGTGATGCCATACGGGGACGGCCCACCGGGGCCCGTCGTCGTCACGTAGGCCATCCGGCTGCCGTCGGGTCGGGTCACGACGGTGTCGAGGGAGGCCGCCCCGCTGACGTGCACCACGCCGTGGACCGTGGAGGGTATGGAGACCACCGTGTCGGTCTCCCGGTCGCCTCGTCGGCCGTCCGAGCTCGACGACGCCACCATGGCGAAGGTGCGGGTGGCCGGGTCGTAGGCGTACGCGCCGAGCCGCCCGGCGGTGGCCACCGGCCACACCCGCATCATGAGCTGTTGGCGGCTCGCGATCAGGAGGTCATTGGGCGACGGCACCGACGAGGGGTTGCCCTTCCCAGGTGTGCCGTTGGCCGTCGTCTGGTAGCTCGAGTGCTGCCAACGCGTGCACCAGCACGTCACGGGTGTCTTGGACAGGCCCTTCCACGCCCACAGGGTGCCGCCCGTCTGTGTCGACTCCTGTGCCGCCAACTCGTTGGCCAGGATGGTGGGGTCCGTGCCGGCCGAGTCGCCGAACTCGGTGGTGAACACCGCGGCGCGCATCGCCTGTGCCTCGGACTCGGCCGTCTGGTAGCCGAATGTGAAATTGGGCGGGAACCCGCCCGGCTTGGCGGGCTGGCCGAGCAGCTCCTGCGCGATCGTGAACGCGTAGGTGTACACGTGGGGTGCGAACACGAGGTTGGGGTACGACGAGAAGGGCGCGGAGACCTGCAGGGAGAAGTCCACCAGGTTCCGGTATGCCAGTGGCTCGAAGAAGACCTGCTGGTGGGTGACGGAGGCCAGCTGCGGGTAGGCGCACGAGCCGGTCAGCGACGTCGGTGCGGTGGCGGGGCAGCTGGGGAGGCCGTCTCGCACGCCCGTGATCGCCTCGATGGCCCGCGCGTAGAACGGGTAGAGCTCCTGGCTGCTGGCCTGGTACCCGTTCGCGGCCGGCGTCGAGCCGATGGACCCCGGCTGCGGCTCGTTCATCAGCTCGTAGCCGAGCACGGCCGGGGTGCCCGCGAACCGCCGCGCCAGCGCGGCGAGCGCGCCGATGTAGTGGTCCTGCAGGCCGGTCCCCGGTGCCTGCCCCTGGGGGCCGGTCACGGGCGAGTTGTGCCAGAAGTTGTAGAAGGACGCCGATTCGGCCGGGTTCAGCTCGTCGATGCCGAACAGCGCGCATGCCGGCTTGCCGTCGGCCTGCACGGCCCAGCCCGGCGCTCCGTCGCCGCCCCCCGACGGGGTGCAGCCCGAGGGGGCGCTCCCGCTCTTGGCGGGCACGATGTAGCGCGAGTACTGGTCCTGGTGCATGTCGAGGATCACGTAGATGCCCTGCTGTCGTGCCCAGCCCACCACCTGGGCCACCCGGTTGAGGTACGTGGCCGAGTAGGTGCCCGCCGTGGGCTCGAGCTGGCTCCAATTGAGGACCAGGCGGACCACGTCGAAGCCGAGGGAGCGCATCTGCGCGAAGTCGTCGCCGCTCCCCGGTGCGGTGGACTGCGAGTAGGCGGGAAGTGAGGCCTGCACTTCGCACAGCGGCGGCTGGGGGATCAGCGCCGAGGCCTTGGGGCAGCGCCCGGCGTAGGCGGACGGCGCCACCGGGAAGAGTGCGGGCCCGCCGTTCGCGTCGGGGTAGGCGACGTCCTCCATCCCGACCGCCGCGGCGCCGCGCAGCAGCGCCTCTCGCCCGGCGGCGTCGGCCAGGTAGGGCGTCAGGTCGGAGCCGGTTGTCGGCGTCACCACGTGGAGGAAGCCCAGGGGGGGCATCGCCGTCACCGCCGAGGTCGCGGCGGCACCCGCCGGGGACGGCGGTGTGAGCACGCCCACAGCGGCCAGCAGGGCTGCCACGAGGGCGCCCACGAGGGCGAGGGAGGGCCGTCCGGGCACGGCGGCGCAACCTAGCGGACCGCGTCCCCTGGTTTGCCGCGGGCAACCCGCCGCCCATTGGCGTTGGTAGGGTCGCCGCCATGGCAGCGACTGCGGGCACCGGGCTCGCCCGGCGGTTCACCCTGGTCAGCGGGTCCCCCCGGTGAGCCCCGGCGGGGACGAGGAGACCATCTCGCTCTACGAGGGGCTGCTCTCGACCCGGGCCATCCGGCGCTACACCGACGAGCCCGTCCCCGACGAAGTACTGCGCGACATCCTCTTTGCCGCCACCCGGGCGCCCAGCGGGTCCAACCGTCAGCCCTTCCGCTTCATCGTCCTCACCGACGGGCCGGTGGCCCGTGAGGCGAAGCGGCTGCTCGGCGAGGGGGCCCGCAAATTCTGGGCCGCCAAGCGGCAGGCCGACGGCTACGACAAGGGGTCGGGCGCCGATGCCGACTCCCCGAAGTCCCGCATGGCCCGCACCATGCAGCACTACGTCGACACCTTCGAGTCCGTGCCCGTGCTGATCCTGGCCTGCTTCGTGCACTACCGCCACACCAATTACACGGACGGCGCCTCGGTCTACCCCGCCTGCCAGAACGTGCTCCTGGCGGCCCGTGCCCTCGGCTACGGCGGCGTCATGACGGGCTGGCAGTTCGCCGCCGACGCCGAGCTGCGGGCCCTGCTGCACATCCCCGAAGAGGTCGATCTCATGGCCACGATCACGATCGGGCGCCCCCAGGGACGCCATGGCCCGGTCCGCCGGCGCCCGCTGCCCGAGCTCGTCTACGGCGAGCGGTGGGGCCAGGCGCCGAACTGGGCGGTGGACCCGGCGGGGGTTGCGCACACCGCTGCGGGACCACCCACTGCCAGCTAATACAGTTTGGGTGTCGCGCCCGCCCTCGGAAGGCTGACCATGCCCCCTGTCGACTCACCTGTCTTCGACGCCGACAACCACTACTACGAGGCGCTCGATGCGTTCACGCGACACCTCGACCCTGCGCTCGGGCCCCGGGTGATCCAGTGGGTCGACGTCGGCGGGCGGAAGTACCACTCGTTGGGCGGCACGATCAGCCGGGCCGTCACCAACCCGACCTTCAACCCGATCGCCCCCGCGGGCGCCCTGGTCGACTACTTCCGGGGCAACCCCGACGGCCGGCCGATGCACGAGCTCATGGGGTCGCCCGAGCCCATTCGCCCCGAGTACCGCGATCGCGACGCGCGGCTCGCCACCATGGACGCCCAGGGCCTGGCCAAGATCTGGCTCTTCCCGACGCTGGGCATGCTCTACGAGGAGGCGCTCAAGCACGACCCCGGCGCGGTGGTCCTCTTGTTCCGGGCGTTCAACCGCTGGCTCGCAGAGGACTGGGGCATGGCGTACGCCGACCGCATCTTCGCGGCCCCCTATATCTCGTTGGCCGACGTGGACGAGGCCGTTCGCGAGCTCGAGTGGGCTTTGCAGGCGGGTGCCCGCGCCGTCGTCATGCGGGCGGCTGCGCCGACCACGGTGACAGGCCCGCTCTCGCCGGCCGCCGACGCCTTCGATCCCTTCTGGGCCCGGGTGGACGAGGCCGGCATCACCGTGGTCGTGCACGCCGGGGACGCCGGGCTGTCCTCCAACGGGTACGCCACCGACGGCTTCTCGGCGTCGTTCCGCGCCGGTCCGGCGCGCCCGAGCATCAAGATGTTCGCCATCGAGCGGGCGGCCCACGACTTCCTGGCCACCCTCATCCTCGAGAAGCTCTTCGGCCGCTTCCCCAACCTGCGCATCGCCTCTGTCGAGAACGGCTCGGAGTTCCTCGCCCCGTTGTTCAAGAAGCTGCGTACGACCGCCCGGCGCATGCCCGGCTACTTCTCCGAGGACCCCGTGGTCACCTTCCGCCGCCACGTGTGGATCAACCCCTTCTGGGAGGACGACGTCGACGAGATCGTGGACCTCATGGGCGACGACCGGGTCATCTTCGGCTCGGACTGGCCGCACATCGAGGGCCTGCCCGAGCCGACGGACTGGGTGACCGAGCTCCAGAAGCTCCCGCCCGAGTCCGTGGCCAAGATCATGGGCGCCAACGTGTCCGAGCTCAACGAGCGGCGGCCGGCATCGTGACCGAGGTCGTCGACCGCAGCGAGACGGTGGCCTCGGCGGCGCCTACGTCGCAGATGGAACCGCACGTCATCGTCCTCTTCGGTGCGACGGGCGACCTGGCGGCGCGCAAGCTGCTGCCGGGGCTGCTGCATCTCTCCCAGACCGGGATGATGCCCGAGTACCGGATCGTCGGGAGCTCCACCAGCGACCTGAGCGACGAGGACTTCCGCCACCTGGCCCGCCACGCCTGCGACCAGTTCGCCACGGGCAAGATCTCGCTGCTCCAGTGGGCCAACTTCGAGAAGCGGCTGACCTTCGTGTCCACGAGTGCCGGGCCGGAGGCGCTGGCCGACGCCGTCCACCAGGCGGAGGACGCAATCGGGGGCGAACCGCGCCGGCTGCACTATCTCAGCATCCCGCCGGTGGCGGACCGCGACGTGATCCAGATGCTGGCCGACGCCAAGTTGGTCGAGCGCTCGCGGGTGATCATGGAGAAGCCGTTCGGGACCGACCTGGCCAGCGCCGTGGCACTGAACGACATGCTGCACCAGTACTTCGACGAGAGCCAGATCTTCCGCATCGATCACTTCCTCGGGAAGGAGGCGGCGCAGAACATCCTGGCCTTTCGCTTCGCCAACGGCCTCTTCGAGCCGATCTGGAACCGGGACCACATCGACCACGTGCAAATCGACGTGCCCGAGACGCTCGGCGTCGACGACCGCGTCAAGTTCTACGAGGCCACGGGCGCCTTCAAGGACATGGTGGTCACGCATCTGTTCCAGATCCTCGGCTTCATGGCCATGGAACCACCGACCGAGCTCTCGGCGGGCCCCATCAACGAGGAGAAGAACAAGGTCTTCCGCTCCATGCGCCTCCTCGATCCGACCCACGTCGTGCGCGGCCAGTACGAGGGCTACCGCGACATCCCCGGTGTGGCGGCCGACTCGGACACCGAGACGTTCGTCGCCCTGCGCTGTGACATCGACAACTGGCGCTGGGCCGGCGTGCCCTTCTTCCTGCGCACCGGAAAGCAGCTCGGCGGCGGCGAGCGGATCATCTCCATCGCCTTCCGGGAGCCCCCCCGGTCGATGTTCCCCGACGACTCGGGCATGGGCGCCCAGGGCCCCGACCACCTCACCTTCGACCTGGCCGACTCCTCCAAGCTGTCCCTCTCCTTCTACGGGAAGAGGCCGGGACCGGGCATGAAGCTCGAGAAGCTCAGCCTGCAGTTCGCCCTGCACGAGACGGGGCAGGACGCCGACGTGCTCGAGGCCTACGAGCGGCTCATCCACGACGCCATGGTCGGTGACCACACACTGTTCAACACGGCGGAGGGCATCGAACGCTTGTGGGAGATCTCGACGCCCCTGCTCGAGCGCCCACCACCGGCGCAGCCCTATGCCAAGGGCAGCTGGGGGCCGCAGGCGATCTATGACCTCATCGCGCCGAGGACCTGGCGGCTGCCCTTCGAGCGCCGCTGGCGCGGTTCCGCGACGACCTGAGTCAGGGCTCTCGGCCGGTGTAGGCCACGAGCTGCGCCATCGGGTCGGCGGTGGGGCTCACGGAGACCTCTTCGCCGAAGGCGTCACCGTTGCGCAGGGTGGGCTGGATCAGACCGTCGCGCGCGAGACCGAGCACGTAGGTGCTGAGCCCGTCGTTGCTCGGGAGCTCCTGCCCGGTGGCGCGGGCGTAGTCCCAGGCGTGTACCAGCAACTCCAGGGACAGGATCCGTGAGGCCAGCTCGGCCGGCATCTCGCCGCCCGCGAGCTGCACCGTCCCCTCGAGGCCGCGCCGACGCCAGCCCTCGAGGACGGGCTGGGCCAGGTCCGCGATGCGCACTTCGTACGCGGCGTCCTCGTCCGGCGAGACCGAAACCCCCGCGCACCCGCCCAGAGCGACCAGCGACCCCGCCAGGTGGCCGGTCAACTGGTCGACGTCGAACTTGGCGCACGGCGTCTGGGCCTTGCCATCGCCGGGTCCCATCGCCCGCAGCGCGTGCGTGCACATGGCGAGCGAGGCCTCGGCCGCGCTGAGCTGGTCCCAGGCCTCTGCGTCGCGCACCAGCGACTGATCGAGGCCGGCGTCGCCCTCCTTTCCCGCGGCCACCAGGCGTCCGAGGAAGTGGTCCCAGCCGTGCGAGTGGTTCTCGTCCTGGTCGGGAGTCAGCCCCTCGTGGACCAGGTGCACGCTGGTGCCGCCCTCGGCCGGCTCTAGCGTGACCGTGACTGTCGACGCGCCTGGTGGGAGCGCCTCGTCACCCTCCCATCCCCAGGTGTAGACGAGGCGCTTGCCGGGCTCGACCTCGACGAACGTCCCGCCGGCATTGGCCCCGGGCACCACGGTCCAGCGGAAGTCGCCGCCGGCGCGCAGGTCGAGACGGGCCGACACCACCTGCCAGCGCCGCAAGCGCTCGGGCTCGGTCAGCAGTGCGAAGGTCTGGTCGGCGTCGAGTGGGACCAGGACGGACTTCTCAATCGTCATGAGGGCTTCCTTTCTTGGGTGAGGCGGGCGTGTCCGGCGGCTCGGCTGAGGCGAGATCCTCGAGCTCGGTGGTCCAGAAGGCGTCGAGGGTGCTGCGCAGCGCCGCCATGCCCGCCGGGACGAGCCGGTAGCGGCGGAACCGGCCCTCCTGCCGGGCCTCGACCAGCCCCGCGCCGGCGAGCACCCCGAGGTGCTGCGAGACGGCGGGGCGGGTGACCGAGAACTCGGCCGCCAGCTCCGTGACCGTGCGCTCGCCCCCGCGCAGCAACTCCAGCAGTCGCCGCCGGTTGGGTTCGGCCAACACCGCGAGCAGGTCGAGGCCGGGCCTGGCCTCGGGCACGGCCGCCGTCTCGTTCTGGCTCGTGATCACGCTCACCGACCAACATGTTAGTCAAGACTAACATGTTGTGACCGGACCACAAGCCCCGAGTCAGCGGAGCACGTGACCCGGCGTTGGATCGGACAGGCCACAGGGTTGCGGTGGGTCGAGGGCTCGCCGATCGAAGGCGGTCCCTTGCCCCGCACCCTTTGGACGGTTGCCGTCGTCGCGGACGTCGAGGATGTCGCAGCCATGATGGCGGGGCTCGCGTCGCCACCGCCCCAGGGTCGCAGCGGTGAGGAGAACCGCGGCGTCCTTCCGCCCCTGGTGGCCTACGTCGAGAAGTCGCCTGTCGCAGTCAGGGCTGTTGTTGGAGCCAGCGGGTGTTGGCCTCTTCGAAGAGGCGGGCAGTGCGTTCGAAGTCGCGTGGCCGCTCTTCGAGCGTCTCGAAGTCCCACTCGGAGCGCTCGACGTTGAAGAAGTCGCCGCCGTAGACGTGGAGGGCCACGGCGAACTCACGGCGGGAATTGGCGACCGAGTGGATGGCCTCGTCGCCGAGGACGAGCACGTCACCGGCCGGCACCTCTCGGCCCCCCGTTGACTCCAGACCCTCCGGAGCTCGTCGGAAGAACGCGTTGTCCTCCTGGCCGCCGTACATGCCGATGGCCGCCCACATCCGGTGCTCGTGGGGATAGAGCGCCATCCCCGGGGTCCACGCAACGTGCAGCACCGTGAGATCGGCGGCATTGTGCAACGTGGTGATTCCGCCGACCTCGACCGGCCCGAGTGCCTCCTCGAGTCGGGCGGGGTGGGTCACCAACTCCTCGAGGACGTCGCGCACGGCCAGGACCGGCGTGTGCTCCGCCAACGCCGTCTGACACATGGCGACGATGTCTTCGACCGTGAGCGCCATCGTCCCCAGCTTACGATCACTGTCTCGGCGGGCGCTTCGGGTCGATGTCGAGGATGCGACCGACCAGCCACGGGGTCAGGCCCTGGCGGCGGACACCTCGCAGCGCCCGGGAGCAGGGCCGAGACCCCGCTGCACCGGAGTGCAGCACGCCTGACCTCTCCCAGCGGCACCCGACGGGGCCTCGGGCGGTGGAGCCGGGAGCGACGCCGGCCTCAGGGAACGAGCAGCACCCGGCCGAAGGCCTGCCGGCTCTCGATGTAGGCGTGCGCGCCCGCCGCGTCGGAGAGCGGGAAGGCGCGATCGATGACCACCTTGAGCTCGCCTCTCGCGATGGCCTCGAGATGACCGGCGATCATGGCGTGCGCCCGCGGGTACAGCAGCAGCTCGGCGCCGAGGAAGTAGCCCGACAGCGTCTGGTTGTTGGGCCGCATGCCCGAGATGTCGAGATGTTCGGCGGTCGAACGCCCGGCGTCGCCGACGGTGACGCAGCGGCCGCGGTAGGCCAGCACGTTGATGCTCCCCTGCAGGGTCACGCCCCCCACCGAGTCCACCACGACGTCGACGCCGCGGCCGTCGGTCAGGCGGCGCGCCTCGGCGACGAAGTCGTGGGTGGCGTAGTTGATGCCCTCGTCGAGGCCGAGCTCACCCAGGCGCTCGAGCCGGTCGTCGCTCGAGGCCGTGGCAAGGACGCGGGCGCCCGCCCGCTTGGCCATCTGAATGGCCGCGATGCCCACGCCTCCGGCGCCGGCATGGACGAGCGCCGTCTCTCCCGCCTGCAGGCGGCCGAACTCGAAGAGGCAGTCGTCGGCCGTCCCGAAGGGCACGGGCACGCAGGCCGCCTGGTCGGTGGGGACGCCGTCGGGGATCTTCCAGGCGAAGGCCTCCGGCACCGCCCTGCGCTGGGCGTGCGACCCGTCCAGGCCGACGGTCACGGCGCGATCCCCGATCGCGAACCCGCGTACGTCGGCGCCCACCTCCGCCACCGTGCCGGCGCATTGATAGCCGACGATGTGCGGCACCCGGCCCAGGTCGCCGCCGAGCCGGTTGAGGGTGTCGCCCCCCTCGATGCTGACCGCCTCGACGTCGACCAGGATGTCCCCCGGCCCGGGCACGGGGTCAGGCACGTCCTCGTAGCGGAAGACGTCGGGCGCCCCCGTCTCGTAGTACACCGCTGCCTTCATGAGCAGACATACTCCCGCATTTGGAAGCGGCGCGTCCTGCCGGCGTACCAGCGGGAGGTCTGGGCAGCTGGGTGGCTTGTCCGACGAGGGGTGCTCAGCCCTGCGGCCGCAGCCCGTCGCAGACGATGGCGAGCATGTCGCAGGCGGGTGCGGCGCCGCTGTGCGCCGCCGCCTGACAGGTCGCGCCGACGAGGGCCACCACCATCGTCGCCGTCACGTCCGGGCGCACCGCGCCCACTCCCTTGGCGCGTTCCAACAGCACGCCGACCGCGTCGCGCAGCCCGTCCTTCACCTCCGCGGCCGCCGCCTCGAACTCCACGCCGGCGCCCATCACGGCGACCAGGAGGTCCCGCTTGGCCGCTCCCTGCTCGACGATGTGCCCGAGGAAGCCGAAGAAGGCTGCGGCGGGGTCCTCGGCTTCGGCCAGCGCCCGCGCGTCGAGCGTGAGGGCAGAGAGCCGGTCCAAGAGGATGGCCTCGCACAGCTTCTCCTTGGTCGGGAAGTGCCGGTAGAGGGTCCCCACGCCCACGCCGGCCTTCTCCGCGATCGTGTCGACGGGGACCTCTATCCCCTCGGCGGCGAACACGACTTCGGCCGCCTCGAGGATGCGGGCGCGGTTGCGCTGGGCATCCGCTCGCAGCGGGCGCGCGGCACCGGCGATCGACTCGTCACACCCGCCCGGTAGCTTCGACTTCGGGCCCACGGAAATCTCTCCTCCCCCGTTGACAAACGGAGCGCTGGTTCCGTATAGTCTAACTGGAACCAATACTCCGATTCCGATTGTAGGCCATCCGAGCCCCCGAAACCAGACCTTTCCCAGGTGAGGACGTCGGGTGCAGAGCCGGACCAATCGGATTCGGGCTTCCAGGAGACGGAGACGCCATGACATCGACCCTTGAACGCCCCGACCAGACCACCGGGCCCAACCTGGACCCCAAGCGCTTCCGGGCGCTGGCCATCATCGCGGTGGCCCAGCTGATGGTGGTGCTCGACGCCTCCGTCGTGATCATCGCCCTGCCGTCCGCACAGCGTGCCCTGCACATCTCGACGGCGAACCGCCAGTGGATGCTCACCGCGTACACCCTCTCCTTCGCCGGCCTGCTGCTCCTCGGCGGCCGCATCGCCGACTACTTCGGGCGCAAGCGGATGTTCGTGATCAGCCTCGTCGGCTTCGCCGCCGCGTCGGCCCTCGGGGGCCTGGCCCAGAACTCGGCCATGCTCTTCAGTGCCCGTGCCCTCCAGGGTGCCTTCGCCGCCGTCATGGCGCCCGCCGCCCTGTCGCTGCTCACTGTGGCCTTCACCGAGCCCAAGGAGCGGGCCCGGGCCTTCGCCGTCTACGGGGGCATCGCCGGCGGCGGCGCCGCCATCGGGCTCATCCTCGGCGGCGTGCTGACCGAGTTCGCCTCCTGGCGCTGGACCCTCCTCATCAACGTGCCGATCGCCATCGCCGCCGCCGTGGCCGCGTTCCGCTTCGTCTCCGAGAGCCGGGCCTCGGCCAACCACGGCTACGACCTTCCGGGTGCCGCGACCGTCACCGGGGGCCTGCTGGCGCTCGTCTACGGGTTCACCAAGGCGGGCACCGACGGCTGGGGCTCGTCGGTCACGCTCACCTTGTTCGGTGCGGCCGCCGTGCTCCTGGTCGCCTTCGTCGTCATCGAGCAGCGCGCCGCGCACCCGCTCCTGCCGCTGCGGATCGTCCTCGACCGCAACCGGGGCGGGTCGTTCCTGGCCTCGCTGCTGGTCGGCACGGCGATCCTCGGCACCTTCCTCTCGCTGACGTACTACTTCCAGGGCGTGTTGCACTACTCCGCCCTCAAGTCCGGTTTCGCCTTCGTGCCGTTCTCGCTGGGCATCATCAGCGGCGCCACTGCCGCCAGCCGACTGCTGCCCCGCTTCGGGCCGCGGGCCCTGCTGACGGGCGGGTTGCTGCTGGCCACGGCGGGCCTGGCCCTCTTCAGCACGCTCGACGTGCACTCGGCCTACGTGAGCGTCGTGCTCCCCGCCGAAGTCATCGTCAGCGTGGGCATGGGCCTGTCGTTCGTGGCCATGAGCAGCACGGCCCTCATCGGAGTGAGCGAGCAGGACGCCGGCGTGGCCAGCGCGCTCGTCAACGCCACCCAGCAGACCGGAGGCACCATGGGGGCCGCCCTCATCAACACCATCGCCACGAGCGCCACCGTGGCCTACGTCACGGCCCACGGCACTTCGCCCGAAGCGCTGACCGCCGGCGCCATCCACGGCTACACGACGGCCTTCACCTTCAGCGCCATCGTGCTGGCCCTGGCGGCCACCGCGGCCTTCACGCTCATCAGGCGTCGGGCCCGGACGGCCGAAGCAATGGCCGAGGGCAACGGCGAGGCGCTGGCCCTGGCCCCGGTCTGAGCGGCGCCGGCGGTCAGTCGCTGATGATCTCTATGGCGTACTCGGGGCAGTTGGCCACGGCCAGCCGCGCCTTGTCCTCGAGCTCGGGCGGCACGACATCGACGATGACCGAGGCCAGCCCGTAGTCGTCGACGTCGAAGATCTCGGGCGCCAGGCTGTAGCAGCGGGCGTGGCCCTGGCACTTGTCGGGGTCGACGCGCAGCTTCATCAGAACACCACCGGGAGGATGCGGGGCCCGCGGACCTGGCCACCGGCCCAGGTGACCTCCCGGCCTTCGGCGAGCGAAAAGTCCGGAATGCGGGCCAGCCACTCCTCGAGCGCGACCTGCAGCTCCATGCGGGCCAGGTTCGACCCGGCGCAGCGGTGGATGCCCGACCCGAACGCCACGTGCCGGTTGTGGGCCCGGTCCAGCTGGACTTCCTCGGGGTGCTCGAACACCTCGGGGTCGCGGTTGGCGGCAGGGAAGTTCATGAGCACCTTGTCCCCGGCCTTCATGGGGCAGCCGCCGTACACGACGTCCTGGGTCACCTCACGGGCCATGGTCACCGGCGAGTAGGCCCGCAGCAGCTCCTCGATCGCGGTGGGCATCAGCTCGGGCTCGGCGACCAGACGCTTGCGGTCGTCGGAGTGGGTGGCCAGGTGCCAGAGTGAGGAGCCAATGGCGCTCCAGGTGGTGTCGACGCCGGCGATCAGTGCGAGCGCCGCCATGCCGAGCACGATGCCGTCGTCCACTGGCTTCCCGTCCACCTCGGTGGTCAGGAGCTCGCTCAGCAGGTCGTCACCGGGATGCTGGCGGCGGTCCTCGACCTGTCCCACGAAGTAGTTGAGCAGTCCCTCTGCGCCGCGCTGGCGGCGCTCCGCGTCGTCGGCGAACTCGAGCACGTCGCGCACCCAGCCTGTGAAGGTGTCGGACAAGTCGGGGGAGACGCCCAGGATGTGGGCGATGACCCGGACCGGGATCTGCTGGGCATAGTCCGCCGCTGCGTCGGCGTGGCCGGCCCCGGCGAACCCGTCGACCAACCGGCGGCACAGGTCACGCGTCATCGGCACGTAGGTGTCGACCCGCTTGTGCGAGAACCACGGGAGCAGGAGCCGGCGGGTCCAGGTGTGCAGCGGCGGGTCCGACGAAATGGGCGGCAGGCCGTACTCGAGGTTGGGCCCTTCGAAGCCCGCCGGGTCCTCGTCCTCGTCGCCGGGGATGACCGCCACCTTGAGCGAGCTGAAGTGCTCGATGTCGTGCGCTATCGCGGTCACGTCCTCGTAGCGGGTCGGCAGCCAGCTGCTCTTGCGCCGGTCCGTGTGGGCGATCGGGCAGCTCTGGCGGAGGTCGTCCCAGATGCTGAAGGGGTCGGTCACATAGCGCGGGTCCAAGACGTCGAAGTCGGTGGCCCAGTCCTCGACGGGCGCGATCTGTGTCATGTGAACCCCCTTGGTCCTGTGCGGCCCACCCTAGTGCGGCCCTGAACAGGGCCCCGGTCGCCAGCCCCCAGCTTGTGACCGAGGCCCCAGCCCCCGTGCAGCGTGGTCACACGCCAACGGCGCATGGTGCAGCCACGGCAGATCGCCGGGTCAACGACAGGGCAAGGAAGCACACATGAAGCGCACTCCACCGCAGCTGGCAACCCCCACCACCGGCCGCGCGCTCCCCGCGCCGCGCCGCGGCGCCCGGTGGCGATGGTCCACTCCCCGCCAGACCCTCGTGGCAGGCGGTGTGCTGGCCAGCGTGTTGAGCCTGGTCACCGGTACCGCGGCGGTGGGTGCCACGACGAGGCCCGCGAGCTCGAGCACCGGGGCCGGGCCGCGCGGCCAGCCTCCCGCCGGGACGGCCCGGCCCACGATCCTCGGCCGGATCAGTGCCCTGAGCGGTGCCGACATCACGGTGCGGACGCGGAGCAAGACGACGACGGTCGTCTACAGCTCCGCCACCACCTTCAAGACCATGTCCGGCCCGAGCGGCGCGTCCTCGAACTCGAGCGCGTCGGCGCTCAAGGTCGGCGACTTCGTCGGCGCGCAGGGCACCAAGAACAGCGACGGCACCGTCACCGCGTCGAGCATCGTGATCGGCACCGGCCCACCACCCGCGGGCGCGTGCCGGTCAGGGGCGGCACCGACACGGCGGGTTCCCTAGCTCGTGACGCGCTCGCCGGCGCGCAGCACCTCGTACTGCCGAGCCTCGTCGTCGGCGGTGATCCGGGTCGTGCCTCCGCCCGGCTCGGCCCGGATCACCGCGGCTCCCGTCGGCGCGAACTGCACGATGTAGGCCTTGCGCACCCCGCCGGTGCGGTTGGGGCCGGTCGAGTGCGGCGTCAGCGAGGAGAACACGACGATGCTGCCGGCGGGCGCCGGAACGGCAACGGACTGCTCGGGTTCGCGCAGGCAGACGAAGCCGATGTCGGAGTACTCGTGCGCGAGCGTGCCGAGTCGGTGCAGACCGGGCACCACCCACGGGCACCCGTTGTCCTCGGTGGCGTCGGTCAGCGCGACCCAGCAGGTCAGATACTGCTGCGGCTCCACGAAGGCGTACCCGTTGTCCTGGTGCCACGGGAACGGCGACTCGGTGCCCGGCTTCTTGTACACCGCCTGGTCCCAGTACAGGCGGACGTCAGGACCGATGAGGTCGGCGCACACGTCGGCGAAGAGCGCCGAGGACGTGAAGCGGTGCAGCATCGCCGAGCGCACCACGAGGTGGGTCGTGAAGGTGATCTCGTCGGCTCGGGCAATGAAGAAGCGCCCGCCGTCCATCGCGCGCAACGCCTCCTCCTGCCGCGCTTCGAAGGGGTCGATCTCCCCGACCAGCTCCGCCACCTCCTCCGCATTGAGCGCGCCCTCCAACACGAAGAACCCCGACTCGTCGTACTGGCGGGCCTGTTCGGGTGTCACGGCCCGGAAAGGGCCCGTGTGGTCGGCCCATGAGAACGAGGTGTTCAACTCGTGGACCGCGGGTCCGGCCGCGCTCATGACCCGCTGAACCGAGGCTCACGGCGCTCGGCGGCGGCGCGCACCCCCTCGGCGAAATCTGCGCTGTCGCGCAGGCGGAGCTGCTCGGCACACTCGTGCTCCATGGCGAGCCGGGTCTCCTCCACCATGCCGCGACGCAGCGTGGCCCGGATGGAGCGGACCGCAAGCGGTCCCGCGGCGGCAAGCTCGTCGGCGTAGCCCAGCGCCGCACCCAACAGCTCGCCCTCGCCGTCACCGGCCAGGCGGTCGCACAGGCCGAGGGCGAGCGCCACGTCGCCCCCGACCCTCCGGCCCGTGAGCAGCAGGTCGGCTGCGGCCTGCCTGCCGACGGTCGCCGGGAGCGTCACGGTGAGGGCAAAGCCATGGTGGAAGCCGAGGCGCGCGAAGTTCGCGCTGAAGCGGCTCTGGGGCGTGGCCACCCGGAAGTCGGCCGACAGTGCCAGCCCGCAGCCGCCTCCGATGGCCGCGCCCTGCACGGCGGCCACCACGGGGAGCGACGCGGCGAAGAGACGGACTGCGGCGCGATAGAGGGCGGCGATGTCCTGCCCGGCGTTGGCCGCGAAGTCGAGGCCGGCGCAGAAGTGCCGGCCCTCGGAGGCCAGCACGATGGCGCGGCACCACCCCGAGTGGTCGAGGGTCTCGTAGGCCGCCGCCACCTCTTCGATCAGGGTCGTGTCGAAGTAGTTGTTCGGCGGCCGGTGCATGCACACGACGGCGACGTGGTCACCGTGCCGGTCCACCGTGATGTCGCGACCGCTCACGGCTCTATGTCCGCCAGGCTGCGCCAGTAGATCAGTGCGTCCTCGCCCTCGACGGCCTCGGGTATGCGGCCGATCTCCTCGAAGCCCAGCTTGCGGTACATGCTCCGCGCTGGGTTGGACTCGAACACGAGGTTGAACTGCATGGCGTCGAACCCCAGGCGCCGCGCCTCGCCCAGTGAGTGCTCCACCATCGTCCGCCCCACTCCCGTGCTCCGGTATGGCGCGAGGACGAAGTAGCCGGCATTCGCGATGTGGGCCGCCCGGCCGACGAAGTTGGGCTTGATGTAGTAGGCACCGATCAGGTAGCCGCCGAAGTGAGCGACGCAGACCGCGGCCGAGTGTTCGATCCAGTAGTCGTCGAAGTCCTGGCGGGTGAGTGGTGGAAGCTGGGGGAAGCCCTCACGGGCACCGACGATGTGACTGAACGCGGTGAACAACTCGTCGTAGTCGTCCACCGTGGCCATCCGGATGTCCACGGGCACGGCACCCACCGTACCGGTGCTCCACGCGCTGGCGGTTGATCGCATGGGGGATGCAACCGGGCGCGACCGCTACCCGGCCACTGCGAAGCCCGTCGAACCGGTGCCGGGACGCACCGCCTCAATGGGATCGCGCAAGTCGTCGATGTAGCCGAGCGCGTACGCACCGCGGTCGTACCCCATCAGGCGGAGCAGGTCGGTCGGCAACGTCTCGGCGACCTCGCGCGGCACGGAGAGATACTGGTTCTCCTCCTGGCGCAGCCAGGCCACGTTGTAAGTGATGTTCAGCCCGACACGAGTGGCGTCGGAGCGGTTGGGGCCACCACCGTGGTACACGCTCCCTGAGTAGAAGAGGACCGAGCCGCGCGCCATCTCTGCGGGCTCGGTGTCATCGAGGGCGAACTTCAGCTTGTCCTCTCGGTGGTTGCTACCCGGGACGATGCGGGTGGCACCGTTCAACTCGGTGAAGTCGTTGAGCGCCCAGATGGTGTTGCACTGCACCTCGTAGCCCGGCGGGAACGGGAAGAAGTCGAACGCCCACTGGTCCCGGTGGATGGGCTGGGCGCTCTCCCCCGGGCCGATGGCGATGGCCTGCGTCAGGTGCAATTGGATGTTCGTCGCGTGCCCCAGGAAGGTGCGCGCGGTGCCCAGGGCGAGCGGGTGCATCACGAGCTCTCGGCACGACGGCGAGCGGGCGATCAACGACCCGGTCCGCCGGGTGCGGTTGCCGCTGAAGTCGTCGGGCCCGGTCGGTGTCGCATCGAGGTAGGGGCGCAGCTCGGACTCGATGCGGTCGAGCAGCGGCGGCGGCGCCACCCCGTCGACGACCACGGCGCCGTCACGGCCGACCGTCGCCGCCACCTCGTCCGGGCCGGCGGCACTCGACAGGTGGGCGATGGCCACGCCCCATCCTCCACAACCGTCCCCGAGGAGGCAACTCCTACGTCTCGGCGTCGACGACCAGGCCCAGTTCGACCAGCTTGTCCACGGTCAGCCGCACGTCCTCGCCGATCACCTCTGCGTCGGCGGCGGACGCCCCGTGCGCCTCGGCGAGAGCGCGCACCACTTCGTCCAGGGTCCTCGTGCCGTCGCAGAGCTGCCACACGGCCGCCGCGCTCGTGTTGAGCAGGATCATCAACTGCCCCACCTCGTCGTACACGGCCAGGTTGTCGTCGAGCGGCACGGCGACGGTGTCCCGGCGCACCAGACGCCCGTCCCCGTGCGCCCACTCAGCGGTCACGCACACCGCCCCGTCTCGCAGCCGGCCTGCCGCCTCGGTCACGAGCCCTTGGACCAGGCGGCACGCCTCGTCGAGGTCCGACATGGTGAGGGCACAACACCGGCACCCCGCCGCGACGCGGCCCAGGACGGCGGTGGCGGCGGCTCCGAGCGGGAGGAGGTTCACGGCGTTGGCCGCCAGCGCGAAGAACGCCTCGGTTTCCGTCAGCCGTGTGAGTGCGGTCTCCGCGCCGGCGTCGTAGCGGGGCACCACGACGACACCGGGCTGACAGGCCCGGCCGATCCGGATGCCGGTACCCGCTCCGGCCGGCACCTGCCACTCCTCGCCGGCCCAGGAGCCGGGCCCAGGGTCGAGTCCGGCCGCAGGGTCCAGGTCGGAGAGCGCGGTGAAGCTGCCGGGCTTCACGGTGATCGGCTTGGGGTACGGCAGCAGCTCCCCGCTCGCCAGGTCGAGGGCGGCCAGCTCGTCGGTCAGGTAACCGAGCCCGGCGCGGGCCAGGCCCGCTACCAGCGTGGACTTACCCGAACCCGAGGGTCCGGGGACCAGGACGCCGATTCCGCCGGCCTCGAGCGCGCCGGCGTGGAAGAGGAGGTGGTCCCCACTGGCCTCGGCTGCGGCACGGTTCACGTCCCACACGACCCATCCCACGGCGTCACCGTTGCGTTGCCCGCGAGCGACGACCTCGCCGTCCCGGGTCACGTCGACGGTGCCCGCAACTCCCTCCGACGCGGTCAACGAGTAGCAGTGCTCGGCCGGCGGACCCTCGCCGGCGTCACGCAACCCGCCCAGCGCGACGTCGACGAGGTGACCGAGGCGCCGGTCGTCGGCGCGCACCGAGAAGCGGTACGACAGTCCGTTCAGGTTCGGCGTGCGATGCGCCCAGTCGTCCACGGGGCCCCTGCGACTCAGGACGGGTCGCCCGCGCTCCCGGCCTCGATCTGGCCGTCGGCCGCCGGCTTCGGCGTCCGGCTTGCCCAGTGCTGCATCGCCCATCCACCGGCGACCAACGCTGCCCCGATCTCCACGTCGCGCTGGATGTCGATGCCGCTGGAGGCCAGTGCACCCGCCGGTTGGGTGGCCGCCGCAGTGGTCACCCCGCTCGTGGGACCCGACGATTGGGTGGAGGCCGCCGTGGTCACCCCGCTCACGGTCGGGCCGTCGGACCCGGACGAGATGGGGCCGTCCCCCGGCATTGACATGGTGGCGCCGGCGGGCTTCGCCGTCAGGATCTCGGGCACCACCCAGGCGGCCGCGCCGGCCGTGGCCAGCGCAGACATGCGCCCGAGGGCCTGGCGCCTCGAGATCGGGGTCCGGCCCGAGCGGGGGCCACCAGCCGGAGATGCCGCCGCATCCGGGAGTGTGTCGTCAACGTGCATATCTACCGCCGTTCTTGACTCGCCAATTCCTGACCAATTACTGAAAACCCTACTCCTCCTGGGTCTTCACGGCTCAAATAAAGCGCCCACCGGGCGCCCGGCCAGTCTGCGGCCGGCCCGTTCGCCCTGGGAACGAATGGGCACACCGCCTCCTGTGCCCCCACGGAGGTCTTGCCATGGCCGTGGCCGAGCGCCGGGGGGCGGCCCCGAACCGAAGTCCCATGCGGCCCGTTCCGGCCCGACCGGCTCGCCTGGGCCGGTCCGCGGGGCGGCATGATAAGCGCATGCGGGACGACGCGGTGCCGGCGACCACCGTCACCGAGCAGACGGCGACCCTCTTGTGGGAAGCCTGCCGCCGGGACCCCGATCCGGCCTCCCTCCGGCGTGCCCTCGCCGGAGGGGCCGACATCGGCTGGGCCGTGGCCGCCGCCTCGGAGCAACGCATCGGCCCTCTGTTGTGGCGGGCGCTGGGCGCGGCGGGCTCGCTCGACGCCCTCGGGCCCGACGGGGCCGCACTCGGCAACATGGCCGACGCCTCCAGGATGGAGGCGCTGCTCCTGCTCCCGAGGGCCGTCGCTCTCGCGGTGCGGCCGCTGACCGACGCCGGGCTGGAACCGGTCGTCTTCAAGGGGCCCGCGGTGGCAGCCCGTTACCCCGAGCCCGGCTTGCGACCCATGGACGACATCGACCTGCTCCTGCCCCAGGCAGATCACCGCCGCGCCCTCGACGCCCTGGGGCAGGCCGGATGGCAGGTAGCCCGCCCTGCGGTAGGCGACCACTACGACACCGTGCTGACCCACCGCGAGGTGCCCTCGTTCTTCCTGGAGCTGCACTACGGGCTGGAGGGCGGATCGCAACGGGTGACGGCGCTCGATCCCGGCACGTTGTGGGCCATGCGCCAGCCGCTGGAGTGCGCGGGCACGTCGGCCTTCGGGTTGCCCTCCGCCGAGGAACTGGTCGTGCTGGCCGCCCACGCCGGGAAGCCGCACCACCGGTTCGTGCGGCTCGTCTGGATGGCCGACCTGGCGATGATCGTGGGCGACGCCGCGACGCACGGCGCCGCCGTCGACTGGGACCGTGTGCGCGCCGTGGCCGGAGCCGCACAGTGCGTGACGGTGGTCGGCGCCGCCCTGGAGATGGCTCGCCGGGCCGGCCTGGACGCGCCGGCCGGCCTGTTCCCCCTGCCCACCCGGGGTCCGCGGGGCGACGCCATGCGCCGGCTCCTCTCGGTCACCTGGCCGCTGACAAATCTCGAGCTGCCCGGCTGGCGGCTCAGGTACGCGCTGACCGACGCCCGGGCCCGGCGCGTCAAGGTCCTCATCGCCCACCTCGCCCTCGGCCACGGGATCCGCGCCCGGGCACGCCGGGTGGCCGGCCTGCCGCCCCGCGCCGTCCCGCTCCCGCCCCCGGCGTCGGGCTGAGGCGCTAGGGACCGGGGAAGACCTCTCGCAGGGTGTCGAGGATCGACTCGTCGCCGGTGAAGGCCGGCGTGTGGTCCGGGTCGAGCCTCCCGTAGACGAGCCGGCAGAAGGCTTCGGCCGGTAGCACCAGGTCGGATTCGTCTCCGCCCGCGCCGGCGCCGAGCTCCACGGCGTCGGCCGACAGCCTGACGGCGAAGTCCCGCGCCGGGTCGGTCGTGCGGACGGCGATGTCGCGCACATCGCCGGTCGGTCGGCCGGTGAAGCGGGCGATGAGCCCCAGGTTGTCCACCACCACCGCCACGGCGTCGCCGGGGAGACGCGCGTCGTCGTCGAACACCACCTCGATGTCCCAGGTATGGAACGCGTGCTCGTTGAGGCGCATCGCCGTGAACTCGTCGAACCCCAGGCTGAGGGGCCCCATGGGGAAGCGCAGGCGGGCGCGGTCCTCGCGGCTCACCGCCTCCAGGGCTTCCAGCACGCCCTCGTCGGCGACGAGCGCGTCGTCGGCCCTGGCCCGGGGTGACTTGGAGTTCCACTCGTCCCACACCGCCGGCGTGAACTCCTCTGGTGTCTCGAGGCCGGCCAGCGTGTCCTCCAGGCGGCGGCGCATGATGACCGCGGCAGAGCCGATGTGCGAGAGCACGTCGGCGATCGACCACTCGCCGGCGTAGGACTGCAGCGCGAGCTGGGCGTCGTCGACCCCGCGGCAGAGCTGGTGGAGCCGGCCGACCGAGTTGCGTAGCGCCGGCAGTGGGCTGTCCATACGTCGTTCCTCCTCATGGGATGGCGTCCCGGGATGCCGTGGACGGCCCCGTGACCCCGTCTACCCGCCGGCGGCCCGCGCCGTGGCCAGTGCCCGCATCCACCATTCGAGGTCGTCGGCCAACATGGCCAGCCGGGGCTCGAGCGGCGCGAAGTGCGCCGGGTCCTCGGGGTCGTCCGCCTGCAAGATGGCACGCATGACGTCGGGCAACACGTGGACGGCGTGGCGCATGGGTGCCATCTCGAATTCTACCGCCACGGCCCGCAATTGCTCCACGGCGCGCGCCCCGCCAGTGTTGCCCCAGGCGACGAAGGCCACCGGTTTGCGCCGCCACTCTATGAACGTCGAGTCGAGGGCGTTCTTCAACACCGCCGGATAACCGTGGTTGTACTCCGCGGTGAGGATCACGTACCCGTCGGCGCGGTCGATGACGCCGCCGAACCGAGCCACGGCCTTGTTGGCGTAGTCGCGGCCAGTCCGGGCCGGCGGGTCGCCGTCGAAGAAGGGAAGCGGATGATCGCGCAGGTCAACCAGCTCCATGTCGAACGCGCCGTGCCCCCAGAGGCGGCTCATGACCCACTGCGCCACCCGCTCGCTGAACCGGCCCTCGCGAGTGGTGCCAGTGATGACCTGCAGCAGCACGACGGGCCTCCGATCAGTCCGGCTGGCACTGCCCAAGCACGAAGGCTAGCAGAAGCTGGGCCGTATTTAACTTGACAGCTAACTAACTCTACGGTTAAATACAACCATGACCATCACCGCAGAGCGCCTCGATGCGGCGTTCGCCGCGCTGGCCGACCCCACCAGGCGGGCCATCGTCAGCCGGCTGGCCCGGGGCGACGCCACCGTCGGCCAGTTGGCCGCTCCGTTCGAGATGTCGTTGCCCGGGATCTCCAAGCACCTCAAGGTGCTCGAGCGCAGCGGCCTCATCTCGCGGCGGCGCGACGCCCAGTTCCGGCCCTGTCATCTCGAGGTCGAGGCGCTGGACGGCGCGCTGGACTGGATCGGGGCCAACCGGCGCGTGTGGGACGAGCGCTTCGACAAGCTCGATTCGCTGCTGTCCGACATCCAGCAGTCGCCGGCGCCTCGGCGAAGAAAGGGGGGCGACGGTGGATGAGCACCGCGGCGCGGCAGCGCCCAACGAGCTCCGGTTCACCCGGGTCTTCGACGCACCACGGGAGCTCGTCTTCCGCTGCATGACCGAACCAGACCATCTCACGCATTTCTGGGGGCCGAAGGGAGTCAGCACCCCGCGCGACCGCATCGCGGTCGAGGCTCGGCCAGGCGGGGTGTTCGAGACCGTGATGGTGAATGACACGGACGGCAGCGAGTACCAGACCCGGGCGGTCTACGACGAGGTGCGCCCGCCCGAGCTGCTGTCGTGGACCGAATCGCACTCCGGCATGCAGGTGACGACGCAGTTCGTGGCGCTCGGGCCGGCGCGCACCGAGGTGCGCATCCATCAGAGGTTCGTGCCCGAGGCGTTCCTGCTCCCCGAGGTCCAGGCCGGTTTCCTGAGCTCGCTCGACCGCTTCGACGCGTATCTCGCCGCGTTCTCCACATCGGAGCCCTCGGGGAAGGAGGCATCACCATGACATTCGACACCGCACTGCAGTCCGAGGCGGACGTGGCGGCAGCCATTGCGGACGAGTACCGCGCGCTGGCGGACCTCTTGGAGGTGTCGGATCCCGCGGTATGGGACGCGCCGTCACTGTGCGAGGGCTGGCGCACCCGGGAGGTCGTGGCGCACATGACGATGCCGGCGCGCTACTCAGGGCCGGCCTTCATGGCCGAGCTCGAGGCCGCCGGCGGCGACTTCACCCTCCTGTCGAACACGGTGGCGGCAAGGGACGGCGCGCTCGGCGCGGCGTCGCTCGTCAGCGACCTGCGCGCCGAGGCGTTGCACGGCTGGCAACCCCCGGGGGGCGGGGCGGAGGGTGCGCTGACGCACTGCGTGATCCACGGCCTCGACATCATCGAGGCGGTGCCGCTGGACCGGCGGGTGCCCGTGGAGCGCATCACCCGGGTCCTCGCGATCGTGGCCCGTCCGGGTGTGCCGAATCCCTTCGGCGTCGACCTCTCCGGGGTTGGGCTGCAGGCCGACGACCTCGACTGGTCGTTCGGATCCGGCGCGGCGCTCACCGGGTCGGCACAGGCACTGGCGGTCGTGGCCTGTGGCCGCCTGCTGCCGGCGGGCCGGTTGGGCGGGGAGGCGGCGGCGCGCTTCACGCGGGCTAGGGGCAGGCGCCGCGGCGGGAGTTACGGGATCGGCGGGGCGGCGGACCTGCCCCGCCAGGTGCGCCAGGCGACGTACCCGCCGGCGAGGTCGGCGGCTCGGGTGAAGCCGAGCTGGCGGAGCGACGCGGCGGCGAGGCTCGACGCATAGCCCTCGGAGCAGACCACGACGACCTGCTGGTCGTAGTCCCGCACCTCGGGCAGGGCGTGGCTCCCCTGCAGATCGAAGCGCCACTCGAGCACATTGCGCTCCACCACGATCCCGAACCCGAGCTCGCCTTCGGCGGCTCGCTGGCGCTCGGGGCGGATGTCGACCACGAGGGCACCGCCGGCGCGGAGCCGCTCGAGCTCGTGTGGCTCGACCCGGTCGATCTGCGTTCGCGCTGACGCAAGGATCTCGTCGACGGAGCGCACGGTCACAGAGCGGTTGCCTCCGCCTCCGGATCCTCGCGGCCCTCGTACGCCCAGCGCAGGTCTCCCGCCACCAATCGGCCCCCGGAGAGCTCGTAGGAGGTCATGGAGACGAGCGCGGGACTGTACACGTGCAGGCTGAGCGCATACTCGTCGGACTCGTTGGTCACGTCGTGCACGTGCCCCGTGCCGAACCCGAGGGTAGAGCCGGGCCGCAGCTCGTTGCGCACGAGCGACAAACGACCCGAGTCCTCCCGCCACGGAACCGCCTCCACCAGGGTGCCGGCGATGACGCTCACCGCCCCGCTGGAATCGCCATGGTCGTGCAGCTCCACCTTTCCACCCCTCGGCCACGCGATGAGCCAGGCGTCGAAGTCAGGGGTCCGGGCCACCAACTTCCACGAGCGCTCCCGCACCTCGAGTGCCCCGGGCCAGTGCAGGGCGGGCGCCAGGCGCCGCGCGACGGCGGCGGGGCGGACGTTCCCCCGGAGCCTCTCGGAGCCCCGTCGGTCTCCGCCGGACCGGCGGCGAGGAGCCGGGCGGGGTGCATCGTCATGGAGCATCGGGCGAGGATATCCACTAAATATGACTAAGTCAATCGTATTTAGGGAGATATCGCGTCTGGCTCCAGGCGATGGGCCCTGATCTCGCAGGTCAGGCCGCTGCAACCCGGAAGGGGCGGCTCCAGGTTGACAGGATTTAGACACTGTATAAGAATACCGATCAATGGTAATGGCTCCAGAGGCAACCGACTGGCGAGAAGCACGGCGTGAGTCGGCACGGCATGCCATCGTCCAGACGGCATGGGCGCTGAGCCGGGAGCTCGGGCTGGCGGGGTGGTCGATCCGCGACCTGGCGCGGCGATCGGGCATCACGACACCGACGGTGTACGCGTACTTCGAATCGAAGAACGCGATCTACGACACCATGTTCGGCCAGGCCGCGACGGAGTTCGCGGACAGGCAGGCTGAGTCGTACGACGATGCCGACCCGCGGGGTCGCCTGCTCGCCTCGACCCATCGCTTCTTCGAGTTCTGCTCGAACGACCCACCTCGCTACCAATTGCTGTTCCAGCGGACGCTGCCCGGGTTCGAGCCCTCCGCCCCGTCGTACGAGCCGGCAGTGCGGGCACTCGCCAAGGCCGGGGAGATGCTGGCGGCGTGCGGCGTCACAGACGCCCGCCACCTCGACCTGTGGACCGGCCTGATCAGAGGGCTGGTCGACCAGCAGCTGTCCAACGATCCGGGGGGCGATCGCTGGGAACGCCTCCTCGGCGAGTGTGTCGACATGTTCCTCGCTCACTGTGCACTGTCAGTGACGGACCCTCCCAGGCAACCCGAAGGATGACACCATGACCACCACCAGCCCTGTCACAGCCATCGCGCCGCTGAGACATGAAGAGGCCATGCGCCTGCAGGCCGAGGAGCTGGACCGCACTGTCACCGAGCTCAGAATGCTCGGGACGAGAGACTGGGATCTGGCCACCGACTGCCCGGACTGGGACGTGCGAGCCATGTATCAACACGTCCTGGGCGCGTGCGAGGCAGGGGCGTCGATGCGCGAGAACGTGCACCAGATGCGGCTGGCGCGAGGCAAGCGCCGCCGCCACGGAGGGCCACTCGAGGCCGCCCTGTCGTCGGTCCAAGTCGCCGAGCGAGCCACCCTGAGCGGACCGCAGGTGGTGGCCCGGCTCGCTGCGGTCGCGCCTCGCACGGTGCGGGGCCGAGGACGAATCCCGTCACTCGCGAGGAAGCACGCACGCCTGAGGGTCGACGGACCCGTCTTCGAGACGTGGGTCCTCGGCTATCTCGTCGACGTCATCTACCTGAGGGACCTGTGGATGCACCGAGTCGACCTCCACGTCGCCGTCGGTCGTCCTCTCGAGGTGAGCGCGGACCACGACGGCCGCATCGTCGCCGACGTGGTCGCCGAGTGGGCGCGTCGCCACGGCCGGGCGTTCGTCCTGGAGCTGACCGGACCCGCCGGAGGGACGTATTCCGGCGTCGGAGCGTCCGACCCGACGCTCCTCTCCATGGACGCGGTCGAGTTCTGCCGCACCCTGGCTGGGCGATCCCCCGGCACGGGCCTGTTGGCGACGGTGGTGCCGTTCTAAGACAGCCGATCCGGAACGGACGCACAGGTGGCCTCGAGGCCGGACCACGATCGCCTCGACGTCGTGCCGCTCCCACCCAATGGCACCGCCGCCCGCGTTGGTGCGCCGGAGTGCGCCCCCATTCCGCCCTTCGTCACGGAGGAATAACCCTCTCGTCACGGTCCGGTCGTCGGCGTGTCATTCGAGAGTCCTACGGTCCATCGCGCACGCTCGTCCCGGAGGTCGTCGATGCCCACCCGTTCCGTCCGATCTGTCTCCGTTCGCACTGCCAACGTTCGCACTGTGGCCGTCGTCGCCGCTGCGGCGCTCGCCCCGCTCGTGGTCGCCATCGTCCCGGCGGGATCGCCGGCATCCGCCGCGTTGCGCGATGGGCAGGGGGACGGCGGTGGGCACGACCACAGGGGTCCCCTCACGGCGCGGACGATCCTCTCGGGCAGCTCACTCATGCACAGCTTCACCCCTGCCGGAGCGGCGGCGGCGACGTCCGAGCCGCTGACCAAGCCCGACGACATCACCCGCCTCGGCCGTGACATCTTCGTCGGCTTCCAGAACGGCGTCGGGCCGCAGGGCGAGCCCAGCACGCCGAACGGCAACCTGGACAGCACGGTCGTCGAGATGACCCCGAGCGGCCTGCTCGTCGCCCAGTGGGACATCGTCGGCAAGGTAGACGGACTGACGGCCGACGCGCAGACGCAGACGATCATCGCCACGGTCAACGAGGATGCCGACTCCTCGCTGTACACGATCACCCCTGGGTCGGGTGGTGGCGTGCAGCACTACTCCTACAACGAGCCGCTCCCGCACAACGGTGGTACCGACGCCATATCGGTCCTGGACGGCCGCCTCTACATCAGCGCCTCGGCGCCGGGAACGACCGGGACGCTGTCGCCGCCGCAGCCCACCTTTCCCGCCGTCTACACGGTGACGCTCGACCCGAGCACGTCGGTGGCGACGGTGACGCCGCTCTTCAACGACGAGGACCCCGCCGTGGTGGCCAACGTCGGGACGCCCCAGAGCGGGCAGTCGGTGCAGCTGGCCCTGACCGACCCCGACTCGAGCGAGATCGTGCCGCGGGACGCCCCGCGCTTCGGCGGCGAATTCATGCTGGACAGCCAGGGCGACCAGCAGCAGATCTTCGTGAGCCCCTGGGACCACGAGCTCTCGGTGCTGAACCTCACGCAGTCGGTCGACGACACGGCGTGGCCGGGCGAGGACGGGGGCGTCCTCTACGCCACCGACTCGACCAATGACACGGTCGACGTCGTGACGGGAGCCTTCCCCGAGCGTCCCGTGGTGGCGGTCACGCCCTGTGGCGCCAACTCCGCCCCCTCGACGTGCTCGGCCACCCCGGCCACCCCGGTCAACTATCTCGGCTCGTTGAACCCGTGGACGGGCGAGGTCAGCATGCTGACCGTCGGCGGCGTCGCGTTCGTCCCCCAGGGCGGCCTGCTCTTCACGGACGGGCGAGACGGAGGCGGTCACGAGTGATCTGAATCACAAGCGCCCGGTGCCGCGCGCACGAGCGGCCGGCCTCTCGCACGCTCCATCCGGCTGAGCCCGCGGGGCGGCGTCACCGGCCTTTGAGCCCGGCGTCACTCCATTGCAGTTCCGCGGCGCTCACGTGTCGAACGTTGTAACGTCACGGTCGATGCCGGGGGGCTGGTACGCATGACTGCTCGTGGGGCGCGCCCAGGGCTGATCCGCACCTCCCCCCAGCCCGCGTAGGTCCCTGCGGTGGCCCCGATCATCGAGGCCTCGACCAAGCCAGCAGAGCCCCGAGGCGCGCCCGGGGACGACACCCTCCTCGTCGTCGATCAGGTCAGCGTCGGGTTCGGTGGCCTCCTGGCCCTCGTCGAGGTGTCGATGGCGGTCGGCAGCGGTGAGGTCGTCGGCGTCATCGGGCCCAACGGCGCGGGCAAGACGACCCTGTTCAACGTCGTGTGCGGGTTCGTCCATCCGAGCTCGGGCGCCATCCGCTACCGCGGCACCGTCCTGCGCAGGCACCATCCGCACGACCTGGCCAGGCTCGGGATGGCGCGCACCCTCCAGGGCATCGGGCTGTGCGCCGGGCTGACCGTGCACGAGAACGTGATGCTCGGCGCCGAACCGACGCTCCGCAGCGATCTGGCGTCGGCCTTCCTCGGGCTGTGGCGGTCGAGCCGCGAGGAGCGGCGGGTCGCGGCCCGGGCCCTCGAGATCCTCGACGAGCTCGGCGCGGCGCGACTACGCCCGCCGGCTCCCGTCCGCCCTGCCCTACGCGATACAGAAGCGCACCGCGCTGGCCCGCGCCCTCATGGCCGAGCCCCAGCTCCTCATGCTCGACGAGCCCGCCAGCGGGCTGTCCGAGAGCGAGATGGACGCGCTGGGCTCGAGGATCCGCGGCCTGACCGAGCGCATGTCCGTGCTCCTCGTCGAGCACCACATGGACCTGGTCATGTCGGTGTGCGATCGCATCGTCGTCCTCAACTTCGGACAGGTCATCGCCACCGGCACCCCCGACGCCATCCGCGCCAACCCCGCCGTGGTGAGCGCCTACCTCGGGGACGAGGTGCACGACCGCCGCGCCGCCGATCGCCCGGGGCACGACGGTGCTTGAGGTCAGCGACCTCAGCGTCTCCTTCGGCGCGGTGCAGGCGCTCCGCTCGGTCTCCTTCGTCGCCGAGCCCGGTGCGGTCACCGCCGTGCTCGGTGCCAATGGTGCGGGCAAGACCACCCTGCTGCGCGCGATCTCGGGCCTGGTGAAGCCGCGTGAGGGGTCGGTGCGCTTCGACGGGGGCCCGCTGCTCGGGCGCAGCGTGGAAGGCATCGCGCGCCTGGGCGTCGCCCACGTGCCCGAGGGTCGCGGCGTCATCGAGGAGCTGACGGTCGAGGAGAACCTGCGCCTGGCGACCCTGTGGTGCCTGCGCCGCCAACGAGCGGCAGGCCGCCATCGCGGAGATCCTCGAGATGTTCCCGCGCCTGCAGACGTTCCGGAAGCGGCACGCGTCCACCCTCTCGGGCGGTGAGCGCCAGATGCTCGTCCTGGGCCGGGCGCTCATCTCGCGGCCCCGCCTCCTCCTGCTCGACGAACCGAGCCTCGGGCTGGCCCCGATGGTCACCGCGCAGCTGATGGCGCTGATCCGCGACCAGACAGAGGGCACAGACCTCACCGTGGTGCTCGTCGAGCAGAACGCCCGCAGCGCCCTGTCGGTGTCGCACCACGCAGTGATCCTCAACCTCGGCCAGGTCGTCGTCTCCGATGACGCCGCCACCGTGGCCGCCGACGACGCACTGCGTCACCACTACCTCGGGTTCTGACGCCGTGAGCCTCTTCCTCGACTACACGCTCAACGGCGTCGCCAACGGGATGGTCTACGCCACGCTGGCGCTGGCGCTGGTCCTCATCTACCGGGCGACCAAGATCATCAACTTCGCGCAGGGCGCCGCAGGCATGCTGACGACGTTCATCGCCTTCAGCCTCCTGTCGCGCGGCGTCGGCTACTGGTGGGCCTTCGTGCTGGTGCTGGCCATCGGCTTCGCCATCGGGGCCGTGACCGAGCGCGTCCTCATCCGTCCCCTCCACGGGCGGTCCGAGCTCAACCCGGTGATCGTCACCATCGGCCTGCTGGTCGTCTTCGAGGGTCTGGCCGGCGCCATCTACGGGAACGCCAGCCGTGGGTTCCCGGCCGCCTTCTCCCAAGCCGGCCTGAGGGTCGGCCGCACGACGATCGCCTTCTCGCACTTCGACGTCTTCATCCTGATCGCGGTGCTCGCCCTGATGGCCGGCACGCTGGTGCTCTTCCGCTACACCGCGCTCGGGCTCCGCATGCGCGCGACCGCCTTCTCCCGGGAGATCGCCCGGCTCCTCGGCGTGCGCGTCGGCTTCCTCCTCACCCTCGGGTGGGGCCTGGCCGGCATCGCCGGCTCGCTGGCCGGACTCCTGGTCGCGCCGACCAGCTCGTTCGGCCCCTATTACATGGACCTGGTCCTCGTCTACGGCTTCACGGCGGCGGTGATCGGCGGCCTCGAGAGCCCGGTCGGCGCACTGGTGGGCGGGCTCATCACCGGGCTGTGCATCTCCTACGTCGGCGGGTATCTGGGCTCGGGGCTCGAGCCGCTCGGCGCGCTGGCGCTCCTCATGGTCGCCCTGATGGCCCGTCCCGAGGGCATCTTCGCCCGGCCGCCGGCGAGGCGGGTCTGACATGAGCCTCGCCTCGATCGCCCGGTCGCTGCGCCTCCCCCGCCAGCCCCTGCTGCGCCACCTCCCCGTGGCGCTCGTCGCCGCGGCCGTCCTCTACGTCGTGACGCTGCGGCTCAGCTCCTACGACGACTACCAGGTGGGCGAGATCGCCGCCTACGTCGTGGCCCTGGTCGGCCTGAGCCTGTTGACCGGCGCCAACGGCCAGATCTCGCTCGGCCACGGCGCCTTCATGGCGGTCGGCGCCTACACGATGGCGCTCTTCATGAACCACACCCAGACCAACTTCGTCCTGGAGCTGGCGGCCGCGGCCGGCGTCGCCGCCGCGGCAGGGCTCGTGATCGGCCTGCCCGCCACCCGGCTGAAGGGGCCGTACCTCGCAGGCATGACCCTCCTCTTCGCCCTGGCCGTGCCGTCCATCGCCGACAAGTGGCCCGCCACGTTCGGGGGCGACCAGGGGCTGACGACGACCGTCCCGACCGCGCCGGGGTCCCTGACGGCCGAGGAGTGGCTGGCGCAGATCCAGATCGCCGTGGCCCTCGTCGTCATGGTGCTGGTGGCCAACCTCCTGTGGAGCCGGTACGGCCGCGCCTTCCGGGCCGTGCGCGACGACGAGATCGCGTCGTCGCTGGCCGGCATCCACGTCGCCCGCACCAAGGTGCTGGCCTTCGCCATCAGCGCCGGGTGCGCCGGCCTCGGCGGCGCGTTGCTGAGCCTGTCCACCGGCGTCGTCAACACGGGCGAGTTCCCGTTGACGCTGTCGATCCAACTGCTCGCCGCCATGGTCCTGGGTGGCACGGGCACGCTGATCGGCATGGTCTGGGGCGGGATCCTCCTGGTCTACCTGCCGCAGTGGTCGACCTCGCTGTCCTCGGACTTCAACCTGGGCAGCGGGGCCAACGCGTACCTCGCCACGATCATCTTCGGCGTCGTGCTGATCGTGGCGATGATCGCGGCCCCGAACGGGATCCAGGGCGGGCTGCGCTGGCTCTGGGCCCACCGGCCGCACCTGGGCAAGGGAGGGCACGGCGCGGCTGCGCCCCTGCCGGCTCCCACGGTCGACTAGCGGAATGCGACATCCAAACAGAGAAGAAGGAGGAGGAGCGATGCGACCACGAGCAAGAAGACGGATCGGGGGGGGCCTCTGCGCCCGGGCCCTGGTTGCCGGTTCAATGGGCCTCATGCTGGGGGTGACGCTGCTGCCGGCCACGGCCGGGGCGGAGAGCACACCGGGCGTCACGTCGTCGTCGATCACCATCGGCGCGACCGTTCCCCTCACCGGGCCGGCCGCTCCGGGCTACGACGAGATCGCACCGGCCATGAACGCCGTCTTCAGCTACGTCAACGCGCACGGCGGCGTCTACGGCCGCAAGATCCATTACACGTACCTCGACGACGGCTACAACCCGGCCAACACGGCGACGCTCACCCGCAAGCTCGTTCTGCAGAACAACGTCTTCGCCGACGTGGGATCGCTGGGCACGCCGACCCAGTCGGCGGTGCAGGGGTTCTTGAACGCCCAGAAGGTCCCGCAGCTGTTCATCGAGTCCGGTTGCAACTGCTGGAGCAACTCGAAGTACCCCTACAGCCTCGGGTGGCAGCCCCCCTACACGGTGGACGGGAAGATCCTGGGCTCGTACATCAAGACCAACTTCGCGGGAAGAAGATCGGCTACCTGTACCAGGACGACGAGTTCGGCCAGGACGTGGTGAAGGGCCTCGACATGCAGATCCCATCGTCGTCCGTCGTGTCGCGCCAGACCTACGACGCGGCGACGCTGGCGGGGCCACTGTCCAACCAGATGGCGGCGCTGAAGGCCGCGGGCGCGCAGGTGGTGGTGCTGGCCACCATCCCGGCGGCCACTGCCCTTGCGATGCTCCCCGCCGCGGTCATCGGCTACTTCCCCCAGTACGTCGTCGACAGCGTCGGCGCCGACCCACCGACGGTCGGACCGCTGCTCTCCTCGTTCGCCCAGAAGGGCGGAGCCACTCCGGCCCAGGTGGCGTCAGCCGGCGGTCTGTTGAACGGGGTGATCACGACGGCCTACTTCGCGCCCGAGTCGGACACGACCAACCCGTGGGTGCAGGCCGAGAAGAACATCCTGCAGCAGTACGCGCCGTCGCTCTATGCCAAGTCAGGGCTCGACGGGAACACCCAGTACGGCGTGGCGCTGGCCTACACCTTCGTGCAGGCACTCCAGAAGGCCGGGAAGAACCTGACCCGACAGGGTCTGCTCAATGCCATCAACCAGCAGGGCAAGACGTTCGTCACCCCCGGCTTCGTGCCGCTCTCCTACTCGAGCTCGGTGCACTACGGATTCCTGGGTGAGGAGGTCCTCAAGCTCTCGAGCTCGGCGCCGCCGGCGGTGACCCCGACGGGCAGCTGGATCGGCGGCGTCGCGGTGAGCCCCGTGCTGGTGACGAACGCCGGCAAGGGGCCGATCAAGAAGTACACCGGGCCGACCTCGGTTCCTCCCAAGAGCCTCTCGTCGGCCGGCTGACGGAACCGGCCGTACCGCCGGCGGGGCTCGCTCCCCCGCCGGCGGCGGGCTGGCGCCCCTTCGGGAGGACAAACCCCTCGATCAGCTGGTCCAGCTGTCCGTGGCGGGGCTCACGGTGGCGGTGCCCGCCCCACCGGTGGCCGTGACGCCGGTCAGCGAGGGCAGGGAGAAGTAGGTGTTGGCGCACGCCGCCGGTGCGGCGGCCGTCATGGAGGCGTCGTTGGTGAGGGTGACGGCAAGCGGGTTGTTGGGCTGTCCACTGGCGGCGACGACGAGCGGTGAGGCGAGCGTGTGGGAGCTCCCCGACGTGCTGGTGGCGAAGTTCCAAATGACGTCACTCGGCGTGCCGGCCACGCAGCCGGCCTGCAGGGTGGACAGGGCGTTTGTCGTGTACCCGTTGAGCACAGGCTTGCGACTTTCGTGCCGTGGAGGGACCAAAGTCACCAGCAAGGGCGGGACGGCGAAGCGACGCCGCGGCGTGGGCTCAGGCCGAGACGCCGGCGGGAATCCGTGCCACGCCCATGACCAGGGTCCCCCGTAGGGACTGGAGGGTCTGGCGGTAGGAGCCGATGAGGCTGTCTTCGTGATAGCCCAAGTTGTTCTCGAGGCAGAAGGCCCTCACGAGGGCCTGTGCTCGGGAGAGGTTGGGCCGGGGCATGCTCGGGAAGAGGTGGTGCTCGATCTGGTAGTTGAGCCCGCCGAGCAACAGGTTGGTGAAGCGACCTCCGACGATGTTGCGGGAGGTCACCACCTGGCGCCGGACGAAGCTCAGGCCGGCGTCGGGATCGACGAGGGGCATGCCCTTGTGGTTGGGGGCGAAGCTGCAGCCGAGGTAGACAGAGAAGACCGCCTGCTGGACGGCGATGAACGCCACTGCCTTGAGCGGGGACAGCACCCAGAAGACGCACGTCAGGTACAGGGCGACGTGCAAGGCAAGGAGTGCCCCCTCCACGACGGCGTCGCGGTTTCGCTCACGGATGAGCCGTTGGACACTCAAGACGTAGATGCCCGTGCTGCGCAGGATCATCAGCGGGAAGAACAAGGGAGCCCGCCAGCGCTGCATGGCGCGGCTGAAGCGGCTGCCGGTCGCGGCCTCTGCATCGAGGGGCAGGCCGAGGGGCGGGCCATCGCTAACGTCGGGGTCGCGACCCACTTCGTTCGGATGCGCGTGATGCGCGCTGTGCTTGGGCACCCACCAACCGAAGCTCATTCCGATCAACACGTTGCCGACGGCAAACCCGAGAAGCCGGTTGGCCCGACGGGAACGGAACACCTCTTGGTGGCCTGCGTCGTGCCCGACGAAGCCGAGCTGTGTGAACATCAATCCGAGAAACGCCGCAATGGCGAGCGCGAACCATGAGTTCCCGAGCAGGATCAACCCGGCGAACCCGGCACCGAACGCGGCGACGGTCAGGGGGATCTTGGCGCTGTAGTAGCCGAAGCGGCGGTCGAGCAGCCCGGCCTCTCGAACCTGGCGGGCCAAGACGCCGAAGTCCTCGGACGAGGCCTCAATGGTGTTCGTCTGCACAGTCCCACTTCCGCGAAATCCCGTCGTAGGGCGCTACCGCGGACCGAGGCAACACCGAGAGTCGACGCTCTCATTCCGTGCCCTAACTTTAGACCCGCGTACAAGAGATCGTCGGTCGGCGCTCGCGCTCACGTCACGTTTCGTCGTCGTCAGACGCGCGATGGCTCCTTGTCGTCAAAGAAATCGGCGTCGCGTGGCCACCAAAGTTGGGGTATGCATGCCCGCCCCAACGTTGGGGGTATGCGTGCTCACCGGCACCCCCCACACAGGGTGTTGGACCACGCAAGAGAATCTCGCGCAACGGATGCAGCGCCTTGCGTCAACCGCATTGGCCTGATGCGGCGAACCTGCGGCCACATGGGTTCCCGACGGCGGTGGCGGGAACGATGCCGGAGCTCGAGGTGACCGGGGCCATGACCTTGGCCATTCTCGTGGCAAACGAGGGACCCACGGCCCCGGCGCCGGCAGTGCACTTCTACGTGGGGCGGTCGTCGTCCCCGGGCTCCTCGAACCCCACACCCGCCGCGGCAGCGGTGTGGGCGTCGAGCAGCTCATGCGAGTAGATGTCGATCAAAGCCAGCACGACCAGCCGATCTCCCTCGGGCTCGAAGATGTCCGTGCCGATGGCCCGGGACACGTGCACGCGAAGCAGGGGGATGCCCATCGCCATCGCGGTGACCAGCGCGGATCGTATCCTCCGATCGATGGCGGGCGGATCCGGGCGGAGTTGATCGGCTCGGGTCAGCCATTGCTCCGTCATTTCCACCATCTCGTCGAAGATCGGCCCCGCGGTGGCCGACCCGTCGGCGAGCGAGCGGGCGACGTAGCGCCCGAATCGCTTCGACATCTGGCGAGTGCCAGCACCTGTAGCGGCATCTTCGAGGAGTTGCTCGTTGATGCGATGCAGGGTTTCGAACACGTAGTCGTCGCACGCCGTGCGCAGCTCCTCCTTCGACCCGTAGTGGTGGCGGAGCAGCCCGGGGGACACCCCGGCGCTGCGCGCAATGGCTCGAATGGTGGCCCGCTCGTAGCCATCCTCGGCGAAGTGTTTCAGTGCCGCCTCGCGGATGCGGGCTCGGGCCGTGAGGTCTTCGAACGCCACGCCACCGTCTTCGATCGGCCCGCTCATCGGTGGCGTCGGCTCGGCAGTCTGTGCGCTCACGCTTGCTGCAGGTCCCGTCGGCGGAAGACAAAGCCACCCAGGAGCGCCGCTCCCACTCCGACGGCGGTCATGATGCCGTTGGCCTCCCAGTGCGGCGGCACGGCCGGTGCCGATGCCATCTGGTGAAAGACCGAGGTGTCGAGGACCCAGTGGTTGACGGCTCCGATGCCGCCCACGATGACCAGCAACAGCGACCACGCCAGAAGGCCGTAGACGACGGCGGAGGTCAGGCGAGGGCACACCCCGAAGGTCAGGACTCCAATGCCAAGCACGGTGATCGCCGGCGGCACGAGGTTCACACCTGCTCCGAGCAGTGTCACGAAATGCACGCCCGAATGCTGGGTCGCGGCGCCGAGCCAAGCGAAAAGGCCGCCGAGAATGCCGCCCGTCAACAGGACGACGACCGCCACGACCAGCCTTCCCCCGAGCCACGACGAGCGGGAGACGGGTCGAGTCAGGATGTGGTCGAGGCCGCCCCCCGACTCCTCCGACCGAGCCGTGGTGACCTGGCCCGCCGCCACGAAGGCGACCAGGACGGCCAGGATCAGGAAGCAGACGCCCAGCACCGCATCTGCACCGGAGCCTGTCGCTCCCAGCTTGGAGAACACCTCCTGGACCGAGGAGCCCGAAATCGTCGTGCCGGCCGACTTCGCGATGAGGCCGAAGAGCAACGCCGAAATGGCGATCGCGATCCACCACCCGATGACGGTGGCCCGCATCAACCGGATGGCGAGGCCTGTCGGCCCGAAGAGCAATCGCAGGTGCGGCTCTGAGCGTGCACCGTCCGGCACGATGCTCGCGCCCACGTCACGGCGGCCCGCCAGCCACACGGCGACGACCGCCACGACTCCGGTGAACGCGATGATCGGCACGAGTGCCAGCGGTTGGGGTGCGGTGAGGGGTTGGAGCTCCTCCACCCAGCCGAGCGGGCTCAACCAGACCATGAAGTGCAGGCCGACGCCCGCATCGCCGATCATCCGCAGCGCGTAGGCCACCCCGAGGCATGCCGCGGCGAATGAGGCGGCCTGGCGGCGCGTCGCCGCCAGCTGGCTGGTGAGTGCGCCGAGCGCCAGGAACATGCACGCCGTCGCCACCATGGCCAAGGCGAAGTAGAGGGAGGGACCGGCGGCGATGTCGACCTTCGAGCCCCGGCCGGAGAGCACGGTGACGACCGCCGTGATCAGCCACAGCACCAGGAGACCGGCGCCCAGGCCGGCGAGCCCCTGCATGGCCGCACCCCGCCGAGTCGTCTGCCCGGAGAGGAGGATGTCCCACCGGCCGTCGTCCTCCTCACCGCGCAGCAATCTCGTGCTGAGAAGGAGCCCCCAGACGGCGCCGAGGATCATGAGCGTCATTGAGATCTTGAAGACGGTGAAGCCCGCCACCGTCTGGAGTTGCGGAGCAGGACCGAACAAGGCGCTGGTGGCCTTGTTCGAGCCGTAGGCGGCGGCGAGAGCGTCACGCTGGGTCTGGGTCTTGTAGATCGTCGTGTAGCTGATCTCCGACGAGGCAATGGCAATGCCGAAGACGATCCCCCACAGGGCCCCGGAGCGCGCGGCCCGCGACGCGGTGAGCCGTCCGGCCACCGTGCCGGGGCAGCGTTCCCGGCGAACCGGATGCGCGACCGAGAGATCAGCTTGCATCGTCCCTCGCCGCACCCTGGGTGACCCCGTCCCCGCCGTATTGGGCCAGGAACAATTCCTCCAGGGAGGGCTCGCTGATCAGGAGCTTGTTCACGCCGGCGTCCGCCAGGACCTTCATGAGCGGCGCAACCGAGCCCCTGACCTGGCAGCGGAGCACATGGCCGTTCGTCACCACCGAACTGGTTCCCGGCACCATCGACACGTCGGGCACGGGGCCGGTGAGCGTCGCCTCGACGCGGACTGCGCTGAGGTGTCGCATGTCGGCCAACGTGCCCGACTCGATCAGCTTCCCGGCCCTCAGGATGCCCACACGGTCACAGAGCGCCTCGACCTCGCTCATGATGTGTGACGAGAGAAAGACGGTCTGGCCCCGATCGCGCGCCTCCCGGATGCAGTGGCGGAAGGCCTGCTCCATGAGCGGATCGAGCCCGGTCGTGGGCTCGTCGAGGACGAGTAGGTCGGGACGGACCATGAGCGCGCCTATGAGGATGACCTTCTGGCGGTTCCCCTTGGAGTAGGCGCGGACCTTCTTGTCCGGGTCGAGGTCGAAGCGGGTGATCAGCTCGTCGCGGTAGGCCACGTCGACCTGGCCGTGGATCCGCCCGAACAGGTGGAGGGTCTCGGCTCCGGTGAGCGACGGCCAGAGGTTGGCCTCCCCGGCCACGAAGGCCAGGCGCCGATGGGCCTCGACGGGCTGGCGCCGACAATCGAGACCGAAGACTTCGCAGCGCCCCTCCGTCGGCTGCGCCAGCCCCAGCAAGAGACGGATCGTCGTCGTCTTTCCCGCGCCGTTCGGCCCGAGGTACCCGACCACCTCCCCCGGAGCGACCTCGAAGTCGAGATGGTCGAGCGCAACGACGTCGCCGAAGCGCTTGGTCAGACCCTCCGTGCGTACGGCCATGTCACCCATCGCGGACCCCCGTTCGGGTGCTGGTTGGATACCTACGTATAGCTAACTATGCATATGTATAACACCGGCTCCAGCTGAGGCGGGCCCGGGTCCCGGGCGCGGGGGTCGCGTCGCGACGATCACCCCTGGAGAGGAGACCACTCTGAAAAGAAGAACGACACTCTGCGCCATGAGTCGGACGTGGTCTCTCCAAGTCGGATGGATTTGGTGTGCTCGCCGCTCCAAACGCCCGCAGCGCGACGTGTCCGGTCTGCCCTTCTTGCCTCGCGACGAGGCATCACCCACCAGTCAGACGCGCCAGAAGTGGCATATCCAAAAATCAGAACGACATTGGCTGTCCAAAGCCCGTCGGTTATAGTGACCCGCGCTGGTGAGGCCCACTCACTTCGTGTGCTTCACCTGGTCACACGTGCGAACTGCAGTGCCTGCTGCGGAACGGGGCACGGCGCAAAGAGCCGCGCACGGCAGAACTGAATCGGATTGCGCTGCTGCGCTGCAAGGGGGCGCCGGATGCTCGAATATGTGATCGCCGGGCTGGTACTCGGTGGGATATACGCCATCGCGTCAGCCGGATTGGTCATCACCTACACGGCATCGGGAATCCTGAACTTCGCCTTCGGCGCGATGGCCTTCTTCATCGCCCGCTTCTATTACTTCCTCCACACCGAGCACAACTGGTCGATCCTCACCTCCGCCATCCTCGCCGTCGGCGTGGCGGGACCGCTGATGGGGATCGTCCTGTACGCCGTCCTCTTCCGTCACCTGCGCTTCCGATCACCGCTTATCAAGGTCGTGGCCACGGTGGGGCTCCTGGTCGCCATTCCAGCGCTCGCCACGGTCATCTTCGGCACCGGGGCCATCCTGCAAGCGCCCGGACTGGCGCCTCAGCCGGTCCACGTCTACCAGTTCCTCGGTGTCCCGGTCACGCTGGACCAGATCATCGTCTACATCTGCGTGGTTGCGACGGTCGTGGTCGGCGCCGTCGTGCTGCGTTTCACCGAGGTGGGGCTCAAGGTGAGGGCGATGGTCGACTCGCCGGCCATGACCGACCTCTCCGGCACGAGTCCCGAAGCGGTGTCGGCCGGCGTGTGGGCGGTCAGCGTCTTCTTCGCCGGTCTGACCGGTGTCCTGGCCGCACCCATCATCGGGCTCGACCCCAACAACTTCACCGTGCTCGTCGCGGCTGCGTTCGCCGCCGTCATTGCGGCGAAGATGCGCAGCCTTCCGATCGCCGTGGGTGTCGGTTTGCTCATGGGCATCGCCACCTCGCTCGCCCAGCGCTACCTGCCCGCCAACAGCCAGTGGACGGGCGAGATCATCGACGCCATCCCCTTCGTCGTCATCGCGCTGGTGCTGCTCTACAACCTCGCCCGGCGCGGACGCGTGGGTGAGATCGAAGGCGTCGGAGGCGCTCTGGATCGGGCGATTACGCCCCAAGGTGAGAGCAAGCTGGCCGGTTCGACCACCAGCGCGCTCGAAACCGGATCCCTCAGTCTGGTCAGCAAGTACGCCGGCCCCCTTCTGCTCATCGTCGCCGTGTCCTTGCTCCCTCTCATCCTGCAGGGCTACTGGGTCGGCCTTACCGCTCAAGCCTTTGCCTTCGCGGTGATCTTCTTGTCCTGGACGCTGGTCACCGGTGAGGGAGGCATGCTCTGGCTCTGCCAGATCACCTTCGCCGGGATCGGCGCCATGACGACCGCCGAACTGGCCACCAACCACGGCTGGCCAGTGCTCCTCGCGATCCTCGGCGGAGGCGTGGTCGCCATGGTCATCGGGCTCATCATCGGTCTGCTGAGCATCCGACTCGGCGATCTGTACGTCGCCCTCGTCACGCTCACCTTCGGGCTCCTGGTGGAGAACCTGGTGTTCACGCTGCCGCAGTTCGTCAACAGTGGGCTCGGGCTGACGCTCAACCGTCCCAGCTTCGCGACCTCTGACCGCGCCTTCGCCTACGTCTGCCTGGCGGCCTTCATCATCGTGGCGCTGTTCATCTTGAACTTCCGCCGCTCGACCTCTGGCCTGGCCATGAACGCGGTGCGCTGGAGCGAGCCGGGGGCGAGGACGACCGGCGTGAGCGTGGTGCAGATGAAGGTGACCGTGGCCGCGCTGGGTGCTCTGGTTGCCGGCATCGGGGGAGGACTGCTGGCTGTGGAGCAGACCTCCATCGTGCCGAGCGAGTTCGCCACCTTCCTCGGGGTCGTGTGGCTCGCCGTCCTGGTCACCTTCGGCATACGCTCCACCGCGGCGGCGCTGATGGCCGGGCTGTCCTTCGTCATGCTGCCCGCAATCGCCCAGCACTACTTCCCGGCCACGGTCGGCAATTACCTTCCGATCTTCTTCGGACTTGGTGCCATCTCGGCCGCGAAGTACCCCGAAGGCACGCTGGCCGAGCTGAGCCGATCGTTCCGCAGCTGGCTGCTGCGGCTCGCCGATCGCCAGCAGACCCCGGTGTTCGCCGACGACCTTGCCACCGACGCTGCCCTCGTGAACGGCGACGCCGGCAGCGTCGCCGGTGCACGGGAAGACCCCGCCGTGGTCGAGAAGGTGCCGTGACGTCGACCCAGGTCGAGACCAACACCGAGACAGCAGTGCTCTCGGCGCGCTCGGTCACCGTGCAATTCGGCGGGCTGCGAGCCCTTTCTGAGGTCGATCTCGACGTTGCGCCCCGCAGCATCGCGGGGCTCGTGGGGCCCAATGGGGCAGGGAAGACCACGATGCTGGCCGTGCTGTCCGGACTCCAGCGCCCCACGGACGGGCGCGTCTGGCTGCGCGGCGAAGACGTGACGGATGCCAGCCCGCAAGCACGAGCGAGACGGGGTCTGGCTCGCACCTTCCAGCAACCCGAGCTGTTCCTGGGACTGACCGTGCGCGAGCACCTCGTTCTGGCCTACAGGGTGCGCTTCGAGCGGCGCCGGCTCTGGCGCGACATGGTGGATCCCCGCTTCTTGCGACCGCCCTCCCGAGCCGAGAGCGAACGGGTGGACGGCCTCCTCGAGCTGCTCAATCTGACGAGAGTGGCCAAAGCGCCGGTTGCTGCGCTGCCTCTTGGGCTGTGTCGGCTCGTCGAGGTTGGTCGGGCGTTGGCCAGCGACCCCCACGTGATCCTGCTGGACGAGCCGCTGTCGGGGCTCGACATGAAGGCGTCCGAGAGCCTGTTGGCCGTTTTCCGGCGGGTGGTGGAGCAATCCGAGCAAGCCGTCTCGCTGCTGCTCGTCGAGCACGACGTTGCTGCTGTGCTCGCACTCTCGAGTTGGATCTTCGTGCTCGACTTCGGCGAGCGCATCGCCGCGGACTGCCCCGAGGAGATCCGGAGGGACCCGCTGGTCCGCGCCGCCTACCTCGGCGACGACGAGCTGATCCACAGCCAACCACCGGTTCCCGGTGCCGGGGCGGTCGAGACATGAGCGAACCCATCCTCCGGATCCAAGACCTCGACGTCCGCTACGGAACCTCCCAGGCGCTGTTCGGGGTATCGGCCGACGTCGCAGCGGGATCGGTCCTCGCTGTCTTGGGAGCCAACGGGGCCGGGAAGAGCACCCTGGCGCGCAGCGTCTCCGGCCTCGTACCGCCATCCGGAGGGCGGATCCTCTTCGACGGCCAGGACATCACGGGCAAGCCGGCGCACCGCATTCGCAAGCTCGGGCTCACCTACATTCCAGAGGGGCGCGGCATCTTCCCGGGCCTCACTGTTCTGGACAACCTGAAGATGGCAGTGGCGCAGGTCAAGCGGGCCGAGCGAGATCCGGCCATCGACCGGGCCATCGAGCTCTTCCCGGTACTCGGTTCCCGGCGTACGCAACGCGCCGGCAGCCTCTCAGGTGGTGAGCAACAGATGCTCGCACTGGCCCGTGCCGTCGCCGTGCTCCCGAAGCTGATCATCGCTGACGAGTTGTCCCTGGGTCTTGCGCCTCAGATCGTCGAGTCGGTGTTCCAGAGCCTCGAGGAGACGCGCCGGGCGGGCGTCACCATCGTTCTGAGCGAGCAATTCGTGCACAGAGCATTGTCACTGGCTGACACATGCATGATCCTCACCCGCGGCCGGGTCGGCTGGTCGGGTCGTGCATCTGAAGCAGGTGCCGAAGTCATCGACCGCTACCTCGGTGATGCGGAGCCGAGCTCCGCCCCGGTGTCGTGAGCCCGATGACGCGTTCGAACCCGGCTCATCGGGCGCGGCCGTTCGTATCCCAGATCACCGATGTCCCGCCCCGGCCTCGTTCGGGCGTCTCTCGGATCGGAGGTGGGTCCGTCGAAGGGGTGACCGAAGTTTCGTTTGTCGATTCGCTACGATCCGCCACATTGGCGACTGGGCTGACCGACTCCGCGTAGCCCTGGTGAGTGGCCACCGAGTGCGGTGCCGCTCTTCATTCAAAAGGAACTCCGTTCCGGGGAGGAAACATGAAGCACTTTCGGTTCTTGAGAATCTCGGTGGCCACGGCCGGGCTCATCGGCCTTCTGGCCGCCGCGTCGGGCGTCGCTGCCACCCAGGCATCGGCCTCAGGTTCGCCGATCACCTTGGCCTACATCAGCTCGCTCACCGGAGCCGGTGCGTCCCAGGACGCCGGGACGCAGTCCGGGTTCATCGCACGAATCGACGAACAGAACGCCATGGGCGGTGTGAACGGCCACAAGCTGGTTCCGCTGGTCATCGACGACCAGACCAGCCCGACCGTCATCGCGACGGCGATCCAGGACGCCCTGTCGAAGGGCGCCTTCGGCATCGTCTCACAGAGCCCGCTCTTCTTCCTCGCCGACAAGGTCCCCAACCAGCAGGGCGTCCCGGTCACCGGCTCGTACGACGACGGTCCGGAGTGGGGCACGCAACCCTTCACCAACATGTTCGCATCCGACCACGGGAGCACCGACCCCAAGTCCCCGGTCAACACGTTGGTCGGCGGATTCTTGAAGAGCCACGGTGGCACCGTCCTCGGGACGTACGGCTACGGAATTTCGCCGTCGTCCGCCGGGGCGGCCAGAGGAGCCGCAGCGGCGTTCCAGGCTGCCGGCGGCAAGATCGGCGTCGAGGACACTTCGGTCCCCTTCGGCGGGGCGAACTTCACGTCCGCCGCCCTCATCGCCAAGCAGAACGGCGTTGACGCAATGACGCCGAGCATGGACAACAACTCGAACTTCGCGCTCGCCACGGCGCTCAAGCAAGCGGGGGTGAAGCTCAAGGCCACCTTGTTCGCCACCGGTTACGAGCCCGACGTGATCAACTCACCGGTCTGGTCGACGCTGCAGGGTGACTACTTCCTCAGCGCCTTCCGCCCGTGGTCGCTACCCAACGCCGGCACCCAGCAGATGCAGGCAGCCATGGAGAAGTACGCCCACTTCAGCAAGACCCAGTTCGCCACCTTCGGGCAGACCGAATCGTGGCTCGGGGCCGACCTCATGATCAAGGGACTGCAGATGGCCGGTGCCAACCCGACGCGGGCGGCCGTGATCAAGGACCTGCGCAGCATCAAGGCCTATAACGGCAACGGACTGCTGCCGATCACGATCAACTACTCGACGATCTTCGGTCACGACCCCGCCAACTGCTCCTGGGTCGTGAAGGCGGCGAAGACGGGGTTCACGCCGATCTCGTCCCAGCCGTTCTGCGGCCACGACATCGCGGGAACATCCACGCTTTCCGGATAGGAGTCGGGCTTGCCAGCGCCCTTCTTGGGGTTCGGGTCCTGACGTCCGGCGCAACACTCACGAAGGCTCGATCACCACGCGGATGGCTCCCTGTGTCTTGTCGGACGCGACCCGAAAGGCCTCGGTCGCGTCCTCGATGGGGAAGCGGTGTGTGATCACGGTCCGGGCGATGTCGGGATCGTCCGCCAGCATGGCCGCGGCGTCCTCCATCTCGCGACCGCCTTCGTGGGCGCAATACCCCAGGGAGGGGATGAGCCGGGCCTCGCGATGGAAGAGGGGCATCCAGTCGAGCTGCACCGGGCCGAAGTGCACGCCGAGGACGACGATCGTGCCACCGGGCGCGACCAGTTCGGCGCAGCGGGCAAGGCTGTCGAGGGTCCCGGCCGCCTCGACCACGACGTCATAGAGCCCCTCGGTGTGGGCGCGAGCGCCGAGGCGCTCCCCCGCCTCCTTTTGGTGGGTGTGACGTGCCTCCAGAACGACCTCCTCGGCGCCGAGCCGGCGGGCCCCGGCCACAGCCAGCAGCCCGAGGGCGCCGGCTCCCACCACGGCCACCCGCTTGCCGGGCGCGGTGTCGGCCAGACGCAGGGCATGCCAGGAGACTGAGGCCGGCTCCACGATGGACGCGTCACGGACGTCGAGGGCGGCCGGCAGCGGCACCAGGCGGGCTGGGGGCGCGCGGAACTGTTCGGACATTCCCCCGTCAGCGGTCATCCCGAGGGCCCGCTGGCCGTGGGTCGGGCAGAGGTTGTACTCGCCGCGTCGACATGGTCCACACGCCATGCACCCGTAGATGGCCTCCACGACGACGGGTGTGCCGTCCTCGCGCACACCGGCGAGCTCGTGGCCGAGGATCTGTCGGCTCCCGAAGCGGATGTAGCTCAAGTCGGAGCCGCAGACGCTGGTGGACCTGACCTCGAGCAGCTCGCCCGTGCCGGGCGGCTCGTCGAGCTCGACGACCGTCACGCCTCCCTCGATGCTGCGCACGGCCTTCACATTCCCTCCCTCATCGCGCTCCAGAACGGCACGGTAGCGGGTCCGCACACGCGGCGTCACCGTGGTCGAAGTTCGTCGCAGAGTGGACGAAGGGCAGTCACCGGCTGCCGCCAAGCGAAGGGCTCAACGAGTAGGTTCGCCTCCCGATGACACCACCACTCGAGTTCTGGCTCTATCTGCCCCAGATGCGTATGTCGATGGACCAGATGGTCGACCGTGCCACCGCGGCCGAGGCAGCCGGATTCGCCGGCATCTCCGGCATGGACCATCTTGCGCCCCCCGGAGCCCAGAACGCCCCGATGTTCGAGCCGATGATCACCAATTCATGGCTCGCAGCACGCACCGAACGGCTTCGAGTCGGTTCTCTCGTCCTGTGCGACTCGTTCCGACACCCGGCGGTGCTGGCCCGAGAATCAGTGACGGTCGACCACGCCTCTGGAGGCCGCTTCGAGCTCGGCATCGGCTGGGGCTCTGTGCCGACCGAGTTGGAGGTATTCGGCATCGGATCGACAGACCCTGCAGCTCGAATCGGTCGGATGAGAGAGTCGCTCGAGATCATCGAGGCGCTGTGGCGCGGCGACGTCGTCGACTACGAGGGTGAGCACTTCCAGCTGCACGGTGCCCAGCAAAAACCCGTACCGCTCGGGAAGATCCCGATCGTCATCGGAGGTGCGGGCAGAAAGACCATGGAGCTGGTCGCGACCCATGCGGACTGGTGGAACGTGCACATCGGCATACTCGACCGGCTCGACGACATGCGACCCTTCTCCGGTAAGGCGCGCTGCTCGGTCCAACTGCAGGTCGCACTGGTGCCATCCGAGGGGCAGCGCGCCGAGATTGCCGATCTCGCGCGTCAGGCGATTCGGCAGGGCTCCCGTTGTCGGGACGACCCCCGAGCTCGTCGACCATTTCGGATCACTCGTGGAGCGGCGTGTGGAACGGGTCTACGTCTGGTTCTGCGACTTCGCCCCGCCGGAGACGCTCACTGCATTCGGCGAGGAAGTCATACGCCACTTCGGGGATTGACTGGATGGTGAACACGCCAAGAGCACATGGCGGTGACCTGAGTCCCTGGCCGATGGACTCAACTGCGCTTCGGCCGCCAGCAGGTCACGAGCAGCAACGCCGCCCCCGCGGCCCCACCTCCGAGCGAGATGATGAATCCCGGCCAACCCCACAATCTGGTCAGGGTGTGCACGTGGTCGTCGATGCTCCACTGCCCGGGCCCGAGGGTACCGACGGTGACCCCGAGCATCGTCAGCACCATGACGTACTCCCATCCCTCTCCGGGTCGGAAGATGAAGAAGCCATTCTTCAGGTGATTGGTGATCCAGGCCACCAACATCACGCCGACCACTCCCGCGCCGGCGAGCGGCGTCAGCAAGCCCAGCACGAGCAGGACACCGGCACCCACTTCGGTGATGCTGGCGAACCAGGCATGGACGATCCCCGGTCGCATCCCGAGTCCCTCGAACCAGCGGCCCGTCCCGGCGATCTTCCCGCCGCCGATGATGTGATTGATCCCATGCGCGAGGAAGACCGCGCCGAGGACAATCCGTGTGATGAGCAGTGCCGTGTTTACCGACGACGGCGAAAGGGTGTCGAGCAAATGCAACGTGGCCTCCGGTACTCGGTTCCAGGCCCGGACGATACCTTCAAGTTCTCGTGCAGGCTTGATATATCTCAGCTCGTCCCTCGCTGACCGCAGGCATGATCCATCTGCCACTGTTTGTTAAATGGTGCGCTGACCTCGTGCGTTACCCTGGGGCCACCGAGGGGGCGGTTCAGGAAGGAGATCGGTTGCCGACATCAGCCTCGGCCGAGAGCGAGCGGCCGAACGGTCCTCGCTCGTTGAAGGGAACTCAGACGAGGGTGAGGCTGTTGGAGGCGGCCAAGGAGATCTTCGAGGAGGACGGGTTCATCGAGGGCCGGATCTCCGACATCGCCGAGCGGGCCGGCCTCTCGCACGGCTCCTTCTACCACTACTTCGACTCGAAGGAAGAGATCTTTCGCGAGGTCGCGGCCTCAGTCGAGGAGACGTTGGTCGAGCCCCTGGGCGGGGTGATCCTCGATCCCGAATCCCGCGCGACTCCGCAGGATCGCCTCCGTGAGGCTCTACGGCGACATCTCGAGAGCTACCAGCGAGAGGCACGCATCATCGGCGTGATCGAACAGATGTCCAGGTATGACACAGAGGTGAGCGCCCTACGGATGGAACGCCACGCGCGCTACTCACAACAGGTTGCCGCCTCGATCCGCAGCCTGCAGGAGCACGGGCTCGCCGACCCCGATTTGGATCCCGAGATCGCCTCTGCCGCACTCGGTGCGATGACCAGCAGGTTCCCCGAGATGTGGCTGGTCCAGGGAGCCGTGCACTGCAGCATGGACACGGCCGTCGACCAACTGACCCGGCTCTTCGTCAACGCGTTGGGCCTGTCCGATCGGCGAGCAAGAGGCTCCCGACGTTCGGAGGGGAAATGACGAACGGGATCGAGCGCTCCCCCGTGACAGCGGACGTCAGACGGTGACTCCGACCCGCATGATGTGCGAGAGGTTGCCACCCATGATCTTCGCCACGTCCTCCTCGGAGAAGCTCTTGGGAAGGTGGTCGAGGTAGCTGCAGGGCTCCGCCAGCCCCTCCGGGTGCGGGTAGTCCGAGCCGAAGAGCAGGTGATCCGTGCCCAGAACCCCGGCGATCGCCTCGAGGTTGTCTTCATGGAACGGGCTGATGTACACGTTCCGCTTGAAGGCATCGACCGGGTTCTCGCCAAAGGCCTGCGGCATCTTGCGGTACGTGTCCTCGAGGTGGTCGAAGAGCGGCAACACCCAATCGGCGCCGTTCTCGACGAAGGCGATCCGCAGGTCGGGAAAGCGGGTCAGCAACCCGTGGCACGTCAGGGCCGCGGCGGCGTCCTCGGCTGGGCGCTTGCCCTGCGCCATCATTCGGAAGGAGTCGAGACGGAAGGGCAGGAACTCCGAGGGGCCCTGCCAATCGGCCAGGTAGCGCGAGTAGCCGCTGTCCGAAGCGTGCATGGACACCAGGATGTCGGCGTCGACGACCCGCTGCCAGAAGGGGTCGAACTCCTCGTACGCGAACGAACGGGAGCCGCCATACGCCGGCACCGGAGCAGGCCGGATGAGAACTGTCTTCGCGCCGCGCTCGAGCACCCACTCCAACTCCTCGATCGCCTTCTCGACGATGGGAAGGGTGATGATCGGCGTGGTGAAGATCCTGTCCTGGTAGTTGAAGGTCCACACCTCGTGGAGCCACTGGTTGAGGGAGTGGATGGCGGCATGGGTGAGCTCGGGGTCATCGCGCATCCGCTCCTCGAGAAGGCTGGCCAACGTCGGGAACATGAGGGTCCGGTCGACGCCGAGCTCGTCCATCAGCTCGAGCCGCGGCCCCGGCTCCTTGAAGGCCGGGATGCAGCGCATCGGGTCACCGACGATCTCCCGGTAGGACTTGCCATCGGGGTTGCCCTGGCGGAAGTACTCCTCCTGGGCCCCGGGACGGGCCACGACGTCGAACGTGGGATTCGGGATGTACTCACTGATCGTCCCGCGGATCATGATCTTGGTCCGCCCGTCGACCTCGACGTACTTGATGGCGCCCTTGTACTTGTCGGGCAGGTGCCTCGTGAAGGTGTCGCGCGTCTCGTAGAGATGGTTGTCGGCGTCGAAGACCGGGAAGTCGCAAATTCGGGACATGTGCTCCACCCTATTCATGGACCGTGACGGTCAGAATTTCCACGTCCAAGCTACAGTATTATTGACATTGACGTCAAAGTTTGAGTCAGTTCGGAGGGCGCTCCGGCGTCGGCGAACACCGAGGGAAGGGGTCAGGAGTTGACGCTCGTCAGCGAAAGCGGGGTCTACTACGACCCCTACGACTTCGAGATCGACGCAGATCCCTACCCGGTCTGGAAGCGGATGCGTGACGAAGCGCCGCTGTACTACAACGAGAAGTTCGACTTCTTCGCGCTGAGTCGATACGAGGACGTCGACCGCTGCCTCCTCGATTGGGACACCTACCGTTCGGGGCGTGGGTCGATCCTCGAGCTCATACGGGCTGACATCGAGATCCCTTCCGGCGTGATCCTGTTCGAGGATCCCCCGATCCACCACATCCACCGCTCCTTGATGTCCCGCGTGTTCACACCGAGGCGGATCAGCGAGCTCGAGCCCAAGGTAAGGGAGTTCTGCAAGCGGTCGCTCGATCCTCTCGTGGGCTCAGGACGTTTCGACTTCATCGCGGACCTCGGCGCGCAGATGCCGATGCGGACGATCGGTTACCTCCTCGGCATCCCCGAGGCGGATCAAGAGGCCATCCGCGACCAACTCGACGAAGGTCTCCGCATAGAGGAGGGCCAGGTGAGCCGAATCGCGGGGGAGCTCGGAGACCAGGCGGAGCTGTTCGGCGAGTACATCGACTGGCGCGCCGAGCATCCCTCGGACGACCTCATGACCCAGCTCCTGAACGCGGAGTTCGAGGACGAGGCGGGCACCAGGCGGAGGCTGCGCCGAGACGAAGTCCTCAACATCGTGGTCCTTCTGGCCGGTGCCGGGAACGAGACGACGACCCGTCTCATCGGTTGGACGGGCAAGACCCTCGGTGAGCATCCCGACCAGCGGCGGGAGATCGCCGAGACCGATCACTCATCCCCAATGCGATCGAGGAGGTCCTGCGCTATCGAGGCACCGTCGCCGGTGCAGGCTCGGTACGTCGCGCACGACACGCAGCACTACGGTCAGACCGTGCCCGAAGGCAGCGTCATGGTGCTGCTGAACGGGTCGGGCAACCGGGACGAGCGGCGCTTCCCCGAGGGTGACCGGTTCGACATCCATCGGGAGATCGGCCGGCATCTGAGCTTCGGCTTCGGCATCCACCTCTGCCTCGGCGCCGCCCTGGCCCGCCTGGAGGGTCGCGTCGCCCTGGACGAGGTCCTCAACCGCTTCTCGGATTGGGACATCGACTACGACACGGCGACGCAGGCCCGTACCTCGACCGTCAGAGGATGGGAGAAGCTGCCGGTGTTCACTTCCTGAGCGTCGAGAGTGTGGCCGGCCGACCGGGCCGCACCTACCGCGTCGACGGGAAGCCGAGATCGATGGCGCTGTCCGTGGGTTCCGGCCAGCGCGACGTCACGACCTTCGGCCGCGTGTAGAAGCGGATGCCTTCCGGGCCGTAGATGGGCGAGTCCCCGAACAGCGACGCCTTCCAGCCACCGAAGGAATGGAAGGCCACCGGCACCGGGATGGGCACGTTGATGCCCACCATGCCGACGGTCACCTCACGTTCGAACCGCCGTGCCGTGCCACCGTCGCGGGTGAACAGCGCGACGCCGTTGCCATAGGGATTGGCGTTGATGAGGGCCACGGCCTCGTCGAAGCTGGGCACCCGCACCACGCCGAGGACGGGTCCGAAGATCTCGTCGTCGTAGAGCCTCATACCCGGCTTGACCTCGTCGATGAGGGAGCAGCCGGTGAAGAATCCCTCGCCGCGGTCGAGCGACGACCCGTCGACGACGACGCGAGCCCCCTCGTCGATTGCGCCCCGCACATAGGACGCCACGCGATCTCGGTGCTCCGCCGTGATCAACGGCCCCATCATCGACTGGGGATCACTCCCGGGGCCGATCACGACCTCCGGGATCCTCGTCGCAATCGCGTCGAGGAGACGATCTCCCACGGTCCCGACGGCCACGACGACCGAGATTGCCATGCAGCGCTCGCCGGCCGAGCCGAACGCAGCCGATACGGCGGCGTCGGCCGCGGCTGCCACGTCCGCGTCGGGCATGACGACCATGTGGTTCTTGGCTCCGCCCAACGCCTGGACCCGTTTTCCATTGCGCGTACCGGTCTCGTAGATGTGACGAGCGACCGGCGTGCTGCCCACGAACGACACGGCGTCGACGCCGGGGTGGTTCAGGAGTGCGTCGACCGCCTCGGCGTCTCCCTGCACCACGTTGAAGACGCCGTCGGGGAACCCTGCCTCCTGTACCAACTCGGCCAGCAGCAGGGACGGGGACGGATCCTTCTCCGAGGGCTTCAGGATGAAGGCGTTGCCACAGGCGAGGGCGTTGGCCATCATCCACATCGGCACCATGACCGGGAAGTTGAACGGGGTGATGCCGGCGACCACCCCGACCGGATGGAGCACGGTGTGGACGTCGACCCCGTTTGACACCTCTGAGCTGTGGGAGCCCTTCAACATCTGCGGAACACCGCAGGCGAACTCGACGCACTCGAGCCCGCGCGCGACCTCTCCGGCGGCATCGGTGAGAACCTTGCCGTGCTCCTCGCTGACCAGCATCGCCAGCTCCTGGCGGCGGGTCACGATGAGCTCCCGCAGCCGGAACATCTTGTCCGTGCGCTGTCCGAGCGGCGACTCCCGCCAGTGGGCGGCCGCATCGACCGCGCAACGCACGGCGTCGTCGGTCTCGGCGGCCGAGGCCAGGCTGACCGCCTTGGTCTGCAGACCGAGCGCCGGGTCGAAGACGGGGGCCGAGCGGCCGGAGGTGCCCGGGGTGGCGCAGCCACCCACCCAGTGCTCAATGGACTGCAACTCGGTTCCTCCAGCTAGACGCGGTAGAGCTTACGGGCATTCTCACCCATGATCTTGGCTCGTATCTCGCTCGTCAGCGTGGCCATCTTGGCCTCGACGGTCTCGAGCGGGTTGGGATAGAGGCAGGTGGGATGCGGAAAGTCCGTTTCGAACAAGATCCTGTCCTCGCCCACTGCCTCGATGAGATCGGGCAGCTTGTTCCGGTTGTTCTCGAACCAGAAGGTTGCATACATGTTGGTGCGGAAGTACTCGGACGGCATCTTCCGCATCTGCCTCAGCTCGTCGGGGGCATTCTCGCTCATCTCGTAGTCGAGGGCCTCGAGGATGAAGGGGATCCATCCGCAGCCGCTCTCGACCGACACCATCTGGATGTCGGGGAACCGATCGAAGATGCCGGAGAGGATGAGGTTGGTCACGACGCGGGCGTTCCCGATGAAGAGCAGTGTGCCGCCGATGGCCAGCCGGGTATTGGCCGGGTGTGAAGCCCAGGGGTACTGGCCGTAGAACGTCATACCCGTGACGCTGGCGCCGATGTGGAAGTGGACGGGAAGGCGCAAATCGCTACAGACCGCCCAGAAGGGGTCCCAGTCTCTACTCGCCAGGTCGGGAGCACCCAGGTCCTGGGGATCCGATGTCATGTTCACTCCTCGGGCACCGAGTGCTGCGACCCTCTTTGCCTCGGTGACGCATGTCGCGACGTCCCAGGCCGGCATGAGCGGCAGGGGGAGCAACCGGTTGCCCGACTCCGATTGGATCTCGGCTTGCGCGTCGTTGTAGATCTCGATGGCCAGTCGGCTCAGCGCCTCGTCATCGGCGAGGCCCAGATCCTGGCCGCCGAGGCCGATGGTGCTCGGGTAGATGATCTGCGCATCAATGCCGCACTCGTCCATCACCCCGAGGCGAACCTTCGGGTCGTAGGCACCCTCGTGGATTTGATCGATGGTCCACTGGTTCAACGCGATGTCCGCGGATTCCTTGGAACCGTCGCGCGCGATGACGCCGCCCGCACCGAATCGACCGACCGGATGTCCGTCGAAGACCCACATCAATTGGCCCTCGACGTCCTCGACGTGTGGCATCCTGTCCCGCACGGCGGCCGGCGACCGACTGGTGAACAAGTCTGGGCGCTCACACCAGTGTGAGTCAGCATCGAAGACGAAGAGCCCCTCCGCTGTCGGCATCTCTCCTCCTAGATCCCTCACAGAACGCGTGAGCGCACCCAATGGTCGGACAGTACTGTCGGCCCATGGCAATCGCAACGGTGAACGGGTTGTCCATCGGATACGAGGTTCTCGGTGAAGGTCGTCCGTGGATCGTCACGCCGGGTGGTCGCTTCAGCCGCACATCGCCCGGAGTGAGGGAACTGGCCGAGGCCCTGGCCGAGCGGGGCAACCGCGTCGTCGTCTGGGATCGACCGAACACAGGGGAATCCGACGTGTGCTTCGACGGTGACTCGGAGTCGGCCATGCAGGCTGACATCCTGGCCGGGCTGCTCACTGAGCTCGACATGACACCCGCCGTGATCATCGGAGGGTCCGGTGGCGCCCGGGTATCGCTGCTGGCGGCGGCCAGGCACCGGGAGGTCGCAGCCGGCGTCGCCCTGTGGTGGGTCAGTGGCGGCACGTACGGGCTGATGACTCTCGGCACGCACTACTGCGGCGGATCGATCGCCGCAGCGTGGAAGGGCGGCATGGAGGCGGTCGTGGCACTGGACGAATGGTCCGAGGTCCTCCAACGGAATCCTTCGAACCGCCAGAGATTCCTCGACCAGGACCCCCGCGGGTTCGTCGCCACACTGGAGACCTGGATGGGTGCCTACTGCGCGTGCGGCGACGAGCTCGTCCCGGGACTTCCCGACTCCTCGGCCCGTCAACTCGATCTCCCTGCGCTCGTCTTCCGGAGCGGGACGACCGATCTCAACCATCGACGCGAGACCACGGAGCAGCTGGCGAACCTCCTGCCCAAGGCTCGCCTAGTCGATCCCCCATGGGGCGACAACGAATGGAACGAGCGCTCGGCGGCACGCCCCGGCGGACGAGGAGAAGGGCTGTTCATCGGTTGGCCTCAACTGGCGCCGATGCTCACCGACTGGGCCGCCGAGTCCGTGGCCACCGCCGGGGCGGAGGGCCGGTAGCGTCTTCGGAGATGTCTGCTCTCGCTGCTCCGCCTCCCGCGCGCCGAGCCCCGCACCTCCGTTGAGGGGACCATCGGACGGCGGATCAGGCCGCGCGACGTCCGAACCGTCGGCGGCCGACGCCATTCAACGTCTCCCCTGCCCGTTCACGGTACGGGCCTGGTGGGGCGACGAGCTGGTGGCCGAGTCGGAGGCGGCCGTGCGCGTCGAGCGGGCGGGCCAGTCGCCGTGGCTCTTCCTTCCCCTGAAGGACGTGCGGCTGGATTCGTTCCGCCCCGAGCCCGAGGCCAGCGGCGCCGTCTACCCCGTCGAAGGAGGCGCGGCGTGGAGCATCGAGCCGAACGCTCACCCGCGGGCGGGGGCCGTCGACTGGCACAGCCAGGGAGGCCAGGGCCGGGACGGTCGGGACGTGCTGCGGACATTCGCCGAGGCGCCCACGTCGGAGTGGCTGTCCGGGCTCGCGACCTTCGACCAGCGCAGGGTCGTCCTCGAGATCGTGGACCCGATGGACGCGGGCGATCCACGCGGTGTCACCGTCAAGCGGTTCCCGACGTGGGGAGACGCCTCGCAGCTGATCGACATACTCAATGTCCGGCCCGACGGTGAGAACCGGTACACCAGTGTCGCTCGAGCAAGCCATCTCCGTGCCGTCGCGGAGGGGAGCCAGATGCTGGGGCAGGCGATCGTCGCCGCGGGTCGCCATTCTCCCGGGCGCCGCGCTGTCTCGGCGCACATGATCTTCATGCGGCCGGCCGATGCGGCGCGGCCACTGGCATTCGACGTTCACGAGCTGAGCAACGGGAGGTCCTTCACGACGCTGACGATCGATGCGCTCCAGGAGGATCGGCGCTGTGCCAGCGCGTCCCTGCTGCTCGACGTCACTGCGGCGGACCTCATTCGCCATGCCGCGGCGCCGCCCGATGTGCCGGGGCCCTCTGCGTGCGAGCCCTACGACATGGCGGTGACGGGACGCGACGTCCGGGTGGTGGACGGGGCGTACACCGACGACCCCGAGGCTCCCGTTGGTCCGCCGGTGATCGATGCGTGGGTGAGGTTCCGTGACGTTCCCGACGATCCGTACCTTCACGCAGGGTTGCTGGCCCAATTCACCGGGCACATGTCGATCGCCGCTGCTCTGCGCCCGCATCGAGGGGTGGGTCAACGGGAAGCCCACCGCACGATCTCGACGGCGATCAACGCCATCGGGCTGTCGTTGCACGCCGACGTCCGAGCCGACCGATGGATGCTCTACCACCACGTGTCCACCTTTGCGGGCGACGGCATGACTCGATCGGAGTGCCGCGTGCACGACGAGGAGGGGCACCTCCTGGCCTCATTCTCCGTCGACGCCATGGTGCGGAACTTTGAAGGGCCGGCACATTCCGACGACAAGAGAGCATTGTGAGCCTGTCCACCGGACGAGGACCGCTGACCTCCACGCGGGCGGGCCGTTTCAACCAGTCGGTGCCCGACGGCTTGGTCTACGTGGAGCCCTTTCCTCGCCGAGTGCGCGGCATCAAAGAGGGGCGGAGCGCTGTGGACAGCGAAAGGGTGTTGCTGGTGCACCGTCAGGGAAAGCCCCCGGCCTACGCCTTCCCGGCGGCCGATGTCACCGGGGTGCCGCACGAGCCCGAACCCGAGGCAGCCGGCTACGTCCGGGTCGCCTGGGACGCCGTGGACGAGTGGTACGAGGAGGAGGAGCAGGTCTTCATGCATCCGCGGAACCCGTACCACCGGGTCGACTGCGTCCCCACCTCCCGACGGCTCCGCGTGGAAGCAGGTGGTGTGGTGCTGGTGGACAGCACGATGACAATCGGCGTCTACGAGACGTCACTGTCGCCACGTCTCTACGTCAGCCGCGACCAGGTCCTGTCGGATGTGCTCACACCCGGCTCCACCACCACGTACTGCCCCTACAAGGGCACGGCCACCTACTGGACGGCCGAGGTCGGTGGGGAAAGCCTGGCCGACGTGGCCTGGTCCTACGACTCGCCGAACTCGGAGTGTTGGGCCATCCGCGGCCACCTCTGTTTCGACGAGACCAAGGTCGGCGTGGAGGCTGCGTTGCCTCCGTGGCCGGGTCGCACCCAGGGAGTCGAGGAGTGAGCACGGCTCCCCCCACACAGCACATCCTGAGCGAGCTCGGCTTTGCCGTGTCGCAGACCGATGCCGACCTCGTGGGTGCCGCACCGATCATTCCGGAGATGTGCGTGCCCGGGACGCCACATCTCCGGACGTCCGTTCTGGCGGCGTGGACCGACCATCTGTCCGGACTCCTCGCAGTGAGCGTGATGGCACCGCTGGTTCCGGTCACGATCGAGCTCGATGTTCACCTCGTCGCGCCAGCGCCCGGTTCGGGGGCGGTCCGGTGCACGGCGAGGGCCCTCAAGGCAGGTCGGTCCGTGTTCATGGCGGGCGTCACCTTCACCACCGACGACGGAGATCCGATCGCCGTTGGCGGTGGGTCATTCATGGTCGCGCCGGATCCGAGCCTTCGCCTCCCGTCCACGCTGAGCCTCGACGGACCCCCACCCGTTCAGATCCTGCGGGTTCCCTTGGCGCAGCGTGCGGGTTGCGAGCGCCGTGAACCGGGCGTCGCGGTGCTGCCGCGCGTCAGAAGACGGGCTGAACTCGTCCAACACGGTGAACGGGGGCCTGATCGCACTCGCAGCCGAGGAAGCCGTGCTCTCGCTGGAGCCTGATGGCGCGACCCTGTCCTCCTTGAGCCTCCGCTACCTCCGGCCGGTTCGCGTCGGGCCCGCTGTCGCCACGGCGCAGACCAGATCCGGGCTGGGACAGATCGAGGTGCGGGACGCCGGGAACGAGAACCGCCTCTCGGTGCTCGCCACAGCGCGGTTCTTCGACCGATGACCCGCGCCCGATGAGGGGGGATGCCGAGGAGCGGAGCGAACCCGAGATCGTCGTGAGCGACGACCACGGGGTGCGCATCCTGACCCTCAACCGTCCGGACCGGATCAATGCCTTCACGGCCTCGTCCTACCGCCGTCTTGCCCGCGCCCTCGACGAGGCCGACGCCGGCACCGACGTCTCGGTGGTGCTCATGGAGGGCGCCGGCCGGGGGTTCTCGAGCGGCGTGGACCTGGGATCGGTCGGCGTGGACGACACTGCCCTGTCCGAGGCCTTCGACGACCTGCTCGAGTCCCTGATCACCTTCTCCAAGCCTCTGCTGGCGGCGGTCCACGGCGTCGCGATCGGCTTCGGCGCGACCGTCCTTCTGCATTGCGACCTGGTCCTGGTGGCCGACACCGCCAGACTGCGGCTGCCGTTCACTGCCCTCGGAACGACACCGGAGGCGGCCAGCAGTTCCCTGCTGCCGCGCCTCGTCGGTCCTCAGAGAGCCGCAGACCTGCTGTTGACGTCGCGCTGGTTCTCCGGAACGGAGGCAGCGCAGATAGGCCTGGCCGCCCGCTGCTATCCGGAAGAGTCACTGCACGCCGAGGCGACAGACCTGGCGCGTGAGCTGGCGGGTTTACCGGCCGCCGCGCTGGCTGCCGTCAAGCGACTGCTGAAGGAGGGAACGGCAGACCACACTCGGGAAACGCTGAGCCGGGAAAGAGAGGCGGCCCGCTACCTGCACGACCAACTCGGGCCCATGGGCTACAAGGCCTGACGAACATCAACCGCTCATGGCCTCGGCTCAGGCCCCGACGGCTCGAGCCGGTCGATCATGCTCTCCACGAAGGAGATGGTCGCGTCATGACCTGCCGTGACGCCGAGCGCCTCCTCGAGGGCGAGCACCTGGGACAGGCCCGTCATCGCGAGCAGTCCGACGATCGGCGGAAGCTGGTCCGGAGTGATGCCGTGGGCCTCCAGGGCCGCGGTGAGGGCTTCGAGCTGGGCGGTCCGGAAGCGTTCGGCATAGCGCGCGATCTCGGCCCGGATCGCTTTGCGGTGGTTCGCCAACGCGACGAACTCGACCGAGAAGGCGGCGCCGCGCAGATCGGCGTTGAGCCGCCAGAGGGTCCGCAGCGAGGGGTGGGCCGCCATCGACCGCTCGAAGCGGGTGAAGTTCGCCTCGGCTCGTCGGCGGAAGACCTCGATGAACAGGTCGTCCATCGTGCGGAAGTAGTAGTGCACGAGCTGCGGCTTGAGGCCTGCCCTGGCTCCGACGCGCCGTGAGGTGACGGCGGCGTAGCCCTCCTCGAGCAGCAGTGCCTCGGCGGCCTCCACCAACCGGGCGCGGGTCTTGGAGTCGGTGGCGCCGATGCGCCGCGGCTGGGATGAGAGAGCCATCGGGAACAAGTTGCCACATCTGGCGGGTGGTGCTAAGCACTTGCCAAAACCTGCTGAGCGAGTGCACAGCAGATCCGCGAGTCGTCCGCCGCATCGGGCGCGAAGGGAGGCCCGGTGAGCGACTGGGAGACGATCGACTTCTTCACTGACGAGTCACTCCTGGAGGACCCGTACCCCTACTTCGAGCAGCTGCGGGCCACGTGCCCGGTGCTCCCGCTCCCCCATCACGGCGTGGTGGCGGTGACCGGGTACGAGGAGGCGGGCGAGGTCTACCGCGACAGCGCGACGTTCTCTTCGTGCAACTCGGTCATCGGACCGTTCGCGACGTTCCCCGTCCCGCTCGAGGGCGACGACGTGAGCGACATCATCGACCACCACCGCGATCAACTGCCGATGAACGAGCACATGGTCACCATGGATCCGCCGGATCACACCCGAGAGCGAGCGTTGGTGATGCGCCTCATCACGTCGAAACGGCTTCAGGAGAACGAGTCGTTCATGTCACGCCTGGCCGATCAATTGCTGGACGAGTTCGTCGCAGACGGACGATGTGAGTTCATCACGGCCTATTCACAACCCTTCGCCATGCTCGTGGTCGCCGATCTGCTCGGGGTTCCCGAAGAGGACCACCAGCGGTTCCGCGAAGGCTTCGGCCTGAGTCATGCCCCCGGGGAGCTGGGCGCCGGTGAACAGAGCCAGATTGGGCTCAACGCGCTGTCGTGGCTCGACGAATGGTTCGCACAGTACATCGAGGACCGACGGCGCCATCCCCGAAAGGACGTCCTGACCGACCTTGCGCTGGCGACGTACCCGGACGGCACCATGCCCGACGTGACCTCCGTGGTGCGCACCGCGACCTTCCTGTTCGCCGCCGGTCAGGAGACGACCGCACGCCTGCTCGCCGTTGCGTTGAAGTACCTCGCCGAGAACCCCGAGCTCCAGGACGAGCTCCGGTTGCACAAAGAACTCGTCCCGGGCTTCATCGAAGAGGCTCTGCGCATCGAGAGCCCGGTGAAGGCCGACTTCCGTCTCGCCCGCCGTTCTACGACCATCGGCGGTGTGGACATTGCGGCCGGCACACCGGTCATGCTGCTGAACGGCGCCGCCAACCGCGATCCCCGGCGCTTCGAGGACCCGGCGGAGTTTCACGTGGACCGGCCCAACGCCCGGGCCCACATGGCCTTCGGCCGCGGGGCCCACACCTGTCCCGGTGGCCCCTTGGCCCGGGCCGAGGGCCGCGTCAGCCTCGACCGCATCCTCGACCGGATGCGCGACATCCGCCTGGACGAGGACCACCACGGGCCACCCGGGGCCCGTCACTACCGGTACGAACCGACGTGGGTCCTGCGCGGCCTGAGCGACCTGCATCTGGAGTTCACACCGGCCGGGGAGGACCGGTGAGCCCGGTCGCCGTCGTCACCGGCGGCGCATCGGGCATCGGGCTCGGGGTCGCCCGCCACCTTGCGGCGGACGGCCACGACGTCGCCGTCCTCGATCAGAACGGCGACGGCGCCGGCGCGGCGGCGGCGGAGCTGCAGGCCGAGGGGGCTCGGGCGCTGGGCGTCGAAGTCGACGTCGCCGACCGCCATTCGGTCGAGGCAGCCTTCGCGCTGGTCCGCGCCGAGCTCGGCCCCGTCGCCATCCTCGTGACCAGCGCGGGGATCGAGGCCTTCGATCCCCTCTTGGAGATCTCAGCCGAGAGGTGGGACCGGATCATCGCGGTCAACCTGACGGGCACCTTCAGCTGCATCCAGAGCGCAGTGCCGGACATGCTCGACGCCGGCTGGGGCCGCATCGTCACCATCTCGTCGCAGAGCGCCCAATCGGGGGCGCCCAACATGGCCCACTACTCCGCCTCGAAGGGGGGCGTCATCGCGCTCACCAAGGCGCTCGCCGTCGACCTGGCACGACAGGGCATCACCGTCAACAGCATCGCACCGAGCCTGGTCGACACCCCCATGGCTCGGGCCGCGGAAGCCACAGGCGACTTCCCCGGGGTGGACGTGATCGGTCCGATGGTCCCGCTCGGCCGAGCCGGCACCCCCGCCGACATCGCAGCAGCCTGCTCCTTCCTGTGTGCCGAGAGCGGCAGCTACATCACCGGTCAGATCCTCGGCGTCAACGGCGGCATGTACATCTGGTGAACCACCTGTGGGCGCCGGCACCGACGCGGTCGCGGAAGCCCACTCGAAGCCGGTTGAGTGGATCCTCAGATTCGCCGATGCTCCTGTCCCGCTCCCGTCGGACCCCGTACTGCTAGACAGTCGGCAATGCCGGCCAGCATGGAGGACCGCTGCTCCGAGCTGTTCCGTGGCCACCGGGTCGAAGCCTTCGGCGGGACCTTCCACGTCCCCGACCGTGACCGCTATCCCGCCCTGTTCGCCTGGGACAGCGGGTATCACGCCTTGTCTCTCCTCCACCTCGAGCCCGACGCCGCCGTGGAGGAGCTGACAACGCTGTACCGGGCTAACCGGCTGCCGGACGGCCTGCTGTCCCACCAGCGCTACGTCCCCGGGGCGGAGGAGCATCAGCGATTCATCGAGAGCCTCTTCGGTCCGATGTTCGACGGGGACCGCACGCCGTTCGTGGATCCACCCACTGCCGCCTACGCCGCAGCCCGCCTGTCGCTGGCCCTTGGAGCGCCCGCCGACCAGCTGTTGGACGAGGCTGCCTCCCATCTGCGCGCGCTCGCCCGGTGCCGGACGACGGAGGGTCGGTCTCTGCCGGCGGTGCTCCACCCCTTCGAGACCGGGACCGAGGGGAGTGCGCTCATGCAGAGCTTGCTTCCCGATGGGCTGGGCGCCTCCCTCCCCCGACTCAAGCAGCTCACGGTGACCGGTCGCGCCGCCGGCATGGCACCTGATGCGGCGCTGGCGGAGGGTCATGGGTTCGTCGTGTACGACCCGACCGTGTGCGGCTGGTACCTGTTGGCCCTCGAGGAGGTGGCCGCCGCCTGCCGGGCCCGAGATCGGGCGGCGGAGGCGGAGGAGGCCGAGGCCGTCGCCGGCGCCGTGGCCCGCGACGTGACCGAGCTGCTCTGGTGGGAAGAGGGGCGCACGTTCGTCGCCTACGACCTGAGCCGGTCGGCTCAGGTGCGGGGCACCGGTGCCATGGGCCTCCTCCCTGCCGCCAGTCGCGCGGTGGCGGATGCGGGCCTGTCCCAGAAGGTCGCCGAGCGCCACCTCGGACCGGACGGGCCCATGTGGGGACCCCGGGGCTTTGCGGCCGGGATCGTTGCCCCCGGGGTCGGGGTCCGCGCCTACGTCCAATGGGACGGCAACGCCGTATGGGGGGCGACGGCCTACTGGGCCTACCTCGTGGCAGCCCGGCTCGGCCGCTGGGCTGAGGCCCGCCGGCTACGCGACCAGCTGGCCGGCCTGATCGACGCGCACGGCTTCCGGGAGTTCTACGACGCGCTGACGGGCGAGCCCGGCGGGGCCGGAGCGGGGTCCGGCTTCACCTGGCCCGCCCTGATCCTGGACATGGCCATCCCGTCGGAGTGAGTGCCCTCGGCTACGTCGCCGCGGGCGAGCTCGAGAACTGCAGCACGTTCTTCGACGCGTCATACGTCACCAGGTACACGGGGCCGAGCGCGTAGGGCCGACCCGGACCGAAGGAGACCGGTACCCCAGATCCCGGGATGGCCGCATCCCGCAGCCCGTATCCAGCGTGGGCGAAGCTGGACCACGTCAGGTTCTTGCCGGCCGCCTTGGCGATCGTCGTGAACAGGGCGAGGTTGATACAGGCTGACTCCACCGCGTAGAAGGTCTGGTCCGAACCGGTGAGCGGATCCGTGGGTGGGGTGATCTTGAGCGTCGGGTATGCCTTCCGAACGACGCGATCGCACTGCTGGACCGCAGGCGTGTGCCAGATCTGATAGTTCGAAGGAACCGGGCTCGCGGTCAGGACGTTCTCGAGATATTTCGGCTGGATCGCAGAGCCCAACACCGCACTTTCGAGGCTGGGCTGGCTCGTGGCGATCCAGGGCGGACTGTAGGTGCTCTGATTTGCTTGCAGGGACTCCGGCCAGATCGTCGCGCCAGTACCAACAGCCACCACCTCGTTGACCCCAGCCGACTGGAAGATCTGCGTGATGATGGCGGCCTGCTGATATGTCGCGGCCTCGTCCCCCGCCGGTGCGCCGTCCACGGCGCTGCGCACGACGTGGACCCCCATCGACTTCAGCGCGGTCTGGACGACTTGGAGCTCACGCGCATCGGTCCCACCTCCGGCGAACAGTCCGACCTTCTTCCCCTTGAATACCCCGCGGTGCACGAAGACGGCCAGCTGCAGCGGGTCGAAGGCCGCCAGTGGCGGTTCCAGGGTGAAGTTGGGCGCGCCCCCGGATTGAACGATCTGGAAGCTTCCCGCGACGGTCGGCAGATGGTACTGCTGCAGGTAACAGTCGGCCTGCTGGGGAGCGATGGCGACAAAGACCTGGTCATCCTGAGCCAGTTGCGTACAGGCCGTGGCCGCGGGCGCGGTGCCCACGGGATTCACCGCCACCAGGGAGGGCACCAGACGCCGGCCGTCGATGCCGCCCGCGGCGTTCAGGTTCGAGATCAGGGCGTCGTACGCGTCGGGGAAGCTCCCTTGGTCCAGCGTGATGCCGAACTTCCGGACCGCCGAGAGGTCGACGTACGGAATGCCGATCCGGATGGTCGTCGCGGTGACGCCCTGGCTCGGCGGGTCCGATCCCGCGGACACTGAGCTGGCCCCACCGACCGCCACGATGGTGCTCAGGATCAGTGAGCACACGACGAGGGGGACGAAGCCTTTTCGCGTGGGAGATCGCCGCGGAACGGGCGGTGCAGATGGCGGCACGGGGTCACAGTTGCACAATTTGGAGCCCAACGGGACGCGCGTCTGGCCGTGACCGACACGGGTCAGGCGGAGCGACCTTCTCGATCTCTCCAACCGGCCACCGAGCGCAGAACGGGTCGGGCAACAAGGCCGTCACCGGGCCCGGTCCGAGCGACGTCGGAGCTCAGGGTTCGCTCAATGCTCGGACGTGGCTCATCAGCTCTTGCCGGATGCTCCCCAGGAGGGCCCGTGCCCCGACATCGTCTTGATCCTCTTGGGCTGCCGACAGATGAATCGAGAGTTGCTCCAGGTGTCCGAGGATGGTTCGGCGAACCTCTTCGTCGGTGGGGGTGCCCGGCCAGAGGTTCGGTGGGGTTCGGCCTGCTGCGCTCGGCATGCTCCCAAGAGGCGATGAACCAAGTTCTTCGTCTTCTGCGAACAGAAGGCTCGCCCACCTCCGTATGTCCTCGAAGAGCCGGTCGAGCTGCATGTGTAGTTCGTGGTTCTGCGAGACCTTCCGGTAGGCCTGCTTGACGTCCTGGACCACGTCGAGGATCTCGCTCAGAACGCCGTTGAGGGCGGCGATCCCGTCGTGCGATGGTCGTTGGGGGGTGGACGTACGGGCCCCTTTCCCGAAGGAACGCGAGGTAGTCGGAAGCGAGCATACGCGGGTCTGATCCCGCGCCGACAGTGGCTGCTGAGCGGACCCCGAGGCGACCCGCGGAGCGTGGGTTCAGTCGTCGGCGTGCAGTTCCACAGGCACGGCGATCACGTCGACGAGGGCGTCGGAGCGGAGCACGGTCAAGGCCAAGGGCTGGCCAATGGCGTCGCCGAGCATGAGCCTCTGCAGGGTCTGGGCGCTCGTCACGGCCTCACGGTTGGCGCTCAGCAAGGTGTCGCCGGGTCTCAATCCGGCCTGCGCCGCCGGTCCCCCCGACACGACCTGCTCGATGCGCATCCCGGACTTCTGACCCAGTCGGGACGCCAACGGCGGAGGGAGCGGGGCTGGGGTCCCCGCCAAGCCCAGGTAGGCCCGGCGCACCCGTCCCTCGGCCATCAAGGTGGCGACGATCTGTCGTGTGATGGCGTTGATCGGGATGGCCAGGCCCACACCCACGCCGGCGACCGCGGTGTTGATGCCCACGACCTCGCCCGACGCAACGACGAGCGCCCCTCCCGAGTTCCCCGGATTGAGCGCGGCGTCGGTCTGGATGACGTCATCGACGATGCGCACGTTGTCCCCCGCTCGGGTTGGCAGCGACCGGCCCAGGGCACTGACGACACCGGCCGTGATGGTGCCGGCCAAACCCAGCGGATTACCGACCGCCACCACCAGCTGTCCCACCTTGAGCTGCGAGGCCTCGCCCAACCGAGCCGGCACCGGGGTTGCGCCGTCGGCGCGGACCACGGCCAGGTCGGAGAGCGGATCGCTGCCGACGACACGGAACGGGGCCGTCGTGCCGTCGGCGAAAGCGGCCTGGCCGGCCTCGGCCCTTCCCACCACGTGGGCGTTGGTGAGCAAGAAGCCGTCGTTCGTGAACACCACCGCAGAGCCCGCTCCGGCGGTGACGCCGCCATCACGGCGGCGACGGGACACCTGCACCGCGGCAACCCGGGGTGTCAATTGCTCGGCCACCGAGACGACGACCTGGGAATACGCGTCGAGAACGGAGATTTCCGGCGGGGGTGTGCCGGCCAGGGTATCGGCCACCGTTCCTCCTTTGGGGATTACTTGCTTACAGGATTACTTATACCGGCAAACGTGGAGTCTCGTGCCGGGGAGCACTCAGTCCCGGTTCGGGTCCCTCGACAGGCCGGACGGTCACGTTCGCGGCGGGATGAGGACGTGGGGGTTCAAGATGCCGGCGGGATCCAAGGCCCACTTGAGCCGTCGAAAGGCCTCGAGCTCTGCGTCGCTCCGGTTGAGATGGAGCCAGGGCCTCTTCGCCGTCCCGATGCCGTGCTCGGAGCTGATGCTGCCGCCGAGCTCAGCCACATGGACAAGGACACGGTCGTCCACGGTCAGGTCGTCCGCCGCGACGCCGGTGACATTGACATGGACGTTGCCATCCCCGGCGTGACCGAACAACCACGTCGTCGCTCCCGGAGCGGCGCCCCGGACGACATCGGGCACTCGGTCGATGAAGTCGGCGAGGACCGGTGCCGGCAGCGTGACATCGAGCTTGTGCGGCGCACCGAGCGTGTTGATCGCCTCGGTGTGCCCCTCGCGGTACCGCCACAGCTGCGCCCGGCGGGTGGCATCGGTGGCCACCGCGACATCCTCGATGCCAGCCACCGAATCGATGACGGCCGCCATGGCGGGCATGGGGTCGTGTTGCGCCGCCGCCTCGGCCAGGAGATAGGCCGAATGGACTCGCTCGAACGGCCATGGCGCGCCGGTCACCCGACAGACGAGGTCCAGGCCCGTTTGGAGGAACAGCTCGAGCGACAGCAGCTCTGGCAGGGTCCGGCGCAGCAGCGAGGCTGCGTCGACTGCTGCCGCCGTGGATGAGAACGCGAGGATCGAGGTCACGCGCTCGGGGCTGGGTGGCACCAGGCGGACCCGGGCCGCGGTCACCACTCCCAGCGTTCCTTCGCTGCCGCAGAGCAACCCACCGAGGTCGTACCCCGTGTTGTCCTTCATCAGACCGGCCATGTGCGTCACCGTGTCGCTCGTCCCGAGCACCGCCTCGAAGCCCACCAGCTGTGTCCTCGTGGGTCCGTGGCGGAGAACCTGAAGCCCACCCGCGTTCGTGGCGATCGTGCCACCGATCGTCGCACTGTCACGGCTCCCGAGGTCGACGCCGTACGCCCACCCGGCAGCGGCCGCGGCCGTCTGCACCTCGGCCACCGTCGTCCCGGCGCCGGCCGAGAGCTGGCCACCCAGGGCATCGATGTCGGTGACGCCGGCCAACCGGCGCAGACTGAGCACGACCTCACCGCAGAGGGGGATGCTTCCGCCGACGAGCCCCGTGTTGCCCCCTTGCGGCACGAGGGCGACACCGGCCTCTTTGCACAGGGCCACCACGGCGGCAACCTCAGCGCCGTCCCCGGGTCGCACGACAGCCTTGGGCTGGCCCGTGAAGCGCCCCGTCCAGTCGACGGCGTACGACGCCATCACCTCCGGATCCTCGAGGACGTGCTCGGGCCCGACGATGTCGCAGAGCTTCTGCAGCACGCGCCCGGGCACACCTCCATCCTCCCTCGGCAGGGGCCCTACCGAAAGAGTTGCTCGTCGGCACCCCGACACCCTGGGACAGTTCAAGTACTTTGACTTCTTCGAGCGCTTCGTGCGTCTGCGCCGACAGGAGGGTCGATGATTCGCGTGAGCGGACCGGTAACCGGTGGCAGCAAGGGATGGGCATTCGCCGGTCCGGCGGTGGACCTCGCCGGGTGGGGCTACGAGCAGGAAGAGTACTTTCTCGAGGGGGAGGCAACCCGGTACGGGGCAGTACCGGGCACCGAGCTCGGACGGGACGGGCGTTGGCGGGTCGAGCCAGCTGGGACCTCGCGCTACAAGACCCGCATGGTGGTGGTCCGGCCGGTCGACCCCGCCGTCTTCAACGGGACGGTGATCGTGCTGTGGAACAACGTGTCGGCCGGCTACGAGAATTTCGGTGGCGGCGACAGCGCCGAGCTGTTCGAGGGCGGCTACGCCTATGCCGCCGTGTCGGCCCAGCGCGTCGGCGTCCATGGGCGACCCGACAACCCCCAAGGACTCCGGGCCTGGGACCCGGAGCGCTACGGGTCGCTGTCGATCCCGAGCGACGACTACTCGTTCGACATCTTCACTCAGGCGGCCAACCTGGTCGCACCCGAGCGCCAGCGTGGGGACCTTGACCCGATGGGCGGCCTCGAGGTGCGCCGGCTCTTCGCACAGGGCGCCTCGCAGTCGGCGGCGCGCCTCGCCACCTATCTCAACGCCGTGCAGCCGATCACCGGACGCTTCGATGCCTTCTTCCTCGTCATGTACTTCGGTGGCGGCACACCGCTCGAGGTGGGTGAGTCGGTCATGACCGTGCCGGACGCGGCCGGCGATGCCGGCCAGCCCCGAATACCCGAAGGATTGCACCTCTTGCGCGACGACCTCGATGTTCCCGTGATGGTGCTCAACACCGAGTGTGAGGCGACCGCGTGTCACGACGTCCGCCAACCGGACACCGACCGCTACCGCTACTGGGAGGTGGCCGGTGCGTCGCACGTGTCCCTGCCAGCCATGGAGTCGTCCGCACCACGGCTGAAACGCGACTTCGGCTTCTCCATCCCGCTCGACGAGACCATGCAGGGCATCAATCAGGTGTCCGTCGCTCCCGTTGTCGACGCCGCCCTGCACCAGTCTGCAGGCCTGGGTGTGTGAAGGCACCCCGCCACCGGTCCAACCTCGCATCGAGTTCGGCGGTGACCCGCCCGAGATCCTGCGTGACGCCAACGGCATCGCCATGGGTGGAATCAGGCTGCCCCAAGTCGAGGTCCCGCTGGCGCACAACAGTGCCATCCAAAAGACGCCCGACATCTTCGCCCGACTGGTCGGATCTCACGAGCCCTTCCCGGTCGAGAAGGTGCGCCGGCTCTACGGGAACCGCGACGGCTATCTCGCCCGCTACAAGGCGGCCGCGCTGGCGGCCGAAGCAGGGTCGGTCGTCCTTCCCCGCGACGTTGACCCCCTGGTGGCCGAGGCGGTCGCCAAGGTCCCCTTGTGAGCGGTGGTAAGACGCCAACAGGCAGCTCTACGCAGCTGACTTCGTCGAGAAGACGAGGGACTTGGTACCCGCGTCATAGTGCACCATGTAGACCGGCCCCAGAGCGTACGGCCGTCCGGGACGCGAAGGACACGGGTGCATTCGTCCCTGGGACGACCGCGTTCCGGATCCCGTATCCCGCCTCGACGAAGCTCGACACCGTCAGGTGCTTCCCCGCGGCCTTGGCGATCGTGGCGAACAGGGCCAGGTCCGTGCAGGCCAGCTCGACTCCCATCCAGGTGGCATGCGACGCGGGAATGGTGCTGCCGTACGGGCTGATCTTGTCGGAGGGGTAGGCCTTACGGACGGTGTGGACGCATTTCTGCGTTCCGGCGTTGTCCCAGATGGCCTGCGGTGGCGTCAGCGGGCTCGACGTGACCATGTTCGTGAGATAGGTCGGGTTGTTGTCTCCGGCGACCTCCCCGGAGAGATCGCTCTCACTCGTCGCCACCCACGGCGGGTTGTAGCTGCTCTGGATGGCGGACAGGCCCTGGGGCCAGATGGCCGATCCGTTGCCAACCGCGACGACTTCGTTGGCCCCGTCCGACTCGAACCGCTGCGCGATGGCGGTGACCTGCTGGTTGGATGCGGCGAGATCTCCCTGAGGAGCTGAGTCGACGCCCGTGGTCACCACCTGGACGTGGAGCTTCGCCAATGCCGACTGAACGACCTGGACCTCTGGCACGTCCGACTCGGTGCCGGCGAAGATCCCCACCTTCTTGTGTTTGAACACACCCTGCTTGGCGAAGACCGAGAGCTGCAGCGGGTCGTAAGCCGCCTGGGGCGGTGTCACGGTGAAATTCTGCGGGGTGCCCGTCGAGCCGCTCTCGGCCAGGATCGCCCCGACGACGGGCACGCCGTTCTGGAGGTAGCAGGTCGGTTCCAGCGGGGCAATGGCGGCGAAGACTTGGTCATCCTGCGTGAGCTTGGTGCAGGCCGTGGCTGCGGCCGCGGGCCCGGTGGGATTGACGGCGAGGATGTACGGGACGACCCGGCGGCCATTGATCCCGCCGTGCGCGTTCATGTCGGCGATGATGGCGTCGAAGGCATCAGGGACGTTGCCCCAATCGATGTTCACCCCGACCGCCCTGACCGCGGCGACATCGACGTAGGGGATCCCAAGGCGGATGGTCGTCGCGGTGACCCCCTGAGTGGTGCCCGACGCTCCAGATGCCGAGATCGGTCCGAGCAATCCGGACAGGGTCGCCACGACGACTACGACCGCTCCGGTCACTGCCGCTGCGTGCCTCACCATGCTGCCCCCCTTTCGGCAGAGCACGGATCATCCGGCGATCACTTCCCCCTCCCCTTGCACTCGATGTCGTGAGTGGACAGCAGGATGGTCCGGCCTTTGACGGCATGAACCTTGGCACATCGGCCATCAGGGTGCAGAGCGACCCGAGGGGACGAGACCGGTTCGATTGCCGGCGTCCCAGCCATGGGATAGGACTGCCCAGAGAAACCCCGCCACCTCGGAAGGAGGCCGTGATGACAGTAGACCCGGCCGCGCTGGCCGGTGCACCGGTGGGCGGCGCGACGCAGCGATTCGTGCCGACCGGCCACGCACGAGCGACCATTGACGAGTTCGACTATGTGGAAGAGGAGTGGTTCGCCAGCGGCAAGGCCGAGGGACACCCGTACACGACCTCGTTGACGGTGCGCCGGCCACGCGACCCGGGCCGCTTCAGCGGGGTGGTCGTGGTCGAACCCGTGCACGCGGCGAGCGCGGCGCCTATCTGGATCTACACGTCCAGCTACCAGATGCGCTCCGGGCACGGGTGGGTGGCTGCCTGCTCCCAGAAGAGCGTCCTCGACAACTTCGTGAGGCCTGCAAACCCCGAGCGGTATGTGGATCTCGAGATCTGGTCCGATGCGCCTCCACCGGAGACGTCCGGGATTGACTCGATCCGCCTACCGGCAGATCGTGCCGGCATCCAAGCGCGGCTCGAACAGATGCGGCGACAGAACATCCTCTCCACACCCATCCTGGCGCAGGTCGGGGCAGCGTTGGCGACCGGTGCCGGGCCCTTTGCCGGCATGGGCGCGCCTCACGTGCTGCTCGCCGGCCACTCCCAGACCGGAGCCGTCGTCACCGACTACATCGCGAACGCTCATGACGGCCAGCGGCTCGTTGACGGGTCTCCCGTCTACCACGGCTACTTCCCGAGCGGGGCCCCATCGGTGTGCTTCGGTCCGCGGGACGTCCCGATCGTCCAGGTGGTCAGCGACGGCGACATCGCCAGCCACAACGGACCCGGACGAGAGGGTCGCGGCTACCGGCGGGACGACAGCGACGATCCCAGCGATCGGTACCGGCTCTACGAGCTGGCCGGCGTGCCGCACATGGGCACTCGGTACCCGCCCTACAACGACACCGCCATGTGGCAGATCGACCCCACGGGAACGGCCGGGCGCCTCCCGCCGGATGCTGTGATGAACAGCCTTCCCCACGGCGAACTGTTCAACATGGGATTGCACCACCTCGTGCAGTGGGTGGTGAACGGCATCACGCCGCCCCGTGCCGATCGGATCGGGGTGGGTCCCGACGGACGCCTTCTCAAGGACGGGCACGGCAACACTCGGGGGGGCGTTCGCTCTGCTCAAATGGACGTTCCCCGGTTGAAGTACACGTCGACGCCGGGCGTCGACGACCACGGTGAACCCGCCTTCGGCGTCGTCGGTCTTGAGGAGCCTCTCCCCGCCGCTGCACTCCAGGCGCTCTACCGTGATCACGCCGACTACGTGGAACGGTTCAATCACCGGCTCGATGAGTTGATCGGAGATGGCTGGTTCCTGGCCGAAGATGCGCCCGGGATGCGTGCCGAGGCCGAGGCGGCGGCTGTCCCCTGACGCCCAAGGAACCAAGGGTCGCCGTCGTCCCCTCCCGGACCGAGAAGCCGCCATCGCATCTGCGGGGCTGCGTTGCTTCGACGAACCACGGGCACGTCGTCGCCGCTGCGGGTGGTGATGCGTGATGCGGACGTCGCGCGACACTTGCGACCGGCGAGACGCGAAACTGACACCTGATCCTTTGGGAGGCCATGAGTGATTCGAGCCATCATGTTCGACTTCGGTGGGGTGATCTCGACGAGCCCGTTCGAGGCGTTCGCACATCTGGAGGCGGAACGCGGGCTCCCCCCTGACTTCATCCGCATGGTGAACGCCACCAATCGCGACGTCAATGCGTGGGCACAGCTCGAGCGCGGTGAGATCGACGTGGAGACGTTCGGATCGCTGTGGTCGGACGAGGCCCGGGCCCTGGGCCACGAACTGGACGGGCGACTGGTGCTCGAACGGCTGGCCGGGGAGATCCGGCCGCAGATGGTCGCGGCCATCCGCGCCTGTGCGACCGCCTACAAGACGGCCTGCCTGACCAACAACTTCACCCGGGCGGAGGCCGTCCTTTCCGCCGAGGTGGCCACCATCTATGCGCTCTTCGATGCGGTCCTCGAGTCGCGCGTGCTGGGTGTGCGCAAGCCAGACCCCCGCTTCTACGAGCTCGCCTGCGAGGCGCTCGGCGTCCAGCCTGACGAGTGCGTCTTCCTCGACGACCTCGGCGTGAACCTCAAGCCGGCGCGAGCGCTCGGGATGCAGACGATCAAGGTGATCGATCCCGATGCGGCGCTGGCCGAACTCGAGCACCTGCTCGGGCTGGCGCTCACCGGCTGAGACTCGTGGCGCCTCCTCGGGCCCCTGGGACGTGCGAGTCCGTCACCGAGAACCTGCGGCGCAGGGTCGCCGAGCGGACCTCCCCGCGGGCCACCCATGCCCTCAGCTATGAGCGCAGGCCCCGTTCGAGATAACCGTCGTGCGCAAAGTCTCGCAGGCCCGGGACGCCAGCTCGACGAGCGCAGCCACCATCTCGGCGACGACGCCGTCCTGCCGGGGAACCAAGGTCTCGCCGAAATCGCCGATGCCGCGCAGGCCCGGAGGCAGCTCGACCTGGACACCATGCGCCGATGGAAGGTTCACCGGGTTGTCGGGATGAAAACCGAGCCGTACCCGTTCGTCGGCGACGTGGTAACCGGCAAAGCGCCGGCGGAACAGCTCACGCGCCGCGTCGAGCAGCGGCGCGTTCAGCCCTCCCACGATGATCCCTCGCAGCGGCCCGGTCTGCTTCCCACGAACCGCAGGCCCGTACGGTTCGATGATGAGGCCCCGGTCGGGGTCGAGCCAGATGGCAAAGCCGTCACGCCCGAACCCGTGCACCGAGATGGCGACGTCCACGTGCTCCAAGAACGCCCGCAATTGCACCGAGTCGTTGGGGTCGTGCAACCGTGAGGTGAGATGGACCCGCAGCCCGGATGGGTGCACGATGGCGTAGTAGGACGCACCGGCTTGCTCGGCGGCCCGCTTGGCGATCTGCTCGGTTCCCCGGTCCTGCGATCCGCCGTGCAGGGCCATGAACCCGACGGAGGATGAGCGCAGGATGCACTCCTCCCGGATCCCGGGCATGGTCAGGAGCTCTGCCAGGTCCATCTCCTCAGGTTCGCACGCGGCGGTCCGTCATGCCGCCGCCGCAACCACGCACGGGCTGGGTTGGGCATCGGAGACTTCGCCGGTGGAGCCAGAAATTTGACACCGACGTCAATTTCATATATTGTGATGGTGGGCCTGCCCGGCACTTCGGGCATCCCGCTGTCCCAGCTGCGGCCGGAGCTCCCCGCTCCCGGGCCCCGAGACCAGGGAGGACACATGGATCGCCGACTCGACTATCCGGTCTTCGACGCCGACAACCACATGTACGAGCAGCCGGACGCCTTCACGCGCTACCTGCCGGACGAGTACAAGAACGTGATCAAGTACGTGCAGGTCAACGGGCGCGACAAGCTCGCCATCAAGAACGTGATCTCGGAGTACATCCCGAACCCGACGTTCACGGTGGTGGCCCGGCCCGGTGCCCAGGAGGAGTTCTTCAAACACGGGAACCCTGAGGGGAAGTCCCGCCGCGAGATCCTGGGCAAGCCGATGCAAGCACTCGAGGCCTTCTTCAGACCCGAACCCCGGCTCGAGCTGATGGACGAGCAGGGCGTCGACCGGGCCATCATGTGGCCCACCCTGGCCAGCGTGCTCGAGGAGCGCCTCCACAACGACCCCGAGGCGTCCCACGTCATCATCCACTCCCTCAACCAGTGGATGCACGAGGAGTGGACCTTCAACTACCAGAATCGCATCTTCGCCACTCCGGTCATCACCCTGCCGATCGTGGACGAAGCCATTCGCGAACTCGACTGGGTGGTCGAGCGTGGCGCCAAGGTCATCCTCATCCGTCCCGCACCGGTGCCGAGCCTGAGGGGCTTCCGCTCCTTCGCCCTGCCCGAGTTCGACCCGTTCTGGGCCAAGGTGCAGGAGTACGACGTGACGGTCGGCATGCACGCGTCCGACGACGGCCTGACTCGCTACCTCAACCAGTGGGAGGGTCACCACGACGAGCACCTGCCCTTCGCCAATACGACAGCCTTCGGCGACGTGCAGCACCTCATGAGCCGTGGCATCTTCGACGCCATGTCCTCGGCGGTGTGCCACGGCATGCTGTCGCGGTTCCCCGGCCTGCGCGTGCTCCCGGTCGAGAACGGCTCGAGCTGGGTGCTCCCGCTCATCGATGCGCTGGCGCACTCGTACGCCAAGCAGCCGCGCCTCTACGAGGAGGACCCGGTCGCCGTCCTTCGCCGCAACGTGTGGATCCACCCCTTCTTCGAGGAGGACCCCATCGGCCTCATCAAGGCCATCGGCACCGACCGCGTCGTCTTCGGCTCCGACTACCCCCACCCCGAAGGGTTGGCCGACCCCGTCTCCTACGCCAAGGAGCTCGACGGACTGCCCAGGGAGGACATCGAGAAGATCATGGGTGGCAACCTGGCCCAGGCCCTCAAGATCGCCGCCTGAGCACCAGAGGAGAACCCCAACACGCCGTCGTTTGCGAGTGTCCGGGTGAGCCGGACGGGCAAACCTCAGCAGCAACCGCCCGAGCCGAGCTTCAGCTCGAGGAACTAGTTGTCTCGCGCTCACCGGCTCAGGCTCGTCCGTTCCCAGCCCGGGCCAGTCAGCTAGCAGTGATAGATGCGTTCGGCGTTCTCCGCAAAGAGCTTGGCCCGGGACTCAGCGTCGAGCCCGGCCGTCACACTGCTGAATACCGCGTACAGCTCGTCGAAGGTGCCGTACGCCGCATCGACGGGGAAATTGCTGGCGAACATACAGCGGTCGACGCCGAAGGCCTCAATGGCATGTTCGAGCCACGGGGCGAAGGCATCGACGCGCATGCACTCAAACGGCATCGCGAGACCTGACAGTTTGCACATGACATTTCCGCCGAGAGCGGCCAGCGCGTCGATACCGACGCGCCACAGAGCGCGTTCCTCGTCGGAACTCGATCGGGGCCATCCGGTGTGCTCGACCACGACGATCAGATCGTCGAAGCCGGCGAGATGCGTCGCCGCCAGCTGGAGCTGATCGGGATGGGCCATGAGCTCGAACAGGAGGTTCCGCTCCTGCAGGGCACGGAGCGCTCCGGCTTCGGGCAGCGGGCCCACGTTGGCCCCCATGGGACGGACCCCGCGGAAGCGGGAAGCGGTCATCTGCCGCTCGATGAGCTCGACCGCTTCAGCCACCGTGTCGGTCGGCGGGAGGCCACCGATGATGGCATGCGGACCACCGCCGGCATGAGCGTTGCGATCGAGCTCGATGGTCTCCTCGATGGAGTGACCGACCGGTCGCGGCGGCGACGTTGATGTACTTCTCGACGTTCCACCGGGACGTCTCGGCCTGATAGATGTCGGCATCGAAGCGGCGGGACATCCGCGATGCGTCACCGGTGCCGTGCTCCTGAGGGCGCGAGAGGTATGGGTACCAGTCCACGCGTGCGGGGTCCCACAGGTGGACATGGGCGTCGACGATCCGTGTGGGCTGGGTGGTCATCACGCCCCCGCCCGATGGCCAGTGACGATCTCGCGGAGCGTGGCGTCGAGCCAATCGGGCACGGCTGGGCCGCCGTAGGTGACACTGCCGATCGGTCGCGGATGACTGCGGAGACCGATCCAGCCGCGCACCTATCACCAGTTCCGCGCCGGCAAGACGCCGTCGCCTCGGGGTTGCCGAGCAGCTGAGCGACGAGATCACCAACCGGTAGGGCAGCCGCCGCCTCCGAGGTCTCGATGCTCGCAGCGAACGCTGTGACGCGTCCCTCCGTCGAGCCCACGGCAACGCGCGCCAGCTGCGCCGCGGCCTGCGCACGACTCCGACCTCCCGCGGTGGCGGCGTCGGTGAGGGTCACCAGCTGAACCGGGCGGGCGGTGCTCGATGCGTAGTCGGCGGCCGCTCTGGCCCATCCGGCCTCGGTGTAGATGTGGTCGATGATCCCGCGGTGCTCCGCGAGCACCTGCTCCCACCCATGGGACGAGGCAGTCGGCTGACGACCCTCGAGTGCGACGACGACGGCGTCGATCGGCCCCGCGGCCTCGACGACGGAGCCGAGGGACTTGGCCGCGTCACCGAAACCGTGAGCGACCTCGGCGCGGTGGCACGTGATGGACCGGGCCCCCAGGGCGGCGACAAGCGAGGCCGCCAATCGTGGACGGTCGGTGACGACGGCGCAGGATCGCACGTCCACCGATGGGGCCTCGGCGGGGCCCGGCTCTTCGAAGATCGGCCCGAACCGTGGGTTGCCGCCGCCGCCGCTGACCTGGCTCGCCTCGGCCGCGGCGAACGCGCGTGGGATGACGGCCCCGAGCACCCGGGAGAGGCTGACCACGTCGTCGCTCCGCACGACCTCGAGCAGGCGGGGCTCCTCCACGACCGCCACCTCGGAGCCGCCGGCGAAGAGCACCCGGCCGCTGCACCACCGGAACCTGTCATCGACGAGGTAGGCACCGAACGGCCCGAGGTCCTCGGGCCGCGGCACCGACTCGAGCGAGAGTCCGCCCCCACCTGAGGCCTTGCCCTCCCGACGAGCGCGCTCGATGGCGGCGGCGACCATTCGCGTCGCCGCGATCGGTGACATCGCGTTGATGGTCACACCCGGCGGCGCCTGCCGTCCCAGCTGCCACGTGAGGGCGGCGATGGCCCGCTTGGCGCAGCTGTAGGCCCCGGCATCGGCCGCTCGCCACCCCGACCCGGAGGTGACCCCGAGGATGCTGCCGTTCCCGGCGGCAGCCATCAGCGGCAGCGCAGCATCGAGCACGTTCATGTAGCCCCCGAGGTGCACCTCGAGCACCGCGAGCCATTCCTCCTCCGTACCCTCGGCGAAACCGGTATGCCGCGTGATACCGGCGACGTTGACGACGGCGTCGAGTCCGCCGTGTTCGTCGGCCAACTCGCTGAACAGGTCGCGAACGGCAGCACCATCGGTGACCGACACGGCCGAGGCCCGGGCCGAGCCGCCCGCAGCAACGATACGACCGGCCGTGGTCTCCTCGGGCTCCCGGAGCCGCTCGGAGCCGTCGAGGGTGACGAGGGGATCCATGGTGACGACGTGCCACCCGCCACGGCCGAGGTCTTCTGCGATGGCCGCTCCGATCCCGCCCCCGCCGCCCGTCACGACGGCGACCTGTGCGACGCGTGCTCACGATGCCGGTGATCGGGCCTCGAGCTCCAGGCCGTCGAACGTGCCCGCCTCGAGCCACTGCTCGAGCAGCTCGAAATAGCCGAAGACGTCGCCCCGCCCCCCGCCGTAGTTGCCGTTACGGGGGTTCGTCGCTTCCGGGTGACCCTCGTTGTTGAGGCGCGACGGCGTGCAGGCGGACATCACGGCGCTGCCATCGACGAAGCGGTCGACGATCTTCTGCGTCCACTCTTCCTCGGCCGCGGCGCTCACGTCGAACACGTCAACGTCGCGCTGCGAGAGCCGCCCGATGGCGCCGCCGACGATCTTGGCCCCGAACACGGCGAGCTGCGTGTAGTTGACGGTCACCACCGCCTGTTGACCGGGCGCCGGCATGACGAACATGTTCGGGAAGCCACGGGTCATCATCCCGAACAGGCTGCCAGCGCCGTCGGCCCACTTCTCGGCGAGCGTGACACCGCTGCGTCCGACGATCTCGTGGCCGGCGCGTCGGAAGAGCGGGGTGACCTCAGCCTCGAAGCCGGTTCCGTAAATGATGCAGTCGACGTCGTACTGCTTCCCGTCGACGACCAAGCCCCGCTCGTTGATGCGCTCGATCCCGCCCGGGCAGTCGATCAGCGTGACGTTGGGGTTGTTGAACGCCAGCAGGTACTCGTCGTGGAAACAAGGCCGCTTGCAGAGATAGCGGTAGTACGGCTTGAGGATCTCGGCCGTGGCGGGGTCGGCCACCAGCTCCTGGACCCGTCGCCGATGGGCGTCCATGACCCCGTAGTCGACCTTCTCTGCGCTGCGCATGAACTCGGCCGATGTCATACCCTGCCTTCGCGGGGGATACTGAACCCCGGCGTAGTCGTGCGTCCACCCGTCGTCGACCTCGTCGACCTCCACTGAGCGCCCCGACATGATCGCCTGGAAGTTCTCCATCCGGGCCTGTTGCCAGCCGGGCACGAGCCCATGGGCAAAGCCGGGATCGGTGGGCCGGTTGCCCCGCTCGCCGATGGCCGACGGCGTCCGCTGGAACACATAGAGGTGCTCTGCCGACTCGGCCAGTGGCGGCACACACTGGATGCCGCTCGCCCCGGTTCCGATGAGGGCGACGCTCTTGTCCGCCAGGCCGGTGAGCGGCTCGTGCCGACCGCCACCGGTGTACTCGTAGTCCCACCGCGCCGTGTGGAACGACCGCCCGGCGAAGTCCTCCATGCCGGAGATGGCGGGCAGCTTCATGAGGTTGAGGATCCCTACGGCCAGCACGTACCAGCGGCAGGTGAGCTCATCGCCCCGGTCGGTGTGGATCTGCCATCGGGCCGTGTCCTCCTGCCACTCCGCTCGGGTCACCCCGGTGTGGAACAAACCGTCGGCGGCGAGGTCGAACCGGTCGGCGATCGCCTCCAGGTGGCTCAGGATCTCCTCGCCGTAGGCGTAGCGGTGATTCGGGACGTAGTCGAGCTCCTCGAGCATCGGCAAATAGATGTACGACTCGACGTCGCACATCACGCCGGGGTAGCGGTTCCAGTACCAGGTGCCACCGATGCCGCCTGCCTGGTCCACGATACGGATCCGCTCGATGCCGGCCTTGCGGAGCTCGACACCGGCGAGGACGCCGGCGATGCCCCCGCCCACGATGACGACCTCGACGTCGTCGGCGACCGGGTCACGCTCGATGAACGGCGTGAACGGGTCGTCACGGTAGCGGGCGAAGTGCTCGTCCGTTCGCAGGTCCCGGATGTCCGCACGGCCCGGTACGAGTCGCTTGTCGCGCTCAAGGAGGTACTTGGTGCGGACCGCCTCGGGATCGTAGATCTCGTCCGCTGGATCGAACCTAGCCATGCTCTAACACTAGGCCAGGCTCGATATATCGACCCTACGCGGGCAGCTCCGCAATTCGGCGGTGTGAGCACCGTGAGGTCAGATTCGAGATCCGGGCATATGGAAGGTATGCCCGTTCAGGGTCGGATGCGCGTCCGTCGGGGACCTCGGTCGTTCTCTCGACATTGGGAGAGTAGAAGAGGTCCATCGATTCGAGGCTCGCGATGGAGTGCGGAACGAGGGTCACCGGAGTGCGGACGGGATCAGGGCGAAGGGGGATTCAAGAGTGGCCCCGGTATCCAGCGAGGCCCGTGGCAGTCCCGACTTGACCAAACAACCGGACTGTTCGGGAGAATCAAACCGATAGCGTCGCCACAGAAGGATCGAGAGGAGCCGCGATGGCAAAGTCGTTGTATAAGGCCCAGGCCCACGTCACAGGCGGCCGAGCACAAGGACACGGCGTGACCAGCGACGGGGCGTTGGATGTCCTGCTACGCACTCCAATTTGAAATGGGGGGCGAAGGTCGAGGCACCAATCCTGAACAGCTCTTCGCCGTGGGCTACGCCGCGTGCTTCGAGGGGGCACTCGGGGTTGTGGCGCGTCGAGAGCGGGTGGACCTTGGCGCCGTCTCAATAGATTCAGAAGTCAGTTTGATCACCACGGAGAACCGCGGATTCAACGTGGCCGTGGGACTTGACGTCTCGCTTCCGGGGATAAGCGATCACGAGCGCGCCATTTCGATAGTGGCGGCAGCGCACGAGGTGTGCCCATACTCCAACGCGACCCGTGGCAACGTGGATGTGAACCTGAAGGCCAACGGCAATTCGGTCCCAACTGTGCCGCCTGCACACAACTGATCGATCCGGCCTCCGGATGAGGGCGATTCTATGAAAGCGACTGATGAAATAGCCACCCCCTCGGGCCATACCGCTGACGGTGGAGTCCTTCTGGGCAACGCCAATGCGAGGAAGGGCATTGTTCTTTTTGAGGATCCACAGTGCCCGTACTGTCGGCGATTCGAAGAGCTCGATGGATCTCAGATCACGTCGCCTTGGATGCTGGTGAACTTGCCATCGAATATCGCATGCGCTGCTTCCTGGGTCGAGAGTCGGTGAGAGCAGATAACGCACTGGCGCTCGCCGCGGAGGCGGGCCGGACCGGGCGTCGGTCATTTGTGGGGTGTGTGGGAAACGGCCGACCTGAGTAGTGCCTCGTTGGGGTGCTCGGGCAGCCGCTCCAGGGGCTGATCCAGCTCACTGACGGTCGGGCCGAATTTCGCCGCCAGCGGAGCCAGCTTCGCGAGGTCGAAGTCGTAGAGCTTGGCGCAGTTCTCCGCCAGGATCCTCTGCTTCTCATTGGGCCCGATTCCCGGCAGGACCTGGCGAAGGGTCTCGCGGGTGAAGGGGTATGTCCCCTCGTCGTGAGGATAGTCACTGCCCCACATGAAGCGGTCGGCACCGATCTGATCTCGCACCGCAACGTCTTCTGGTCGCGGTTGGCTGACCCCCATCCAGACGTTTTGGGCAAAGTACTCGCTCGCCAGGCGGTTCAGCTTGTGCTCGTCGCCGTAGCGGATCTCTCCGGTCTGCCCCGTCTTGCGAATTCGGTCGATCGTGGCATCGAGGGCCTTGAGCAACGGAGGTACCCACGAGCACTGGAGCTCGGTGATAACGAACTTCAGGCGCGGAAAGCGCTCGAAGACGCCTCCGAGCACGAACTGGACAAAGGGTCGCTGTGAGTAGAACGCCGCTTCGTTGATGTAGAAGAGCATGGAGAAGGGGTAGTCGCCATAGTCCGGCACGCCGGTGCCCCCGTGCACGTTGACCGGCATCTCGAGGTCCTCGAGCACCCGCCACAGACGGTCATAGGCCGGATCGTAGAGCGGCCGTACCCATTTCACATCCGGTGGGACATTGGGCAGGAGGATGCCACCACGCAGACCGTGGTCCTTGATCCAATGGACGTCGGCGATGGCGTCGTCAATGTCATTGAGGAAGATCTGGCCAATCCCGGCACGGCGCTCGGGAAACGCGGCACAGAAGTCCACGAGCCAGCGGTTGTGGGCCCGAATGCCCGCCAGGCGATGCTGATAGTCCTCGGGCCTCGGGGGTGCCGCGAACAGGACAAAGCTCGGGAAGAACGGTGGAATGGTGTTCGGGAAGATGACCTCGCCAACAACGCCGTCGGCCTCCTGCTGGCCGTTTCGCATCTCGTTGTCCCAATTGCGGAGCCGCCGCGTGTCGCCAAGATCCTTGAACGGGTTCTTGTACTTGGCTCGCCAGGCATCGAATTCCTGGAGGTACTTGGGATCGAGATACTCCCGGTAGGCGGCATGGCTACCGCCGGCGTGGCTGTCAGCCGTGAGGATCGTGTAGTGACCGTTTGCCCGATCGATCGTTTCGTTGCCAGTCTTCACCTTGCCAATCCTTGCGTCTCAGGGGGAGGTCGCCGGGGCCGGAGCGGGCGACCCTGCTCGAAGACCCTTGAAGTAGTCACGGTCACTCTCATCGGGTGCTCGACCGACTCGGGTGACGGTATCGACATCCATCGCCTCCGCCCTCAGCGCCCGAGCCGTCGCCCGCTCCCGTGGTCTGATGGAAAGGGGTCGAACGAGAAGTGCCGCATGGCGTTCTCATGGGTGATCTTGTTGATCTGCTCATCGGAGAGCGCCGCGAACTGCACCTCGTTGACCTCGGGTCCGTGGGGCCACGAGCTGTCGGAGTGCGGAAAGTCCGACTCCCAGCAGACGTTGTCGATGTTGAACTGGTCGATGAGGCTTACACCTACGGGATCGTTGATGAAACAGCAAAGAACTCTCTGCCTTGAACACATCGGCTGGTCCCATGCCGTCGGGAAAGCTCTGCCCAGTCCAACCCGAGTGACGGAGCTGGATGTGTTCAGCCCGCTGCAGGAAATACGGAATCCACCCGATGTCACCCTCGGTCAGCGAGAACTTCAGGTGAGGAAAGCGCCACCAGAAATCCGCCCACAGGAGATCACCGAGCGAGTAGATCGACATCACCGACGACAGCGCCATCCCGACCGAGACCGGAGCGTCGGCGGACGTCGACGCCGCCTTGGAGGACGACCCGACGTGCAGACACAGGACCGTTCCCACGTCGGAACACGCCGCGAAGAGGGGATCCCAGTGACCTGAGTGGATCGACGGCATGTGGAGGGCCGCTGGATTCTCCGAGAACGTGACGGCGTGGCACCCCTTCCCCGCCAATCGACGCACCTCGGCCGCCGCCTTTTGCACGTCGAAGAGGGGAAGAATTCCGCACGCGATGAACCGGTCGGGATAGCTGGCGCACCATTCGTCGACATGCCAGTCGTTGTAGGCCTTGATCATCACTTCGTTCAGCGCCAAATCCGGCCCTTCGTTCAGCACCTGACCGGAGAATCCGGTCCAGTTGGGGAAGTTGAGGCCGGCGAGCGTGCCACCCGCCGACATGTCTCGTACCCGTTCGTGCACGTCGAAACAGCCCGGACGCATCTCGTTGTAGTTGGTCGGGTTGACGTTGAACATCTCCGGAGGCTTGCCCGCGACGGCGTTCAGACCGAGGTTCCGCCCCTTCTTGTCGCCATACCACCACTGCTGGAATCCGCGATCGTCGGTTTCGACCCGGGGTGCCAGGTCCCGGTACTTCTGCGGGCACGTGGGCCTCGAACATGTCGGCGGGCTCTGCGATGTGATCGTCGACGCTGATGAGGATCATGTCGTCTGCCTTCATCGGCACCCCCCTTGAGACTCGGCATCGGCACAGGCGCCACGTCTGCCACGTTCATATTATATTCAATCTTCGTGGTTTCTGCCGTCCCGGACCCCCTGTCACCGGCGCCGCAGCGAGGTGCACCATGACACTGTCCGGCGTCCGCGTGGTCGACTGCACAACGGAAATCGCCGGCCCCTACTGCTCCAAACTGTTGGCCGACGCGGGAGCGGACGTGGTCAAGGTCGAGCCACCCCATGGTGACCCGCTGCGGCACTGGGGCTCGGGCGCACTGTTCGAATACCTCAACACGTCGAAGCGCTCCGTGCAGTGCGACCCTGGGGAGCTGGTGGCCGCGGCCGACCTTCTCCTCAGCAACGAGCCGGTCGAGGCTGCGGAGCTGTGGGCCGAGAACCCGGCGCTGGTGGTGGTGACCATCACACCGTTCGGTGCAAACGGACCCTGGGCCGATCACCCGTACACGGAATTCACGCTCCAGGCTGCGTGCGGGTCCATCGGCCAGCGCGGCCTGCCGGAACAGCCCCCTCTGTCCGCCGGCGGTCGACTGGGTGAGTGGACGACTGGTACCTACGCCGCGCTCGGAGCAATCGCTGCGCTTCGCGAAGCCTTTCGCAGTGGCCAGGGCGAGCTGGTCGACGTCGCGATGCTCGATTGCATGGCGGTCACCATGGTGACCTACCCCTCGGTGTTCGCCTCGTTCTCGGGGTGGCCGGACAGTGTCGGAACAAAGCGATCCATTGAAGTCCCGTCCATCGAGCCCACACGCGACGGGTACTTCGTCGTCACCACGAACTCCGCCCAGCAGTTCCACGATTTCCTGCTCATGATCGAGCGACCGGACCTGTTGGATGATCCCGACCTGCCCCAGGTCGCCAAACGATTCCAGCGCCGAGAGGAGTTCTTGTCAGCGGTCCACCAGTACACGACACAGCACACGACGGCGGAGGTGCTCGATTCGGCGGCCATGTTCCGGATCCCGGCTGCGCCGCTGCTCAACGGGTCCACGGTGACCGAGTTCGAGCAATTCGTCGAACGCGGTGTCTTCTCCCCGACTCCCTCAGGTCGATTTCTTCAACCTCGTGTTCCCTATCGCATCTCGGGTATGTCACCACGCCCATTCGAAGCCGCGCCGGGCCCGGATCAACATGGTGGCTCCGTCGACTGGACCCCACGCGTCGGCAGAACCTCTCCCGCGGCGCGCGGCAACAAGTCCCGAGCGCGACGCCGACCACGAGGGCTGGCGGCTCCCGCTCTCGGGCGTTCGCATCGTCGACTGCACCGCATGGTGGGCTGGTCCGATAACGACCGCCGCCCTGGCCGGCCTCGGGGCAGACGTCATCAAGATCGAATCGGTCACGCGACCCGACAACATGCGCTTCGCGAGCACCCGGCCGCCCACCGACGATCGCTGGTGGGAGTGGAGCCCGATCTTCCACGCTGCGAACATCGGCAAGCGGGGTGTCACCTTCGATCTCACCGGCCCCGAGGGATGCGAGATGTTCGAGCGTCTCGTCCGGACCGCTGATGTCCTGGTCGAGAATTTCACCCCTCGGGTCATGGAGCAGTTCGGCTTCGGCTGGGATCGCATCCACGCCCTCAACCCGGACCTCATCATGGTCCGGATGCCGGCGTTCGGTCTCGACGGCCCGTGGCGAGACCGCACGGGATTCGCCCAGACCATGGAATCCCTGACCGGCATGGCCTGGTTGACCGGGTTCGCCGACGGTCCGCCCGTCCTGGTGAGAGGGGCCTGCGATCCGCTCGCAGGGATGCACGCCGCCTTCGCCACCGTGCTGGCGCTTGTCGGGCGGGACCGCGACGGAGGTGGGAGGTTGGTGGAGTCGGCCATGGTCGAGGCTGTCCTCAACGTCGCGGCGGAGCAGGTGGTCGAATTCGGATCGAGCGGCACGCTGCTGCGCCGCGAGGGGAACCGTGGGCCGTGTGCCGCCCCGCAGGGGATCTACCCCTGTGCCGGGAATGATCGCTGGATCGCCATTGCTGTCGCCAGCGATGCGCAGTGGCGATCCCTCCGTGCGCTGCTCGGCGACCCGCCGGGAATGGGGAGCGACGACTTGGACCGCTCGGTCGGCCGCCGTGCTGCGCACGAGGAGATCGACCGTGAGCTGTCGTCGTGGACGCGAGACCGATCCGCCGAGGAGATTTCTCAGCTCCTCGTCGACGCCGGGGTTCCGGCTGCAGTGGTGGTGCAGCCGCGCGACGTCGCGGCGAACCCCCAACTGCGCTATCGAGGCCTGTTCGAGGTCGAGCACCATCCGGTCACGGGAGACCACGACGTTCCCACCCTTCCGTTTCGGTTCTCCCGCGTCGACCATTGGCTCACGTCGCCCGCACCAACACTCGGCCACGACAACGATGCCATTCTCGAAGAGCTCGGCTACTCGACCACCTCGAGGAGGCACTTGCAGGAGAAGGGAGCCGTGGGCACGACCCCCTCTGGTCTGTGAGACCTTGGAGCCGTTGACCATCAACACTTGAGGACAGGACCCTCTCCCCTGAAAGGACTCCTTTCTGTCGCCCGGGTGGGGGCGTGTCCCGATAACGCTTGGTGCGGGAGCCGAGGGCGCCCCACCACCTCAGTCGATCCGGATGTGCCGCGCCCGTGCCTCGGAGCGGATGGCGGCGGCCACGCCCTGGACCAGCAGCGCGTGCTGGTGTGCCCGGCCGCGTGAGGGAGTGATGCGGGTGGCGATGAGCTCGCCCACCAGGTAGCCCCGCAGGGTCTTGAAGGCGAACACGACCAGGTCGTCCTCCTGCGCCGCCTCCCCGAGCGCGGATTCGAAGAGCGGCTTCCAGGCCCGAGCCAAGGACCGACCGTGCGCCAGGGCCGCCCGTCGCGTTTCGTCGGATGTCTTGGGGTTCTGGGTCAGGTCCAACAGGATCTGGAGCTGCGCCAGGTGTGCGCGCACGCCGTAGTGCTCGGTGAGGACGTCGAGCACGTCCGCCAGTCGATCCTCGAGGGTGTCGCCTCTGATGACGGCGGTGCGCACCGCTTCCTGCAGGTCCCCCCAGCTCTCCTCGAGCACGGCCAAGAGCAGCCCTTCCCGGCTGCCGAACTGATGCTGCAGGGTCCCCCAGGTCACGCCCGCCCGTCGGGCGATCTCGTTCGAGCTCGTGTGGTAGTAGCCGTTCTCCATGATGCTCTGCACGGCGGCATCGAGCACCTTCCGACGGGTCAACTCCCCATCGATCCTGCGCCGGACGGGGGTCCCTGCGCTCACTCTGGTCCGAGGCACGCAGCGAACCTACAGGGCGAACGGACAACGCCGTGACATACTGGTCACTATGAGTCTGGAAGCAGGGCGAGGGCGGTTCGTCCGCTGGTGCCCGGTCCCGAGCAATGGTTCGGGTGCAACGTGACGCTGATGCGGCGGAACGTCGGAGGCGTGGATGTTCGAGGCATGGATGCGGCCGGCCCCCGTTCTCACTGACGACAACGAGGGGTACTGGCTCGCCGCTGCGGAAGGGCGGCTGGTGATTCAGCAGTGTCGCTCCTGCAGCCGGTTCCACCACCCACCCCGACCGATGTGCCCCGACTGTCACTCCGTGGACCTGCAGTGGACCGAGGTCGCCGGCACTGGGACCGTGTACAGCTACGCCCTCCTGCACCACCCCCAGCACCCGGCGTTCTCCTACCCGGTGCCGGCCGTGCTGGTCGACCTCGACGAGGGGGTGCGGGTGCTGTCCAACCTCGTCGACATCGAGCCCGAGGAGATCCGGATCGACCTCCCCGTCGAAGTGACCTTCGAGTCCACCGCCGACGAGCTGGCGGTCCCGGTCTTCCGGCCGCGATCGGGCCACCCGTGACGACCGGCATCGGCGCGTCGATCGTCGGCATCGGGAACACCGAGTTCTCGAAGGCCGCCGGTCGCAGCGAGACGCAGCTGGCGGCCGAGGCGGTGGTTGCCGCGCTGGCCGACGCCGGACTCCGCTCGTCGCAGGTCGACGGACTGGTCAGCTACACCATCGATCCGGTCGAAGAGACGGAGCTCGTTCGGTCCATCGGGGCACCGGAGATCCACTGGTCCAGCCGGGTGCCCTACGGCGGCGGGGGCTCCCAGGGCGTCCTGCTGCATGCGTCGGCCGCCGTCAACGCCGGGTGCGCCGACGTGGTCGTCGCCTACCGGGCGATCAAGGCCCGCTCGGGGGCCCGGTTCGGGAGGGCCGAGGTCTCAAACCGGCCCACCTCGTCGCACGCGGGAACGACGGCCGGCCAATGGTGCTCGCCGTACGGCGTGCTCACCCCGGCGTCGTGGATGTCGCTGAACGCCACGCGGTACATGCACGCCACCGGGACAACGAGCGCCGACTTCGGGCGAGCAGTCGTGCAGATGCGGGACTACGCAGCGACGAACCCCAACGCCCACTTCTTCGGCAAGCCGATCACGCTCGACGACCATCAGGCGTCGCGCTGGATCGCCGAGCCCTGCATCCGCCTGTTCGACTGTTGCCAAGAGACGGACGGGGCGGTCGCCCTGGTGATCACACGCGCCGACCGGGCGCAGGACTCCCCGGTGCCCGTGGCCATCGCCGCCGCCGCCAGTGCCGGTGTGTTCGAAGAAGAGGTCGCCTCCAACCACTACCGTCCCGATCTCTCCGTCATGGACAGCTCCCGGTCCTTGGCCGCTCGACTGTTCGACCAGACGGGCATCAGCCGGAACGACGTCGACGTCGCCATGGTGTACGACGCCTTCTCCCCCATCTTGTTCATGCAGCTCGAAGGGCTGGGCTTCTGCGGCTACGGCGAGGCCAAGGACTTCGTGGCCGACGGCCACCTCGGCCCGGCCGGCAGCCTCCCCTGCAACACCAACGGCGGCCTGATCGGCGAGGGCTACATCCATGGACTGAACCTCACCACCGAGGCGGTGCGGCAGCTGCGGGGCCAGTCGTGCAATCAGATCGGCGGGGCCCGTACCGTGCTGGTGAGTGCCAGCCGTACCGGGGTGATCCTGCAAAGGGACTGAGGGTCCTAGAGGCCGTAGATCCGTTCGGCGTTGCCCGCACAGATGAGCTGGCGCTCCTCGTCGGGGATGTCGGCGAACTGGCGGTCCACCACCTCTCTGGAGTTGGGCCAGGTGGTGGCGGGGTGCGGGAAGTCGGTCGACCAGAGGATGTTCTCGATCCCGACCATGTGGCGGAGCTGGAGACCGACCTCGTCGTCCATGAAGGTGAGCGCCATGTTGCGGTGGAAGTACTCGCTGGGCTTCATGCGCAGGCCGGGCAGGTCGTACGGGCCCTCCATCTTGCGGTCCAGCTGGGCCAGGAAGCCGGGCACCCAGTACAGGCTGGGCTCGACCAGCACGATCTTGAGCCCGGGGAAGCGCTCGAGCGTCCCGGTGAGGATCCACCAGGCGATGACCTCGGAGAGGGCCAAGGAGGGCAGCGAGGTGAAGATGGCGAGCTGGGGGGTGGGGTCCCGCCGCCAGACGTCGTACAGCCAGAGCCGGTTCCCCAGGTGGTGGCTGATGGAGATCCCGGTCTCCTGGAGGACGCCCCACAGAGGGTCGTACCGCTCGTCGTGGTAGTCGGGAAGACCGATCTCACTCGGGAAGTTGGGCAGGTGGACCGAACGGGCCCCGAGCGCGGCGAGTCGCTCGACCTCCGCGACGGCGTACGGAATGTCGATGATCGGCACCTGGTAGGACACGACGAGCCGCTTCGGATCGTGCGCGGCGAACTCCTCGAGGTGATCGGTGAAGGCCCGGCTGATCGGCCTCCAGTCCCCCGGGACCAGCCCGTAGGCGCGGAACGCGCTGACCTCGGAGTAGATGACCTCGGCGTCCACCCCATCTCGGTCCATGGCCGCCAACCGGGCGACCGGGTCGCGGTAGCCCGGGTCCCGGAACGCCTCCATGTCCCAGTCGTCCAGCGAGAGCTTCCGACCCGCCCGGCGCTCCTCTTCTTCGCGGGCTTGCTGGGCAATGGCCTCGTCGAAGGCCGACTGCAGCGTGGACGGGATCCGCTGGCGGATCACGTCGAGCCCGACGGCGACGTGCGAGTCGGCGGAGATGAGGCGGCTTCGTTCCATGCGATTCCCCCGGGTGATCGGTCGGACTGGCCCGCTCGCCGGATCCGCCCCGGCTTGAGCAAGAATCATACTAATCACTATGATAAGCCGGGTTCAACCGGAAAGGGGTGCGATGCCGGGAGCTCTCGACGGAATCAAGGTCCTCGACCTGTCCTGGGGGATCGCCGGACCGGTGACCGGCATGCTTCTGGCCGACCACGGTGCCGACGTGGTGAAGGTCGAGCCGCCCGGAGGCGACCCATTCCGCGGCATGTCCGGCTACGCCACCTGGCTCAGGGGCCGCCGCAGCATCGAACTCGATCTGAAGGCCGACGGTGACCGTGGCGTGCTGCAGGATCTGGCCCGCACGGCGGACGTGGTGATCGAAAGCTGGGGCCCGGGGACGGCAGCGCGACTGGGTGCAGACGCCACCGACTCTCTTGCAGATCAATCCAGGCCTGATCGTCTGTTCGCTGTCGGCCTACGGAGACCACCCGGCGCACCGGGACCGACCGGGCTACGACGCACTCGTCGCGGCCCGCCTCGGGATCCTCGACGAACAACGGGGGCATCTGGCCGGCGCGATCGGACACATGCACGGCGAGGGGCCGTACCTCGAGCACCTCGAGATCCCCGATGGCATGGCACCCGGGGCACCACGGCCCGGACCGATCTTCACCTACACCCCCTGGCTGAGCATGGGGTCCGCCTTCATCGCCACCACCGCCATCAGCGCCGCGCTCTACGCACGAGCGACGACGGGCCGTGGCCAGCACATCGAGACCTCACTGCTGCAGTCGGCGATCTCGCTGACCGCCTCCAAGTGGATGCGGGTGGAGCACAACGACGCCCCGTACTTCCGGTCCTGGATCTACGACCGGAGGGCGAACAAGGGCTTCTTCCGCTGCTCGGACGGGCGCTGGACGGAGCAATGGGTGCCCAATCCCCGCTTCGTGCTCTCGAGCAGCGAGGGGGATCGGCTCGAGGTCGATCCGAACTCGAGCCCGCTGCGCGACGACCCGGACCGCGTGCCGCCCGACCCGGAGAACATCGTGGTGCTGGCGCACTACTTCGAGCCCATGGCCGCAGCGATGGCCCGCTTCCCATCGGATGCGTGGGTCGAGGCGGCAGCGCGAGCCGGCGTCCCGCTGCAGCCGGTCCGCACCCCGGAAGAGGCACTCTCCGACCCGGTGCTCCTGGCCGAGTCCGCGGTGGTCGAGGTGGAGCACCCCGAGCACGGCCGTCTGCGTCAGGCCGGGATCCTCCACCACATGAGCCGCACGCCCGGTGCCGTCGGGCGCCCGGTCCCGCTGGTCGGCCAGCACAGCTCCGAGGTCCGGGCCGAGGCGGCCGCCGCGGCGTCCCGCCCCGACCCGGCGTCTGGTCCTCCCTCCACCAAGTCACTCAGGGGCCCGCTGGCGGGCGTCACCGTGGTGGACCTCGGCTTCGCAGTGGCCGGTCCGTTCGGGACCCAGGTCCTGGCCGACCTGGGCGCCGACGTGATCAAGGTCAACGGTTTCCGCGATCCGTGGTGGCACGCCATGCACATCGCCTACGGCTGCAACCGGAACAAGCGCAGCATCGGCATCGACCTGAAGACGGCCGACGGGCAGGCCGTGCTGCACCGGTTGCTGGTCCGGGCCGATGTGGTGCACTCCAACATGCGTGCCGACGCCCTCCGTCGGCTGCACCTCGACGAGGCCTGCGTGCGGGAGGTCAACCCACAGATCATCTACTGCCACACCAGGGGCTTCGAGAAGGGCCCCCGGTCGGACTCGCCGGGCAACGACCAGACCGGCCTGTCGCTCGCCGGTGTGACCTACGAGGACGGCGCCACGCGGCAAGGCGGGACTCCTTTCTGGAGCCTGACCTCACTGGGGGACACGGGAAACGGCTTCCTCTCGGCCATGGGCGTCATCCAGGCCCTGTACCACCGTGCCCGTACCGGCGAGGCACAGGCGGTGGACACCTCCATCCTCAACGCCGGGCTCCTCCTGGCCTCGATGGCCTCCATCCGCGAGGACGGGACGCCGCTCCCCCGTCCCCAGCTGGACGCGATGCAGCTGTCGCTCGGCCCGCTGTACCGCCTGTACGAGACGGCGGACGGCTGGATCTGCCTGGCCGCAGTGACGGAGGACCAGTGGCATCGCCTGGCCCGCTGCCTCGGCCACGAAGAATGGACCGTCGACTCCCGCTTCCGGAGCGCCGCCTGGCGGGACCGGCACCGGGTCGAACTGGAATCACTGATCGGGGACCTGTTCCGCTCCCGCCCATCTGACGCGCTCTTCGCCGATCTGGACGCCCACGGCGTCCCCTGCGAGATACCGAACCCCGAGTTCGGTCGCCAGCTCTTCGAGGACCCCTACGCCGCCGAGGCGGGACTCACCGTGCGCCACCAGCATCCGAAACTGGGAAGGCTCGAGCAGTTCGGCCGCACAGCCGACTTCTCGGACACCCAGCCGGAGATCTGGGGACCCCCGCCGATCTGCGGGCAGCACACGCGGGAGATCCTGGCGTCGGTCGGCTACGACGATGCGGACATCGAGAAGCTCCTCGAGGCCCGAGCCGTCTTCGAGGACTTGTGGGTGGATTGACGACCGGCCCGCCGTGGCGGGTCGAGGTGGAGGTCGACGTCTCCGAACAGCTCGAGGCGACCGGGCCCATCGTGGTACGGGGATGGGCCACGGGACCAGCGGCAGCGCCGGCGCGGCAGCTGGTGGTGTTCTGCCTCGCCGGAGGCGGGTGCTCCACGGGCTATTTCGACCTGCAGGTCGAGGGCCTCGACGGCTACAGCATGGCCGACGCCTTCGTCCGACGCGGTGCAGTCGTCGTGGCGGTGGACCATCCCGGCATCGGCGCCTCCGACGAGGTCGCAGACCTCTTCGCGCTGACACCGAGCCTCGTGGCCGCCTGCCAGGCGCATGTCGTGCGGTCGGTCGTCGACGCCTTTTCGGCGGGCAGGCTGGGCCCGCTCCCTCCAATCACCCGGCCGTTCGTGGCCGGGTTGGGTCACTCCATGGGTGGCCTCCTGGTCACCGTGCAGCAGGCCCAGCACCGGTCGTTCGACGCCCTCGTCTGCGCCGGGCACGGCGGCATGGGGCTGCCCGATGTCCTCACCGACGACGAGCTGGCCGTCGCCGGTCCCGATCTGCGAGGCCTGGAAGAGCGGATCAGCGCGTTGGCACGCATCCGCTTCGCCGCCGACACCACCGTGCCCCGCAAGCAACCCGCGCATGGCTGTTTCTTCGCCGACGACGTGCCGGCGGCGGTCCAGCGCGCCTTCGCCGACCAGGCCGTCCCGTTGCTCCCCTCCTGTGGACTGACCTCGATGATCCCCGACTCCGCCTGGGCCGAGCGGGCATCCATCGACGTGCCGACCTTCGTGGCCTTCGGGAGCGACGACCTCGTCACCGACTACGCGACGTCGCTCGCCCAGTACCGCTCGGTGACCGACGCCGCGCTCTACGTCCTCGCCGGCAGTGGGCACTGTCACAACCAAGCGAGCGGACGGCTCCTCCTCTGGAACCGCATGCTCGATTGGCTGGAGTCCGTCTCTTCGAGTGCAGACGTGGCCCTCGAGTAGCCGAGCGACGACCAGTCCGGTCCTCGCCACCGGACTTGGACGCTCACGGACTCGGTCCCTCCAGCTCATCCTTGACCTGAAGTGATCCTTACGGGTCTTGACCCTTGCCGCCCGGGTGCGCGCACCTGGAGGCCCATGGCCGCCGCCTCAATGCGCTCGAGCGCGACATCGGTGCCGCCCTTTATACGGGAGAAGGTTTCCTATATATCTCGGGGCGACCTACCATGGGCGGATGGCACCGGATCAGGGCGCAGCGCAACTCGGTCGCCCGCGCGATCAGAGCATCGACACCCGGGTGCTCGACGCCACCAGACTCCTGCTCAAGGACAGAGGGTTCGACGACACGACCATCCGCGCCATCGCCGAGACCTCCGGCGTCCATGCGTCGGCCATCTACCGTCGGTGGCGGTCGCGGACAGAGATCATCGAAGAGGCGGTCTTCCCCGGTCTCTCGTCGGTGGTCGTCCGTCCGACCGGCGATCTCCGGCGCGATCTGCGCCGGTTCATTCGAGCCCATCTGGTGGCGTTCGGCGCACCGGAAGCGAAGGCAGCCATGCCGGGGTTGCTCGCCACCTACCAGTCCTCCGGGCGCTCCGGTGCACCCGAAGAGTGGCTGGCGGTGTCGGCGCGGCCCCAGTTTCTCGACATCCTTCTCGCGGCACCCGTCGGCTCGGTCGATCCGGGAGTCGACCCGAACGACGTGTTCGACATCCTGCTGGGCGCCATGATCGCCAGAACCCTGGTACCCACCGTGGCGCTGCGCAATCGGCCGGTGGAGCAGCTGGTCGACGCGGTGCTGCGTCTCGTGCAGCCCCAGCCCGAGAATGCGGAACCATCGAGCGCAATGGCTCGATCTCACGCGCGCCGGGGTCAACGAACTCCTTGAGCGACGAAGGTCACCCTCCGGGCGCGCTGGAGTGCGGTACAGCGATCCCTCACCTTTTGATCCGGATGGTCGAAGTTCTCAGGTACCGGTGAACTTTGGTGCTCGCTTCTCCAGAAAAGCTCTTGGCCCCTCGGCGGCGTCGTTCGATCTCATGACCTGAATTCCCAGCCGGCTGTCGATGGCAAAGGCCTCGGTTTCAGGCATCGCCTCGGTCTCACGAATCGTCTCCAGGATGGCGGCCACGGCGAGCGGCCCATTGGCCGCGATCCGTTCTGCGATCTCCCGAGCACGGTTCAAGGCCGCTCCATCGGGTACCACGTGGTTGATGAGACCCAGCTGGTGCGCCCGCTGGGCGCTGATGTCCTCTCCGGTCAGCAGCATCTCCGCCGCGACGGCGTACCCGATCTGACGCGGGAGCCGGACGGTCGAGCCCGCCATGGGGAAGAGTCCGCGCTGCACTTCGGTGACGCCGAAGACCGCGCTCTCCCCAGCCACTCGGATGTCGGTGCCCTGGAGGATCTCCGCCCCACCGGCTCTGACGTAGCCCTCGGCAGCCAAGATGATCGGCTTCGACGGCCGAAAGGTCTTCAGGTAGGCGCCGAAGATGACCCGGGAATCCTCTCGCAGACGCACGATCCACGGGTTGTCGGCGGCGCCGCTGTTGAGCCGACCTATCTCCGCCAGGTCCATGCCGGCGCAGAAGGTGGATCCCCTCCCGGTCAGGATGCCGACGCGAAGTGAGGGGTCGGTGTCCAGACGCACCCAGGCGTCGAACAGCCGGCACAGCACCTCTGCGTTCGTTGCGTTCCGCTTCTCCGGCCGGTTCAGTGTCACCGTGAGCACAGGGCCCTCGGCCTCGACAATGACCAGTGGTTCGCCTTCCGATTGGCTGTGAACATCGCTCACTATTCGTCCTCCTCTGATTACCCGGATTGCGTCCGTCGGGCTGCGCTGGGGACGACCGGCGCAGACGGTCGCCAAACGCGCCACGTGTCAGCCGGCATACGACTCTCGCAATCGCGCCTTGTCGATCTTCCCGGCAACGGTCCGTGGCAGCGCCGCGACGATCTCGACCTGCTCAGGCCACGCCACGGGCCGCAGGCCCTTCCCGTCGAGGAAGGCGCCGGCGGTTGTCACGTCGATGGGTGCTGCCCCCGGTACGAGCTCCACGACGGCACACACCCGCTCGCCTGCGACGTCGTCGGGGAGGCCGATCACCGCGGCGTCCGCGACGTCCGGATGGGAGCGAAGCAGTTCCTCCACCTCGGCGGTGGCGACGTTCTCGCCCTTGCGGATCACGACGTCCTTGAGTCGCCCCGTGATCCGGACGTACCCGTCGTCGTCGACACGCCCGAGGTCGCCGGTACGCAGGTACCCCGACGTGTCGAAGACTTCGGCGTCCAGTGAGGAATCCACGTACCCGAGCATCTGCTGCGGAGCGCGGACGCGCAGTTCCCCCTGTTCTCCAGGCAAGCAGGGACGGTCGTCCGGACCGACGACACGCAGGTGCACTCCCGGAAGTGGCGTCCCCTCGGTCTCCGAGAGCTTGAGATCGGGATCGGTGGTCCGACCCATCGTGAGGACCGGCGCCTCGGTCAGGCCCCACGACGAGACGATGCCGGCACCGCCGAGCTCCCGCTTCACCCGCTCATGCAGCCCGGCCGGCTTGGGCGCACCACCACCGGGGCAACACCGCAGCGCCGGGAAGAGTGGTTCTGCGGAGTGCCTCGCCTGTACCTCGAGGTAGGCCAGATGGAACGCCGTTCCCGATCCGGCCATCGTCACGCCCTCCCGGGCCATCACGGCCGAAGAGGAGACGGCCTCGAAGTGCTCGATCAGAACGAGGGCGGCCCCGGAGAGCAGGCTGGCCATCAGGTTGATGGCGCCTCCGACGTGCGCAATCGGGAAGGCGAGGCCGCTCCGGTCCCGCTGCGTCATCGCGAGGTGGTCGACCATCCCGGCTGCGGCGGCGCCCAGGGTGCCGTCCGTATGCCGGCAGCCCTTCGGGAACCCCGAGGTGCCCGATGTGTAGAAGAGCCACTGCGCCGGTGACACGCGCCGATGGTCTCGGCACTCGCCGAGGACGGGCAACGGTGCGTGTGCTTCTGGGTCCATCAGGGCGGGGAACGAGAGGACCGGCAGGTCGCCGCGCGACGCGGCCAGGCTGGTGCACATGGACAAGAAATCGATGCCGCGCCACTCGGGAACGACGATCATGGCGTCCACGCCCGCCTCGTCGAGGATGTGTCCGATCTCGCGCTCCCGATACATGGGAATGATCGGATTCTGCACGGCGCCCAGACGGGCCAGCGCGACCATGACCACGAGGGTCTCGATGGCCGTCGGCAGCACCCACGAGACGAGCACACCTTCCCCGACCCCGGCGGTGGCGAGCCGCTCCGCCACCCGTACCGTCTCCCGAGGCGAACCCCGAACAGGTCATGCGACTGCCTTGTTCGTCGACGAGAAGGATCAGGTCCGGTGTGTCGGCAGCCCTCCGGTCGACCAGCTCGACGAGACTTCCGCTCATGAGGGCGCAAGCTCCTCACGCAACACGCGCCTCATCGGATCACCTCGTGGGAGCTCATTACTCTTGCCCGACTGCACGAAGGGCTCATACGAGAGGCCTGTCGTGGAACTGCGTTCGAACACAGTGTCCCCGCAGTTCAGCCCTTCGGTCCGGAGTTGGCGCACGAGGATCTTGGCCGTCGCCGTCGTCGGCAAGGACATGGAGACCCGCAGGTAACGAGGCACCCACTTGCGACCGAGATCGCTCTGGCCGGCCAGGAACGCACCGAAGGCACGGCCGTCGAAGACGGCCCCGGGCCGCAGCTGGATCGCCGCCATGACCTGGTCGCCCACCGTCGGGTCGGGGACGGCGTAGACCGCAGCCATGACGACGTCGGGGTGGCGTTCGACGACGCGGGCCACAGGCGCAGCGGCGAAGTTCTCGCCGTCGACCCGCAACCAGTCGTCCCCGCGGCCGGCAAACCACAGGTACCCCTTCGCATCGCGGTAGACGAGGTCGCCTGTCCAGTAGTACCCGTCCCGGACGCGTGCTTCCTCGGCGTCCCGGCTCTCCCAGTAGCCCTCGAACATGACCGGCGCGGCCGTGACCAACTCCCCGATCGCCTCGACGGCATTGAGGAGCACGCCGTTGGCATCGAATTCGGCCAGTGCGCACTCTCGGCCACCGTCCCCGAGCACCAAGACGCCGTCGGGTGCCGGACCGAGCGCGCCCTCGGGGGTGTCGGCAGTACGGGACACGGCGACACCGCCTTCAGTGGAGCCGTAACTGTCCGCCACGGTGCAACCGAAACGCTGAGCGAAGCGTGCGACGTCTCCCGGTGCAGCCTCGTTGCCGAAGACGTCTCGGAGCGGGTTGTCCGCATCGTCAGGACGCGCTTCGGTTGCGAGCACGTACGAGAGAGGCCGCCCGACGTAATTCCAGTACGTGACACCGTGTCGCCGGACATCGGGGAGGAAACCCGAGGCGGAGAAGCGACCACCACTGGGCAACGCCATGGTGGCGCCGCTGACTACCGCGGGTGCCCAACCGGCCATGAGGGCATTCGAATGGAAGAGCGGCATGGCGAGATAGCAGCAGGTGGACGAGTCGAACGCGTAGCGCTGGGCCAGCGAAGCCCCGATGAACGCCATGCGACCTTGCGTGCACCGGCAGGCTTTCGGAGCCCCCGAGGTCCCTGAGGTGAAGATCAGGTACCCGAGGGTGGCGGGGTCGAGCTCGTCCGCCAGGGGCAGCGACGCCGGAGGCAGATCGCCCACGTTGTCCCCGTCGACGAGAACGACCCGCGGGTTGTCGGCGACGGCCACTCCGATCCCAGGACCCAGGTCGAGACCGGAGACGAGCGGCAAATGCGCAGCATCGGTGACCAGGAGTTGGCAGCGCGTGTGCGCGAGCTCCTCGGCCAACGCGGGACCGGGGTGCGTGGGATTGGCTCCCACGACCACGGCGCCCGACAGCGCGCAGGCCCCGAGCCACCAGACGTGCTCGGGCACGTTGTCGAGGAGGATCGCGACGTGTGGCGGTCCGTCTTGTCGGAGCTGCGCCCACCGGGCCGCTCGACGCGCCGCGGCGTCGACGACCTCCGCCCAGGTCCACTCGGTGGTCTCGAAGCGCAGCCCGGGGTCGGGGCTTTCAGCCCGGGCCAGCCAGGCATCCGCCATCTTCTTCAATGCGCTCTCCTCGGTCTGACGTGCGGCGTTCTCATGCGTCGCGGCCCAGCCGCTCCCGCAACTCGCGGAGGGCCGCCTCGAACTGCGGACGCTCCATGGACCATTGTTGTGCTTCCCCCTCGAGTGCGATCGCAGTCTCTGCGTCGTCGACGCCATCGACCGCGTGCAGGGTCGCCTTGACCTTGGCGACGAGCTCGGGGTCGTGCGCCGCAGCCCGCCCGGCGAGCCGTATCGCCTCGTCGCGGAGCTCGCGAGATGGAAGACAGCGCCAGACGAGTCCGAGGTGGGCAGCCTGCTCGCCCGTGATCACCTCGCCGAACAGGGTCATCGCGGCAACGCCCTGCGCGCCGAGCGATCGGCGGAGCCGCCAGAGCTGCCCTCCGCCGGGATGGATCCCGACGTCGAGAAAGCGGACATCGAATCGGGACTCGGGGCTGCACAGGGCGATGTCGCAGGAGAGCACCAGGTTGATGCCGGCACCGACGGCGGCGCCGTCGACGACCGCCACGGTGGGTACGCCGGCACGGTCGAGGGCGCGGAAGGCGCCGTACATCTCGGCCAGCGGTGCCTTCGGATGGAGCAGGTCGTCGACCGACCCTCCGGCGCAGAACACGGGCGGCGTGCTCCGCAGGATCAGGGCGCGACAGCCCGACTCAGCCGCGGCTTCGACGGCGTCACGGAGAGTCCGCACCATGTCCCAGGACAACGCGTTCCGGCGAGCGGGATCATCGAGGATCAGCGTCGTGATGCCGTCCACGGTCTCGGACCGCACCAGCGCGGTGCCGTCGCTGCTCATTGCCAATGCCGACCGGGCCAATGCATGGTCAACTGCCCCGGTACCGAGGGACCGGGTCCTCGACTCGGGCGGCCCGCGTCGTCCACCTCGAGATGCAGTGCTCCGGCCACGTGACGCTTCTCTCACTTTCGACTTGTGCACAGGTCGTGGTGGCGTGCGCCACCCCGGATGACCCGGCCTTTCGATTAGATATGATATCCAAATATGGTCGATGTGGTCGCTGAGCCCTCGGACCGGCGGCCCCGTGGCCCCTTGGCCGGAGTCCGCATCCTCGCCCTCGAGCAGATGCAGGCCCTCCCGTTTGCCACGCAGCTCATGGGCCGCCTCGGGGCCGACGTGGTGAAAGTCGAACCGCCGGGTGGGGAGTTGGGTCGCGCCTCTCAGCCGTCGGTCCCCGACCCCGAGGGTCGTGGTCTGGGCGCCACCTTCCTGCGCAACAACCTCGGCAAGCGGAGCATCTGCATCGACCTCAAGGATCCCAGGGGTCGACAGCTCGTCCTTGACATGGCACCTCGATTCGACGTGGTGGCGGAGAACTTCCGGGCCGGCACCATGGAGCGGCTCGGCCTGGGTTTTCAGGATCTCGTGCGGGCCCATGCACGCTGTGTCTACGCATCGATTTCGGGCTTCGGCAACGTGACGACGTCGCCCTACCGGGATCGCCCCGCCTTCGCCCCGATCGTGGAGGCGATGTCGGGCATCTACGAGATGAAGCGCCTGGGGGACGACCCACCGCTGGTCTCCCCGGTCGGTGGCCTGGGCGACATCGGTGCGGCATTGTTCGCCACCGTGGGCATCTTGGCCGCCCTGCGTGAGCGCGACCGGACCGGCCAGCCGCAGTACGTCGACGTGGCCATGTTCGACTCCGTGATGGCCATGACCGACATCGTGGCCAACTTCTGGTCGATGGGCCTCAAGAACGGTGACACCGGGCCGTTGATCAACCACGGCTTCCGGGCGAGTGACGGCTGGTTCATCGTCCAGGTCGGGCGGGAGCACCACTTCGAGCGTCTGGCCGAGATCGTGGGCTGTCCGGAGTGGACGTCGGACCCCCGGCTGGCCAGCCGCCAGGGCTGGCTGGACCATATGGAAGACATCCTGCGGCCGGCGATCGAGGGATGGGCGTCCGACAGGACTCGGGAGGAGGCATGCGCGGCGTTGGGCACCGCCGGCATCGCCGCCGGGCCGTGCCTGCGTGACGACGAACTGCCGACCGATCCCCACGTCGTGGCGCACCACATGCTGGTGGGCATCGCCCGTCCCGACGGGGTCGAGCCGCCGGTCCTCCTCCCGGGCAACCCCGTGCGGATCCACACCGCACCCGGGACCCAGGACACCCGGGTGCCCTGGGTCGGCGAGGACACCGATCAGGTGCTTACGGCAGAACTGGGCCTCGCCGCGGACGACATCGCGAAATTGCGGGCAGACGGCGTCGTGGCATGAGCCACGCGTCCATCCCGGAGGCGCTCGAGCGCGCAGCGGCCACCTTCGGCGGCGACGAGGCGGTGGTCGATGGCGACACCCGCTGGTCGTTCGAGCAGCTGCTCGACGAGGCCAGGCGGGTCGCCCATTGCCTCGTTGCCTCCGGCATCGGGCCCGGAGACAGGGTGGCATTGTGGGCGCCCAACAGCGCGCGCTGGATCGCCACGAGCTTCGGCGTCTATCTGGCCGGAGCCGTCCTCGTGCCCGTGAACACCCGCTTCAAGGGCATGGAGGCGGCCCACGTCCTGCGTCGCTCCCAGGCCAGGCTGCTCTGCGCCAGCACCGACGTGCTCGGGACGGACCTGGTCGGGCTCCTCGACGATGTCGGTGAGCTCCCCGATCTGCGGGAGACCGTGGTGCTCGACGGCCCGGCGCGGCGACGGCGCCGTCCCATGGGACGACTTCTTCGCACGCGCCGGTGGCACCAACGGTGAGGGCTCCCTGCCCAGGGTCCGGGCAGAGGACCTGGCCGACATCATCTTCACGTCGGGGACCACTGGCGCACCGAAGGGGGCGATGCTGGCCCACGGGCCGAGCGTGCGCACCTACGAGGCCTGGAGCGACGCGGTCGGCTTGCACCAGGGAGACCGGTACCTCTGCGTCTATCCGTTCTTCCACACCGCGGGGCTCAAGTCAGCCGTCCTGGCCTGCGTGCTCAAGGGCGCCACGATCCTGCCCCACGCCGTCTTCGAACCGGCCGTCGTGATGGAGCGCGTCAGCGCCGAGCGGATCAGCGTGCTGCCCGGTCCCCCGACGGTGTTCCAGTCGATGCTCGAGCACCCCGATCGATCCCGGTACGACCTGTCGACCCTGCGCCTCTCGGTGACCGGCGCCGCGACGGTGCCGGTGGAGGTCGTCCGGCGCATGCGGGAGGACCTGAAGATCGCCACGGTGGTCACGGGGTACGGGCTGACCGAGACGACCGGCACGGTGAGCATGTGCCGCCACGACGATCCGCCCGAAGTGATCGCCACCACGGTGGGCAAGCCGCTGGACGGCGTGCACGTCCGCGTGGTCGCCGACGGCGGGAGCACTCTGCCACCCGGCAGCGCGGGCGAGATCCTGGTGAAGGGATTCAACGTCATGCTCGGGTATTTCGCCGACGAGGAGGCGACCGCGGCGGCCATCGACCAGGAGGGCTGGCTGCGCACGGGTGACATCGGGCTCGTCGACGACGACGGCAACCTGCGCATCACCGATCGCAAGAAGGACATGTTCATCGTCGGTGGCTTCAACGCCTTCCCCGCCGAGATCGAGGGCATCATGTTGACCCACCCGACCGTGGCCCAGGTGGCCGTCGTGGGGGTGCCCGACGAACGGCTCGGAGAGGTCGGCCAGGCATTCGTCGTGCGTCGAGCCGGCGACGAGGAGGTGGACGAGGCGTCGCTGGTGGCCTGGTGCCGCGACCACATGGCCAATTACAAGGTGCCGCGCCACATCGAATTCGTCACCGAGCTCCCGCTCACGGCGAGCGGCAAGGTCCAGCGGTTCCGCCTGCGCGCGCCGAACGCATAGCCTGCTCGGTCCGATGAGCCATCCCTTCCGTGACGTCGCCATCGTCGGGGTCCACAACACGGCGCAGGCCCGGCGACTGCCCGGCCGGCACGATTCGTCGTCGATCGCGCTCGAGGCCGCCCTTGGCGCGCTGTCCGATGCCGGTATCGCCGCCGGCGAGGTGGACGCCGTGGTCGGGGCCGCCTCGGCCGATGCCATCCTCGAACTGGGCCTCGGACCCAGCATCCGTCGACCCAGTGCCCTGGGCATTGCCGCCATCCTCGACGCGGCGGCGCTGGTGACGACGGGCCAGAGCCGCGTCGCCCTCGCCCTGGCCGGCGGCGCGGGCGTGCTGCAGCACGCGGTGGCCGCCCCCTGGACCACCCCTCCGAACGAGCTCGTGGCCGGGTTCGGGCTCTTCACCGCAGCCGAGTTCGCCCTGATGGCACGACGCCACATGATCACCTACGGCACGACCGAGCGGCAGCTGGCGACGGCGGCCGCCGTGGTACGCAACAACGGGCACGTCAACCCCGAAGCGGTCTACTACGGACGCGGCCCCTTCACGGCGGAGGACATCCTGGCCTCGCCGCTCGTCGCCGAGCCGTTCCACCTGCTCGACTGCGCGACGACGTCGGAGGGCGGCACGGCGATCGTCCTGGTCCACGCGGACAGGGCGAAGGACGAGCCGCGTGCCGTCTGGATCCTGGGCGGCGGGAGCGACGCCTACGGACCGGCGTACACCGTGGCCCCCGTGTGGGACTTCTCGGGCCGTCCCGGCGCCGATCCCGCGGGCTGGGTGGGTGCCCGAGCCGCCGCGGCGGCCTTCGCCATGGCGGGGCTCGGGCCGGCGGACGTCGACGTCGCCGAGCTCTACGACCCCTTCTCCTTCGAGATCATCCGACAGCTCGAGGCCTACGGTTTCTGCGCGCGAGGCGAGGGCGGCCCGATGGTCGAATCCGGCGCGATCGCCCCGGGGGGCTCCCTCCCGGTCACCACCGACGGTGGCACCATGTCCTTCAGCCACGCCGGCATGGCGGCCCAGCAGTACCAGCGTGTGGTCCGCGGCGTGCAGCAGATCCGCGGCGAGTGCCCGACCTCCCAGGTTCCCGGCGCCGCCGTCGCTCTGTGCTCGAACGGTGGCTCGGGTGCTCTCTTCGCCGACGTGCTCCTGCTGGGGCCGGCCCGGCCGTGACCGACCCGTCGGCCGAGATCCTCGCCCCCCAGCAGCCGGGCTTTCCGGTGCCTCCCCGCAGTCAGCGCTCCGAGCCCTTCTGGGAGGGCTGCCGGAAGGGACGCCTGGTCCTCCCTTGCTGCTCGGCCTGCGGCGCCCGTGCGCTGCGTGCGTTCCACGTGTGTTCCCAGTGCGGCATGCCGGCGCTGGCCTGGGAGACGAGCGCAGGCCGCGGCTCGCTCTACAGCTGGACGGTCGTGTGGCGCGCGCCCCACCCCGGCTTCGCGACGCCGTACGCCCCGGCGGTCGTACGGCTCGACGAGGGCTGGTGGGTCTTGAGCGCCGTGGTCGGGTGCGCTCCGGAGGCGCTGCGGGACGGGATGCCCCTGCAGGTCGAGTTCCATCCCGCGTCGGACGATGTCTCGCTGCCCTACTTCCGCCCGGTCCGCACCTGAGGCCGACAGCGCGGGCGGCCGCTCAGACGAGATGGCCGGCGGAGCTGGGAAGGCGGCCCTCGCCGAAGGCCTCGGCCCGAGAGCGCAGCGTGCCGGCCGCGTCCTCGATTCCCTTCATGATGACGTACCGCCCCTCGCGCACGCCGTCGACCACGAGCGTGGCCAACTCGTCGAGCGATTGCCACGCGATCTGACGTCCGGCCTGGTTCGCCATCTCCTCGAGCTTCTCGGGCGTCATCGGCTCCGTCTCGCGCGGACGCTCGCGGGCCAGCTCGGGCGGGCGGGTGCGGTCGGACGTCCACAGACCGGTGCGCAGCAGTCCCCCGGAGGGATAGAAGACCGAAACGCCGATCGGGATGCCGTCCTCGGCCAATTGGGCTGCCAGGCACTCCGTCAGCACCGAGACCGCAGCCTTGCTGGACGCGTAGACCGACGCCGACGGCATCGGCGCGATCGGGCCGTCTCCGGACGAGGTGTTCACGACGTGACCCTCCTGGCCGGACTCGATCATCCGGGGCACGAAGCTCAAGATGCCGTTCACCACGCCCGTGACGTTGACCCCGAAGACCCAGGCCCAATCGTTGGCGGTGGTCTGCCAGACCTTGGCGGACGGCGCGCCGACGCCCGCGTTGTTGCACAGGAGGTGGCATGCGCCGAACTGCTCGTACACGGCGTCCGCCAGCGCACCGACAGACGCCGCACTGGTGACGTCGGTCGCGTGAATCAGGACGTTCGGCTGGTCGCCCAACTCCTTCTCGACGCCCTCGAGTGCCGCGGGGTCGACGTCGGCGATGGCGACGCGCATGCCCTCGGCGAGGAAACTGCGCACGAGGGCGAGGCCGATGCCATTGGCTCCCCCGGTCACCACGGCCACCTTGTCCCGCAGATCCTTCATCGGATGCCCTCCCGTCGTCCCGAGGGCATCCGATGCCGGGGCGAGCGGCAGAGTGTGGGTACCCTTGATGGCTGTGCCACTCTTTTTGATAATAGATATGAAAACTCTTCCCAGCAAGGACGGCTGCGGACCCCACGTGGTGGCGGGTGCCACCGGCCGAGATCATGCGGGAGCGCGGGCGCGCTGATGGGCGCGGCCAAGGTGGGTCGCCCCGCCCGGATCGACCGCGACGCCATCGCCGAGGCCGTGCTCGAGCTCGGCCTCGGCGGCATCAGCATGAAGGCCGTGGCCGATCATCTCGGCGTCAGCGTCGCCGGCCTCTACCACCACGTGTCCAATCGGCGAGAGCTGCTCGTGCTGGCGGCCGAGCGCTCACTCTCCCAGGCCCGGACGCCCGAGGACCGGGGCCAGTACTGGGACGAGTGGCTGCGCGAATGGGCCCGGCACGTCTACCGCTCGTTCGTGGACGAGCCCGAGGTCCTGTCGCAGTGGATGACGGGAGCGCTCAAGTGGGAGTCCATGGTGGACGTGATCGACTCGGTCATCCGGGTCCTGGGACGAGCCGGCTTCGATCCCCCGGAGGCGGTGGCCGCCTTCGACACCGTGGCCCGCTACGCGGTCGGTGCCGCCATGCACGAGATCCGTCAGTCGGGAGCAGTGAAGGAGGGCCGGTCCACCCTGGCCGAGCTCCATGCCACCCTCGCCCTCCGACCGGGAGAGCTCCCCGGGGTGCGCGCCCTGCTGGAGACGCCACCCATCGCGACGGGGCACGAATTCGACGACCGCCTCACCACCGTCCTGGTCGGCATCGCCGTCCGGCGGGGGGACGATGCGAGCGCCGTGCTCGAGCGCGCCACCCAGGCCACCCACGGCGTCGACGACATCGACCGCGAGGGGGGCGAGGACACGCTCAGCGCGTGAGTGCTGTCGTCGTCATGACGACGACAGCACCGAAGGCTCGCGGGGCAGGCCGAGCACTCGCTCGGCGATCTGGTTGCGCTGGATCTCGTCCGTCCCGCCACCGATGCGAGTGGCCCACTGGCTGAGGAAGCGCTCCCGCCAGAAGTCCGCCTCGGGATGCCGGCCGTCGGAGGCCAGCGCGTCGGCACCCAGGAGGCCGACGCCCAAGTCGCCGAGTCGGGCGGTGTGGCGCGAGAAGGCCAGCTTGAGCAGCGAGCCCTCGACGCCCGGCGCCCTGCCCTGGCTCAGTGCCGTCTGCAGGCGCAGACGCAGGAACCGCAGGAGCTCGAAGCCGATGTAGGCCGACGCCACCTCCTGCCGGTGCACGGGATCGTCCACGCCGCCGAGGGCCCGCACCAGGGCAGCCACGTCCTCGAACGTCGTCCCCCCGCCCCCGCCGATGGCCATGCGCTCGCTGGCCATGGTGACGCGAGCCGCCTGCCAACCCTCCCCCGGTGCGCCGACCAGATTGGCCGCCGGCACCCGCACGTCGGTCAGGAACACCTCGTTGAAGTGCGAGACCCCTGTGATCTGGCGCAGGGGGCGGACCTCGATGCCCGGCGTGGTCATGTCGACCAGGAAGTAGGAGATCCCGGCCCGACCGGGGACGTCCCGTTCGGTGCGGGCCAGGAGGATGGCCCAGTCGCTGTACTGGGCCAGGGTGGTCCAGACCTTCTGCCCGTTGACGACGTACTCGTCGCCGTCCCGCTCGGCCCGGGTCGCGAGCGACGGCAGGTCCGACCCCGCCCCGGGCTCGCTGAAGAGCTGGCACCACATCTCCTCGCCCCGCAGCATGGGCCCGAGGTGCCGGTCCTGCTGGTCGGGCCGGCCCAATGTCATCAGCGTGGGCCCCACCATGCCGAGCCCCACCACCAAGGCGCCGAACGGAACGTCGTAGCTGGCCTGCTCCTGCGAGAAGATGACCTGTTGGATGGCGCTGCCGCCCCGGCCGCCGAACTCCTTTGGCCAGGTGATCCCCGCCCAGCGGTCCTCGCACAGCGTGCGTTGCCACTCCCGACAGGCGACGACGTGACGGGCCTGGCCGGCGTCGTCGGTCACGTGGGTGCGAAGGACCCCCGCTGCCGCCGTCGGCCGACGCGTGGCGTGGGCGTCGAGCCAGGCCCGGGCCTCGGCCCGGAACGCGGCCTCCTCGGCGGTGTCGTCGAAGTCCATCGCGTGTCAGAGACGCCGAGTGAGGGGCGGGCCGTTCTCGGCCATGACGGTGCGGATCTCCTGATCGGTGTAGTCGTGCCGGCGCAGGTCCTCGGCGAAGGTGCGCGGGTCGGCCAGGCCCTCGGCGTGGGGCCAGTCGGACCCGAAGAGGAGATGGTCGAGCCCGAGGTCGTCCTTCAACGAGCCCAGGTCGTCCTCGTAGAACGGCGCCACCCACACGTGGGCACGGAGCGTCTCCACCGGGTCCGACGGCGAAGCTCGAGGGCATCTGACCGTACGCCTTGGCCAGCTTCTTGAGCAGGGGATGCACCCAGGACGCGCCGGCCTCGATGCGACGCCACCCGGATGCGCGGGAAGCGGTCGAACAACCCGTGGCAGACGAGCGCCGCCATGGTCTCGTAGGGCGGCCGATCGGCGGCCAGGACGCCGCGCAGGGGGGACGTAGCGGAAGGCCTCGAAGTCCCCCGTCGGCTCCCAGTCGGCCAGGTAGCGGCCGTAGCCGGCGTCGCCCGAGTGGATCCCGACCGTCACCCCGGCCTCGTCGACCAGGGCCCAGAAGGGATCGAAGCGGCGGTCGGCCGGCGAGGTCAGGCCGGTCGGCGTGTGGGCCGGCCCTCCTTTGACGCAGACGATCCTGGCATCGGCTTCGAGCACCCGGGTCAGCTCGGCCACGGCCGCGTCGACATCGGCCAGCGACAGCATGGGGGCGGCAAAGATCCGCTCCCGGTAGGCGTAGCCCCAGTCGTCCTCGAGCCAACGGTTGAAGGCGGCGAAGGCCGCCATGAGTGCCGGCGGGTCGTCGGCCAGGGCCTCCTCCATACCCACCCCCAGGGTCGGGAAGAGGAAGCACCCGTCGAGGCCCTGCTCGTCCATGACCCGCAGGCGGGCCTCGCGGTCGCGGTACTCGGGACGGATGGGCTCGAGCTCTCCGAAGAGCGCTCGCATGTCCTTGGCCTCGGGGTTCTTGCCCCGGAAGTACTCGTCGAGGCTGCCCGGCTTGGCCACCGGGTCGAAGAGCGGGTTGGGGATGAACCGGTTCACCTTGCCGCCGACCAGGAGTCGCCGGCGGCCGTCGATGTCGGCCCACTGCATGGCCCGCTTGGCCATGGCGGGGTCGATGTGCCGGGTGTAGGCGTCGGGCGCCTCGTAGTAGTGGTTGTCCGCGTCGAACACGCGGTAGTCGCATGCGTCGTCGGTCACGATGGCTCTCCCAAGATGCGCAGTGCGTTGGTGCGGAGGAACTTCGGCCACACCTCGTCCTTGAAGCCGACGGACGGCAGTTCTCGCCTGATCCGCTCGAGGGACAGGCCCATCGGGAAGTAGCCGGCATAGATGACCTTGTCGGCGCCCCGGGTGTTGGCGTAGTCGACGATGTCCCGCGGGTAGTACTTGGGGGCGAAGGCGCTCGTCGAGTAGTGCAGGCCGGGCCACTTCAGCATGAGCTTCACGGCCAGTTCCGTCCACGGCTCGCAACCGTGCCGGGTCACGAACACGAGGTCGGGGAAGTCGTACATCACCTCGTCGATGAGCTCGACGTGCTGGCAGGCTGCCTTGAGGCGCGGGCCCGGAATGCCGGCGCAACAGAAGATCGGAATGCCCAGCTCGACGCACTTGGCGTAGATCGGGTACATCTTCTTGTCGTTGATCGGCACCTGCGGGAAGGTGCCGGCGGGGAAGACGCCGACGGCACGCACGCCGTAGGTCTCGTACTCGGCGACCAGGCGCCTGATGCCCTCCATGCCGTCGTTGGGGTCGATGGAGGACGACGGGATGAAGCGGTCCGGGTGCAGGCGGAGCGCCTTCGCGCCGACGCCTTGGCGGTCCCCCACGCCGATGAGCCCCTTCTCGACACCCCAGAGGTCCATCTCGCGCAGGGTGACGGCGATCGGGTCGTCACTGCCCGTCAATCCCTTCTCGGGCACGTCCTTGAACATGTACTCGACGGGGAACTCGAAGCTCTCCTTCGACTCGGCGTCCTTGGTCTGCCGGGTGATGAAGCGGTACACCTCCTTCATGTCGGGGTGGGGAAACCCGATCATGGTGTCCACGATCCCGATGTTCTCCGGCATGCCCATGTGTGCCCTCCAGTTCGCGGGGGCCACACATTAGAACTAGAATCTGGTTATGGCAAAGCCGAGCATGACGGCGACCACCCCGCTGAGCATCCGCCAGGCTGCTCGTCGCCAGCGCTTGTTGGACGCCGCGCTCGAGCTCCTCGAGGCGCGGGACTACGAGCGCATCTCGGTCCGCGAGGTGGCCGAGTCCGCGTCGGTGGCCCTGGCCACGCTGTACCACTACTTCCCCTCGAAGGAGCACCTGTTCGGCGAGGCGCTGGTGCAGTGGGCCTCGACGCTCAGCTCCGACGTGACCAGGCGCCCGCTGCGTGGCACGACCCCGGCGGCGCGGCTCGAGGAGGCCCTGCTGCGCTCGGTGCGGGCCTTCGAGCGGCGGCCGCAGCTGGCGCACCTCATCGGCCTGTTCGAACTCTCCGACGAGCCGTTTGCCCGAGACGTCATGGCCAGGCTCGACGAGGCGACGAACGCGGTCTACCGGGGTCTCGTGCCCGACCTGCCCGAGGAGCACGCGGCGCGCATCGTCCGCGTGCTCGATGCGGTGCTCGACAGCGCACTGCGGGCGTGGTCCGCCGGGCGCATCTCCATCGGCGACGTCCGGCGTGCCGTGAGCGACGCCGTCGCACTGCTCGTCGATGTGCGCCAGCCGGTCACCGGCGGGAGCACCCGGTAGCAGTCAACCCCGTTCCAGAATCCAACGGAGCCACTCGTCCCTGCTGCGCTGAAGTTTCTGCGTGGCGTAGGAATCTTCGATCATCTGATAGCCGTGGGGTGCTCCGGGGACGACGTGGAGCTCGGTCTCGACGCCCGCCCATTGGAGGCGGAGCGCAAAGTCGGTGTCTTCATCGCGGAACCCGTCGACGCCCGTCGCCGAAATGAAGGTCGGCGGCAGGCCGCTCAGGTCGGTGGCTCTCGCCGGTGCGGCATACGTCGGCAGATCAGGACTGGCGTAGAGCGCTCCGAGGTAGGAGCGCCACCCGAATTCGTTCGTGTCCCTGCTCCAGACCGGGAGGCCCTCGAGCTGGCTCGAGGGTGTCTGCTGCCGGTCGTCGAGCATGGGTGACTCGAGTATCTGAAAGCGCAGACGCCACTCTCCTCGATCGCGCACGAGCAGCGAGAGAGCCGCCGCGAGCCCTCCGCCGGCGCTCACTCCATAGATACCGACGAGATCGCGATCGATCTCGAGCTCTTCGGCGTGTTCGAAGACCCAGGAAAGTGCGAGATAGCAATCTTCGAGTGGTGTCGGGTACTGCGCCTCCGGTGCGAGCCGGTAGTCGACGGACACGCCGACGAGCCCGAGCGTTGGGCACCACGACTCGAACACCGTGTCATCCATCACGGGCGAGCCGAGGATGTACCCGCCGCCGTGAATGCTCAAGACACATGGGCGCGTGCCCGAGGTGCCCTTCGCTCGATGCACTCGGACCGAGACCCCGGTCTCCGGAGCGATCAGGCGGTCGCTGCGCTCAACGAGCTCCGTCGAGCCCAGGCCGGGAACGGCCGTGCGGACTTGCGCCAAGAACTCCTCGTCGAAGGTGACGTCGTCGAGCAAGCCTACGAGTGGGAGGAAAGATGGATCGAGGAGGCGCTCGACCTCTGCGCTCTCGGGAGCGGTCATCGAGGCAGGCGCGTCGCGACACTGACGGACGTCGAGTTACAAATCATGCCTGAGTATTCCCCAAGTGCAGCCGGAATCGCCACGTCTCCAGGGGTGTCCCACCCGTGGGGTTGGGGCACTCGGTGAAGGCCAACGGCTTCAACTGCGCCCGGTCGTCATGAAACCGAATGGGCCGCATCTGGTGTCCAGGCCCGGACCGGACCGGCAACCGCCACCATCTCGTCGATCTGGCGGAGATCGGTCCCGAGCATCGAGACACCACCACTGCCCGCGAGGACGTCCAGTCGGGTCAGGTGCTCGTCCGGTCCGAGCGGCGGGCCGTCGGGCGTCCACGCCTCCACGCCGAGGCTGACGCCGAGCTCCGTCGCCGCGTGCAGCACGGCTGCGGTGGTGCCGTCGATCGGCCCGTCCACCACGGCCAGGACCGGGCGGAGCGGAGCGGCCAGCCGGGCCACGGTGGCGCACGCCGCCGCCCACCCACGGATGGGCGCCGCGGGCACGGTGGCCGAGCCGAGCCGGGTGGTGGCGAAGGTGCGAGCCACCCAGTAGCCGGCCGTTCCGGGGTCGGCCGCCACGAGGCCGCCGTCACCGAGCACCCGGGCATAGTGCTGGGTGACGAGCGAGGGCATCAGCGGCACGCCCGTGGCGGCCCAGCCGGCCTGGGTCACGGCGGCCAGCCGTGGGCGCAGCGGGGGGAGGTCGGGAAAGGAGCCGCCGTCGGGCCATCGCTCGGCCAGGGGCGCGAGGGCTCCGGGCGCCACGACCCGGTGCGGGTACTGCGCCCAGAGCCGGGCCGGGGCCTCCCGCTCGTCCAGACCGGTGACGAGGACGAGGTCGGCGGATCCCAGTCCTCCCAGCTCGAAGTCGAGCTCCTGCAGACCCACGGTGGCCCAGTGGTGCCGGCTCTGCCAGTGGAAGACGCCCTTGGCGCCCCAGGTGTTGAGGACGCCCAGACGCCCGGCGGCGGCCAGGGCGCGCAGGCCGCCCACGGCGCCGTCCTGGACCACACCGGGACCGGCCAGGACGACGACGGTCCCCCTGGAAGGGATGTCGCCGAGGGCGTCGTCGGCGTCGATCCACCCCGCCGCGCTGGCAGGTCGCTCCACCGCTCCGTCGGGCGCCGGTGCGGAGAGGTCCACGTCCAGCTGGACCTGCAGCCCGGCGCCATGCGCAGCCTCGGCCACGACGGGCGCCAGAGTGGAGAGCGCCGTCGCGTCCGCCACCACCAGGTGCGCGCCGGGCAGCGCCGGGACCGGTCCGCCTTCAAGACGGGAACCGGGAACCACGAGGTTGCCGTCCCCCACGTGCGCCGCGGCCGCCATGCCGCTCACTGAGCGATGCGCCTGCGCGAGCAGGACGGCCACTGTGGGATCTGCCACCTCCGTGACCTCGATGCCGGGCAGGGCTCGACCGTAGAGGGCGCCGACGCCGGCCGCCGACAGCGCGCGCCGGAGTACATCGGCCGCCGTGTGCACGCTCAACCGATCGACCCGATCACGATGTGGCCACCCGGCGTCTGGCGCTCAGTGCTGGCCCGGCTCGAGCGGCTGCCAACGGGGGGCCCGCTTCTCGGCGAACGCCCGTGGGCCCTCCTCCTGGTCGGGGTGGCCCCACATGGAGACGAGCTCCTTGGCGCCGGCCTTGCAGGCGTCGGTGAGGCCGGCCTCGAGGGCGCCCCACAGGGCGCGCTTGGTGGCCGCCATGGCGGCGGGCGAGTTCTCGGCGATCTTCTCGGCGAGCGCCTGCGCCTCGTCGCGGAGGCGCTCGGGCGGATCGACCACCTGGCTCACCATGCCCAGCGCCAGGGCGCGTTCGGCCGAGATGCGCTCGTGCCGGCCGACCAGGGCCATGCGCATGACCGCCTCGAAGGGGATCTTGCGAGTGAGGCCGATGGCCTCCATCGCCACCACCTGTCCCACCGAGACGTGGGGGTCGAAGAACTGTGCGTCGGAGGCGGCGATGACGATGTCCGCCTCCGCCACCCAGTGGAACCCGCCGCCGGCACAGATGCCGTTGACGGCCGTGATGACCGGCTTCCAGATGTGGTTCTGCCACGCGGTGAAGCGGTAGTCGAAGCGCTCGGTCGACTCGCGGTAGCGCTCGAACCCGACGCCGTCCTCGGCGATCTCCATCACGTCGACGCCCGTCTGGAAGGCGCGGCCCTCACCGGTGTGCACGATGACGCGCACCTCGGGGTCGGCGTCGAGGGTCTTCCACGCCGTCTCGAACTCGTCGCGCATGTGCGAGTTCATGGCGTTCAGGCGATCGGGCCGGTTGTTGATCAACCAGCCGACCGGACCGCGGCGCTCCAGGAGCAGCGTGTCGAGGGTGGGATAGGTCACGGTGCCTCCGGGGTTTCGTCGGACTGGTGCTCGCCCGGGTGCGCATCGACGACGCCCGGCTCGAGCGCCTGCCACTGGGGGGCTCGCTTCTCGGCGAACGCCCGTGGGCCCTCCTCCTGGTCGGGGTGGCCCCACATGGAGACGAGCTCCTTGGCGCCGGCCTTGCAGGCGTCGGTGAGGCCGGCCTCGAGGGCGCCCCACAGGGCGCGCTTGGTGGCCGCCATGGCGGCGGGCGAGTTCTCGGCGATCTTCTCGGCGAGCGCCTGCGCCTCCTCGCGGAGGCGCTCGGGCGGATCGACCACCTGGCTCACCATGCCCAGCGCCAGGGCGCGTTCGGCCGAGATGCGCTCGTGCCGGCCCACCAGGGCCATGCGCATGACCGCCTCGAAGGGGATCTTGCGAGTGAGGCCGATGGCCTCGTAGGCCGTCACCTGCCCGAGCGACACGTGCGGGTCCAGGAAGGTGGCGTCGGACGAGGCCAGCACGATGTCGGCGTCCGCGACGAAGTGGAGCCCGCCGCCGGCGCAGGTACCGTTGACCGCCGCGATGACGGGCTTCCACACCTGGTTGTGCCACGCCGTCATGCGCAACTCGGCCCGGCGCGTGCGCCCGGACTGCTTGCGCAGTGCGGCGGGATCCCGGGCCAGCTGGACGACGTCGAGCCCGGTCTGGAACGAACGCCCCTCTCCGGTGTTCACGATGACCCGAACGGCCGGGTCGGCGTTCAGCTCGTTCCAGGCCGACTCCAGGTCGTCCAGCATCTGCGCATCCATGGCGTTGCCCTGGGCCGGCCGATTGAAGATCAGCCACCCCACCGCGCCCCGGCGCTCGATCAACAGCGACTCGTAACCCATCAGCTCCGGGGCACCTCCCGCCACGGCACCTTGGACCATGGATCGGCCTCCCGGGGCAGGCCCAGGACCCGCTCGCCCAGGATGTTCTTGTTGACCTCGGTGGTGCCCCCCTCGATGGTGTTGGCCCGGCTGCGCAACATGCCCTTGAGCTCGTAGGGCATGGACTCGACCCACGACCCGACGTCGCCCTGCCACGACGTGGCCGCGGCGCCGAGCATGTCCACGGCCATGAGCTGGATGCGCTGGTTGAGCTCGCCCTGATGCACCTTGCCGATGGAGCTCTCGGGACCGGGTGAACGCCCGGCGCGCAGCTGGGCCCGGACCCGCTGGTTCGTCCAGCCCCGCACCTGCTCCTCGCACCACAACCGCACCACCTGCTCGCGGCGGACGGGGTCGTCCCAGCCTCCGGCACGCCCCTCCGCGCTGAGCCGCTTGGCCAGGCGCACGAGCGAGGCGGCCCCGGACCCACCGATGCGGTCGACGCCGCCCGAACCCGCGCCCGACACCATCTGCCGCTCGCCCGAGAGAGTCGCGTTCGCCACCTTCCAGCCCGCGCCCACCTCCCCGACGCGCTGGTCGTCCGGGACCCGGGCGCCCTCGAGGAAGACCTCGTTGAAGTCCACCTCGCCACCCATGTGCCGGAGCGGTCGCACGTCGACGCCCGGTTGGCGCAGGTCGATCAGGAAGTAGGTGATGCCCTCGCGCTTGGGCACGCCGGGGTCCGTACGCGCCAGGAGCACGCCGTGCGTCGACACGTGGGCCCAGGTCGTCCACACCTTCTGCCCCGTGATCACCCACTCGTCGCCGTCGCGCTCGGCCCGGGTCGCCAGGGACGCCAGGTCGGAGCCGGAACCGGGCTCGCTGAAGAGCTGGCACCAGCGCTCCTCGTTGCGCACGATCGGTGGGAGATAGCGCAGACGCTGCTCCTCGGTCCCGTGCGCGAAGAGGGCTGGCGCGGCCAGGTTGAGGCCCAGGGGGTTGAGCCTCCCGAGATTGAACGGCCGCAATTCCTCCTCGATGCGCCGGGCCACGTCCGGCGCCAGGTCGAGCCCCCCGTACTCGACGGGCCAGGTCGGCACGACCAGTCCCGACGCCCCGAGCACGGGGTACCACTCCTCATACTCGGCCCTGGTCCGCACCGTGCGCACTTCGGATGGGCCCCCTCGCCGGCCCGCCACCAGCCATGCGGCGGGCAGTGCAACCTCGAGCCAGGAGCGAAGGGCGCCGAGCACCTCGTCGACGGGCGTGGTCGGGCCCACGTCCAGGCGGTCGCCCTTGCCGCGCTCCGCCGCCGGGCTCATCGTCCGGAGAAGTCGGGGGGGCGCTTCTCCACGAAGGCGGCAAGGCCCTCGCGGAAGTCTTCGCTCCGCGACGAGAGCTCCATGGCCAGGGCCTCGTTCTGCAGCTGCTCGAGCAGCGGCGTGGACGAGCCGGCGTGCAGCAGCCACTTGGTGAGCCCGATGGTGACCGTGGGCGCCCCGGCGAGCCGCTGGGTCAGCGCCGCCACCTCCTCATCGAGGGCCGCGGCAGGAACGGCCCGATGCACCATGCCCCAGGTGGCGGCGTCCGCACCCGAGACGGCCTCACCGAGCATGAGCATCTCACGGGCCCGCATCTCGCCGATCCGACGGGCCAGCAACCACGTGCCACCGGTGTCCGGAGTGAAGCCCCGCTGCGCATAGGGCTCCCAGAGGCGGGCCGACTCGTCCACGACGGCAAAGTCCGACGCCAACGCGAGATGCAGGCCGATCCCCGCCGCCCATCCCTGCACCCGGCAGACGACCGGGGTCTGCGTCGTGAGCAGCAGCTCGACGAGCCGATGGGCTTCGGTGGGCAGGCGGCGCTGGATGCTGCCGACCCGCGGACGTGCGTCGCCGGCGTTGCGCCCGACGATGTCGAAGCCGGCACAGAAGTGATCCCCGGCGCCACGCAACACGATGACACGCACGGACTCGTCCGGCCCGGCCGCCGACAGCGCACGGATCATCGCCGCCACGATGGGGTCGGTCAGCGCGTTCCGCTTCTTCGGACGGTCGATCTCGAACTCGAGCACCGGGCCGCGTTGCTCGATGCGCAAGCCCTCGATCGAACGGTACGGCTGCTCCGTCTCCGCGTCGCTCATCCGGCGAGATACCTCTCACTGATGGCGGTCAGCGCCTCTTGGAGGTCGCGGGCGCCTCCCGGCGGCTCGGGCAGCTGCACCGGACCCATCTCCCGGCTCGGGAGGAGGATGGTCGCGTGTCCCGGCGTCGTGAGCTCACCCCGCTGGTTCACGGCCTGGAGCTCGACGTCGACGGCCGGACACCCCGACGCCAGGTACCGGCTCGTCACCGTGCCCGACAGCCACTGGGTATCGCCGACGTAATTGAACTTGCGGAACTCGCAGTCGAGCTTCCACAACCAGCCCTCGTCGCCCATCCAGTCGGTGCACAGGTGGATGAGCCAGGTCTCCCGCATGCGGCCGTAGTCGAACGTCGTCGGGTTGCCACTCCGCCGAGCGAACTCGGGATCCCAGTGCACCCGTTGCATCACGTCGGGCACGTTCATCTCGTCCCGGTGGAAGAACCGTGGGATACGCGCCCGGTTCTTGTAGGCGAGCCGGAGGGGCTTGACACCGTAGAGGCCCATGCCCATGCCGACGTGCCAGCACACGATGTCGGTGATGGTGAGCGGCCCCTTGACCATGGGGCCGACGGTGTCTCCGACCTGGACGTCTTCCCAGTAGCGCGCCTCGGCACCCCTCCGCTGCTCCGATGCGTACTGCGCATCGATGGCCTCGATCTCGTCGTCACTGTAGGGGCGGAGCTCGATGGCGTCGTACTTCTTGTGCTCGCGCGCCTTGGTGCGCTCGGTGCGGATCATGAGCCGGTACTGCGCGGAGAGGATCGGTCCGTCCGTTTCCCGGAACACCTGGGCGGTCCACTCGTGGACGGCCCGTTCGGCGAACTCGCTCGGCTTTTCCAGCACGCCGACGAGCGCGTTCCGCCGGGTCACTGCGACCTCCGGCCGGAGCGGGGCCCACCACTCGCGCGCGCTGGCCGAATAGAAGGCATGGACACCCCGCAACGGGTCTCCCCGCATGAGCTCGCGGTGCTCCTCGGCCACCTCGGGCACCTCGTCCACACCGACGAGCGAGTCGCCGCCGACCAGTGGCGGAGGCGCGATGACACCACGCCAGCGCGTGTCTGCCGCATAGCGCTCGTCCGACCAGAGTGGGTTGTCGTCTCCGTAGGCCACGGCGACGTGGCGGAACGCGTCGACGCCGGGCTTGTTGTAGTGGGGCGGCACCGGGTTGGGTTCGGGCACACCGATCCGTGACCGCAACCGCGCGACGCCCTCTTCCGTGATCGTGCCCTCGGCCACGACGCGCATATTATATGAACTTCTGAGAGGGTGCCGGGGGCGAGGCCGCTCCCGCGGGCCCCGGGACGGGAGCGAAACCTTGGCGAACGACAAGGTCTACATCCACGAGTTCATCGACATCATCGGGCACAACCGCGCTCGCTACATGCACCACATGACGGCCAACTGGAGCCCGATCGCACAAGAGGAGCGGAACCAGCTCTGCTACGGCGTGTGGGGCGTCGTCGGTTCCACCGGCCAGTGGCCCGCCGTCGTGAACATGTGGGAGGAGGACGGCTGGGACGGCCTGGCGAGCTCGTTCGGCCACGAGCTCGGCCACGCCCACCTGCAGGACCCGAAGTTGGCCCGCTGGTGGGCCACGGCGGCGGAGTTCCGCTCGGGCGGCTTCGACCGCGTGTTGGTGCCCGCCGACTGGTCCCCCACGATCACCGAGCTGTGCGACCAGGGTGCCGCCGGAGGCGCCGCCTACGCGCACGACCAGGTCCGCGTGCCGCCCGGGAAGGTGGCCGACTTCCTGGAGCTCGCGCGCGACGACGGAGCTCCCTTCTACGCGGCACACGGATGGCGGCTCGTCGGTGCATGGCAGACCGCGCTGGGCCACGACAACGAGGCCTTCCTCCTGTGGTCCATCCCGAGTTGGGAGCAGTGGGGCACCGCCGAGGCGGCCCTGCGCTCGGGTCACCCCTGGCGGGCACGCCAGCGCGATGCCGTGGAGGACTTCCGGCGCATCCTGTTGGTCGACGCGCCGCTCAGTCCCCTGCGGATCGGGCGCCAGCCGGCCCGGAGCGACCGCGACGACAGCTGGACCGAGTAGCTGGACCGCGTAGTCGGGCTTGGCACAACAGCTCAGGCCGTGGGCGCGTCCGAGGTCTTCGCGCGCAGATCGTCGACCAACTGCCGACGCAGCAGCTTGCCCACCTCGCTGCGGGGCAGGGTCTCGACGCGACGGAAGGCGACGGGGACCTTGTAGGGGGCCAACTCGGTCCGGCAGAGCGCCGCCAGCTCCTCGTCGGTGGCGTCACCCACGACCACCGCGACCGGCACCTCGCCCAAGCGGTCGTCCGGCCATGCGACGACGGCGGCGTCCTGCACGCCGGGCGCGAGGCGGAGCACCTCCTCGACCTGCTCGGGGAAGACCTTGTTGCCACCGCGATTGATGAGGTCCGAGGTCCGGCCCTCGATCCACACGAACCCGTCGGCGTCGACCCGGGCATGGTCACCGGTCCGCACGAAGCCGGCGGCGTCGATCCGGTCGCTCAGCGACGCCCCGCCGGCGTACCCGGCCGCCATGCGGGGCGGGCGCACCAGCAGCTGACCGACCGTGTCCGGGGCCACGTCCACGTCGTGCTCGTCCACCACCCGGATGTCCACGCCCGGCAGCGGTCGCCCGGCGGCCCCCAGCTTCTCGGGGTGCTCCCTGGCGTCCGCAGCCGTCCAGCCGACGACCTCCCCCACCTCGGCCTGCCCGTAGCTGTTCAGCACGGTCACGCCGAACCGCTCCATGAAGCGTCGAGCGGCCAACGGCGAGAGCGGTGCCGTGATGCTGCGCACGAAGCGCAGTGGGGAGAGGTCGGTCACCGCCGGGTCGTCGGTCGAGCATGACCATGGCGGCCGGCGGCAGCACCGTGGAGCGCACCTGATAGCGGTGCACCAGCTCGGCGAAGTCCCCCGTCGCGAAACGGGGCATCAGGACGACGGCGGCTCCGGCCCGGAGGCCGAAGCAGACGTTGTAGATCCCGGCATTGAGGGCGACCGACACGGGGACCAGGTTGGGGGTGGGCTCGCGTGCGCCCTCCTTGCGGGCGCCCCCGTCCCCGCGGAGTGGCTTGAGGACGCGGTCCAGGAGCTCGAGGTACCCGCTGTGCGACTGCAGAATGGCCTTCGGTGGACCCGTCGTCCCCGACGTCCAGGTCACGAACGCGATGTCGGGTTCGTGGCGCAGCGGTGACGGGAGCCGGCGCAGGCCGCTCTCGTCCAGGACTGCGGCGGGACGGATGGTGTCGAGGACGTGCCGGACCTCGCTCTCGGGCGAGCGGTCGTTCAGCGGGACGAAGACGGCGCCGGCGGACCAGATGGCGAGCATGGCCACCACGAGGTCAGGGTCGCTCGGGAGCCGGACGGCCACTCCCTCCCCGGGCTGCACGCCGGCATCGGTCAACTGGGTCGCCAACTGCGCCACCAGCGCCTTGGCCTCCCCCACGGTGACCGTGCGATCGACGGTGCACAGGAGGTCCCGCTCCTCCGCGAAGGGGTGGTCGGCCAGGAGGTTGGCCAGGTTCTCGGTGCTGGGCATGGTCCGTCCTCTCCGGCCCGCTTGGGCAATTACATATATTATCCGTTCGGTCGAAAACCGGCCCTGAGCACGACGGGAGACGACGCGAGTGGTTGACAGGATCTGGGCCGGGGACGAGCAATCCACCATTCCCCAACTCTTCGCCCGTCGGCTCGAGGCCGACCCCGACGGCGAATACCTCGACATTGGTGGCGTGAAGCTCACGGCGCGCGGCGTCATGGAGACCGCGGCCCGCTTCGGCGGCGCACTCCATGCGCTCGGGACCCAGCAGCACGACCGGGTGGCGACGCTCGTCGAGAACTCACCGGTGGCCCTGTTGGCCTGGTCGGGCACGGTGTGCTCCGGACGGATCTCGGTCCCGGTGAACACCGCCTACAAGGGCGAGTACCTCTCCCACCAGCTGACCGATTCGGGATCACGCGTCCTGGTGGTCGCTGCGAGCCTGTTCCCGCGGGTGGCGGCGATCGCCGAGCGTGTGCCCAACCTCGAGCACGTGATCGTGGTGGACGATGCGGACGACGAGGACCAGCCGGACGAAGACGCCGCCGCGTTGGCAACGGCGTCGGTGGGGCGGGCCACCGTCCACCGATGGGACGAGATCCTGGCCGGTGATCTGTCGGCGCCGACCGTCGGCATCGATCCCGCCGACCTCGGCACCTTCATCTACACGGGCGGCACGACCGGCCTGTCCAAGGGCTGCATGCTCAGCCACAACTACCACGAGGCCCTGGCGCGCCAGATCGGCATCTGCTGGCGCCGCACCGCCGACGACGTCGTGTGGACACCCCTGCCGCTGTACCACTTCAACGCGCTGACCACGGTTGTCGTGGGCGCCCTCCTCTACGGAGGTCGCGGCGCCATCTACCGGCGCTTCTCGGTGTCACAGTTCTGGCCCGAGATGAACCGGGTGGGCGCCACCATCACCTCGACGCTGGGCACCATGGCCTACCTGCTGGCGCACGACGTGGACCGGCCCGAGATGCCCAAGTCGGGCGCACCGGAGGCGAACACGACCCTGCGCCTCCTCGGCGCGGCCCCGCTGCCCGGTCGAGGTCGACCACGTCATCCGCTCGCGCTTCGGCGTCGCCACGTTCAGCGGCGCCTACGGCGTCACCGAGGCGAGCCTGGTGTCCTGGCAGCCGCCGGGGGTCGAGAACCGTCCCAACGCCGCCGGCGTCGTCAACGACGAGTACTTCGACGTGCGCATCTTCGACGACGACGACGCAGAGGTGGCGCCGGGGACCGAGGGCGAGATCGTGCTGCGGCCCAAGCGCCCCCAGGTGATGTTCGAGGGCTACTGGGGCCGGCCGGACGAGACGGTGCGGACGACACGGAACCTCTGGTACCACACCGGCGACATCGGCAAGATCGACGAGGACCACTACCTCTACTTCGTCGACCGCAAGGCGGACTACCTGCGGCGTCGGGGGGAGAACATCGCCAGCTTCGAGGTGGAGCGGATCCTCATGAGCCAAGGAGGGCTGGCCGACGTGGCCGTGCACGCCGTCCCGAGCCCGTTGACCGAGGACGACCTGAAGATCACCGCCACCCGCAAGGAGGGCGCCACGGTGACCGAGGAGGAGCTCTTCCGCTGGTGCATCGACCAGCTCCCCTACTTCGCGCTGCCCCGCTACATCGAGTTTCGCGACGCCCTCCCCCGCAGTCCGGTCGGCCGGGTGCTCAAGCGCGAGCTGCGGGACGAGGGCGTGACGCCGGCGACCTGGGACGTCGAGGCGGCCGGCATCACCTACGAACGCCGCTGATCCGAGGGCGGAGCGGCGGCGGGGCGACTCCACCGAACAGGTTGTATTCTTTATATAACTGCGGGACCGGAGTTCGGCCCGAGGAGGGAACAGCACCATGGACGCCAAGGACCTCATCCTCGTCAGTGTCGACGACCACCTGGTCGAACCGCCTGGGCTCTTCGAGGGTCGGATGTCGGCCCGCTACTCCGATGCGGCACCGAGGATCAAGAGGACGGCGGACGGCTCGGACGTCTGGATCTTCAACGATGCGGTGATCCCCAATGTCGGGCTCAACGCCGTCGCCGGGCGCCCGAAGGAGGAGTACGGCGTCGAGCCGACTGCCTTCGACGAGATGCGGCCGGGCTGCTTCGACGTGCACGAGCGCATCAAGGACATGAACGCGGGAGGCATCCTGGGCTCCATGAACTTCCCCTCCTTTCCGGGGTTCAGTGGACGGCTCTTCGCCGCCTGCGAGGACAAGGGGCTTGCCCTGGCCGTCGTGCAGGCGTACAACGACTGGCACATCGACGAGTGGTGTGCCGCCTACCCGGGGCGCTTCATCCCCATGGCGCTGCCCGTGCTGTGGGACCCCGACCTGGCGGCGGCCGAGGTCCGGCGGGTGGCGGCCAAGGGCTGTCACTCCATCACCTTCACCGAGAACCCGGCCACGTTGGGCTATCCCAGCTTCCACTCGGAGCACTGGGACCCCTTGTGGCGCGCCGTGGTCGACGAGGGCGTCGTGGTGTCCATCCACCTCGGCTCGTCCGGGCAGTTGGCGGTCACGGCCGCGGACGCTCCGGTGGACGTCATGATCACCCTCCAACCCATGAACATCTGCCAGGCCGCGGCCGATCTGCTGTGGTCGCGCGTGATCAAGGAATTCCCCGACATCCGGTTCGCCCTCTCGGAGGGCGGGACCGGTTGGATCCCCTACTTCATCGACCGGCTCGACCGCACCTACGAGATGCACCATCTCTGGACGGGTCAGGACTTCGGAGACCGACTGCCGAGCGACGTCTTCCGTGAGCACTTCTTGACCTGCTTCATCGCCGATCCGGTGGGGATCCAGCTGCGGCACCAGATCGGCATGGACAACATCGCCTGGGAGTGCGACTACCCACACTCGGACTCCTCCTGGCCCGAGGCGCCCGAGGAGCTGGCGCGGGTCGCGGCGGACGTCCCGGACGACGAGTTGCACAAGATCAGCTACGAGAACGCCTGTCGTTGGTACTCCTTCGACCCGTTCGCCCATCGGTCCAAGGGAGAGTCGACGGTCGGCGCACTCCGGGCGGAAGCCGGCGGCCACGACGTCTCGATCCGGTCGTTCGACAAGGGTCGGTTCGAGCGGACCCACGCCGGCATCGACATGGGCACGCTGGCCGGCCGCGCCACCGCCTGATCGGACTCGAAGGCACCAGGTCATCACTCAACTTCCGGTGAGCCCCTCACCCCTCGACGCCTTCGATCTGCGCGACCGGGTCGCCGTGGTGACCGGGGGGAGCCGCGGCATCGGGCGGGCGGTCGCCGCCGGGTTCGCCGCGGTGGGCGCCCATGTCGTCGTCGCCAGCCGCAAGGCCGAGGCGTGCGAGGAGACGGTCGATGCGATCCGGGCCGCGGGTGGGTCCGCGCTGGCGGTGCCCACGCACGTGGGCCGGCTGGACGACCTGGCCCGGCTGGTCGAACGCACGGCGGACGAGTTCGGCCGCATCGACATCGTGGTGAACAACGCGGCCAACCCGCTGGCGCAACCACTGGGCGCCATCACGCCCGAGGCCTTTGCGAAGTCGTACGAGGTCAATGTGCGCGGCCCGCTCTTCCTGGTCCAGCAGGCGCTGCCCTACCTGCGGGCCAGCGCCGGGGCGTCGGTCGTCAACGTGATCACGGCGGGCGTCTTCACCCACGGGACTGGCGTGAGCCTCTACGTCTCGGCCAAGTCCGCGCTGCTGTCGCTGACGCGCTCCATGGCCGCCGAATTCGCGGCGGATCGGATCCGGGTCAACGCCTTGGCACCGGGCGTCGTCGCCACGCACATGACGTCGGCGCTCCCTCCCGAACGCCAGGAGGCCGCGGTCCAGGCCCAACTGATGCGCCGCATGGCCGATCCGGACGAGCTCGTGCCGGGCATCTTGTTCCTGGCCAGCGACGCCTCGTCCTTCATGACGGGCCAGGTGCTCGTGCTGGACGGCGGCCTCACCGTCCCCTAGGAAGCCGAGGTTCAGGCGCGTGGTCCCTCGGTGCCCAAGATGGACACGAAGGACACCATCTCCCCGGGGTAACCGCCCAGGTTGTGCGTCAGGGCCAGGTTGCGCTCCCCCGTGGTCGAGATGCGCCGTTCGGCCGGCGCTTCGCCCCGGAGCTGCAGCCACGCCTCGAACATCATGCGGAGGCCGGTCGCACCGACGGGGTGCCCGAAGCTCTTCAGCCCTCCGTCGGGGTTGACCGGGAGGGCACCGTCGAGGTCGAAGGTGCCGGCCAGCTCCTCCTTCCAGGCGGCGCCACGGTCGCAGAACCCGAGATCCTCCATCAACACCAGCTCGGTCGGGGTGAAGCAGTCGTGCACCTCGGCCATGGCCAGCTGCGCCGCCGGGTCCGTCAGCCCGGCCTGGCGGTAGGCCTCCTGCGCAGAGAGGACGACCTCGGGGAACGTCGTGTAGTCGTAGTCGGGATCGCTCACCCCGCTCCCGTCGCCGACGACGAACGACAGCGCCTTCACGAACAGTGGGGCCTCGCGAGTACTTGTGGGCGTCCTCGGCCCGCACGACGACCGCGGCTGCGGCACCGTCGGCCACCCCGGCACAGTCGAACACCGACAGCTCCCCGGCGATGCGCGGCATGGCCAGGAGCTGCTCCACGCTCATCTCCTTGCGGAACTGCGCCCGCACGTTGCGCGCTCCGTTGGCGTGGTTCTTCGAGGCGATGTGGGCCAGGGCCTGCTTCACCTCGGCCACGTCCACGCCGTAGCGCTTGGCGTAGGCGGGCACGATCATGGAGTACATGGCCGCCGCCGTCACGTTGCGGTTGGTGCCGTCACTGGGGACGGGTGCCGCGTTGGCACCCTGGTACCCCGAGTCCTTCAGTTTCTCGACGCCGATGGCCATGGCAACGTCGTACGCCCCGCTCGCGACCGCGTACGCGGCCTGCCGGAAGGCCTCGGAACCGGAGGCGCAGAAGTTCTCCACCCGGGTCACCGGCTTGTCGCGGATGCGCAACGGACGCGCCACCAACAGCCCGCTCATGCCGGATTGCGCCGTCCCCAGCCAGTAGGCATCCACATCCGGTCGAGCCACGCCGGCGGACTCGAAGGCGCCCTCCGCCGCCTCCAAGACGAGATCGTCGACTCCGACGTCCCAACGTTCGCCGAACTTCGTGCAGGCCATCCCCACGATGGCCACCTTGTCGGTGATGCCGTGCGAGCCCATCAGCCGTCACCTCCTGAGAGTGGTCGCGCTTTCCAGAAGTAGTTGTGGATGCCATCGGCACTCGAGAGACGCCGGAAGGTCATCTCCACCCGGTCCCCGACCCGTACCGAACTCGCGTCGACGTCGGTCAGCTCCACCGGCAGCCGTCCCCCGCCGTCGAAGTCGACCACGGCGAACACCATGGGCGGACTCGGCGTGTAGGACAGACGGTCGATGGTGAACGTGGTGACGGTGCCCTGCGCCTCGGCCATGGACAGGTGATCGCTCTCGTCGGGCAGCGGGGGCAGGTGCACGGTGCCGTCATCCGCACGGGAGGCCTCGAAGCCGAACTTCCAGGGCACCGAACGCCCGGCCGCCGACGACGACGTCCGGGCCGGCTCCGGACGGCGGGGCGGCTCGACGGGCAGGATGCCCCGCCAGGACAAGTAGCGGCCGTAGGAGAGCGGACCGCCGTTGGCCAGTTGCTCGTCGACCGTCGCGGATGTCGGCCGCCCGGCGGCGACGGCAGCCGTGGTGCGGAGCACGAGCGCCTCGGCACCGTCGGCCAGCACCAGCAGCACGATCGTCTGGTCCGGCTCCGCCCGCTCCAGCACCCGGGCCACCTGCAGGAAGGGGTGGGCGACACCGGTGTTCCCGACGACCGAGCCCAGGTCGTCGACGAGGGCCTCGGAGGCGACACCGCTCCGCTGGGCCACGGCGCGACAGGCCCGGCCGTGGGTCCCGGTCACGATCAGATGGTCGACCGCGTCGGGTCCGACGCCGGCCGCCTTCCAGAGGCGGGCCAGCGCCTCGGCGCCGAGCTCGCTGTACCGCAGCTCCCCGAAGCGCTCCTCCCAGACACGCGAGCGGAACTCGCCCGGGACGCGCCAGCGGTCGACGAACTCCGCGGTCAACGAGACCCAGCCGCCCACCTCGGCGAGGACGGGCCCGTGGCGGTCGTCGCCGATGACGACCGCGGCCGCTCCGTCACCGAAGTAGGACTCGTCGGGGCCGCCCGCGAAGCCGGTGCGCAGGTCGGCGGCGACGGCGAGCGAGGGGCCGGGCTGGGCGGCCGCGGCGCGCAGCGCACCCATGGCGCCCCGCAGCGAACCCACGACGTCGTAGGCACCGCAATCCTCGGGCAGTCGCAGTGCGGCATGGACGGCGGTCGCATTGGTCCTGTCCAGGTACGGCGGCGCCGCCGTGGCGAACCAGACGGAGTCGAGGGGCAGCTCGGGGGTCCGCCGGCGTGCGACGCGCGCCGCCTCCACGGCCAGGGTCGTGGCGTCCTGGTCGTACGACGCCACGGCGCGCGTTCCCTTGCGGCCCCCTCCCCCGGCGACTTCGGCCACGCCGGAGAGGTCGAGCCGCCAATAGGGCACGTATGCGCCGACGCCGAGAATCCCGTGCACGGGACTCAGTCTAACCAACTGCCAAGATGTATCTTTTATGCAATCAAGGAGGGACGAAGTGGGACTGCTGGACGGGAAGGTGGCGATCGTGACCGGGGCGGGCCACGGCATCGGTCGGGCCCATGCGCTGGAACTGGCCCGCCAGGGAGCACGCGTGGTGGTCAACGACCTGGGATCCTCGGTCCACGGAGAGGGACAAGGCCACGACGCCGATCTGACCGTCGACCTGATCAGCGCCCGCGGCGGCAACGCGGTGGCTGACTACGGTGACGTGGCCGATCACGAGCAGTGCGGCGAGCTGATCGGACGGGCCGTATCGGAGTGGGGCCAGCTCGACATTCTCGTGAACAACGCGGGGATCGTGCGCGACGGCGTCGTCTGGAATCTCGACCCGGCCGACTTCGACGCCGTGATCCGGGTCCACCTCCGCGGCACCTGGTCCTGCTCCCACCATGCCGCCGTGCACTGGCGGAGCCGGGCCAAGGCGGGCGAGAACGTGGTCGGACGGATCATCAACACGACCTCGGGCGCGGGGCTGACCGGAAACTTCGGGCAGACGGCGTATGCCGCAGCCAAGGCCGGCATCGTCGGACTGACGTTGACGCTCGCCCAGGAATTGGGTGCCTACGGCGTGACGGCGAACGTCGTCGGGCCGTCGGGCGCGACGCGCCTCACCGGCACCATGCCGTCGGCGCCGCCCGTGGTGGAGCCCGACGAGATCCCCGACGACGAGTGGCAGCCGATGGATCCCGCCAACAGCTCGCCCCTCGTCGCCTGGCTGGCCAGTGACGAATCACAGATGGTGAACGGCCAGGTCTTCCGTGCCATCCACGACCGTGTGATCTGGATGCACGGCTGGCGCGAAGCGGCCGAGGTGTCGGCGAACCAGCAGCGGTGGGACCCGGCCAAGCTCGGGAAGGCCCTGGCGACGGACGTCTTCCGGGTGGCGACCCCCGGCCTGCGGTTCCTGTAGCGGAGACGTCCCCTCAGGCGTCGGGGAGATCGAGCCCGAGGAGCCGAATGGCGTTCCCGCGGGCGATCTTCTCGATGGCGGCGGGATCGAGGTGCCCGAACTGCTCGGCTGCCGCCTGCCGCGAATCCGGCCACGTGCTGTCGGAGTGGGGATAGTCGGTCTCGAACACGACGTTGTCCAGGCCGACCTCGTCGAGCATGGCCACGCCGATCGGATCCTTGAAGAAGCAGCTGACCACGTTCCCCCGCCGGTAGTACTCCGAGGGTGGCTCCGGACAGTGCAGCTGCGAGTTGCTCCACCCTCGATGGGTCTCCCACACGTCGTCGGCGCGCTCGAGGACGTAGGGGATCCACCCGATTTGCGCCTCGGCGTACATCACCTTCAGCCGGGGGAAGCGGTGCAGCGTCCCCGAGTACAGCAGGTCGACGAGGCTGGCGGCGCTGTTGCCGAAGAGAATGGTCGCAGCAACGGCGTCGGGCGCGTCCGGCGAGGCCTGGGGCGTCTTCGTCCCCGACCCGATGTGCATGCACACGACGGTCCCGGTCTCCTCGCATGCGGCGAGGAAGGGGTCCCACGCGTGCGAGTACAGGCTGGGGAGGTCGAGGTAGGTCGGAAGCTCGCTGAACGCCACCGCCCGGACACCGCGCGCCGCGTTCCGGCGGACCTCAGCCGCCGCCGACTCTAGCATCCCACAGTGGCACCAGGCAGAGCGGGATCAACCGCCCCCCGCTCTCCCCGCACCACTCCTCGACCATCCAGTCGTTGTACGCCTCGACGCAGAGTTGCGCCAGCTCTCGATCCTTTCCCCAGAGGAATTGCTGGCCGCAGAAGCGCGGGTAGTTCGGGAAACAGAGCTGCGCCTGGACGCCGTTCACGTCCATGTCCTCCAGGCGCTCCTTGACGCGGAAGCAGCCCGGCCTCATTTCGTCGTAGCGCACGCCCCGCAGTTGGATCTCGTCGCGAGGAAAGCCCGCAGCTGCGATGGTGCGCTTCAACGACGCCCGGTGATCCTCGTAGCACCACCAGGCCACCTCCGGTCCGTCCGTGCCGGGTGCCTCGACATAGCTGCTACCCGCAAGTTTCGGCACTCCCGCCGGAAGGAGCTCGATGTGGGGTCCGCTGTCCCGGTACCGCGCTGGAAGACGACTGGACCAGACCTCGGGCGGCTCAACGACGTGAGCGTCGAGGTCCACCAGTGCCGGGATCGCGCCCGCCGCGACGGTGCCGATCCCCTCCATCTCGCGTGACTGGACCGTGTTGACCACCGTGACCTCCCTGTTCCCGCGCACTGATTATATACGATATACAGTCGCCGATCACGGCCCCGCCCTGCCAGCGTGCGGGGTGTCGCATGCGAGGAGAATCCGGTTGCAGACAATATGATGTATGCATGTCCCCGGCCGCTGACCGACACAACGGTTCGGGTGAGAAGCCCACGCTGATCCCTGAATCACCCGAGGCCGTGGTCCGCAAGGGAAGCGGCGAACAGGCGGCGGCGTACATCCGCCAGCTTGTCTTCGACGGACAGCTGCGCGAGGGCATGCGTCTCCCCCAGGACGAGGTTGCCAAGGCGGTGGGCGTGAGCCGCATCCCGATCCGAGAGGCAATCATCGCCCTCGAGCGCGAGGGTTGGGTGACGACCAGATTGCACCGGGGAACCTTCGTCAATGCATTCGACGAACAGGTCATCCGCGACCACTACGAGCTCTTCGGGCTTGTCTACGGATTGGCGGCACGGCGCGCCGCGGAACGCTCGGAACCCCAGCTCGTCGAACGCCTGAGCGAGCTCAGCCAACTCCTGAACACCACTGACGATCTGAGACGGATCGGAGAGCTTGCGCTGGCCTTCCACTCCACCGTCGTGGAGGCGGCACACTCGCCTCGCATCACGGTCGTGCTGCGTGCCATGTCCGCGCTCGTCCCCGGCCCGTTCTTCGTCCTGGTTCCGAGCGCGGTCGAATCGGAGCGCAAGGGGTTGAAGGCGATCGTGCGTGCGATTGCCAAGAACGACGGCGACCGGGCTGCGAAGGAGTACGCAAAGATGCTCAGTGGTCAAGCTGAGCTCGTGGTCGAGCTCTTTCACCAACGCCAGGCGGTCAGCCAGGCCGTCTAAGTGCCCGGCGACCTGCTCGCAGCCTCGTTGCCGTTGGCGTGCTGAGCGCCGAGATACAAATCGTGCAGATGAGCGCCTACCTGTGACGAGGGGCCCGCGTGCACGATTCGACCCCCCGCCATGACGACTGCGTGTTGGGCCACGTCGAGGGCGAATTCCGCGAACTGCTCGACCACGATGATGGTGACGCCCTCCTTCGCCAGCTGCCGCACCACCTTGTAGAGCGACTCGACGATGATCGGCGCCAGGCCCATCGAGAGCTCGTCCAGGAGCAGGAGCCGAGGCCGCGTCGTCACCGCCCGCGCCATGGCGAGCATCTGTTGTTCGCCTCCCGACAACGTCCCCGCGTGCTGGCGCCGTCGAGACGACAACTGCGGAAAATGCTCGAAGGCCCGGCTCTCGATCTCCTTTCTGGTGGTCCCACCATGGGACATCATCCAGAGGTTCTCCTGCACGGTCAGGTTGGGGAAGATGCCCTTACCCTCAGGAATCAGGCAGAGGCCCTCGCGCACCAGCCGATCCGCCTTGGCCACCGTGACCAGCTCGCCGGCGAAGAGCACGTGGCCCGCTGACGCCTCGTGGAGCCCGGACAGGACGGAAAGCAGTGTCGACTTGCCGGCCCCGTTCGGGCCGAGAACGGCCGTCACGCTCGCCGGCGCGATCCGGAGGTCCACTCCGTGGATGACCTCGACGCTCTCGTAACATGCGTGCACCCCCACGGCGTCGAGGAGCGGGCTCGGAGATGACACCTCAGACACCCCCTGCCTCCACCGGGCCGCCGAGATACGCAGCAGCCACCTCCGGATCGCGCTGGATCTCATCAGGCGTCCCGTGCCGAAGGACCTTTCCTTCAACGAGCACGTAGACCCCGTGGCACACGCTCATGACCAGGTCCATGTCGTGCTCGACGAGGAGTATGGCCAGTCCTTCCGCGCTCAGAGATCGAAGGATCGTGGCAAACCGAGCCGTCTCCTCGGGACTCTGGCCCGAGGCCGGCTCGTCCAGGAGCAGGATCTTGGGACGGATCGCCAGGGCTCTCGCCAGCTCGACCAGCCGCCCGGTGCCGGTCGGCAGCGTGTCGGCGCGGGCCTGGGCGATGTCCTGGAGCCCTATCCGCTGAAGGAGCTGCTCGGTGATCTCGTTGACCTCTTCTCTCCCACCCACCGACCAGAGTCGGCGGCGACCCACGGAGGCTGCCACTCGCACGTTCTCCCGTACCGTGAGCGTGCCGAACAGCTCGAGCCGTTGAAAGGTCCGCCCGAGACCGAGGTGGGAACGCCGGTACGGAGACACACCACGGAGGTCTCGTCCATTCAACGAGACCGTCCCGCTGTTCGGCTTCCGCATGCCGGTGATGACGTCGAACAGGGTGGTCTTCCCGGCACCATTGGGGCCGATCAACCCCGTGATGGTCGAGTCCCGCACCTCCAGCGTGACGTCGGTCAACGCGGCAAGGCCCCCGAACTGCACGCAGATGTCCGAGACCTCGAGCGGCATCAGGACTCCGAGCCACGCGTTGACACTGCGCTCTCGCTGGTCGGGCCAAGGAGCCCCACCGGCGCGGGCGAAAGAGTCGCGGGTACGGTCCCTGACGCGTGAAGGCCCTCTGACAGCCCGAAGGCGGCGGCCGCATCTCCACGGCGGTAGTCGACGACGTAGGGAACAGTCGGTCCCGCCACCAAGACGACGATGAGGCACCAGGTCATGGTCCAGTTGTCGATGACCCCGCTGAAGGCCAGCCCCCATAGCCCGACCACAGCCGCGATGATCCCGACGAGAAGCGTTCGACGCCGTGCCACCGATTCCCAGACGGGACGAAAACCCGAGGGGATCAAACCGTTCGGAGAAGTTCCCACGCCGATGGCAGTGCCGCCGATAAGCACGCTCTGAAGTTGGAGAAGTGATGGAAAGAAGTTCGAGAGTGTTGGACCACCCAAGAACACGCCCGTACCGACGCCAGCCCCAACGGACCCGAGCCCAAAGATCACCATGGTCAGAAGGACCGAGAGACCACCGAAGAATTGGAAGATGTCGGGAGCTGTGCTGCCCAGGGCCTGGCCGTAGATGGCGCCCCCGACGCCGGCCATGGCGGCCGAGATGGCAAAGACCGCGATGGGCAGGACCCTGGTGTTCATTCCCAGGGTCGCGCAGGCGGCAGGGCTGTCCTTGAAGGCGAAGAGTTGACTTCCGAATTCGGAGCGCCGAATGAGGACGACGGCACCGACGATGAGCATGAAGATGACCGACCCGACGACGAACTGCGCCTGCTTGCTCTCGACGGCCAGACCGCCGACGCGGAATTGCGCAAAGGTAAGGGATCCGGTCCCAAAGGGAGCGAACTGGTCCCCGAACAGGTTGAACGCCGGCAGGGGAAACACCCAGGCATCCATGGCGGTGGCGAACGCGGCGGTGGCCAGGGCGAAATAGATCCCGGACAGCCGCAGGGACGGCAGAGCGACCAGGACACCGACGAGGGCGCAGACACCGATCACGGCGAACAGGGCCAGTGGGTTGCCGCCAGCCCCCAGATGGCCCATGACGACGGCTCCGATCCCGGCGAAGGTCATCTGGCACAGGGAGAGCCGACCGGCGTAGCCGACCACGGGCACCAGGGACAAGCCGATGATGGCAAGCCCCCAGACCCGGTTGAGGCTGTAGAGGTCGGGCTGCGACACGACGGTTGCGATCATGATCGCCGCGGCGATGACGCCAAGGCCGAGGTACCCGGTGCCCCTCCAGGTCGGCACCAACGCGAGCTCCCGGCTCCGCAGCAACCGGTGGCCGCGCAGCCGGGACTGCGGGAGGAGCATGAGCGCCGCGAACAGGATGATGGCGGGAACCGCCCCCTCGAACCCTTGGATGTACGAGTTCTGGGGCAGGTACGCCACCGAATAGCTGACCGCAAGGCCGAGGATCACGGCACCGACGAACGTCATGGGGATGCTGCGGAGCCTGCCGATGACCGATGCCGCATAGGCGTCGACGATCAGGAGGGTCAGCGCGGTGGCCGAGAGGGTCACGGTCGGCGCAACCAGGATCCCAGCCAGGGCGGCGAGCATGCACCCCACGATCCATGCCGACCTGGCGCTCCGTACGCTGCTTGCTCCATTCAGGATCGTCAGCTTGCGGTCGTCGACCGATGCCCGCATCGTCACGCCCATTCGAGTCCGGTAGAGCAATAGCCGCAGTCCGATTGCCACGAACAGGGCGACGCCCAGGACGATGAGATCGTTGTAGGAGATGCGAATTGGGCCGAGCACCAAGGTGTCGCCGGCATAGAGCGGGGTGAGTGTCCGGAAGGTCACCGGGTTCCAGATCCATTGCGCGATGCCGACCATCGCCAGGGCCAGCGCCAAGGTGACGACCAGTTTGGCTGCCTCGGACGTCCCCTCGAGGCGACGCATCACGCCGACCTCGAGGATGACACCCAGTGCTGGAGCGAGCACCAGGAGACAGACCGCCAGCGACAAGATTGCGTTCCAGCCCCATCCGACATGCAGCTGCCAGTAGGCGAAGGCGGCCAGCATGCCGATTGCCCCGTGGGACCAGTTGAAGATCCCCGTGGTGGCATAGGTCAGCGTCAACCCGCTGGCCGTGATGGCATAGATGCTCGCGGTCGCCAAACCACCGATGGTGAAGATGATGAAGTCATGCATCGGGATGGTGGCTTCCGCTTCTCATTTCCCCCGCGCTCCGACGCCCGCAACCGAATTCTAAATATTTTATACCTGTGGGGCAGGCTATCCCCTCCCCCCGGCTCTGTCACCTTCTCGGTCCGTCATCTCGACGGTCCGCTCGCCAGCTGCGGAGCGCCTCTGCGCTTCGCCAGCCGGCCACCCCTGCGCCGCGTGAGGGTCGCCGAGAGCCCCGGACGCGGCACGGCTTGCCGAGCTGCCTAGTCTCGACGTATCGCATATTGTATACGAGACTGAGGAGGACACCCTGTGACGCGCGAGACCGGATTCCCGTTTCCCCTCCCCTACGGCTGGTTCTCCGTGGGGAGGCTGGACGAGCTTCCCACCGAGGAGGTGGCACCCGTTCGGGCCTTCGGTCGGGACCTCGCACTGTGGCAGGTCCCCGACGGATACTGCCTCGCCGATGCCTACTGCCCGCACCTCGGAGCACACCTCGGTTACGGCGGCCGGGTCGAAGACGCGTGTGTCGTGTGCCCTTTCCACGAGTGGTCCTTCGACACCACGGGCACCAACGTCGACATCCCCTATGCCGACAGGACGAACCGCAAGGCGAGGCTGCGGATGTACGAGACGGCGACCAGGAACGGACACCTCCTGGCGTGGTATCACCCTGATCCGGCCATTGGTCCGTCCTGGACCATTCCGGACTCCCTCCCGGCCCAGCCGGTGGAGTGTCTTCGCATCGACCGGCGCATCGGCACCGTCTGGCAGGAGGTTGCCGAGAACTCGGTTGACATGGCTCATTTCCGATCGGTGCACGGAGCGGGTCGAGTGGCCGACGTCGGCGAGCTGTTCATCGACGGCCCCTACCGCCGTGTCCGCAGTACCCAGGCCTTCCAGACGGCACGCGGTGAGTTCGAAGGTCAGATTGAATCCAATAGCTACGGGCCCGGAATGGGGGTAGTCCAGTTCTCCCTCATGGGGACCGTGACGCTCGTGTCAACCGTGACGCCGCTCGAAAGCAGCGAAGTCGAGTTGCGCTTCACGATGTACTACCAAGAGGGCGAGGAGATGGCGGCAAAGATCGGTGCGGCCTTCGGTGCCGAGGTCGCCCGCCAGCTCGACCAGGACATCCCGATCTGGGAGCACAAGCGCTACCAGCCCTCTCCCGCGCTGGCCCCTTCCGAGAAGGCCATCACGGAGTTCCGGAAGTGGGCGACGCAGTTCTACGTCACGGCCGCCGGCTGACGGAAGAACGTTCAGGCCGCCGCCGGTGACTCAGCGCAGCTTCCACCGCATTGTCCCGGCCCGTCGTGACGTGAACGCCTCCTGACCCTGACTGAGGTTCTTGGCCGTGGTCCCCAGCTGCAGGAAGACGTTCCCCAGGAGCACCGCCTGATCCGGCGAAAGGCTCCGCGAGGCCCAGAGTGTACGCAGCGTCGACTGCACAGCCGTGGACGGCGCGGCGGCGATGCGAGCAGCGAGATCATGACTCGCTTCGAGCAGGTCGGCAGCGGCAACGACTTCGGACACCAATCCGGACTCACGGGCGGTCTGGGCGGACATGCGCTCGAGTGCACCGACCAGACTCATGCGGACGAGATCTCCGAATGCCATCCGGTTCGTCAACAAGATGGGCTCGAAGGCCGCCGTCATCGCATAGGTCACGTGAGGGTCGAAGAACGTCGCGTTCTCCGCCGCGACGATGATGTCGCTCTCGCCCAAGAGATAGAAGGCACCGGCACAGGCGATCCCGTTGACGGCGGCGATGACGGGCTTCCACAGACCCTGGCTCTTTGGCCCGATTTTCCGGCCCGGATCATCGTAGGTGAAGGGGTCGTAGTCGGTCTCGGCGGGGATGTCGCCTCGGTCGATCCCGGTGCAGAACGCCTTGTCTCCGGCACCGGTCAGCACCACTGCCTTCACGCTCTCGTCGAATCGGATCCACTGCCAGATCGCTTCGAGCTCATCCTGCATCGTCTCGTTGAAGGCATTGTGGACTTCCGGCCGATTCAACGTGACCGTGGCGACGCCGTCGGCGGCGGCTTCGTAGGTCAGCGTGACGAGCTCGGGGAGCCTTTTCGGAGAGGTCATACAGCGGACGTTACCGAACCGAACGTCACGACGTATCGCAGCAGAACGGCCTAGACGTCGACCGGCACTCGCTCCAGGGGTGTCTCTCCGTGCACGTCCTCCACCGAGGGTCCGATCTTGTCCGCGAGCACACTGAGCTTGGCAACATCACAGCCGTACACCCCGGCCGCCGTCAGTCCCAGCATCTGGCGCGCCTCGACCTCCGGCACCTCCTTGAACCGCTCCCGGATCCAGTAGCGGGTGTAGGGGAACGTCCCCTCCGGGTGAGGCAGGTCGTTGCCCCACATGAGGTTCCCGACCCCGATCAGGTAACGCCGCTCGATGTCATCCACTCCCGGGGTGGACGCCCCGAAGAAGCAGTTCCGGTTCAGATAGTCGCTCGGCTTCATGGACAGCTCTTGTCGGAATGCATCGCCGAACTTGCGGGTGTTGTGCCCTCCCACCCACTTCTCGTCCATCTTGCGAATCTGATCGGGTACCCACCACGCCCCGTTCTCGGCCATCGAATACCTGAGGTTGGGATGACGTTCGAAGATGCCGCCCCAGATGAGCACCGCGAGCGGCCTGGCCGCCCACCACCCGGCCTCGGACGCATAGATGGGGAGCATCCCCGGCCCGATCCCGATGTCGCTCGGACCGGCGCCCGAATGGGTGTGCAGTACGAGCCCCAGTTCCTCTGTCAAAGCCCAGAGTGGCTCGTACCACAGGTCGTGGTAGGCGGGACGATCGAACCATCGGGTCGGAATCAGGATTCCTCGGTGACCGAGCTCCTTCGCTTCTCGCACGAGCTGGAGCACCGTGTCCATGTCCGGAATGATGGCCGGGATGACTGCCACGCCGATACGCCGATCCGGGTCCTGCCTCGCGAAATCGCTCAACCAACGATTGTGGGCGCGGCTCCCCTCGACCACCTCGCGCGGGTCACCGGCAGCACCAGCGAGCCCGGTCCCGAACGGAGACGCCGCCACTCGACCGGTGCCGAGCACGTCCGCATCGGGGAACAGCACTTCGGCGACGACACCTTCGCGGTCGAGAACTTCGTTCCGTGCGGCGGAATCGAACGCCGCGGTCAGTCCTCCGTCGCCGTCGGTCTCCTCCTCCCACTTGGCCTTGAATTCGGCGTTGGAGTCGTCACGACCCATCGCCTCTCGCAGCGCCGCCATCTCGGCCTGATGCTCGTCGAAGCGCTCACGGAAGCCGGGGTCCAAGTAGTCGCGGTAGACCTCAGCTGGTGGGCCGGCATGGCCATCGGCCGAGATGACCAGGTAGTTCGTCATCGGACCTCCCGTCGACGGCAGCTGGTCATCGCGCCAGGTCGTAGCGGCTGTAGGCGAAGGGCTCGAAGGCGGCGGCGTCCACGGGACCGACGATCTTCGGGTCGATCGTCGCGGTACGCACCGTCCAGACGATGGATTCCGTTTCGAGGATTGGCAGGTCGACGACGGGGTCGGTCGCGAGATCCCGCAATTCGAGCTTTCCCTCCACCCGCTCCATCGATTGTGGGCTCCGGACCTGATCGACACGCACGAGCAACGGGTCGCCGTCGAATCCGCTGCCGGTGACCGATGGCAGGAACTTGAACCACCACTGCCGTGCCGGGTACGGCTCGGGAACGGGGAGTTCCTCCGCCACGTCTCCCACGATCTCAATGAACGTGACATTGTTCCGGGTGATGCGCGCGTAGACGTGATCGCCATCGCGGCCCATCTCGATGTCGGCGAGCTTCTTGGGCTCACCGAACCGCTCTCGACTGATTGAGATGGCGGACTCGAGGTCGATCGGTATGAGCAGCGGGTACTCACCCAACTCGCCGTCGAGTTCGGCGTCGACGGCGAAGTAGCCCACCTTCTCCTTGTGGACGTACTCGCCGAACTCGAGATGGATATCCGTGCAACGGACATGAACCCGCGGCACCGGCGGCGGGCTGAGCGGCGGGGGCAGGATCGCGGCGAGTGCGTCCGGGTCGGTTCGGTACACCACCTCCAGCGACGGGAGCACCGGTTGAAAATCTCCGTGTCCTCCCGCTTGGGAAAGCTCCTTCACCCATCGGTTCTGGCTCATTACCCTCTCTCCTCTGCAGTCCCGGAAGTCCCTCGATGCTCGAGGACCTCACTTGCTCTCACATGCCACTGCTTGGCACTGGCTCTCACAATCTGCATGCATCAGTTGTCGCACGACGACGTCATGAATAGAACTGTTGTGCCCACTCCCGCTGTTCGAGCACTTTGCGCTCGCTCTTGACGATGATCGGCCGGTCCACGTAGCGCTTGTTCTCCCAGATGGGAAGGTCCTGAGTGACGCCGCCAGAAAAGGCCGCCGCTGCCTGCTTGACCGCATCGGGACCGTTCGCACGAGGTGCGGTGAAGATCCACCGGACCTTCACGTTCTCGGTATCGATCGGCGTCGTGGACGACAGGAAGGTGACTGCGCCCATCATGCGTACAACGCCAAGTCCGAGACCGAAGCCCTCTCGGACGAACTGTCCATCGAATCCCGACGCACGCTTGTAGTAGCCGTCGACGAAGAAGTCGTCCTCCGGAATGGAGTCGCTGCCATGCACGTATTTGAAGTGGGCAAAATCGACATTGTTCTCGGCCATCTCCTGGCAGCACGTGGCGACGTCGAACTCCACGAGCTCATAGGGGAGCCACTCGGGGTCGTCCAGCTCTGCGATGAGCGGCACGTCGTAGAAGGGATCCTCGTCCTTTCCGTGGTGCCATGCCCAGACCATGTGGTTCCGCTCGATGCATGGGAACGAACGGACGCGGGCCTGGCTCGGGATGTGCTCGATGTTGCCGTACGGGATCTCCACGCAGCGACCATCCTCGCCGTCGTAGAGCCAACCGTGGAACGGGCACCTGAGGCAGTTCCCCTCGACCTTGCCCCCCACGCCCAGGTGCGCGCCCAGATGCGCGCAGTAGGCCTCGACCATCCGCGGCTGGCCGTCGTCGCCACGAAACAGCACCACATCGGTGCCGAAGACCTGGAACGCCTTGGTCTCTCCGGGGAGAAGCTCCCGAGACTCCTCCACGACGAACCAGCCATTGGGCACCGGGAACGGAAAACGTGGCTCGCGACTCGGAGTCCTGATGATGGGCCGCCGAGACCGGTCGGTGAGGGAGGCTTCGTCCCTCGGCATCGGGAACCCCGTGAAGGTCTCGTTGGTGGGATTGCCCACAGTCATTGCGCACGCGCCTCCCTGGGCACACGGCAAGGAACTGGAGCCGTCACTGCGCCCTTCACCGCTGGTGCCCTACCACCCGAAACCCCCCAGATGGGGTTCTCGAACGGCTTAGGATAACTCATTCGGGCCCTGGATTCAATGAGCAGGAACCCGGCTCAGCAGGTCGGTCCGGAGAGCACGACCCCTCCCCTCACACCGTCACCGGCACGCGCCGATAACCCCGCACGGTGCTCGTATTGACCCGTTCGACCCCACCTTCGTCGATCCCCCAGCTCGGGAAGCGCCGGAAGACCTCTTCCAGCCCGATCCGGCCCTCGAGGCGGGCCAGGGCGGCGCCGATGCAGAAGTGCACGCCATATCCGAAGGAGAGGTGGTTGGCCATGGACCGGTGGATGTCGAACCGGTCGGGGTCGGGAAATTCACGCTCGTCACGCCCGGCGCTGCCGGTGAGCAACAGCACCCTCGCACCCTCGGGCAGCGTCGTCCCCTGGATCTCCACCGGCCGGGTCATCCACCGACCCTGGACCGGCGACGGAGGTTCGAATCGAAGCAACTCCTCGATTGCATTGGGGATCAGGGTGCTGTCAGACACCAGCTCAGCCCGTTGCTCGGGATGGGCCGCCAAAACGACGGCCGCGTTCCCGAGGAGCTTTGCGACTGTCTCCGTGCCGGCACTGTAGAGGAGGATGGCGAATTCGGTGCACTCCTCCGGGGTGAGGCGTCGCCGTACGCCGCCGTCTCGTCGTCGGAGACCTCAGCCTGCACCAGAGAGCTGATCAGATCATCGCGTGGGTCAGCTCGTCTCTCTTCGACGAGCTGCATCAAGTACCCCGCCAACTCCAGGCTGGAGGTCACGCTCATGTCGTTGACCATGCCCACCCCGGGCTCGACATGGAACATCCCGTCCACAAGTTGCCGGGTCGGCTCCTGATCGCTCGGCGGCACGCCGACCAATGATGAGATGACGCGGGATGGCAACTGCGCCCCGAAGTCCTGGACGAAGTCGAAGGCGTCGCCCCCCACATGGGGATCGAGGAGGTCGGCACAGATTTCACGGACTCGCACATCGAGGCCACTGATGCGACGCGGCGTGAACGAACGCGAGACGAGGCGGCGAAGCATCGTGTGTTCCGGCGGGTCCAAGAAGATCATCATCCGACTCTGCCCGGTCTCCGGCCCCATGCGTTCAAGGACAGTTCCGTGCGCCGAGCTGTAGGTGGACGGGTCCTTATGAGCCCTCTCGACGTCTTCATATCTGCTCAACGCCCAGAAGTCGTACTCTTCGTTCCGGTAGACGGGTGCTTCGTCACGAAGCCGCTTCCACACCGGATAGGGATCTCGGTCCAGATCCTCGTCGAACGGGTCCCAGTTCAGGGAGGTCGTGGTCACCGGCGCCGACCGTAGCAGCCCACACTCCGCGCCACCCGCGGCGGTTCAGTGAAGCGGATCATCACGCATCCCGCATCTCGTCGAGGAATTTGAGGTCCACCGCAACGGGTGAAGGGGACCGCAGTTCGAGGCGATGGAGACCCACGCTCGGCGCGTGCAGCAGAGTCACCATGACGTCGGTAAGCACGTCGCAGACCTCCTCTGTATCCATGAACGCCTGCTGGTTGTGTCCGCCGGCCGACCACGCCTGCAGCGCTTCAGCCGTCACGTCTGCCTCGAAGTGACGGCCGAATTCCGTCGGGATTGTTGCGCCGAGCGACACCGCGGTCAATCGAAGCCACGGATGCTCCTCGCGCCACTGACGTATGGAGTGCTCGAGAGCGGCCTTGCTCGCCCCATAGGCCCCGAGATGGCTGCGTGGCAGGACGGCCGTCTCCGACGAGACGATGATGACGATCGATTCGGGGCGCAGCAAGTGAAGGACTCCCGCCACAAGGCGATTGATTCCGATCACGTTGGTCTCCAACGCCGATCGCCATTCGTCCACGCTGGTATCCGCCAGTCTCCGGAGTGGCGCCGAACCTGCCGAGACGACGAGGGCATCGAGGCGATCCGAGCTTCGACGGATCTCATCGGCGGTGCGCTCCCCGGCGTCTTCGTCGAGCAGGTCACATTGGAAAGCCCGCCCGGCACCGGCCTCGGCCACGAGCGTGTCGAGCAGGTCGGTACGCCGGGCGGCCGCGAGGACCAGTGCACCGGCATCGATGAAGCGCCGAGCGATCCCCCGTCCAATGCCAGAGGAGGCGCCGACGACCACGATCGTGCGGTCCTCCACCGATCCGGTCAACTCCAATCCCTTTTCATGCTCCAACCCGCCGCGGGCACCGGACCCTCCGCGAGAAGACACTCACCACGCCTGCTTTCGTGGGTACGCCGACGAGGATGACCGTTCGATGTCTAGGTCGCAACCGCAGGTGCCGCTCCCCCCGTGATGGGCGACGAGTAGTTCGAGGGGAACTCGGGTCGGTGGTACCCGTCGAACCTCAGCTGTCCGTTGCGCAGCTCCCGAATCGTCAGGAAATCGCCCTTGTAACCCTTGTGGTCCCACGGACCGAACTGGATGTACGTGGCTGGTCCTCCATTCGTGGCCGGCAACCACCGGATCCGCTCCAAGCCGTTTCGCACGTCTTCGGGAGTGGCCATCGCCGCGTTGCTGATGCCGTGAATGCCGCACCGCGCCGTGTCGTAGGCCAACGCGACGACGACATTCCGCGAGACACGCCCGAAACGCTTCTCAAACCGTTCGATCATGGCGTTGTAGTTCACGTTGGTGCCGTCCTCGCCCAACTGGTCGACGCCATGCCAGCCCTCGAGGCCCTCGGCCCACTTGTTCGTGTTCGAATAGAACATGAACGCCGTACCCATGACTCGGGGCGGGTCCCAGTCGAGCGCCTTGAAGGCATCGTAGAAGTGGAAGGTCGAGTAGCCATACCCGCCGTAGTAGATGGCCTCGACCCCCATCTCGCGCATCTTCGCCAAGTGCTGTAGCAGTCCACGGGGATTGGGACCGAGCTTCACCTCTCGCACGACGTTGAGTCCGAGGCGGTTGGCCTCCTCTCGAAAGAAATCGGCGTAGTCGCGCCCAGAGGAACCCTGCTCCCAGAACATGCCGATCTCCTTGAATCCCTTCTTCCTCATCCACTGGGCGCACATCACGGCCTCGGAGGGGACATCGCCGTTCGCGATGGTGAAGTTGTAGTCGGACGCGTAGCGCCACGCCCCGGTCCATGCGATACAGGAGACCCTCCGCTTGTTGGCAAGCTCCTGGACGTTGAGGGAGTTGTCCGAGATCAGCGGGCCCAAGACGACCACGCACCCTTGGTCACAGAGCCACTCATACCCCTTACGAACTTTCAGGTAGTTCTCCCGGGGCAAGCCACGAGCGTCGGCAACGATCACCTGCACGGGCCGGTCGTACACCCCTTCGTTGAGGGCATCCTCGATGGCGAGGATTGTGGCGTCGATCCAGTCCGCCAGGAGCTGGCCCAGCTCCATGTCCACCAGGATGCCGATCTTCACCGGCTCGAAGGGGTCGCCCTGGGTGACGAGACCGCGGGTCGGCGGGTAGATGACGATGTTCTCAAAGGCCTTCTCGCCAATGCGCCCTCCACCCTCGTACCAGCGCTGATTTCCCCACTCGCCCGTCTGTCCCGTGTCGACTCCTGATTGCACCGTGCAGACGGCGCGGTCGACCTGGGCGATGCCGGGATCGGCGACCTCCGGGAACATGCGGTCGACCAGGCCCGACCCACCATCTCCATCCGTGGCTGGCACCTCAGCCATACGTCAACCTCCCGTCTCGGGCAAAGCAAATTGAGGAATCATGTTCGCGTAATAGCGCCGGTCGAGCAAGTACGAGTACCTAGTCCCGAGCGCCCGCTGCCGTGACAATCGCCGCAAACTGACCAGGCATCACGATGGCCGGAATATGGCCCGACTCCAACTCGAAGACAGTTGGCGAAACGGGAAGCCTGCCTATCATCTCCCGCTGCAGAGCCTCGGGCACAGGCCGATCCAACCGGTTCACGACATAGGTCACCGGCGCCTTCGGGGCGGTTCGCCAGCTGACAGGCTGAAAGTAGTGCGACATCGTGTCAACGACACAGCGCACCGGATCGACGACGAAGGCAAGGTCCTCGTCACTCAGTGGGACACCGTAAGCGTTGCGAAAGGTTTCGGGATCGCTTGGTGGACCGGGTGTCAACATCGCCTTTCCCGAGGCCCTCAGGGACTCATAGGCCAGCATGATTCCCTCGCGATGTCGAGGTTGCATGCAGTCAAGTCCGGTCCCGTCCTCCGGAGGGACAGAGGCCGCATTGAGAACGATATGGGACACCACGCCTTGTAGCGCCGTCACGACGCCCGGAACCACGAGACCCCCGGAAGAATGAGCGACAACGACGATCGGTGGCTCGAGGTCGGCGTTCTCAATGTCGGAGACTACCGACGCGACCTCGTCCTGGACCGTGAGCGAGCCCAGATCGTGTGGCCGGTCCCCCCTGCCGGGCAGGTTCACGGCGAGAGTCGCATGGCCCAGCAGCGGCGCCAGCCTGTCCCAGAAGCGACTCGTGGTACCACCGCCATGGAGCAAGACAAAGGAGGTCATGCTCCGCCGACCCTACTTTTCTTGTGAACGGCCCGCCGCTGACTACGCCGAGTCACTCTGGTCGGCCAGTCTCGGCATCAGCGACCAGGACGCCGTGGCAAGCCCACCTTGGTGCAATGGTCCCATGACACGACCCTGAGGCAGTATCTGTGCCATGTCCGCATTGACCGGGAAGGCGCGTCCCCCCGAAGAAGAATGGCTCGGCACGCAACACCTGCGATTCGAACGGCACGGCCCCATCGCGATCTGCGTCGTCGATCGACCCGAACGTCGAAATGCGCTCACACCAGCCATGTACTTCGGGATCCGACGGGCGGTCGACGTGGTCAACCGAGACAGCCGGTTGAGCGGACTGCTCATTACCGGCACCGGCGACGTGTTCATCTCGGGGGGCGATCTGGCCCTGGACGGCTATGACGACGACTGGGCGGACTTGGCCGACCTGCTCGCGATGGACAACGTTCCCTTCGAGGCGATCCGCAATTCCGCGAAACCAACAGTGTGTGCGGTCAACGGGATCGCCGAGGGTGGCGGCCTCATGATCGCCTTGATGTCCGACGTCACGGTCGCATCCGAGCGCGCGGTTTTTCGAGCCCCGGAGCTCTTCCGGGGCATCGCCGACATGAACTACGCAAACGTCCTACCGAAGCAGATCGGCTTCGCTCGTGCCCGTGACATGCTCTTCACCGGCCGTAGGGTGACGGCGTCAGAAGCTCTGGACTGGGGCATGATTTCCCGTGTCGTCCCCCATTCGGACCTTTCGGAGCACTCCCTCCAGGTGCTGCGCGAGTGTTGCTACGGTGCCCCGCGCGCCAGATTCGACGTCAAACGCGCGATCAATGCCCAATATGGTTCCTATGACCGCATGACGATGGACCTTTCGCTCCGTGACGGGGAGGAGTCAGCGGAAGGATTCCGAGCCTTTGCGGAGCGACGTGCTCCCAGCTGGATTCCGGAGGAGATCCGGCCCGAGGGTCGTCTTTAATCCTCGCGCTGGCTTCAAAGGGGACGGGTCCTCCTGCATCGTCATGACGCGGACCGCCGGGCCGGCTCGAGTTGCCGGCTCCTCACAAGAGTTCGACACCAGCGCCAGCGTGTGCCGGACCACCCCTCAAGCCATACGCCACGGGCACACCGACAGCGGCGTTCGACTCACGCACCACCGATAGGAACAATCGCGCCAGCGAAGGCATCGAGCACCAATGAAGCACCCCGCGCCGGCAACCCGGCGTGCGGCTCATGCCAGGGAGCGTAGGAGCTGCCGCCCAGGGTTGGCCGAGCGGAGAGGGGATCAGCTTCCGGAGCTCGACACGTGGATGAGGGTCTTCGGGTCGCAGTGCCAGATCTGGTTGTTCGGTTTGGTGAGCGACTTGTCCCACGTGAACTTCCCGCCTTGTAACTGCACCATGGTGAAGCAGTCGCTCGGGGTGGGGTTCTGGTCCGACATGGCCAGCTGGGCCACCGGTGACTGGATGTCACCGGCGCTCCAGTTCTTCTGGGCGGCGGCGTGGCTCAACACGCACGAGACTGTGAGGTCTGCACCGCAGGCGGTGGCCGACTTGGCGAAGAGCACCCACGACGTGGCCGCCAGCTCGTCGTTCTGGTCGATGGTCGTGCCGGGCGCGTACTTGTGCATGACGGTGTTGAGCTCGGTGAGGCCCGGGCTCTGCGATGCGAGCTCGAAGGGCCAGTCCACGAGGGCCAGGTAGGTCGGGGGCAAGTGCATCGACGCCGTGGCCTGCGCCGTCGCCTTCACATAGAGGTTCGAGTACATGTAGACGAAGGCCGGGTTGTAGCCCGCTGTCTGCATAGCCTGGAAGTACGGCCCGACGTTCGATGAGGCCGACGGCTCGAGACCCTGGACGCCCTTCGATTGCGCCTCGTCGACGTACGGCGTCCAGTCCGTGGTGGAGAGCGGCGGCTCCTGGAAGTCCACGACCTTGTAGCCCTGAGCGACCGCCGCCTGCTGGTTCTTGTGCTCCTGCTCGAGAATCGAGGCCTGGTTCTCTCCGCCCATCCCGAATTCTTTGACCGCTTTGGGGTATTGCTTGGCCAGGGCGCCGTACCATCCGGCCTCGACCTTCGAGTTGTTGACGTTGCCCGGGTTGACCTGCAAGGCGGCGTCGACGGACTGGTCCGAAACGGTGAACGGGGTGATCTGGCCCATCCCACAAGCCACGCGGATCGGGACCGCCGCGGTATCGAGGACGAGCCCACCGCCGACCGACATGAAGTCCTGCTGGCAGGCCTGGGTCATGACCTGGGCGGCGTTGAACAGTGCGCCGTCTTCGGTGTCGACGACGATCTGGCGCCCGTCGATGCCGCCGGCCGCGTTGCACCATTTGGCGAACGCGTTGGCGAATTGGGGGAATTCAATGTCGAGACCCGGCTGCACCGTGTTGTTGGCGTCGGTGAAGACCGCGATATGGATGGCCTTGTTCGAGACGCCGTGCGCGCTCGAGGAGCCACCCGGGCCGCTGCTGCAGATCTGGCCGACGCCAGGCCACACCCCACTGCCCGAATTCGACGAGCGTTCGGCTGCGGTTGCCACCGAGCCACCCGCATAGGCGACCAGCGAACTCATCACAATGAGGCTGGTGGCCGCGGCAACCCAACGAGCAGCCCATCTGGTCATGGTTGGTCCCTCCCGTTCCCCGGGTTGAATGACGATGCCGTCGAGGGGCAGCTGGTTCGCTCTTGGCAAGCCAGTCCGTCCTAACGGGCAGCGCACCTCACCCTTCCAGGACACGGCGTCCTGGTATGATCTAATGAAATATACATTATCGGCTGGCCGCCGGCTGATTCAGCCCCAGAAGCAGTCCGTGAGAGCGGACTCGACAGCACACGATTCTGGCATCACCAATGTGCAGAGTGGGCGCGGGCCACTGGCACGCACCCGCCCAGCCGCACGGGGAGAAAGGGCTCTTCGTGCCGATCACCGAGCGGAACGGTGCGGAGGTCCAGGTTTCGCCGCTCGGTTATGAGAGGGTCAGGCAGCCGCTGACGCTGCTACAGGCTCTCCCAACCGGGGCTGAGCATCGGGCGTCGGCACGGGGGACTCGCCAACCCCACCCCCGCCCCCATCGCTTCCTTGCGGTCGTTGACCGTCGGGCCGACGAGTGGCGACGAACGCAGTGGTGCGCAGAGGGATCTCCTTGATGAGCCAGCTCAGGATGAAGCCGAGGACGACAAAGGGCACCGCGACCAAGAAGGCCGTCTCGACCGAGTGACTGAAGGCACTGACGACAAAGGTGCGCTGGGCGGCGGGAAGATGGTCGATCTGGGCAGGGTTGGCTGTCACGTTCGAGCCGCTGACCAACTTCAACTCGGCCGACGTGGCGTGCAGTTTGAGTTGTGAGATCAGGCGGTTGGCGAAGACGGCGCCGAGGACGGCCACCCCGAAGGCTCCCCCGATGGTCCGGAAGAACGTCGACGTTGCCGTGGCCACTCCCAGCGCGGAGTGCGGCACCGCGTTCTGCACGGCGACGACCAGCACCTGCATGACCAGGCCGATGCCCAGCCCGGTGATGAACATGAAGACGGCCACCTCCCCGTAGCGCGGTGTGCGGTCCGAGCTGGGTGAGCGAGAGCAGGCCGAGGGTCAGGACCGCCGTGCCCACGATCGGGAACACCTTGTAGCGCCCGGTGCGGGTCACGATGCGCCCGCTCGAGATGAAGGTGAGCAGCATCCCGCCGATCATGGGCAGGAGCTCGAGGCCCGAAAGGGTGGGCGAGGCTCCGTGGACGATCTGGAGGTACAGGGGCAGGTAGATGATGGCCCCGAACATGGCGAAGCCGATGATGAACCCGACGGCCGAGGTGGCGGTGAAGGTCCGGTTCTTGAAGAGCCAGAGCGGGATGATGGGCTCGGAGGCCCTGGTCTCGATGAAGCAGAAGATGCCCAGCGACACCAGGGCGACGAGCCCGACGCCGATGATGACGGGCGAACCCCAGGCATATTCGGAGCCGGCCCAGGTGGTGAGCAAGATGATGCAGGTGACGCCGACGGAGAGGAAGGCGGTGCCGGCCCAGTCGATCTTGTGCGGTACCCGCTTGACCGGGAGGTGGAGCACGGCGGCCACGACGAACAGGGCGACGATGCCGAGCGGCAGGTTGATGTAGAAGATCCAGCGCCAGGACAGGTGCTCGGTGAAGAAGCCGCCGAGCAGCGGGCCCGCCACGTTGGTGACGCCGAAGACGACGCCGAAGTAGCCCATGTACTTGCCCCGCTGCCGGGCCGAGACGACGTCGCCCATGATGGCCTGGGACCCCGACCATCAGCCCGCCGGCCCCGATCCCCTGGATCGCCCGGAAGGCGATGAGTTCGGCCATGGACTGGGACAGCCCGGACAGCACGGAGCCGACGAGGAAGATCACGATGGCCAGCTGGAAGAGCGCTTTGCGGCCGTAGAGGTCGCCCAGCTTTCCCCACAGCGGCGTGGAGATGCAGGTGGTCAGGAGGTAGGCCGTCACCACCCACGACAGGTGGTTGAGCCCGTGCAGGTCGCCGGCGATGGTGGGGAGTGCCGTGGCCACGATGGTCTGGTCGAGGGCGGCCAGGGCCATCCCCATCATGAGGGCGCCCAGGATCACCAGGATCCGGCGGTGCTCGGCGCCGGCGGCCTCTTCATCGACCACCGGGGCCGTCGCCAGCTCAGTCACGGGCGTCGTCCAGGTCTCGTTCGAGGTCCTGCGCGAAATGACTGAGCAGGTCGGCCAAGGCGGACAGGTCGTCGTCGTCCCAACCTTGCAAGAGCTGTTCGAGCCAGGCCCGGCGGGCCCGCCGAACCCGTTCGATGGTCCGGCGACCGGCCGGGGTGAGGCGGATCCTCGAGGCTCGGCGGTCGTCGGGGTCGGTCTGGCGAACGACCATCCCCTCGCGCTCGAGCTGCTGGACCTTACGGGTCACCGTCGGGGTGTCGACTCCCAGTATCTCGGCGAGGTCGGTGACACGGAGCGAGTCGCCCTTCGCAGCGAGCTTGAACAGCAGGGTGGCTCCGGCCCGGTCGAGCCGGACCCCGGCCAATCGCAGGAGCCGCTCATGCAGGCGGACCTGGGTGATCGACCGGGCGACGGTCTGCAGCGCCTCGTCGAACCGGTCGACGTGACGGCCCGCCGGGCCCGACTCGGCATCAGTCTCGATAGTTGCTTTCAGCACATAAGTATTGTACTCGAGGACTTCTACCACCCGAGCAGGGCAGGGGAACCCCCTACGACGGCCGTGTGACAGGGACGCGAACCGACGCACTGCGGGCGATGAAACCGCCCTGACGGCTTCCGTGTACATCCCTCAGACCTGGAAGTAGTGCCCTTCATTGAGATCATCGATCAACCCGGGATGGGTCGGGTGCCAGTCGAGCAGCTCTTGGGTCAGCAGGCTCGATGCAGGGTTATCGAGGGAGACGAAGAATGCGAGGAAATCGAAGTAGTCGACCACCTCGTCCGGCTCGATGCGGACGACCGGCACGCCCAGGTTGGCGCCGATGACCTCGGCGATCTCACGAAGCGGCACGCCTTCGTCGCCCACGGCGTGCAGACGTGAACCGGCCGGTGCCCCTTCGACTGCCAAGCGATACAGGCGTGCCGCTTCGAGCGAGTGTCCGGCGGCCCA